>NZ_MLCL01000083.1 GCF_001942625.1 Mycobacterium syngnathidarum
GAGGCCGAACGCGCCGGAACCTACCAGCACTGGCTGCATCACTACAATCACCACCGACCCCACACCGGCATCGGCGGAATGACACCAATCGAGCGCCTACGCGTTCACAACCTACCCGTGAAGAACACCTAGGGCTTCGGGCTGACTTCCACGCTCGGCGGCAACGGTGACGGCTCGGGCTGGGTGGAGCGTCGCACGATCGAGAACGTCACGGCCCCACCGGCCAGGACGGCCGCGGCGATCCCGGCGATCACCAGCCGGCGGCGCCGGCGGTTGGGCTGTGGCGCTGCGGCTGCCTCCTGCAGTACCTCGGGCAGCGCCGCCACGGTCTGGGCGGCTGCGGCAAGCTGGCGGCGCAGCTTGCCCGACTCGTAGCGCTTGCGCAGTCCGGCCGCTGCGGCGGACACGGTGTTGGCGCTGATGCCCACCACGCCCCGGGTCACGTCGACCGGGCCGACGGTGCTGTATTTCAAACCGCGGGCTAGGCGCTGACGGGGGGCCAACCGGGTTTGGACGTTCGCGGTCATCTGGCACCTTTCTGGGCACGGGCGGCGGGGGTGAGCTGTGGCCGGGGTTTGTCGGCTGAGATCCACATTGCCATCTCCGCGGGAGTCTGGGGGCGTTGGTGGGGTATCTGACCGTCGGCGGCGGCCGGGATGGCAGACTGAGTAGCCGTGACGAGCCCCATTCAGACCGCGACGGCGACATTGCACACCAACCGCGGCGACATCAAGATCGCACTGTTCGGAAACCACGCTCCCAAGACCGTGGCCAACTTCGTCGGCTTGGCGCAGGGCACCAAGGACTACAGCACCGAGAATGCCTCGGGTGGGACGTCCGGTCCGTTCTATGACGGCGTCATCTTCCACCGGGTGATCGACGGCTTCATGATCCAGGGCGGCGACCCGACCGGCACCGGCCGCGGCGGCCCGGGCTTCCAGTTCGCCGACGAGTTCCACCCCGAGCTGCAGTTCGACAAGCCCTACCTGCTGGCGATGGCCAACGCGGGCCCGGGCACCAACGGCTCCCAGTTCTTCATCACGGTCGGCCAGACCCCGCACCTCAACCGTCGCCACACGATCTTCGGCGAGGTTGTGGATCCGGAGTCCCAGAAGGTCGTCGACGCGATCGCGTCCACCCCGACCGATCGTTCGGACCGGCCGACTGATCCGGTCGTCGTCGAATCGGTCACCGTGTCATAACGGGCCCAACCCCGCACCTACAGATGCGCGACGCCCCCGAATCCGGGGGCGTCGCGTGTTGTGTGGGGCCCGATCATCCCGGGGCTGCGTAACCGGCCTCGGTGAGCGCGTCCAGGACGTCGAGCGGGTCGGTTCCGAGATCCCACCGCGTGAGGACCACCAGGTGGTCGTCGACGGTGTCGATCTCCAGCAGGCGGACCTTCCGGGCGATCCGGCGGAACTCCGTGATGCGGATTTTCCGGATCTCATTGCGGCGATATGTTCGGTTGCTCCACCAGCCGGCGACCGTGAGACCGTCTTGGTTAATTGCCAGTTTGGGTCGTGCCCGCCACGACAATGTTGCGAACGTGAGCAATCCCACCCCAGCTATGCCGGCAAGAACACGTCCGGGTGGGTCTGTGATCAGGGTCACAGCTGCGATAGCCATCATAAGTCCGCCTATGCCGCAACCTGCGACTCCGGCGGCCGGTGGCCCCCAATGAGTTTGCTGCACGGGTTCGTCACACCCTCTTACCGCGGGTAATGGAGTTATCCACAGGTGCTATCCCCAATGGGGATGAATCACAACGATGTGATTGAGCATCCGCGACGTTGCTGAACGGGTAACGCTGAAAACGTAAGATGAATTCATTATGAAGCCAGCTCGGGTCAACGCCAGCGCATCGTGAGCAACAGCCCACTGATCATGAAGGCAAAGGCGATCGCGTAGTTCCACGGACCCAGGTCAGCCATCCACTGAAGGAAAGACGGGGTGTCCACCGGGTTGGTCGCGGCGAGCTGGAAAACCAGCAGCCACAACAGGCCGAACAGCATGAGGCCGATGAACAGCGCGACGAACCACACACTCGACGGCCCGGCTTTCACCTTGACCGGGGTCCGGCTCACCGACTTGATGGTGAAATCGTTCTTCTTACGGACTTTGGACTTGGGCATGGGTACCTTCGCGGACAGTCGGCGTCACACGGTGCGACGATGAGGCAGGATGCCTCACGAGCCTAACGTAGCTGCACGTCCAGGAGAGACTGCGATGGACCAACCGGATCGATCCCCGTGGCGTTTCGGCGTCCCGGTCGTCTGCCTGGCCGCAGGCTTGCTCCTGGCCGCTACCCACGGGGTCTCCGGCGGTGACGAGATCCGCCGCAGCGATGCGCCCCGCCTGGTCGACCTGGTGCGTGAGGCTCAACAGTCGGTCGACCGGCTCACCGCCCAGCGCGATTCGCTGTCGACCGAGATCGACAGCCACCACGGCGGCTCCCCCGCATCACATGCGGCCCTCGGGGCGATCACCCGGCGCTCCGCGGAACTGGCCGTCGACGCGGGCACGGTCCCGATGCGCGGACCCGGACTGGTTGTCACACTCAACGACGCCCAGCGCGACGCTCAGGGCCGCTTTCCCCGCGACGCCTCCCCAGACGACCTGGTGGTGCACCAGCAGGACATCCAGGCCGTCTTGAACGCACTGTGGAGTGCCGGCGCCGAAGGCATCCAGATGCAGGACCAGCGCATCATCGCCACGTCGGCGCCGCGCTGCGTCGGCAACACCCTGCTGCTCAACGGCCGTACCTACAGCCCGCCCTACGTGATCACCGCGATCGGTGACGCGTCCGCCATGCAGGCCGCCCTGGCCGCCGCCCCCAACGTCACCCTCTACAAGCAATACGTGGTGCGGTTCGGCCTGGGCTATCTCGAAGAACCCCGCGCCGAGGTTCAGCTGACCGGGCACACCGAACCGTTGCGGATGCGCTACGCCAAGCCCGCGGGCCCTGTCGGCTATTAACGGTGGTTTTCGCGGCCGGTAGCCTGAGTCGATGCAGGTTCTGGTCGTCGACAACTATGACAGCTTCGTGTTCAACCTGGTCCAGTATCTGGGCCAGCTCGGGGTCGACGCGCAGGTGTGGCGTAACGACGACGACCGGCTGGCCACCGAAGCCGACCTCGCCAAGGTGGCCGCCGACTTCGACGGCGTCCTGCTGAGCCCCGGCCCGGGCACACCGGAACGGGCCGGCGCCACGATCCCGCTGGTGCGCGCGTGCGCCGCGGCCGGCACTCCCCTGCTCGGCGTCTGCCTCGGGCACCAGGCCATCGGGGTGGCGTTCGGCGGCACCGTCGACCGGGCACCCGAACTGCTGCACGGCAAGACCAGCGTCGTGCACCATGCCGATACCGGTGTGCTCAAGGGCCTGCCTGATCCGTTCACCGCGACCCGCTACCACTCCCTGACGATCCTCCCCGAGACCACGCCCGATGTGCTCGAGGTGATCGGGCAGACCGACGGCGGCGTGATCATGGCCGTGCGTCACCGGGAGCTGCCGATTCACGGCGTGCAGTTCCACCCGGAGTCGATCCTCACCGAGGGTGGGCACCGCATGCTGGCCAACTGGCTGGGCGTATGCGGTGCCGCCCCCGAGGAACATCTGGTGGCTGCCCTCGAAGCCGAGGTGGCTCGCGCCGTAGCGGCGGCTACGACGCGAAGCTCAGCGTGATATTCGCCCCGAAGTTCACCCCGGTGCCTGCCGGCGGGCTCTGGGTGACCACGGCGTTGGTGCGCTGACCGCTGTCGCGCACATCCGGGCCCTTGTCCAAGATTCCGGTCCAGCCCAGCGCGCTCAACCGCTGGTAGGCGTCATCCCAGAACTGGCCGACCAGGTTGGGCATCACGAACTGGTTGCCCTTCGAGATGTGGATCTGTACCGGGGTGTCCTTGGGTACCGACGTGCCCGAGGTCGGCTCGGTATCTACCACCTGGCCGGCGGGTGCGGTGTGGTCGACATCGATGACCACCGTGTTGGTGAACCCGGACGCGGTCAGGATCTCCTTACACACATCGGCGCTCTGGCCCTTGCAGTCGGGAACCGAGGTGTTCTCCGGGCCCGAGCCGACCACGAGCGTGACCTCGTAGATGATTCCCGCGGTCTGATTGGCCGGCGGGTTCGTGGCGAGCACGCGACCCTTCTGTTCGGGTGTCGACGGGCTCGCGCTCTCCTTGACCTTCTCGAACCCGGCGTCCTTGAGCTTCTGCCGGGCCTGTGACGGGGTCAGGCCGGCGACGTCGGGGATCTGGGCCTGTTCGGGCCCTTGGGAGACGTTCACGGTGATCTCGTCACCGGCGGCCACCATGCTGTTGGCCGCCGGATCGGTGCCGATCACGACACCCGGGGCCACCTTGTTGTCGGTCTTGGTGTCCGTGCGCGTCTTGAATCCCCGATTCTGCAGGGCGGCAACGGCATCGGCCGAACGCTGGCCGCTGACGTCCGGCACCTGCACGTCGCGGGGATTGCCGCCGAACATGTTGATCGCCACCGTGACCACCACGGTCAGCACCGCCAGCACCGCGACGGCGATCAGCCACCGGGCCACCGAGGTATTACGGTCGGCCGGCCGCGGCACCACCATGTTCTGGGTGGGCGCGCCGCCCCCCTGCGCCAGCATCGGGCCGGAGTTCATCATCGACGTCCGCTCGGCGTCGGTGAGCACCTTGGGCGCCTCCGGTGCCTCACCGCTGTGCACCCGGATCAGATCGGTGCGCATCTCGGCGGCTGTCTGGTAGCGATTGTCCGGGTTCTTGGCCAGGGCCTTGAGCACCACGGCGTCGAGCTCCGGGGAGATGCCGGTATGCCGGTGCGACGGCGGGATCGGATCCTCGCGGACATGCTGATAGGCCACCGCGACGGGGGAATCGCCGATGAAAGGTGGTTCCCCCGTGAGGATTTCGTAAAGCACACAGCCCAGCGAGTACACGTCGGAGCGGGCGTCGACGGTCTCACCGCGAGCCTGCTCGGGCGACAGGTACTGCGCGGTGCCGATCACCGCGGCGGTCTGGGTCACGCTGTTGCCGGTGTCGGCCAGGGCGCGCGCGATACCGAAGTCCATCACCTTCACAGCGTTGTTCTTGCTGATCATGATGTTGGCCGGCTTGACGTCGCGGTGCACGATGCCGTGCTGATGGCTGAAGTTCAGCGCCTGGCAGGCGTCGGCGATGATCTCGATGGCGCGCCGCGGCGGGATCGGACCCTCGCCGTGCACGATGTCGCGCAGCGTCACACCGTCGACGTACTCCATCACGATGTAGGGCAGTGGCCCGTTGGGCGTCTCGGCCTCGCCGGTGTCGTACACCGCCACGATGGCCGGATGGTTCAGCGCCGCCGCATTTTGCGCTTCGCGGCGGAAACGCAGGTAGAAGCTGGGGTCGCGGGCCAGATCGGCGCGCAGCACCTTGACCGCGACGTCACGGTGCAGCCGTGTGTCCCGTGCCAGATGGACTTCGGACATGCCACCGAAGCCGAGGATTTCACCGAGTTCGTATCGGTCAGAGAGATGCTGTGGCGTCGTCATCGCAGTATCTGTTCCGGTGCCCCTGATATGGCCGGAGCGTCACTTCCGGCTTCTCTGGGCATGATCACGTGGAGTGCCAGGTTCGGCAACGCTGCCGGGGTCTGGTAGGGCGTCGTCTGGGTCACCGTGTCGGTGACCGTGGGCGGTGGTGACTGCTGCTGATCCTTGCGGTCCTGCGCATTGAGCACGATCAGGATGGCGATCACGATGGCCAGCGCTCCGAGTACCCCGGCAGCCCACAGCAGGGCCCGCTGACCCGACGAGAACGTGCGCCGGGCGGGCGGGGCCGGACGATGGGCGGCGGCCGCGGTGGGCCGGGCCCGGGTCGCGGTCACCGGTGTGCGACCCGAGAGGTCCGCTGCGGCACGGGCCTGAGCGGCTGACGGTACCGCGGCCGGGGCGGCTCGACCCAGTGTCGGGGCCTGATTGGGACGCGGTGGACGGCGGCCGGAGCGCACCGCGGCGACCGCATCGGCGAACGGACCGCCTGACTTGTAGCGCATCCCCGGGTTCTTCACCAGGGTGATCTCGATCAGCTCGCGCACATTGGGCGGCAGATCCGCCGGCAGTGGCGGCGGTGTTTCCTTGATGTGCTTCATCGCCACCGTCAGCGCACCGTCGCCGGTGAACGGGCGCTTGCCCGAAACCGATTCGTAGCCAACGACTCCCAGTGAATAGACATCGCTGGCCGCGGTGGCGTCGTGGCCCAGGGCCTGCTCGGGCGCGATGTACTGGGCGGTGCCCATCACCATGCCGGTCTGGGTGACCGGGGCAGCGTCGACCGCCTTGGCGATACCGAAGTCGGTCAGCTTCACCTGGCCGGTCGGGGTGATCAGGATGTTGCCCGGTTTGACGTCACGGTGCACCAGGCCTGCGGTGTGGGCCACCTGCAGCGCCCGCCCGGTCTGCTCGAGCATGTCCAGCGCATGGCGCAGCGACAGCCGGCCGGTGCGCTTGAGCACCGAGTTCAACGGCTCGCCGTTGATCAGCTCCATCACCAGGTACGCGGTCCGGCCCTCACCGTCCAGCTCGGTCTCGCCGTAGTCGTACACGCTGGCGATACCAGGGTGGTTGAGCATGGCCACGGTGCGGGCCTCGGCGCGGAACCGCTCGACGAACTCGGCATCGGTGGAGAACTCGGCCTTGAGCACCTTGACCGCGACGCGCCGGCCCAGCCGTGAGTCGACGGCCTCCCAGACCTGACCCATGCCGCCGGTGGCGATCAGTCGCTGCAGCCGGTACCGCCCGGACAGCGTGACTCCAACGCGAGGGCTCACGGCTCGACTCCCAGTCGCTCCGGTCCTCGCTCGTCCCTCGCTGCGAGGGCCACGGTCCGTTTCCTCAACGCCACTCGTCCCTCGTGTTGCATCGTCAGCGGACGCCTCACTCCGGGTCGCCTTCGCGGACTCATGAATCCTCCCGTAGCGCCGCGGCAATCGTGGCGCGTCCGATCGGGGCGGCAAGTGCGCCGCCGGTGGCCGACAACCGGTCCCCGCCGTCCTCGATCAACACCGAGACCGCGACCTTCGGGTCCGAGGCCGGTGCGAATGCGATGTACCAGGCATGCGGCGGAGTGTTACGGGGATCCGTCCCGTGCTCTGCCGTACCGGTCTTCGAAGCGATCTGCACGCCGGCGATGGCTCCCTTCTGCTGAGTCACCTGCTCGGCGGCGACCATCAAGTCCGTAAGTGTAGCTGCGACCTGGGGTGACACCGCCCGGCGCTCTTCGGCGGGCGCGGTGGTGGCGATGGTGGTCAGGTCGGGTCCTTTTAGGCTATCCACAAGATACGGGCGCATGGCGATGCCGTCATTAGCGATGGTCGCGGCCACCTGCGCGTTCTGCAGTGGCGTCAGCGCGACATCGCGCTGCCCGATGCTGGACATGCCCAGGGCGGCCCCGTCGGCGATCGGGCCGGTGGTGGATTCGGCCACCTGCAGCGGGATGGTCGGCGGCGGCGAGTCCAGACCGAAGGCCTGGGCGGTGGACTTGAGCTTGTCGGCCCCGGTCTTGATCCCCAGCTGGACGAAAGCGGTGTTGCACGATTTGGCGAACGCCTCGCGCAACGTGGCCGTGGGACCGGGACCGCACGAGGCTCCTCCGAAATTCTCCAGCGTGGCGGTGCTGTCGGGCAGGGGGATCCGGGGTGCTGCGGTCAGCTCGGTGTCGGGGGTACTGCCGGACTGCAGCGCCGCGGCGGTGGTGATCACCTTGAACGTCGAGCCCGGCGGGTAGGTCTCGGCGATGGCCCGGTTCAGCAGCGGGGACTGTGCGTCGTCGCGCAGCTGCTGCCAGGCCTCGCTCTGGGCGTTCAGATCGTGGGTGGCGAGTCGGTTGGGGTCGTACGACGGGGACGACGCCATGGCCAGGATCTTGCCCGTCGACGGTTCCAGGGCCACCACCGATCCCTTGCAGGGGCCGTCACAACCGTGCTGCAGGGCGTTCCAGGCAGCCTGCTGGACCGGTGGCTTCAGCGTGGTGTCGACGTTGCCGCCGCGCGGGTCACGGCCGGTGAAGAAATCGGCCAGCCGGCGGCCGAACAGGCGTTCGTCGGAGCCGTTGAGGATCTGGTCCTCGGCGCGCTCCAACCCGGTGCTGGAGTACCCGAGCGAGTAGAAGCCGGTCACCGGGGCGTAGACCTCGGGATCGGGGTAGGTACGCAGGAACCGGAACCGGCCTTCGGTGGCCTCTGAATAGGCCAGCAGCTGACCGCCCGCGGTGATCTGGCCTCGCTGGCGCGAATACTCGTCGAGCAGGACCCGCTGGTTGCGCGGATCGGCGCGCAACCCGTCGGCGGTGAAGACCTGGGTGATCGTGGCGTTGGCCAACAACAGCACGATCAGCACCATGATCGTGACTGCAACCCGGCGCAGGGAGGTGTTCATACCTTCTCGATCACCTCGGTGCTGGCCGCGGCGATGGGAGTGGGGTTGGGGCCGGGGGTGGTGGTGATCGGCCGCCGTGCGGCGTGCGAGATGCGCACCAGGATGGCCAGCAGGATGTAGTTGGCCAGCAGCGAGGAACCGCCGTAGGACATCCACGGGGTGGTCAGGCCGGTCAGCGGGATCAGTTTGGTGACGCCGCCGACCACGATGAACAGCTGGATGGCCAGCGTCGAGGCCAGCCCGGCGGCCAGGAGCTTGCCGAAGCTGTCGCGCACGGCGATCGCGGTGCGCATGCCGCGGATGATCAGGATCGTGTAGAGCATGAGAACGCCTGCCAGGCCGACCAATCCGAGCTCTTCGCCGATCGCGGCGACGATGAAATCGGTGGCGGCGGCGGGCACGGTACCGGGCTGCCCGTTGCCCAGGCCGGTACCGAAGATGCCTCCGGTGGCGAAGCTGAACAGCGATTGCACCATCTGGTAGCCGGCGCCGTCAGGGTCGGCGAACGGGTCCAGCCAGGTTTCGACGCGGACCCGGACATGGCCGAAAACCTGATACGCCACAATGCTTCCCGCGGCGAACAGGGCCAGCCCGATGACCACCCAGCTGAGCCGCTCGGTGGCCACGTAGACCAGCACCAGAAACGACGAGTACAGCAGAAGTGAAGTGCCCAAATCTTTTTCGAAGACCATCACGCCCACCGAGGCGGCCCAGGCCAACAGCAGCGGAGCCAGGTCGCGCGGCCGCGGCAGGTCGAGGCCGAGGAAATGCTTACCCGCGCTGGTGAACAGGTCACGCTTGGCCACCAGCACCGCGGCGAAGAAGATGAGCAGCAGAATCTTGGAGAACTCGGCGGGCTGGATCGAGAAGCCGGGGAACTGGATCCAGATCTTGGCGCCGTACTGCTCGGAGTACTTCCTCGGCAACAACGCCGGAATGACAAGCAGCACAAGGCCGGTCAGCGCACAGATGTATCCGTATCGGGCGAGCATGCGGTGGTCGGTCAACAGGGCCACCACCACGGAGAACCCGATGACACCCACCAGCGTCCACATCATCTGCTGGTTGGCGGTGCCGCCGAGCCCATCGGAGGCCGTCTCGCCCTTGGCCAGGTCCAGCCGGTGGATCATCACCAGGCCCAGCCCGTTGAGCAGCGCGGCGACCGGCAGCAGCAAGGGGTCGGCGTAGGGGGCGAACCGGCGCACAGCCAGGTGCGCGGCGCCCATCAGGACGATGAACGCGACGACGTAGCGGATCAGGTCCCAGCTCAGTCCCTGTTCCTGATTGGCCTCCACGATCAGCAGCGCGACCGTGGTGATGAAGGCCGCAAACCCCAGAAGCAGCAGTTCCGCGTTGCGCCGATTGGGAAGCGGCGGCATGACGGTAACCGGCGACTGGGGTTGAGTCGTCATGACACAGCTCGGCAGTTCATCCCCGGTTCGGGCGGTGGGGGAGGCAGTGCGGTGACCGTGGGCGACGGCGTCGGTACGACGGGGGCCGGGACGGCGGGGGCCGGTGATTCGGGTGCGGGAGATTCGGGGGCCTGCGGCTCGGCACCCGGTGTCGGAGCCGGGGTGGCCCCGGGTGACGGCGACGGCGAGGGTGACGGTGACGGGCTGGGCGGCGGCGTGGGCTTGGTCGTCGTGGGCGCGGTGCGCGGTGCGCAGACTGGAAGGACCGAGCCGCGAGCCAGATCGTTGATCTGCTGGATGGCCTCGTCCTGGGTACCGCCGGGCAGGCCGGCCCGCACCGAGGCGCGGGCCGACGGACGCATGTCGTCGACCGCCATCAGCCGGCAGCCGAGTGCGCTGCGGTCCTGGTCGACGCTGATCAGCGACAGTTCGTTGCGGGCGTTGAGACAGCCCAGCCGATACGGCTCCTGCAGCGAGATGCCCAGAAACGTGCCCTGGACCCCGCGCATGATGGACACGGTGCCCTCATGTTCGGCGACGTAATAGTTGTTGCGGATGATCTCGCGGCCGATGGCGAGCCCGCCGACGAGCACCAGCACCAGCAGTATCGCGGCGATGAGGATGCGGCGGCGTGAGCGGGGCCGGCGATCCGGCTCGGCGGGCTGGGGGATCACCCGTTTCGGTTCGTTGCGGCGCGGGTTGAACGCCGAGGCCCGTCCGGCAGCCGTGTCCGGCGGCGCGCTCTGGTCGTCGTTCCCGGACACGGCGCCGGCCAGGATCGGCTGCGTCTGTCCGTAGTCGTAGTCGACGACGTCGGCGACCACCACGGTCACGTTGTCCGGTCCGCCGCCGCGCAGCGCCAATTCGATGAGCCGGTCGGCGCTTTCGGCGACATCCTCGATCTGCATGGCCTCGTGGATGGTCTCGTGGCTGACCGGATCGGACAGCCCGTCCGAACACAACAGATAGCGATCGCCGGCCTTGGCCTCGCGCATGATCAGGGTCGGCTCGACCTCGTGACCGGTCAGTGCCCGCATGATCAGCGAGCGCTGCGGATGGCTGTGGGCCTCCTCGGCGGTGATGCGGCCTTCGTCGACCAGCGTCTGGACGAAGGTGTCGTCCTTGGTGATCTGGGTCAGTTCACCGTCGCGCAGCAGGTAGCCGCGCGAATCGCCGATGTGGACCAGGCCCAGCCGGTTGCCCGCGAACAGGATCGCGGTGAGCGTCGTGCCCATGCCTTCGAGTTCGGGGTCGGCCTCTACATGGGCCGCGATCGCGGCATTTCCCTGGCTGACCGCGGTGTTGAGCTTGCTGAGCAGATCGCCGCCGGGCTCGTCGTCGTCGAGATGTGCCAGCGCCGCGATGACCAACTGCGAGGCCACTTCGCCTGCCGCATGGCCACCCATGCCGTCGGCCAGCGCCAGCAGCCGCGCCCCGGCGTACACCGAGTCCTCATTGTTGGCGCGAACCAGCCCGCGATCACTGCGCGCGGCGTATCGGAGAACGAGGGTCATAGTGTGTCTCGAGCTCCTCGCATGCGCGGCCTCACGGACGCAACTCGATTACCGTCTTACCGATTCGAACCGGTGTTCCGATCGAAACCCTTACCGCTGTTGTCACCTTCGCCCTGTCAAGGTATGTGCCGTTGGTCGATCCTAGGTCTTCGACGTACCACTCCGAACCTCGTGGCGAGAGACGGGCGTGGCGCGTCGAAGCGTAATCATCGGTGAGCACCAGGGTGGAGTCGTCGGCACGGCCGATCAGCACCGGCTGGGCACCCAACGTGATGCGGGTCCCGGCCAGCGCGCCCTCGGTGACCACCAATTGCCGCGCGATATGACGCCCGTCCCGGCTCGGAAGCAGGGAACCGCGGAGCGCCAATCCCCGGCGGACCATCACGGCGCCCGTCGGCGCGTAGATGTCGGTTCGCAAGATGCGCAGCACCGACCAGATGAACAGCCACAGCAGCAGGAGGAATCCGACGCGCGTCAGTTGCAGCACTAACCCCTGCATCTGACGTCCTCTCCGTATCCGCCCCACTGGTATCGCTCAGCTACCGTCGGCAACGTCACGATACTTGGACGCCGATCGCCGTGAGGGCGAAGCCGCGCGCTTGCCACTCAGGTGTGTCCGGTCTCGCAGGGCTTAGTGCACGCGCACGATGATCTCGGAGTGGCCGAGCCGGATGACGTCGCCGTCGGCCAGCTGCCACTCCTGCACCGGCGCGTTGTTCACCGTGGTGCCGTTGGTGGAGTTGAGGTCGGACAGCAACGCAACCTGTCCGTCCCACCGGATCTCGAGGTGCCGCCGCGACACCCCGGTGTCGGGGAGCCGGAACTGGGCATCCTGGCCGCGGCCGATGACATTGGCGCCCTCACGCAACTGGTACGTGCGGCCACTGCCGTCGTCGAGCTGAAGGGTGACCGCAGCGCCGCCGGCGGCGTAGTCGCCACCGCCGTATCCGCCGGGCTGGCCGCCGTAACCGGCCGGACCGCCCGGGGGCGCGCCGTACTCACCCCCGCCGTAGCCGGCGGGTTCGCCGTAGCCGGGCTCGCCGTAACCCTGCTCGGGGTAGCCGCCCTGCGCAGGCTCGGCGTAGCCGCGGCCGTAGTCCTGCGGCTGACCGTAATCCTGGCGTCCGTAGGGCGGCTGACCGCCGCCGTAGCCGCCCTGTTCGGGGTAGCCGCCGCCTTGGCGCGGGTCCGGACGTCCGTAGTCGTAGTCACCGCCGTATCCGGGTTGACCGCCGGGCGCTCCGGGCGCGGGCTGGCCGTAGCCACCGCCCGGCTGCCCACCGTAGCCACGGTCATAGCCGCCGCCTGGCGGGCCGCCGTACCCGGCGGGCGGGCGCTGCTGTTCGTAGGACTGCGGGGGGTAGCCACCCTGGTCCGGGTACCCACCTTGATCGGGGTATCCGCCCTGGTCCGGATAGCCGCCCTGATCGGGGTACCCACCTCGGTCGCCGCCGCCGTAGCCGCCGCGTGCCGGGGGATAGCCGCCCTGATCCTGCGGCGGGTAGCCGGGCTGATCCGGGGGGTATTGGCCGCCGCCGCGGGGATCGTCCTGCGGGTGCCCGTAGCGGTCGTCGTAGTAGTCGTCGCCGGGCCGCCCTTGTCCCTGGCCGCCGCGGTAATTCGGGTTATCGGTCATAGGTGGTTCTCCTGATTCTGCGGTGAACGCATGGTCGCCTTGGGCTCGCGCGGATTCGCCAGCGGTCGAATCGGGGTTGACCGCGCCGTGTGCGCGGAACTGTCCGGTGTGCAAGTTCGGTGATTGCTCGAATCTAACGACCACATCACCATACGTTTGCCACCCCTGATCACGAATGAATCCCCCCAGATGCTTGGCGAATGCGGTCGAGGTCAGGTCAGTATCGGCGCTTACTTTCTGATAGTCAGTGCCACTGAGCGTAATTACGTAGTCGTTCGGTGCCAAAACTTGTCCACCGGCCACCGTACGGGCTCGGGACTCGGCTTCTCGGCACAACGCCGTCTCTACTTCCCGGGGCACTATCGAGCCGCCGAAGACCCGGGCGAACGCATCGCCGACGGTCGACTCGAGTTTGCGTTCGATGCGGTCGACCAGACCCATGTCACCGCCCGCCTTTTCTCGTTGTCGTTCGTCGCCTCGTCACGGGGCCCGTGCTCCCGCGTGTCGCTCTGGCCACACTGCTCACAAGCATGGTATCGGCCAGGTGCGGTAAAGCGGGACCAACAGAACTCTGAGAATCCGATCGATGCTGGTCAGTGACCTGATCTAGATGAGGTTAAGGGTTCTCTGACAACCTGACGGCCGCTCGATCGGCCTGCTGATCGGCCGGTTTGGGAACGATGCGCTGACAGTGTTACGCTGCCTCGGTCATTCGGGCGAGTGGCGGAATGGCAGACGCGCTGGCTTCAGGTGCCAGTGTCCTTCGGGACGTGGGGGTTCAAGTCCCCCTTCGCCCACAGCAGCGGTTCTACGAACTGCGACGAAGGCCGCGGACTCAACAGAGTTCGCGGCCTTCTTGTTTGATAGGGCCAGATAGATACTGACGTCGTGGCTTCACAACTGAGAGCGTCGGACGGCAAGGTGGCTTGAGCTGGGCACCACTTCCAGAAGGTATGGACCGCCTGGCCGAGGCACTCCCGCACGCGCAGCGCGTCACCTGGCCCGACCAGTCCCATTTCGCGACCGACACGGCGCCGGAACGCGTGGCCGACGCTCTGGGGCGCTTCTTCGCCACGGTGTGACTGTCAACTCATCGCCTTCATGAACTTGGTCAGCACGATATTGGCGATCGTGGCTGTCCAACCTAGTTGGGGGACGAAGTGCGCGACGACGCCCTCCAGATCGACCCACATATAACCGTGGGCGGCACCGCTCGTCGTCTGGAACAGGTGATCGGTCAGTACGTCGATCACTCCGACCGGGTGCCCGGTCTGGGCGACTATCTCGGCCAGCGTCTCTGCTTTCAAGTTGCCCAGCAGACGCCCCTCTGTCATTTCGACACGGGGGAAGGGCATCGAGGCGAACACGGTGACGCTCGTGCCCGGTGCCGGATGCATGCCCGGCAGCTCTGATTGAGCCTGAAACTTGCGTATGTACTGCTTCACGGACCTGGCTTCCAGCGCCAGGATGGTGTCCATTCTCTCGCTACCGACCGCTGCGTCCGGAGCTGCCACGACGTAGGACAGGCGAGAGCTGGCCAAAAGCGATACGCGTAATGCGGACATGACGACCGGCACCGAGACCGTCCGACCCGGGGTCACGGTTTCGGTGACGTGCTTGAGGTTGAACAAGGAATGGTTCAAGTAACTTCGCAGGATCGCGGAGGGGAGCATCGGCAATGTTGCTCTCGCGTCGAGACCTGCGATGAGCGAGCGGGGAGCTGGATTCTCTATCCCGGCCAGCGCATCGAGCATCTGGTCGATCAATTCGCGGGTCCGGTTGAATTCTGCTGCGTCGGCGGCGCCGTCATTGGCGAAGTATGTTTCAAACAACCGGATCCCCCTTGTACCGGCTAGTGACTACTTGCGCTCCAACAGCTTCAGCAGATAATCGCCGTACCCGGATTTGGGCAGTTCCTTGGCGCGTGCGACCAGTTGATCGTCGTCGATGTAACCGGCCCGCCACGCGATCTCTTCGGGGACACCGATTTTCAGGCCCTGGCGGCGTTCGATGGTCCGGACGAAGTCACTGGCGTCGAGCAGGGAGTCGAAGGTGCCGGTGTCCAGCCACGCCGTCCCGCGGGCCAGCACCTCGACCGAGAGCCGGCCCTGGTTGAGATAGGTCTGGTTGATCTCGGTGATCTCGTACTCACCGCGGGCAGATTTCCGCAGTGAGCGCGCTATCTCGATGACGTCGTTGTCATAGAAGTACAGCCCCGGCACGGCGTACTGGGATTTGGGGACAACCGGTTTTTCCTCGAGGGACAGGGCGGTTCCGTCGGTGCCGAACTCGACCACGCCGTAGGCCGTCGGATTGGCCACCCAATACGCGAAAATCGCTCCGCCGCTGACATTCTGGAACCGGCGCAGGCTGGTACCCAAGCTCGGGCCGTAGAAAACGTTGTCGCCCAACACAAGTGCCACCGAATCGGTGCCGATGTGCTCGGCGCCGATCATGAACGCCTGGGCCAGGCCCTCGGGCTGCGGCTGCGCGGCGTAGCTCAGGTTCACACCGAATGCCGAGCCGTCACCCAACAGGCGGTGGAACGCCGGCGCGTCGGTAGGCGTGGTGATCACCAGGATGTCTCGGATGCCCGCCATGATCAGCGTGGACAACGGGTAGTAGACGAGTGGCTTGTCGTACACGGGCAGCAACTGCTTGCTGACACCCGTGGTGATCGGATGCAGCCGGGTGCCGGACCCGCCGGCCAGAAGGATTCCGCGCATGACGCCCGTCACCCTATCGCGCCGGGTCCGGCCTCCCGGCGGTAATCAAGTCAACGCAGCAGGTAGGACGTCATCGACAACGACCCGTAGGTGTAGCCGGTGACCAGAGTCTCGACCGAACCCGCTGCGGCACCGGCGAGCCCGGCGAAGTACAGCATCGGGATGAAGTGGTCCGGGGTGGGGACCGCAGCCGCATAGTCGGGATGGCTTTCCAGGGCGAGGACATCGGCGGGGGAGTGCAAGAGCTGCTCGCGGGCCGCGTCGTCGAAGCGTCTGGCCCAGGCGAAGCCGTCGTCAGGCCGGCTCGCATCCATGCCGGCGAGGTTGTGCACGATGTTGCCGCTGCCGAGGACCAGCACGCCGCGCTCGCGCAGCGGAGCCAGCTTCGCACCGAGCTGCAGGTGGTATTCGGCCGGTTCGTTGGCGTTGATCGCCAGTTGCACAACAGGTATGGACGCGTCGGGAAAGGCGTGTCGCAACACCGACCAGGTGCCGTGATCGATACCCCAGCTGTCCACGTCGGCACCCACCCAAGTGGGACGCACCACGTCGCTGACCTCCTCGGCCAACTCGGGCAGTCCCGGCGCGGGATACTGAACGGCGAACAGCTCGGGTGGGAATCCGTAGAAGTCGTGAATGGTGCGGGGGCGCGGCATCGCGGTCACCGCAGTGGCGTTGATGTACCAGTGCGCGCTGATCACCAGGATCGCGCGGGGCCGGGGCACTGCCTGCCCGAAACCGCGCCAGGCCGTGGTGAAGCGGTTGGATGCGAGCGCGTTCATCGGGCTGCCGTGGCCGATGAACGCCGCGGGCATCAGGGCAGATGCTGGACCCATGAATTCAGCCTAAAGCGCCGGACCATCCCAATGGTCCATGCAGACCAGCTCGGTGACCGGGCGGCGGCGCACCGGTCCGTGGGAACCACGCGGCCAGCCCACCACGACATGGCCGGCCAGCATCCAGTCCTCGGGCACCCCGACGGCCTCCCGCAGTAACGGTTCACCGGCGTAGGACGCCCAGCTGGTCAGGCAGGCGCCCAGCCCCTGGGCCCGGGCGGCCAGCAGGAAGTTCTGCATGGCCGGGAAGATCGACCCGCCGAGCAGCAGTTCCGAGGCAGTGGGGAAGCGCTGCTGGGTGAACAGCACCGAGGTGAACTCGCCTGCCCGGTCGTGCAATTCGTAGGTGGCGCGGTTGTTTCTGGCCCGCCGGCTGGTGTCGTCGTCGGCGGGCCGGGTCATGCCGTAGACGGGTTCGATGACGGCCAGCGCCTGGGCGGCTGCCTTGGCCACCACCGCGCGTTGCTCGGCCGAGCGCAGCACCACGAAGCGCCAGGCTTGTGCGTTGGCTCCTGATGGCGCCCACGCCGCGGCCTGCAGGCAGCGGGTCAGCGTCGCGTCGTCCACCGGTTCGCTGGTGAACCGCCGGATGGTCCGTGCTGTCGACATCACTTCCCACACGTCGTTGCTGGTGGAGCGGGTAGGGGACATGTCCCTCCTGGAGATCGCGAACGCTGCGGATGTGCCGACCATATGTGGTGGTGCACGACCCCTCGCGTCGGCGTGGCCCACCATGTGGCGGTGACCAGGCCGCTGCTGCGGTAGCGTTTCTGGGTGTGCAGGCCAGTGTCGGCCTGTGCACCTCAGGAGTTCGCGCTGTTCGAGCTGCCGGAGCACGTGACGCGCAGCGATCACGTCCGGCGGGGATTTGGTGTTCTGATGCCCGATCTGTATCCCGTCGACGATGCCGACGACGCGGATCCCAGGCTGGCACCACTGCTGGCCTGGCGTCAGCGACTGGTCGACTCCGGCGCGGTGGCGGCGCGCAGTTTCAAAGAGGCCCATCTGCGGCTCGTGCTCCGGTCCGGGCGCACCGATGTCGAGCAGATCCGGGAGATGCTGCCCGGATCGGTCGCCGAGCATGCCGACGAGATGGCCAGGCTGCTCGCCGAGCTCGAATCCGGGGCCCCGGTCAATGCGCCCGAGCCTCGGGAACCCGCGGCCGGTGAGGTGCGCGCCATCGCATTCCGCCACGATCCGGCCCGCCCCGGCGTCGTCGATCTCAGCTGGCCCGACTACCAGGCCAACGGGGGAGTGGTGCTGTACCGGGTGGTCAGCGGCGACGACCGGGAGCCCAAATCCCCGGAAAACGCTGACCTGGTCGCGGCCACACCGTTGTCGGCTGCCAGTGACGACCGGCCGTTGACCGGCCCGGTGCGCTACTACCAGGTGTGGGTCATCACCGGGACGTCTCGCTCCGACGCCCTGAGCACCCGGCCGGTGCTGTACGCCAGTGCGGTCATGGTTCCACCGGTCAGCGACGTAGCCGTTCGCGAGGACAACGGCCTGGTCATCGGAAAGTGGACGGCGCCCCCGACGTCGAGTTCGGTTCACGTGTACCGCATCCCGATGGACGACGCGGCCGATGTATCCGGGATCGACGAGGCGCAGTACCGCATCCTGGCCGACGGCGAGCACCGGACAGGTTTTGTCGATTCCGCAGTGACGCGGGGGGTCCGATACCGCTATCGGGTGCGCTGCGCCGTCGACCTCGACACAGGGGTGAAGCTCTCCGAGCCCGTCGACGCCGACGTCGAGGTGTCGGCGGTGCTGTCGGCGGTCACCGACATCACGGTCGATACCGGATTCGACGGCGAAACGTTCGACGTGTCGTGGGCTGCCCCGGGAGCTGAGGTGGCGGTCTACCTCAGCCAGACCGGTCCGAGCGCCGGAGGGGCGGCCACCGAGCTTCCGGAGAAAGCACTCGATCAGGTTGGGCTCACCCCGGACCTGCGGCTGCGCGGGCCGGTGACGGATCAGCCGCAACCCGACGGCACCCACCGCTCCCTGATGGCCGGGGTGGCCTGGCCACAGGGCTGGAGCCGGGCCTACCTCACGCCGGTGACGATCCTGGCCGGACACGCGGTGCTGGGCCGGACGGTGTCGGCGGTGCGCACCGGCACGATCCGTGACATCGAGCTCGTCGAGTACTGCAACAAGCAGGTGCTGACCTTCGAGTGGCCCGACGGCGCCGCCGGTGTGGTGGTGACCCTGGCGGCCAAGGGCCACGACCCCCGCGCCGGCCTGACCGGCCGGTCTTTCGAGATCTCGCTCGAGGATTACGAGAAGTACGGCGGTATGCACCTGACCGGTGCGCTCCCGGTGGGTGGCTGCTCGTTGCACCTGGCGCCGGTGGCGTTCTCCGGCGGCCGGCGAGTGACCGGTCCGGTGGCCAGCATCGAGTATCCCGGCATGCTGCGGCTGCAGTACGCGGTGCGAATTGGCCGCGACCCCAATGGTTTCCCCACCACCGCCACCGTCGCGGTGCGTTCCGAACACGACCTTCCGGGCTCGCCCTCGTTCGTGTTGGTCAACAATCCTCAGCGGATGCCGTTGAGTGTGCACGACGGCCAGCCGGTGGATGTGGCGCCGCTGGATGCGCAGGGACAGTTGGCCGACCAGCCGTCCAAGCAGTTGCGCTGGACGGCGCTGACCGCATCGGGCAGTGGCGAGCTGTGGGCCGCCAATGTCAGTGGCCTGCAGGGCTGGATTCGGCTGTTCCTGGACATCCCGGATCCCGTACAGCTGCGGACCGTTGCGCTGCTGGATCCGCCGGTGCAGACCCTGCAGCTCACCGCGACAGTCTTATGACCTCGCGCTACGGCCAGCTCGCCTACACGTCGTTCGATGCCGTCGGGAATGTCGGTGGCTGGCAGGTCAAGGAAACCAGCGGCGATCTGACGCCGGAGGAGACGCAGGCCTTGATCGCCGGGGTTCGCACGGTGTTCCGTCCGGTGGGGCAGATACCCGATTTCCCCACCCCTGAGCAGCTTGAGCAGGGCCCTCGCCGGCTGGCCTACCGCCATCTGGCCGAAGGCGCCGGCTACTGGCACACCTTCCCGGCCGGGTCGGACAGTATGGGCCGGCCGGGCAACGTATTCGCCCACGTGCTGTTGGATCGGGCACCCGACACGCACCCGCGTTGGCGGGCCATCGAACGGTGGCGGTCTGCGCACTGGCTGCAGCCTTACGGTGCCGCCGCGGTGGCCCGGGCCGTGCTTCCCGGGGTGCTGCCGGAGGTGGGCGGCGCGGTGACCAAGGACAGCGTGGTGGCGTTCGCGTTGGATACCGCCACGTGGCGGTTGGCGACGCTGTTCGCGTTGTTGGATGCGGTGGCCGCGGCGCTGGCCGGCGGGCCTCCGGTGGTGCTGGGCGTGCAGTCCCCGGACACGGCAGCGCAGTGGATCGGCCTGGTGAGTTTCCTGATGTCCCCGGGCACCGCTGCGGGCTTGAGCTTTTCCACGTTCGATCGCGCCGAGCAGGTCGCGCCGCACAACGGGCAGGTGCTGAGCGCGGTGCCGGTGGGGGATGTGGCCGCTATCGAGCCGGGCATGGTGGTGATCAGCGAGTCCGAGACGGTGTCGCTGGGTGAGCTCGGCGGTGATCCGCACCGTACCGCCGGTGGGCACCGCATCGAGGTGACGCGGTGGTCGGTGATGGCGCAGGTGGTGCTGCTCGATGCGGCGTCGGCCCGCCGCGTGCTCGACGACATCGACACGTTCTCCACCCAGGTGCGTGATGACGGGTTGCATCCGGCGTGGCCGATGGCGATGGCGGTGGCCCGGCACCCGGAGTTCGCCGACGCGCAGGCGGAGGCCCATGAGGTGATCGCCGCGCATTCGCCGCCGGGTGCGCTGGTCGGGTCCGAGGCCGCGCACACCATCGCCGACGTGCTCTCGGCCATGGTGGGCGCTACGACGGGCGACGCGTGGCGGGCCGTGCACGAGTTGCCGGACGGAGCGGGTGCGGCCTTCGCCGATGCCACCTACTTCGCCAGGGCGATTGCCGATGACGCGTGGTTGACCCAAGACGGCCCAATTCCTTTGGGGCCGAGAATGTTTCACGGGAAACCAACACCTTCGGCATTGCGGAAGGCGATCGGGCCGGCCATAGAGGATAGCAGGACACACGGGCCCGATCGATTGCTGCGGGTTGTCGACCTGTTGTTGCGGGCCGGAGTCGCCGACGACCGGTTGGTGACGGCGTTGACCGAGGGCGTGCTGCCGGCTCTGGCGGATCCGGGGGTGCGTGCGCGGATCGGTGCCGCGGACCGGCTGTCGCTGGCGGTGTGGTTGCTGCGCGACGGTGACACCGGGGGCAACGCCATCGCTGACGACGTGCTGGACTGGCTGGCCGAGGCGGCCGCTGTGCCCGAGCCCGCAGAGCTCGCCGAAGCGCAGCCGTGGGATCCGGTGTGGATCTGCGCCGCGCTGCGTGGGCTGCGGTCGCGGCGGCACGGGCCGCAACTGGCCGGCGATCTCGGTGCGCAGCTGTGGTGGCTGCGGATCACCGAGCCCGAGCACTTCGCTGCCGCGGCTGCGGCCTCGGTCTGGAGCCCGTCGGATCTGCTGCTGGCCATCGGAGCCGAGCCGCTGCCCAGGATGGCCGCACTGCGAACCCTGGTGGGGGCGGCGGATTCGGTCGCGTTGCGCCGGCTGGCCGGCAAGGTGATCGAGGACAACGGTGACAACGTGGCGGTGGCGTGCGCCGCGGTACGCCACGTCGAGCCGCAGGAGTGGCTGCACAAGGGCTATCTGCACACGCATCAGAGCTCCTATGTGCCGCTGTGGGATCACGTGCTGGCCGGATTGGAACCGGCGTCCGTGCACCCGGATTTCTCGGTGCGGCTGCTGGCGTTCGCGCTGCTGGGTGTGCTCACCGGTCAGCCGTATCCGCAGGCCTGCAACGATCTGGTCACCGAAAACGGTTGCGGCGCACAGGCGGTGGCCCGAGTGCTGCCGCTGGTCGACGGCGGCCGGCTGGCGCCGGTGACGGTGGTGGCGATCAGCCTACTGAGAAGCGCCGCGGCCGAGTCCGGCGCCTATGTGCTCGACCCGGTCGATGAGCTCGCCGGAACGCTGGCCGCCCAGGTGGCGGCCACCATGGGCGGCACCGACGCGGAATCCGTGGTGGGGTTGATGGCGCAGTTGTCGGGTGATGCCTCTGAGGGGACGATGCGCGGATACCGCAAAATGGTGAACAGACTGCTGACGCGCCGGGGCGAGCACCCGTCGCTGGCGGAGCGACTGAGGGGGAGCCGGGGCTGACATGAGCAAATGCCCGCGGTGCTTCACTCTGCTGAGCCCGAACAATCACCTGTGGACGCTGCCGGCCCAGGCCGGTGGCACCCGCTATCGCGACGACGTCGCCTCTGCATATGTCGGTGCGCCCGCCGACTGCGGCCCGCTCTACACCTGGACCCGCGCGCCGGGCTACAACGGCCCGCCGCCGCCGGGGTCGGAGGCCAGCCGGGCGTTGCAGGGGCACGCGGTGGAGATCTGCCCGACCTGCCACTTCACGCTTCCCGACGGTTTTCGGGAGGGGCATGCCATCTGCATCGCGCTCGCCGGCGCACGGGCGACCGGCAAGAGCCTCTATATCGCGGTGCTGGTCAAGCAGCTCGAGCTGTTGTGCGAGCGCTTCGGTGTGTTGATGGAACCGGTCACCCGGGCCACCGCGCAAAACTACGCCACCAACTACGAGGGACCGCTGTACGTACAGCGGGGCCTGCTGCCGCCCACTCCGACGGTGCACACCCAGGCCCCGAATCAGCGTGAGCCACTGGTGTTCTCGATCGGTGTCTGGCACGGTGTGCGTCGCTTCCTGGTGCTGCGGGATGTGGCGGGCGAGGACCTGGAGAACGGTGATCTGCGGGCCCCGCCCTTCCAGTTCTTCGCCCACGCCGACGCGGTGTTCTTCATGTTCGACCCGCTGCGGGTCAAAGCCATTCGCGATCAGCTGCAGGACCTACTACCGCCCCAGCCGTTCAGCGGCGGTGAGCCGCGATCGGTGTTGGCCAATCTGCTGATGGCGGTCAACCCGGGCCAGCCCAAGCTCGCGGTGATCTTGTCCAAATTCGATGTGCTGCGGGCGCTGCGTGACGTGCAGGGTTCGGAATGGGCCCTGGTCATGTCGAATGGGGGAGCGGCGTTCCTGCGCGACACCTCCGACGGCAAGCGCTACGACGACGTCGACGGTCAACTGCTCGACCAAGAGGTGCGCAGCCTTTTGGTCCGGCTGCACGGCGGCTCGATCGTGGCCGGCGTCGAAAATCCGTCCTCGGGTCCGCGGTTGGCCAGCCGGTATTTCGCGGTGTCGGCACTCGGCCATGCACCCACCGGAAACCGTCTGCACGCCAGGGGCATTGCCCCGTTCCGGTGTGTGGATCCGGTGCGTTGGGTGACCTCGCAGTTCGGTGTGCTCTAGGCCCGTGGCTATGGTGGGCTGAGGTGAGCAGAGAGGTGACAGGTGGGCAAGAACGAGCGCACGAAGATCGTCATGAGCGATGACGAGATCGCCGAATTCATCGAACGCAGCCGCACCGCCACGATGGCCACGGTGTTGCCCAACGGCCGACCTCACCTGGTCGCCATGTGGTACGCGGTGCTCGACGGTGAGATCTGGTTCGAGACCAAGGCCAAGTCGCAGAAGGCGGTCAACCTGCGTCGCGACCCGACGATCACGGTGATGATCGAGGACGGCGACACCTACAACACCCTGCGGGGGGTGTCGATCGACGGCACCGCCGAGATCGTCGACGATCCGGAGACCCTGCTGCGCGTGGGGATCAGTGTGTGGGAGCGCTACACCGGTCCCTACACGGAGGAGATGCGCCCGTTCGTCGACCAGATGATGAACAACCGTATCGCCGTGCGGGTGGTGCCCAACCGGCAGCGCAGCTGGGACCACCGCAAGCTCGGGCTGCCGGAGATGCCGGTCGGCGGCAACACGGCCCAGTATCTGAACGCCTAACCCGACGGCCGCGGACGCGGTTTGAGCCGCCCGTTGGGTAGCGGCGGTGCGGGTAGCCTTGCGATGTGGCCTTGGTAGCCGTGCACGTCTCCGAAGCGTGCGTCGCCGGCCTGCCACAGTTCGCGGTAGGTCACGATGTCGTCGTGGCTGCGGCCGACGAAGTTCCACCACATCACCAGCTCTTCGGTGAACGGCGGCCCGCCCAACAGGATCGCCCGGGCCGGGCCGTCGCCGCGGTTGGTCAACTGCAGCTGCGCGCGCCCGGGCGCCTGATAGCCCAGATCGGCGACGGCCAGGGTGGTGCCGCACACCTCGATCTCGCCCTGGTCCAACAGGACGCCGTGCTCGAAGGCCGGGTCGACATCCAGCGTCAGCACCGCGCCCGGATCCAGGTCGAGCTGCGCGCCCAACAGTGGCGTGAAGGTGTGTACCGGGGAGGCCGAGTCCGCCAGCTCACCGAGAAAAACGCGGATGGTGGCGTCGTCGATGGTTTGTGGGGGTGGCGCGTAGTGGGCGAAGTCGCGCCCGGTGTCGCGAGCGGAGTCCGGCAGGGCCACCCACAGCTGCACGCCGTGCAGCAGTGTCGTCTCGGGCGTCGAGACCTCCGAGTGGCATATCCCGGCACCCGCGGTCATCAGGTTGAGTTCGCCCGGGCGAACGATGGCATGCACTCCGGCGCTGTCGCGGTGTTCGATCAGGCCTTCGAAAAGCCAACTCACTGTTTGTAATCCGGTGTGAGGGTGGGGCGCCACGTCCATGCCCCGACCGGCGGCCCGGACGTCGTGGGGTCCGTAGTGGTCGGCGAAACACCACGCACCGATCATGGACCGGTCCCGCTGCGGCAGGGTGCGCCTGACCAGCATCGCCCGGGGCCCGCCCAGCGGTACCTCCCGCGGGTGCAGAACCCCGGTGAACTCCGAGTTGGCGCACGTGACTTCGGCAGGCGCCGTGTCGGTGTTGCTCATGAACCTCACGGTAACCACGTTCAGGCGAGCCGGACGCGATAGGCGGTTAACATGGCCCGCATGACCGGGGGATTGACAGCCGAAGACGTTCGCAACACCGAATTTTCGAAGCCGCCGATGGGCAAGCGCGGTTATGACAAGAAGTCGGTGGATGATTTTCTCGCACTGGTGGCCCGGAGGCTCGACGGACGCGGCCACCTCGATGCCGACGATGTCCGAAACATCGCGTTCCCCAAGCCGCCGCTTCTTCAGCGCGGCTACAACGAGGACGATGTGGACGCTCTGCTCGATGCGGTGGTCGCCACGCTCGAGCGGTAGTCGAAGGAGAAGTTGGGGACGGTGCCGTCACTGCGCCTCGCGGCGAGTGGTCGCTCGAAGCGACGATTCTGGTGTGGGGCCCGGGGCAATGCCCGACACCGTCCGCGGGTGTAACGACATACCCCGGGCCCCTATTCCTCCCCCAGTGGAAATGTGCCCTTGCCCTGCCGTCCCCTCGAATCGGCAGCGCAAGGGCCAGACAAAAATACTGGTGTGTTGCGCCGGCTTGGGCTCAGGCGGCTTCGGGAAAGACCAGGCCCAGCTTGCGCACCGGGTAGCCGTTGCGCTCGGCCAGTGAGCGGAGCTGCTTGAGCGCGAAGGTACGGCCGCGGCCCGCCTCGGGAACCATGATGCCGGCCCAAAGTCCCTCGGCGCGAGGAAGTTCGCAGGCCTCGCGGGCACAGAGCCAGCGCCGCGGGCATTCCCGGCAGATGACCTTCGCCTGATCGTCGGGGGTGGAGGTCCACCGCTCCGGGTCACTGGTGCACACGCCGAGCGGGATGCCATTGGCCATCAGTGCGTTCATGCTCTGCTCCTGTTAGGACTTTTGTTGCGGTATGTCCCGCGTTGGGAGGAACGCTATAGCAAGAACCGTAGCGATGCAACAGTTTGATCCGAACCGCAGCGGTGCAACGCTACGGAAATTTGCAAAGGTAACGATGCTCGATCACCAGCGAAAAGGGTCTTTGGATCTAAAACCGCACGTCAGAACGCTGATGGGTACCCCGTTGTACCCGTAGCGTGAGCGCGGTTTGAGCGCGAGGGAAGCCGTAGCGTCGTGGTTGTTTGCTACGAATGCGAAAAACCCAATGCGTAGCGGTGCTGCGGTCTGGGGTTAGGATTGAGGCGTCCCGGCAACCGCTTCAGCACCTGGCTGAGGCTGAGCACATTGGCGAGGAAACAGCCCCGTATGACCGACGCTGAGTACGACCTCGCCACGGGCGAGTTCGATGTCGGACTCATTCGCGCTGGTGCTGCAGCCGCGGCCAGACGCCGCGAACTCGACATCAGCCAACGCAGTCTCGCCGCCGACGGGATCATCAATGCCGGGGCACTCATCGCGTTCGAGAAGGGCCGCAGCTGGCCCCGCGAGCGCACCCGGCTCAAGCTCGAAGAGGTGTTGCGCTGGCCGCCTGGCACCATCGCCCGGCTGCGCCAGGGCGGGCCGGTACCGGATCCGGCGATGCCTGCACCGGCGGCCGTTGAACCCCCCACCGTCGTCACCGCGCAGCCGGCCTTGGCCACCACACCGCCTGCCAATGACGAGGTACCGCTGATCGCGCAGGCGGTCCTGACGGCGGTGAACACGCTGGAGTCGACGATCGCCACGCTGCCGGCAGTCGGAGAACCCGAGTTCACGCCGCGGGTCACGTCCGTGCTCGCCGACCTGCGACAGCTCGAGGCGGTGGCCGCCCGCGCCGCGCGGCTCAGCATGGTGACGCCCGCCCTGATCAAGGCGCTCAGCGCGGTCCGGCGCCAAATCGATGAACTGACCACCCGCGCCGCCACCGCGCCGGGAGCCACCCTCGGGCAGCGCCTGTATGCCGCGCGTCGCGCGGCCAACCTGACGCTCAGTGAAACCGCAACGGCGGCAGGAGTTTCCGAGGACACCGTGGCCCGCGCCGAGGCCGAATACCCGGTAGACGCCCCCGCCGTGCACGCCTTGGAGACCCTGATCGGCGCGATGCGCTGATCAGTTGCCCGGCTAGTTGTCCCGGCGCTCGTCCTGGGTCGGGAAATGCTCGGCCAGCGCCGCGGCGATCTCCAGGAACTTGCGCCGGGTCGCGGTCGACATCTCGCGCGGATCCACGACCCCGCCGGGCCGCAGATGCCCGTCGTAGGGCACCTCGATGACGCGCTGACCCTGACCCGAGAACTGTCCGGCCAAGACGGAGCGCATGCGTTTGTCGGCGTGGCCGTCGGAATCGTTGAGCACCACGACCGTCCGCTGCAACAGGCCCGTCATCTCGTGCGCGGCCAACCAGTCTAGCGTCTGACCGGCGGTGGCGGCGCCGTCGACCCACGGTGAGGAGACCACGATCAAGCCGTCGAGATCGCGCAGCACCTCCTGGGTGACGGGCGAGTCCATGGTGGAACTGCAGTCCACCACCGAGATCGAGAAGTGTTTGTCGAGCCGCGTGGTGGCCTCGCGGTAGATGGCCGCGTCGAGCACCCGGCGACGGGCCGGGGTGCCCTCGCCGGCCAGGACGAACAGGCCGGCAGCGTTGTTGCCGACGCGACTGCGCACATCGGCGAACGAGTCCAGGTGCTTGTCGTTGGCCAGTTCCCAGTACGAGCTCTGTGCGTGCGGATCGACGCGGCTGCCGAGCTTGCCGAAGGACGTATCGGCGTCGATGGCCACCACGCGATCGTCCTGACGCAGCTGGGCGAAGATCGAGCCGACGCTGGCCGAGACCGTGGTCTTGCCGACGCCGCCCTTGCCCATCACCCCGACCTTGTAGTGGCCGCGTAGGACACCCTTGATCGTGCTCTCCAACTCGGCCTGACGAAGGTCCTCGGGCGAAGGGCCGGGGTTGATCAGGCCGAACGTGGCGCGGTACACGAACAGTCGCCAACCGCTGCCCGGTGGCTGACGCTTCGGCGGCAGCAGCTCATTGACCCGGATGCGGTCGGCATAGGAACCGGTGGGCAGTGGCGGTACACCCGGCGAGATATTTGGATCCGGCGCGAACCCGCCTTCGGCGGGCCAGGGTTGGCCGGGTGGCGGGCCGTAGGGCTGCGGCGGCGGGCCACCGGATCCCGGTGGTCGCTGAGACGGAAGCTGCCAGCCCGGGGGATGTTGCTCCCACGGATCGGGCCGGCGTTCCGGATGGCCCTGGGTGGGCGGTGGCTGGTGCGGCGGCATCGGGTGGGCATCGTGCGGAGGAGCCTGCGCCGGAGGCGGGGGTGGTGGCGGTGGTGGCGCCTGCTGTTGCGGTGGAGTCGGCGGTGCGGGGGGCGCCTCCCGGAACGTGCTGCGCGCACGCTCGGCGTCCGGGTCGGTCGGTACGACTTGGGTTGCTCCCGGGTCGTCGGGATCGCTCGTGTTCTCCGGTGGCTTCGACGGCACGAAATTGACCGGCGGGCGCCCGGGTATCGACGGCGGCGCCGGCGGCTTGCGACGCGTGGGCCGGGTGTCCGGCTCGAAATCGGATTCCTCCGGACCCGTCCAGCCGAGCTCTCTACGCAAGGTGTCGTCGGGGTCGGGCACGCCTGAATCTCCTCACCGAACTCACACACGGGAACTTTGAACGTGCTCAAGTATCGACTACAACGCGTCCGGCTTGCATGATCCGTCCACAATCGGCCCGAAATTACGGTGCAGCAAATTTGTGTGGCAAACCTCCGCCCGCTCCGATCCCGCAGCCGAGGGTGCCCGCGCAGGTGTCGCCCGGGCCCCTGCACCTGCCCCATGGCGCGCGCCACGCAGTATTGCTTGCCGCCTGCCCTCAGCGGTCGGCGAAACGATCGCTCAACTGCGATAAATCGAGGTCGAAGGATGTCCCGGGAGGCTCGGTCCAGGTGGTCGGAAGGGTCGAAATTGGTGCGCTGACCGGGTCAGATGCGCTGGTAATCTCTGTTCCGGCGAAGGGGATACGGGGCATGGGACTGCTGGGCGATATTGCCGATTTCGGCAAAGGCGTGATCGAGAACAACGTGAAGTGGACCGAGCGCGCCGCCGAGGTCGGAGAGTTCATCGTCCGCAACACCGTGGGCGCCGAACTCGAGCAGGCCGGCAGGTTCGGCGGCCAGATCGTCGACCTCAGCCAGAAGGCCGCCAGTTTCTTCGCATCCCAGATCGGCCAGCGGCTGATCAGGGCCGCCCGTTCGCCCGTCCTGGCCGCCGGTCAGCAGACCATCGAGTCGATGAAGCACAGCACCGGAGTCGGCGAACCGGAGACCGGGCAGCGCTTCGGCGACGGGGCGGACAAGCTGGACGCGGCCGGGCAGGTGCTGGCGGCGGCGTTCCCCGACGACAGCTGGAACAGCGGAGGTGCCAGCGCCTACGCCGGCCGCAACACCGAGCAGGTCGGGCGCGTTCAGACCATGCTCGGGCTGGACAACACGGTGGCCGGAGTGCTTTCCGCCGAAGCCGATCAGATCGCGGCCACCCGCGACAGCCTCGACGGGCACTCCGACTGGTTGGGCGCGATGAGCCTGCTCACCACCACCACGGGCATCATTCCGGGTTTCGGGACGGCCGCTCAGATGTCAGCCGAGGTCGCGATGGTCGCCAAGGCGGTCAGCGATTCCAGCCGCGATCTCAAGACCTTGGGCGGCCAGATCGATCAGAACGCGGCCGTATTACGCACCGCGGCAGCGCAATACGAGACCCTTGCCGGTGGCGCCGCCCCTGTCGGCGCGGAGTTCGCGCCCCCGGTCGGTGACCCGCAGGCCCCCACCCGAGCGACAGACACAGAGGCAGATCCAGAGTCCGTGGCGCCCGCCTCCACGGGTGGCGGCGGCTCCCCTTCCGGTGGAGGTGGGCCGTCGGGCGGCAGTGCTGGTGCACCCGCCGGCTCGTCGGGGCCGGTTTCGGCTCCCGCGACGCCGTCGACCACGCCGGCGGCCGCGGCGCCTCCCTCCTCACCTGCGGCCTCCGAAGCAGCTGGTGCGCTCGGCGGGCTTCTGGGGTCATTGGTGAGCCCACTCGGCGGAATCCTGGGCGGCGTACTGCAGGCCGCCGGCCAGGCGGCGACCCAGGCGGCACAGATGGGCAGTCAGGCGGCCGGGCAGCTGGGGAGCCCCGCGGCCGGTGCGGCCCAGCTCGACAAAGCGTCGGACATCGCCGACGCCGCAACCGACGGCCACGACCGGGAGGACCGCGACGGCCGCGACAAAGACGACAAAGACGACCAAGACGAGAGGGACGACAAGACGGAAGGCGAAGGCACGGACGGCGAGCCCGAACAGGGTCGGCCCGACGGCTCGGCCGGGGCGGATTCGGCGGGTGGACCGGCTGATCCGCTGGGCGCGGGTGCCGATGAGGAGACCGCCAAGACACTTCCGCCCGACCTCGAAGCGGTGGCCGCCGGCCGTGGCCTCGCGGGCCAGGCTCCGGTGCATGTCGGGGCGGATTTCGAGCAGGGCCAGCTGCATATGGCAGCGGCGGCTACATTAGATCGCGGTGTACCCGGATCTGCGGCCGTGATCGACAGGTAAGAATCCGGGGACAGGGATCGAGGGGAATTTTCATGGCGGGTGATTTGCGGGTTGCCACCGCTCATTTGCACGAGCTATCGGCCAAGCAAGGCCAGGCGGCGACCAGCTTGGCCGCGGCCACCGGAGTTGTCGACGGGGTCGACGCTTCGGTGCGCGTCACACACGGGCCGATTTCGTCGTCGACGGCGGCGGCCGTGGCGGCCGCGCTGCACGCGCGTCGGGCTGCGGGTACCGGTATGGCCAGGGTGTCGCTGGACCTCGGGGAGAAGCTCACTCGCGCAGCGGGGGGCTACGACCACACGGATTCGACGACGGCCGGCGCCCTCCGCGGAACCGTTCGGTAGGGGAGCACTGATGACCAATTCCTTCAGCGCTGACGCCAACACCGCGGCGATCGACGATGTCGTCGGGGCCGAACTGACCATCGACGGAATCCTCGTCGTAGCCGACAAGCTGGGCCTGACCGATTTCCCGCCATCGATGGGAATCCGGTTGAACATCCCGCAACCCGACCTGCGCAAGGTCGTGTGGGAGCAGGTTGAGCGCGATCTCACGGCTCAGGGGGTGCTGGACGTCTTCGGCAACCCTCACCCGGAGGTGGCTGCAATGCTCGACACCTTGAGCCGGCCCGAACGCACGTTGGAGGGGCGCTGGTGGCGTCGCGACGCGGGCGGGAAGATGCTCCGGTTCGTGGTGTGCCGCAAGGGTGGTCGGCACGTGGTCGCCGCCCGCGACAACGACATGCTGGTGCTGCAGCGGGTGGCCGCGCAGGTGGGTCTGGCGGGCATGGTGACAACCGTGCTCGGTGAAGGCATGCCGGCCAGCGTCGAGCCGTTGACCGGCGTCGCCGAGACCCTGGCCAACTGCCGGACAGCCGACGAGCTCACCGGTTACGGCATTCCGCCGACCTCGGCACGGGTATACGCCAACATCATCTCCGAGCCGGAGAGCTGGGTGGAGCTCGTGGTGTCCGAGCGGAACCCGGGCGGCACCACCTCTCAGGTCGACGTGGCAGCGGGAGTGCTCGATTCCAAGCAGGGACGCATCGTGTCCATCCCGCGCCGGGTGAACGGGGAGCTCTACGGCAGCTTCCTGACCGGCACCAGGGACAATCTGCAGCGGGCCCTTGACGCGCTGGTCGAGTTCCTGCCCTCGGGCTCGTGGTTCGACAAGTCCGAGCCGGACAGCTCCTACCTGCACTGAAAGAGGCCGCCACGGTGGGTGACTTTCCGCCACATCATCCGGACGACGATGACGATTATCAGGATCTCTCGGCGCTGGACTTCGCGTCCTCGGACGACAACTCGGACGCAGCGGCTCTGGATGCGCTCGGAACGTACGACGACGACGGTGTCGTATTCGGCGACCCCGCGTCGGACGACACAGACAGCGGCGACGGTGGGGACTCGGAGGAATCTGTCGACGAGGACGAGAACCTTGCGGTGCCGCTGTTCACCGTCACCAACCCGCCAGAAACCGTCACGGTGACGGCTTTCATGGACGGTCGGGTCCAGCAGATCGAGCTGGCACCCAAAGTCACCAACCTGACCGAACGGGATCTCGCCGAGGAGATTCTCGTGATCGCGGGCCTGGCTGCTCAACAGGCCAAATCCGCGCAGTACTCGTTCATGCTCGCAGGCATGCGTGAGCATGGGCACGACGACGCGGCGACCCGCGACTTTCTGACCCGCGACCTGGATCTGCTCACCCCAGAGCAAGCCGATGATGCTCGGGCCCAGGTCTTTTCGACTCGCTATGGAGGCGATCATGGTTGACCACCTCGCTGGGATGTTCGGCTCGGCAGTCGGGATGCTGAGCAGTTCCCCGGCCCGTGCGCTCGAGATATTCACCGAGATCACCAATTACGACGAATCCGCGTGTGATGGGTGGGTCGGCCGGATCCGCTGCGGCGACAACGATCGCGTGACGCTGTTCCGGGCCTGGTATTCGCGCTCGAACTTCGGCCAGCTGGCCGGTTCGGCCGAGATCTCGATGAACAGTGTCGGTGCGAGGATCCCCATCGGTGGCATCTACGGCAAGGACATCTCCTACCCGATCAACTCACCGCTGTCGATCACCATGGGCTTCGCCGTGCAGGAGGCCGCAGAGGGCAACTATGCCGATGCGATGGAGGCGTTGGAAGACGCCCCGTCCGCCGGTTCCGATCATCTGGTGGCCTGGGTCAAGGCCGTGATCTACGGTGCGGCGCAACGCTGGACGGATGTCATCGACCAGGTGCGCGGCGCCGATCACTGGCCGGACAAGTTCCTTGCCGCCGCGGCCGGGGTGGCACACGGGGTGGCGGCGGCCAACCTGGGGCTGTTCACAGAGGCTGACCGTAGGCTCACCGAGGCCAATGACACACCGGCCGGCCAGGCGTGTGCACCGGCCATCGCGTGGTATCTGGCGATGGCCCGGCGCTACCAGGGCAACGAGGAGTCGGCCCAGGTGCTGCTGGAGTGGCTGCAGGCGAACTTCCCGGAGCCCAAAGTCACTGCCGCACTGCGTGATCCAGCTTACCGGCTGGAGACCATCACCCCCGAGAAGATCGCCGCCCGCACCGACCCCTGGGATCCTTCCAGCGTGGTGGCCGACACCTCCGGGCGGGACAGGCTGTTGGCCGAGGCGCAGGCGGAGCTGGACAAGCAGATCGGGCTGGGCCGGGTCAAGGAACAGATCGAGGCCTACCGGGCGGCCACCCAGATGGCCAGGATCCGTGCTGCGCGCGGTATGAAGGTGGCCCAGACCTCCAAGCACATGATCTTCGCCGGCCCGCCGGGTACCGGTAAGACGACGATCGCGCGGGTGGTGGCCAACATCCTGGCGGGTCTCGGGGTCATCGCCGAGCCGAAGCTGATCGAGACGTCGCGTAAGGATTTCGTCGCCGAGTACGAGGGTCAGTCGGCGGTGAAGACGGCCAAGACGATCGACCGGGCGCTGGGCGGTGTGCTGTTCATCGACGAGGCTTACACCTTGGTGCAGGAGCGCGACGGTCGCGCCGACCCGTTCGGCACCGAAGCACTGGATACCCTGCTGGCCCGGATGGAGAACGACCGCGACCGGTTGGTGGTCATCATCGCCGGGTACAGCAACGACATCGATCGCCTGCTGGAGACCAACGACGGCCTGCGGTCGCGGTTCGCCACCCGCATCGAGTTCGATTCGTACTCGCCCGATGACATCGTCGAGATCACGAAAGTCATTGCCAAGGCCAATGATTCACAGCTGGATGACGAGGCGGCCAAGCGGGTCCACGAGGCGGCGAGCCTGCTGAGCCAGCGCACACTCAACGGCAAGCCGGCGCTGGACATCGCCGGCAACGGGCGCTACGCCCGGCAGCTGGTGGAGGCCGGTGAGCAGAACCGTGACATGCGGTTGGCCCGGTCGCTGGACTTCGAGAACCTGGGCGTCGAACAGCTCAGTGAGGTCAACGGAGAAGACATGGCAGCGGCGATCGCGGGAGTTCATGCCCGCCTGAACATCGGCGGATAGCGATGGCAGGTTTCCGGCTCACCACCAAGGTCCAGGTCAGCGGCTGGCGTTTTCTGCTGCGACGCGTCGAGCACGCCATCGTGCGCCGGGACACCCGGATGTTCGACGATCCACTGCAGTTCTACAGCCGCGCGGTGTTCGCCGGCATCGTGGTCTCGATACTGATCTGCCTGGGCGCGGGCCTGATGGCGTATTTCAAGCCGCTGGGCAAGCGCGGCACCGACCAACTCGTGGTGGATCGCACCACCAACCAGCTCTACGTGATGCTGTCCGGCAGCAATGTGCTGCGGCCGGTGTACAACCTGACGTCGGCTCGGTTGGCCCTCGGCAATTCGGGCACCCCGTCGGCGGTGAAGTCCGAGGAGCTCAATCGGATGCCCAAGGGGCAGCCGATCGGTATTCCGGGTGCGCCGTATGCCACGCCGACGGGCGTGCCCGCGTCGCGCTGGACGCTGTGTGACACCGTCGCCAAGCCGGACAGCTCGGCGCCCAAGGTGGAGTCTTCGATCCTGATCCGTTCGCTGACAACGGATTCCGCCGTCGGCCCAATGGGTCCGAACCAGGGCATGCTGGTGTCCTTCGAGGGGGACAACTGGCTGGTTACCGCCGACGGCCGGCACAGCATCGACCTGTCCGACCGGGCGGTGAGCTCCGCGGTGGGCATCCCGGTCACCGCCAGGGCCACCCCGGTGTCCGAAGGCCTGTTCAACGCACTGTCGAACATGGGACCGTGGCAGCTGCCGATGATCCCGGCCGCCGGTGCGCCGAATACCGTTGGGCTGCCGGAGAATCTGGTGATCGGGTCGGTGTTCCAGACGGCCACCGAATCCGAACCGCAGCATTACGTGGTGCTGCCGGACGGGGTGGCCCGCGTCAACCCGACCACGGCTGCGGCCTTGCGCGCCACCAACTCTTACGGGTTGTTGCAGCCGCCGTCGGTCGAGGCCAGCGTGGTCGCCAAGATCACCGAGCGGGTGTACGGCTCGCCGCTGCCGGACAAGCCGCTCGAGGTGTTGCTGCGTCAGGACTCGCCGGTGCTGTGTTGGGCCTGGCAGCGGGAACCGGGCGATCAGGCACCGAAGACCAGCGTCATCGCGGGCCGTCGCCTGCCGCTCCCGTCGTCTGCGGTCGGCACCGGCATCGACCAGATCGGCGGTGACGCAACGGTGTACATCGAAGGCGGCCAGTTCGTCCGCCTGCAGTCACCGGATCCCCGGGTGGGCGAGAGCCTGTATTACATCGACCCGCAGGGAGTGCGGTACGGCGTGGCCAATGACGACGCCGCGAAAAATCTGGGCTTGTCGGGTGCGGTGAATGCACCGTGGCAGGTCGTGGGGCTGCTGGTGGAGGGCCCGGTGTTGTCGAAGGATGCAGCGCTGCTCGAGCACGACACGCTGCCCGCCGACCCGAATCCGCGCAAAGTCGAAAGCAAGCAAGGCTCATGACGACCAAGAAATTCACCCCGACCATCAAGCGGGGGCCGCGGCTGACACCGGGTGAGATCAACGTCGCCGCACCAGATGACCTCGGCATCGACATCCCGCCCTCGGGCATGCAGAAAGCCATGCCCTGGGTCATGGGTGGCTGCATGATCGGCATGATCGCGATCATGATCTTCACCGGTGTGCGTCAGCTGTCCCCGTACATGCTGATGATGCCGCTGATGATGATCATGGGCACGGTCGGTTTCATGTCCAGCGGTGGCGGCGGCGGCAAGAAGGTCCCCGAAATCAACGCCGACCGCAAGGAATACCTGCGATACCTGGCCGGCCTGCGCACCCGGGTGACCGCGTCGGCGTCGGCTCAGGTGGCGTTCTTCGGTTACCACGCACCGCATCCCGACGATCTGCTGTCGATCATCGGTACGCACCGGCAGTGGTCGCGGCAGGCCAACTCGGATTTCTACGCCGCAACCCGGATCGGTATCGGCGCCGAGATCGCGGTGGACCGGCTGCTCAAGCCGAACACCAGCGGGGAGCTGGCCGGTCCACAGGGTGCGCCACAGCCGCACCTGGAGCCCGTCAGCCACATGTGGGTGACCAAGTTCCTGCGCACCCACGGCCTGATCCAGGATTGCCCGAAACTTGTTCAGCTGCGGACATTTCCGACCATCGCCGTCGGCGGTGACATCCAGGGCGCGGCGGGGCTGCTGACCGCGATGATCTGTCATCTGGCGGTGTTCCATCCGCCAGACCTGCTGCAGATCCGGGTGCTCACCGACAACCCGGAGGACCCGAACTGGTCGTGGCTCAAGTGGTTGCCGCACGCGCAGCACCAGACCGACACCGACGCGGCCGGGCCCACCCGGCTGGTCTACACCCGGCCCGACGGCCTGAGCGATCTGACCGCACGCGGCCCGCACAGCGCCGACTCGGTGCCCGGCGGCCCGTATGTGATCGTGGTGGACCTGACCGGCGGCAAGGCCGGCTTCCCGGTCGACGGCCGGGCCGGCGTCACCGTGCTCACCCTGGGCAACCACCGCGGCTCGGCCTACCGGCTGCGGGTCGACGCGGACGGCACGGCCGACGACAAGCTGCCCAACCAGAACTACCGCGAGGTGACGCGAGTCGTCGACCGGATGACCCCGGCGCAGGCCGGCCGGGTGGCCCGCAAGCTTGCCGGCTGGTCGATCACCGGCACGATCATCGACAAGAACGTCCGGGTGCAGAAGAAGGTCTCCAAGGAATGGCACCACCTGGTCGGCGCCAAGTCGGTGGAAGAGGTGACCCCGGCGCGTTGGCGGATGTTCACCGACACCGACCGGGACCGGCTCAAGATCCCGTTCGGCCACGAGCTCAAGACCGGCGAGGTGATGAAGCTCGACATCAAGGAGGGCGCCGAGTTCGGTGCGGGCCCGCACGGCATGTTGATCGGGACCACCGGTTCGGGCAAGTCGGAATTCCTGCGCACCATGATCTTGTCGCTGGTGGCCACCCACCACCCCGACCAGATCAACCTGCTGCTCACCGACTTCAAGGGCGGTTCGACCTTCCTGGGTATGGAAAAGCTCCCGCACACCGCGGCTGTCGTGACCAACATGGAAGAGGAAGCCGAGCTGGTCGGCCGTATGGGCGAGGTGCTCACCGGTGAGCTCGACCGTCGTCAGCAGATCCTGCGTCAGGCCGGCATGCAGGTCGGTGCCGCCGGTGCGCTGTCGGGTGTGGCCGAGTACGAGAAGCACCGCGAGCGTGGTGCGGACCTCCCGCCGTTGCCGACGCTGTTCGTGGTGGTCGACGAGTTCGCCGAGCTGCTGCAGAACCATCCGGACTTCATCGGACTGTTCGACCGGATCTGCCGCGTGGGTCGCTCGCTGCGGGTGCACCTGCTGCTGGCCACCCAGTCGCTGAACACCGGCGGTGTCCGCATCGACAAGCTCGAGCCCAACCTGACGTACCGAATTGCGTTGCGTACCACCAGCTCTGCGGAGTCCAAGGCGGTGATCGGCACACCGGAGGCGCAGTACATCACCAACAAGGAGAGTGGTGTCGGGTTCCTTCGGGTGGGCATGGAAGACCCGGTGAAGTTCAGCACCCTCTACACCGGCGCCAACTACGTGCCCGAGGTGGAGGATTCCGGGGACGGTGAGGCCAGGCCTCGCGAGAAGCGCCAGACCCGTTTGCGCATCCACCAGTTCACGACGACCCCGATCTTCGATACGGCGGTGAGCTAGCCATGAGTACTGACGCCGAACCCAGGGTGTTGCGCGAGGTCGTCCTCGAGCAGCTGGGCACCGGTGAGAGCCGCGCCTACAAGATGTGGCTGCCGCCGCTGACCGACCCGACACCGGTCAATGAACTGATCGAGCGTGACTACCAGCGCGCGCCGTTGCGTTTCGCGCTGGGAATCATGGACGAGCCGCGCCGGCACCGGCAGGACATCTGGGGCGTCGACGTCTCGGCGGCCGGCGGCAACATCGCGATCGGCGGTGCGCCGCAGACCGGGAAATCGACGTTCCTGCAGACGCTGATGTTGTCGGCCGCGGCCACCCACACGCCGCGCCAGGTGCAGTTCTACTGCATCGATCTCGGCGGTGGTGGCTTGATGTACATGGAGGATCTGCCGCATGTGGGTGGCGTGGCCACCCGCGCCGAACCCGACCGGGTCAACCGGGTGGTGGCCGAGGTCAAAGCGGTGCTGAGGGCCCGCGAGCAGGTGTTCAAGCAGTACCGCGTCGGCTCGATAGCGTCCTACCGCGAGATGCGGGACGACCCGAACAACGCGGCCGCGCAGGATCCGTTCGGTGACGTGTTCTTGGTGATCGACGGCTGGCCGGCCTTCGTGGCCGAGTTCCCCGATCTGGAACCGGCTGTGCAGGATCTGGCCGGTCAGGGTTTGGCGTACGGCGTGCATGTCATCATCTCCACGCCGCGCTGGACGGAGCTCAAGTCACGTGTGCGCGATTACCTGGGCACCAAGGTGGAGTTCCGTCTGGGTGACGTGAACGAGACCCAGATCGACCGGATCACCCGCGATATCCCGGCCAATCGTCCGGGTCGTGCCGTCTCCCTCGAGAAGCATCACCTGATGATCGGGGTGCCCCGGTTGGACGGTGTGCACAGCGCCGCCAACATCGTCGACGCCATCTCGGCGGGCGTGCAGCAGGTGGCCGCGCGTCACACCGATCAGGCACCGCAGGTGCGGGTGCTCCCGGACCGGATCTACCTGCATCAGCTCGACCCGAACCCGCCGGGACCGGATTCGGATTACCGGACGCGCTGGCAGGTACCGCTGGGGCTGCGCGAGTCGGACCTCACGGTGGCCTACAACCAGATGAACTCGACGCCGCACCTGCTGATCTTCGGCGCTCCCAAGTCGGGCAAGACCACGATTGCGCATGCGGTGGCCAAGGCGATCTGCAGTCGCAACAGCCCCGATCAGGTCAGGTTCATGCTGGCCGACTACCGGTCGGGCCTGCTCGATGCGGTGCCCGAGTCGCATTTGCTGGCGGCCGGCGCGATCAACCGCAACAGCGCCTCGCTGGAGGAGGCGATCAAGGCGCTGGCGACCAACTTGAAGAAGCGGTTGCCGCCGCCGGACCTGACCACCGCGCAGCTGCGGGCGCGGTCATGGTGGAGCGGGCCCGACATCGTGCTGCTGGTCGACGACTGGCACATGATCACCGCCGCCGCCGGCATGATGTCGCCGATGGCGCCGCTCGGTCCGCTGCTTCCGGCAGCCGCCGATATCGGCTTGCACGTCATTGCGACATGCCAGATGAGCCTGGCGCACCGGGCAACGATGGACAAGTTCGTCGGCGCCGCCTACGGCGCCGGTTCGCCGACTTTGTTCCTGTCCGGCGAGAAGAACGACTTCCCGTCGCGGGAGATCATTGTCAAGAAAAGGCCGCCTGGCCAGGCATTTATGGTCGCGCCGGACGGCAAGGAGGTCATTCAGGCGTCCTATGTCGATCCGCCCGCCGAATAAGTGTTCTCAGCACTCCGAAACTGCAGTTAGTATTTACCCAACGCACTCAGCAACGCTGGCGGCGGCCCGCCAGCAAAGGGATCGGGGGACAGGTTCCTTGGCGACTTGGCAAACTCCATGCCAGGTCGGTCTTGAGTGCTTGTCCCTGGTTATTTGCAATCGAAACAGGGGAGCAAGCAAATGCAACCGATGATGCACAACCCGGGCGCCGAAGGTGTTGCGGCACAGGTGATCGCAAACGCGGCCCGTGGTCTGGCCGGCGGCACCACGGCTTCTGCGGCCGTCACCGCGCTGGTTCCGGCCGGCGCTGACGAGGTCTCGGCCATGGCGGCCATGGCCTTCGCCAGCGAGGGGGTCGAGGCCCTTACGGCGAACTCGTTCGCCCAGGAGGAGCTGACCCGCGCGGGTGCGGCGTTCCAGGAGATCGCGGGCATCTACAACGCGGTCGACGCGGCCCAGGCCACCACGCTTTAGCACGTCGTAGGCATATTCGTCTTCAGATAGGGTCATCGAGTCATGGTTGCGGCACCACCCGTCCCACCGACCTGGTTCGCGTTGCCTCCAGAGATCAACACCGCCCGCTTGATGGTCGGTGCTGGTCCGGCACCGATGCTCCAGGCGGCCACGGGTTGGGAGGGGCTGGCGATCCTGCTCGAGACCCAGGCTGACGAACTTGCCGGTGCGCTGAGCAACTTGACCGCGGTGTGGAGCGGCACGGCAAGTGAGCGTGCGGTCGCTGCGACCATGCCGATGATCATGTGGCTGCGAACCATGGCACTGCAGGCTCAGAAGCGGGCTCTGCAGGCCGGCGCCCAGGCGAGTTCGTACAGCCTGGCGTTGGCGACCACTCCGCCGATTCCGGAGATCGAGCAGAACCACGTCACTCACGCGGTCCTGGAAGCCACCAACTTCCTGGGCATCAATACGATGCCGATCGGGCTCAACGAGATGGACTACTTCGTCCGGATGTGGAACCAGGCGGCCGGGGCGATGGAGGCGTACCACGCCGAAACGACCGTCAACCTGCTGTTCGAGCCGATCATGCCGATGATGCCGATCGTGCTGCCCGGAATCGGAGAGACCACCGCGGCGGCGGCGCTCGCGTCGACCGCTCCGCGGACGGCAATGGGTGCGGCCCGCAACATGACGATCGAAGGCATCAGTGCCATATCGACGATGTCATCGATCAAGTTGGCCACCGGCAATGCCGCCGCGCAGGCCAATCATGCCGAGCAGCGGGCGATGGGCGCGGCGAGCAAGGGCGAGAACGCCGGGCAGCAGGAAAAGGATCCGTCTGAGAAGAACCCGATGCAGCAGGGCATGCAGATGGTCATGCAGATGGGGCAGCAGGGCGGGCAGCTCGCGGGGCAGATCCCGCAGATGCTCCAGTCCCAGATGCAGACCTTCACCCAGCCGCTGCAGCAGGTGACCCAGATGGTCAGCCAGTTCTCCGGCATGGGCGGCAGTCAGTCGGGCATGCAGTCCGGGCTGATGGGGGCGATGCCGTTCTCGAACCATCCGCTGGCCGGCGGCACCGGTGCGAGTTCGGGAGCGGGCCTGGTGCGCGCGGCGTCGCTGCCGGGTGCGCTCGGGTCCCCGCCGCGCACAGCGCTGTTGTCGAGCATGTTGGGCATCAGCGGGGAGGCCAAGCCGGCGATGTCGGCCATGGCCGCGGGTCCGACGGGCCCGATGGCGCCGGTGGGTGCCGGCGGCGGCGGTGGGGCCGGTGCACCGGTGCACGCCGCCAAGAAAGAAGAACAGAGTGGCGGCACGAAAGACGGATTGATCGCGCCGACCGCTCTCACATATGACCAAACAGATGACGCCGACGACGACTGGTAGGCGTCCACGTCAAGACTTTCCGGCCACCCGGCCGGAGGACTCGCCAAATTTCCATCTGGTGAGGACAAAGGGAAAATAAGGGGAATCCAACATGGCACAGATGAATACAGATGCCGCCGTCCTCGCCAAGGAGGCTGGTAATTTCGAGCGCATCTCCGGTGAGCTCAAGAGCGTCATCGCACAGGTCGAGTCGACCGGTGGCACCTTGGCCGCTCAGATGCAGGGTCAGGCCGGCACGGCCGCTCAGGCGGCGCTCGCCCGCTTCCACGAGGCTGCTGACAAGCAGATCCAGGAGCTGAACGAGATCTCGACCAACATCCACACCTCGGGTACTCAGTACACGAGCACCGACGACGATCAGGCCGGCAACCTGGCCTCGTCGATGAACATCTGACCTAACTGACCTCGAGAACGGAGACAAGACATGACAGAACAGGTTTGGAATTTCGCCGGTATCGAAGGTGGCGCCAGTGAGATCCAGGGCGCCGTCAGCACCACCGCCGGCCTGCTGGACGAAGGCAAGGGCTCGCTCGCTGCGCTCGCCTCGGCGTGGGGTGGCTCGGGTTCGGAGGCCTACCAGGCCGTTCAGACCCGTTGGGACAGCACCTCCAACGAGCTGAACCAGGCGCTGCAGAATCTCGCCCAGACCATCAGCGAGGCGGGACAGACCATGTCCCAGACCGAGGCCGGCGTCACGGGAATGTTTGCCTGACACTGCTCGGTATCAAGCATGCTTTTGGTGGGCGGGTACTCGGTCTATCTGGTGATAGCCGAACCCGCCCACCACTTGTGCTTGGGTGTAAAGATCTAACCACTTGTATTTGACTATCTGAGGGGTCCCCATGTCGGCCGACTATGACCGGCTCTTCCACTCGTCTGAACCGGGTAAACCGGTCGACGATGCCACCGCCATTGTGGACAGAGATGCCATTCTGAAGGCCGCCGCGGCCGCGCCGCCGCCACCGCCGGTTCAGGCCGGGGAAACCAGCTCCACGGATGTGCCCGTGGCCCCCACGGCATCCACCCAGACTCAGGCTGCCGCGCAGCCGCGGCACGCGGAGACCACACCGCAGATGCCTGCGCCGATGCCGCAGCCGCCGGCCACCGCGCCGCAGTGGCCGCAGAACTCGATGCTTCGCGCGCCGCAGCAGCAACAGCAGTTCGGCCAGGGCGCTCGTCACGAGCAGGCCCGGACGCTGCCCGGCCCGGCCCCGCGCGTTGCGCCCGGCCCGGCGCCGTCGCAGTTCGCCGACCTCGATCCTGAGGTCAGCGGCCAGTGGCGGGCAGGCCAGGCCATCCCGACTCCCGCGGCGCCCGGCCCCACGTCAGCGGCCTCGATGGGCAACCACCGCGCGATCGACGCGCTGTCGCACGTCGGGGTCAAGACCGGTGTGAAGATGCCGTCGCAGCGCGGATGGCGGCACTGGCTGTACCTCACCACGCGAATCAACCTTGGTCTGTCGCCCGACGAGATCTACGAACTCGAACTGCATAATCGCATTCGCCGCAACGCCCGCGACTCTTACCAGATCGGCGTGTTCGGTCTCAAGGGCGGCGTGGGCAAGACCGCCGTCACCGTGGCGCTCGGATCGGCGATGGCCAAGGTACGTGGCGACCGCATCCTGGCGATCGACGCCGACCCGGACGGCGGCAACCTGGCCGACCGGGCCGGGCGCCAGTCCGCGGCCACCATCTCCGATCTGCTGGCTGACCAGGAACTGACGCGCTACAACGACATTCGCGCCTACACGAGCATGAACGGCTCCAACCTCGAGGTGCTGTCCTCGGAGGATTACAGCGGCGCGCAGCGCGAGTTCGACGACGAGGACTGGAAGGGCGCCACCTCCGTGGTGTCGCGCTACTACAACCTCGTACTGGCCGATTGCGGCGCCGGCCTTTTCCAGAAGGCTTCTCGCGGCGTGCTTTCCACGGTGTCCGGCATGGTGATCGTGGCCAGCGCCTCGATCGACGGGGCTCGGCAGGCCGCGATCACGATGGACTGGCTGCGCCAGAACGGGTATCAGGATCTGCTCGGCCGGTCCTGCGTCGTCATCAACCACGTCACACCCGGCAAGCCCAACGTCGACATCGACGATCTGGTGCAGCAGTTCGAGCGCCACGTGCCTCCGGGCCGGGTCATCGTGCTGCCGTGGGACAAGCACATCGCCGCGGGCACCGAGATTCAGCTCGACCTGCTCGGCGACACGTTCCAGCGTCGCATCACCGAGCTGGCCGCTGCCCTGTCCGACGATTTCGACAGGCTTGAACGGCGTTGACCGCGACCGCAGCCGCAGCAGGCACATCGAGCACGACGCCCAGTAGGCCGTCCACCACCAGGGTCACGATCCTGACCGGCAAACGGATGACCGATCTGGTGTTGCCGGCCACCGCGCCGATCGAGACCTACATCGACGAAACCGTGAATGTCCTGGGCGAATTGCTCGAGGACACCCCGAAGGACACCCTCGCCGGCTTCGACTTCGCCGAACAGGGCATGTGGGCGTTCGCCCGGCCGGGTGCGCCGCCGTTGAAGGCCGACGAATCTCTGGACGACGCCGGAGTGGTCGACGGTTCGCTGCTGACGCTCGTCTCGGTCAGCCGCACCGAACGGTATCGCCCGCTGGTCGAGGACGTGATCGACGCGATCGCCGTGCTCGACGAATCACCGATATTCGACCGGACTGCACTGAACCGCTTTGTCGGCGTGGCGATCCCGCTGGTGGCCACGGCCGTCACGGTGATGTCACTGCTGTCCTGGAGCGGTGCCGGGCAGGGCTGGTGGTGGGCGCTGGCGCTCGGGTTGTTCGGTCTGGGCCTGCTGGGCGGCAGCTTCGCCGCGCAGACCCGCTACCAGAACCTGGACCTGGCCGAGAGCTTGCTGATGGCCGCGACCATCGTGCTGGCCGGTGCCGCCGCATTGGCCGTGCCATTGCCGTACGACGCGGATTCCCTTGGCGCACCGCAAGTTGCCGGTGCCGGGGCGGTGGTGCTGTTGTTGACACTGGCGACCCGTGGCGGGCCGCGGCGCCGGGCCGATGTGGCCTCGTTCGTCGCGGTGCTGGCGATCGCCATCACCGGTGCGGCGATCGCGATCGGCTACGGTGCCGGTACCTGGGTGCCGGCCGGCGCCATCGCGTTCGGATTGATCGTGGTGACCAACGCCGCCAAACTCACTGTCGCTGTTGCCCGTATCGCCCTGCCGCCGATCCCGGCGCCCGGTGAGTCGGTCTCCAACGACGAGCTGCTCGACCCGGTCATCACACCGGACGAGGTCGACGAAGCGTCACCCACGTGGAAGGCGATCATCGCCTCAGTGCCGGAATCGGCCGCCCGACTGCAAGAACGCAGCTTGCTGACCCGCCAGCTGCTGATCGGATTCCTGTCCGCCGGTTCACTGGTGCTGGCGGTCGGTGCCATTGCCGTTGTGGTGCAAGGACACTTCTTCGTGCACAGCATGATCGTGGCCACGCTCGTCGCCGTGATCTGTGGCTTCCGGTCACGGTTGTACGCCGAACGCTGGTGCTCCTGGTCCCTGCTCGCGGCGGCCATCGCCGTGCCGACGGGCGTGATGGTGCGCCTGTGCCTGTGGTACCCGGGCAGCGCCTGGATGGTGCTGTTGGTCTACACGGCCCTGGGCCTGGTTGCCGTGATCGCCGTCGGTGCCACCGATGGCGTGCGCCGGGTGTCGCCGGTGACGAAACGGATCCTGGAGTTGAGCGACGGCCTGGCCATCGCCGCAGTGATCCCGCTGCTGCTGTGGATCGCGGGCGTGTACGACCTGCTGCGGAACCTGCGGTTGCACTGAGGTTTATCGGTTATGGGTCGGTGAGGAACTGCCGGTCGATCCTGAGGTGCTGAAGCCTGTCGTTGCGTAGTTCGTGGTGGCAGGCGGGGCCGATAAGGGAGCCGGTAGAGAGGCGTCGTGCAGCGGGAGTGGACTGCGATGGGATATGACTTACACATGACGCCCCACGGCTCCGACGGTTGGGACGATGACGACGCCGCCGACAATGGACTCGACGCGCTCGATTTTGACACTCCGGTGTTTGACGACGGTGTATCAGGACTCGACTCCCTGCCGGACTACTCGGTGGGCGACGCTGCCCACGGCACGGCGCACGAGGGCGGCCTCGACGCAGTCCACGACTACACCGGCCAAGAAGTCGAGGACGCTGAGATCGACGACTTCGGCGCCTTCGATGCCGAGGTCGAACCCGAAGACGAAGAGCAGATTCCGGTAGTCCAGGCCATCAACCCACCGGGCACCGTCACTGTCACGGCCTACCTCAACGGTTCGGTCGCCCAGGTGGACCTGGATCCGAAGGTGACCACCCTGACCGAAGCGCAACTGGCTGATGAGATCCGGGTCGTGGCCGGCGTCGCCGCCAAGCGTGCGACAGCGGTGGTGCACATCGGTGTGGTGAACATGATGGTCGAGCAGGGGATGGACCTCCAGGAAGTGCGGGACTTCGTCACAACGAACATGCCGTTCGCCACCCCGGAACAAGCCGGCGAGGCTGAACTCGCACTCATCGCCCGGCACTCTGACCGGGGCACTGATCACTGACGCCCAGCCGGCTACCGTTGCAGTGAGATAACGGGTTCGATGCCGAGGTAGACGACGAACCGATGGACTAGGCGAGATGCGCGTCCCGAGAACCAGATAAGGCCGCCTCGGTGCGGGTAGTTCTGGAACTCGTGGCTGCAATTGGACAGTGCAGGTGCGGGCCGGATTCTGGAACAGCCGCGGATGGTCTGGCGGGCTGAAAACGTAGAGAAAGCGTGCGGCAATGGGCCGAGGCCGAGCTCTAGAAGTTGTGCGTTCAGCGTGTCTTGAGCTCGGGTAGCATTTTGCTCAACCACTGGTAGAGGGGACTGTCAACGGTCACCGCTGGAATGTTGCGATCGGCGGCCGCAGCGGCGCCGTCGCGTCCGGGGTCCCGGCGCTAGAGGTCGACCTGGCCGTCGGTCTCCTCGTGACTAGTTGATGGGGGTATGTGGTGACTGGCGAGTTGCGGGTCAATGTTGCAGAGCTGCGGGCGGGTGCCTCGGGCTTCAAAGATGCGGCCGACGCACTTCCGGATCCACCGAGTGCGTTTCCTTCGTTGGGTACAGATCCGCTGGCCCAGGCGTTGACGAGCCGCACCAATGAGGTGGAGTCGTCGTTGCACGACACGATGCCGACGACCAGAAGCGATGCGCGCACGACGGCAACCAACATTGGGACGGCCGCTGACAGGTATGAGAAGACCGATCAGCAGGCCCATTCTGATGTCAACGCCCGGTTGGCGGAGTTCGATTCGAAATTCGGTTCGTCGAGCGGCGGAGGTGGGGGCATGGATGCGATGGGCCAATTCGGTCAGCTCATGCAGGTGCCCATGCAAATGGCGCAACAACTGGGCCAGGTGCCGATGCAGATGGCTCAACAGCTGGGTCAGGTTCCGCAGACGATCATGCAGAGCGTGCAGCAGCTCGGTCAGATGGGCAGCGGGCTCGGACAAGGCGGCGCGGGCGCCGAAGGCTCCGGTGCAGGTGGCCCCGGCGGACCGGCGTCTGCAGTGAAGCAAGAAGGCTCGGCCGACGATGAGGGCCGGGACGTCCAGAGTGATCAGAAGGACGAAGGGGAGCAGCGTGACGGCGCCGCGGCGCCCGATAGCGGTGCCCAACAGGCCCCGGTGGCTGGCCCATCGGACGGGACTGCCCCGTTTGCGCCAAAGGTCGAGCCGGCGCCGGCCCAGCCGCCGCGCCAACCGCCGCCGCTCGATCCGTCAGTGTTGTTGTGACTAACAGATTGTTCTCTTACGCGAAGGTGTGGTGATGACTGTTCCTCCCCAGGGGCCGTATGGTGCGCAACCCGTCGGGGGTGGTGGGCAGCAGTGGGGCGGGCCGCCTCCGCAAGGCCCGGGCGCACAGCCGCCATACGGACCTCCCGGCGGTCCGTGGTCGCAACAGCCGCAATGGGGCGCTCCGCCGCCTCCGAACAAGGGCGGTAAGGGCAAGTGGATCCTGGTAGGTCTCGCGCTTGTCGCGATCATTGCCGTCAGCATCGTCGGCACGGTTCTCGTGTTGCGCCCAGACTCCGGGGGCAGCAACGGCCAGCAGTCCAACACCGCCAACGGCGGGTCAGAATTCGCGAGTGCTAACGACACTGGGCCTGCCAACATCATCACTGAAGATCCGACATGTGAAGCGTGGGTAAAGATTGCGCACGATATGGATACGGCGGCCCCTGATTGGAATAAACAGGATTATGCGATACCGGCGACAGAATGGACGCCCGAGCAGAAGTCGGTATTTGAGAAGAAGAGTGTCGCGTTGGCAGACGCAATCGAGAAATCGACAAACCTGGCGAAACAGACTCCACACCGGGTAATGCGTGAGCTGTACGGTCAATACATTGCCTACGCTCAAGCGGTTATTGATTCGATTCCAACGTACTCGACGGGAGACGATAATGCCGTTGGCGCCTCCAATCAATTCTTTAGCACGCTGAACAGAGTATGCGACGCCATCCACTACCGTGCGGCCCAGCAGACCGCTCCCCTCGTACCGGTTCCGTCGCCGCCGTCGGATGTCAAAACGTTGAATCAGGAGCTGACCACCGTACCGGGAAGGTTCCTTGGCGCCAGTAACGGCGTATGTGCTGACTGGATAACTGCGGCTGAGCGTTTCGACAATGACACGAAGGACTGGCGCGGTATTGATTCAAAGATATCGGCGACAGAATGGACGCCAGACCAGAAAGCGGTTATGGATGCGGTAGTGCCGGTGATGACCGCTTATGCCGATGAAATGGAACGCTTGGGCCGAAAGAGTGAGAACGCAGTCTGGGAAGACTTCTCAGTGGTCACGGCGCAGTACTTGCGCGCGTACATTGAGGCGATACCCACGTATTCGGTAAACTCTAGCTATCTGGCGTCAGCGTCGACCCGTCTAGCGAATGCGATCTATTGGGCTTGTAAAGCTGAGTCCTCATGAGCACGGTTGCTCGTCCTGCGCTCACTGGACCAGTGATGCTGGATGATATTACGGATCTTGTTTCCCTGCTAGGTGGACAAATTGCAAAGCCAGGCGGCGACGAGTACCTGGATACCATGGCAGGTTCGGGCGCTTGGCCGGAGTTCGACGAGGCAGTGTTCGATCAGCGCAAGGAAATGCTCAGCGGTATCAAATCGACGGTTAGTCAAGCCCGTGCGGATTGGGATGCCGTCCACGCGGCAATTTTCAATGGGCTGTTCGTATGGGCTGGTGGTAGCGCATCGGCCGCGTCGGCGAAAGCCGAGCAACACAGCAAGGCAATGGAAGAGATCGAGAAACAACTGGCCGCCGCCATTGAATGGTGTGCTAAGGCGTGGTCGACAACTAGGAATGCGAAAAAAGCGATCGCCGATTTTATCTGGCTCACGCACAGTGCAATCAAGGAGCTATTAAGTAAAGACTACGAAAAGGAAACGGACAAGAAAGACGCCGAGAACGCCGCCAAGGAGATGGCCAAGCAGGCATACCTCGCCAACAAGCGGTTCCTCGACAGCCTCGCGGAGAGCCTGAGCGGAAATACCGAAGAGAACGCCTCTCCGCCATCTGGGGCCCATGCCGCCGTACCCCTTGACAACAGCAGCGAAGGATCTGGATCGGCACCATCCGCTGGGAGCACCTCCGGTTCAGGTGGTACAGCGTCTGCGTCGCCGGCGAGCGGCCCAACTCAAGGGAAATCCGGGTCTGAGGAGGGCGCGCCAGCCGCTGAGGATGCTGATCCCGGGTCGGAAAAGGCGAGTTTGTTCTCCAAAGCTGAGACGCCTCCTGAGACGCCTGCAGTTGCTAAGGATGTGGCGCCGGGGGCGGCGCAGGTTGGTTTGCCTGCTAAGGCTGAGACGCCTCCTGAGACGCCTGCAATTGCCGAGGATGTGGCGCCGGGGGCGGCGCAGGTTGGTTTGCCTGCTAAGGCTGAGACGCCCTCTGACGCACCCGCAGCTGTCGTGCCAACTCCCGGCCAGCCCACTCCCGCTCGGCAATCACCCACGAACCCAGTGGCTCCCTCTTTCCCGTCGGCGCCGAGCGCCCCAAGCGCGCCCTCCTCTTCCAGCGCCGCCAGCGCGGCGAGCAGCTTGTCGAGTAGCGGATCTCCGGCTTCCTCGGCAGCCAGCGCAGGGGCCGGGCTGGACCCATCAAAGGCGGCAGGCCAAGCGCCGGTCGGTGCTGCGTCGACAGATCCGTTGCAGGCCTTCTCGAAAGGCTTCGCCGATTCGGCCGGTACGCCCGTGCATGCCGCTTCGTCGTCTGGTGGTGCTCCCCCACCGTTGGCTCCATCGCCTGCGGTTCCGGCCAGCGATGCGATGACGCCTGCCAGCACAACGTCGGCGCCAGTATCGCAAGCAGGTGCACAACCACCTGCTTCCCCGGTGCAGGCTCCGGCGTCGGGTGGGTTGATGGGAAGCGGCACGGGCATGGGCGGTATGCCACTGGGCCCGCCGCCGACTCCGCCCCCTGCGGCACCGGTCGCGCCGCCTGCGACGGCCCCACCGCCCGCAGCCGGTCCACCGGCAAACATCGCCGGCGGTGCTCAAGTCGCGCCCATCCCGGTGTCGGCAGCGCGCGCTGAGCGGGATGCGGCCCAGAGTGCTGCGAAGCGGTCAGGTTCGGACCCGTTGGAGTTGGCGCGCAGGTTGGCAGCGGCACTCAATGCGCCCGGCATGACGAATAGTGCTGATTACAAGTTCTTCTGGGTCACCGGACTTACTGTGGACGGCAAGATCGTGGTGGCCAACAATTATGGGCTGGCGTATATCCCTGAACAGGTTCACCTGCCCGAGCCGGTGAACATGGCCTCCGCCGACGACTCGATTCCACCCGCCGAACGCGCCAGTTGGGTGAATGAGCCGGTGGTTGCGGTGCAGCGCTGGGCGCGACACCACGACACAGAATTGCGAGCGGTAATCGCGACCGAAGATCAGCTCCAGAACTCGGACGCCGGCGTGCACCATGAGGTACTGAGCCCCGACGACATCCCTGCCAGCGGCAAGATGGCAGGACGCGATCGTCTGCAGGTAATTGCCCCGCAGGCGAGCTCACAACTGGCCCGAATCAGTGATGTCGATCTGGTGAAGGTATTGCCCCCTGCACCGACCGATGTCAATCCGCCAGAAGATCGACGGACCGAGTTGTGGGACAAAGTGTGGAAGCCGTTGGCCAGCCGTGCCTCCAACCGGGGGGAGCGGCATCTACGGGCGTTTGTGGATTATGCGGCGCACGCCCAAGAGCAAGCGGTATACGCCGCGCACACCGCCGCCGAGTCCGAAGATCAGCGGCGAGCCGTCTGTGACTTCATTTACTGGCAGCACGTGGGTCAGTTGATTGCTGATGCTATCGCTGAGTAATAACGGTGACCGGCTGATTGTGGGCAGACGGTCACCTGGGGCGGCCCAAAAAGGCGGATCGCGTGCCCCCAGCGGGCCCTTATGATTACCCACGGAACTCGGTGGGCAGGTTCGAACCTGAGTTAGGACATTTGGCTTAGTGCCCCGGTTTTGGGATGCCGAGGGTGGTCAGGATTTCTTGTTGGGCTGCCAGGATTTGCGGTGGGAAGGTCTGGGTGGCGCCGTTGATGGCGATGGTCGCC
>NZ_MLCL01000068.1 GCF_001942625.1 Mycobacterium syngnathidarum
GGGCGCGCCTGGCGCGCCTGGGGCGGGCGCGCCTGGCGCGCCTGGGGCGCCCGGTGCGCCACCTTCCGCGAGTTGCTTGAGCTGTGCCACCGGCACCGCGCGTGCGACGGGCCGGATGTACAGGCGGGCGGTCTGGCCCAGGGTGCGGGCCTCGCTGCCGTCGTTGCCGGGAACGGTGATCACCAGGTTGTCGCCGTCGATGACGACCTCCGAGCCGGAGACGCCGAGACCGTCCACGCGGGCGCTGATGATTTGTTGAGCCTGGTTGAGAGCCTCTCTGGTCGGCGTCGAGCCGTCCGGGGTGCGCGCGGTCAGCGTCACCCGGGTACCGCCCTGCAGGTCAATGCCGAGTTTGGGCTCGGCCTGCTTGTCGCCGGTGAGGAACACCAGCAGATAAACGCCGATCAGAAGGACCAGGAAAAGTGTCAGATAGCGCGCAGGATGCACCGGCGCCGAAGACGATGCCACGTTTCTAGGGTCTCCTCGAGATCAGTTCGTCAGCACCGCAAAGGGTACGTGCTTGTGCTGGGTGCTCTGCGGTCAGTCTTTTTTGAGGCCGTCGGTGTCAGTGACGCCGGTGCTCTCGGTCAGTTCGGTCGCACCGGCCGCCTCATCGGCGTCGGCGCTGTCCTCGGTGTCCTCCTCGATGCGGTCGCGCACCGCGAGCTTCATCCAGGTGGTGACGACGCCGGGGGCGATCTCCAGGTCGACGTTGTCGTCGGTGATGCCGGTGATCGTGGCCTGCAGGCCCGATGTGGTGTGCACGCGGTCGCCGATCTGCAGCGAGTTGTGCAGGTCAATGGTCGCCTGCATGGCCTTGCGCTGACGACGCGACGCGAAGAACATAAACGCGCCCATGACGATCAGCAGGGGCAGGAAAATGACGAGATCCATGTCAGGTATGTCTTTCGTGTTGTGTCGGATGTCAGGGCGACCGAGGCCACGATACCGCCGCCGACCCGGACCACCCCATTCGCCGCCGACTGGCGGGCCTCGCAACTAGGCTCAGAACGCGTTCTTTCCGGCGTCGCCCTTCCCCGTCGAGGAGGCAGTGTTGAGTCATCCCGAGCAGAGTCGCCATCTGGCCACCACCATCCCCGGACCCAAATCCGAGGCGTTGATCGGCCGTAGAACGGCCGCGGTCGCCCGCGGGGTCGGCAACACCATGCCCGTATATGCCGCCCGCGCCGGCGGTGGCATCGTCGAGGATGTCGACGGCAACCGGCTGATCGACCTGGGCTCGGGCATCGCCGTCACCACCATCGGAAACTCGTCGCCGCGCGTGGTCGAGGCCGTGGCCGCACAAGCCGCCGACTTCACCCACACCTGCTTCATGGTGACGCCGTACGAGCAGTACGTCGCGGTCTGCGAGCACCTCAACCGGCTGACGCCGGTTCGTGGTGAAAAGCGTTCGGCGCTGTTCAACTCGGGGTCCGAGGCCGTGGAGAACTCGGTCAAGATCGCGCGTTCCCATACCCACAAGCCGGCCGTCGTCTCCTTCGACCACGCGTATCACGGGCGCACGAACCTCACGATGGCGCTGACCGCCAAGGTCATGCCGTACAAGCACGGCTTCGGTCCGTTTGCGCCCGAGGTCTATCGGGCGCCGTTGTCCTATCCGTTCCGCGATGCCGAGTTCGGCAAGGAGTTGGCCACCGACGGCGCGCTCGCGGCCCGGCGGGCCATCGACGTGATGGAAAAGCAGGTCGGCGCCGACAACTTGGCCGCGGTCATCATCGAGCCCATCCAGGGCGAGGGCGGTTTCATCGTCCCGGCCGAGGGGTTCCTGCCGGCGCTGTTGGGGTGGTGCCGCGACAACGACGTGGTGTTCATCGCCGACGAAGTCCAGACCGGGTTCGCCCGCACCGGGGCGATGTTCGCGTGTGAGCACGAGGGCATCGATCCCGATCTGATCGTCACCGCCAAGGGCATCGCCGACGGCCTGCCGTTGTCCGCGGTGACCGGGCGGGCCGAGATCATGGACTCCCCGCATGTGTCCGGGCTGGGTGGCACCTATGGCGGAAATCCGGTTGCGTGCGCGGCGGCGCTGGCGACCATCGAGACCATCGAGGCCGACGGGTTGGTGACCCGCGCCCAGCACATCGGGCAGCTCATGAAAGACCGGCTGGGCCGGTTGCAGGCCGAGGACGACCGGATCGGCGACGTGCGCGGCCGGGGCGCGATGATCGCCGTCGAGCTGGTGAAGCCAGGCACCACCACGCCCGACGCGGAGCTGACCAAGGCGCTGTGCGCCGGTGCCCACGCGGCGGGCGTGATCGTGCTGTCCTGTGGCACCTACGGAAACGTGCTGCGCTTCCTGCCACCGCTCACGATCAGCGACGAACTGCTCATCGAGGGACTCGACGTGCTCGAGCTGATCCTGCGCGATCTCTGAGGCGCTAGTGCGCGTGGGTGTGACGGCCACCGAACAGTCCGCCCCAGCCCCGGCGCCGAGGTGCTGCCACGGCTTCGGTCCGCGGCGCCTCAGTGACGGCAGCCGGCTCGGCTGCCGCGACGGGCCGCTGCGCGTATTCGACGTCACGCACACTGCGAACCGACAATCGGCCGACCGCGATGGCGCCCAAGAACACGATCAGCGCGCCGAGGCCGGAGAAGTAGGCCAGTTCCAGCGTCACGCGCTTGGCATCGGTCACGGCTATCGGCATCCCGGGGTCGCCGATGCCCAGCGGCCCTGCGAGCGCTCGGCCGACCACGAACCAGGCCCCGCCGAGTACCGCCAGCCATGCGCCGAAGTGGGCCGTGGCCCGGTTACTCGAAACCAGGAGAAGCAGACCGCCGAGCGCCGTGACGGCACCGGGAAGCACTTCCAGCCAGCCGCGCGCCGAGGTCCAAACCCAGGCTTGGTCCGGGGTGTAGGCGAAGTCGAAGTACGGTCCGATGAACGGGATCAGCGCGCCCCAGATTCCCAGTAGAACCAGCAAAAGGCCGCTGGCGGCGCCGCGGCTGCGCCGCATCCGTAGCCGGCTACCGCGGGTATCGAATTCGGTCATGATGCCTCCTTTGACACCCCGCTGGGTACCCCGAACTGACGGGCAGGTAACGCTCCTACCCTTCAAGGCATGCGTTTCATCCGGGCGCGTTGCGCATGGACTCGGGTATCAGGCCCGCCCGGCGCTCACACCGGAACGACCAGACTCACAGCACATTGACAGCTGAGAAGCTGGTTTTCCGGAAATAAGTTTAGTTTCACTAACGTAGTAGTTCAGTAGCGCAACGTTGCGCCGGTGATTATTTCCGCTATCTGTGAAGAGGATTTTTGATGTCGTTTGACACTCGTGATGAGCAACTGGCGAGCCGCATAGCCGATCTGACCGCCAACGATCCACAGTTCGCCGCCGCGATTCCCAGCGACACCGTCACCGCCGCCGTCGACGTCCCCGGCCTGCTTCTGCCCGAAATCGTCCAGACCGTCCTGCAGGGTTACGCCGAGCGGCCCGCGCTCGGCGAACGCGCCGTCGAATTCGTCCTCGACCCGGCTACGGGACGCACCAGCGCGCATCTTCTCCCCCGGTTCGACACCATCAGCTACGGCGAACTCTGGGATCGGATCCGCTCCCTCGCCGCGGCCTTGCACGCCTCCGGCGTCGCGGCCGGAGACCGGGTCGCCATCCTGGGTTTCACCAGCGCTGACTACACCGTGATCGACACCGCACTGAGCCAGATCGGCGCGGTGTCGGTGCCCCTGCAGACCAGCTCGTCGCCCGAGGCCCTGGCGCCCATCGTGACCGAGACCGAACCAGTGGTGATCGCCGCGAGTGTCGACCACCTCGCCGATGCCGTCGAGCTGGCACTCAATGCCCACACTCCGGCCCAGCTGGTCGTCTTCGACCACCACGGCGAGGTCGACGATCATCGCGACGCGGTGGCATCGGCCACCGAGAAGGTCGCCGGGGCCGGTACGGCGGTCGCAACTCTGGCCGATCTGCTCAACCGCGGCCGCGAACTGCCGGCACCCCCGGCCCCCGAGTCCGACGGCACCGATCCGCTCGCCTTGCTGATCTACACCTCTGGCAGCACCGGCGCCCCCAAGGGCGCGATGTACCTGCAGAGCTCGGTCGCCAAGTTCTGGCGGCGCAACAGCAAGGCCTGGCTCGGACCGGTGAGCTCGGCGATCAATCTGAGCTTCATGCCGATGAGCCATGTGATGGGCCGCGGCGTCCTCTACGCCTCTCTCGCCGCCGGCGGCACCTGCTACTTCGCGGCCCGCAGCGACCTGTCCACGCTCTTGGAGGACCTCGCCCTGACGCGGCCCACGGAGCTGAATTTCGTTCCGCGCGTATGGGAGATGATCCACAGCGAGTTCTGCAGCCGGGTCGATCACCGCCTGGCCGAGGCCGACGCCGATCGCGACGCCGTCGAGGCCGAGGTGTTGGCCGAGGTGCGCGACCAGGTGCTCGGCGGACGGTTCGTGGCGGCGATGACCGGCTCGGCGCCCATCTCTGCCGAGCTCAAGGCCTGGACCGAAGACATGCTCGGAATCCACCTGTTGGAGGGCTACGGCTCCACCGAGGCCGGGATGGCGCTGTTCGACGGTGTCGTCCAGCGCCCACCGGTGATCGACTACAAGCTGGTCGACGTCCCCGATCTCGGCTACTTCGGCACCGACCAGCCGCACCCTCGCGGCGAGCTGCTGATCAAGACCGAGAACCTGTTCCCCGGCTACTACAAGCGCCCCGAGGTCACCGCTTCGGTGTTCGACGAGGACGGCTTCTACCGCACCGGCGACGTCGTCGCCGAGGTCGGCCCGGACCAGCTACGTTACGTCGACCGCCGCAACAACGTGCTCAAGCTCGCCCAGGGTGAGTTCGTCACATTGGCCAAGCTGGAGGCCGTGTTCGGCAACAGCCCACTGGTGCAACAGATCTACGTCTACGGCAACAGCGCACAGCCCTACCTGCTGGCCGTGGTGGTACCCACCGACCCGGGTGTCACGAAAGAAGCGATCAGCGCATCCCTGCAAGAGGTCGCCAGAGAGGCCGACCTGCAGTCCTACGAGATCCCACGCGACTTCATCGTGGAGACCACGCCTTTCAGCCTGGAGAACGGTCTGCTGACCGGTATCCGCAAACTGGCCTGGCCGAAACTGAAGGCGCACTACGGCGATCGGCTGGAGCAGCTGTACGCCGAGCTGGCCGAGACGCAGGCCAACGAGTTGCGTGCACTGCGCACGGGCGCGGCTGACGCCCCGGTGCTGGAGACCGTCAGCCGGGCGGCCGGCGCGCTGCTGGGCGCTGCCGCATCCGACCTGGGACCCGATGCCCACTTCACCGATCTGGGTGGAGATTCCCTGTCGGCGTTGACTTTCGGCAATCTACTCCGCGAGATCTTCGACGTGGATGTGCCGGTCGGCGTGATCGTCAGCCCGGCCACTGATCTGGCCGGTATCGCTGCGCACATCGAAGCGCAGCGCAGCGGATCCAAGCGCCCGACCTACGCGTCGGTGCACGGCAGGCACGCCGCCGAGGTCAGTGCCGCCGACCTCACGTTGGACAAGTTCCTCGACGCCGACACGCTGGCCGCAGCGCCAGGCCTGCCCAAGGCTCCGGCCGAGGTGCGGACCGTGCTGCTCACCGGCGCCACCGGCTTCCTGGGCCGCTACCTGGCGCTGGAATGGCTGGAGCGCATGGACCTCGTCGACGGCAAGGTGATCGCGCTGGTCCGCGCCAAGTCCGACGACGAAGCCCGCGCCCGACTCGACGCCACCTTCGATTCCGGCGACGCGAAACTGCTTGCGCACTACCAAGTTCTGGCTGCCGATCACCTCGAGGTGATCGCCGGCGACAAGGGCGAGGAGAACCTCGGACTGGATCAGCAGACCTGGCAGCGGCTGGCCGACGAAGTCGACCTCATCGTCGACCCGGCCGCACTGGTCAACCACGTGCTCCCGTACAGCGAGCTGTTCGGTCCCAACGCCCTGGGCACCGCCGAGCTGATCAAGATCGCGCTCACCACGAAGATCAAGCCGTACACCTACGTGTCGACCATCGGCGTGGGCGATCAGATCGAGCCCGGGAAGTTCGTCGAGAACGTCGATGTCCGGGAGATGAGTGCGGTCCGCAAGATCAACGACGGCTATGCCAACGGGTACGGCAACAGCAAGTGGGCCGGCGAGGTCCTGCTGCGCGAGGCCAACGACCTGTGCGGGCTGCCGGTGGCGGTCTTCCGCTGCGACATGATCCTGGCCGACACCACGTACTCGGGCCAGCTGAACCTGCCGGACATGTTCACCCGGATGATGTTCAGCCTGGTCGCCAGCGGTATCGCGCCGAAGTCCTTCTATGAGCTCGATTCCGACGGCAACCGGCAGCGCTCGCATTACGACGGGCTGCCAGTCGAGTTCATCGCCGAGTCGATCTCGACGCTGGGCGGCCAATCGGTCGAGAGCTTCGAGACCTACCACGTGATGAACCCGTATGACGACGGCCTCGGCATGGACGAGTTCACGGACTGGCTCATCGAGGCCGGCTACCCGATCGAGCGCATCCCCGATTACGGACAGTGGATCCAGCGCTTCGAGAGCACCCTGCGCGCCCTGCCGGACAAGCAGCGTCAGGCCTCGTTGTTGCCTCTGCTGCACAACTATCAGAAGCCCGAGCGGCCGATGCTGGGCGCCCTGGCGCCTACGGACCACTTCCGCGCCGCGGTGCAGGAAGCCAAGATCGGGCCCGACAAGGACATCCCCCATGTCAGCCCGGCCGTGATCGTCAAGTACATCACCGACCTGCAGCAACTCGGCTTGTTGTGATCGCCCGCGTGTGCTCGCCCCGCCTCAGGGGCGAGCACACGCCGGCGTGATGCATCTCGCACCATGGGCGCTGGCAACTCGAAATATAATTAGTTTTACTAACGTAGTAATGAGTAGGCGCGACAAATGCGCCGACCATAGTTATTTTGATTTGCTCAGGGGACCGATATGACCACCGAAGCACGCGAAGACCAGCTCGAACACCGCATCGCACACCTCTATGACACCGATTCGCAGTTTGCCGCGGCCCGCCCCGACGATGCCGTCAACGCTGCCGTGGCCCAACCCGACCTCAGATTGCCGGCCATCGTCAAAGCGGTGTTCGCCGGGTACGCCGACCGCCCCGCGCTCGGACAGCGCGCCGTGGAGTTCGTCACCGATGCCGACGGACGCACGTCGGCCGCGCTGCTCCCCCGTTTTGACACCATCACCTACCGGCAGTTGGGCGACCGCGTTCAGGCCGTGACCAACGCCTGGCACAACCACCCGGTGAAGCCCGGCGATCGCGTCGCCATCCTCGGGTTCACCAGCGTCGACTACACCACCATCGACACCGCCCTCATCGAGCTCGGCGCCGTGTCGGTGCCGCTGCAGACCAGCGCGCCCGTCACCACCCTGCGGCCCATCGTCGCCGAGACCGAACCGACCGTGATCGCGGCGAGCATCGATTTCCTCGACGACGCAGTTGAATTGGTGCGCTCCGGACCCGTGCCCCGCCGGCTGGTGGTCTTCGACTACCGGCCCCAGGTCGACGCTCAGCGCGAAGCCTTCGAGGCCGCCAAGTCCGCGCTCGCCGGCACCGACGTTGTCGTCGAACCATTGGCCGACGTCCTCGATCGCGGCCGCTCACTGGCCGACGCCCGGCTGTACACCCCGGGCCAGCCCGATCCGCTGGCCATGCTGATCTACACCTCCGGCAGCACCGGCACCCCCAAGGGGGCGATGTATCCGGAGAGCAAGGTCGCCAACATGTGGCAGCTGGCCACCAAGGCAACTTGGGACGAGAACCAGGCGGCACTGCCGGCGATCACCCTCAACTTCATGCCGATGAGCCACGTCATGGGTCGCGGCATCCTGATCGGCACGCTCAGCTCGGGTGGCACCGCGTATTTCGCTGCCCGCAGCGACCTTTCGACCTTCCTCGAGGACCTCGCCCTGGTCCGGCCCACGCAGCTGAGCTTCGTGCCCCGGATCTGGGACATGCTGTACCAGGAGTACCAGAGCCGGCTCGACCGTTCCGGCGGCAGTGAGGACGCAGTGCTCGCCGAGGTCCGCGAGGACCTGCTGGGCGGACGGTTCGTCTCGGCGATGACGGGTTCCGCTCCGATCTCCGCGGAGATGAAGAACTGGGTCGAGCGGCTGCTCGACATGCACCTGCTGGAGGGGTACGGCTCGACGGAGGCCGGCTCGGTGTTCGTCGACGGCTACATCCAGCGTCCGCCGGTCATCGACTACAAGCTGGTCGACGTACCGGACCTGGGCTACTTCCGTACCGACCAGCCCCACCCGCGCGGTGAGCTGCTGGTCAAGTCCGAGCAGATGTTCCCCGGCTATTACAAGCGCCCGGAGATCACCGCCGAGATGTTCGACGAGGACGGGTACTACCGCACCGGAGACATCGTGGCCGAGCTGGGCCCCGATCATGTCGAGTACCTCGACCGGCGCAACAACGTGCTCAAACTTTCCCAGGGCGAGTTCGTCACCGTCTCCAAGCTCGAGGCGGTCTTCGGGGACAGCCCGCTGGTGCGCCAGATCTTCATCTACGGCAACAGCGCCCGCTCGTATCTGCTGGCCGTCGTGGTACCCACCGATCCCACCGCGTCGAAGCAGGCGATCGGCGACTCACTGCAGGATGCGGCCCGCGCCGCCGGTCTGCAGTCTTACGAGGTTCCGCGCGATTTCATCGTGGAGACAACGCCTTTCAGCTTGGAGAACGGCCTGCTGACCGGCATCCGCAAGCTGGCACGCCCCAATCTGAAGAGCCATTACGGTGAGCGGTTGGAGCAGCTGTACACGGAGCTGGCCGAGGGCCAGGCCAACGAACTGAGCGAGCTGCGGCGCAGCGGTGCTCAGGCTCCCGTGCTCGACACCGTGAGCCGGGCCGCCGGTGCCCTGCTGGGTGCTGCGGCATCCGATCTGGCGCCCGAGGCCCACTTCACCGACCTCGGCGGAGATTCGTTGTCCGCCTTGACCTTCGGAAACCTGCTGCAGGAGATCTTCGGCGTCGAGGTGCCGGTGTCGGCGATCGTCAGTCCGGCATCGGATCTGCAGACCATTGCCGGCTACATCGAGGCTCAGCGCTCTGGCGCCAATCTGCGGCCGACATTCAGCTCGGTGCACGGGCGCAACGCGACCGAAGTCCACGCGGCCGACCTGACTCTCGACAAGTTCATCGACGCCGCAACCTTGGCCGCCGCGCCGGGCCTGCCCGGTCCGGTCAATGAGATCCGCACCGTACTGCTCACAGGCGCAACCGGATTCCTGGGCCGCTACCTGGCCCTGGAATGGCTGGAGCGCATGGATCTGGTTGACGGCAAGGTCATCTGCCTTGTGCGCGCAAAGTCCGACGACGAAGCCCGCGCACGGCTCGACAAGACCTTCGACAGTGGCGACCCGAAACTGCTGGCGCACTACCGTGAACTGGCCGCCGACCACCTTGAAGTGATCGCCGGCGACAAGGGCGAGGCCGACCTGGGCCTCGACCCCGCGACCTGGCAGCGACTGGCCGACACCGTCGATTTCATCGTCGACCCGGCCGCACTGGTCAACCACGTGCTGCCCTACAGCGAACTGTTCGGCCCCAACGCACTCGGGACTGCCGAGCTCATCCGTATCGCGCTCACCACGCGGATCAAGCCGTTCGCCTACGTGTCGACGATCGGCGTCGGCGGGGGCATCGAGCCCGGAAAGTTCGTGGAGGACGCGGACATTCGTGAGATCAGCGCGACCCGACGTGTCGATGACAGCTACGCCAATGGCTACGGCAACAGCAAGTGGGCCGGTGAGGTGCTGCTGCGCGAGGCTCACGATCTGGCCGGCCTGCCGGTGACGGTGTTCCGGTGCGACATGATCCTGGCCGACACCACCTATGCCGGGCAGTTGAACCTGCCGGACATGTTCACCCGCATGATGTTCAGCCTGGTCGCCACCGGTGTGGCACCGAAATCCTTCAACCAGCTCGGTCCCGACGGCGAGCGCCGGCGCTCGCACTACGACGGCCTGCCCGTCGAGTTTATCGCCGAGGCCATCTCGACCCTGGGCGCCCACGTGCAGGACGGCTTCGAGACCTATCACGTGATGAACCCGCACGACGACGGTCTCGGTATGGACGAGTTCGTCGACTGGCTCATCGAGGCCGGATACCCGATCCAACGGGTCGACGAGTACCCCGAGTGGTTGTCCCGCTTCGAGACCACGTTGCGGGCGTTGCCCGACAGGCAACGTCAGGCCTCACTGCTGCCGTTGCTGCACAACTACCAACAGCCCGGCATGCCGGTGAACGGCGCGATGGCACCGACCGACGTGTTCCGCGCCGCGGTGCAGGAAGCGAAGATCGGCCCGGACAAAGACATTCCGCACGTCAGCCGCGAGATCATCGTCAAGTACATCAGCGATCTGAAACTGCTCGGTTTGCTGTAACAGACTTCCCCACAAGGGAAGATCCCCCCTGAGCGGCCGCGGTCCTTATCCAGGACCGCGGCCAATCAGCGCCGAGGGAAGCCGTTGTCCCGTCAGCGAGCGGCTCGGTCCGCGTTCGCATGAATCGCGTCGCGGCAGAACGCCGCCAGGCCCGGAAGGGCGAAAGATTCGTCGTACCTTGCGACGTAAGCCGGATCGCTCACGTACAGGTCTCCCAACTTGCGGTGGAATTCGCTCGAGCAGTCGTAGAACCAGCGGTTCACGTGCAGCCGGTGCCGCTCGGCGGCATCCATTGCCGCGTCGGAGTCGGCCGGAAGTCCGCTACGGAAAGCGTCGGACAGGGCCTGCTCGACGGCTTCTCCCTCGGCCTTGATCTGGATCCACTCGTCCTTGCCGTAGGCCTTCGCTCGACGCTGCGACTCCTTCCACTCCGGGGTCTGGCCCCACTTCTGTTCGACCTCGGCCTGATAGTCGTCGAAGTCCTCGCCGAAGAGTTCGCGCATGTCGTCGTCGGTCATGGGGGTGTTCGTCATTGCCTTCTCCAATGCCTGATCGATGGCCTCGACGAGGTCCTTCATCTCGTCGAGGCGGGTCATGACGCGTTCGCGCTGACGGACCAGGTGACTGACCTCATCGCCCTCGTCCAGCAGGCTCGCGATCTCCTCAAGCGAGAACTCGAGCCGGCGGTACACGATGATCTGGGACAGCCGCATCAGGTCGGCCGACGTGTAGACCCGGTATCCCGAGGCGCCACGCCGGGTCGGGGTCAACAACCCGATCTCGTCGTAGTGGTGAAGTGTCCGGACCGTGATGCGAAAACGCTCAGCCACCTGGCCGACGGTGAGCTCATCCACCGGCAACTCCTGCGTCATGTTGATCAGACTGGCGCCTCACGTCGCGTGAGGGTCAAGTGCTCATGCCCGAACGTATGGGGGTCGCGTCCTACAAACGGCCTAGAGCAGGCTGACCGCGATCAGTGCGACGGCGAGCAGCGGAAAGATGCCCTGGGTGATCGCCGCCCGCGCCTTGTCCGGTGAGCTGATCAACAGCACCGCGGCCGCGGCCAGCATCGACCCCGCCCCGGCTAACACCAGGGCAACCCCAACCGCGCTGTGCCCCAAGCCCATAGCCACGATGCCAACCACCGCGACGATGGCCAGGAACAGGTTGTAGAAGCCCTGGTTGAACGCCAGCTCCTTGGTGGCCCGGGCTTGCTCCTCGCTGAGACCGAAGGTGGCGCGGGTCCGTGGTGAAGTCCAGGTCAGCGACTCCATCACGAAGATGTAGACATGCAGGGCCGCGGCGAGCGCGGCGAACACCAGACCGGCGATAACCATGCCGCCTATTCAAACAGCCCTGGCTGCCCCAGCCCGGTAACCGGCGGCTGCAATCCCAGGTGCGTCCACGCCAGCGGTGTGGCCACCCTGCCGCGTGGCGTGCGGGCCACCATGCCCGCCCGCACCAAGAACGGTTCACACACTTCCTCGACCGTGGTGGCCTCTTCGCCGACGGCCACCGCGAGCGTCGACACCCCGACGGGGCCGCCACCAAAACTGCGGGTCAGCGCGGACAACACGGCGCGGTCCAGGCGGTCCAGGCCGAGCTCGTCGACGTCGTAGACCTCCAGCGCCGCCTTGGCGATGTCGCGGGTGATCACGCCGTCGGCGCGCACCTCGGCATAATCGCGGACCCGACGCAGCAGCCGGTTGGCGATGCGGGGCGTGCCCCGGGAGCGCCGGGCGATCTCCGTGCCGGCGTCGGCACCCAGCTCGATGCCGAGGATGCCGGCCGACCGGGCCAGCACCCGCTCGAGTTCGACCGGCTCGTAGAAGTCCATGTGCGCGGTGAACCCGAACCGGTCCCGCAGCGGACCGGTCAGCGCCCCGGACCGGGTGGTCGCTCCCACCAACGTGAAGGGCGCGACCTCAAGCGGGATCGAGGTGGCCCCGGGGCCTTTGCCGACCACGACGTCGACGCGGAAGTCCTCCATCGCCAGGTACAGCATCTCCTCGGCGGGCCGGGCGATGCGGTGGATCTCGTCGATGAACAACACATCGTGCTCGACGAGGTTGGACAGCATCGCGGCCAGGTCACCCGCCCGCTCCAAAGCGGGACCTGAGGTGAGCCGCAGCGAGGAGCCCAGCTCGGCCGCGATGATCATCGCCAGCGACGTCTTACCGAGCCCGGGCGGACCGGACAGCAGGATGTGATCCGGTGTGCCGCCGCGGTTCTTGGCGCCCTCGATGACCAGTTGCAGCTGCTCGCGCACCCGCGGCTGACCGATGAACTCCCCCAACGAACGTGGCCGCAGGCTGGCGTCGATATCCCCCTCACCGACGGTCAGCGCGGGTGAGACCTCCCGCTCGTCGGGGTCGTCGGTGTCGTCGAATCGGCCCATCACTTCTTACCCAACATGGACAGCGCCGCCCGCAGCGCGGAAGCCGTCGTCGCCTCGGGATCGTTGGCCAGCACCTTGTCGGTGGCTTCCTCGGCTTGTTTGGCCGCAAAACCAAGTCCGACAAGCGCTTCCACCACCGGGGCGCGCACTGCGTGGCCCACGGCCCCGCCGACTGCCCCGGGGGTGACCGGACCGATCTTGTCGCGCAGTTCGAGCACCATGCGCTCGGCACCGCGTTTGCCGATGCCCGGAACCCGGGTCAACGCCATGACATCGCCCTCGGCCAGCGCCTGCCGCAGGGCCTGCGGGTCATGGACCGCCAGCGTCGCCAACGCGATCTTGGGGCCGACACCGGAGACCCCCAGCAGGGTGAGGAACAGGTCGCGCGCTTCCCCGTCGGCGAAGCCGTAGAGGGTCATCGAGTCCTCGCGCACGATCATCGCGGTGATCAGCCGGGATTCGGCACCTCGACGCAGTGTGGCCAGCGTCGACGGTGTCGCCATCACCTTGTAGCCGACACCGGCCGCCTCGATCACGGCGTGGTCGAGGGCGATGTCGATGACCTCGCCGCGCACCGAGGCGATCATGCCCGGGCCGCCTTCAGTCGGGCCTGATACTTACGGCGCTGCTCGGCGGCCAGCGCCTCGGCGGCGGCCATCCGCGCGATCATCGGCGCGCGCCAGCAGTGGCAGATGGCCAAGGCCAGGGCATCGGCGGCGTCGGCCGGGGTCGGCTTGGCCTGCAGCGCAAGGATTCTGGTGATCATCTCGGTGACCTGCGCCTTGTCGGCACGGCCGTTGCCGGTGACCGCCGCCTTCACCTCCGACGGGGTGTGAAAGTGCACCTCGATGTCGCGGCGGGCCGCGGCCAGCGCGATCACGCCGCCGGCCTGCGCGGTTCCCATCACCGTGGACACATTCTGCTGGGCGAAGACCCGCTCGATGGCGATCACATCCGGCCGGTGGGTGTCCATCCAGTATTCGGCGACATCACTGATTTCCAGCAGCCGCTTTTGCAGCGGTGCATCGGCCGGCGTGCGGACCACGTCCACATCCAACGCGGTGACCTGCCGACCGCGACCGCTCTCGACCACTGACAGGCCGCAGCGCGTCAACCCGGGATCCACTCCCATCACCCGCACACGAACCCCTTCGTAAGAACATCTGTTCGAGAGCCTAGCGTGAGCCCGCGTCGGCCCGGCGCAGGGACACGCTCACATCCGTAGGGTCGAGGCTATGCGCGTAGTGATAGCCGGCGGGCACGGCAAGATCGCCCTGATTCTTGAGCAGTTGTTGTCCGCACGCGGCGACGATGTGGCCGGCCTGATCCGCAACCCGGACCAAGCCGCCGACCTGCAGGCCGCCGGCGCCCAGGCCATCGTTCTGGACCTGGAACGAGCGTCGGTGGACGAGGTGACCGACGCGCTGCGCGGCGCCGACGCCGTCGTGTTCGCGGCCGGCGCCGGGCCCGGCAGCGGCGCGGCCCGCAAGCAGACCGTGGACCGGGACGCCGCGATCCTGCTGGCCGATGCCGCCGAAGCCGCGGGAGTGGGCCGCTACGTGATGGTCTCGGCCTTGGCCGCCGACGACCGGTCGCTCGACGCGAACTACGACGAGGTGTTTCGGGCCTATATGCACGCCAAATCCGAAGCCGACGCCAATGTGCGGGCCCGCGCCGGGCTGCGCACCACGATCGTGCGCCCGGGCGGGCTCACCGACGAGGCTGGGACCGGGAAAGTGATGGTGGCCGAATCGACCGGACGCGGCACCATCCCGCGCGCCGACGTCGCACACGTGCTGCTCGCCGTCCTGCACGAGCCCGAGACCGCCGGGCGGACGTTCGAGGTGATCTCTGGCGAGACGCCCATCGACGCAGCGCTGCACCCGAGCCAATGACCGACTCGACGTGATCGATGCCGGCGTGCTGACGCCGTCAAGTTCGAGGACTACTCCTCGTCGAGCTGCGCGGCGACGTCGTCGGGGATGTCGATGTTGGTGTAGACCTCTTGCACGTCGTCGCTGTCCTCCAGCGCATCGACGAGCTTGAGCACCTTGCGGGCGCCTTCGAGATCCACGGGCACCGTGACCGACGGCTGGAAACTCGCCTCGGCCGAGTCGTAGTCAATGCCTGCGTCCTGCAGCGCGGTCCGCACCGCGACCAGATCGGTCGGCTCGCAGATGATCTCGAACGAGTCGTCGAGGTCGTTGACCTCCTCGGCGCCGGCCTCCAGGACGGCCATCAGCACGTCGTCCTCGGTCAGGCCGTTCTTCTCCAGTGTCACCATGCCCTTGCGGGAGAACAGGTAGGCCACCGAACCCGGATCGGCCATGTTCCCGCCATTGCGGGTCATCGCGACGCGGACCTCGCCGGCGGCACGGTTGCGGTTGTCGGTCAGGCATTCCACGAGCACCGCCACACCGTTGGGGCCATAACCCTCGTAGGTGATGTTCTGCCAGTCGGCGCCACCGGCTTCCTCACCACCGCCCCGCTTGCGGGCACGCTCGATGTTGTCGTTGGGCACCGAGCTCTTCTTGGCCTTCTGAATGGCGTCGTAGAGGGTGGGGTTACCGGCTGGGTCTCCCCCGCCGACACGCGCCGCGACCTCGATGTTCTTGATCAGCTTGGCGAACATCTTGCCGCGCTTGGCGTCGATGACGGCCTTTTTGTGCTTGGTGGTGGCCCACTTGGAATGGCCGCTCATGCAGGTACGCCCCTTTTCCGGTCAAAACTCCGGTTCTCCAGTCTACGTGCCGCTCCCGGGCCGCTCGATACGACGCCTAGAGGGCCTGCAGTAAGACGAGCGTCGTAACCGCCGCGGCGCTGCACAGCACCGGCCAATACCAGATGTGCCAATGCCGCCAATGCCCGATCGCCATGCCGATCGGCGCGAGCACCACCAGAGCCAGGGTGAGTACCGCCCACCCGGCCACCGTGGCCGCATCATCGGCTTGTTCGGGGTACGCCCCACTGAAGCCCACCGGGAAGATCGTGGCGAACGCCAGCAGGACGGCAATCAGGCCGGTCATAGCCCACGCCGCCCAACTGATCAGCGACTCAACGACTCCCGGTCTGCGGCCAGACATGCCGGCAGCGTACGCCGAGGCCGGGCGCAACCCCGGCAATTAATAGCACCTACGTCGTTTCATTAACGCGCTAACATGCCCCATGCCGTCAACAGATGTCACCGTGCGGGGACGTAACGCCAAGCCGCGATCCCGCGCGGGCCGGCCCACCCGGCGGCAGGCCGAGCATCGACACCGCGAGCTCCTCGACTGTGCATTGGAAGTGTTCCTGGACAACGGATTCGACCGGTCCACCATCGAGCGCATCGCGACGGCTGCCGGCATGGCCAAGCGCACCATCTACGGCCTCTACCCCGACAAGTCCGCGCTGTTCGAAGCCGCCGTACAACGCGCCGTGGAGCGGTGGCTCGTGCCGATCGAGACGCTTCGCGCGGCCGAGACCGACGACCTGGAAGAAACCCTGCTGGCCATCGCCCGGATCCGGTTGGCCGGCATCACCGGCCCGGCCGGCATCGCACTGCAGCGAATCCTCAACGCCGAAGGCAATCGCTTTCCCCGACTGTTCCGGCTGCTCTACGAACAAGGCACGGTGCCCGCCCTGACTTTCATCACCGAAGTCCTCACCCGCCACGCCGAAGCCGGGATCGTCGAGATCGACGATCCCGAGGTGGTCGGGAGCGCGTTTCTGAGCATGACCGTCGGTGGCCCCGCCACCGGCGCTCTCTGGGGCGTCAACTGGGACCCCGACGATCTGGACAAACGCATGCGCACCTACGTGCGACTGTTCCTCGACGGGGTCCGCCCTCGAAACTGAAAGGCAACACCATGGATCAAGACACGTACGACAAGGGATTGGCGATCCGCACAGCGGTTCTCGGCGAGGAGTACGTCCGCAAGGCGGCTGGAAACGTCGATGCGTTCTCCAAGCCGCTGCAAGATCTGGTCACCGAATACTGCTGGGGTGCCGTGTGGGGTCGTGAAGGACTCGAACTGAAGACCCGCAGCATGCTGAACCTCGCGATGATCGCGGTGCTGAACCGGCCGAACGAGCTGAGCACACACATCCGCGGCGCACTCACCAACGGCGTCACCCGCGAGGAGATCTGCGAGATCTTCCTGCAGGTGGGCATCTACGCCGGGATCCCGGCCGCGGTCGACAGTTTCCGGCTGGCCCGCGCCGTGTTCGCCGATCTCGACGGGCAGCAGTCGTGAACCCCGACATCGGCTTCGTCGGACTGGGCAACATGGGGTGGCCCATGATGGATCGGCTGCTGGCGGCGGGATTTCCGGTGGTGGCCTTCGACGTTCGCGAGGATGTGCTGGCCAAAGCGGCTGCGCTGGGCGCCCGGCGAGCCGACTCGGTCCGCGACGTGGCCGAGCACTGCGAGACGATACTGGCCAGCCTGCCGACCCCGCAGGTCTCCGCTGCGGTGGTGGCCGAGGTCACCGACGGTTCCAGGGTTCGGCGCTTCGTCGACCTGTCCACAGTGGGAGGTCAAGCAGCACAACGCAATCACGCCGCGCTGGCCGCCCGGGACATTGCCGCGCTGGACAGCCCGGTCAGCGGCGGTATGCATGGCGCGCAGGCCGGCACCCTGGCCATCATGGTGTCCGGACCCCGCAGTGAATTCGATTCGCTCGCCGCGATTTTCGAGGTGCTCGGCCGGGCGATCTTCGTCTCCGAACAGCCCGGCGCCGCACAGACCATGAAGCTGATCAACAATCTGATGGCCGCCACCACCCTGGCCGCGACCGCCGAGGTGATGGTGATGGGCGTCAAGGCCGGACTGAGCGCCGACGTGATGATCGATGTGCTCAATGCCGGATCCGGTGGCACCCACGCCAGCCGGGACAAGTTCCCGCGCGCGGTGCTGCCCCGCACATTCGACTACGGGTTTGCCACCGGCCTGATGGCCAAGGACGTCCGGCTCTACCTCGACGAGGCCACCGCCCTGGGCCTGCCGGTCGAGATGGCCGAGACCGTGCAGCGCGTCTGGGAGCAGACGTTGCGCGCCGAGGGGCCCGAATCCGACTTCACCTCCGTCGTCAAACCGATGGAGCAGGCCGCGGGCGTCATCGTCGAGGGCACGCGGCGGTGAGCAACGTATCCGCCGTTGGATCCGCCGGGCTCACAGCGAATCGACGAACAGCTTGTGGATACGGCGATCCCCGGTCATCTCCGGATGGAAGGACGTCGCCAGCATCGAGCCCTGGCGCACCGCCACGATGTGGCCAGCGGCGCGGGCCAACACCTTGACACCCGCACCGACCCGCTCGACCCACGGCGCCCGGATGAACACCGCATGCACCGGGGTGTCGAGACCCTCGAAGTCGATATCTCCCTCGAAAGAATCGACTTGACGTCCAAATGCGTTGCGCCGCACCGTCATATCGATACCTTTGAGGGGCACCGCGGCCCGGCCATCGGCTCCGGCGTCGGCGATCTCGCCGGCCAGCAAGATCATCCCGGCGCACGAGCCATAGCACGGCAACCCGGCGGCGATGCGCGCACGCAGCGGTTCGAGAAGCTCGAACTCGCGCAGCAGATGGCTCATGGCAGTGGATTCCCCGCCCGGAATCACCAATGCGTCGACCCCCTCGAGCTCGGAAAGCCGCCGCACCGTGACCGCTTCGGCGCCGGCCTCACGCAGGGCAGCCAGATGCTCACGGGTGTCGCCCTGCAACGCGAGCACCCCGACTCGAGGACTCACGCACCCTCCGGCGGGGCGAAGTCGCGCCGGTAGCGGGTCAGCCCCTCTTGCATGACCGCAGCGACCATCTCGCCGTAGCGATTGAAGATCTTGCCCTGGGTCAGCGAACGCCCGCCGCAGGCCGAGGGCGAGGACTGGTCGTAGAGCAGCCACTCGTCGGCGCGGAACGGCCGCATGAACCACATGGCGTGGTCCAGCGATGCCACCATCAGGTGCTTACGCACATCGAGGTGGTTCACCTGGGCCGAACCCAGCAGCGTCAGATCGCTCATATAGGCCAGCGCACAGATGTGCAGCACATGATCGTCGGGCAGCGGGTCGCGGTGCCGGAACCACACCTGCTGCTGAGATGCCTTGCCGGGAATCCGTGCCACGAGGTCGCGCGGCACGATCCTGACATCCCATTCGTCGAACTGGGCGAACCCGGCGTCGTCGAATGCTCCCCCGGACCGGAACCCAGGCAGGTCGTCGGGCCCGGGGGCCTCGGGCATCACGTCCTGATGCTCGATACCGGTCTGGTCGGTCTGAAAGGAGGCCGACATCGTGAAGATCGTCTCGCCGTGCTGAATCGCGCTCACCCGACGGGTGCAGAACGAGCCGCCGTCTCGGATGCGCTCGACGGTGTAGACCGACGGTGCCCGGGCGTCGCCGGGGCGCAGGAAGTAGCCGTGCAGAGAGTGCACCTGGAACGTCGGCTCCACGGTGCGCACCGCTGACACCAGCGATTGACCGGCCACGTGGCCGCCGAAGGTCCGCTGCAGGAAGCCCGACTCCGGGCTGAACACCCCGCCGCGATAGATGTTGACCTCGAGCTGCTCCAGATCGAGGATCTCTTCAATCGCCATTCGAGATGTTTACCAGCCGCGCTCGGCGAGCCGGTGCGGTGCGGCGATCTCCTCGACGTTGATGCCCACCATGGCCTCGCCCAGACCGCGCGACACCTTGGCCAACACATCGGGGTCGTCGTAGAACGTGGTGGCCTTGACGATCGCCGCCGCCCGCTGGGCCGGGTTGCCCGACTTGAAGATGCCCGAACCGACGAACACGCCCTCGGCACCGAGCTGCATCATCATCGCCGCGTCGGCCGGGGTGGCGATGCCACCCGCGGTGAACAGCGTGACCGGCAGCTTGCCGGCCCGAGCCACCTCGGCCACCAGCTCGTAGGGGGCCTGCAGTTCTTTGGCTGCCACATACAGCTCGTCGGAGCTCATCGAGGTGAGCCGGCGGATCTCCCCGCCGATCTTGCGCATGTGGGTGGTCGCGTTGGAGACATCACCGGTGCCGGCCTCACCCTTGGAACGGATCATCGCCGCACCCTCGGTGATCCGGCGCAGCGCCTCACCCAGATTGGTGGCCCCGCACACGAACGGCACGGTGAAACGCCACTTGTCGATGTGGTTGGTGTAGTCGGCCGGGGTCAGCACCTCGGACTCGTCGATGTAATCCACACCGAGGCTCTGCAGGATCTGCGCCTCGACGAAATGCCCGATACGCGCCTTGGCCATCACCGGGATGGTGACCGCTTCGATGATGCCCTCGATCATGTCCGGGTCACTCATCCGCGACACCCCGCCCTGGGCCCGGATGTCAGCGGGGACCCGCTCCAGGGCCATCACGGCCACCGCACCCGCACCCTCGGCGATCTTCGCCTGCTCGGGCGTGACCACGTCCATGATCACGCCGCCCTTGAGCATCTCAGCCATGCCGCGCTTCACGCGCGCGGTGCCGGTCTGGTTGCTGGAGCCGTTCTGCGCCGCGGTATCCACTGCAATCTCCTCCAAATTCCTACTGATTCAGTCTAGTGGAGCCGCCAAATCCATAGAATCCGCAATCAACGGATGGCTTGCAGCTCGCGAACCGCAGATCCCCGCGGATTCGCCAGCGTCGCTGCCGGCTGTTCGGCCAGTTCGTTGGCCTGAGCCAGCAGCTCACCAAGTTGAAGCGGATACACGGCCTCCCCGCCGGCAACCAACTCGGCGATCATTGTCTCATCGCACCAACGGTGCCCGTGAATGTAGTGCCGTTCCAGGGTGGTGCGCCCCGTTGCCGACGGCTCGAACCGGGCGGTCCGGTGGATGAAGAAGAACTCCTCGCTACGGATCACCGAGGCGTTGAAGTCGATGACGGCGTCTCGCCGCCACACCGGGCCGACGAGGCTCTCGGGAGCCGCCCGCAACCCGGTCTCCTCGGCGAGCTCGCGGGCCGCGGCAGCCGCCAGATCCTCGCCGGGCTGGACGGCGCCCCCGACGGTGAACCACCACCGCGGCGCGGGCTTGTCCGGGTCGTCGATCGCGGGGTCACTGCCGCGCAGCAGCAACACCGCACCGTCTTCGTCGAGCAGCACCACGCGTGCCGAGGTACGCCGACTCACCGGGTTGACCTCGGCTTGCGAATCCGGCCGCTCGACGATCTCGAAATAGGTTGGCAGTGCAGCAGTCCCGCCGAGCCGCAGCACCCGCACCGCGCGGCGTTCCCGCAGTGCCAGGGTGTCGCGGACGGCGTCGTTGTGGAAGCGCCGGGCCAGCAGCACCCGAGCCTCGGCGTCGGCGAGTTCGGCGACCAGTGGGACGGGTAATCCGGCCGGATCGACCGCGGCCAACGCGGCCGACAGGTCGTTCTCGGCAGCTTCCCGCGCCGGACGCGGGGCTCGTTCGGCGGTGTCTGCCAGCGCCGCCAGCCGCTTACCCGCCGGCGCACCCGCATAGGCGTCGACCGCAACGGCGCGTGCCACGACAGCCCGGCGGGCCAGCGCACCATCGAGCGCCTGCCACGACAGGTCGTAGCGCACGTGGAGCCGGTCGAGTCGGTTGGCGGTCTGGTAAGCCCACCCGCCGACGAGCAGCAGAGCCACCAGTACGGCCACCGTCGTGATCACCAACCAGGTCGGCATGTCTAGTCACCCACCTGAACTTTGACACCGGGGCTGGCCACGGTCTCGTACACCCGCATGATCTGACCGGCCACCACAGACCAGTCGTAGCGGGCCACCCGCTCGGTCGCTTTGTCGATATACCGCGCGCGCAGCGCGTCGTCGTCGAGCACCTCGATCAGCGCATCGGCCAACGCGTCGGCATCACCGACCGGGACCAGCCGACCGGCCTGTCCCTGGTCCAGAACGCGGCTGAACGCGTCGAGTTCACTGGCCACCACGGCAGTTCGGGCCGCCATCGCCTCGACCAGCACGATGCCGAAACTCTCACCGCCGAGGTTGGGGGCGCAGTAGACGTCGACACTGCGCATGGCCGCGGCCTTCGCGTCGTCGTCGACCTGCCCGAGAAACCGCAGGTGCCCGGAGAGTTCGCCGGCCTCCTCACGCAACGCGTCCTCGTCTCCGCGGCCCACGATCAGGATCTCGACGTCAGCGAACCGGCGCACCAGTTTGGGCAGCGCGCTCAGCAGGACCGGCATGCCCTTACGCGTTTCGTCGAACCGCCCGAGGAACAGCACAGAGCGGCCCGGCCGCGGATATCCTTCCAACCGAGGCGCATTCGCGAAGGACGGTACGTCGACCCCGTTGGGGATCTCGACCGCATCCGAGCCGAGCGCCTCCATCTGCCAGCGCCGGGCCAGGTCCGACACCGCGATGCGGCCAACGATCTTCTCGTGGTACGGGCGCAGGATCCCCTGGAACACGCTGAGCGTCAACGACTTTGTCGTCGAAGTGTGAAACGTCGCCACGATCGGGCCCTCGGCGGCCTGCAGCGCCAGCATGGACAGGCTCGGCGCGTTGGGCTCGTGCAGGTGCAGTACGTCGAAGTCACCCTCGGCGATCCACTTCTTCACCTTCCGATGCGTCGCAGGCCCGAACCGCAGGCGGGCAACCGAACCGTTGTAGGGAATCGGAACGGCCTTGCCGCCGGACACCACGTAATCCGGCAGCTTCACGTGCGGCGACGACGGCGCCAGGACACTCACGTGATGCCCGCCGGCGCGCATCACCTCCGCCAGTTGCAGCACATGGGATTGCACACCGCCCGGTACGTCGAACGAATAGGGGCAGACCATCCCGATACGCATGGCTAGCTCCGTCGCCTCTTCGCGCAAACGCTCATCAGGTGGTACCCAGTCGCGCGCGACGTTCGTCTGACAGGTCGGCCGGCCACTGCGGCTGCAGCATGTGCCAGTCGGCCGGATGTGCGGCGATGTTCGCGGCGAACCGGTCGGCCAGTTGCTGGATCACCACCGCCACATCCCCCGACGAGGTGTCGAGGGCGTCGAAGATCTCGACGATGCAGTCGTCCCCGTCGTAGTGGACATGGGCAGGATGCAAAGGCGCACCGGTTTCGATCGCCAGCTTGGCCGGGCCCGCCGGCATCCGGGTGGGTTCGCCGAAAAAGTCGACCTCCACGCCGTTGCGGGTGAGGTCCCGGTCAGCCATCAGGCAGACGAACTTGTTGTCCCGCAACCGTTCCGCGAGCACCTCGAACGGCGGGCGCTCCCCGCCCGACAGCGGGAAGACCTCAAATCCCAGGCTCTCGCGGTAGTCGATGAAGCGGCGGTAGAGCGATTCGGGTTTGAGCCGTTCGGCCACGGTGGCGAAGGTTCCGTACTGCTGGGCCAGCCACACCCCCGCCATGTCCCAGTTACCGCTGTGCGGCAACGCCAGCACGGCGCCGCGGCCGGCCTGGTGAGCAGCCCGCAGCTTGTCCGCGCCGACGAAAACCTCGTCCAGGCGCTTGGCCACAGCGGTCAGATCCATCGACGGCAACCGGAACGCCTCCCGCCAGTACCGGGCGTATGAGGCCAGTGAAGCACGCATCAGGTCGTCCGGCACCTCAGCCGGGGACACCCCGGTCACCCGGGCCAGGTTCTTGCGCAGCTGCTGGGGCCCGCCACCACGGGAGGCATAGAAGGCACCTGCGTCGAACAGATTGCGCGCCACCACTTCCGGCATCGCACGCACCAGCTGCCAGCCTGCCGCAAAACCCAGATCGGTCACCTGCCCGGACAGCGGAATGTTCACGACGCCCCCGGGGGTTGCAGCAGATCCATCGCACCCGGAGACCTGCGCACCGCGTGGATCCGCTGTGCCACCGTGACCACGCTGGCCACGGCCAGCAGCCAGGCGGCCCCGTGCAACAGCCACGGCGCGTGCAGGAACGGCACACCGGACAGCCCCGCCCCGACCAGCACGATCACCAGGCGCTCGGGCCGCTCGATGATGCCGCCGTCGCCACGCAGCCCGCTGGCCTCGGCTCGGGCCTTGATGTAAGAGATCACCTGCGAGGTGACCAGGCAGATGAGAAGCGCCACCACGAGCGTCGGATCGTGCAGGCCGAACGCCGCCCACCACAGCAGGCCGGCGAATATGGCCCCGTCGGCGATCCGGTCACACGCCGCGTCGAGCACGGCCCCGAACCGGGTACCGCCGCCGCGTTCACGCGCCATCGCTCCGTCGAGCATGTCGGCGAGCACGAAGACGAACACCGCGAACGCGCCCCACCACAACTGACCGATCGGGAACAACGTCAGCGCGGCAGTCACCGACCCGGCGGTTCCGACGATGGTGACGATGTCGGGACTCAGGCCCGCGCGCAGCGCAGCCTTGGCCACCGGCCGCGACAACTTGGCGTAGGCCGCCCGACTCATCAGGAACAGGTTGCTCATGGCTGCCGAGCCCATTCCGCAGCCAGCAGCTCCCGGGTCTCACTCAGCAACTGCGGGATGACCTTGGCGCCACCGATGATCGTGATGAAGTTCGCGTCGCCGCCCCACCGCGGCACCACGTGCATGTGCAGGTGCTCGGCCAGTGATCCGCCGGCCGAGGTGCCCAGGTTCAAGCCGACGTTGAAGCCGTGCGGGCGCGAGACCGCCTTGATGACGCGAATCGCCTTCTGCGTGAATGCCATCAACTCGGCACTCTCGGCCTCGGTGAGGTCTTCCAGCTCGGACACCCGGCGATAGGGCACCACCATGAGATGACCCGGGTTGTACGGGTAAAGGTTGAGCACGGCGTACACGAGTTCACCGCGGGCCACCATGAGTCCGTCCTCGTCGGACATCTCGGGGATGTCGGTGAACGGTTGGGACGAACCGGCCGACCCCATCTTGGTGTCGCCCTTGACTGCATCGACGATGTAACTCATGCGGTGCGGCGTCCACAGCCGCTGCAGGTGATCCGGCTCGCCCACCCCGTGGTCGATGATCGACCGCTCGTCCCCCGTCACCGCGCGACCTGTCGGCTCTTCGCGCAAGCGCTCATCGCAAGCCCACCCGTACCAGGTCTGCCGTCGGCACCGCGTTGTTGCGTTCGGCGATCCACTCCACGATCGCATCCACGGCCTCGTCGCGTGGAACGCCGTTGATCTGCGTGCGGTCACCGAACCGGAAGCTGACCGCGCTCGCATCGATGTCTTTGTCACCGGCCAGCAGCATGAACGGCACCTTCTGATTGGTGTGGTTGACGATCTTCTTCGCCATCCGGTCGTCGCTGCCATCCACCTCGACCCGGACCCCGCGCGACTTGAGCTGGGCGGCAACGTCATACAGGTAGTCAAGGTGCGCATCGGCGACCGGGATACCGACCACCTGCACCGGCGCCAGCCAAGCCGGGAACGCGCCCGCGTAATGCTCGGTGAGCACGCCGAAGAATCGTTCGATCGAGCCGAACAGGGCTCGGTGGATCAGGACGGGACGCCGGCGGCTGCCGTCGGCAGCGGTGTACTCCAACTCGAAACGGTCGGGCATGTTGAAGTCCAACTGGATCGTCGACATCTGCCAGTTGCGGCCCAGCGCGTCCTTGACCTGAACCGAGATCTTGGGGCCGTAGAACGCCGCCCCGCCCGGATCCGGCACCAGCTCCAGTCCCGAGGCCTCGGCGACCGAGCGCAGGGTTTCGGTGGCCTCGTCCCACATCTCGTCGGAGCCCACATACTTGTCGGGATCCTTGGTGGACAACTCCAGGTAGTAGTCGTCCAGGCCGTAGTCCGAGAGCAGGTCGAGTACGAACTGCAGCAGCGAGGTGAGCTCGTCGCGCATCTGCTCACGCGTGGTGTAGATGTGTGCGTCGTCCTGGGTCATGCCGCGCACCCGGGTCAGGCCGTGCACCACACCGGACTTCTCGTAGCGGTACACCGAGCCGAATTCGAAGAGCCGCAACGGAAGTTCACGGTAGGAGCGGCCCCGCGCCCGGTAGATCAGGTGGTGCATGGGGCAGTTCATGGGCTTGAGGTAGTAGTCCTGCCCGGGCTTGCGCACCGTGCCGTCCTCGTTGTACTCCGCGTCGATGTGCATCGGCGGGTACATGCCGTCGGCGTACCACTCCAGGTGGCCCGAGGTGATGTAGAGGTGTTCCTTGGTGATGTGGGGGGTGTTGACGAACTCGTAGCCGGCCTCGGAGTGCTTGCGCCGCGAGTAGTCCTCCAGCTCCTTGCGGATGACACCGCCCTTGGGATGGAACACCGGCAGGCCGGAGCCGAGCTCGTCGGGGAAGCTGAACAGGTCCAGCTCGACACCGAGCTTGCGGTGGTCGCGACGCTGCGCCTCCTCGATGAGCTCGAGGTGGCGGTCAAGGGCCTCCTGCGACTCCCAGGCCGTGCCGTACACCCGCTGCAGACTGGCGTTGGTCTGGTCGCCGCGCCAATACGCAGCGCTGCTGCGGGTCAATTTGAACGCCGGGATGTACTTGGTGGTCGGGATGTGCGGACCGCGGCACAGATCGCCCCACACCCGCTCCTTGGTGCGGGCGTTGAGGTTGTCGTAGGCGGTCAGCTCGTCGCCGCCCACCTCCATCACATCCGGGTCACCCGACTTGTCGTCGACCAACTCCAGCTTGTAGGGCTCGTTGGCCAGTTCCTCGCGGGCCTGGTCCTTGGAGTCGTAGACGCGCCGGGAGAACAGCTGACCGTCCTTGACGATCTTGGCCATCCGCTTTTCGAGCTTCTCCAGGTCCTCTGGCGTGAACGGCTCGGCGACGTCGAAGTCGTAGTAGAAGCCGTCGGTGATCGGCGGGCCGATGCCGAGTTTGGCCTGGGGAAACAGGTCTTGCACGGCCTGGGCCAGCACGTGGGCGCAGGAGTGCCGGATCACGCTGCGGCCGTCCTCGGTGTCGGCGGCCACCGGCGTCACCTCGACATCGGCGTCCGGGGTCCAGGACAGGTCGCGGAGGCGGCCCTCGCTGTCGCGCACCACCACGATCGCATCAGGGGCTCCGCGGCTGGGCAGGCCCGCCTCGCGCACCGCCGCGCCGGCGGTGGTCCCGGCCGCGACCCGGATCGGGGCAGCGGGGGCTGGGCTGGGGGCGGCGCTCATCGGGGAGTCTCCTACCATGCGTGGGCTAATGCGAACGCGACCATGCTATCGGTGGCCTGATCAGGACCCGATCCCGATAGGGCTCTTGAGCCACTCCTGATCAAACCCGACCAGACCCGCCGCGAAGCCGATCACGCCGAACAGCCACAGCGTGCCGAGCACCACCAGTCCGGTGAAAGCCGCACTGACACCTTTGACCGCGATGTGCTGGCGGTCGAACCAGGCCATCACGGCGTCGTAGCGGGCCCGGACATAACGCAGCGCCCGCTTGGCGAAGTCGAATTCGCTGGCCAGGATCGCCAGCCCGAGGAACACGATGGCCCAGCCCGGGCCCGGATACGGGATCGCCACGATCCCGACCGCCAGCACGAGCGTGCCGACGACGCCGACCACGATGCGGTAGGTGAAATCGACGGCCGGGCGCGAGCGCAACCCCTCCCGCCAGCTCGTCCAGCGCCGCTTCACCTCGGCGAGGTTGGCCGCCACACTCATGGCTGCCCCGGCTTGAGCCGCACGAACAACGCCTCGGCCTCGGTGAGCACGTCGTCGCCGTCGAGCAGGCGTCCCTCGACGTAGATCTTGCGCCCCTCGATGCGGTTGATGCCGGCCTGCACCTGCAGCTCTTTCTCGATCGGGGCGATCTGGCGGTAGTTGACGTGCAGATACGCCGTGCGCTGATACATGCTGCCGGTCAGTTTGGCCGCGGTGTAACCGAGCAGTGAATCGAACAGCAACGCCAGCGAACCGCCGTGTACCGCCCCGTTGCGACCGAGGTGAAACCGCCGGAAGCGGGCCGTCCCGGCGATCCGGTTGTCGGCGGTTTGCTCCAGATGCACCGGCACGTTGTTGACGTTGCCACGATTGGGCAGGTCCAGTCGCCGACCGGACGGTGAATTCCATTCGTCGGCTTCGTACGGGGCCAGCAGCGCGGACACCTTCTCGATCAGGTCGGCCGCCTCGGTGATCACCTCGTCCGGGGCGTCGGCGCTGCGTGCGTGGTCCCCCAGGGTGCGTACCGCCTCGATGAAGCGTCCGTAATCGGGCCCGCCGCGATCGGTGGGCTCGGGCGGGTTGAATCCTCCGCCGGGGTGCGCTGTTTCTGTGGCCACGAAACCACCGTATTAGTGCCATGGTGGTGACGTGAAACTGCACGACCTGGCACGGCTGTCGTTGACCTATCCGGAGGTGGGCGCCACCGCGGGCGACCCGCCCGCCGGCTATCGCCACATCCGGGCCACGGAGGTGATCGGTACCGGCCGCGCACGCTTCGAGACGGCCGCCGATTCCGTGTTGCACTGGGGCATGCAACGCGGCGCCGGCCTGCGCGTACAAGCCACCACCGAGGCCGCCGGCGTGAGCACCGAGTTGCTGGTCCGCCTCGGTCCGGTGCCGGCGCCGTGCCGGGTGGTCTACGTGCTCGACGAACCCGATCGGCGGGGCTTCGCCTACGGCACCCTGGCCGGGCATCCCGAGTCCGGCGAGGAGTTGTTCTCGGTCCGCTACGACCCGACGACCGACGAGGTGCATGCCGAGGTGGTCGCATTCTCCCGGCCGGCCACCTGGTGGAGCCGGTTGGGCGGGCCGGTGACGCGGTTGCTGCAGCGGGTGGTGACACGCCGCTATCTGACCGGGATCTGAAACGACTGCCGCCACATCCGTGGTCGCACACGGGTTCCTGCCCCGCCGATACGCGCTTAATGCCTCGGCGGGCTGCCCACGTTCGCTAGGCTCGTTTTGCCTGGCGACGGCATACCGCTGTCCTCGGGTAACCGAAGTGAGGCGCTGCAGAGCTGATGGGCTTTTTCGAGTTTGTCCGGGACCGTTGGTCGATCCTGTCCTTCCTCGCGTATCAGCACATGAGCCTGGTGGTGCAAACCCTGCTCCTCGCCACCGTCGCCGCACTGCTGGTCGGAGTGCTGATCTACCGCTCTCCGTGGGGTAGTGCGCTCGGGAACGTGCTGACGTCGGTGGGCCTGACAATCCCGTCGTACGCATTGCTCGGTGTGCTGGTCGGCATCGTGGGCATCGGGGTGCTGCCGTCGGTGATCATGCTGGTGTTCTTCGGATTCCTGCCGATCCTCCGCAATGTTCTGGTCGGATTGACCGGGGTGGATCGCACCCTCGTCGAGTCCGCCCGCGGGATGGGAATGGGCCGCCTGTCCACACTGGTCCGTCTCGAGCTGCCCCTGGCGTGGCCGGTCATCATGACCGGCGTGCGCGTATCAGCGCAGATGCTGATGGGCATCGCCGCCATCGCGGCCTATGCGCTCGGGCCCGGACTCGGCGGCTACATCTTCTCCGGTATCTCCCGCACCGGGGGCGCCAATGCGACCAACTCGATCGTGGCCGGCACCGTCGGCATCCTGATCCTGGCAATCGTTTTGGACACCGTGCTCAACGTCATCACCCGCCTGACCACACCGAGGGGGATCCGTGTCTGACCCGGCGACCGACGTTTCCGAATCCGGCGACGCCTCCGAGATCAGTGGCGTGCGCATTCTGCTCGACGGGGTCACCAAACGCTACGACGCCAAAAGCGCTCCGGCAGTGGACAACATCACGATGGAGTTCCCGGCCGGGGAGATCGTGATGCTCGTCGGTCCGTCAGGTTGTGGCAAGACCACGACGATGAAGATGATCAACCGGCTGATCGAACCGACCAGCGGGCGCATCCTGATCGGCGACGACGATGTCACCCATCACAACCCCGACCAACTCCGCCGCCATATCGGCTACGTCATCCAAGGGGCCGGCCTGTTCCCCCATTTCACGGTCGGGGACAACATCGCGATCGTCCCGCGGCTGCTGAAGTGGGACAAGGAGCAGATATCGGCGCGGGTGGACGAACTGCTCGATCTGGTGAACCTCGACCCGGCGCAGTATCGCGACCGCTATCCGCGCGAGCTCTCCGGCGGTCAGCAGCAACGCGTCGGGGTGGCTCGGGCTCTGGCCGCCGACCCGCCGGTGTTGCTGATGGACGAGCCGTTCGGCGCCGTCGACCCGATAACCCGCCAGCGCCTGCAGGACGAGCTGCTGCGCCTGCAGGATGAGCTGCGCAAGACGATCGTGTTCGTCACCCACGACTTCGACGAGGCGGTCAAACTCGGCGACAAGATCGCGATCCTGCGGCAGGGTTCCGAGATCGTTCAATACGACACCCCCGAACACATCTTGGCCAATCCGGCCAACGACTTCGTCCGCGGCTTCGTCGGGCACGGCGCCGCACTCAAACAGCTGACTCTGACCAGGGTCCGTGACGTCGATTTGCACGAGGCCGCCGTCGCCCATGTCGGCGGAGATCCTGCCGCGGCGGTCCGCGCCGCACAGGCCATCGAGCGTGAACACGTCATCGTGCTCGACGGGCAGGACCGGCCGCTGCGTTGGATGTCGCTGACCGAGCTCGACGACCCACGCTCCCTGCAGCAGGTCACCCGCGATGAGGATCTCGAAAAGGTCAGCCTGGCTTCGACACTCAACGATGCTTTGGATGTCATGCTGACCTCCTCGCACGGCGTGGTGGTGGTGACGGGTCGGCGCAACGTCTACCGGGGCGTGATCCGGGTGGAGACGATCATGGATGCGATGGCCGAGGTGCGCAGTGCCGCCCAGTCCGCGGAGCCGACCTCATGACCGCCACCGCGCCGCAGACCGAGGCCTCGGCCCTACCGGCCGAGCCGACGTCGCGGCTGGGCCTGGGACGGTGGCTGGTGCAACCACTGGTCTGCGTTGTGGCCGTGCTGGGTTCGCTCGCCTACGTCAACATCGCCCATGTCTCGGAATCCGAACAGCGGTCCCTCGGGGTCGGCAACCTGTTGACGCTGTTGCGTCAACACATGGCGATCAGCCTGGCCGCCACGGTCCTGACCTGCCTGGTGGCAATCCCGCTCGGGATCGCGCTGACCCGCGGGCCGATGCGGCGCTATTCGGCGCCGATCATCACCGTGGCCGGCTTCGGACAGGCTGCACCCGCGATCGGGTTGATCGCCCTCGGAGCGGTGTTGTTCGGGATCGGCAGCATGGGTGCCGTTGTGGCGCTGACGGTTTACGGTGCGCTGCCGATCGTCGCCAACACCGTCATCGGCCTCGACGGTGTCGACCGGCGGGTGATCGAGGCGGCCCGCGGCATGGGGATGTCGGCGTTCGCCACGCTCGTCAAGGTGGAGTTGCCGCTGGCGCTGCGGGTGATCGTCGCCGGGGTGCGCACCGCGCTGGTGCTCATCGTCGGTACGGCGGCCCTGGCCTCGTTCACCGGAGGTGGCGGGCTGGGCCAGCTCATCACCACCGGCATCAAGCTGCAACAGACCGTCACCCTGGTGGTGGGCGCCATCCTGGTTGCCGCACTGGCGCTGTTCATCGACTGGCTCGCGCGCGTTGTCGAGATGGTCGCGGCGCCGAAGGGACTCTGATGCATCGCAGCCTACGGCTCGTCGCGCTGGCCCTGGTGGTTCTGCTGGCGGCCGGGTGCGGGCTGCGGTCGGCCAGTGGTGCGGTGCTCAAGGCGAAACCGGGAACCATCCAGCATTACGACTCACTGGAGGGTGTGCCGATCACGGTGGCCGCCAAGGATTTCACCGAGCAGCTGATCCTCGGCAACATGCTGTCGATCATCCTCAACGCCGTCGGCGCCGACGTCACCAACATGACCAACACACCGGGCAGTTTCGGGGTACGCCAGGCCATGCTGGACGGGACCGCGAACATCTCACCCGAATACACCGGCACCGGCTGGATCAATTACATGGGCAACGAGGAGCCGATCAAGGACCCCGTCGCCCAGTGGCAGGCTGTCGACGAAGCCGACCAGGCCAACGACTTGAGCTGGCTGCCGCCGGCACCGATGAACAACACCTATGCCTTCGCGATCCGCGAGTCCGAGGCCCAGCGACTCGGAGTGACCAAACTGTCCGACCTCACCGGGCTCCCCCGGCAGGCGCTGACGTTCTGCGTGGAGAGCGAATTCGCCAACCGCAACGACGGATTCGTGCCGATGCTGAGGACCTACGGGCTGACCCGGGCCAAGCTTGGCCGGGTGATCCACCTGGACACCGGTGTCATCTACACCGCAACCGCCAACGGTGATTGCAACTTCGGCGAGGTGTTCACCACCGATGGCCGTATCCCGACCCTGAACCTGCGGGTCCTCGAGGACGACAAGCAGTTCTTCCCGCTGTACAACCTCACCGAGGTGATCGACACCGCCCTGCTCGACGCCCATCCCGAACTCGCCGAAATCTTCGCGCAGCTCAATCCGCGACTCACCAACGAGACCATGATGACACTGAATGCGAAGGTCGACAGTGACGGCGAGGACCCGGCCATCGTGGCGCGGGACTGGCTGATCTCGGAAGGGCTGCTGACCTAGCCCGATTTCTCCGACCGCCGTACACCGGGCCGCAGATTGGCTAGCCTGACGAACTACCTCCCGGCAGCAACATCGAAGGCGGAAAGCTATGGCATATCGGGTAATTCAGTGGGGTACGGGCGCAGTCGGGGTCGAGACGCTGGCGGCGATCCTGGACGACCGTCCCGACCTGGACCTGGTCGGGGTCCGCGTGTACTCGGACGCCAAAAACGGTGTCGACGTCGGCGAGCTGCTGGGCCGGGAACCGGTCGGCCTCCGCGCTACCACCGACGTAACGGCCATCCTGGACCTGGCAGCCGACTGCGTCGTCTACACCCCGCGGACCACTGATCTGGACGACGTGTGCGCCCTGTTGGCCGGCGGCAAGAACGTGGTGACGACGGCCTTCCTGTTCCATCCGCAGCGGATGCCCGCGCCCGACCGAGATCGGCTGCAGGCGGCCTGCACGGCAGGCGGCACGACCGTGCACGGCAGCGGGATCAACCCGGGCAACCTGTCCGGCGCCCTGCCTCTGGTGCTGTCAGGGATGAGCCGCCGGATCGACAAGATCACCCTGCAGGAGCGTGCCGACTGGTCGGACTACGACAGCACCCACATCACTTTCGACAACATGTCGTTCGGCCGCCCCGTGGACGAGATCGGCGTCGAGACAACCGAGTTCCTGGCCTTCAACAACGAACTGTTCACCGAGCAGGTGTGGCTCCTGGCTGATGCCCTGGGTGCTGGTATCGACGGGGTCACCTCATCGGTGGAGGCCGTCGCCGCACGTCACGACCACCAGATCTTCGACAACCTGCTGGCTGCCGGAACCACCGCCGGGCAACGGTGGAACTGGGTGGGCGTACGCGACGGCGAACCGCTCATCGAGATCGAGACCTTATGGACGGTCGGCAACGAATACCCCGATCACTGGCCACGGCCCAAACACGGCTGGACACTGACCATCGAGGGTGACCCGTCCATGCAGACGCACTTCTTCACCCTGGCCAGTTTCACCCGCGAGGCCACGATGGCCCAGCATGTGCGGGCGGCCAACGTGGCCACGGCGATGCAGGTCCTCAACGCGGTACCCGAGGTGTGTGACGCCGAGCCCGGATTCGCCACACTCGCGACGCTGCCACTGATCCGCAGCCACAGCGGGTTTCGGCGCTGATTATCGGACGATGGCCGAGCTCGGCTCCCTCGGCGCGCCCAGCATGTCCCGGTGCGACGGCGGCACGCGTCCGCCTTCGTCGGTCAGGCCGTAGCGGGTTGCGAGCTCGGCGCCGATCACGGTGTGCCCGGACATTTGGGCCAGCTCCGGATCCCGGTACAACGCGTCGATCAGATATCCGGTGAACTCCGGGGTCTCGGCGTGCTCGGCGGTCTTGGCCAGTGCATCCGGGTGGCCGGTGAACGCGGCCTTGAGCTTCTCGGTCAGCAGGATGCCCATCCAGATCGACACCGTCGACACGCCGGTGTCGGCGAAGTCGACCGCCATGTCTGCGGCCAGTTTGTCCACCCCGGCCTTCTGCGCCCCGTAAGCGGGACCGTGCATATAGCAGACCGATCCGGGCGACGAGGTGAACACGATCATGCCCTTGTCCGCCGCGAGCAGCAGCGGCGCGGCATGCCAGGACGCCACATAGGCCGAGCGCAATCCGACGTCGAGCACATCAGCCAGCTCGATCGGCTTCTCCCAGAACGGTTTCGGGTTGACCAGGTCGTCGTGGACGGCGGCCGCGTTGTTGACCAGGAGGTCCAGCCGGCCCTCCTGCTCGCCGATCCGCTGGAACAACGCACCCACTGCCGCGTCGTCGGCGTGGTCGACCTGAACGGCGATGCCACCCTCCCCCGGATCGGTCACCGTCCGTCCGGTGACATACACCCGCCAACCCGAGGCGAGCAGGGCTGCGGCGATGCCGCGGCCCGCGCCGCGACTCGCCCCGGTGACCACAGCGATCGGGGTATCCATGGGTATCAACTTACGGACCTAGAGGCTGTCGAGCGCCGCCTGTAGCCGCCGGCCGACCTCGGCGGCGATGTCGACCAACTTCGGCTCATCGGTGACCTCGGCCATCAGGTTCGGATTCATCGCCTCGACGACCACGGCATCATCCCCCGGAGCGGTGCGCAGCACCACATTGCACGGCAACAGCACACCGATCTGCCGGTAGGCACTGAGGGCCTGCTGGGCGAACTGGGGGTTGCAGGCACCGAGGATCAGATAGTCACCCAACCGATCACCGGCGTCGCCACCCAACTTGGCGTTCAGCGTCGCCCGGATGTCGATCTCCGTCAGAACACCGAATCCTTGCTGGGCCAGCGCGTCTCGAGTGCGGGCAACGGCCTCCTCGAACGGGCCCGTCGTCGTGGTCACCAAAGCGATTTCCATGTTGTGGCCTCTTTCGCCGCGTCGTCGCACGCCCGTCAAGGACACGTTTCTTCTGCCACGCTACCGCCCAGAGACCCCCTGGAAGTGGGAACCATCCGATTGGAATATATACCCCCAGGGGTATGTTGACTTGATTCGAACGAACTGATCCAAGGAGTACCCAATGACCATCCGCAACCTCGGCTACGCCGACTTCGAATCCACGATCCGCACCAACGACATCGTGCTCGTCGACTTCTGGGCTTCCTGGTGCGGCCCGTGCCGGGCTTTCGCTCCGACCTTCGAGCGGTCGGCCACCAACCATCCCGAGATTGTTCACGCCAAGGTCGACACCGAGCAGGAGAGTGAGCTTGCCGCCCTGATGGGCATCCGATCCATCCCCACCATCGCGGCCTTCCGCGAAGGAGTCCTGGTGTTCAGCCAACCAGGGGCGCTGCCACCGGTAGCACTGGAGAATCTCATCTCCCAGATCGCAGACCTCGACATGGACCAGGTCCGTGCGAAAATCGCGGCCCGCAAAGCCACGAGTTCCACCACCACGAGCTGAAAGCGCACGCCGATGTGTTATCCGGTGAAATGCCCGAGCTGCGGCAAGACCACCTGGGACGGCTGCGGTCAGCACGCCGCCGAAGTCATGCGGTCGGTACCGGCGACCCGGCGCTGCACCTGCACCAACACGCCGGCAGGTGACCGCGGCCCCGGCTGACGCCCTGGATGTAGGGAAGAATCGTGGCCGCGATGGCTGACGACGACTCCCCTGGCGCCAACCGGCGACCGCACATCCTGCGGCTCGTCGCGTTCGCGGCGTTCCTGTTCGGCCTGTTCTATCTGGTGGCCGTGGCCCGCGTCATCGATGTCGACAACATGCGGGCCCTGGTCGCCTCGGCCGGGCCGGCCGCTCCCCTGGCCTACATCGTGATGTCTGCTTGCCTCGGAGCGCTGTTCGTGCCCGGCCCGATCCTGGCCGCGGGCAGCGGTGTGTTGTTCGGTCCGGTACTGGGCACATTCGTGACCCTGGGCGCCACGGTCGGCACGGCGGTGGTGGCCAGCCTGATCGGCCGGCGCGCGGGCCGCGACAGCGCCCGGGCCTTACTCGGGGCACAACGCGCGGATCGGCTGGATCACCAGATCGAGCGGGGCGGCTTGTGGGCGGTGGTCGGGCAGCGTTTCGTTCCCGGCGTGTCCGACGCGCTCGCCTCCTACGCCTTCGGCGCATTCGGCGTGCCGTTGTGGCAGATGGCAGCTGGGGCGTTCATCGGTTCGGTGCCGCGCGCGTTCGTCTACACCGCACTCGGCGCGTCGATCGGTGATCTGTCGGCCCCGTTGGCCTACACCGCGATCGGGGTGTGGTGCATCACGGCAGTCATCGGGGCGTTCGCCGCCCATCGCGGCTACCGGTCTTGGCGCAGTCACCACTCCGGGGCCGATCAGGCCCCGGAGCAGACGCCGTAGCCGCTACTTGCCGAAGCCCGCGTTGCGCAGCGCCTCGGCCATCGAGCCCATCGGCTGATTCGATTCGCGACGACCGGAATTGTTGCCACGGTTCTGATTTCGCCCGCCACGACCCTGATTGCCGCCGTCTCGGCGGTTCTGGCCGCCCTGACCACCGCGCTCGGGCCGCTTGCCCTGCTCGCGCTGCGGGGTGTCGTTGAGCCGCAGGCTCAGTCCGATCCGCTGCCGGTCCACATCGACGTCGACCACCTTGACCTTGACCACCTGACCCGACTTCACCACCTCGTGCGGGTCGGAGATGAACCGGTCAGCCATGGCCGAGACGTGCACGAGGCCGTCCTGGTGCACACCCACGTCGACGAATGCACCGAACGCCGCCACGTTGGTCACCACCCCCTCGAGCACCATTCCGGGCTTGAGGTCGGCGACCTTCTCGACGCCGGCGGCGAAGGTGGCGGTGGAGAACGCCGGACGCGGGTCACGTCCGGGCTTTTCGAGCTCGGCCAGGATGTCGGTCACCGTCGGCACACCGAATCGTTCGTCGGCGAAATCGGCGGGCTTGAGCTTCCGCAGGGTGCGTTCGTCACCGATCAGTTCGGCCAGCGTCACCCCGGAGCGGTCCAGGATGCGCCGCACCACCGGGTAGGACTCGGGGTGCACGCCGGACGCGTCCAGCGGGTCCTCCCCGTCCCGGATCCGCAGGAACCCCGCGCACTGTTCGAATGCCTTGGGGCCCAGGCGCGGAACATCCAGCAGCGCCTTGCGGCTGCGGAACGCGCCGGCGCTCTCGCGGTACGCGACGATGGCCTCGGCCAGGGATTCGGTCACCCCCGATACCCGGGACAGCAGCGGCACCGAGGCCGTGTTGAGGTCCACGCCCACCGCGTTCACGGCGTCTTCGACCACGGCGTCGAGGCTGCGCGCCAGCGAGCCAGGCGTCACGTCGTGCTGGTACTGGCCGACACCGATCGACTTGGGATCGATCTTGACCAACTCGGCCAACGGATCCTGCAGGCGACGAGCGATCGAAACCGCACCGCGCAGCGTCACGTCGAGGTTCGGCATCTCCCGGGCCGCGTACTCGGAGGCCGAGTACACCGACGCACCGGCCTCGCTGACCATGGCCTTGGCCGGTGCCTTGGCCCCAGCCGCTCGGATGTCGGCGATCAGCTCACCGGCCAACGCGTCGGTCTCGCGTGAAGCGGTGCCGTTGCCGACGGCGATCAACTCGACGTTGTGCCGGGCGATCAGGGCCGCCAACGTGGCCTTGGCCTGGTCCCACTGCTTCTGCGGCTGGTGCGGGAAGATCGCGCACGTGTCGACGACCTTGCCGGTGGCGTCGACGACGGCGACCTTCACGCCGGTCCGGAAACCCGGGTCCAGCCCGAGGGTGGCGCGGGTGCCGGCCGGTGCGGCCAGCAGCAGGTCTTTGAGATTGCGGGCGAACACCGCAACGGCTTCTTCCTCGGCGCGCTGACGCAGCCGGACACGCGCGTCCACGGCAGCCGAGATCATCAGCTTGGCCCGCCAGGCCAACCGCACGGTGGTGGCCAACCACGCCGTGGCGGGCGCCTTGGCGGTCATGTCGATGCCCAGGGACTGGGCGATCATCGCCTGGTACTGCTCATCCTCGCCGCCGTCGAAGTTCACTGACAGCGCCTGCTCCTTCTCACCGCGCAACACCGCGAGCACCCGGTGCGACGGCATGTTCTCCAGCGGTTCGGAGAACTCGAAGTAATCGCGGAACTTCTGTGCGGCAGGGCTTTTCGCTGCCTCTTCGGACCACGGGCCGGTGCGTAGCGAGCCGTCGGCCCAGAATTTCTCACGGGTGGCGCCGACCAGCTCGGCATCCTCGGAAGCCCGCTCGATGATGATGTGGCGAGCGCCTTCCAGCGCCGCGGCGGCGTCGGCCACGTCGTCGTTGAGGAACTCACCGGCCACCTCGTCGGGCACCAGCGTCGGATCGGCCAACAGCCGCTCGGCCAGCGGCTCAAGGCCGGCTTCCTTGGCGATCTGGGCCTTGGTGCGCCGCTTGGGCTTGTACGGCAGGTAGATGTCTTCGACCCGGGCTTTGGTCTCGGCGGCCATCAAGGCAGCCCGCAACTCGTCGGTGAGCTTGCCCTGCTCCTCGATCGAGGCCAGCACGGCCTCACGGCGCTGGTCGAGCTCACGCAGGTAGCCCAGGCGCTCCTCCAGAGTGCGTAGCTGACCGTCGTCGAGGCCGCCGGTGACCTCCTTGCGGTACCGCGCGATGAACGGGACCGTCGCGCCCTCGTCCAAGAGTCCCACCGTGGCAACGACCTGTCCCTCGCCCACGGCGAGTTCCTCGGCCAGACGGGCGGTTACGGATTTGATGGTTCCGACGGTCACGCTCTGAGTCACGTCGGAGGACCCTACCGAATCACCGCGACAACTCCCGGTGCGGACGCGACGTGTGTCCGGCCACAAAAAAACGGCCCCGGATTTCTCCGAAGCCGTCGGTGGCGATGGTGGTCCCGGCTGGGTTCGAACCAGCGACCTTCCGCGTGTGAGGCGGACGCTCTCCCACTGAGCTACGAGACCGTGGGAACGACGTCGAACACTAGCACGCATTCCGGGGCGGACCCGAATCGGTATCCGCCGAATCGACTTGTTCGATTTGCCAAATATGCACGTTGATGCGGGCGTATGGTCACCCGTCATGGTTCACCTGCGGGCCCGCTGGCCGGCCGTCGGCGGTGCAGTTTTTGCTGCTAGTGCCCTATTTTCGGGATGCCACAGCGCCCCGACGCCGATGACAGATCGGCCGGTTGGTGTAACGCCGAACTTCCACAGTGTCGCCGGCGTGGTGAACCGGCAGGTCAGAGAGCCGACGGCGTTCACCTCGCCGTCGGGCAACGTGGGTTGCCACCTCGACGCGTCGATGGCGCGCTGCGATATCCGCGACCGTAGCTGGGCGCCGCCGCTGCGCCCCGCCAGTTGCGAGCTCGCGTACGGCCAGGGCATGACGCTGCGCCCGGGCCGGCCGGCGGAGTTCGTCTGCGCGGGCGACACCGCGTTGAGCACGGACACCGAACTGGGATACGGAGATTCGATCACGGCCGGGACCCTGCGATGCGAGAGCGCCGGCACCGGTATCACCTGCCGTGACACAAAGACCCGCCACGGGTTCGCCCTCTCACGGGAGGCTTACCACCTGTTCTGAAACACCGTTTTTGGCCGCGCTTTGCCCTCCCGTAATGGGGATTTGTGTCTGCGCACGTCGGTGGACTAATGTTCTGCATCGCGACGGGCGACGATCTCGCTCGTGGCGCGCGGATGTAGCGCAGTTGGTAGCGCATCACCTTGCCAAGGTGAGGGTCGCGGGTTCGAATCCCGTCATCCGCTCGAAGGTGCGATGTGTGGCATCAACCCCAGTGGTGGAGTGGCCGAGTGGTGAGGCAACGGCCTGCAAAGCCGTGCACACGGGTTCGATTCCCGTCTCCACCTCCAAGTAAGAGTTTCACCCCGCGCGATTAGCTCAGCGGGAGAGCGCTTCCCTGACACGGAAGAGGTCACTGGTTCAATCCCAGTATCGCGCACCACCATTACCGTAGGTCAGAGGTACTAGTTAGAACTTCTCACCAATTCGCATACAACATCCATGCAACAACGTTTCGAGTGACCCCTATATGTAGGGAGAACCGAACAATGCCTAATCACACTCAAAGGTTGTCGACCACCGCCGACACCCCCGTAAGAGTGTCCATGAACTCGGACAACCCCAAGGGTGTCGGCAGCGAACACCCTTGCCGCACCTGCAACCAACCAACTACCGCCGACCTCTGCGCGTTCTGCGCGGACTACTCACCGCCAGCGGGCGCTATCGAGGTAGCGGCCCCCGAAAACTGGGATGGCCTGATCTTCCGGTGGTTCGCCGCAGCCGTCCGCACAGTCCAGCCAGTGACAGACAACAGTCTCGGGTTTGGCGTGACGAGTCCGCTTGTAGAGGCCCGCATCGAGGGCATCCAAACACCAGACCGGCGCGTAAAGCGGTACCTATCCCTCGCAGTCAACGGGATCGACGCCGGGCACTACTCCCCTGGGGCTCTGAGTGAACTGGTCGCGGTGCTGCAGGGCGCCGAAGCTGAGATGCGAGCCGACGCCGTACAGGCCGATGTGCCGGTGTTCAGCCACGCAGGTGCCCCCATGACCTAATCCCCTACGAAACAAGAAGCCCCCGGCGCATCAATGCCTCTGATTGCCGGGGGCTTCGCCATATCGACCATCTAGCGTAGTAACGTCAAGATCAAGGGGGGGAACATGGCACACCTACACGTTGACACCGGTTCGCTGAGCGCAGCAGCGGCACAGGGCGATGCGGTTGCGGCCACGTTGGCATCGACTGGCGCGGCCGGTGAAGGTAGCGGGTCCCAGCCCAGCCACGCTGGGGTGTCGGCGATCGATGCGGCGCTGGCGTCGGCGCGCGACCGGCAAGCCGCGCGGGTCAGCAACCACTCGGAGTACATGAAGGTGGGCAGTGGGGTGTATCGCCGCACAGATGATGACGGGGCCGACGCCGTCGCGAGGACCGTGTGAGCCCCGCGTCCGACGGTGGCGCTGGGTTGACGCGCTCGCAGCTCGAAAACTGGGACATCACCCATCTGGAAGCCGCCGCGACACGTTGGCGCGCTTCCGCCGCCAAGTTTGAGGAACTGTTCTCCCGGCACCGCCAAAACATCAGTGGAACCGAGTGGGAGGGCACTGCCAAGGACGCCGCCCTGGACCGGGTCACCGCCGACACTGCGGTGGTCGACCGGCACGGCGAAGTGGTGCGGGCTGCGGCCGATCTCGCGGACAGCAGCGTCGCGGACCTGCGCGCCGCCGCGCAGAAGGCGCTCACCGCGATCGCTGAGGCCGAAGCCGATGGATTCCGGGTGAGTGAAGACCTCCGGGTGACCGATACTCGCCGATGGGACATCAACTCGGCCATCGACCGCAACCGCGCCCTGGCCGAGCACACCGAGAATATCCGGTGGAACGCTGAGCAACTGGTGGCAGCCGACACCTCGATCGGGGAACGCCTCACCGCGAAAGCCAGTGAGCTGGATGGGATCACGTTCGACGGGGCCGACAACGGCACGATCAAGGCCGCCAGCTTCGGTGACGGATTCAAGCAGGATGGCCCGTTGGGCGACCTACCTGGGGCCCCTGGCGATCCGTTCCCGTACCCCTGGGAGCCGCCGCCTCCCCCGGACTCCCGCCCTGGCGGTGGCCGGTGGGACATCGACTACGACCACCCCTACCAGGGTTCTGGCACCCCATCGGGCCAGCCCGAGGCCAAGGCATGGAGTAAGGAGTTTCCAACTCCCATCACTGGGCACCCATCCGGGCTCAAGGAGATTGCTTCGGGGGCACCTCCCGAGGGGTGGGGCGTCAAACCGGGTTGGATCGGCTCAGAGGGGTACCGATTTCGCGTCGTGGGCGAAGAATACAACGGCTCGCCTGCCCACACTCGGTGGATCGCACGCGACGGCACCTGGTACCCGGCAACATGGGTGGACTACCAGTACGAAGCCGAGCACATCATCCAATTCGCCCCACAGAACGACATGGCCGGCGTGCCCCCAATTCGACTTGGCCTGGGCGAATGGAATCCCACGGACATCACGGAGATCTACCAAGCACGGGCGGACAACCCGAGCCTGACGATGTATATCCCGAACCCATTCGGCGGCATGCACCAACTGTCTCCGAGCGACCCTGGCGCTTGGGGCAGATAGGGTCGTGTCCATGCTTAGAAGACGGTGGCCATGGGTGACTGTCGCCGCGCTCTGCGCCGTGATCGTGACGGTAGGTGCGCTGTGGATATCTCATCAATCTTCGACATCCGACTCAGCTAATTCAGCGGACTGCGAGACGGTAGGGGCACTTGCGTCCAAGTGGAACAAGCTCGCGACCGCCAGCTTGAGCGGAAACGCCAGGGCGGACGACTGGATAGCGCTGCGAAACGACGCGCGGGCTAGCGCGGGATCAGTGTCCACCCCAGAGATCAAAGGGCACCTTGACGAGTGGGCGAAGGGGTTCGACAACCTGGCCGACCTCCAGAACGACTTGGCTAACCCGCCTTCGGACAGCTCACGTTTTGAATTGCAAATGAAGGTGGCCGACGCAGGAACGCAAACGTATGGAACGGCCCAAGAGCTACGCGAAGAATGCCCTAACACATGGCCGTCAGAACATGTTGAGATACCCAACGACGAATGGTCGAGGTGACGGTCAACGTCCCGGTAACGGCAAAACCGCCCCCGGCCCAAGCCGGGGGCGGTTGAGCAAGAGGCCGGGGGGCTGCGTCTCCGTCACTCCGCCGATGCGGCAGTTTCCACAAGATCGTCTTCTGGATCGATCACTTCGAGACCCCGATCAGTGCGGCGTTCCAGCGTCGGCCGAGGTCGGCGCTGCGGTTCGTAGTCGGCCAGATCCTTCGCACCGACCTTGGCGCCGAGGCGATGTAGACCAGCCCAGGCACCACACCGGCCGGTAGCGCTGTAAGCCTCCCAAAGCCGACGGACATGCAACCCGGTCGGATCGACCACCAGGCCCAGCTCGAAATTTGCATCCCAGTTCACGCTGGGGGCCGAGCCGTCGGTGCCCGGCGGATGGCCCTGGCCCGAAAGCTGCGCGGCAACCGTCAGCGCGTCAATCAGCTTATTCAATTCACCGGAATAGTTTTTTGCATCACGCCACGCTGCCAATTGCTTCTGATCGAGCCCACCAATGACTTCCGAATCAGTTTCATCGACGTTGACCAGATCGGCGGTCTTCGCGAACTTACCCCACACATCATTGAACTTCTTTTGAACAGTGGGATACGGCGCGAATTGATGCAGAATATGAATTGACCGCTCGAATACCGCATCGTGAACCTTATGGACGATCGACGCGCTGGCATGCTCGGCCAAAGCATCCGCGCGAAGCTCATCAATGGGGCCTTCGCCGGCAATAATCGCCGCAATCAATTTGTCGGTCTGCGGCGTGCCCATCTGATCAAAGGCTGATTGGCGAGCCTTCAGCTACATCAGCAGGTCAGAATGCTTGTTGATGCAGTTCAGACGGTTACTCGACACGTTGGAATTGGTACAAGTTCAATCCCAGTATCGCGCACCACCATAGCCCCTGCCCAGGGGCTATTTTTTTGCCCATTCAGAGGCGTGACCCGCCTGCGCGCCCAACGTTGGCTTGGGTTCGACAACCCGCTGGTATCTCGCACAAGCCAACGTTCGCCCGTGGGTTCGGGGCCTATGCCGGTGGGGGTGGCACCGGGGCGGCGGGTGCCCCGGGCGGCGGCACGATCGGGGCGATCACCGGCGGCGCCAACGCAGGCACAGCGGGCGGCGGCGGCGCAGCAACCGGTGGGCCAGGTGGCAGTGGCAATGGCGGAGGCAGCTGCGGAGCGGGCGGCAGCGGGTCTGCGACCGCGACCGGGTCGGCGATCGGGCTGCCCGGTGGAACCTCATCGAGCCGGGTGGCGTGTACGGGCACGCTGATCACCGCGCCTTGTAGTCCGCACTCGTTGGACAGGATGGTGGTGGTTTGCGCGCCGGCCAGCCCACCATCGGGCTGCGGCGCCAACGCCAATGCCGTCTCCATGGTCTGCGCTTGCCCGAGATTCGGCGCTTCACAGGGCAGGGTGCCGGTTCCGGGATCACCTTGCCAAGAGTTGTCGATGAAGCGGAATACCGCTGTCATGCCGCCACCTTCGGCGTAAGCGATGGCGTGGTTGGTGCCGTCCATGCGCGTCGAGGTCGCAACACATCCCGAGGGATTGCAGGCCGACCGGAATGCCCACCAGAAGCTTGCGATCTGGTTTCCCGCCGCCGGCCACGGGTTGCCGTTGAGGCTGGCGTGCGGGTTGTCGTAGTCGAGGCGGTAGAGGCCGTCGAAGACCGGGTCGGCGGGCGGCAGCGCGATCGGCGCGTTCGCCACACTGGCAACGGCCGTGCTCGGCGATGAGCTCGGCTGCTCGCTGGCTGCGGCATCAGCCGACGGCCACAGCTGCCACGCCCCGACACCGACGGCGACGCCGACAGCGGCGATCGCCGCCACGGGCGCCCAGGCCGGCATCCCCGCCAACCGATACCCGGGCGCGTGTCGACCAGGTGCCGGCGGTGCCGGCGGCGCCAAAGTCAGTGCGGGCACCGGGGTTTCATCAGCCAGGGCATGCGCGAAGGCACCGCAGCTGGCGAATCGCTCAGCCGGGTTCTTGGCGAGGGCTTTGGCAAACACCGGATCGAGATCGGCCAATTCGGGCCGGGTGGCGGCCAACTCCGGCGGCTTCGAGTTGACGTGGCGGCTGACCACCACGGCGGGGTTGGCATGCGCGAACAGTTGTGTCCCGGTCAGCAGGTGGTACGCGGTGCAGGCCAAGGCGTACTGGTCGGCGCGGCCGTCGACATCCTCCCCCACCAGTTGTTCCGGTGCGGCATAGCCGGGGTTGTCGGCAGCCCCGACGTTGCGAGCGACACCGAGGCGAACCAGAACGGCACGCGGCCCGGTGGCACCGGTGGCATCACTGAGGATGATGTTGGCCGGGCTGACGTCGCGGTGCGGCAAACTGTGCTTGTGGGCGTAGTCGAGTGCCCCGGCAACCGCGATGACGATGCCGAAAACCTGTTCGCGCGGCAGGCCGTTGGGATATCGCTGATCGAGGAGACCGGCGAGATTCGCCCCGTCGACGAAGTCGGTCGAGATCCAGAGCTGACCGTTGTGCTCCCCGTGACCGCGGACCTTGGCGATGCTGGGATGCCACAACGTGGCGGCCAGATCTGCCTCGCGGTGAAACCTCTCCCGGTACTCGGGGTCGCCGGACCATTCGTCGGGTGGCACCGTCAGCGCCTCGGGGTCAGGACGTCTGGGATGCTGCGCGAGGTAGACCTCCCCGGCCCCGCCTGACCCCAGCAGTCGAACGATCCGGAAGACGGAGAACGTCTCATCGACGTTGAGCGGCATTCAGGAATCCTACGGACTGCCCTCCGGACTGTTTACGTTGCCCCACAAAGCAAATCAGAGCGAGGATTTGTGTCCGCACGCACCGGTCGGCTAATGTTCGCTTTCGCGACGGGCGATCTCGCTCGTGGCGCGCGGATGTAGCGCAGTTGGTAGCGCATCACCTTGCCAAGGTGAGGGTCGCGGGTTCGAATCCCGTCATCCGCTCAACGAGTGCGATCTGGCATCAATCCCAGTGGCGGAGTGGCCGAGTGATGAGGCAACGGGCTGCAAAGCCATGCACACGGTTGATCACTGGACCATCGCCAGGAATCCTCCTGGCAGCCGGTATCGACCGCCAGTCGGACGGCGCCGCGCGATGCACACATCAGGTCATTGTTCGCCTGGCTCGGCCACACCTATGCCACGACGGGCTCTGCACCGAACTCGACGACTGGACCACAACTGGGCTCCGACGCTCGACCTAGCCAGCGCCGCACCGTCGCCATCGTGAGCATCAACGCCCGGCTAGGTAGGCGCGCGACCGCGATGTTCTTCAGCGTCGATAGCCAAGCCGAAGCCGCGGACTGCTATTTGAAGGAATGGACGACCAAGCTCCCCGCGCGGATCGCCGCCATCGATTGACTACGTTGTCAGACCCCTCGTAGAAACTCATGCCCAAAGCCATCAACATCCGGGGGGCAGAGGGATGGTCACCATCTCACGGGAACTACGGACCAGCGCCGGCCGGTACTACCGGTGGCATCGCGAGATTCGGGAGAACTTCAAGCGCAGCAATCGCGGCGCGCGGTTGCACCGCATGCTCCCCATGATGATTGCCACGTTCTTAATCCTCGCCGCTTCGGTATGGCCGCTCAACTTGACGGCCAAGCTTGTCGCGCAGGCTATGTCACACGCGCCTGAGTTTCTCGGCGAACTTCTGGGCGCGGCGGCCTACTATCCCAATATCCTTGCTACCGGGTATGCCGCCGGGGTTATCGGGGTCCTGGTCGTGGGTGCCCGGATCAAGATGTTGCCTAACATCAGGGCGGCAACCGGTCCGAAGAAAGCAGTTCAATGGGTGCTGTTCTTGGCGACCATCCTATGGCTCACCACAACAGCATTCATGATGTGGGCACGCGGTATTTCACTGGGAGTGCAAATATTCTTGGGCTTCTTGTTGTGGATTCTGATCATCAGTTTCTGGGCCCTGCAGATTGCTGTCTGCCTGCACGTCCTGACGAACTGGTTCCTGTTCGTCAAAGTCGTATCACTGCGCTGGCCGTGGGTCGGCTGGGCGATCACCGCAGCGGCCTGGTGGTTTAGCCTCAACATTGCCCACCTGCTCGAGGAGGGCACTAAATGGCTGTATCCGCCGAATCTGCATTACGCCTTCGACGTCCTCGCGCCATTCGCGGTACCGGTAATTGCGTGGTACGTCAAAATCCCGACCACACTCGCGGCCGCCATTCCCTGGATCGCCGAGTTCAGGATGCTGGCCGGATTCCGGAAACACGGTGAAGCATACCGGGACAGCGAGTACTACCAGAGGTGGTGCAACCCGACCCTCGAAGAATTTCCTGGCGGCCGCGAGCAGATTCGGACGATATGGGCATCACTGCGCCGGGGCGAGCATGACGATATAAGTGTCATGGCGATGTGGCGCGAACTCTTTCGCGATGTCGTCCGATGACCATTCGGCGAGTTTGATCACCCTCAGCCCGCGGCTATGGCGTCCTGAATCCGGTCAGTCAGCGCGGGATCGCAACCACAGGTCGGCGGGCACGTCCGCCGAGAAGATCATGTCCAGCGTCACCTGCCAGAACGTCACGAACGGCAGCCACCCAGAGGCGATGCGCGACTGGATAGGTGGGCCCCGCCCTTCATCAGTTGGGTATCGAGACTGCGGTGGACCGTATGAGCACCGGGCGAATCACCAAAGCCGGACCAACAGGTTCGGATTTCGCAGCGGACGTTAGCCCGGATTTTTCACGGAATGTTGCGTGTGGGGTGTGTAGGTAAGCGAAAGTGCCTGTCCTGCAAGGGATAATTGGACTTCTCTAGGGTTCAATCGTCCTGACGGGAAGGCACTTCGCGGGTGAAGAATATCGCGGTCGTTGCACGGGTGAAAGTGTCTGCTGATGGCCATGGCGTCGTGTCGCATGCCGGGATGGGTATGTTGCGTGAACTTGCCGACCGGACCGGCCTA
>NZ_MLCL01000071.1 GCF_001942625.1 Mycobacterium syngnathidarum
GGTGGGCGGGTCACCTGGGGGCCTCGGTCAAGGGAAAACCGAAATTCTGACCGGCGTGCTCACAGCAACAATGCATGACCCTTCCAGGTCCGGGCCCCGGCGTCAGGCTGGCGTACAAGCTCAACACGTCCCAAAGTGGCAACGACGTCGACAGGCAACCCACACCCATTTTCACGCCTGCAAGGCGCCCAGGAAACCCGGACAACCCCGCTGGCGTGACAATCGTGACTCTACGATCGCAGAGACTTACCGATCGGTCAATGCTTTGTTCAAAGGGGTGACACGAGACGCAATTTTTGTAAAGCTGTCTCCTATGACTCAGGTGCAGAGCGACACCGGCGTGCTCGCCGGTGACGAGCGGATGCTCATCGACGGTGAACTCCAATACACCGGCAGCGGTGCGAAATTCGACGTCATCCATCCCGCCAGCGAGCAGGTGGCCGGCCAGGCGACCGACGGCACGGTGGCCGACATGGAACGTGCCGTGGGTGCTGCGCGCCGCGCGTTCGACGAGACCGACTGGAGCCGCGACGTCGACTTCCGCCACCACTGCCTGATGCAGCTGCACGACGCGCTGGAATCCGAGAAGGAGCGGCTGCGCCGGGTGTTGGTCACCGAGGTCGGCTGTCCGGTGACCGTCACGGGCTCACAGATCGAGGACCCGATCGGCGAGGTCAAGCACTGGGCCGAGCACGGGAAGAACTTCGATTACGTCGTCGACAACGGCGTGCACCAGACGCAGCTGGGGCCGGCGCGCCGCAAGATCGCCTACGAGCCGGTCGGCGTGGTCGGGGCGATCACTCCGTGGAACGTGCCGTTCTATCTCAACATCGCCGAGACGATGCCTGCGCTGATGGCCGGCAACACCGTGGTGCTCAAGCCCGCGCAGCTCACGCCGTGGTCGGGAACCGAGTTGGGCCGCATCGTGGCCGAACACACCGATATCCCGGCCGGCGTGTTCAACGTCGTGGTCTCCAACGCCAACGAGGTCGGCGCCGCACTCTCGGCAGACCCGCGGGTCGACATGATCACCTTCACCGGGTCAACGGCGACGGGGCGGGCCATCTTGGCCGCCGGTGCGTCCACGGTCAAGAAGACCATGCTGGAACTGGGCGGCAAGTCCGCCCACATCGTGCTCGACGATGCCGACTTCAACTCGGCATTGCCGATTGCGGCGATGATGGCCTGCGTCATGAGTGGGCAGTCGTGCATCCTGCCCAGCCGAATCCTGCTCCCCCGCAGCCGCTACGACGAGGGCATCGAGCTCCTCAAGGGCGCGATGGAGAACTTCCCGGTCGGCGACCCGTGGACGCCGGGCATCATGCAGGGCCCGCAGATCAGCGCGACCCAGCGCGAAAAGGTGTTGGGCCTCATCAAGTCCGGCATCGATTCCGGCGCCCGGCTGGTCACCGGCGGCGGCATTCCGGAGAACCTGCCGACGGGCTACTTCACCCAGCCGACCCTGCTCGCCGATGTCGACCCGGATTCGCAGGTGGCCCAAGAGGAGATCTTCGGGCCGGTGCTGACGGTCACCCCCTATGACTCCGATGACGAAGCGGTCGCCATCGCCAACAACTCCATCTACGGGCTGTCCGGGGAGGTTTCGTCCGGGGACGTGGACCGGGCGTTCGCAGTGGCGCGACGCATCCGGACCGGCAACGTCACGATCAACAGCCGCAGCCACTTCGGCATCAACAGCCCGTTCGGCGGCTCCAAGCAGAGCGGCCTGGGACGGCGCAACGGCGAGGAGGGCTTCAAGGAGTACTTCGAGTCCAAGACCATCGGGATGCCCGAATAGCCACACCGAATGTGCACACAGATCGTGCTCTGGCGGCAGAACGCGATCTGGGTGCACGGTCGTTCGGACAACGAAGTGCAGGAGGTGCCCGGGTGAGCTGGGCAGACGATCAACTGGAAATCCAGGCCCTACTGACGCGCTACGCCACAGCCGTGGACTCCAAGGACTGGGAGCGCTACCGGTCGGTGTTCACCGAGGACGCCCAGATCGACTACTCGTCGGCGGGCGCCGTGGTGGGCACCCGCGACGAAGTCGTCGATTGGTTCGCGGCCAACTTCGGGGTGATCCCATGGAGCATGCACTACATCACCAATATCGAGATCTTGGAAACCGATGGGGACACCGCGACCGTTCGGGCGATGTTCTACAACCCCATGCAGTTGCCGGGCATGCCGGACATGAGTGTGTGCGGCGGCTACTACGACCACGAACTGGTACGCACGCCCGACGGCTGGCGCAGCCGCAGCCTGCGCGAGGAGAACGTCTGGTTCAGCAACCCGCCGGGTCAGGCCTGACGACCACGTTGACCGACCACGTTGACATTGAATCCACGCAGACGCCTACTCGAACTTTTGCGGCCTCAGTTCAAAGTCAACGCCGTGACTCAGCCTTCGGCGGCCAATTGGCCGCAGGCCGCGGCGATCTCCCGCCCTCGGGTATCGCGCACGGTGCACGAAACCCCTTTGGCCTGAACGCGCTTGACGAACTCCCGCTCGACGGGCTTGGGGCTGGCGTCCCACTTGCTTCCCGGCGTCGGATTGAGCGGAATCAGGTTCACATGCACCAGCTGGCCCAGTTTGGCGTGCAGCTTCTTGCCCAAAAGGTCTGCACGCCAGGGCTGGTCGTTGACATCGCGGATCAACGCGTACTCGATGGACACCCGGCGTCCGGTGACATCGGCGTAATAGCGCGCGGCATCGAGCACCTCGTCGACACTCCACCGGTTGTTCACCGGCACCAAGGTGTCGCGCAGCTCGTCGTCGGGAGTGTGCAGAGACACGGCCAGCGTGACACCGAGGCGCTCGTCGGCCAGCTTGCGGATGGCCGGGGCCAGCCCCACGGTCGAGACCGTCACGGACCGGGCGCTGATCCCGAAACCGTTGGGCGGCGGCGCGATGATCCGCTTCACGGCGGCCAGCACCCGGTTGTAGTTGGCCAGCGGCTCGCCCATGCCCATGAAGACGATGTTGGACAGCCTTCTGCCGGCGGAGCCGGCAATCCCATCACTGTCATGCTCGTTCCTCAAAATCGACGAGGCCGCCCGGACCTGCTCGAGGATCTCGGCGGTGGACAGGTTGCGCATCAGCCCGCCCTGGCCGGTCGCGCAGAACGGGCAGGCCATGCCACAGCCGGCCTGCGAGGAGATGCACACGGTGTTGCGCTGCGGATAGCGCATCAGCACGGACTCGAAGGTGGTGCCGTCCCCGGCACGCCACAGCGTCTTGCGGGTCTCGCCCGCGTCGCACTGGATCTGCTTCACCGGATCGATCAACGTCGGGAACAGGGCCTCGGCCACCTGGTCACGCACGGCGGCGGGCAGGTCGGTCATTTGTTTCGGATCGGCGATCAGCCGGCCGTAGTACTGGTTGGCCAGCTGCTTGGCCCGAAACTTCGGCAGCCCGAGTTCGGTGACGGCGGCGGCGCGGCCGCCTTCGTCGAGATCGGCAAGGTGCCGCGGCGGCATGCCGCGACGCGGTGCTTCGAAGACCAATTCCTGCTTCATGTCATATCCAGTATCAGGCTTGTCCGGCGAGAACATCGTGCACAGTGCGCTCAACGGTGTCGAGGACATCGGTGTCGACCCCCGCCCGACCGCGGACGAACACCGAAGCGCGGCTGGCCGGCGGTAGCCCCTCGGCCAGACACAGCCCGTCGGGCAGTCGGCCGATCATCGGCAGCAGTGCCACACCCAGGCCGGAGCGCACCGCTGCGAACAGGCCGGAAAGGTCGGCGGATTCGGCGGCGATGCGATATGCGGTCCCACACCGGTCGAGCGTGGCGAACGTGGGTTCGCGCAACGTGCACGGTTCGGAGAACATCACCACCGGCAACGGCTGGTTCGGCTGCGCGCCGAAGCCGCGGCCCGAAACCCATTTCAGGTCAAGCGTTCCGGATGCGTGAGCAGGATCCATTCCGGAACCGTCGAGCATCACGGCCAGATCGACCAGACCGTGCTCGAGGGCGTCGGCCAGCGTGACGTTGCGGTCGAGACGAAACCGCAGCCGCCAGTTGGGCAACCGCTCGCCCAGCGCCGCGGTGAGTGCCGGCAGCATCACGTCAGCGCCGTGCTCGGTGGCACCGATCAGCAGCACCTGTTCTTCGGCCGCACCGAGATCGGCCAGCGCCGCGTCGTGTGCGGCGAGGATGCCCCGGGCGTGGCCGAGAACGCGATGCCCCAGTTCGGTGAAGGCGATACCGCGGCCGGATCGTTCGACGACGGGACCGCCGACGACAGCCTCGATGCGCCGCATGTGCTGACTCACGGCGGATTGAGTCATGTGCAACACCGCGGCGGCGCGGTGAAACCCGCCACAGTCCGCCACCGCAACCAGGCTGCGCAACGGTGCGATATCCAGCACCTGACCCATGCGGCCAACGTACTCCGATCAGTGCATGCGATCAAAAACCAGGGATTTCCTGCTATTCGCTGATTCATTCCGAGTGATTGATTAGCATCAACGATCGGTCATGATTGCCGATAATCGTTGGACCGGCGGTACCGCACTCACCCACGATGGGGCCATGGCGACCATTGCGATGCCCGCGCGCACGGCGACGACCGTGACGTTCTTCTACGCCCTGGGTTATCCGATCGGAAACCTGGCGGTGCACGCCCTGTCCCCGATGGCCGTGCTGGCCGTGCGATTCGGGCTGGCCGGGTTGGTCCTGGGCACCTGGGCCGGACTGGCCCGAGTCGGCTTTCCCACCGGCCGCAAGCTGTTTCACGTCGCCGTCGCGGGCCTGCTGATGCAGGCCGTGCAGTTTTGCGCGCTCTACATCGCGATTCAGCAGGGGGCGCCGGCGGTGCTGTGCGCGGTGGTCATCGCGATGAACCCGGTCGCGACCGCACTGCTGGCGGCGATGTTCCTGCGCGACCGGTTGACGCCACGCCGCGTCGTCGCCCTGGTGCTCGGTGTGGCGGCCGTGCTGACGGCCTGCGCGACGCGCCTGCTCGCCTCGGGCGGGATCGACCCCGCGGTCGGATTGTTGTTGGTGGCGCTGCTCGGCCTGGCCGCCGGCGGGGTCTATCAGCAGCGGTTCTGCTCCGATGTCGACTTCCGGGTCTCGACGTCGGTGCAGAACACCGTCGCGTTCGTACCCGCCTTGGCACTCATGCTCACCACACCGGTCGAGGTGCACGACGCCACCAAAGCGGTACTGGCCGTGGCGGGTGTGGTGCTGCTCAACGCCATCCTCGGGGTGTCGCTGTACGTGCGGGCCATCAATCTGCACGGCGCCTCGTCCGTGGCGATGCTGTTCTGCGTCATCCCCGCGGTCGCCGGGGTGCTGTCCTGGTTCATGCTCGGTGAGCGGGTGAACATCGGCATCGCCGCGGGACTGGTCCTCGGCGCGATCGCGTGCTGGCTGAACGCGTCGGCCGCGCGCAGCGACGGTGGCCTACGCCAGCAGCGTCAGCACGATCCAACCGACGACGGCCGACGGCAGCATCGCGTCGATCCGGTCCATGATCCCGCCGTGGCCGGGTAGCAACGCGCCCATGTCCTTGATCCCGAGATCGCGTTTGATCTGCGATTCGATCAGGTCGCCCAGGACGCCGGTGACAACCAGCAGCAAACCTAGCGGCACGCCCACCCAGGCCGGCTTGTCCAGCAGGAATGCCACCGACAAAACGGCGGCGGCGATGCCGAATACCAGCGAGCCGCCGAGCCCCTCCCACGATTTCTTGGGGCTGATCGCCGGTGCGAGTAGATGCTTGCCGAACAGGACCCCGGCGACATAGCCGCCGATATCGGCGAAGACCACGGTCACGATGATGGTGAAGACCCTGGCGCCGCCGTGGTCGGCGAAGATCAGCAGCGCGGTGAAGGCCGCGAACAGCGGCACCCACGTCGCCAGCAGGATCGTGGCGGCGACATCGCGCAGGTAGTTGACCGGTTGCCGGTCCAAACCCTGGCCGATCAGGCGCCAGACCATGCACAAAACAATCGTCCCGCCATAGGCACCCAACATCCCGACGGCGCCGAACGGCCAGGTCAGCCAGATCATCGCCTGACCGCCGAGCAGCAGCGGGACGGTCGGCAATGCGTATCCGTGTTCGCGTAGCCGCCGGATCACCTCGTGGGTGGCGATGGCGATGGCGACCGCGAGTAATGGCAGCCACCACATCGGCGCGAACAGGAGGGTTCCGATCGCCATGGCGCCGAGAACGACGCCGACAGCGATGGCGGCCGGAAGGTTACGGCCGGCCCGGGACTGCTTCTTCTGCGGTTCTCCGACCGGTGTGTCTGTCACGAAAGGTACTTGCTGATCGGCCACTAGACCTCCAGCAGTTCGCCTTCCTTGTGCTTGACCAGCTCATCGATCTGGCTGGTGTAGGTGTGGGTGGACTTGTCGAGGTCCTTCTCGGCGCGCCCGACCTCGTCCTCGCCCGCTTCGCCATCCTTCTTGATCCGGCTCAGCTCTTCCATCGCCTTGCGCCGGATGTTGCGCACCGACACCTTGGCGTCCTCGCCCTTGGACTTGGCCTGCTTGACCAGATCGCGGCGGCGTTCCTCGGTCAGCTGCGGGATGGAGATCCGGATGATGCTGCCGTCATTGGTCGGATTGACACCGAGGTCGGAGTTGCGGATCGCGTCCTCGATCGGCTTGAGCTGCGCGGCCTCGTAGGGCTTGATGACGACCATGCGTGCCTCCGGAACATTGATGCTCGCCATCTGCGTGATCGGCGTCATCGCCCCGTAGTAGTCGATGTTGATCCGGGAGAACATGCCCGGGTTGGCCCGGCCGGTCCGAATGGTGGCCAGATCGTCACGCGCCACACTTACGGCTTTTTCCATCTTCTCTTCGGCGTCGAAGAGAGTTTCGTCGATCACGTCGGCATCTCCAGTTCAGGTGGTGACCAGTGTTCCGATCTTCTCACCCGCCACCGCGCGGGCGATATTGCCTTCGGTCAGCAGGTTGAAGACCAGCATCGGCATCCGGTTGTCCATGCACAGACTGAAGGCGGTGGCGTCGGCGACACGCAAGCCGCGATCGATGACGTCGCGATGGCTGACCTCGGTGAGCAGCTCAGCATTCGGGTCCTCGCGCGGGTCGGCGGTGTAGACCCCGTCGACGGCTTTGGCCATCAGCACAACCTCGGCCCCGATTTCCAGGGCGCGCTGGGCGGCGGTGGTATCGGTGGAGAAGTACGGAAGGCCCATGCCGGCACCGAAGATGACGACACGACCCTTTTCCAAGTGCCGCACTGCCCGCAGCGGGATGTACGGCTCGGCGACCTGCCCCATGGTGATGGCGGTCTGCACGCGGGTGTCGATGCCCTCTTTTTGCAGGAAGTCCTGCAGCGCAAGGCTGTTCATCACGGTACCGAGCATGCCCATGTAGTCGCTGCGCGTGCGTTCCATGCCGCGCTGCTGCAGTTGTGCGCCGCGGAAGAAGTTGCCACCCCCGATGACGACCGCGACCTGCACGCCGCTACGCACCACTGCGGCGATCTGGCGGGCTACCTGATGAACGACGTCGGGGTCGAGGCCCACCTCGCCACCGCCGAACATCTCTCCGCCAAGCTTCAGCAGAACCCTCGTATAGAAGGGACGAATGGGTGCTGCGCCCTCGCCGGTGACAGTCGGATCCGCCATGGGTCTCCTCGGCACTCCTCGCATGTAGAGAGCCACCCGGGTTACCCCTGGACGGCCTTCTCCATCCTGCCCTATAGCGAGCAGCACACCTAGTGGGGGGAGCCTTCGCAGACCGAGTGTCGCCGGCGGGCGCAGGTGACTGGCAACTATCCCAGGTGCGCCTGAAGCAGCCACGCCGCCACCGATTTGCGGCCGTTTCCCTCGTCCCGGATGTCGGTCCCGGCGAAGTCGGCAAAGTTGGTGAACTGGGGCGGCACATGGGCGTGGATACGGGCCGGGCGGATGTCGTCGATCACCCAGTACTTGCCGACGACCTCGCGCAATTCGTCCTGGCTGACCGGGTTGGCGGGGCCGGTGTCGCCCATCGTCGTCTTGTCGAAAACCAGCACGAAGTAGGAGGCACCGGGGGCGGCGGCACGCACGATCGACTGCTGGTAGCCATCCCGCAGTTCGACGGGCATCGAGTGAAACAGCGTCGAATCGATGATCGTCCCGAAGCGGCCGTCGTAGCCGGTGAAGGCGCTGATGTCGGCAACCTCGAAGGTGGCGTTGGCCAGCCCCCGCTTGGCAGCCTCGGCCCGGGCCATGTCGATGGCGGTGGCCGATTGGTCCAGTCCGACCGTGGTGAATCCCCGCGCCGCCAGGTCCAGTGCGGTGGCCGCCTCACCGCAGCCGGCGTCGAGCACCTCGCCGTGGACTTTGCCTTCGGCGATCAGCGCCGCGATCTCGGGTTGCGGTTCGCCGATGCTCCACGGTGGACGGGCCCCGGCGAGATCGGGAGCCTCGCCGCGATAGGCGGATTCGAACATTGCGTCAGACATTTCGCTTGATGTGGTCATACGTCCGGTATATCAACGTGGTTGATATGTGTCAATATGGTTGATATGAACGCCGAAATGGGCGGCATCCTGGAGGAGCAGCCTCTCGGATACCTGATGTACCGCGTGGTCGCGGTGTTGCAACCCAGGGTCACCGCGCGGCTGCAGCCGCTCGGACTCACGCTGCCGGAATTCGTCTGCCTGCGAGTGCTGTCCATGGCGCCCGGCCAGTCCAATGCCGAGCTGGCCCGTCACACCAACGTCTCGCCGCAGGCCATGAACAACGTGCTGCGCGGACTGCAGGACCGGGGCGCGGTGCGCAGGCCCGCGACCGTCAACTCGGGACGGGCGCTGCCGGCCGAGCTGACTGCCGAGGGAGCCGGCTTGCTCAAGCGCGCCGAAGCCGTGGTGCTCGCCGCCGAGGACGAGGTACTGGCCCGGCTCGACGGCGAGCAGAGACGCGAACTCAAGCGGCTCCTGGCCCACGCGGTGATCTGAGGCGCGCTCCCCCTCCGCTCATGCCGCGCCGAGCGGCCACACAGTCGGTAAGTTCCAGACGGATGAAGATCGTTCTGGCCCCGGACTCCTTCAAGGAGTCGATGACCGCGTCGCAAGCGGTTGCGGCGATGCGCGAAGGTGTCCGGTCGGTACTGCCCGACGCCGAGTGCATCGGGGTGCCGATGGCAGACGGCGGCGAAGGGACGGTCGACGCTGTCGTCGACGCGCTCGGTGGCGAACGCATCACGGTCGAGGTCACCGATCCACTCGCACGACCGGTGCAGGCCACCTACGGCTACGTCGGCGGACGCCGCCTGGCCGTGATCGAGATGGCCGGCGCCTCCGGGCTGGAGCTGGTGGCACCGGCAGACCGGGATGTGCTGCGCGCCAGCACATTCGGTGTCGGACAGCTGATCACCTCGGCGCTGGATCACGGCGCGACCGAGCTGCTGATCGGGATCGGCGGATCAGCGACCAACGACGGCGGGGTCGGCATGCTCACCGCCCTCGGGGTGACCTTCACCGACGCCGACGGCGCCGCCCTGCCGCCCGGGGGCGCAGCTCTCACCCGGCTCCATCACATCGACACCTCGGGCCTGGACCGCCGACTGGCCGGTGTCCACGTTCAGATCGCCTCCGACGTCACCGCACCGCTGCTCGGGACCGGCGGCGCCAGCGCCGTTTTCGGCCCTCAGAAAGGTGCCGGCCCCGCTGATGTCGAGACACTTGAGGCCGCGCTGACCCGGTTGGTGGGCGTGACCGAAACCGCCCTGGGGCATGCTCGGCCGAACCGCCCGGGCGCCGGGGCAGCCGGCGGCCTGGGCTTCGGACTGATGGAATTCCTTGCCGCCGACTGCGATCCCGGTGTCGAGGTCATCGCGCAGACCGTCGGCCTGGAGCAGGCGCTGACCGGCGCAGACTGGGTGTTCACCGGCGAGGGCAGCGTCGATGCCCAGACCTTGTTGGGCAAAACCCCGTTCGGCGTCGCGCAGGTGGCCGCACGCACCGGGGCCCGGGTGGCGATATTCGCCGGCCGGGTGGCGGCCGACGCCGACATCCTGCTGGCCCACGGGGTCGAGAAACTGGTGGCCATCACCGAACCGGGCACCCCGTTGGAGCAGGCCTTGCGCGACGGCCCGGCCGCACTGGCCCGCGCGACCGCCTCGGTGTGCCGCGCCCTGTAGCGCGAGCTACAGGATTGCCGCCGCGATGATCAGGCCGAAGGCCACATACGCGGCCGTCACCACCAGGACCTGCGGGGTGTACCTCTCGGAAGCCAGGACGCCGCCGATGTCGATGCCCTTGATCGCCCCGACCAACCGGACTGAGACAGCCTGAGCCGCAATGCCCAACAGGCCGAACACCAGCGTGGTGATCAGGCCTTGGACCAAGTCACCCAGGGAGCTGTAGATGGCGATTACGACGATGAACGCCATCGACAACACGCCGGAGGCCGCCACCGCGGCGGCGTTGGGCCGCCCGGCCTGCACGAGTGTGCGCAGCGGGCCGGGCGTGGTCCAGTCGATGACGTAGAAGCCCAGGATCATCAGCGCCACACCGACAATCGAGTACAGCACGATCGCCGAAACGCCGTGTCCGAGGAACGACCAGTAATCGGAGCCGAGCGCAACCATGGTGGTAGTCATATTGGGGTTGTTCCTTCCGGGGTCACAGCGGGATGCGGTGTGGCACAAAGGCAGCGCCGTTGTCGGTGACGAGACCAGAAGTCTCGCGGATTCCGAGTCCGGCGGATTCCTCGCCGACGATCCACGCCCCCAATGCCGGGCGCATGTCGTCGAATTGTGGAAGCGGATCGAGCAGTTGGTATACGTAGCCCTCTTCGCCGTACACACCGCCCGTCTCGGTCTCGTACCCGGCACCCACGATGGTGATGTTGGCACCCTCACGCCCCAATTTGGGTTTGCGCACGTAGTCGGTCAGCTCATGCGGGTCGTCGACATAGGCAGGCAACAGATTCGGATGCCCGGGGTACATCTCCCACAACACCGCCAGGATCGCCTTGTTGCTCAGCAACGTCTTCCACAGCGGTTCCACCCACATCGTGGCCGGCAACTGTTCGACGGCCCGGCGGCCGAAATCGTCGTCGAGCATCCACTCCCACGGGTAGAGCTTGAAGATCGACGACATCGGAGCTTCCTCCAGGTCGACGAAGCGGTCGAGATCCTGGTCGAACCCGATGTCCTCGATGGCCAGGCCCACGGTGTGCAGACCGGCTTCGGCTGCGCACTCCTGCAGGTAGGCCACCGTGACGTGGTCCTCGCCGGTGTGCTCAGCACCCGACCAGGTGAAATAAGTCTCGGCACCCGGGAGCTGGTCACGGATCTCAGTCCAGCGGGCAACCAGCTTCTCGTGCAACGAGTTCCATTGATCGTCGGCTGGGTAGACGTCGGTCTTCCAGTGCCACTGCAGGATCGCCGCCTCCAGCAGCGTGGTGGGCGTATCGGCGTTGTATTCCAGCAGGACCGGCGGCCGACGGCCGTCATAACGTAGGTCGAATCTGCCGTACAGGTGCGGATCGCTTCGCCGCCAAGACTTCTCGATATGCTCCCAGCTCCACTCGGGAAGCCCGAAATCGCGGTAGCGACCGGTCAGTACGACGTGCTCAACAGCCTCCAGGCACATCGAGTGGAGCACCTCGACGGAAGCCTCGATCGACAGCACTTCGTCCATGTCGAACACGTAGTGCACCGATTCGTCCCAGTACGGACGGTCGGCTCCGGTCGCGTCGCGCGCCGGGGTCCCGTAACACATCCCCTGGTCGGCGACGATCTGTTCCCAGCCCGGTCGCGGGGAACTACGTTGGCGGCGCATTCAGCTCCCTGAACTTTTGCCGTAGCTCGACGACGAGCCGAAACCGCCGCGCGAGATCGATGTCCCCGACTTCGTCTTGGCGGTGGTCCCCTTGGGCATCTCCAGTGTCCCGCCGCGTGCGATGGTGCCAACCCCGCCGTTGTTGCCGCCGTAGTAATAGCGGTACGGCGAACCCAAGTAGATGAAGGTGCCGCCGGAACTGCTGTGGCCACTGGAACAGTACGAGTCCGGCACGACCTCGTTGGTGCCGTCCTTGACGCAGGACGCCGCGATCTCCTCTTTGTGCAACAGGTGGTAGCCCAGCGCGATGACACCGACGACACCGACCACGGCCACCGAGCCCATCAGGATCTTCTTGCCCGTGGCCGCACGCTGTTCGCGAGTCTCCTGCTGGAGCCGGGCCCATTCCTCGGCGGCCTCGCGTTCCTTCTGCATCTTGTCGCGCTGTCGCGCCTCGGCCACCGTCGGCGGCCGTGGCGTGGCGGTAGCCGGATCCTGCCAGCGAATCGATCCCCGACCGTCCTGGCTCCACTGCTCCTCTGGCCCAGACGTCATTCAACCCCCCGCAAACTCCGACACCTGCCGGTCATCATAGGAGCAGGCTCGGAGTACCCGCCCAGCGCCTGACGTCTATTTCGCCGCTTTTCGCGCTCGCCTGCGCGGGGCAGCCGAGGCCGGGTCCTGAATCCGCGGCCATGGCCTGGCCTCCTCGAGCTCGAAAGCCAGTTCCAGCAGCAGGGCTTCACGGCCGCGGGTCGTCGACAGCATCATCCCCGCGGGCAAGCCGTTGGCCGTCTGGGCCAGCGGCAGCGAGATCGCCGGATCCCCGGTGGCGTTCTGCAGCGGTGTGAAGGCCACCCAGCTCAGCAGTCGGTCGATGATCTGTTCGTAGTCCGCCGCCGGGTCGAGTCGGCCGATCTCCAGGGTGGGCTCGGCCAAAGTGGGCATGAGCACCGCGTCGTAACTGTTGGACAACCGCTCGGTGATCCGCCGCGACCGTGCCAACCGGGCGATCGCCGCCGGGACACGATGCAGGTTGCGCGAGGCGAACCGTTCCAGCCCGAGCGTGAGGTTGTCGAGTCTGTCGCGGTCGAAACCGGGGCCGAAGGACCGCTTGCCTCCGCGCACCAGGGCATACGCCAAAAATGCCCAGTACAACAGGAAATCGTCCTTGAACCGGGCCTGGACCGGATTGCCGATCACGGTGATCCGGTGGCCGAGTTCTTCGAGCAGAGCGGCTGTCTTGTGGGTCAGTTCGGTCATCTCGACACCGGCGTCGTGGACGACGGACTGCGTGCACACCGCGATACGCAGGCGCTGCTTGCCCGGACGACTGATGTCACCGATCGGCGGCAGTTTGGGGTTGCGATAGACCCGCTCCATCTCCCGCAGCAGCGCGGCGGTGTCACGCACCGATCGGGTCAGTACACCGTCGGACACGATCCGCAACGGCATCGTCCGCATGTCCTTGTCCTGCGGCAGCCGGCCCCGCGTCGGTTTGAGACCGACCAACCCGTTGCACGCGGCCGGGATCCGGATCGACCCTCCCCCGTCGTTGGCGTGCGCGATGGGGACCACCCCCGCCGCGACGAATGCTCCCGAACCCGACGACGAGGCACCCGCCGTGTAGGCAGGGTTCCACGGGTTGCGGACCGGTCCGAGGCGCGGGTGCTCACACGACGCGCTGAACCCGAACTCCGAGAGCCGCGTCTTGCCCAGCGGTACCAACCCGGTGGCCAGGTAGGCGCGGGCGAAGTCGCCGTTGGCCGGTTCGGGCCGAGGCTCCCACGCGTCGGTTCCGCGCATGGTCGGCATCCCCTCGACTGCCACGTTGTCCTTGACGAAGGTCGGGACGCCGTCGAAGTACCCGCCGTAGCTGCTGGGTGCGGCGCCCCGGGCGTGGGCCCGGTCGAAGGCTTCGAACGCCAGACCGTTGAGAGTCGGATTGACCGCTTCGACCCGGGCGATCGCCGCCTCGATCAGATCTGCTGCCGACACCCGACCGGCCCGCAACTCCTCGACCAGGCCGACGGCATCATGCTCGCCGAGGGCATCATCGCCGAAGGCGCTGCAACGGGTCGGGGCTTTTCGTGAGGGGCGCGCACCGCTAGTCACGCTGCGACGCTAGCAGTCCGTCAGTGCGTCCGAGCCACGCTCTGCAGCGCGGCCAGATGCTCGTCGACTGTCCGCAGGCCCGCGCCCATGGTGTTCACCGTGACATGGGTGGCTCCGGCCTCAGCCCATGCCGCGATGTCGGCGGCCGTCTTGTCCGGATCGCCGGCCCAGACCACCCGACCCTCCATCCCGATGGTCGCCGGGTCGCGTTCGGCGGAGACGGCGGCACGCTCGACCCGGGCCCTGGCCTCCTCGAGCTCGACGCCGGGCCCGACCATGGGGAACCAGCCGTCGGCCAACCGTCCGGCCCGCTCCAGTGCCCGGGGAGAGGACCCCCCGAACCACACCGGGATCGGGCGCTGTACGGGCAACGGCGCCAGCCCGGCGCCGGTCACCCGGTGGTAGCGGCCCTCGAACGTGACCGAAGATTCGGTCCACAACCGACGCATCAGCTCAACTTGCTCCTCGGACCGCTTGCCGCGGTTCCCGAAATCCTCGCCGAGCGCCTCGTACTCGACCTGGTTCCAGCCCAGCCCTACGCCCAGGCGCAATCGGCCCCCGGTGAGCAGGTCGACCTCGGCCGCCTGCTTGGCCACCAGCACAGCTTGGCGCTGCGGCAGGATGACCACGCCGGTGACCAGCTCCAGCGAGGTGACCGCGGCGAGGTAGCCGAACATCACCATCGGCTCGTGGAATGTGGTGTACAGGTCATAGGGCCCGGACCAGTCCCGATGCACTGCCGGATCGGCCCCGACGACATGGTCATAGGCCAGGATGTGGGTGAAGCCCAACTCTTCGACACGCTGGCCGTAGGCGCGCACGGCTCCCGGATCTCCGCCGAGTTCCGTCTGCGGAAATACCACACCTATGCGCATGTCACCTCCAACACCATTGCTACCTGCCACACTCCCACATCGGCAAAGCCAGTCGCCCCTGCGTGAGCAACTACCCGGCACCGACCGGGTCACGAATGGACAAAACCCCGCACTTTGGGTGTCTGGGCTTCCCGCGGCGAGCCGGGAAGAACAAAACCCCGCGCTTCCGGGATCGCCGGATCAAGCGCGGGGTTTTGCGACGAGCGGCCGACGGCCGAGCCGTCAATCGGGTGTGATGTGCCGCCCGAGTCTTATTCGGTGTCAGGCCTGGCCGACCTCGAACCGCACGAAGCGGGTCACGGTGACCCCGGCCTCGTCCAGCAGGGCCTTGACGGTCTTCTTGTTGTCGGACACCGACGGCTGGTCCAGCAGCACGACGTCCTTGTAGAAGCCTGTGACGCGGCCTTCGATGATCTTGGGCAGCGCCTGCTCGGGCTTGCCCTCTTCCTTCGCGGTCTCCTCGGCGATGCGCCGCTCGTTGGCGACGATGTCGGCCGGGACATCCTCACGGGTGAGGTACTTGGCCTTGAGCGCGGCGATCTGCAGGGCGACCGCGTGAGCGGCCTCCTTGCCCTTGTCCGCGTCGCCGGCGGTGTACTCGACCAGCACGCCGACGGCCGGCGGCAGGTCCGCGGCCCGCTTGTGCAGGTAGGTCTCCACGGTGCCGTCGAAGTAGGCGGCCCGACGCAGCTCGAGCTTCTCGCCGATCTTGGCGGACAGGTCGGCGACGGCCTGCTCGACCGTGGTGTCGCCGACCTTGGCAGCCTTGAGAGCGTCGGCGTCGCTGACCTTGGCGGCAGCGGCGGCCGCCACGACCTGGTTGGCGAGCTCCTGGAATTCGGCGTTCTTGGCGACGAAGTCGGTCTCGGAGTTCAGCTCGATGAGTGCGCCGTCCTTGGCCGCGACCAGCCCCTCGGCGGTGGCGCGCTCAGCGCGCTTGCCGACGTCCTTGGCGCCCTTGATACGGAGCAACTCGACGGCCTTGTCGAAGTCGCCGTCCGACTCGGCCAGCGCGTTCTTGCAGTCCATCATGCCGGAGCCGGTCAGCTCCCGAAGGCGCTTGACGTCGGCAGCGGTGTAATTAGCCATGTAAGACTTCTCCTGGAATTACGAAGCGTCAGTGGATGTTTCGGGTGCAGCAGCGGCCTCACCCTCGCCGGCGCCTGCGGTCGCACCGGCCAGCAGCTCCTGCTCCCACTCGGCGAGCGGCTCGGCGCCCTCGGCCTGAGCTTCTCCATCACCCTTGCCTGCGCCGGCTCGGGCCTGCAGGCCCTCGGCCACCGCGGAGGCGACGACCTTGGTCAGCAGGGCAGCCGAACGGATGGCGTCGTCGTTGCCCGGGATCGGGTAGTTGACCTGATCCGGATCGCAGTTGGTGTCCAGGATCGCGATGACCGGGATGCCCAGCTTGATGGCCTCGTTGACCGCCAGGTGCTCCTTGTTGGTGTCGACGACCCAGATGGCCGAAGGCACCTTCTGCATGTCCCGGATACCACCGAGGCTGCGCTCCAGCTTGTTCTTCTCACGCGTGAGCATGAGGATTTCCTTCTTGGTGCGCCCCTCGAAGCCACCGGTCTGCTCCATGGCCTCGAGCTCCTTGAGGCGCTGCAGGCGCTTGTGCACGGTGGAGAAGTTGGTGAGCATGCCGCCCAGCCAGCGCTGATTCACGTAGGGCATGCCGACGCGGGTGGCCTCTTCGGCGATGGACTCCTGCGCCTGCTTCTTGGTGCCGACGAACAGGATGGTGCCACCGTGGGCAACCGTCTCCTTGACGAACTCGTAGGCCTTGTCGATGTAGGTCAGCGTCTGCTGCAGATCGATGATGTAGATGCCGTTGCGGTCGGTGAAGATGAACCGCTTCATCTTGGGGTTCCAGCGTCGGGTCTGATGCCCGAAGTGAGCGCCGCTGTCCAGCAGCTGCTTCATGGTCACAACAGCCATGAGCTCATTCCTTTATGTTGTCGGTTGCCGCCCGGCTTCGGGTGATGCCAGGCCCTGGTGCCTGCCGGCTGCCGAACCCGCTCTGGGAAATCCCAGTTCAGGACCGTCGGCACCCGTGTACGACCCCGTTGAGGCGATCGATGTGCGCAGACACGCGAAGTCAGCCCGCTAGCGAGCTGCGGGTAGAAGTTTACACGCTGCGCAGGCGTGCTTTTACCACGCGGCAAACGCGGGCCCGTTCATCCACAGACCCGATATCGGGGCTTCCGGACCGCCTGGGATTGACGGTGAACTGGGGCGGTGAGGTTTGCCGCGGCGGCGCTGCTGATGACCATGGCGTGGGCATGGCCGGCGGCCGCGCACGCCGAAGGCTCCCGGCTGCACTGGCCGGTGTCCCCGCGACCGACGGTGACCAGGGGTTTCGATGCACCTTCCCCCAATTGGAACCGCGGTCACCGAGGCGTCGACCTGGCGGCCGTCCCCGAGCAGCCGGTCTACGCCGCAGGGGGCGGCACCGTGGTGTTCGCCGGAGTCCTGGCCGGGCGGCCGGTGGTCTCGGTGGCCCACCCGGGCGGGCTGCGCACCAGCTACGAGCCGGTACAGGCCGTGGTGCGGCCCGGACAGACCGTCACCGCCGGCCAGCTGCTCGGCCCGCTGCTGGCCGGTCATCCGGGGTGCGCGGCGACGGCCTGCCTGCATTGGGGGGCGATGTGGGGTGCGGCCGCCCGGGCGGACTACGTCAACCCGTTGGGGCTGCTGGCCGAGACGCCGATCCGCCTCAAACCGCTGGGTGGGTGATCCCTGCATCACCGGCGCGCGTGTCTGTTGCCCCCCACGCGGCCAAGCATCAGCAGTTCGCGCACACTCACACGGCATCGAGTGCGGCCTAGTGTCGAAATATGACCGTCGCCTCGCAATCCCACCGCAATCGTCCGGTGCGGTTCGGCCTGCACACCGCCTTGCCCCGCGGTGCCGACTTCGTCGAATTCGCGCGCACCGTCGAGCAATCCGGGTTCGACGTGATGACCATTCCCGACCATCTGGCACCGACAATTGCCCCGTTCAGCGGGGCGGCCACCGCCTGTGCGGTCACCTCACGTCTGCGCACCGGCACGCTCGTGCTCAACAACGATCTGCGCCACCCGGTCGACACCGCGCGCGAAACCGTGAGTGTGGCAGCGCTGTCCGGCGGGCGATTCGAGCTGGGCCTGGGCGCGGGACACATGAAGTCCGAATACGACACGGCCGGACTGAAATTCGACAGCGGGGCCACCCGGGTGGACCGGCTGATCGAGTCGGTGGACGTGATCCGGCCACTGCTGGCCGGCGAACCGGTGGACGTCGACGGCGCACACTACTGCGTGCGGGCCGATGCCGGTGCCCTGGTCGCGCCGGCGGGGGTCGACGTTCCGCTGCTCATCGGCGGCAACGGCACGCGCGTGCTCCAACTGGCAGGCCGGGTCGCCGATATCGCCGGGCTGGCGGGCTTCAGCCACAACCACGACGCCACCGAGGTTCGGCTGAGTCATTTCGATCCCACGGGTCTGCTGGACCGGATCGGGGTCGTCGCCGACGCGGCGGGTGACCGCTTCGCAGCCATCGAACTCAACGGGTTGCTGCAGTTCGTCGTGCACACCGAAAATCCCGAGGCCGCGGCGGCGGAGGCGGCCACGGCATTGGGAGCGTCCACGGATCTGCTGCTGGAGTCTCCGTTCGCCCTGTTCGGTACCTACGAGCAGATGGCCGAGGCTCTGATGGAGCGCCAACGCCGGTTCGGGATCAGCTATTGGACCGCGATCGATGCGTGGCCCGGGCGGGAGTCGGCGCTCCCGCACCTGGCCGAGGTCATCAAGCTGATGCGTTAGCGACCGGGGAGGCTTCCGAGAAACCCCGTCATCGCGGCGAGCACGGCGTCCGGCTGGTCGCGCTGCACCCAATGCCCGGCCCCCGCAACGATTTCGAGCTCGGCATCGGGGATGAGCTGGGCCGCCGTCCGGGCGCGTGCCACCGGTACGCCCGAGTCGCGGTCACCGTGGACGATGAGCGCCGGGCGCCGAAATGAGGCCAGCTGTCCGGTGTAGTCCGTACGTAGCCGGTTCCACCTGACCTGGTCCCGCTGCCATTGCTCGAACGCCTGAAACCCTTCCGGTCGGCCCGCCTGGGCCATGACCTGGTCCATCAATGCGTCGGTGACCTGGTCGGGGTCGGTGATCAGGGCCCGCATGCCGCGCACCATCGCTCGGCGGTTGGTGCCCACCCGGCGGGTCACCGCCCCCAACATGCCGGTGCGCAACGTCGCCCAGGTGACCAGTTGCCGCACGCCGGACAGCGGCCCGTCCGACAGCCGGGGCATCAGGCCGTAGCTGCCCAACAGCATCGCTCCGCGCACACGCCCGGGCCGGTCCAGCACATGGCCGATGGTCATGCCCCCGCCGAGCGACAATCCTCCGATCGCGTAGCTGTGCAGACCGAGCGCATCGACGAACTCCCCCACATAGGCGATCAGCCGCTCCTGTGTCACCGGCAACCGAGCCGGCGCAGTGTGGCCGTAGCCGGGATGATCCGGGGCGATGACGCGGTACCCCGCCTCGGCCAACCGCGGACCGATACCGCCCCAGGACAGCGATGCACTGTCAACGCCTCCGCCGTGCAGCAATACGACTGCCGGCGCAGCGAGGTCGGTGGCCCAGGTGAGATAGGACACCGGCCCGCACGGCAGTTCGACACTGCTCCGGGTTGGTTCGAAAGTGTGCTCGGTGTGCATCAAGCTCGCGGGTGCGCCTGGTCGTGCACCGCGCGTAGCCGTTCCACGGTGACGTGGGTGTAGAGCTGTGTGGTTGCCAGGGAGCTGTGCCCCAACAGTTCCTGGACGACGCGCAGGTCGGCTCCGCCTTCGAGCAAGTGGGTGGCCGCGCTGTGACGCAATCCGTGCGGGCCGATGTCAGGGGCACCGTCGACCGCGGAAACGGTCTGGTGCACCACGGTGCGGGCCTGGCGTGGGTCCAGCCGCCTGCCGCGAGCCCCGAGCAACAGAGCTGGACCAGAATCCGCGGTGGCCAGCGCGGGCCTGCCCTCGGTGAGCCAGGCGGCGAGCGCACGCTGCGCGGGCTCACCGAACGGGACGGTGCGCTGCTTGTTGCCCTTGCCCAGCACTTGCAGCACCCGGCGCGAAGTGTCGATGTCGTCGATGTCGAGCCCGCACAATTCGCTGACCCGGATGCCGGTGGCGTAGAGCAGCTCGATGATCAAGCGGTCCCGCAATGCCAGCGGATCACCTTCTTGCACAGCGGAATTCATGGCATCCATGGCATCGACGGCCTGGTCGCGCCGTAGCACCGCGGGCAGGGTGCGGTGCGCCTTGGGTACCTGCAACCGCGTCGCCACGTCGTCGGTCAAAAGGCCCCGGCGGGCCGCCCAGGTGGAAAAGGTCTTCGCCGAGGAGGTGCGCCGCGCCAGCGTGGTCCGCGCCGTTCCGGCCGCGGCCTGCGTGGCCAGCCACGACCGCAGCCTCGGCAGGGTCACGGTGTCCAGGCCGCCGCCGGTGAAGTCGAACAAGGCCCGCAGGTCGCCCCGGTATGCCCGGCGGGTGTGCTCAGACCTGCCGCACTGCAGCGCGAGGTACTCGTCGAACTCGTCGAGCACATCCTGGACCGCGGGCACGGTGCCACCGTGGCAGAAGTACGCGCGTCCCGCGCACCCGACGCGCCGGACCGCTACCGTTCCGCAATCCACCTCCTCGAGGTCAGTCCACCCGACGCAGGGCATCGGGCGTGAGATCGGCCAGCGTCGGATACCCGTCGACGCCCATGATCAGGTCGGCCTCGGCGAGCAACGACCGCAGCACGTGCACGATTCCGTCGGCCCCACCCAGCGCCAGGCCGTACGCATACGCGCGGCCGACGCCGACCGCGGTGGCACCCAACGCGAGCGCTTTGACGATGTCGGCCCCGTTGCGGATCCCCGAATCGAACAACACCGGCAACCCGTCGGCTGCCTCGACCACACCGGGCAGGCAATCGATAGCGGGCAGACCGCCATTGGCTTGGCGCCCACCATGATTGGAGCAGTAGATGCCGTCGGCGCCCCCGTCCTTGGCGCGGCGGACGTCGTCGGGGTGACAGATGCCCTTCAGGATCAGTGGCAGCTTCGTCAGCGACCGCAGCCACGGAAGGTCATCCCAGGTCAGCGGGTTGCCGAACAGGCTCACCCAGCGCAGCACGGTGGCCTGCGGGTTCTCCTCGGGTGCTTGCTGCAGGCCGGCCCGGAACACCGGATCACTGGTGTAGTTGGACAGGCACTTTCCGCGGAGCTGCGGAAAGTTCGACGTGGCCAGGTCCCGCGGGCGCCACCCCGGCACCCAGGTGTCGAGCGTGACGACGATGCCCTTGTACCCGGCCGCCTCGGCGCGCCGCACCAGGCTGGCGGCCAGATCTTTGTCGGTCGGCGTGTACAACTGGAAAAAGCCTGGGGTCTCACCGAATTCGGCGGCGACGTCTTCCAGCGGATCCTCGGTCAGGGTGGACACCACCATGGGCACCCCGGTGCGGGCGGCGGCGCGGGCACCGGCCAGGTCTCCGTGACCGTCCTGACCGCAGATGCCCAGCACCCCGATCGGTGCCATGAACAACGGCGAGGGCAATTGCAGCCCGAACAGATCCACGGACAGATCGCGCTCGCGGTGCGCGTTGAACATGCGCGGGATCAGACCCCACCGGTCGAACGCCGTGCGGTTGACCCGCTGAGTTCGTTCGTCACCGGCACCCCCGGCCACATAGGACCAGACCGATGCCGGCATGGCGGCTTGGGCTTTGGCCTCCAGGCTCGCATGGTCCATCGGCATGGTCGGCAGTACGCCGGACAGCCCCTGCAGGTAGATCTCGAGTTGGTAGTCGCCGTATGCCATGACGATTACCTTGCCATCCCGATCCCAGACCCGGTCGGCGCCTCGGTTCAGCCGGCGGTGTCGGTCTCGGCTTTTGCCAGCTCGGCCTTCCACTGCCGGAAGGTCTCCTCGGTGCGCCCGCGGCGCCAATAGCCCGAGATCGACGCCGCCCATTTCGCGGGCACGCCGCGCTCCTTGCGGATGTAGGGGCGCAAGTTGTGCATGACGGCTTGGGCCTCGCCGTGGATGAACACCTGAACCTGGCCCGGCAGCCAGGCGGCCTCCTTCACCGCGGCGATCAGCGGTGCGTGGTCTCCAGCGTGGTCGTCTCCGACCAGATCGGCGCGCCCGCCGCGATGGACCCAGGTGATCTCGACCCCGGCGGGGGCGGTCAGCTCGACTTCTTCCTGCGGGCCGGCCACCTCGACGAACACCTTGCCGATCGCATTGTCGGGTAAGGCCTCCAACGCGGCTGCGATGGCCGGCAGCGCCGATTCGTCTCCGGCAAGCAGGTGCCAGTCGGCGGCCGGGTCGGGGGTGTAGGCCCCGCTGGGCCCCATCAGGTAGGCGGGTTGGCCCGGTACCGCCGCTGCGGCCCATGGGGCGGCCACGCCCTGCTCACCGTGCACGACGAAATCGATGGTGATCTCGCCGCGCTCCTTGTCGACTTTGCGCACCGTGTAGGTACGCACCGTCGGTCGTAGTTCAGCGGGCAGCTCCTGAAAGCTGTCCAGCGTCAAGGGCTTCGGGAGCACCGACACATCCACATTCGCCGGAACGATGACGAGTTTGGCGTAGGCATCGCTGAAGTCGTTGGGCGAGAACGTGTCAAAGCCCGTGCCCTCGCCCGATCCACCCAGTACCAGGCGGACGATATGGTCGGTCAACTGCTCGCGATGCACCACCTGAAACGTGTGCACGGGCCGTCCTGCCATGGCGCCTCCAAAAGTTTCTGCCGCTCATTGATTAGCCGACCTCATCGACTATACGGAGGCCAGACGCCGGCTTGGGGGCTCCGTGATTCAGGCCTCGAGTCGCCTCCGGACCGCTGCCAGCCTCCTCTGCAGCTCGGATTCGGTGATCACGCCACGGGCCAGCAACGAGTGTGCAAGGGCCATGAGCTGGTTCTCGGGGTACGGCAGGTCGGCGTAGACCGTGGTCGACAGCAGATCTTCCTCGTCGCGGCGTTGTTTGAAATCAGGCACCCCGGTGTCGCAGGCGGCGCGGTCGAGGGCGTCGCAGAACCCGTCGAGGCTGGTCTTCCATGGGGGAACCAGGTTTTCGACGCCGTATTTTTCGGCCATCCGTGGCCATACCTGATTGCGTTCGACGATCCGCGCGAGCGTCGGAACTGGGTCGTCCCCCAGCGGTACCGGGTCATGCGATGCACTCATCAGGGCTCCTCAGTCACCGGCGGGATGCATCGCAGGCCGGGTGTCGGTGATGACGTTGGTGGTCACACCGGCCTTGGGCAGTGCCACACCGATGAGGCAGTCGCGGGTGATGATCTCGGTGAGCTGATCCTCGGTCCAGCCGTCGGTGCCCGCCGGACGCATCGGCATGACCATGAAGCGATGCTTCTGATTCGAATCTTGCACGCGCACGTCAACACTGCCGGGCAGGTACAGCCCGAACTCTGCCAGCACCTGCCTCGGCCAACGCACGAGGCGGCGCCGGTAGTTGGGGGTCCGGTACCACTCGGGCGAATTGCCGAGAATCGGGCGCGGATAGCATGAGCACAGCGCACACACGATCACGTGGTGCACGGTGGGGGTGTCTTCGAGGATCTGAAATGCGGTGAAGTCGCTCGGTGTCCCGAATCCGGTGGGCTCCAGCCAGTCGACACCGACTTCCTTGCTGGCCGTCATCGGCTCGGCCACGGCCAGCTGTTTGAAGTCGGGGTCCAGCCAGGCTCGGGCGACCAGCCGGGCGGCCGGGGTCGGTCCGATCTGTTCGGCGAACTCGGTGAACAACCGGTGCTCTTCTGCCGTGAAAATTCCTTTCTCGATACATAATTCGCGCAACGCGATCTCGAGTACCTCGAAGTCGGTGATCTCGTCGACCATCGGCTTGACGGTGCGCTCGTGGTCGTGGTCATGGTCATGGTCATGGTCTGCCATGGTGCGCCCTTCTTGAGGAGGCTGACGATGTCAGCTGACCGCCTGCAACCAGTGCTCGGGGATCTCGGTTCTCAACGTGTCGGTGGACGTTCCGGTGTAGCCGTCCCAAAGTGTCGCCATGGTGAAGCTGACGACGTAGAACCATTCGGGTGTGGCCTCGGTACGGTCCCAGGTCTCGTCTTCGGCTGCCGGGCTCTCGTATGCCACCGCGGCGATCTCGCCGCGTGCGCCGCGGACGTATTCGGGGGTGCGGGTATAGAACAGCACCGGCAATTCGCGCACCACCACCGCATCGCCAACCTTGAACTTGGGTGTCCCGGCGCGGCCCGCATACACCTGCGGATCGCCTTTTCCTTTGGCGTGCACGATGTGGCTGTTGCGCTTGACGTTCGAACCGTCGCCTTCGCACTTCGGCTGGGCCTCGAGCCGCCTACCGGACAGACCGCCGGCGTAGCGTTCCTGGACTTCGGCCATCCGCTCGGACAGTTCGGTCAAACCGATGTGATGCTTCTCGACGAGGACACGCGCCACCGACAGGAGCCAACGGCCGTAGTACGGAAAGCCCAGATAGACCGCACGCCCGACGTCGACGTTGCCCATCCGCCGCCGTTCCTCGGACAGCCAGATGCCGCGCCAGGCAAGGACTTCGCAGATGACATAGGTCATGTGCTCCCAATACTCGTAGTCCTTGTTCTCGTACTTCATCGGGGCATCCGGCTCCCCGCCGACATCGTGCACGGGCTTCATGTAGGCGGTGAACTTGTCATGGTCGAGCAGATCCGGTGTCGGCGCATCGGGCAGTTCTGGGTATGCCGATTTGAGGCGAGCGACCAAACCCAGTTGGGCGGCGCGTTCGGCGGCTGTGCTCATGTCAGACCCTCCCCAAGCCCGGCGTACGCCGGTGCGGTCCGGCGTTGCGCCTGGGTCGTGAGCTCACTCGATGGGTGCAAACTAACACCGGGCCAGCTCGCCCTGCAGCCAATCGAACCGATTGCGCCTCGGTCTACGCAGGCGTCATTTACGACGACCGCACCCGTCGCCGGCGCGCGATGCGCCAGCATCCGTCGACGCCTTCGATCAACCCTGCGAGCTCCAGCGTCGCCAAAGGCCCCAGGATCTGATGTGGTGGTAGCGCGGCGAGCATCGCGATCTCATCGACAGTGTGGGCACCGCGCGCCGGCAGTGCGTCGTAGACCTGTTTCTCGGCCGGTGCGAGCTGATCCAGCGGCCCGGTCGGATGTTCCTCCTGCGGTGCGAGTTCGCCTATGCGGCCAACGAGTTCGACGATTTCCTCGGCGCGGCCGACCAGCCTGGCGTCACCGCGGAGCAGCGCATGACAGCCCGCCGATGCGGCCGAGGTGACCGGGCCCGGGACCGCGCACACCGAGCGGCCCAGCAACTTGGCCCACGCCGCGGTATTGGCCGCGCCACTGCGCAACCCAGCCTCGACCACCACCGTCGCCCCCGACAGCGCCGCGACCAGCCGGTTGCGGGTGAGAAACCGTAGCCGACCGGGTGCTACCCCCGGCGGATACTCGCTGATCAACAGGCACTCCTGGCGGATCCGGTGAAACAACGCACTGTGCCCCGCCGGGTACGGGTTGTCGATACCGCCGGCCACGATCGCGACCGTCACGCCCTCACATGCCAGGGCAGCGCGGTGTGCTGCGCCGTCGATACCGTAGGCCCCACCGGACACCACCGTGACATCGCGCTCGACCAGCCCGGCGGCGAGTTCAGCGGCGACATGCTCCCCGTAGGCGGTGGCCGCGCGGGTACCGACGATCGCCGCGGAGCGCTCAGCCGCCTCGTCGAGCCGCACCGGACCGGCCGCCCACAGCACCAACGGCGGATGATCGTTGGACCGCTTGCGGTCCTTGGGTACGCCCAATGCCCGAAAGCTCAGCAACGGCCATTCACCGTCATCGGGGGTGATCAGCCGGCCACCCATTCGATCGATGATGTCGAGATCCTGTACCGCACAATCCAACTCGCGGCGCGCCTCGATCCGGCTGAACAACTCCGGCTCGATGTCACCAGCCTTGACTCGGCCGGCCGCCTCGACCGGGCCGACCTTTGCGACCAAGGCCGTCAACTCTGCGCATGGCGGCTCGGCGACCCGTGACAGGTAGGCCCACGCCCGCCGAACCTCATCGGTCATGACACACCGCCGACCTGACGGAAGCTCAACGCCGTGGCCACGTCTTCGCGGGCCGGCATCGTCCGACCGGCCAGATCGGCCAACGTCCAAGCCACTCTCAAACTCCGGTCGGCCCCGCGCATGCTGATCAGCCCCCGGTCGAGTGCGAACCGCAACGGTTCCATGGCGGGTTTGGGCAAGCGGAACTCGCGTCGTAGCAGCGGGCCACGTACCTCGGCGTTGGTACCGATTCCGTACGGTTTCCACCGTTGTTGGGCGGCAAGGCGAGCGATGGCAACCCGCTCCCCCACCACGGCGCTGGACTCGCCGGCCTGTGGGGTGAACGCCCCGGCGGTCACCGGGTGCAATTCCACCTGCAGGTCGACGCGGTCCACCAACGGTCCCGACAGCTTGCCGCGGTATCGCAGCTTGGCCTGAGCCGAACAGACGCAATCCTCCGATTTGGGCGGTGCGCACGGGCACGGGTTCGCCGCCAGAACCAATTGAAACCGGGCCGGGTAACATGCCACGCCGTCGCGACGGGCCAGCCGAATCTCACCATCCTCCAAGGGAGTTCGTAGTGCTTCCAGCGCCCTGGTACCCATTTCGGCGAATTCGTCGAGAAACAACACGCCACGATGTGCCCGGCTGACCGCCCCCGGACGGGCGAAACCACTTCCTCCCCCGACCAGTGCCGCCACCGACGACGTGTGGTGCGGAGCGACAAACTGCGGTCGGGTTATCAACGGGGTATTCCCGGCCAGCAACCCCGCCACCGAGTGAATCGCGGTCACCTCCAGCGACTCGCTCTGCGACAGCGGTGGCAACAAGCCCGGAAGACGCTGCGCCAGCATCGTTTTACCGATACCGGGCGGGCCGGTGAGCAGCAGGTGATGAGCACCCGCGGCGGCGACTTCCAGGGCGTATCGCGCCTGAGCCTGACCGACCACGTCGGCGAGATCGGACGTGGGCTCCGGCGCCCGCCCGGGCGCGGCGACCCGGGCGACCAGATCGCCTTTGCCGTCCAGCCAGGTCTGCAGTTGACCCAAGGTATGCACACCGCACACCTCGATCCCGTCCACCAAACTCGCCTCGGCCAGGTTGTCGACGGGCACCACCACCAAGGGCCAGCCCTCGGCCTTGGCGGCGAGCACCGCGGGCAGGATGCCGTGGACCGGACGGACGCGGCCGTCGAGCGCGAGTTCGCCCAGCAGCACCGACTTCTCCAACCGGGCCCAGACCGTCTTGGTGTGCGCCGAGAGCACTGCCGCGGCCAGCGCCAGGTCATACACCGACCCGACCTTGCGCAAGGTCGCCGGTGACAGCGCCAACGTCAGCCGCGACATCGGCCAGGTGTTGCCACAGTTGGTGATCGCTGCGCGTACCCGATCACGTGATTCCTGCAATGCCGTATCGGGCAGCCCCACCAGATGCACCCCGGGCAGCCCCGAGGTGATGTCTGCCTCGATCTCCACGATCACGCCGTCCACCGCCCGCACGGCCACCGAATAGGCTCTGCCCAAACCCATTTCAGCCCACCCCCTTGAGGTGTGTCAGCTCAGGTTCCCGGCGGTGCCCGATCCGCACCCCGATCACGTCGAGGCGCAGCGCGGCGAAACGCACCTCCTGCTCGGTCAGCCACAGCGCCGCCAACCGTCGGATCCGGCGCACTTTCTGCGCCGTCACCGCCTCGGCAAGCCCACCGAACCCGTCGCCGGTGCGGGTCTTCACCTCGACGAACACCACGGTGTTCGTCGCGACCTCTTCGGCGATCACGTCGAGTTCGCCATAACGGCAGCGCCAATTGCGCGTCAGCATGCGCAACCCCTGCGCCGCCAGGTGCTCGACGGCCAACTGTTCACCCAGTGCGCCGATCTCGGCCCGTGTCATAGAACTCATGACCACACCGTGCGGACCAGGTCCGACAGAATCGACCCCTCAGGCCTGAGTTATCCCCAGCGTGGATTTCATCCACAGGCGTCGGCAGCCTGGATGGCAGTCGCTCATTCCGGCACGCGGTCGGCGACCAGACCCTCCTGCACCAAGGTGGCCGCAACGGCGCCGTCGGCACGCAGCAGGCTTGACGTGATCAGCCCGCGGCCCCGCACGGTGGCCGGTGAACGTGACTCCAACAGGTTCCACTCCCCGGCCCGCACCGGGCGGTGAAACCAGATCGAGGAATCCGTGGTGCCACTGCGGTGACTCCGCGAACGCATGCTGTGCCCGTGCACGGCCAGCGCCGGATCGATCCCGTACAGGTCGGTGATGTAGACCGCAATCAGCATGTGCACCAACGGATCCTCGGGCAGGGCGGTGGTGACCCGCCACCACATCCGGCGCACGAAATCTTCCCCGGATCCCTCGTCGGCGATACGGATGTCGAACTCATCGAGTGGCAACGATGGTGCGGGCCCGGGGGGCCCGGTGCAGGGCAGCACCTCGGGATCGTGCGGCATCGCACCGATACCGTGTTCGGGGCCGGCTAGTTCCGTCGCGAACGACACCGTGGCCGTGGTGAGCATGCGGCCGTGCTCATACGAATCGACGCGCCGAGCCGAGGCGGTACGCCCGTCGTACACCTGCTGCACGCGGTATTCGGCTGATTCCCCGGCGTTTCCACCACGCAGGAACTGCAGGTGCATGTTGGTCGGTGACCGGTCCTCCCCCACGGTCCGGCAGGCCGCCGCCAGGCTCTGGGCGGCCAGCAGACCGCCGTAGGCCCGCTTGCCGGCCGGACCACTGGCCGGCCCGGTGAACACGTCACCGTCGGGGTTGGTCCCGCGCACCTCAAGAAGATTCAGCAGATCGCTCATCGCTGGTCGGTACCCGTCGCAACGGTACCGGATTCGGTCAGCGCCACGATCTCGTCGGCCCCGAGGCCGAGATGTTCGGCCAGCACTGTGGTGGTGTCATCGCCGAGGGCGGGCGCGGGGACCGCAGACGGATACATCCCGCCGATGGACATGGGCAGGCCCGGCGCCAGGTAGGTGCCGATGCCTGGCTGCTCCAGCGGGGTGAACAGCGGGTTGGCCACTACGCGGTGGTCGACGGCCACCTCGGCGAAGCTGCGGTACCGCTCCCACAGCACCGAGGTTCCCGACAACGCCGCGCTGATCTCGTCGGCGGTGTGTTCGGAAAACCACAGGGTGAACAGTCCGGTCAGCGCGTCGCGGTGAACGTAACGCTGGCCTTCGTCGCTGAAGTCCGCACCGAAGGCCTCGGCAAGTGCGGCAACGGCTTTGGTGGTGCCGGTCACCTCGGTGAGGTCACGGAAGTGCCGGCCGGTGAGCGCCACCAGCATGAAGCCCACGCCATCACTGCTGGTGAAGTTCTGCCCGTATGTGCCGTAGAGCGTGTTGCCGAGCCGTTCGCGTCCGGTGCCGTTGATCATCACCTCGGTGAGGAATCCGAGATTGCCTGCGGTGGCGAGAGCGACGTTCTCCAGCGGGATGCTGACCCTGGCGCCCTCACCCGTGGAATCGCGGTGACGCAGCGCGGTACTGACCGCCAGCGCCACGTACAACCCGCAGCTGACATCCCAGGCCGGCAGCACGTGGTTGACCGGGGTGGACAGCTGCGACGGCCCGGTGACCAGCGGGAAACCCAGCCCGGCGTTGACCGTGTAATCCACCCCGGTACCGCCGTCGGCGCGCCCGGACACCTCGACGTGGATCAGGTCAGGCCGCAGCGCCGCCAGCACGTCATATGAATGCCATTGCCGCCCAGCAACATTTGTGATGAGAACACCGGCTTCGGCGATCAGGCGCTGCACCAGCTGCTGCCCCTCGGGCGAGCGCATGTCGGCAGCCACCGATTGCTTGCCCTTGTTCAGGCCGGCCCAGTAGATACTTTCGCCGCCGTCGGTCAGCGGCCAGCGGTGATAGTCGGCAGCCCCGCCGATCGGGTCGACCCGCACCACCTCGGCGCCCAGCTGAGCCAGGGTCATGCCGGCCAGCGGTACCGCGACGAAACTGGAAATCTCGATGATCCGTACGCCCGCCAGCGGGCGGGTCGGGTCCGGCGTTACAGAGTCGGCCATGGCAGTCAAGCTATCGTGCGCTCACCAGTTTCACCGCGGCGGCCTCGATGGTGTCCTCGGACAACAGCACCTGCAGCGCGGCATCACCGAGCGGGATGAAACTGTCGGCACTGGCGACCCGCTGCACCGCCCCGGCGTAGCCGTGGTCGGTGAGTTCCGCCAGCACTCCCTCGCCCACGCCCCCCGTGTGGCGGGTCTCGTCGACGATGAGCACCCGCCCGCTCACATTCGCTTCGCGCAGCATGTCCTCGACCGGGAGCGGCGACAACCAACGCAGATCGACCACCCGCGCCGCGATGCCCGCCCCGGCCAGTCGCCGAGCCACCCGCAGGCTCATGAACACACCGTTCCCGAACGTGAGAATGGTCAGATCGGTGCCGTCACCGTAGGTGCGGGCCGCACCGACGCGCACGGGTTGGTTCGGATAGGGCGCCAGCCAGCACTGATCGCCGTCGGCGTAGAGGTCCTTGGTGTGGTACAGCGCGATCGGTTCGAGGTAAACACACACCGCGCCAGCATCTTTGGCAGCAACGACACACGTGTGCAGCATGGCCGCGGCATCATCGGGACGCGACGGTGAGGCGATCACCACCCCGGGAATGTCGCGGACCGCCGCGATCGAGTTGTCGTTGTGAAAGTGGCCGCCGAACCCCTTCTGGTAGCCGTAGCCCGCGATCCGCACCACCATCGGGTTGCGGTATTGGCGTTTCGAGAAGAACTGCAGCGTGGCCCCTTCACCGCGGATCTGGTCGCCGGCGTTGTGCAGATAGGCGAGGTACTGGATCTCCGGGATCGGCAGCAGGCCCGATACCCCGGCCCCCAGCGCCAGTCCGAGGATCGTCTGTTCGTCGAGCAAGGTGTCGAACACCCGGGCGGGCCCCGCGGTGGCCTGCAATCCGCGGGTCACCCCGTAGACCCCACCCTTGCGGGCGATGTCCTCGCCGAACACGATCGCCTCCGGGTGGGTGTGAAGCACCTCCTGCAGCGCCCGGTTGATGGCCAGAGCCAGGGTCAGCGGCGGGCCGCCGGGATCACCCGGCGCGACGACGGAAACGGCGCGGGTGTCGTCGAGTGTTTCGCGCAGCGGCTGCATCACCGTGGGTGCGCTGTCCAACTGCGGGCAGGCGCTGATCTCGCGAGCCAGTTCCGTCACCTCGGCCCGCTTGTCCTCGTAACGTCGCAGTGCCTGCTCGGGGGTCAGCACACCATGGGCCACCAGCATTCTCGCCGTATTGAGCACCGGATCACGCTCATAGTCGGCGACGATGTCGGCGGGCGCGCGGTAGGCCTGCTCGTAGTCGCTACCGGCATGCCCCATCAATCGCACCGTACAAAGGTGCAGGAACGCCGGCTTGCGTTCACGGCGGACCCAATCTGCTGCGGCACGCGCCGTTTCGACCGTCTCGACGAGGTCGCAGCCATCGGCGGCGAAGTACCGCAGCCCCTTACGGTCGCCATACGCGCGGGCGATCCAGCCGCGCGGTGTCGGCGTGCTGATTCCGATGCCGTTGTCCTCGCAGACGAACAGCAGCGGCATCGGAAGCCCCTGATAGGCGGCGTGCAACGTGGCGTTCACCGCGCCGACGGTGGTCGAGTGGTTCGCAGAGGCGTCACCGAAGCTACACACCGTCACCGCGTCGTCCGGCCATGGGCATGGCACACCCAGCTTGCGGGTGCGCGCGATCGAGAAGGCCACCCCGACCGCCCGTGGCAGGTGCGAGGCGATGGTGGAGGTCTGCGGAATGATGTTCAGGTCGTGGCGGCCGAACACCTTGTGCCGCCCACCGGAGATCGGTTCGGCCGTGGCCGCCACCAACCCCAGCAGCACGTCGCGCAGCGGATCGCAACCACCGATCTGAGCGGCGCGCGCCAGGTAGAAGCCGCCCGAGCGGTAGTGCAGCAGCGCAGGATCGGTAAGCCGCAGCGCGGCGGCGACAGCGGCATTGCCCTCGTGCCCAGAAGATCCGATGGTGTAGAAGCCCTTGCCTTGGCCGCGCAGCCACCGGGCGGCCAAGTCCAAATGCCTGCTGCCCAGCTGGGCGTCGAAGAGCGCCAAGGCATTCGGCACCTTCAGCGTGGGCGCCTCGCCTCGGCCCGGCGTGCCGAGCGCCGACACCGTTGCGGTGTAGTACGCGTCGATGGGCTCGCTGGTCATCTCAGATCAGCTCGATCGCCTCGGCGATCGACGGCAATACCCGGCTCGGCCGGAAGGGGAACCGCTCGATGTCGGAGACTGACGTCGATCCGGTGAGCACCAGGATGGTTTCCAACCCGGCCTCGATCCCGGCCACCACGTCGGTGTCCATCCGGTCACCCACCATCACGGTGTTCTCCGAATGCGCCGCGATCCGGTTGAGCGCGCTGCGGAACATCATCGGGTTCGGCTTGCCGACGAAGTAGGGGTCGCGACCGGTGGCCTTGGTGATCATCGCCGCCACCGAGCCGGTCGCGGGCAACGGGCCCTCGGCCGACGGACCCGAGACATCGGGATTGGTGGCGATGAACCGGGCACCGCCGAGAATCAGCCGAACGGCCTTGGTGATCGCCTCGAACGAATACGTGCGGGTCTCGCCCAACACCACGTAGTCCGGCTCGATGTCGGTCAGGGTGTAACCGACCTCGTGCAGAGCGGTGGTCAGCCCGGCCTCGCCGATCACATACGCCGAGCCGCCCGGCTGCTGGTCGGCCAGGAACGCCGCCGTCGCCAGGGCCGACGTCCAGATCGATGCCTCGGGCACCACCAGCCCCGAACGCGCCAATCGGGCCGCGAGATCACGCGGCGTGAAAATCGAGTTGTTGGTCAACACCAGGAACGGCCGTTGTTTGTCCGTCAGGGTCTGCAGGAACTCGGCGGCGCCCGGCAGCGCATGTTCTTCGCGCACCAGGACGCCGTCCATGTCGGTTAGCCAGCACTGGGCAGGTGAACGCACCCGTCCAGTGTCTCAACTTGGGGTGCGGATCAGGGGCCAACGGAGTTATCCACAGGGTGTCGCGATGGCATGGCTGTGGTGATCTGACGCCCTTACGATGGGGCCATGGCCGCCCTGGAAGACCTCGAAGCGCGCGTCGCCGCACTCGAGGCCGATCGCTTCGACTACCGCGCGGTGCTGGCGGCGATCAACGCACTGGGCGCGAATCAGCGGGATCAGGGAACGAGGTTGACATCCGTCGAGGGACTGCTCACGTCAGTTGAGGGACGCCTCGCCTCGGTTGAAACCGAGCTCGCTGATTTTCGGTTGGAGACCCGCGCCCGCTTCCGTTCAGTCGACGAGCACCTGGCCGAGATCAAGGACCTCATCATCGGGAGGCGCTGACGCCGAAGGCCCGGTATGCGAACACATACCGGGGCTTCGCGCGTGGGACGTCAGTTGGTGTGCTGATCGGCGACGTCGAGTGCGGAGTCCAGGATCGCCAGACCTTCCCGCGCCTCTTCCACCGTCACGTTGCACGGCGGCACGACGTGGATGCGGTTGTAGTTCGCGAACGGCAGCAGGCCGCCTGCCTTGCAGGCACCGACCACGGCGTTCATCGCCGGGCTGGAGCCACCGTAGGGCGCCAACGGCTCGCGGGTCTGCTGATCGGCGACGAGCTCGACCGCCCAGAACACGCCGGCGCCGCGCACCTCGCCGACGCTGCGGTGCTTGCCAGCCAACTCGGCCAGGCCCGGCGCCAGCACCTCCGTGCCGATCGTGGCCGCATTCTCGACCATGCCCTCGTCGGCCATCGCATTGATGGTCGCGACCGCTGCGGCACAAGCCAACGGATGACCCGAGTAGGTCAGCCCACCGGGGTAGGCGCGGTGCGCGAAGGTCTGGTAGATCTCGGGGCTGATCGCCACACCGCCGAGCGGCACGTACCCGGAGTTGACCCCCTTGGCGAACGTCATCAGGTCCGGCACCACGTCGAAGTGGTTGATGGAGAACCACTTTCCACTGCGCCCGAAGCCGGCCATCACCTCGTCGGCAATGAACACGATGCCGTGCCTGCTACAGATCTCACGCACCCCGGCGATGTATCCGGGCGGCGGGACCATGATGCCCGCGGTGCCCGGGATCGATTCCAGGATGATCGCGGCGATGGTGGTCGGACCCTCCATCTGGATCAGCTTGTCGAGGTACTCCAGCGCGCGCTGGGACTCCTGTTCCTCGGTCTCGGCATAGAACGAAGAGCGGTACAGGAACGGACCGTTGAAGTGCACGACACCGGCGTTGCCCCGGTCGTTGGGCCAGCGCCGCGGGTCACCGGTGAGGTTGATCGCGGTCTCGGTGCCGCCGTGGTAGGCCCGGTACCGCGACAAGACCTTGTAGCGGCCGGTGTGCAGACGCGCCATGCGCACCGCATGCTCGACCGCGTCGGCACCACCGTTGGTGAAGAACACCTTGTTCAGCTCACCGGGGGTGCGCTCGGCGATCAGCCGGGCCGCCTCCGAGCGTGCCGCGTTGGCGTACTGCGGGGCCACCGTGCACAGCTTGGCCGCCTGTTCGGCAATGGCGGCAACAACTTTCGGGTGCTGATGCCCGATGTTGGTGTTGACCAGCTGGGAGGAGAAGTCCAGCAGCCGGTTGCCGTCACCGTCCCACACGTAGGAGCCCTGCGCGGCGGTGATCGTCATCGGCGAGATCTCCTCCTGCGCCGACCAGGAGTGGAACACGTGCGCGCGGTCGAGTTCATAGGCACGCGCAGCCTCGGCCTTCGCCGCCTCGACGGTCAATCCGTTGGGCAGCGTGGCGGACTCTTGGGTCACAGTCATGGGTGGAATTCTCTCACTTGTTCTCGGGGAACCCGAGGTTGATGCCGCCGTGGCTGGGGTCCAGCCAGCGGGTGGTGATGGCCTTGGTGCGGGTGAAGAAATGCACGCCCTCGGCACCATGGGCGTGGCTGTCGCCGAACAGCGACGCCTTCCAACCGCCAAAGCTGTAGTAGGACATCGGAACCGGGATCGGCACGTTGATGCCGACCATGCCGACCTCGACCTCGTTCTGGAACCGCCGTGCCGCACCACCGTCGTTGGTGAAGATCGCCGTACCGTTGCCGTAGGGGTTGCTGTTGATCAACTCAAGGGCCTCGTCGTAGGTCTCGACACGCAGCACCGACAGCACCGGGCCGAAGATCTCGTCTGTGTACACACTCATCTCAGGGGTGACGTTGTCGAGCAGGGTCGGGCCCAACCAGAAACCACCTGAATCTCGTTGACCCGCCCCGTCCATGACCGTGCGGCCGTCGAGCACCACCTTGGCGCCGGCCGCCTCGCCGGCATCGATGTAGGAGGCCACCTTGTCGCGGTGAACCTTGGTGACCAGCGGACCCATATCCGAATCCTTGGTGCCGTCACCGGTTTTGATGGTCGCGGCACGCTCGGCGATCTTGGCCACCAGATCATCGGCGATCGGTCCGACGGCCACCGCGGCCGAGATTGCCATGCACCGCTCCCCGGCCGAACCGAAACCGGCGTTCACCATGGCGTCGGCGGCCAGGTCCAGATCGGCGTCAGGCAGGATCACCGCGTGGTTCTTGGCTCCGCCGAGGGCCTGCACGCGCTTGCCGGCGGCGGTGGCGGTGGCATAGACGTACTGCGCGATCGGGGTCGACCCGACGAAGGAGATCGCCTTGATCTTGGGGTTGGTCAGCAGCTCGTCGACCGCGGTCTTGTCACCCTGCAACACGTTGAACACGCCTTCGGGCAGGCCGGCCTCGGCCCACAGCCGAGCCATCCACAGCGCCGACGACGGATCCTTCTCCGACGGCTTGAGCACCACGGTGTTGCCCGCGGCGATGGCGATCGGGAAAAACCACATCGGCACCATGGCCGGAAAGTTGAACGGTGAGATGATGCCGACCGGCCCCAGCGGCTGCAGCACGGAGTGCACGTCCACGTTGGTCGAGGCGTTCTCGGTGAACCCGCCCTTGAGCAGACTCGGTATACCGCACGCGAATTCGACGACCTCCAGGCCTCGGCTCACCTCGCCGAGGGCATCGGAGAGCACCTTGCCGTGCTCGGCGGTGATGAGCGCGGCCAGCTCTTCTTTGCGGGCGTTGAGCAGCTCGCGGAAGGCAAACAGCACCGAGGTGCGTTTGGCGAGCGATGTGTCACGCCAGGCCGGGAAGGCCGCCGCGGCGGCGTCGATCACCGCACGCGCATCATCCACACTCGCGAGTGCGACCTCGCCGGTAACCGCGCCCGTGGCCGGGTTGGTTACCGGGGCGGTGGCGGTCGAAGTCCCGGCAAAGACCTTGCCGTCGCGCCAGTGCTGGATGACATTGCTCATGGGTGCGAACCTTCCTGTGGCTTGGGGGTACGGCTACTACAGTGAGCCACTGTCGGCACGCCAAGCCCCATCAACTTGTAAGGCTGATTCGCATGTTCATTACACTTTGTAAATGATCCCGACCGTGCGCGACATCATCGCGCTGCCGGTGGTGCAAGCCGGAGAGCCTGAGGTACTCAGCGCCCAGCAGCTCGATCGGCCGGTGCGCTGGGTCCACGTCAGCGACATGCCCGACCTCGCCGGCCTGCTGCAGGGCGGCGAACTGGTGCTCACCACGGGCGCCGCTCTGCGCGACGCACCCCGCGATTACCTCCGCCGGATGCACCGCGCCGGCGTCGTGGGCGTGGTGGTCGAACTGGGCACCCGCATCGAATCGCTTCCCCCCAATGTCGGGGCGATGGCCCAAACCCTCGGTCTGGCGCTCGTCGTGTTGCATCGGGAGACGAAGTTCGTCGAAGTCACCGAAGCCGTGCACCGACTGATCGTGGCCGACCAGTACGAGGAGCTCGAGTTCGCCCATCGCACCCACAAGACCTTCACCGAGTTGAGCATGAAGCGCCCGACGATGGCAGACATCGTGCGAGCGGCAGCGGAGATGACCGATGAATCGGTGGTACTGGAGGACCTCTCGCACCAGGTGCTGGCGATCTCGCCGCGCAACGAGCCGGCCACCACCGTCCTCTCCGATTGGCAGCGGCGGTCCCGCGCGATGACCGAACCGTGGGCCACCACCGCCGTCGGCCCCCGAGCCGAAGAGTGGGGACGGCTCATCGTTCCGCATGCCCCTTCCGCACCGGCCAAGACCACGATGGTCCTGGAACGCGCCGCCCAGGCCCTGGCACTGCATCGGATGGCCGAACGTGGCCGCTCCGGCCTCGAGCATCAGGCCCAGAGCGGGTTGATCGACGACGTGCTGGGCGGGCGGATCGACGACGACCGCGAGGCCGACGCCCGAGCACTGGCGCTCGGCCTGCGCACCGGCGGGCCTTGTCTACCCGTCACGATCCGAGTCGGTGCGCCGCCGGACCGGCTCGACCCGGTCGCCACGCAACGCCGCAACATCCGCATCCTCGATGCGGTCACCCACAGCGTGAAAGCCCAAGGGCACAGCGCGATCTGCTCGGTCCGACGAGACGGCGAGATCGGCCTGGTGCTGGCGCTGAACCCACGGCGCGGATTGAGCGCCGATGCCGTGCTCGCCCGCCTGGCCGAAGGCTGGCGCGAGGCCATCGCCCGCGGTGGCGACACCGACAAGGTCGTCATTGCAATCGGCAGTGACGCCGCAGCATTCGCCGACGCCGTCCATGGCCTGCGCGAAGCCGCCCACGTCGCCGAGGTCGCGGCATCGATGCCAGATCTGACGCGCCGCTTCGTGCGTGCTTCCGACGTGCGGCTGCGCGGGCTGATCACGCTGCTGCTCGACGATCCGCGCGTTCAGATGTTCGCCGAAACCGAACTCAAGACCTTGCTGATCCACGACGCCGAGCAGGGCACTGACGACGTGGCAGTGCTGCGCGGCTACCTGGAACTCGCGGGCAACAAATCCGCGCTGGCCAAACGCCTGCACATGAGCCGCCCGGCCCTCTACAGCCGGCTGGCCTCGATCGAACGCCGGCTCGGCGTCAACCTCGACGACGGTGAATCGATGACCTCACTGCACGTGGCGCTGCTCGTCCTCGACGCGCAACGCAGCACGGCACCGCAGCCGGGGCGCTGAACCCGCCGCGGCACCCATACTGATGCCATGGCTGATCGCAACGTGCTGGGTGGCCCGCTGCAGGAATGCGGTACCGACCCGCTCACCGGCTTCTACCGCGACGGATGCTGCTCCACCGGCGACGCGGACGCGGGCCGGCACACCATCTGCGCCGTGGTGACCGCCGAATTCCTCGAACACCAGCGGTCCATCGGCAACGACCTGTCGACGCCGGCGCCGCAGTACCGATTTCCCGGCCTGACTCCCGGAGACCGCTGGTGCGTCACCGCGGTCAACTGGCTGCGCGCGCACAACGACGGCAAGGCTGCCCCGGTGGTGCTGGCCGCCACCCATGAACGCACGCTCGACCTGGTGCCGCTCGACGTCCTTCGGCAATACGCTGTCGATGTGCCGGACGACCTGGGCAGTCTCTGAGGCTCCGTAGGCTCGAGAGGTGAGCGTCGCATCCGAACCGACCGTCGTGCTCGACAACCGCTTCGCCCGCGCCCTGCCCGAAATGGCGGTCGCGTGGCGGGCTGAAGCGACTCCGGCGCCCCGGTTGCTCGTGCTGAACGAGAAGCTGGCGGCCGAACTCGGCCTCGACGCCTCCTGGCTGCGCACACCCGACGGGGTCGGCCTGCTGTCGGGCACCGTCGTGCCCGATGGCGCCACCCCGGTCGCCCAGGCCTATGCCGGGCATCAGTTCGGCGGGTATGTCCCCCGGCTGGGTGATGGGCGCGCCCTGCTGCTCGGCGAACTCGTCGACGCCGACGGCCGGCCACGCGACCTGCATCTGAAAGGTTCGGGGCGCACCCCCTTCGCCCGCGGCGGCGACGGTCTGGCCGTCGTCGGGCCGATGCTGCGCGAGTACATCGTCAGTGAGGCAATGCACGCCATCGGCATCCCCACCACCCGGGCGCTGGCCGTGGTGGCCACCGGACGGGACGTCCAGCGCGAGAGCCCGCAGCCAGGGGCGGTTCTGGCCCGGATCGCCGGCAGCCACCTGAGGGTCGGCAGTTTCCAGTACGCCGGCGCGTACGAGCAGGCCACCGGCGACGTCGGGTTGCTGCGCCGGCTGGCCGACCACGCCATCGCCCGCCATCACCCCGCAGCGGCCGAGGCCGCCAACCCGTACCTGGCGCTGTACGAGTCGGTTGTCGCGGCGCAAGCCTCGTTGCTGGCGCAGTGGATGCTGGTCGGGTTCGTGCACGGCGTGATGAACACCGACAACATGACCATCTCCGGCGAGACCATCGACTACGGTCCGTGCGCATTCATGGAGACTTTCGATCCCGCAACGGTTTTCAGCTCGATCGACCACGGCGGCCGCTACGCCTACGGCAACCAGCCCACGGTCGCGGCATGGAATCTGGCCCGCTTCGCCGAAACCCTGCTGCCGCTGCTCGCCGAGGGCGGCGACCAGGCCGTCGAACTGGCCACCGGAGCCCTGGAAAAGTTCGGACCGCAGTTCGAGGCGGCGTGGTCGGCGGGCATGCGCGCCAAGCTCGGATTGTCCGCTGATGTCGATGACGAGGCGGCGCGCGCAGTGATCGACGACATGCTCGGGCTGTTGCAGCAGAATCGAACGGATTACACATCGTTCTTTCGCGACCTGGGCCGCACCGCGCGCGGAGAAGCCCCCATTGCCGGCGGTTTCGACCAGTGGTTGGAACGGTGGCGGGCCCTGCACCCCGACACCGCCGCAATGGACCGGATCAACCCCATCTACATTCCCCGTAACCACCTGGTGGAGGAAGCCTTGAGCGCGGCCACCGACGGTGACCTCGCACCGATCCAGCAGCTGATGCAGGCCCTCACGGCACCGTACGAGGAGCGCCCCGGCCTGCAACGATATGCCGCACCCGCGCCCGCCGACTTCGGTGCCTACCGCACGTTCTGCGGAACCTGAGGCTCACCCATTACCGTAGGTCGGGTGACGACGATCACGATAGACACCCCGGCCGGTCCGATCGATGCTCTGCTCAACCGCCCCGAGGGTGACGGGCCATGGCCCGGGGTGGTGATCATCCACGACGCGATCGGATACGGGCCCGACAACGAGGCCATCTCCGAACGCGTCGCGGCGGCGGGTTATCTGGCAGTTACCCCCAACCTCTATTCCCGCGGCGGCCGTGCACGATGCATCACCAGAGTGTTCCGCGAACTGCTCACGCAGCGCGGCCGCGCGCTCGACGACATTCTGGCCGCGCGCGACCACTTGCGCACACACCCGCAGTGCACCGGGGCGATCGGCATCGCCGGGTTCTGCATGGGCGGGCAGTTCGCGCTCATCATGGGTCCCAAGGGTTTCGGCGCCTCAGCCCCGTTCTACGGCACGCCACTGCCGAAACACCTCGACCAGGTACTGGACGCTTCGTGCCCGGTGGTGGCCAGCTTCGGGCGCCGCGACCCGGCAGGCCTCGGCGCGCCCGCAAAGTTGCAGCGCATCGTCGCCGACAAGAACATCCCGGCCGACATCAAGGTCTACCCCGACGCCGGGCACAGCTTCGCCAATCAGCTGCCCGGGCAAGCGATTCTGCGAATCGCCGGCTTCGGCTACAACGAGGCCGCCACAGCCGATGCCTGGTCGCGGGTGTTCGCATTCTTCGGCGAGCACCTGGCCGCTAAAGCCAACTGAGCCCGGCGACCACGAGTGCCTGGGTGCCGGTGTCCAACGTCGGCTGGATCACCGGGGCGAACCGCGGTGAATGGTTCACCGGTATGTCGGCGCTCACGCGGTCAGCCATCACTGCTGCGTGAAAGGCCTGCTCGTCGATGCCGCCGAACCCCCAGTAGGTGTAGGGCGCTCCCAGGGCAACCGGAATATCGCTGAAGTCCTCACTGGCCGGCGCAGCCGGCATGGTCTGCACCCGATCACCGAAGTAGGCGCTGAACGCAGTCTCGACACGAGCCGTCGCCGCATCGTCGTTGACGGTGAGCGGAAAGTTGTCGTACATCTCGAATTCGGGCTCGCGCGGTGAGTTCGATGCCTGACACTCGGCGATGACCACGCGCCGGATCGCGGCGAGCACCGCGGTGCGCACCGATTCGTCGAAGGTGCGCAGGTTGAGCTCGAGCACCGCATGGCCGCCGATGACGTTGCTCTTGGTCCCCGACTGAACGCTGCCGACGGTCAGCACGACCGTCTGGCTCGGATCGACCTCACGAGACACGATCGTCTGCAGACGGATCACGATCATCGACGCCAGCACCACCGGATCCACAGTGGCGTGCGGCATCGAACCGTGCCCGCCTCGGCCGTAAACCGTGATGCGCAGACTGTCCGCCGCGGACAACACCGGACCGGTGCGGGTACGCACCTGCCCGGCCGGCGCCGGAAACACGTGCTGGGCCAATGCCACATCGACAGGACCGATCAGATCGACCAGGCCGTCGTCGACCATGCCGCGGGCTCCGCCGCCGACCTCCTCGGCGGGCTGGAAAAGCGTGATCACGGTGCCGCGCCAGAGATCAGTGGCCCGGGCGAACAATTCCGCCGCACCCAGCAGGCAGGTCACATGCACGTCGTGGCCACAGGCATGCATCACGCCGGGTACGGCGCTCGCATACGGCAGGCCCGTCGCCTCGGTCACCGGCAGGGCATCCATGTCCGCGCGCAACAGCACCCGAGGACCGTCACCGCTACCCAGCACACCGACGACACCGGTTCCCCCGACACCTTCATGGACATCGAGGCCGGACTCCCGCAGGCGCGCGGCGACCACACCGGCGGTACGCCGTTCCTGATGTGAGAGCTCGGGATGCTGATGGAGATCCCGGTAGAGCGGCTCTTGCCACGCCCGAACCTCGGGCAGGTACTCGAGCACCGCGGTGGCGCGACGGCGGATGTCGTCGGGTCCGGTATCGACTGTCACCATCACCTCGCCCCTGACCGCTGTTACTCCGGCAACCGCAACTCGGGCTTTTCGACCTCTTCGATGTTGACGTCCTTGAACGTGATGACCCGCACCTGTTTGACGAACCGGGCCGGCCGGTACATGTCCCACACCCAGGCGTCGGCGAGCCTCAACTCGAAGTAGACCTCACCTTCGGAGTTACGCGGAATCAGCTCAACGCTGTTGGCCAGGTAGAACCGGCGCTCGGTCTCGACGACATAGCTGAACTGGCCGACGATGTCCTTGTATTCGCGGTAAAGCGAGAGCTCCATCTCGGTTTCGTACTTCTCGAGATCCTCGGCGCTCATCTGGTGTGCTGTCCTTCTCGTTGTGCTGATGCCCTGTCGACCATCTTTGCGTACGCCGCTTCAGCATGCCGCATTGGTGCCACATCCCGCCGCACACCTGCCATCTCTGCGGCCCGCCGCACATGCGCTGTCTCTGCGGCCCGCCGCACGTTCACATACGAGTGGCGGTGCTCCGGACACGGCCCCAGCTCCGTCAACGCCGCGGAGTGCGCGGGGGTGCTGTACCCCTTGTGCTCGGCGAACCCGTAACCGGGGTGGTGCTGCTCCATCTCGACCATCAACCGGTCGCGACTCACCTTGGCCAGCACGCTGGCCGCGGCAATGCAGGCAGCTGCGGCGTCTCCCCCGATCAGCGGCAGCGACGGCACCGCCAGCCCCGGAACCCGGAACCCGTCAGACAGCACGTAGCCCGGCCGCAGGGTCAGCCCCGCCACCGCACGCCGCATGCCCTCGATGTTGGCCACGTGCACCCCGAGCCGGTCCACCTCGTCAGACGGAATGAACACCACGTGGTAGGCCAGCGCATATCGGCGGATGAGGGGAAACAACCGTTCCCGCTCCCGCTCTCCCAGTTTCTTCGAGTCGTCGAGAGACGCCAGGCTGTCCATCCGGTTGGGGCCCAGCACGCAGGCGGCCACCACCAATGGGCCCGCGCAGGCACCGCGACCGACCTCGTCCACCCCGGCCACGGGGCCCAGACCGTTGCGATACAACGCAGATTCCAGCGTGCGCAGGCCGGACGACCGCCGGATCACGGTCCGAGGCGGCCACGACGTCTTCGCCACTGGAGGCACCGGGCAGCTCCTAGGAGTCGGTCTGCGGGTTCCCGCCAGCAATACCGCCCCAGCGCGACGGCGGCCAGGCGATGAACCGTGCCTTTCCGATTACATTCTCCACCGGGACGGTGCCGGCCATCGGATCACCGGTACACAACAAACCTTCCCGGGCATCGGCCGGCAGATTGCTGCAGTGCACGCGCGAGTCGGCCGAGTGGGTCCGGTTGTCACCCATCACCCAGAGGCGATCGGGCGGGACCGAGACCGGACCGAACTCATTGCCCAGACACGGATAGATGTTCGGATCGGCCATCATGGTGGCCGGATCCAGGTACGGCTCGTTCAGTCGTTTCCCGTCGACCGTCAGACCGGTGTCGGCACGACACTGCACTGTCTGCCCCCCAACCGCAATCACCCGTTTGACCAGGTCGTTCTCATCCGGCGGCACAAATCCCACAAAAGAGAGGGCGTTCTGCACCCAACGGATGGCGGTGTTGTCCGACCGGATCGACTTGTAGCCGATGTTCCACGAGGGCGGGCCCTTGAAGACCACCACATCACCGGGCTCCGGCTTCGAGAACCGGTAGGTGACCTTGTCGACCATGATGCGATCACCCACGCAGCCGGCGCAGCCGTGCAGCGTGGGCTCCATGGATTCCGACGGAATCAGATAGGGCCGGGCAATGAACGTCAGCGTCACGTAATACAGCACCAAGGCGATGCTGGCCAGAATGGCAATCTCACGCGCCGTGGAGTGCTTGGGCTTCGATGGCTCGTCCGGCGTTTCGTCGCCGGCGGACTCCGGTGCGGCTGAGGCGGAATCTGAAGCCGAGTCGGAGTCGAGGTCGCCCTCCGAGCGCGCGTCGGCAGAGTCGGTGGGTCCGGTCACAGGCACCACAGTAGCGAGCGTCGTGACCGATCCCGCGACGAGAGCTTCGTCAGGCGGAGCAGCGCGCTCAGCGCTTTTCCTTGATCTTCGCCTTCTTGCCACGCAGTTCGCGCAGGTAGTAGAGCTTGGCGCGACGCACGTCACCGCGGGTCACGACATCGATGTGATCGATGTTGGGCGAATGCACCGGGAAGGTTCGCTCGACGCCGACGCCGTAGCTCTCCTTGCGCACGGTGAAGGTCTCGCGGATGCCGCCGCCGGAGCGACGGATGACGACACCCTTGAAGACCTGGATGCGCTCCTTGGAGCCCTCGATCACCTTCACATGCACGTTGACGGTGTCGCCGGGGCTGAAGGTCGGGATGTCGTCGCGCAGCGACGCCTGATCGACGAAGTCCAGCGTGTTCATCGGTGACACTTCCTTGTTGTTCGCTGCTCCGGGCAGGCGCGCACAGATCACGCAGCCGAAGCGATTTTCGGGTGTATCGGGTTGCATCTCGCAGCGGAACGCGGACAAGCCGGCCCAGCCCTGCGCAGACAACTGCTCAATTGTGCCAGATGGGTCCCCATACCGTGAAATCCGGCGAGTTTGAGCACCCATCCGCATCGACTCCGGCAGCATACTTCGAGCACGACTAACGACGCACGCCACGTGGCGAACAGTTAGGCTTCATCCACCGATGTGCCGGTCGTGCAGAACGCATCGGATCCACTGCCGGTTCAAGGAGGACCATGCGACGGCGGCCGTCGAAGCTGATGATTGCCAACGCGGTCAGCATGGTGGCGGTGGTCACGATGGCCGTCGTGACAGTCGGCTGCGAAGCCCGGGTGTACGGGACTCCCCCCACCCCCCTCGGCGCGCCCCAACTGACCGTCGTCGTCCCTCAGGGCAGCATGGCCCCGCTACCCGAGGCATCGCCCGGCGAGCCCGCTCCCAGTTTCCTCGGACTCGAAGACCGCACCCGCCAGGCCACCGAGGACGCCGCCGACGCCGGCGCCGACATCACGGTGCTGGTGCTCGACCGCAACACGGGCCAACTGATCTCCAACGGAAACGGCACCACGATCGCCATCGCGTCGGTGGTCAAGTTGTTCATCGCCGATGATCTGCTTCTGCAGGAGGCGAAGCGGCAGACGATCCTCAGCTCCGAGGATCGTCAGAATCTCGACGTGATGCTGCGATCCTCCGACGACAGCGCCGCGGAGGTGTTCTGGAACCGCAGCGGCGGAAGCGCCATCGTCGACCGGGTGGCCGCCCGCTACGGTCTGGGCTCGACGCGGCCGCCCGATGACGGGCGGTGGTGGAACACCATCAGCACCGCAGCCGATCTGGTGCATTACTACGACATGCTGATGAACGGGCGCGGAGGTCTGCCCGCCGAACAGGCCAATGTGATCCTGTCCAACCTGGCCCAGTCCACTCCGAACGCCATCGACGGCACCCAGCCGGGAGGCATCTACCCCCAGCGATTCGGCATTCCCGACGGCCTCTACGCCGAACCTGTTGCGGTCAAACAAGGTTGGATGTGCTGCATCGGTTCGGATTGGATGCACCTGTCCACCGGAGTGGTGGGCCCGGACCGACGCTTCATCATGGTGATCGGTTCATTGCAGCCCACGAACTCGGCCACCGCTCGCGACACCATCACCGACGCCGTCAAGACCATGTTCCCCGGCGGCCGGATCTAGGAGTCTGCTGAATTAGTGGTGTTGGGGGCGGGGTGCCTCAGAGCGCTCTGTGGCGCGTTGGTGTTAGTCAGGCCCGCAGGTCGACACAATTCGAGGGTCATTCCGCCGTGTTGAGCGTCGCAT
>NZ_MLCL01000010.1 GCF_001942625.1 Mycobacterium syngnathidarum
CCCCGGGAAAGCCCGCACCACCTGGCGAAACAGGACAATCCACCCACGCCTACACCCGAAAACTACTCCCCAGCAACACAACTCGACATCAGACCAAGCCCACGCCCATTTCCACGCAAAATCCGGGCTAGGCGGCGCAATCGAGTCGGGTGAAGTCACATCCAGGCCCGCAAGGGTGGCCGTTTACGGCGATTCCGTGCCGCTGCAACACTCGAGCGACCTTGCCCGCGGTCTGACACGGCCGGTCAAAGACCTGCCCGTAGGAGAGCCTGACTGTCGAACGGCCGTCGACGGCAGCATCGAGATCGCGTTCGAAATCGGCATCACGCCTAATCGCGGAATTGTGATGGGCCTGGCCGTCGAGCTCGACGATGAGCTGGTCGCCGTACTCGGCATCGCGGTAGCAGACACCGACGGACGCCGCGGCCCGCTTCTGCCTCGTGGCCCGAGGCAAACCGTGCGGTCGCTCGACGCGAACGAGATAGCCGTGCTCAAGAACCGAGCAGGTGCCGTCGGCGATGTCGACCAACACCGCGCGTAACCACCGGCGACGGCGGACCCGTGCCCGAGAATCGAGCACTTGCAGCAGCCGATGGGCGGTGGTTCGCCGCGATTGGCAGGCGTTGGCCAGGACCGCGATGGCATCGAGTTCGGACGCGGCGCGGCACGCGACGTCGATCGCCGCCTCGTCGTAGCGCATCCGCGGTGGGCTGACGTTCCACAGCACTTTGTCCTCGAGGTGCGCGACACGGTGAATGCGGACTCCCGTGGGTTCAGCCAGTACTGTTCGGTGTCGCGAGACCGCGACGTGGACGGGCAACGCGTCGGCTCCCAGCGCCGATTCGAAGCACAGCGCCGCCGGGGCCGCGTAAAGCACTGCAGCCCAGGCGCGTTGCGACGACGTCAGCGGTCCGGTGTGGTCGACGTACACGCCCACGTGGACTCGGGCCCACTCATTGCGTCTGAGCAGTCGCCGGATCTCGTGCTCGCGCAGGCCCGCGCCCAAAGCCTGCTGACGCGAGATCACCCCGTCCTGTTGGCGAACCACGTTGCCGACGTCCACCAACTCGATACTCGTGGACAGTCGCGATGGCGGCCAGAAGCATTTCGAGGACCTGTGGATAACCGGCCGCGCCGAGCCTGGCTACGGATTGTCTCCGGCAGGCACAGTTGTCGTCGTCACCGGCGCAGTGGTGGTGGTTGTGGTCGGCGCGGTCGTCGTGGTCGTGGTCTCGGTTGTCGTCGTGGTCTCGGTGGTAGTGGGGGTCGTCTCCTCAACCGTGGTGGTCGGAACGACCGTCTCGGTGACGGTGTGGGTTGGGGCCGGGACAACCGGGGCTGACGTCGCGACCGATGTCGTGGTGGTCGATGTAGTGGTGGTGGTTGTCGTCGATGGGGAGTCCGACGAGAACAGTTGCACCAGGGCGTAGATGACCAACGCTGCGATGACCGCGCCGACGGCGCCCATGCCGATCAGTGCAGCGGGCTTGCGGTACCAGGGGACTGGCTCGGGAGCGGGCGGTTCGGCGTACTCGCCGTAGCTCGGGGCGTATTCAGTGGGCTCGTCGTCGTCGTAATAGTTCGACACTCGCCGATGGTAGGCGGGTTCAGCCGCCCGGCGGTGGATACAGCGTGCGTGTCACGTTGGTGCGCGGCCGGTGGCGCGTCGTGGTCGGGTACTCGCCGTAACCGGCGCTGCTCGACTCAGTTGTTGTGGTGGTGGTTGTCGTGGTTGTCGACGTGGGCGACGTCTCGGACGTGTCGGACGACGTGGTCGTGGTGGTTTCTGACTCGCCCGGCAAGCCGAACTCGGTGGTGACCGGGAGGCTGCTGCTGGTTGTCCGGGTCGTGGTGGACTTCGAGGTCTTCATCGAAGTCGACGTGTAGGTCGGCGGGACGAAATCGATCGGCGCATCTTCGGGCCCGCTCGAGCTGGTCAACGAGATCGCAGCCCACAGGACCAGGCCGATCACGGCGAGGGCGGCCGCGCTGGCCCCTGCGACTGCCGGCGTCGAGTGATGCCAGGGAGCCTCGGGAGGCTGCCCCTGGTCGTCGTCGTCACCGGTCACGGGCACCGATACTATGCCCGGCCTTCGAGCGCGTCTCGATCAGCTCAGTTGACGGACGACTTCACCCGCGAACAGCTCGAGGTGATCCAGATCGGACTGGTCCAGCATCTGCAGGTAAACCCGCTGTACTCCGGCCTCCAGGAAGGGTCCGAGCTTGTCGACGATCTCGGCCGGTGTGCCGACCAGTGGCGAATTGCTGCGCAGCTCATCGACCTCGCGGTTGATCGCGGCGGCCCGCCGGGCGATCTGCGGTTCGTCGCGGCCCGCGCACAGCACGAACGCCGCCGAGTAGGTCAGTGAGTCCGCGGCGCGTCCCGCCGAGGTCACCGCGTCGGCCACCCGCGCGAATTGGGTCTTGAGGGTGTCCAGGGGCACGAACGGGACGTTGAACTCAGCGGCGAACTCGGCCGCCAGCGCCGGTGTGCGCTTGGCTCCCTGGCCGCCGATGACGATCGGCAGCGTGGCCTGGGAGGGCTTGGGCAGCGCCGGCGAGTCGACGACGGTGTAGTGCTTGCCGGTGAAGTCGAACGTCTCGCCGACGGGCGCCTTCCACAGGCCGGTGAGGATGCGCAGCTGCTCTTCGAGCCGGTCGAAACGCTCGCCCAGCGGAGGGAACGGGATCGCATACGCCTGGTGCTCGGCTTCGAACCAGCCGGCACCAAGGCCTAATTCGACACGGCCGCTGCTCATTTCATCGACCTGCGCCACCGAGATGGCCAGCGGGCCCGGATGACGGAAGGTCGCGGAGGTGACCATGGTGCCCAAGCGGATCGTCGAGGTTTCGCGGGCGATGCCGGCCAGCGTCACCCAGGAGTCGGTCGGCCCGGGCAGGCCGTCACCGCTCATCGCCAGGTAGTGGTCCGACCTGAAGAACGCGGAGTAGCCGAGGGCTTCGGTGGCGCGGGCCACTGCGAGTTGGTCGGAGTAGGTAGCACCTTGCTGGGGTTCGACGAAGACACGGAAATCCACGCCCGCCAGCCTATCGGCCATCTCGAGTGGACGAGCAATTCCATGAGTGTGCCTGCCGGTACCACCCGGTGCGTTAGAGCCCGCGCTTGGCGCCGCGAAGCTTCGCGATCGCGTCGTCGTCGCCGCTGAAGGTCACCCGGGCCGGCTCTCGGCCGGCGGCGAACAGAAGCAACTCGCCCGGCTCTCCGGTGACCGTCACCCCGGGTCCGGTGCCGACGGTCGCCAATGTCTTGCCCGCCGGTGTCGTCAATGCCACCCGGACCGGGGACTTACCCATCGCCATCTTGGCCATCGTGGCGATCCCGCGGGACAGCGCAGACACCGTCGCATCGTCGAGATCTCTTGGTTCCCAGCCAGGTTGGGCCCGGCGTACATCTTCGTTGTGGATGAACATCTCGTTGACGTTGACCAGCGGGTCCAGCAGCTTGAACGGCGAATACAGCGGCGGGCCCGCGGCGATCTGATCGATGAGGGCGTCCCACTCGGTGCTTTCGGTGATCTTCTGCTGCACGCGCTCGGTGTAGCCGGCGAGCTGGGGCACCAGGATGCCGGGGGCGGCGTCGAGGCGACGCTCACGCACCACCAGGTGGGCGGCCAGGTCTCGGGCAGTCCAACCCTCACATAGGGTCGGGGCATCAGGACCCGCGGCCCGCATGGACTCGACCAGGGCGGCGCGTTCTTGCCGAGCGACAGTCATGCCGCCAACTCTAGAAGGTTTTCACTCCTTCGACAGCGATGAGCATGCCGTGACCGCTGGCGTCATTGCTGATCCGGGTGCCGTCCTCACTCGCATCGATGGTCCAACCCACTGCGCTGTACTTGCGATAGTCGAGGGTGACCACTGGAATGTCGCCCAGGTTGCCCACGACCCACTTGATCTGGCCGTCCGGGGTGAGCCTGACTCCGTTCGCCTGCTCCCCGTCGATCACCGGTGCGTCGGTGAAATCGGATTCGCAGCCGACGTCCTGCTTGGAGAGTTGGCAACGGGTCTTGCCGGATTTCGTCTCGATGAAAACGTATCCGTTCTCCGGCTCCAGTGGGGTGGCGCCGGCCGGCGCGTGGGAGGTGCTCGGTGGCGCCGAGGCCGTCGTGCTGGGCGAGGGTGCTGGGCTCGACCGGGTAGGCCGTGCGGTCGGGAAGCTGGGCTCGGTCGGCGATTGCGGGCTGGTGGCCGGCGTGCCGTCGATGCTCGACTGGCAGCCGGACAGCAGCGCACCCACAGCCAGCAGGCTGCCCACCGATCGCCAGGCCTTCACCGGGCCAAGGCTACGCATCGCGGGTGATCACGATGGGTTATGACGCGCCGAGAAGCGCAGCCTGCCCGATGCCCGGTCAGACGAGGAACGGGTTGTGCTCAGGCAGCGGTTTGATCAGCGGATCGAGCAGCTTCGCCGACTGCTCGACGGTGAGGACGTCAGCCGGGTCGAGCTGGATGAACTCCCGCGCGCTTTCGTCGTACTCCCAGACGTCCTCACCGACCAGCAGGCCGTTGTCGTAGGGCCAGATCATGTGCTCGGCGGTCTTCACCAGATAGGTGGCCTCGGGATCAGCGGCCATGCCCTCGGCGGCAAGGATGACGCCCGGAGTCTGCTGATAGATATACGACGTCGACACGATCATGTCATCGCTGATGGCCAGCTTCTCGTCATCGGCGTAGAAGATGCACTGGGCGGTGTCCTTCCAGGCGTGGTAGAGCCCCTTGACCGCCTCGGTGCCTTCCACGGTGACGGTCTTGCCGAGCATGTTGAAGTGGTAGACCGGTTTTTCGACGGTCATGTCCGGGGCGAAGATCTCCTCGTAGCGGCCGGCCATTTCCAGGTAGCGGTGCCGGTTGTAGGCGTGCAGCATGTAGAGGTGGCGGGGGTTGTCCGTCGTCTCGATCAAGCGCTCCACGGCTCGGTTGGTCTGGGTGATGTCGTAGCGGCTCATTTGTTGGTTTCCTTTCAGGCTGTGAGAAACATGGTTCGGAGTTCGGATTTCTTGAATTTGCCTGTGGCAGTGCAGGGAAGCGCTTCGACGAATTCGAATCGATCCGGCAGCTGCCACTTGGCGAAGTCCTGCGCGAGGTGGTCGCGCAGGGCCTGGGCGGAGGTGTGACCACCGTCGTGAAGCACCACCACGGCCAGCGGGCGCTCGCCCCAGCGCTCGTCGGGCACGGCGATCACGGCGGCCTGCGCGACGGCCGGATGCGACATCAGCTGGTTCTCCAGATCCACCGAGGAGATCCACTCGCCGCCGGACTTCACCAAATCCTTTGAGCGGTCGCAGATCCGGATGCTGCCATGCGGATCGATGCGCACCACGTCGCCGGTCCGGAACCAGCCGTCGGCGGTGAAGCTTTCCGCCCCGCGGCCACTGTGATAGCTGCCCGCCACCCAGGGTCCGCGCACTTCGAGCTCGCCCATGGCGGCGTCGTCCCACGCGATGAGATCGCCGTTCTCGTCACGACCCCGGATGTCGAAGAACGGGCTGGCGAGGCCCTGCCGCATGCGGTAGTCGTACTGCTCGTCCCGCTCACCCGCGTCGAGGTGCGCCGGCGCGCGGCACACCGCGCCCAAGGGAGCGGTTTCGGTCATTCCCCAGGCCTGCACGACGGTCAGTCCGTGACGGTCGAATCCTTCGAACATCGACCGCGGCACCGCCGCGCCCCCGACGATCAGCCGGTCCAGCTCGGACAAGTCCCACTTGCTCGGGTCGGCATCGAGCGCGGCGAGCATGCCCATCCACACCGTCGGGACACCGGCGGTCATGGTGACCCGCTCGCGGGCACACAAGTCGAGGACACTTTCCGGGTCCAGGCGCGGGCCAGGCAGGACCAGACGTGCGCCGGCCAGGGCGGCGGCGTAGGGCAGGCCCCACGCGTTGGCGTGAAACATGGGGACGACGGGAAGGACTGTGTCCCTGGAGGATACGGAGAGCTGGTCGGGCAGGGCCGCGACCAGTGAGTGCAGGGTCAGCGCTCGGTGCGAGTACACGACTCCTTTGGGACGGCCGGTGGTGCCCGAGGTGTAACACATCGCGGCGGCGCGCTGTTCGTCGAGCGCGGGCCAGACCATTGGTTCGGTGCCGGCGATCAGAGTTTCGTAATCGAGTGTTCCCTCGGGGACGGCCCCATCATGGGTCACCACGATGACATGCCGGAAGTCGTGCCCGGCGCGGAAGGCGTCGAAAATGTCCAGCAGGGACTCGTCGACGATGATCACCTGGTCGTCGGCGTCGCCGACGATGAACGCCAGCTCGTCGGGGAACAACCGGGGGTTGAGGGTGTGGATGACCGCGCCCATCGCGGGCACCGCAAAGTACGCCTCCAGGTGTTCGCTCTGGTTCCACAACAGCGTTGCCACCGGATCGCCCTCGCGGACACCCAAGGCGCTCAACGCATTCGCAAGGCGTCGGGCGCGGGCCGCGCATTCGCCGAAGGTGGTGCGCGTGACCGCACCGGAAGGGCGGCGCGACACGACGTCCGTGCCGCTGTGGAATCGTTCGGCGCGCTCGACGATGCTGGTGAGGGTGAGCGGGTAGTCGTCCATGCTGTTGCTGCCCAACATGTTTCCGGTCACGACTTCGCCTTCTTCGGGCTCGTGTCTTCGGTGGCGTTGCGCAGCTCTGCCAGACCGTCGCCGAGTGCGGCCAGGATCGGCCACGGATCATCGACCAACTCCCGGTCGACGACGATCCCGAACTCGAGCGAATCCTGGTAGCTCATCACGGTGATGTTGATGCCGATCCCGTCGAGCACTCCCGAGACCGGGAACTGGGCACGTTGTCTTGCGCCACCGAGATACAGGGGCGTCGACGGCCCAGGGACGTTCGAGATCATCGCGTTCGCCGGCTGATTGAGCCCGCGCACCCCGGCCAGGCGCGACAGGGATCGGGCGGCCTGGGCGAACAGGGCAGGCGGGATGAAGTGATTGGCGTCCTGCAACAGCGAGGCCGGCAGCGCGCGCTGTCGCTCCTTGGCGGCGTTCATCGCCTCGTTGATCCGGCGCACGCGCTCGACGGGATCGGGCTCATCGGTGGGCAGCTGGGTGAGCATCACCGAGACCCGGTTGCCGAAGGTGCCCTGTTGCTCGGGGGTTCGCACCGACATGGGGATGAAGCTCGCGAGGGGTTCTGCGGGAAGCTCGCCCTGCTTGTCGAGCCAGGACCGCAGACCCGACGCACAGATCGCCAGGACGACGTCGTTGACCGTGCAGCCGAGCGCGTTCTTGATCGCCTTGACCTCGGCCAACGGCATCGAGCCGAAAGCGACGCGGCGGTGCGGCGATACGCGGGCCTGGAACCGGGTCCGGGGAGCGGTGACGTCGCTGCCCCGCAGTGCGGCCACGGGGCTGCCGGCTTTCACGGCTCGCTTGACCAGCCGGCTGCTGCGCGCGATCGCCTTTACTCCGGGGAGATGCCGGATGGTCGGAACATCGTCGAGGTGGGGCAGCGCGGTCGGCCCGGCACGCAGAACCCGCAGTGGCTGGCCGGCCAGCCCGACCAGACCGCGGCCCAGCATCTCCACTTCGGACGGATACTTCTCGGCGACGATCGTGGGTGCAGCTTCGCGCTCACGTCCGGTGGTGTCGTCGAGCAGGATGCTCATCACCTCGGCACCGGACACTCCGTCGACCGCGGCGTGGTGCATCTTCGTCAGCACCGCGACCCCGCCGTCTTCGAGTCCGTGGATGACGTACACCTCCCAGAGCGGACGGGCCCGGTCGAGCTGGCGGCCGATGATCCGGGCCACCTGCTCGGCCAGCTGTCGCTCGTCGCCCGGTGTGGGCAGGGCCAGCTCGCGGACGTGGTACTCGATGTCGAAGGAGCCGTCGTCGACCCAGTACGGGTAGTCGAGGGAGAAGGGCACCTGGGCGAGCCGCCAGCGGAAGGTGGGCAGCAGGTGCAGGCGTTCGCTGATGACCCCGCGAACGAGGGCGGCGTCGAGCGGCTCGCCCGATGCGGTGTGGGAGTCGTAGATGCCGAGAACACTGACGTGCCCTTGGACACGGTCGTTTTCCATGGCCAGGAACTGCGCGTCGAGGCTGGTCAGTTGTCGCATGTGAAGATCGTCCGTCGGACGGGTCGGCATTCTCTTGTCTGCCTGCGCCAACGCCGCGCCTGGTGGTTGTCCAATTTGCCCACCGCCGGGCGGGAGCGGCGCTACGGTGCAGGGCATGGAGCCGGCCTGGGCGGGCGTGCACGATGACGAGCAACGACGAGTGTGGTCGGCGGTGTTGCGGCCGGCCGCCGCCGAACTCACCGAGCGGGCCCGCGAAATCTCAGCCGCGGTGAACGATTACACCCGGGCTCGGCTGGGCGATCTGCTGGTCAACGAGCAGGCTCTCGAGGTCAACCGGGCGAGTACCGAGGCCAGCATTCGCGACTTCGCGCAGGTGCTGTCGGCCGGCGAGGATCCGCTGGCGGCGGTGCAGCTGCAGTCGCCGACGCTCGATTACGCGCGCGACGGAGCGCAACACGGAATCCCGCTCACCACCCTCATGCGCAGTTATCGCCTCGCGCACGCCGCCACCGCGACTCATTTCAACGCGATTCTGCAGAACCACGCGGGCAGCGCCGAAGAGCTGCAGCTGGCTTCAGAGCTGGGGTCGGCGTGGATGTTCGCCTATGTCGACGCTGCGCTGTGCCTGGTGGAGGAGGTGTACACCGCCGAACGCGATCGATGGTTGCGCAGCGCCGCGGCCAGTCAAGCAGAAACCATCGCCACGATCCTGGCCGGTGAACCCATCGACACCGACGTGGCCACCCGGCGGCTTCGCCACGACGTCCGCCGGGTCCATGTCGCAGCGATCGCCTGGCTCGAATCCCACGAAGAAGGCCGCAATACGCAAGCCGTCCTCGAAGCGGCGATCCGCGATATCGCCTCCGCCATCGGCAATCAGAACCCCCTCGTGCATCCGCTGGGGATCCTGTCCACGGCTGCCTGGATCAGCTCGCACAGCCACATCCCGTCGAAAGTTTTGGACGAGTTGCGGTTTCGTACTGCGAAGGCGCCAGGCGTGCGGGTTGCGATCGGCGAGCCGGCTTCCGGAATCGGGGGTTTTCGGTCCAGCTACATGGAAGCCGTCGAGGCACAAAGGGTCGCACGACTGGCCGGCCGGGCCGTCGGCAGCGTCACCCGCTACGACAATGTGGCGCTGCGTGCCCTCGCGACCGCGAACGTCGACCAGGCGCGCGACTTCGTGCGACGCGAACTCGGACCGCTCGGGGCGACGGACGAAACCACCCGGCGGTTGGCCGCCACGGTGCGCGCCTATCTCGACGAGAATTGCAGTCGCGGACGAACAGCCAAGCGGCTCCACGTCCACGACAACACCGTCGCGTACCGGATTCGTCAGGCGGAGGAACTGTTGGGCAGGTCGTTGGAGCGGCGCACCCTCGAGTTGCGTGTCGCGCTGGCCCTGGCCGATGTGGTCGCCGAGACCTCCGATTCCGCAACGACGTCCGCTTCTCTGCGGCCGGCCAACTGACTGACCCACCCCCCGGTCACACCCGGCCGAGCATCGCGTCGCGCACCCGTCCGACGCCGGCGAGGCGCGCCAGGTCGCCGATCAGAACGGGTGCGACGGCACCGATTCCGGCGAGTAGCCGCACGCCGACCGAGGCGACCGTGGTCTCCGGGGTGCCGCGCTCGATGGCCCCGGCCACTGCCCGGGCGACATCTTCGGGTGAACTCGTGCCGAATCCTCGCGGAACGGTGACGCCGGTGTCCGCCAGCATCCCCGCATCGCGGATCGGGCCGGGAAAGATCGTGGAAACCCCGATACCGGTGCCGTGCAGTTCTTGTCGCAGGGCCAGGCCGAGGCCGCGTAGGCCCCATTTGGTCGCCGTGTAGACCGCGCCGTTCCCCGGTGTCGCGATGAGTCCGGCTCCCGAGGAGATGAAGACGATGTGGCCCTGGCCGCGGCGTTGCATCGACGTCACCGCCGCACGGGCAAGCGCCGCCGGGGCCAGCAGGTTGATACGCACGGCGTCTTCGATCTCGCTGTCGCTGAGCATCGCGAGGTCCTGTGGGATGCCGACGCCTGCATTGGCGACGAGGATGTCCACATCGCCTGTACGGTCCATCAGATCCCGCACCGCGTCCAGGTCGGTCAGATCTGCGGTCAACGCACGCGCGGACGGGCCGAGTTCACCGACCAGCTTTTTGAGCGCCAGCTCGCGCCGGCCGGTCACCGTGAGTGAGCACCCACGCCCGGCGAGTTCGCACGCGATGGCCCGGCCGATTCCACCCGTCGCGCCGGTCACCAGCGCGCTACGGCCCTTCAGTTGCATGTCACGTCCTCGGATGTGGTTGATTACTTGGATAATTCGGCGACGCGTGCCCCGAGCCACCGCGCCAGTGGCGGGGCATACCGTGAGAGCACATACATCACGTGCGCTTCGGCGGCGATCGGAGCGACCGCGCGGTTGCGGTCGACTGCGCGCAGGATGTTCTTGGCCACGCGCTCAGGGGTGTACCCGCGCTTGTGGTACGTCGATTCGAGATGTCTGCGCCGCGCGTCAACGTCCCCGCTGCCGCGGATGAGGCTGTTCTGCGTGATGGCGGTGTTGATGATGCCGGGACATATCGCGGTGACGCCGATGCCGTGGGGCTTGAGTTCCATGCGCAGCGCTTCGGACAAACCGAGTACTGCGAACTTCGTTGCGCTGTAGGCGGTCAGCTGCGGGTTGGCCAGGAGGCCGGCCGCCGAGGACAGGTTGACGACGTGTCCACCGCGACCCGCGTCGATCATGGTGGGCAGGAATGCGCTGCAGCCGTGCACCACACCCATCAGGTTGACGTCGATCAACCATTGCCAATCTTTACTGTCGGTGTCCAGGAATCCGCCCACCAGGCCGACTCCGGCGTTGTTGACCACCAGGTCCACCTGGCCGAAATATTCGGCGGTGGCGTCGGCGAATCGTGTCATCGATTCGGTCTCGGACACGTCCGCCCACGAGGTCAGAACCTGCGCACCGTGGGCGCGGGCTGCGTCAGCGGTGTCGGACAGGCCGGCCTCGTCGACGTCGCACAGGGCCAGGTGGGCGTGGCGCCGGGCGCACAACAGGGCCAGTTCGCGGCCGATACCGCTGCCGGCGCCGGTAATGACCACCACCCGATCGGTCAGGTCAGCGGTCTTGAATCGAGGTCCAGTTATGGGCATGCACCGACGCTATGGACACGGCGTGGCCGCCCGCTCGTGCCGATGAGCCAACGTGTGCGCGGCCGGTTGTCGCAACGCGCCAATCGGCCGCGTTCACCCCAGGTGCTGGACGAGATGGGCGGCAATGCGTTTCGTCGCGTCATGGGCGGTGGCCACCTCTGATCTGGTGAAGCCGTGGTCGATGCCCGGAAAACAATGGTGAGTGGTCAGGACACCCGCGTCGGACAATCGTGCCGCCAGCTCGTCGCCCTCGGGGCCCAGGGTGTCGAGGGCGCCGGTCAGAACCAACGTCGGCGGCATCGCGTCAGCGAGGTCGTCATCAAAGCGAGGAGAGGCCAGCGGTTCTCGTGAGCGGTCCGTATCCACTAGGTAGGCGTCGATCACAAGTCGTTGGATCCTTCGCGATATGCGCGGACGTGCCTTGCCGGAAGTGCGGTCGGCACGGCTGAGATCGACGACGGGAAACGCCAATACCGCCGCCCGCAAACTGATTTCGCCGGTGAGATATGCCTGCTGACACACGTTGATCGCGAGCTTTGCGCCGGCGCTCGCACCTGTCACCGATAATCGGGCCGCGTCCCAGCCGCGGCGGCCGGCCTCACTGCGTACCCACAACGCGACGTCGAAGCATTGTTGTTCGGCGACCGGGTATCGAACCTGCGGCGCCGTGGCGTAGTCGGCCAAGACGACCACTGCACCGGCCTCTGCCGCGATGTAGTGCGCGATGTACTCCTCTTGCCGTGGGTTGCGAACGATGAAGGCGCCGCCGTGTAGGTGCAGGTTGACCGGTGGCCCGTCCGCGCCGGCCTTGGCGAGCGGGGCATCAGGGTGCGGTGAGTAGATGAAACACCGGACCGCGCCGTGACGTGTCGCCACGTCGACGATTTCGGGCGGGTCGATCCGTTGGGTCGCGGAACCGAAACTGCGTGGGGTGGGTACGAGCGGCAGCAGGCGCTGGGCCACGTGCGCTGAGAGTCGTGCGCTTGCTCGCCGCGTTCTGCTGGACGTAGCTGTGTTCACTTCGCGGAACGGTAGCCAAGGCCGCTCGACGCCGGCTTGTCGCGAAGAGCTGAAAAGTGTGGTTGTCGTTGGTCGAGGACGACAGACGGCGATCTGGAGTGTTGCATTCAGCCGGTATCGCGCATCAACCCCTGCAGCGCTGTTTCGGCGAGCCGACGGGCGTGTGCCTCGGTGAGCGCGCAATGTCCGGTCAGCCGGCGGAAGATGAGTGGACCGAACAGGATGTCGATGACGTCGTCGATCGCGATGGCGGCGTCGGCATCACCGCGGGCCACACCACGCTGCCATAGCTCGGTGATCGCCGCACGCCGACCGCTGAGAAAGTACTCGCGGAAATATGCTGCGCCCGTTCGGTCCTCGACGCAGGCCGCGAGCAACTGGGCGAATACCTCGCCGCGAGCACCGGCGTAGAACGCCGATACACGTACCACCTGCTCGACGAGATCGCCTGCGGTGGTGCCGGTATCGGGCAGAGGCAGTGATTCGGCCATCATGGTGCCGAAGGCTTCGGCCGCGATGGCGGTCCGCGATGGCCAGTGTTTGTAGATGGTGGCTTTGCTGGCGCCGGATCGGGCGGCGATCGCGTCGACCGTGGCGGCAGGGTATCCGCCCTCGTCGAGCAATGTCGCGGTGGCGTCGAGGATGGACTGATGGACGCGGTCGCTGCGTGCGCCGGTGGGGCGGACGAAATCCTCGCCCGCCCCACCGGCTATCGCGTCAGCTCGCGGCGACATCATCGAAATCCGTTGATTCCGAGACGCTTCGCCATTGCGCGAGCTCGGTTTGCACGTGCGCGATCTTGCCTTCGACCGCCGCGATGGTGTCGTTGCCCAGCATCAGACGCAGTGGGGGCTGTTCGGCTTCGGCGACGTCGATGATCGCCTTGGCTGCCTTCACCGGGTCGCCCGGCTGGTCGTGATTGCGCTCTGCTGCAGCGCCGCGCATCTGTCCGGCGGGGCCGGTGGCGTAGTCGTCGATGATGTTGCGCTGGGTCTGCAGGCTCGACGAATCGAGGAAGTCGGTGCGGAAGTAGCCGGGCTCGACCACCATGACATGGACGCCGAGCGGCTGCAGTTCGGCGTGCAGCGCTTCGGAGAGTGCCTCGACGGCGAACTTGGTCGATGCGTAGACGCCCCAGCCGGGCGAGCCGACGAATCCGCCGACCGAGGAGATGTTGACTATGGTGCCCGCCCGCTGGGCCCGCAGCACCGGGGTGACGGCCCGGGTCACGGTCAGCAGGCCGAAGACGTTGGTCTCGTAGACAGCGCGTACCTCGGCGTCGGTGGCCTCCTCGACGGCTCCGAGCAGGCCGCGTCCGGCGTTGTTGATCAGTACATCGATCCGGCCGAAGCGTTCCACCGCGGCCTGCGCGGCCTGTTGTGCCTGCGCTTCGTTGGTGACGTCCAGGGCAACGGCGAGCACGTTGTCGTCCTCGCCGAGTGCGGCGGTGACGGCCGCGGCGTCACGCGCGGTGGCGACCACCTGGTGTCCGCGGGCCAATGCGTCGCGGGCGATCTGCAATCCGAATCCGCGGGACGCCCCGGTGATGAACCAAACGCTCATGTCTGTGACCACCTATTCTGAGTTATCTGAACTGTACGTTCAGTTTAGTTACGATGATGGCCTGTGCAACTGGGACGAGGCCGGGATTATTCCGACCGGCTGACACCGCCGGCCGAGTAGCATCCGTCACATAACTCAATACGTCGATGACGCATTGCGGGAGAACCTCCGATTTGGGAGGCGCCGTAGGAGCAAATCCTCCCCGGGAATCTCTCAGGCCCAGTACCGCAGTGTCGAGGCAACTCTGGAGAACAGCGCGGTCTCACGCGCTTACCGAAGGTGAAAGGCGCGACGCGCCAAATCTCTCAGGTTTCAGGACAGAGCGGGGAGGTGTCACCACACAAACCCGGAGTTGTAGTCATGACGATCAGTGTTTTCGAACTGTTTTCGGTCGGGATCGGCCCGTCCAGCTCACACACCGTGGGCCCGATGCGGGCCGCGGGCATGTTCGTCGACGAACTTGCCAGTCGCGATGCGGTCGATCGCGTCGCCGAGGTCACGGTGGACTTGCTCGGTTCGCTGGCGGCGACCGGCGCCGGACACGGCACGTTGCCGGCGATCCTGCTGGGATTGGAGGGCTGTCGGCCCGAGACCATCGAGACCGGCGAGATGGAACGGCGGCTCACCAAGATTCGCGCCGACGGCAAGATCCGGTTGGCCGGCCGGGTGGTGATCGCGTTGACCGAAGCCGACATGCAATTGCATCCGGGCCGTCGGCTGCCACAACACCCGAATGCCATGACCCTGACGGCGTTTTCGGCCGGAGGCGACACCGTCTATCGCGACACCTACTTTTCGGTGGGCGGCGGTTTCGTCGTCGCTGAATCCCGCTCTGAATCCCGCGCGGAGCCGCAAGCGTCGGTGCGAGAAGACGCCGAAGCCCCATTCCGTTCCGCGGCTGAGTTGCTCGCGTTGACCGAGCGGAACGGTTTGTCGGTGAGCCAGGTGATGATGCGGCAGGAGTGTGTCGCCCGAACCGAAGTCGAGGTGCGGGAACGCCTCCTGCACATCCGCGACGTCATGGTCGCCTGCCAGGCCAACGGGATGTCCCGCGACGGTGACCTGCCCGGCAATCTGCGGGTCCGGCGCCGCGCCAAGGACTGGTTCGTGCGACTCGAAGCCGAGGATCCACAGCGTGATCCGGCCTTCGCCGAGGACTGGGTGAACCTGGTGGCGCTCGCGGTCAACGAGGAGAACGCGTCGGGCGGCCGGATCGTGACCGCGCCGACCAACGGCGCGGCCGGAATCATCCCGGCGGTGCTGCACTTTGCAGTGCACTACACCCCGGCCGGAAACGCCGACCCCGACGACACCGCCGTCCGCTTCCTGCTCACCGCCGGGGCCATCGGATCGCTGTACAAGGAGCGGGCCTCGATCTCGGGTGCCGAGGTCGGCTGTCAGGGCGAGGTCGGCTCCGCCGCTTCCATGGCCGCCGCGGGCCTGGCTGAAATCCTTGGTGGCACACCGCGACAGGTCGAGAACGCGGCCGAGATCGCCATGGAGCACAGCCTCGGCCTCACCTGCGACCCGATCGGTGGGCTGGTGCAGATCCCGTGCATCGAACGCAACGCCATCTCGGCCGGCAAGGCGATCAATGCGGCACGTATGGCGCTGCGGGGCGACGGCACCCACCGCGTCAGCCTGGACCAGGTGATCGAGACCATGCGTGCCACCGGGATGGACATGAGCGTCAAGTACAAGGAGACCTCGACGGGTGGGCTCGCCGTCGCGGTCAATGTCGTCGATTGCTAGTGATGCAGCAGAGTGCGCAACGCGACGGCTTCGGGATCGTTGCCGAAGTGCTCGACGACCTGCACCTGGATCTCGCCGACGAGGCCACCGAGGATCGCTCCGACGGCGATCATGGTCGGTTCGTCGTCCTTGAACACCGGACGCAGGATCGACTCGTACTCCTCGTTGGTGAGCTGACTCATCTTGTCGATGATGGTCTTTTCCAGATCCAGCGCGTTCATGGCGTAGTCCTGAGCCTCGACCAATGTCGTGGGAAGCCGCTCGAGCACGACCTTGACCAGATGGTCCTTGGCCGCGTTGTACCGCTGGGTGCCGACGGCGAGCTTGACCAGCGGGGTGGCAATACCGGTCTGTGCATCGATCGCCGCTTCGACCTCCTTGCCCACCAGCGCGAACAGTTTGTCGGAGCCTGGACCCCGTAGCACGCCGTCGAACAGGATCTCGGGTGAGAACAGGTCCTCGGACAGAATCCGCGCGTAGTCCTCGGTGATCTTGTCGCGCTCAGCGTGCAGCAGGCCCTGGAACGGGATGAAGCCGAGGTACTTGGTGGGCTGCACCGGCCGGAACAACATGTTGAGCGCGATGTAGTCACTGATCAGGCCGACCCCGAAGCCGAACGCCGGCATGATCCACGGGTTCTGGAACAACGCCCACGCAACCATCTGGACCACGCCGATCACGAGCCCGAAGTAGATGCCGCTGCGGCGGACGAAGGCCATCGCGTTGTCGCCGAGCCCGCGCATGAGTCTGTTGAGCTTGTCCTTGTTGCGGACCAGCGTCGTCACGGCCAGGTACTGGATGTCCACGAACCGGTTGAGGTCCGCGCGCATCTCGTTGAGCATCTTCTCCACGACCTTGGGCGTCTGGTCGTGGATGCGGGCCTGGATCGCGTTTCGCGCGGCGTCGGGCAGCGAATCCCATAATCCGGGGCGGATCTGCTCGGCGATGTCGCGGGAGATGTCGTCGACCGCCTGGGTCAGCGGCTCGCGCAACGCCTCGACGGCTTCTTTGGCGTCGACCTTCGCCAGCAGCTCTTCGGGTTTCAGCAGATTCTGGGTGAGTAGCTCAATGGTTTTCGATCCCACCTTGCCCGCGCGCCGCGGCACGATGCCCTGCCAACCGAGCAGACCGACGCCCCTGAACTCCATCGGTCGATAGAGCATCTCGAGCGCGACGATCTTGGTGCTCCACCCGACGAAGGCGGCCACGAACGGCATGGACAGATAGATCAGCCAGTTGACGCCGAAATCTGCTTTGATCTCCTGCCAGGTCTGGATCGCGAGAACGGTCTCGCTGCCGCTCATGCGGTTACGAACCGTCTCGTTCCACCGCAGCCTCCCACAGGCCGCGGCCCAGGCCCGACAAGCTCAGGGTCAGCCGTTCGACCTTCGCGGCCAGCGGCCCGCGCGATGCGCTCTTGATCGCCCGCAACACCATGGGCTCGGCCAGGAGCACCTCGTACTCGGCCTTCTGAGACGGATCCTCTGGCCCGGTCTCCACCAGGCCGAGGGAGAGCAGATGACCGACGTACTGCGGAACCATGCCGGGCAACGCCACATTCGCGGTTCGGCCGATCAGACAGGCGTTCTCCAACACCGCCTGGCCGGGCGTGCGGGCCCGGGTCCAGGTGTGGATGTTGACCAGCGGTGACGTCGCCCCCTCGGAGAGTGCGCCGATGATCCGCGCCTCGTCGGCCACCAACTGATCGAGCAGGCGGTGGTACAGCTCTACCTGGCTGCCTGCGGTGCTCTGGTCCAGGGCCCGGTCCAGCAGGCGGTCCATCTTGTTGTTGAGCGATTCGGCTGTCGGTTCTTCGGGCGTGGCGATCGTCACGGGCCTCGGCGCCGAGTCGAGGGCCTCCAGCCGGTTCTTCACCAGGGTGGCCAGCTGCTCCTCGCCCCAGGCAGCCAGCTTCATGCTGGTCTTCGCGGCGTCGACCGCACGGTCGGCGATACCGAACGGATCGAACCGCTTGGGTACGAGCGGGCGAGGGTTGCGCGGTGTGCGGATGGCAATGGCGATGTCGCCGACCGGGGTGGCCAGCCTGAATCCCCGGCGCTGGTAGCCGTGCTTGGCCGGCTTCTTCTCGGACCTGTCCGGTTCGGTCCTGGTTATCTCGTCTGCCATCGCCGGTCGATCCCCCTCAAGTGGCTGGCTGCGCCCCGGGGGGCGACGGTTGAGCCGATATCAAGCCGTGGTCGAGCCGACCGGCGGCACTTGATTATGGGGCACGGTACCCCGAGCATCGTGATGCCGGTACGCGGGTCAAACCAGCCGATGCTCGAACGCGAATGCGGCGGCCGCCGTCCGTGAGGTGACGTCGAGCTTGCGGAAGATATTCGACAGATGCCGGGCGACCGTCTTCTCGCTCAAGAACATGGTGGCCGCGATCTCGGGATTGGTCTTGCCCGCAGCCACCAGCCGTAGCACTTCGATTTCGCGCTGGCTGAGTCCACCGGGCGCGCTCGAATGCAGAAGGTCGGCAGTTTCGTGCTCAGCTGGTGCGGCACCCAGCCGGGCGAAGCTGTCGTGTGCCTCGGCCAGCTCCGCGACCGCCGAATCCTCGTCACCGAGCGCGCGCAACGCCCGGCCCAGCAGCGCTCTGCACCGCGCGGCCTCGTATGGCGCTCCGAGTTCTCTCCAGAGTTGGCCCGCACGGCGCAGTTCCCCGACCGCGGTTGCCGGGGCGCCGTGGACCAGTGCGACCTGGCCCGACGCACAGCCGGCCATGGCGCGCAACCCGACGCATCCGAAGTCGTTCGCGATCTTTGACAACTCGGCGCTGGCCTCGGCCGCGAGCTCCGTCTCGTCGCCTGCCAGCAGGATCTCTACCGCTTCGGGCAGCAGTTGTGAGCGGTGCACCGGATCGCGCGGTTCGGCCAGTAGTCGTTTGATCGCAGCGACTGCGGCAGCAACTCGACCACGGGCGAGCCACACGAGCGCCAGACCCGGGTGCGGCTCATGCCCGTGCTGCAATGCCTCGGCATACGCTGCCTCGGCCGCATCGAATCGTCCCCGGATGCGCAGCACGTCACCGCGTTCTGCCAGCGCAAGGCCGGCGGCCGGACCGGTACCTGCCGCGACGTACCGCTGTACGGCGTCGGCGAACTCCTCCAGCGCCTCGTCGAACGCGCCGCACAACCGCATGATCTGGCCACGGTGCACGGCGCATTGGCCGGTGAACGGGACCAGGCCGGGTTGGTCGTCGCACCAAGTGGTCAATGCAGCCGTCCATTCGGCGGCCCGTCCGAAATCGGAAACCTCCTGGCAGCCCTCGATCATCGAGCAATAGACGTGACCCGCGAAGATCGGTGAGACGGCGCCGGCCATGATGCAGGCCATCGCCTCGTCCAGCAATGCCAGCCCCTCGGGGACGTGCCCGGCGTACAGCGCCAGCCGGCCTTGTGAGCTGGTGCCCATGGCCGTGAGGTCCGGGTCACCGAACCGGTTCCCGTATTCGGTGATCTGGACGGCACAGTCATGCGCCGGTGCGAAGTCGCCCGCGAAGACGCTTCGCATCATCACCGGGATCAGCACATAGCCCCGTTCGACCAGGTCGCCGGCCACACCGTCGAGCAACCCTTGTGCGCGAGCCACCCAACCGCCGCCGACCGCCGACTCGCCGGCGTCCATGAGCACCATTGCCAGCCAGAACGCCGATCTCACCGCCGCAGGTACGTCGCCGGCATCGAGATTGGTCTGGTAGGCGCGCTGTAGTGCCTGGATGCAGTCGTTGTGCCGCCCGGTCAGGTATGCCGCCGTTGCAAGGCGTACAAAATCTTCGCCTTCCAACGTGGCCGAACTCTTGTTCAGGCCCGATAGGGCCTCGTAGGCGGCCACCCACTCGCGGCGCTCATATGTCTCGCGCGCCGAGAGCAGGTCATCGACGATGCCCACCGCGCATCACCCCCAGGTCGGGCGACTTTGCCTGGGTACGAGACTACGCGCCGCCGGCCTTCGGTTCGCCGCACGATCTTGCGCGCGACGTATCTCGCGTCGCGGCCGATTCCGGGTAAGACCATCGAGCTGAACGCATACTGGAAACTCAAACCGCAGAAGAACAATCCGGGCGCCTCGGCGCACACTCCGCGGTATTCCCGCGGCCAGCCGTCCGGCCCGAAGATCGGTAGCTCGATCCAGTCGAAAACTTGCTTGAATCCGGTGCACCACACGATGTTTCGCACGTCCAGCACCGTGCCGTCCGACAGTGTCGGCTGGTGATCGGCCACCCCGGACAGGCGGATGGTGTGGCGTCGGACTCCTCGGTCGGCAAGGTCTGCGCGTTTCACCCGAAGCATCGGCGCGCCGTGGGAACGAATGTGTCGCATCGCTTTCCGAGCGATCGGCATCCGCCTGGTGACGATGTGGCGCCACACGAACACCAGGATGGGCAACGCGACGCGGATCCGGCGCGAGTCCCAGCGCACCGGGATCTGACCGCAGTCACGACCACACAGGATGGTCGGGTGCGTCAACGCCGTCTCGTAGGCGATGTCGGTGCCGGAATGCGAAGCGCCGACCACCAGCACAGGCCCAGGTTGTAGCTGTTGCGGCCGCCGGTACTGGCTGGAATGTAGTTGTCGGATGGTGGGGTCCAGGTCCGAAGCGAAACCGGGAAGATTGGGTGTCAGACCGAACGTTCCGGTCGCCACGACGACGTTGTCGCAGGTGAGGATGTTGTCACCGATGTGGGCGGTGTAGCCGGGGCCCGGGCCGGCCGTCAGTAGGTCGACGCGCGTGCTCATCCGTACCGGCAGATCCCACTCGAGCGCGTACCGCTCGAGGAACTCGGCCACTTCGTCTCGGGTCGGGTACCGCCAAGGATCCTTCCCCGGGAAGGCCGTGCCCGGCAGCCCGCTGTACTTGGCCGGTGTGTAGAGGCACAGCGAGTCGTAGTGTCTGCGCCAGTTGTCGCCGATCCGTTCGTTCGCGTCGACGATCACGAACGGCCGGTTCATCTGCCGCAGGTGATAACCGGTGGAAAGACCGGCCTGTCCCGCTCCGATGATGAGTGTCTCGATGTGCTGAGTCGTCATGACCGACCTCCTGCGCGCTCCACTTGGCCTCAACGCTAGGAAGCGCACGCCCGGCCCCGCATCGGGCGAATGACCCATCTAGGCGGATCACCTGTGAGCGATGTAGTACAGGTTGAGTGGGTCGGATTCGATTTCTCGGATGCTGATGTCGCGGAACCCGGCATCGGTGAGCATCGCGGTGGCCAGCTGCCGTCCCCACACCGTGCCCAGTCCGTCGCCGTCGATGGCCAACGAAACGCTCATGCAGTGAACCGTGGAGATCGTGTAGAGGAACGGTGCGAACGGGACGCCGATGTTGTCTTCCAGTCGACTCGAGGCTTTGATGTCGACCATCAAGAAGATGCCTCCGGGGCGCAACGCGCGATGGATGTTGGAGAGCACCCGCGCCGGATGGGCTTGGTCGTGGATGGCGTCGAACACGGTGATGACGTCATAGGCGTCGGTCGTGTCGAGTTCGGCAAGATCGCGACATTCGAACCGGGCGTTCGTCAGGCCGAGCCGGCTGGCCTCCGCCGTGCCGACGGCCAGGCCTTCCTCGGAAAAGTCAACGCCGGTGAAACGGCTGGCGGGGAACGCCTGTGCCATGACGTTGACGGCATGTCCACTGCCGCAACCGAAGTCGGCCACCTCAGCGCCGGCGTGCAGCTTCGCGGGCAAATCCCCGGCAAGCGGCAGGATGTCGCTGACCAGTGCGGCATCGAACACTTCTCCGCTTTCCTCGGCCATCAGCGCGTGGAAGCGTGGATAGTCGCTGTAGGGCAGACCGCCACCGTGGTGGAAACAGCCGATGATCTTTTGCTCGACTTCGCCCGCCAGCGGAATGAATTGCGCGACCCGGGCCAGGTTGTCGGGGCCGGCGGCGCGCGTCAGCACCGCTGCGCGGTGGCGCGGCAGAAAATATGTCGCCGCGGCGGGGTCATAGTCGACGATCCCGCCCGCGACAATGCCGCCCAGCCATTCGCGCACGTAGCGTTCGTTGAGGCCGGCGGCATCGGCGATCTGCGGACTTGTGGCGGCCGGGAGCTCGGCGAGCACGTCGAACAGTCGGGTCTGGTGACCCAGGCTGATGAGGACGGCCAGGCAGGCGCTGTCGATCGCGCCGGTCATCCGGGCGGCGAACTGTTCGGTGTCTTCCTCGATCGGGGCTGTCGTGCTTTCCTGCGGTGTCGCCATGGCGCTCACCTCTTCCTTGCGTGATCCCCATCTGATTGTCCTCTGTGGGTCTCCTATGCGATGCGTTCTGCTCGGGAACAAATCCCACGCCGCTGCCGTTGACCACATCGACAACAAGTTGAGCGATATACACTCAAGTCTGGGTTGACAATCTAAGCTGACCCGGAGCAAGCTTGAGCGCAGTCCGCTCAGACCCCTATATCTCTATCAGGAGGCAACAACATGGCTCGTGCGGTCGGTATCGACCTCGGGACCACCAACTCCGTCGTGGCGGTCCTGGAAGGCGGCGACCCCGTCGTCGTCGCAAACTCTGAAGGCTCCCGGACCACCCCGTCCGTCGTCGCGTTCGCGCGCAACGGCGAGGTGCTGGTCGGTCAGCCCGCCAAGAACCAGGCGGTGACCAACGTCGACCGGACCATCCGTTCGGTCAAGCGTCACATGGGCACCGATTGGACCGTCGAGATCGACGGCAAGAACTACACGGCGCAGGAGATCAGCGCGCGCACGCTGCAGAAGCTGAAGCGCGACGCCGAGGCCTACCTCGGTGAGGACATCACCGACGCCGTCATCACCGTGCCCGCGTACTTCAACGACGCCCAGCGTCAGGCCACCAAGGAAGCCGGTCAGATCGCCGGCCTCAACGTCCTGCGCATCGTCAACGAGCCCACCGCGGCCGCCCTGGCCTACGGCCTGGACAAGGGCAGCAAGGAACAGACCATCCTGGTCTTCGACCTCGGTGGCGGCACGTTCGACGTCTCGCTGCTGGAGATCGGCGACGGTGTCGTCGAGGTGCGCGCCACCTCCGGTGACAACCACCTCGGTGGCGACGACTGGGACGACCGGATCGTCGAGTGGCTGGTCGACAAGTTCAAGGCCACCAGTGGCATCGACCTGACCAAGGACAAGATGGCGATGCAGCGGCTGCGTGAGGCCGCGGAGAAGGCCAAGATCGAACTGTCGAGCTCGCAGAGCACCTCGATCAACCTGCCCTACATCACCGTCGACGCCGACAAGAACCCGCTGTTCCTCGACGAACAGCTGACCCGCGCCGAGTTCCAGAAGATCACTCAGGATCTGTTGGACCGCACCCGTCAGCCGTTCCAGTCGGTGATCAAGGATGCCGGCATCTCGGTCGGCGAGATCGACCATGTGGTGCTCGTCGGTGGCTCGACCCGTATGCCCGCCGTGGCCGAACTGGTCAAGGAGATGACCGGCGGCAAGGAGCCCAACAAGGGCGTCAACCCGGACGAGGTTGTCGCAGTGGGTGCCGCGCTGCAGGCCGGCGTGCTCAAGGGCGAGGTGAAAGACGTTCTGCTGCTTGACGTCACCCCGCTGTCCCTCGGTATCGAAACCAAGGGTGGCGTGATGACCAAGCTGATCGAGCGCAACACCACCATCCCGACCAAGCGGTCGGAGACCTTCACCACCGCTGACGACAACCAACCGTCGGTGCAGATCCAGGTCTTCCAGGGTGAGCGCGAAATCGCTTCGCACAACAAGCTGCTCGGCTCCTTCGAGCTGACCGGTATCCCGCCGGCCCCCCGCGGCGTGCCGCAGATCGAGGTCACCTTCGACATCGACGCCAACGGCATCGTGCACGTCACCGCCAAGGACAAGGGCACCGGCAAGGAAAACACGATCAAGATCCAGGAAGGCTCCGGCCTGTCCAAGGAAGAGATCGACCGGATGATCAAGGATGCCGAAGCGCACGCCGACGAGGACCGCAAGCGTCGCGAGGAAGCCGATGTCCGCAACCAGGCTGAGTCGCTGGTCTACCAGACGGAGAAGTTCGTCAAGGAGCAGCGCGAGGCCGAGGGTGGCTCGAAGGTTCCCGAGGACACCTTGACCAAGGTCGACGCCGCGATCGCTGAGGCCAAGACGGCGCTGGAAGGCACCGACATCTCGGCGATCAAGGACGCCATGGAGAAGCTCGGTGTCGAATCGCAGGGGCTGGGCCAGGCGATCTACGAGGCCACCCAGGCTGAGCAGGCCGCCGGAGCCGACGCTGGAGCTTCCTCGAGTGCCGCGGACGACAACGTGGTGGACGCCGAGGTCGTCGACGATGATCAGGAGACCAAGTGAGCGAGAACGATTCGCACGAGCCGGTGACCATCACCGACAAACGGCGCATCGATCCCGACACCGGTGAGGTTCGCGAGCAGGAGCCGGCCCCTGGTGGGCCGGCTCCGGCCGCCTCCGATGCCGGTGCGCCGGCGACCGATAGCGACGAGGTAGCCGAGCTCAAGGCCACGCTGCAACGCGTCAAGGCCGAATACGACAACTACCGCAAGCGGGCCCTGCGCGATCAGCAAATGACCGCGGACCGGGCCAAGGCCACCGTCATCACCCAGTTGCTGGGTGTGCTCGACGATCTGGACCGGGCCCGTAGCCACGGTGACCTGGAGACCGGGCCGCTCAAGTCGGTTGCCGACAAGCTCGTCGGCGCCCTTGAAGGGCAGGGCCTTTCCGCATTCGGGGCCGAGGGTGACGAGTTCGATCCGTCGCTGCACGAGGCTGTGCAGCACGAGGGCGAGGGCACCCATCCCGTAGTCGGAACCGTGATGCGCCGCGGCTACAAGATCGGTGACCAAGTGGTCAGGCATGCCCTCGTCGGCGTGGTCGACACCGTTCCCCAAGCCGAGGCCGGCGCTGATTCCCAGTCGGGGACAGCGGATAACGCTGACGCCGCCGGCGATCAGGCCGCAGAATCAGAGAAATAGACAATCCAACTAGAGAGAAGAGGTAAGGAGGTGGCGCATGGCCCAACGCGAGTGGGTCGAGAAGGACTTCTATAAAGAACTCGGCGTCTCCTCTGACGCCAGCGCCGACGAGATCAAGAAGGCCTACCGGAAACTGGCCTCCGAACTGCATCCCGACCGCAATCCCGATTCGGGTGCGGCAGATCGGTTCAAGGCCGTTTCCGAGGCGAACAGTGTCCTGTCGGACCCCGCGAAGCGCAAGGAGTATGACGAGACCCGCCGGTTGTTCGCCGGGGGTGGGCGTCGGTTCAACCCGGGTGGGAACTTCAGTGGCGGGTTCGGTTCCGACGGAGCCGAATTCAACCTCGGAGACCTGTTCGACGCGGCCGGACAGAGCGGCGGCGCCAACATCGGTGACCTCTTCGGTGGGTTGTTCGGGCGCGGTGCACAACCGCGGCCGAGCCGGCCCCGCCGGGGCAACGACCTGGAAACCGAAACCGAGCTGTCCTTCCTGGAAGCCACCAAGGGCGTGGCCATGCCGCTGCGGCTGACCAGCCCGGCGCCGTGCACCAACTGTCACGGCAGTGGTGCGCGGCCGGGCACCAGCCCCAAGGTGTGCCCGAACTGCAACGGCTCGGGTGTGGTCAACCGCAACCAAGGTGCGTTCGGATTCTCCGAACCCTGCACCGAATGTCGGGGCAGCGGCTCGATCATCGAGCACCCCTGCTCCGAATGTCAGGGCACCGGCGTCACCACCCGGACTCGCACCATCAACGTGCGGATCCCACCGGGCGTCGAGGACGGTCAGCGCATCCGGCTGGCCGGCCAGGGTGAAGCCGGGCTGCGAGGCGCACCATCGGGTGACCTCTACGTCACCGTGCATGTGCGGCCGGACAAGGTGTTCGGGCGTGACGGCGACGACCTGACGGTCGCGGTGCCGGTGAGCTTCCACGAATTGGCGCTGGGTACAACACTTTCCGTTCCGACGCTGGATGGCAAGGTTGGTGTGCGGGTGCCCAAGGGCACCTCAGACGGCCGGATCCTGCGGGTGCGCGGACGTGGCGTGCCCAAGCGCTCCGGCGGCCACGGTGACCTGCTGGTCACGGTGAAGGTGGCGGTACCGCCGAACCTGGAAGGTGAAGCGGCAGAGGCGCTGGAAGCGTATGCGAAAGCCGAGCGGGCCAGTGGGTTCGATCCGCGGGCCGGGTGGGCAGGCAACATATGAGCCAGCGCAAAGAGGAAGCACGTACGTTTTTGATCTCGGTGGCCGCCGAGCTGGCCGGTATGCACGCGCAGACCCTGCGCACATACGACCGGCTCGGCCTGGTCAGCCCGCAGCGCAGTTCCGGTGGCGGGCGCCGCTACTCCGAACGTGACGTCGACCTGCTCCGTGAGGTGCAGCGGTTGTCGCAGGACGAGGGCGTCAACCTGGCCGGGATCAAGCGCATCATCGAACTGACCAATCAGGTAGATGCGCTGCGCACCAGGGTTTCCGAGTTGACCCAGCAGGTCGAACAACTCAGTGATCAGCGCCGCGACGTCTCCGTCGCATCCAAAGCGGTGGTGCTGTGGCAGCCGCGGCCGCCTCGCCGCGGTGCGCGTTAACCCACTCTGATCGAAAAGGTGGCCGTCTCCGGACTTCCGGGGGCGGCCATTCTGTAATTCCCTCGGCGCAGCGCGTCGGTCGGTGCGGCCATCGGCTCGATGCCCACCACGGCGTCGTTCCCGGGGGCGAAAAGTTGTGCGGCGGTGTAACTCTCGTCGAAGGTGACGTCGACCCGGCGGCCGCCGCCGGACAGGGTGAACAACGCGCCCGGCTCAACGTCATCGAATCCGTCGTCGAGTTCGGTGGTGCCCAGCCGTTCCTCCCCGCCCGGCCAGTTCTTGGATTCGCCGGTGGGCAGGCCCCGGTCATCGACCAGCAGGTGTCGCATGGCCGGGGTGCGCAGCCGCCAATCTTCGCGGGGCACATCAGGAATCGTGAGGTACGGGTGAAAGCCGTAGCACAGCGGGACGTGAGGTCGCCCGCTCGGCGTGACCGTGGTGGCGACGGTAAGGGTCCGGTCGGCCAGCGTCACGGCCATGGTCAGGCGATGCGGGAACGGGAATGTCGCCAGCAGGCCCGGGTGGGCGCCCCAGTCCAGGTCGGCGATGAGTGCACCCTCGGTTTTCTCGGTCACCTGCCAATCCGGATTGGCGGCGAGCACGCCGTGCATCGGCGCCCCGTGGGCGTCGGCGCGCACACCGTTTACTCCGGGTACCACGTCCACCACCGTGTCCCCGACGCGGTATTGGTTGGCGCTCAAGCGGTTCGCCCACGGATAGAGGATCGGGATGCCCATGGTCTTACCGTCGGTGAGGTATGCCTGCAGCCCGCGTCGCTGGCCCAGGTACTCGACATCGCCGTCGGAGAGCGAGGTACAGATCATCCCCGCCTCCGGAACGTAGGTGGCCGTCAGCGATGACGACGGGTCAGACAAGGTGACTTGTTGGACCTCGGGCATGGGGCAAGTCTGGCATTCTCAGCGCGTCAGCGGGTCGTGCTGGATGCGCTCGGCCGGTGCACCCCGCTCGACCAGGGCGGCTTTGGTGGCGGTGACCATGTCCGGGCCGCCGCAGATGAGGATCTGCCGATCACCCCAGTTGCCGTACCGTGTCACCACTTCGGCCAGGGTGCCGGTCTGGCGCACGTGCAGGCCGCGCGGCGGCTGGACGTCGGGATACTGGCCGGCCCAGGGCGGATCGGTGCTGTATTCGGACACCGGGGTCACCGACAGCCACGGGTTGGTCGAGGCGATGTGCCACAGGGTTTTCAGGTCGTACAGGTCGCACGGATAGCGGCCGCCGAAGAACAGGTGCACGCGGGGATTCTCGCCGTGCAATGTCATGTCCATGATGATGTTGCGCAGCGGGGCCAGGCCCGTGCTGCCCGCCACCATCAGCACATCTTCGCCGTCGCGGTCGACGTGCAACCCGCCGTGTGGGCTGGACATCCGCCAGCGATCCCCGATCTTGGTCTCGGCGACGATGGCGGTACTCACCATGCCGCCGGGGACGGACCGGATGTGAAACTCGATGCCCCCGGAGCGGTCGGAGGGGACGGCGGGACTCAGATAGCGCCACCGGCGCGGCCACTGCGGCACCTGGACCGTGACGTACTGGCCGGGGTGGTAGAACAACGCCTGGTCGAGCTGCAGTCGGATCACCGAGACGTCACGGGTGACCCGGTGGTGCTCGATCACGGTGCCGTCGCAGTACGCGGGGGAGTCCTCGGCGTCTGCGGCTCCGCGCATCACCCCGATGACCAGTGCCACGGCATCGTGGGTGGCCTCTGCCAGCCGTTCGTCCCATTCGGGTTCGAGGTGGCGGTGCAGCGCGTTGTACAGCGCCTCCTGCATCGAGTCGTAATGGCTCTGCGTGACACCGTACTTGCGGTGGTCCCTGCCCAGCTGAGCCAGGAACGCCACCGGCTCCTCGGCGCGCTGGGCGATCAGCTCCCCGAACAGCCAGGTCAGGGCGCGGGCAAAGACATCGCGCTGGCTGTCCATGTCGGGCGGGAACAGATCGCGGGCCGAGAGGTCGGTGGCGAACCACTGGGTGTAGAAGTCGCGGATCAGGGGCGCGGAGCCCTGCTCGGGGTCGACGGCACGCTGGAGCGTCTCCAGTGCTTGACGGTCATCGAGTCCCACGGAGTCGCATCATATGCGCGGAACTTGCGGGCCGCCGCAATGCGGCGATGATCACCAACGTCAGCCCGGCGAGGACCCAGCAACTGAGCACGATGATGGCCAAGTCCGCGCCTGCACCGCCGAAGTATGCGGTGGATCGCAGCAGCGTGGCGGTGGCGCCCTGTGGCAGCAACTGGCCGAGCTGGCCCCAGCCGGCGGGCAGCATCTCCGGTGCGGCCGTCAACCCCGCCAGGGGGTTGCCCAGCAACAGGGCCAGCGCCGCGCCGACGCCCAGGCCGGCCTTGCCGAACAGTGAGCCCAGTCCGAGTACCGTCAGTCCGGCCGCGGCGATCCCCAGCGTCAAGCCGCCAGCCACTCCCCAGAAGTTCGAGTCGATCGAGCCGAACACGTATTGGAGCAGGGCGGCGACGGTGGTCCCGGCAACGGCGGAGAACACGATCGCCGCGATCAGCCGGGTCCACACCTCGCGGCGCAGTATCAGTACCAGAGCGGCCGCAGGCAAGATCCCGGCCAGGGTGATCGGCAGGGCAGAGGCGGCCAGGCCGGTGCCGCGGGGATCCTGGCTTGCGGGCGGGGCGAGATCTTCGGTGTGGAGGGGCACACCCTGGTGAGCAGCGATGCCGTTTCCGATCTGGGTGAGTAGCTGCGCCACGGCCGGGCTGCCTCCGGTGGCGGTCAGCAGGGTCGGTCCTTGCGGACCGAATGCTATGCCGCCGTATACGTTTCGGTTGAGGATGGCTTCCCGTAGAGCCTTCTCGCCGGGATAGTAGGTCACCGCGAACGCATCCGGGGCCTGCTGTTCGAGGAGTTCGGTGACCTGGCTGGTGGCTGCCTGCGGGCCGGCTGCGCCGATCGGGACGTCGTGGGGCTTTGACCGCGCAGCGGGCAATGCGAAGGCGATGGCGACGACGGCGATCGCGATGGACAGCACGGCGACGATTCCGGCGGCACGTAGCGCTGCGGGCGGCTCGTGGTCGGGTGCAGCGTGGTGGACGGGTGTGGCGGTCTGGGTCGAGAGCATCATTCCCTCTTTTCATCCGACGTTGAATTAATCGGTTCGTCTGAGAGTAGGCCCTGGCTGGGTAGTTTTTCAACAGTTATTGAAATGATAGTGTCGACGTGTGGCTTCACCTGGGAAAACTGCCAACCGGCGCGGGCGTCGCCAGGGTGATCCGGTGTCGCGCGATGCTGTGCTGGCGGCTGCCAAACTGCGCTTCGCGGCTGAGGGATACGAGAAGACGACACTGCGCGCCATCGCCTCGGACGCCCACGTCGACGCGTCGATGGTGCTGTATCTGTTCGGCTCGAAGGCCGACCTGTTCCGGGAATCGCTACGTCTGATCCTGGATCCCGACGTTCTGGTGGCTGCCCTGGAAGGGTCGGCAGAGCAGATCGGCGAACGTATGGTCCGCGTCTACCTGAAGATGTGGGAAACGCCTGAGACCGCGGCCAGCATGCGGGTCATGTTGCAGTCGGCAACTTCGAATTCCGATGCGCACGTGGCATTTCGAACGTTCATGCAGGATTACGTGCTGGCCGCGGTGTCCGGCGTGCTAGGTGGTGGCGAGCAGGCCCGGCTACGGGCGATGCTCGCCGCGTCGAGCCTGGTGGGCACCGCGATGCTGCGCTACGTGATGGCCGTGCCACCGTTGGCGACACTCGACGGTGAACAGGTGGTGCGTCTGCTCGCACCAACCTTGACCCGTTACCTCACCGCCGATGCGGATGAGCTGGGTTTGCCTGAGCTGTAGGTGCTACTTGCCGAACGTCGCGCTTGCGGCCACCTTGGCGTATTGCCCCATGGCCTGGCTGATCTCCGCAGCGTTCGCCATCGAGTTGGCGGTCATCTTGGTCATCTGGCCAGCAGCGAGAGGCACAGAGCCGGCGACAGCTCCAATCTCAATGGCCGTCGCGACGGCAGGACCGTGCGGACCCGAGACCTTCGCAATCATGGCGGGCAGGATGGCGTATCCGAGGACAGTCGCGCAGGTGCCGAGGAAACTACGTGTCTGGTCGATCTGGCTAGCTTGCTTGCTGATGACTGCTTCCAACTTTTTGTCGACTTCTGCGATCGCGCGCGCACGTTCCTGTTGCTTCGCATCTTGTCCGGTGTAGGCCTGCGAGGCGCCTCCTTGCCATCCGGAGGTCGGCTTCGCTGATTCCAGGGTGTCATGGACCTGGCCCAATTGCTCTGCGCCCTTCCCGAACCTGTCGCCACTATCCGGGTTGCCGATTCCGCAAGTGAGAGTCATACCCTGGATGCCCAACAGGCCGGCGTTGATAATGGGAGTTGCGAAAGACTTGCGGAGAAACATCTGCACGATGCCGATCGCGTCGGAACCCAACCCGATCTTGTCCCCGGCCTCGGCATGAGATTTCGTGGACCACAGCGTGTTGGCATTCCCGAGTTGGCCTAACTCGTCACTCTTGCCGAGCGTCTTGCTGACCGCATCTGCTGCATCCCAAAAGCTCATCTCGGTCGATACCTCCTTCGTTGCGGGGAGCCTAACAGCACTTCAAGACGGTGCTACGCACCAAATTTCGGACACATGGCAAAGAGCGTTGACCGTCTCCGGAGCGACCTCATTCACCGGGAAAAGCGAGACAACGGTGCATCCGACGGAAGGTCGTCGTAGAGAAAGTGCGCAAATGTTATGGCCAACATCAGGGCAGGCATCGGCGGGGAGGTGGGGTGCGCGCAGTCGAGCCGGTAGTTGAAGGTCCTTCCTGTCAATCTGAGCGCGCGTGTCAGCTCGGATTGGTTCGGCTGACTACGCACTCGCCCGATCTCTGCACTGCTGTTGTCGTGGATGGGCGCATCGAGTTCCAACGGGGTGAAGTAGGGGATATGGCTGCGTATTTTTGTGTTGCCCAGGCGTTGACCCTGGTACTCGAGATCGACAGACATCCAGGGCGTTCGTAAGTACTGCCAGTATGAGTTCGTTTGACGGAGACAGCCGAGTTCATGGCCGGCATGGTCGTGAACTTGCAGGCAGTGGCGGCGCCGGTACAACGGGCCAGTAGAACGAGTGAACCGTAGTAGTTGGATTCCGTTGGGCCGAACCACCTCGAACTCGATCTTGTAGAGTGCCGCCGCACCGTACCCCAGCGGGAATTCTCCCAGCGGCTGGATCAGCGCCAGAGGCTGCCCTTTGGGGTTCGTGATCGAGCAGCGAATATCGGAGCCCGATCCACCGCGGATTGGCTGCAGGAACAGAGTGGGTTCCCCGAACGGGTAGCCACCCGACGACACAGGCGGAGCAGGTAATGGTGCCGGGGTATCCGGCTGCATCGGCGGACCAGGTGCTACGTGGGCTGTCCACTGCCTGCCGTCAAAGTACCGGAGATGCTGTGCGCTCCACGGGTCGGTGAACCACCCCGCCTGCGCGGACGGGGCCGGGAATTCGTTGATGATGGCTCCTCGGTCAGTCTTCCGGCTCCGAGTGCCGCGCGATGAGCGCGAGGTCGGCCTCGTCGGCCTGGTCCGGGGTGGCGAATGGCATGTTGGTCTCCACGAAATCCCGTGCGTCGCGCAGATCCATGCCTTGCTCGACGAACATGTTCACCACCCCGACGTGCACAACCGCAGAAGCCCTTTTGGCCGCCACGCCCGCCACGACGCGGATCTCTTCAGCCAGTTGGGATTCGGTCAGGGTGGTCACTTTCGGATCCAGGTCGACGTGAGCGACCGACCCGCCGAGGTAGGCCGTCACGGCGACCGTACCGGGAGGGTTGATCGCCTGGATTACGGGAGTCTGCTCTTCGTCGGTGGCATCCACCGCATCGCTGGCATCGAAGACAAAGTCGTCGTCTACTGCCTCGTGACGGTGGTAGTCGTGGACGGCATCGAGGTCTGCAACGTTGTCGATGTCGTCAGCGGTGTAATCCGGCAGGGCATCGAGTCCGGACGCGTCATCGTCGAGATTGGGTGTGTCGAAGTCGAGCGCATCCAAACCTGCGGCGTCGGAGTGGGAAAACTCATCGTCTGGATCGTGTGTCGTCACGTGTCTACGGTCCCGATTCTGGTCGACGGCCTGGCGTGAGCTGAGATGGCTGGCTGACCGAAGGCTACCCGTTCGAAAAGCCGCCTAACGGCAGGGGCGTCAGCGCGGATGCATCTCTTTACTCAGCGTGCCGGCTCCCTTTGCGTCCGTCTGGTCGTACCGTGACGCCGCGAGCCCGAGCCGGCTCGACAGGCTGGTCGAGACCGAGTTCATTCCAGCGCACGCAGCAGCGCGTGCGCTTTCTGCAGCCGCGACGGCCGCGGTGGCTGAGGCGCAGACCGTGCCGTGATTGACCATCATTGACGTGCTGACACCGTGAGATGCGGCAGCAGCCGCGAGAATTTCTTGAGCGGCGGTGTTTTGTCGCTCCGCAAGTTCGAGCACGTGTGAGGTAATCACTCGCAGTTCGCCGGACATGTTTGGTCTCCTCGTGACTGGGCGCAGTGCCGTAACGGGAGCCTAACAGCGCTTTGTAGCACCGCCTGGCACCAATTTCGAAGCTAGCGACAGCCGGGACCGAGCGCCGCTCACCTGCCTTCGAAGTGATTGTGTCCCAAGGTGTCGACGAAACTGGGCCCGCGTCGTTCGAGTTCATTCAGATACACCTCGGCCCAGGTGCTGAATGGTTGATGTGCCAGATATTCATTGCGGAACCGGTCGTCTTCGGACACCTCGGAAACGCAGAACGATGGAATCGCCAGATCGACTACGGGACCGCCGCGTTCGACTTCGGAGAGCAATAGCGGCGCGTTTCGCCCGAGGAACTGGTCGATGATCCAGCCGTCCTCGCCCAGCCACATCGAGTAGCGAACCTTTGCGATCACGTGTTCGGATCGACCGACGATCTGGGCGGCGACCAACGGATCGAGTTCGCGTTCGGCCTCGTATCGGGTGCCGCCGACGGCGGGGCCTTTGGCGGTCATGGTCCCGAGCGATTCCTCGCCCAGTGCCGCGACGAGCTCTGCGGGCGTGGCCTCCAATTTCGCGGGCGCAGGCCCTTGTACCCGGACGCGCACCGCGTAGCCGTCGGATGCGAACAGATATGCCTGCACGATGAGGGCAGGCGTGGGATCCGATGCTGCCGCTGCGGGCAATTCGCGGACAAAGAACTTCCGCTCGAATTCGAAATCACCGAAACCGGATTCGGACATGCGCACACCGTAGCCGGTCCCGCGCCGAATGCGTCGCCTATAGGGCGTGAATTCCCTTGTAGAGCACGAGGAGACCGATTACGACGAGAATGGCAGCAACCAACACCGCGTGGTTGCGTTCCATCCATTCCTTGAGTCGGGCCAGCGCGGGATCCAGACGCTGGCCCGACACCGCGTAGGCGAGGATGGGGAGGGCGACGGTCGATCCGGCGGCCAGCACGAAGTACAGCCCCGCCGCCCATACTCCGGGTTGACCGAGGCCGGCGGTACCGATCGCCAAACCTGCCGCCACGCAGATGAACAGCACTTTGGGGTTCACCACGGTGAGTACCGCGCCGGCAGCACCTGCCCGGGCGGGCGTGAGCTTGCTCAGGCTGGCCATCCACTTGGGACTGTGCTCTGACTTGGCCCGGGTGAGGTAGCGGTACGCACCGAAGACGATCAAGGCGGCGCCGACCACGATGCGCAGCCACGACGCCCATGTCGGGGGTTCGTCGAGCTGGCCGAACAGCCCGGAGACGCCGACGAAGATGGCGGTCAGCGCGGTAAGTCCGAGGAACCATCCGGCGAGGAACGACAGCCCGGCCGGCCGGGGGCGGGGGCTGTGCAGTACCAGTACCGCGGGAATGATCGACAGTGGCGAGAGGGCCACCACCATGGCCAGCGGGATGAGTTCGGTGAATACCGAACCCCAGCTTTCCGTCATGGCCGCCCTTTCGATGCAGTATCCGACGCATTGTTCGAGCAAAAACCTAGCAACACTGAGGCTCTGAGTTCGCCCATCGGCCGCGACTGCTCACGTCGGCCGGCTGCAGTGTGTCGAGGGCGGCTGCGGCAAGTAAGCGGTCAGTCGGGCCGAAGGTGCCGAGATGTCAGGTTGGCTTCCGCGGCTACTGCCTCATCGGGTGTCGGCAGGCCCATCCGATCGTGGACAATTTCCCTGATCGAGTCAGCATCCTGACCCTGTATCCGCAGCAGGCCCGCTACGAGTTCATACTGGGCCGATTGTGCTTTTGCAGCGACGACATCGGCGACGGCGAGAATTTCCGCCGCAAGTTCGTTTTCAGTCATCGCTGACGTCTGGGGCGCCAGGTCCACCTGATGGATGGAGCCGTTGAGTAGCGCGGTAACCGTGACGGTGCACGATAGGTTGGCTGATGAGAAGGTTATGTCAGGAATGCTTGCGGCGTCGCTCTTAGGATCTGCGTCTTCCTCATTGAGGGTGGCGTGGGAGGACTGATAGTCGAGTGCTGCGAGGCCACAGTCATCGTCGTAGGAAGCCCCGTCGTCGTAGAGATCGAAAGCACTCAAACCGGACTCGTCATCGTCGTACGGCTCGTATTGATCGGTCATCGCACTCGGGGGCGAATCTCGTCGTTGATCTCGTCGCGATGGTGCTCGTCGACGGCTACATATCGCGATGCAGCGGTATTGAGGTTTGCTTCGTGCGCTTGAGAGGTGGTCTCGATTGCGATGCAGGCTTTCCTGCGTGCCTCGGCAACCCTGGCGGCGGCCGCAGCAGCGGCGCTGCAGGCGCTTCCGTGAGTATGCTCCACCGCTTGCGCTGTCTGATCGACCAGCGTTGTTGCCTGTGAGACCTGCGCTGCGGCGGTGCCGTGCTTATTCGCCAGCTCGCGCAAATGATCTGGCGTAACCCACAGTTCGCCCGAGGACATGGTCTGCTCCTACATCTGGGTTGGGTAACACTCGGCAGCAATCCGTTCATAGATCATGGCCGCCTCGTCCATGGTCCTTGCGGAGCGTGCGGAATGATCGGACAGTTCGTTCATGTACCAAATGCATGTGGGTACCGCTACACCCACTACGGACGTCTCTATTCCCATCGAGATGCCCTTGCCGACTCGGGGGATAGCCCTCGCGGCAAGTGCAGGAGCAATGGCGTTCCCCATAATCGTGGCGGCGTTGTTGAGGATCCGTCGAGTGTTGTTCACGGCGCCGGCTTCTGACGAGATGGCCATTAGTACGTCAAGGTCTGCATCGGGCATTCTGCGTGCTCGGCTCTTCTGGGCTTCGTTCGCCGCAGCGTACGCATCGGAGGCGTCCCCAAGCCAACTGGCATTGGGGAATGCTGATTCCAGCCCATCTGCGATCTCGTTGAAGCGCTGAGCACTCTGACCGTAGCCGTCGCCATCTTCTGTCTTGTTCGTCCAGCCGCACTGGTATTGCATGGCCAGGACTACGCTCAGGCCGCCCGCGATGATATGAGTCTGCTTAGCTCTAGGGAGCATGCTTTGCGCAACCGACTCGACTTCTCCTAGGTCGGACGCCGCATTCCATAGCGAGTCGACCCCATCCTCCCGGACTGTCTCAATCGTCGAAAACAGGCTGGATACCGCTTCTCCGGCCTGGCCTACGGGGCCGAACGGATCAGCCGTCTGCATGAAATGGCCGAGTTTCTGCATGGCGTCGGTGTATGTGTCGAACAGGCCCACGGGCGACCTCCTCCTCCGCGCAGACCGACCATATCAGGGCGTCAAAGTGCAGATATTCACCAATTTTCGTTGGATTGCGTACGTTACGGTGGTATCGCGCCGGCGGGTTCGACTTATCGACATGGTGTGGGGAGGGGCCATGACGCTGCCACAGTCAGGTTGGTTCGCCGACCCGTGGAATGGGGGCCAACTTCGCTACTTCGACGGACGCCGCTGGACCGGCGATGTGGCGGCTCCCGAACGCGTAGCGGGTTTTCCGCTAGGGCAGCGCAGCATGGTCTTTCGCACGGCGGCCGGCCGTTCGCAGGGGGCACTGTGCTGTTGGGTGACGGGCGATCGTGGTGTGCACGTCGCCACGATCACGTCACGCTCTCGCCTTCCGTCGCTCATTGGCAGGGATACCAGGACACTCGTATTCGACGTGGTCGAGCCCAACGGTGTGCCGATGCTGACCCTCACGCGGCACGGAGGCGCTCGGGAACTCCGGATCACGGTTGAGGACCCCGATGGAGCGCATCTAGGTCAATTGCGCCAGATCAGTTCAGCGGGGCGGCAGTTTCGCACGGGCCAGGTTACGTTGGCGGTGGAAAGTGGACAGCAGCACGTAGCCACCGCCGACCTCGGCTTTCGGCCCAGCGACAACCGATATGCCGATGTCCAGGAGTCGATCTTCGACGCATCTGGCACGGTCATCGCCACGTTAGCGCGACAGGGTCGGTTCACCGCGAGCCTCGACCTCACCGGTGCTCGTCGCGAGAGCTCTTTTGCCTACAAATTGGACTGTGCGCTGAGGCTTGCGGAGCCGGTGCCCACCCTGCTGCTGGCCACAGGGTTCACCTACTACTTGTGTGACCGAATCGCGGATGGAGGCTTTTTCGGCGCGATCAGCCGATACGTCCTTCAACCGTCGTGGGAGCGGCACTGGTAGACGTTCAGCTGGTCGGGGCAGCTCGAGAAAATTTTTAAAGTTGAGCGGAACAGACTCAACCTTGACTACGTTGTACATCGCGACAAGCATTTTCTCTATCGGAAAAGGGAGGTGTCGTGGACTCGTTCAACCCGACGACCAAGACTCAGGCGGCGCTGACCTCAGCGTTGCAGGCGGCCAGTTCCGCAGGCAATCCGGAGATCCGGCCCGCCCACCTATTGATGGCATTGCTCACCCAGAACGAGGGCATTGCCGCACCCCTGCTCGAGGCCGTCGGCGTGGACCCCGCGACGATCCGGACCGAGGCGCAGCGGTTGCTCGACCAGTTGCCCAGCGCCAGCGGCGCCAGCAGCCAACCCCAACTGAGCCGGGAATCGCTCGCGGCGATCACCACGGCCCAGCATCTGGCCACCGAGATGGACGACGAGTACGTCTCCACCGAGCATCTGATGGTCGGCTTGGCCACCGGCGACTCAGAGGTCGCCAAGCTGCTGACCGGGCACGGCGCCTCGCCGGAAGCGCTGCGTGAGGCATTCACCAAGGTGCGCGGCAGCGCCCGTGTCACGAGCCCGGACCCCGAGGGTAGTTACCAGGCGTTGGAGAAGTACTCCACGGACCTGACCGCTCGTGCCCGGGAGGGCAAGCTGGACCCGGTCATCGGGCGCGACAACGAGATTCGTCGTGTCGTGCAGGTGCTGAGCCGTCGCACCAAGAACAACCCGGTGCTCATCGGTGAGCCCGGCGTCGGCAAGACCGCGATCGTCGAGGGCCTGGCCCAGCGCATCGTGGCCGGCGACGTGCCGGAAAGCCTGCGGGACAAGACCGTCATCAGCCTGGACCTGGGCTCGATGGTGGCCGGCGCGAAGTACCGCGGCGAGTTCGAGGAGCGCCTCAAGGCTGTGCTCGACGACATCAAGGAGTCGGCCGGTCAGGTCATCACGTTCATCGACGAGCTGCACACCATCGTCGGCGCCGGTGCCACCGGTGAGTCGGCGATGGACGCGGGCAACATGATCAAGCCCATGCTGGCCCGTGGTGAGCTGCGCCTGGTCGGTGCGACCACGCTCGACGAGTACCGCAAGTACATCGAGAAGGACGCTGCCCTGGAGCGCCGGTTCCAGCAGGTGCTGGTCGGTGAACCGTCGGTCGAGGACACCGTCGGCATCCTGCGCGGCCTCAAGGACCGCTACGAGGTGCACCACGGTGTGCGCATCACCGACTCGGCTCTTGTTGCCGCTGCGACTCTTTCGGATCGCTACATCACCGCGCGGTTCCTGCCGGACAAGGCCATCGACCTGGTCGACGAGGCCGCGTCCCGGTTGCGCATGGAGATCGACTCCCGGCCCGTCGAGATCGACGAGGTCGAGCGGCTGGTCCGTCGCCTCGAGATCGAGGAGATGGCGCTCGAGAAGGAAGAGGACGACGCGTCCAAGGAGCGCCTGGAGAAGCTGCGCGGCGAGCTGGCCGACTACAAGGAAAAGCTCGCTGAGCTGACCACTCGTTGGCAGAACGAGAAGGGCGCCATCGACGTGGTCCGTGAGCTCAAGGAGCAGCTGGACAGCTTGCGCGGCGCCGCCGACCGGGCCGAGCGCGACGGTGACCTGGCCAAGGCTGCGGAGTTGCGCTACGGGCGCATACCCGAGGTCGAGAAGAAACTCGACGCCGCACTGCCGGTGGCCGAGGCCCGCGAAGACGTGATGCTCAAGGAAGAGGTCGGACCAGACGACATCGCCGAGGTGGTCGAGGCGTGGACCGGCATTCCGGCCGGCCGGATGCTCGAAGGCGAGACCGCCAAGCTGCTGCGCATGGAGGAGGAGCTGGGCAAACGCGTCATCGGTCAGAAGGCCGCGGTGACCGCGGTGTCGGATGCCGTGCGCCGTTCGCGCGCGGGTGTCGCCGACCCCAACCGACCCACGGGTTCGTTCATGTTCCTGGGCCCGACCGGTGTGGGTAAGACCGAGCTCGCAAAGGCGTTGGCGGAGTTCCTGTTCGATGACGAACGCGCGATGGTCCGCATCGACATGAGCGAGTACGGCGAGAAGCACTCGGTGGCTCGGTTGGTCGGTGCGCCTCCGGGATACATCGGCTATGACCAGGGTGGTCAGCTGACCGAGGCGGTACGCCGGCGTCCGTACACCGTGGTGCTCTTCGACGAGATCGAGAAGGCCCACCCGGACGTGTTCGACGTGCTGCTGCAGGTGCTGGACGAGGGGAGGTTGACCGACGGCCAGGGCCGCACGGTCGACTTCCGCAACACGATCCTGATCCTGACCTCCAACCTGGGTGCCGGTGGCACCGAGGAGCAGGTGATGGCCGCGGTGCGGGCGGCGTTCAAGCCCGAGTTCATCAACCGGCTGGATGACGTGATCATCTTCCACGGCCTCGAACCCGGCGAGCTGGTCTCGATCGTCGACATCCAGCTGCAGCAGCTGCAGAAGCGGCTGGCGCAGCGCCGGCTCACGCTCGAGGTGTCGCTGCCGGCCAAGCAGTGGCTGGCGCAGCGTGGCTTCGACCCGCTCTACGGTGCCCGGCCGTTGCGCCGCCTGGTGCAGCAGGCCATCGGTGACCAGCTGGCCAAGATGCTGCTGGCGGGTGAGGTGCACGACGGCGACGTGGTGCCGGTCAACGTCGGCGCCGACGGTGAGGGTCTGGTGCTGGGCTGACCCGATAGTGAAAAGCTCCGCCACACAACAGGTGTGGCGGAGCTTTTCACTTGCTAGATGTTGAACCGGCCAGCGAAGCCGCGCAGCGGCACGTCGGCGCTCGTCAGCAGCCCCGGCGGGGCCTTGACCACCGAGGCGATGGCGTTGAGGGCGGGCAGCCCGGTCACCGTCATGCCGATCGAGGCGAACGAGTCCGGGTCGGACAGATCCACGCCGGGTTTCGGGAAGATCATGTGCTTGTTGTAGACGCACGGATCGCCCTTGATCTGAGTGATGTAGCAGCCCTTGATATCCCAGCTGGGATCGGTGTGCGGGGTCATCTGCCATTCCAGGTGGGTCTCGACGCGTGGCACACCGTCGACCAGGCCCTGGTACTTGATGTAGTTGCCGCCCAACGATCCCTTGGGCAGCGTGTACCAGCCCAGGTCGACGTCTTTGGTGCAGGCACCGAGCTCATAGCTGAACTTGACCTCGTCGAGCTCCAACCCGAAGCAGTCGGCCATCATCAGGACGCTGTCGGCGAACACCCGGGTGTACTTCTCCAACTTCGACGGGATCGACGGATCGTCGACAGGCATGCCGTAGCCGACCTCGATCCAGGTGTCCTTGCTGTGATGGCATGAGACGTCGACGGATTCGATGGTGGTGACGTTCTCGATCTCGGCGACATCGGCCGAACACACCACGCCCAGGATCTGGTTGACGCCGGGGTTCATGCCGGTGCCGTAGAACGTCGACCCACCTTTCTCGCACGCCTCGGCCAGCAGTTGTGACACCGGCTTGCCGGACGGGTGGGGATGGTTGGTGTCGCGGTGCCAGCCGGTGATCCAGTCGGCGGTGGTGACGATATTGATACCGGCCTCAAGCACTTTCACGTAGAGGTCCTCGTCGGGGAATACGCCGTGAAAGGTCAGGACGTCGGGACGCGCCGCGATGATCTCGTCGACAGAGCCCGTCGCGGTCACTCCGATCGGATCGATCCCGGCGATCTCACCGGCGTCGCGACCCACCTTTTCCGCTGTGTAGCAATGCAATCCGATGAGCTCCAGGTCGGGGCGCTTGCCGATGCGCTTGATCATCTCGGTGCCGACGTTGCCGGTGGCCACCTGGAATACACGGATCTTTTCGGTCATACGGTGTCTGCCTCTCGTGCCAGGTCCGCGGCACTACCGCCGAGACCGTCCGGATAGAACTGCATGGCCCACTTGCGGATTGCGGTGAAGCCCTCGTACTCGGCGGTCGCCAGCGCCGGGGGATCGGAATAGCGCTGGTGCGACCAGATGTGGATGTCCTGGGTGAACTGGCGGATCACCTCATCACCGAATTCTTCTGCCCGCTGGGCGGCACGAGGGCTGTCCTTGCCGGGGGTTCGGCCGATGTAGACCATGAACCGAACGTCGGAGGTGGACTCGTCGACGGGGGTGACCGCTGAGATGGTGCGGTTGTCGATCATGCCCCAGCTCTTGGTCACGGCGATGCCCAGACCGCCGTTGATCGCCTCGACGCCGCTGCTCACATCGTCGATCGACTGTTGATCGTCGCCCTCGAAGGTGATGGTGAAGTCGACGTAGGAGATGGGTGCGGCGAAGTCGTGGCGGGTGAACACGGGCACGATCGGGGTCTGGTGCACGAACTTGAAGTGCGCGAAGTCGACGCCGTTCTCCAGGACGTACTGCGGATGCAGCTCGAGTCCTTCACGGAACAGCCGCTGCTGGGGGTAGTAGTCGGCGGCGCTGCTGCCGTCGGCGAACGACGCGAACACGTCCGGGGCGTCGAAGAACGGCTCCCGCCCTTCGGTGTCGTGCCAGATGTAGATGGCCTCGTTGCGCTCCACCACCGGGTAGGTGCGCATGCGGCGTCCGCGGTTGGGCCGGTCCTGGTACGGGATGCAGACGTTGCGGCCCTCGGCGTTCCATTGCCAGCCGTGGAACGGGCATTGGATGACCTCGCCGACCACGTGGCCGCCGAACCCCAGGTGAGCGCCGAGGTGTTCGCAGAAGGCGTTCATGACAGTCACCTGCCCGGATTCCGAGCGCCAGGCGACCATCTCCTCGCCGAAGTACTTCATGGCGTGCACGGCCCCGGCGTCGACCTGGTCCGACCAGGCGACTTGGAACCAACCTGTCGGCTTCATCGACAACGGAGGTTTGGCCATGACGCGAATGGTAGGAGGTTCTGTGAAAGTTTGGAAGAGGGTTCTGTGAAAACGGGGTAGCCTGTCGAAGATGACCGACGCCGACGTCGTTGCGCGCCGCACCAACCGGCGCGGGGAAGCCACCCGGGAGAGCATGCTGGAGGCCGCGCGCAAGGCCCTGGCCACCGGCGACCCGGGTGCGGTCTCGGCCAACCGGATCGCCAAGGACATCGGCGCGACCTGGGGCGCCGTGAAATACCAGTTCGGTGACATCGATGGGTTCTGGGCCGCCGTCCTGCAACGCACCGCCGAGCGCCGCGCCGGCATGCTGAGCCACCACGACAACACTGCGCCGTTGCGTCAGCGCGTCGCAGGCATCATCGACCTGCTTTACGACGGATTGACCGCCAGCGACTCCCGGGCGATCGAGAACCTGCGTGCGGCGCTGCCGCGGGACCATGCCGAGCTCGAACGGCTCTATCCGAAGACCGCGGCCGAGCTGTCGTCATGGGGGCAGAGCTGGCTGCAAACCTGCCAGCAAGCCTTCGCCGACCTTGACGTCGACCCCGAGCGGGTCCGTGAGGTTGCCTCCTTCATCCCCGGGGCGATGCGCGGCATCACCTCCGAGCGGCAACTCGGTACGTATACCGACCTCGACGTGGCCCGGCGCGGACTCACGAATGCGATCGTCACGTACCTCGAAGCACCCCGGTCACGGCGCTCTGATCACCAGTGATCGGGTTGTGACCTCACAAGGCTGGGGCATTCCGGCGGTCAACAAGTAGGCTATGCCCGATGGTCCCGCTCTGGTTCACGCTGTCCGCACTCTGTTTCGTGGGTGCGGCGGTGCTGCTGTACGTCGACATCGACCGTCGACGTGGGTTGGGACGGCGCCGCAAGTCGTGGGCGAAGTCGCATGGCTTCGATTACGAGCACGAGTCGAACGAGATCCTCAAGCGCTGGAAGCGCGGGGTGATGTCGACCGTCGGTGACGTCACGGCCAAGAACGTCGTACTCGGCCAGATCCGTGGCGAGGCGGTGTTCATCTTCGACATCGAAGAGGTGGCGACAGTGATCGCGCTGCACCGCAAGGTCGGCACGAACGTCGTCGTCGATCTGCGATTGAAGGGCATCAAGGAGCCCCGCGAGAGCGATATCTGGCTGCTCGGCGCGATCGGCCCGCGGATGGTGTACTCCACCAACCTCGACGCCGCTCGCCGCGCCTGCGACCGCCGGATGGTCACGTTCGCCCACACCGCGCCCGACTGCGCCGAGATCATGTGGAACGAGCAGAACTGGACGCTCGTCAGCATGCCGGTCACGAGCACCCGCGCCCAATGGGACGAGGGGCTGCGTACCGTGCGCCAGTTCAACGATCTGCTCCGCGTGCTGCCGCCGCTTCCGCAGAACGGTGTGGCGCCGCAGTCGGGTCAGGGCAGCCAAGCTGCGCTGGCGCGTCGCGCGGGTTCGCCGAGCCGTCCGTTGGCCCCGACCCCGGCCGGGCGTCGGGAGCTACCTCCGGGCCGGGCCGACGCGGCCCCCGGACGTGGTGACATCAGCCGCTACACGCAGCCGCGCCAGGAGCCCGGCCGTCCGGACGCGATTCGTCGGACTCCGCCACCGGCACGCAACGGGCGTCACGCCCCGCACTACCAGCGCTAGCGGGCGCAACAGAACTTGGGTGCTGTAGCAGTGCGTGCGCTGATCGCCGCGGTGATGGCGGTATTTCTCGCCGTCACCACGGGCTGCACATCCGATCAACCGGCGCGCACATATGAAGCGTCGACAGCTGTGTTCGGTGATTCGCTGGACATTCTCGGCTGGCATCTGAAGCTGTCGGATCTGCGGTTCGACTCCGAACGTGTGCTGGTCGACGTCGAGGGCTCTGCCTCGGGCGACACCCATGCCAAACCCGAGGACATCCGGTTCGGCCTGTACGGCGCGCTGGCGCATCCGATCGAGGCAGATGCGCTGCACGGCTGTGACGGCATCGCCGACCTGGGGCTGCGGCCGCTGTCTGCGCCCGCGCCTGACAAGCTCAGCGGCACAGTATGTTTGGGACCGCAGCGGGACCAGAGTCAGGTTCGCGGGGTGTATGTGTACTCGCCGCGTGAGCGCATTGCCGGCACCACCATCGCCTACCCGGCCGCTTTCCCGGTGGGGGTGCTGCCCACGAACGTCAACGATGCGGGCGTCACCATGAGGTCCACCAGCGTCGACGCGTTCAGTGCCGATGGAGGGCAACTCGCCCCGGCGGCGATGGGCGACCCCACCGCATTCAACGGCAAGGGGTACATGCTTCTTGGTCTCCAGATCGACGGTGCGGCAAAGCGTTACGCAGACGATGCGGCGGAGCGCGGCGGTCCGCTGATGGTGGTGGCCGGCCCGTCGCTGCCGCCGCCCGGACTCAGCCGCGCCTGCTCGGCATACGGCTCGTCGGTGCTGATCCTGCCGGAGGCCTCACGTGACGCCGTCAACGTTCGGGCCTCGCTGTGTACGCAGGGAGAGATGACCGCTGCCCTGTTGTATGCCTCGGTTTCGGTGATCGGCACCCACGCTGCCCTGTGGACCACCGGTGGCTGAGGCCGTCGGCCCCACCGAGTGGGGACAGTCCCCGGGAGTGGGACCGTGGGAGGGTCCGTTGCCCGACGGAGACGACGCCACACGGTATGACGCCGAGCTGCTGAGCGCCGGGGACACCCGCAATGTCGTTGACGCCTACCGGTATTGGACCAGGGAGGCGATCATCGCCGATATCGATCGCCGGCGGCATCCGCTGCACATCGCGATCGAGAATTTCGGCAACGATGCCAACATCGGTGCGGTGGTACGTGCCGCGAACGCCTTCGCCGTCGACACCGTGCACATCGTCGGTCGGCGCCGGTGGAACCGGCGGGGCGCGATGGTGACCGACCGCTACCAACGGCTGCACCATCACGACACCACCGCCGAACTTCTGTCCTTCGCCGCTGACGCCGGCTTGACTGAATCGCCCTGGTTTTGCCGGAGGCTCGGGCTATTGGATTGCGACCAGTGGTTGGTCGGTCCGTTGTGCATCGTAGAACGTGGCTTCGTACTCGGCGGGTGGGACGTCGTTGAGGTAGCCGTGTAA
>NZ_MLCL01000037.1 GCF_001942625.1 Mycobacterium syngnathidarum
CGAGGGCGGCGGTGTCATGCAGGCCCTCTACGAGCGACCGACGCTGGCCGTCACCTCGGCCCCCGCCGAGTCCCTTCCACGAACCTCTCAACAAGGCCCGCAATAAGGATGGTGCCCTAGTGACCGGCGAGACCATCGGCAGCGCTTCCGGTGACGACAACGACGACACGCTGGGCGGAGCCGGAGAATTCGTGGTCATCGACCGCTTGGTGGCCGGGCGCGTACAAGCCGATGTGGTGACGTTGGGCCCGGGCGATGACGCAGCAGTGGTGACCTCGGCCGACGGCCGCACGGTGGTCTCCACCGACATGCTGATCCAAGACCGCCATTTCCGGCTGGATTGGTCGACGCCGCACGACATCGGGCGCAAGGCGATCGCCCAGAACGCCGCTGATATCGAAGCGATGGGTGGCCGCAGCACCGCATTCGTGGTGGCGTTCGGGGCGCCGCCGGACACGCCGGTCGCCGCCGGAGCCGAATTGGCCGACGGCCTGTGGGATGAGGCGCGCCGGCTGGGTGCCAGCATCGCCGGGGGAGACCTGGTGAGCGCCCCGCAGTGGGTGATATCGGTCACGGTCCTCGGCGACCTCGGCGGGCGGGAACCGGTGTGCCGCAGCGATGCCCGGCCCGGTGACCTCGTCGCGGTGGTCGGTGAGCTGGGTCGTTCCGCGGCGGGATACGCGCTGCTGCTCGACGGCGTCGACGGGTTCCCCGAATTGCGGCAGCGGCACCTGACGCCGCAGCCGCCGTATGGGCAGGGGGCGCGGGCCGCCGATGCGGGTGCCACCTCGATGACCGACGTGTCCGACGGACTGCTCGCCGACCTGGGCCACATCGCTGCGGCCTCCGGGGTGCGCATCGACCTGGACCGCGGCTCTCTGGAGGGCGATCGGCAGGCGGTCGCCGAGGCCGCCGCGGCAGTGGGCGCCGACCCGTGGGCGTGGGTGCTCGGCGGTGGCGAGGACCACGCGCTGGTCGCGACGTTCCCGGGCGCTGCGCCACCAGGGTGGCGGGCCATCGGTCGAGTGGGTAAAGGTCCGGCCGCGGTGCTCGTCGACGGCGCGCCGTGGGCGGGGAGTGCGGGATGGCAGTCGTTTGACTGAGTGGTCAGGCTAAGTTGGCTTTCTGTGACTGCGGATGCGACAAGCAATTCAACGGGTGCACGTCCCCTGGATGAACTGGTCGAGGACGGCTGGGCCCGCGCACTCCAGCCGGTGGGCGCGCACGTCTCGAAGATGGGGGAGTTTCTGCGGGCTGAGCTCTCAGCGGGCCGACGTTATCTCCCTGCCGGTCAGAATATCCTGCGCGCCTTCACTTTTCCGTTCGACAAGGTGCGAGTGCTGATCGTCGGCCAGGATCCGTATCCGACACCGGGACATGCTGTCGGCCTCAGTTTCTCGGTCGGTGCCGACGTGCGCCCACTGCCGCGCAGTCTGTCGAACATCTTCACCGAGTACAGCGCGGATCTGGGTCATCCGCAGCCGGCCAACGGTGACCTCACTCCGTGGGCAGAACAAGGCGTGATGCTTCTCAACAGGGTGCTGACGGTGTCTCCGGGCACCCCGGCCTCCCACCGAGGCAAAGGCTGGGAAGCGGTGACCGAGTGTGCGATCCGGGCGCTGGTAGCCCGTGAGCAACCAATGGTTGCGGTGCTCTGGGGTCGCGACGCATCCACGCTGAAACCACTGTTGGCCGAGGGCGACTGCGCGACGATCGAATCGCCACATCCGTCGCCGTTGTCGGCTTCGCGCGGGTTCTTCGGCTCGCGCCCGTTCAGCCGTGCCAACGAGCTGTTGCAGCAGAAGGGTGTCGATCCGATCGACTGGCGGCTGCCCTGAGCGTCAGGGCATCGGTACTGCCGGCGGGGCCGGGATCGCCGGCGGCGCCGGGACCGGCGGGGGTGACGGGATACCCGGTGAAGGAATCTGTACGGTCACGTCACCGTCCCCTTCGGTCGGACCGGGCATCTCAGCCGGTGGCGATCCGGGGCCAGGCGATACCGGGGTCTCGATCACCGTGGTCTCGGTGTGAGTGGCCGGGCCTTCCGAGGTCACGGGTGCCTCGGTGGTCGTAGAGGTCTCCGAGGTGGTGGTATCTGTGTCGGAGGCGGTGCCGCCACACGCGGTCAGCATCAAGCCGACCGCGACGGCGGCAGCAAACGCATAGGGCGGTGTGTGTGATGCACGACATGGGGTCATGACGGCAGCACATACCCCGCCGTGACCGCTGATAAACAGGATGGTCGCGCACCGATCAGGCGCGCGACGTCAGCCGCGCGAGACCTTGCCGGCCTTGATGCAGGAGGTGCAGGCGTTCACGCGCTGCTTGTTGCCACCCGGACGCGCAACGGCACGCACCGACTGGATGTTCGGATCCCAGCGTCGGCTGGTCCGCCGATGCGAGTGCGACACCGACTTGCCGAAGCCCGGGGCCTTTCCGCAGATATCGCACACGGCAGCCATATCAACAACTCCTCGAATTCAGTCCTTGGGGGTCTGGGCCCGCTCGCCGCTAACGGCGGGGCTCAACCCGACAACCTGATCAGAATACCGGGAGGCCAGAGGATCGCCAAAACGGCCTGTGAACACGACTCCAGGTTGTCCACAGCTGACGGTGCTCTGATCAAGTGTGTCGCCGCAACTCGATAGGCTGGCGCCCACGGCGGTGACTGCGGGGGAACGGCCGCGCCATTCTGTGGGGATCTGATGGGGATTGGGAGGTCCGATGTCGGCTCGACGGCTGGACGGTCCCGCTCTGCGCGCCTGGGCCCACACTGCCGTCGATGATCTGATCGCCCACACCGACGAGATCAACCGGCTCAACGTCTTCCCGGTGGCCGATGCAGACACCGGGACAAACATGCTGTTCACGATGCGTTCGGCGTGGGCGCACGTCGACGCCGAACCGGTCGACGGGGACATCCCGGCCCTGGCCAGCGCGCTGGCGGCCGGGGCGTTGCAGGGGGCTCGCGGTAACTCCGGGGTGATCTTGTCGCAGATCCTGCTCGGCCTGGCCGAGGCGATCACCACCGGGGCGGCTCAGCGTGACGGTGATCTCTCCGTTGTGGACGCCGCGCTGCTGGCCGCGTCGCTGCGCCATGCCGCTGCCCTGGCCGGTGCGTCGATGGGCGAGCCGGTGCCGGGCACCATCGTGTCGGTGCTGGAGGCCGCGGCCGGGGCCGCCGAGCGATGCGCGGCCGAAGGTGGTGACGTCGCCGATGCGGCCGCGGCCGCCGGCGATGCCGCGGCGGCCGCGCTGGACCGCACCCCGGAGCAGCTCGACGTGCTGGCCAAGGCCGGCGTGGTCGATTCGGGCGGGCGCGGCCTGCTGGTCCTGCTCGACGCCATGACGGCCACGCTGGCGGGGCATGCGCCCACCCGGCCCGTCTACACACCGGCACCGCAGACTCCACTGGCCGCGACGGATCTTGCCGGCGCAGAGGCCCCACCCCAGTTCGAGGTCATGTACCTGCTGACGGGCTGCGGTGCGCCGGCCGTCGAGGGATTACGGGCCGCGCTCGAACAGATGGGTGAGTCCGTGGCGATCGCTGCGTCGGGCAGCGACCAGTACTCGGTGCACGTTCACCTCGACGATGCCGGGGCCGCGGTTGAGGCCGGGCTCGCGGTCGGGACGCTGAACCGTATCCAGATCACCGCCCTGACAGTGGGCCCGGGCCCCAGGTCGACCGGGGGCTGGGCCCGCGAGCGGGCCGTGCTGGCCGTCGTCGATGGGGACGGCGGCGTGGAATTGTTCGCCGGCGAGGGCGCACACGTGCTGCGGCCCGAGGCGGACGAGCCCATCAGCGCCCAGCAGTTGTTGCGTGCCCTGATCGATGTGGGGGCAGCCCAGGTCATGGTGCTGCCCAACGGCTATGTGGCCGCCGAGGAGTTGGTGGCCGGCTGCACGGCGGCGATCGGGCGGGGTATCGACGTCGTGCCGGTGCCGGCCGGGTCGATGGTGCAGGGGCTGGCGGCGCTGGCGGTGCACGACGGGAGCAGACAAGCCGTCGACGACGGGTACACCATGGCGCGGGCGGCCGCCGGCGCGCGGCACGGGACGGTCAGGCTCGCCAGCGAAGAGGCGTTGACGTGGGCGGGTGCCTGCAAGCCGGGCGACGGGCTGGGCATCGCCGGCGACGAGGTGTTGATCGTGGGGCCCGACATCACCACGGCTGCCGCCGGGTTGATCGATCTGCTGATGGTGGCCGGCGGAGAGCTGATCACGGTGCTGACCGGCGACGGTGTGGACGGCGCCGTGGGTGAGGCTCTGCAGGCCCACGTGCATCGCGAGCACCTCGGCGCAGAGCTGGTCACCTATCACACGGGCCACCGCGGCGACGCCCTGCTGATCGGGGTGGAGTAGTGGTCAGTCTCAGCGAGCGCCTCGAGTTCGTGATCGGAAAGAAGAACGCGGACAAGCTGAATGCGAATTTCGGCCTTCGCACGGTCAACGACCTGCTGCGGCACTACCCGCGAAAGTACAGCGACGGCATGGCGGTGCGTGAGGAGGGTGAGGCCCTCGATCTGGAGGAGGGCGAGCACGTCACGTTCATCGACGTGGTGACCAAAGCCGAGATCGGCGAGATGCGCTCGACCGTCCGAACCAAATCCGGTGGGACCAGACGGGCCAAGTATCTGCGGGTGGCACTGGGGGATCACCGGCCCGCGGTGACGGCCACGTTCTTCAATGCGGGCTGGATGGTGGACAAGGTGGAGAAGGGCACCCGCCTGATGCTCTCCGGTGAGGTCAAATACTTCCGCAACACCCTGCAGTTGAACCACCCGGCATTCCTGGTGCTCAATCCGCCACCAGGAAAGCAGATCGGCACCAAGTCGCTGACCACCATCGCGTCGGCGTCAGGAGCCAGCGGCGAGGACATGCTGGCCGAGTTCGAGCGTGACTTCTTCCCGATCTACCCGGCGTCGGCGAAGGTACAGAGTTGGGACATCTACGCGTGTGTGCGGCAGACGCTCGACATGCTCGATCCCATTCCCGATCCTCTTCCGGAAGACTTTGTCCGCCAACACAACCTGATATCCGAGGATGAGGCGTTGCGGGCGATCCACCTGGCGGAGAACTCGACCCAGCGTGACCGGGCCCGGGAGCGGCTGACCTTCGATGAGGCCATCGGCCTGCAGTGGGGATTGGTGGGCCGGCGCTACAGCGAGCTGAGCGAATCCGGCCCTGCTGCACCGCCGCTGGATCACGGGCTGGCCGCTGCCATGCGCAGCCGGATGCCTTTCGAGCTGACTGCCGGGCAATCCGAAGTGCTGGAGGTGATCTCGGGCGAGCTGGCGTCGACGCGGCCGATGAACCGGATGCTGCAGGGCGAGGTGGGTTCGGGTAAGACCATCGTGTCGGTGTTGGCGATGTTGCAGATGGTCGACGCGGGCTATCAGTGCGCTTTACTGGCGCCCACCGAAGTGCTTGCGGCCCAACATGCGCGCTCGATCCGTGACGTGCTTGGGCCGCTGGCGATGGCGGGGGAACTCGGCGGTGCCGAGACGGCAACCGGGGTCGCTCTGCTCACCGGGTCGATGACCGCACCGCAGAAGCGTGCGGTGCGTGCCCAGGTGGCGTCCGGGCAGGCCGGCATCGTCGTCGGTACGCACGCATTGCTGCAGGAGGCGGTCGAGTTCCACAACTTGGGCATGGCGGTCGTCGACGAACAGCATCGCTTCGGGGTTGAACAGCGGGACACGTTGCGCGCCAAGGCGCGTGATGGTCTGACTCCGCATCTTTTGGTGATGACGGCCACACCGATTCCGCGCACGGTGGCGCTCACGGTGTACGGCGACCTGGAGACCTCGACGTTGCGCGAGCTGCCGCGTGGCCGTCAACCCATCACCACCAACACCATTTTCATCTCTCAGAAGCCGACCTGGCTGGACCGGGCCTGGGCCAGGATCCGTGAGGAGGTGGGCGCCGGCCGGCAGGCCTATGTGGTGGCATCGCGCATCGACGAATCGGACAAGCCCGCCGACAAGAACGACAATCGCGGCGGCCCACCGCCCATCACAGTGGTCGACCTGTTCGACCGGTTGAGTGCGGGCCCGCTCTCGGGGTTGCGGCTCGGGCTCATGCACGGCCGGTTGTCCGGTGACGAGAAGGATGCGGTGATGGGCCTGTTCCGGGCCGGCGAGATCGATGTTCTGGTGTGTACCACCGTCATCGAGGTCGGTGTCGACGTGCCCAACGCGACCATGATGGTGGTGATGGACGCCGACCGTTTCGGCATCAGCCAGCTGCATCAGTTGCGCGGCCGGATCGGCCGCGGTCAGCATCCCAGCCTGTGCCTGCTGGCCACCAGGCTCCCGGAAACCTCCAAGGCCGGTGAGCGGATCAAGGCCGTGGCCGCGACACTGGACGGTTTCGCCCTGGCGGATCTCGACCTCGACGAGCGTCGCGAGGGAGATGTGTTGGGCCTCAACCAGTCCGGGCGCACCATCAACCTGCGCTTCCTGTCCCTACGCGATCATCTCGAAGTGATCCAGGAGGCCCGGGCATTCTGCGAGCGACGGTACGAGCAGAGCCCGCACGATCCCGGAATGGATCTGCTGGCAGCGCAATTCGTGAACACCGACCGCGTCGAGTACCTGGACAAGGCATGACCGGCTCGCGGGTGTGGTGGCTGGTGGCGGCCGTCGCACTCGCGGTGGTGGTCGCCGTCCAGGTGACCACTTCGACGCACGACGCCGCGCGATTCGCGGCTCAGGCGCAGCCACCCACCGTGGCGCCCGGCGTCGACCTGCTGGCCGGTGTGCTCCAGATTCCGGTTCGCGTCCGCGGCAACGACTATCGTCGCGCGGCGTTCGGCGAGTCCTGGGACGACGACAACAGCGCGCCCGGCGGGCACAACGGCTGCGACACCCGCAACGACATCCTCAACCGGGACCTCGTCGACAAGACGTCCGTCGCGATCAAGCGTTGCCCGGCCGCCGTGGCGACGGGCACTCTGCATGATCCCTACACGAACGCGGTGGTGTCGTTCGTCCGCGGCAATCAGACCGGTGCCTCGGTACAGATCGACCACATCGTGCCGTTGGCCTTGGCATGGGACCTCGGGGCCCGTGACTGGCCCGACGACCTGCGGTTGCGGTTCGCCAACGACCCGGCCAATCTCCTGGCCGTCGCGGGTAAAGCCAATCAGGACAAGGGCGATCAGGAACCCGCCCATTGGATGCCGCCGAACCGGGCGTTCTGGTGCCAATACGCGGTGCAGTTCGTCGAGGTACTGCGCGGGTACGCGCTGCCGGTCGACACGGCGTCGGCTGTGGTGCTGCGTGACGCCGCGGGTACCTGCCCCATGGGCTGAGAGTCCTCGGCGGTCACCGGTCATCCTCGTGGGCCCGTCACGAGGGCACGGACCCCGGCAAGGTGCTGAAGCGCGAACTTCGGGAACCATTCTGGTCAGCCCGATCGGCGGAGTGACACCGGTTTGGGGTGTTACCCCGTGAAGGTCGCCGGGTCCGGCCGGAACCGGGTGCCGTCATCGAGGCCGCTCAGGCTGTCCATCTGCTCGGCGCTCAGCTCGAAGCCGAACACGTCGAGGTTGGACGCGATCCGCTCCGGGTTGGTCGACCGGGAGATCACGATGTTGCCCAGCTGGATGCTCCAGCGGATCAGCACCTGCGCCGGGGTTTTGCCGTGCGCCTCGGCGATGGCCGTGACCGCCGGGTTGTCGAGCAGATTGCCGACGCCGAGCGGGCTGTAGGCCTGTGTGACGACGTTGTACCGGGCGTTCGCTGCCCGCCAGTCACTCTGGTTCAGCAACGGGTGCAGCTCGATCTGATTGACCGCGGGCGCCGTGAACGTCAGGTCGACGATCGTCGAGAGGTTCTCCGGGCTGAAATTGGACACCCCGGTGGAGCGGGCCAGCCCCTCCTGCTTGAGCGCCATCAGCCCACCCCAGCTGTCGACGTACTTGCCGACGTCGTTGCCGGGCCAATGGATCAGATACAGGTCGACGTAGTCCAGGCCCAGCCGCTCCAGGCTGGCCCGTCCGGCGTTCTGTGAGGACTGGAAGCCGTGGTCGGTGATGGCCAGTTTGGTGGTGACCGAGATGTCTTCGCGGGGAATGCCCGAGGCCGCGATGGCGCGCCCGACGCCGGCTTCGTTGTCATAGGCAGCTGCCGTGTCGATCAACCGGTGGCCCGCCTCCAGTGCCGCGGACACCACGCGCTCTGCCTCAGAATCCGAGAGGCCGCCGACGCCGAGGCCGACCACGGGGATCGTGCGGTCGTCGTTGAGCGTGACGGTGGGAATCGCAGCCCCGTCCGAGGAGGTCATGTCACCTATCCTGTGAAGTTGAAGGTTCGCGGATCGGGACCCAGGCGGGTGTCCGTCTTCAACGTGGCGATGGCCGCCATGTCCGTTTCGTCCAGATCGAAATCGAACACGTCGAAATTGCTGACGATCCGCTCGGGGTTTACCGACTTGGGGATGACGATATTACCCAGATGGATATGCCACCTAATCAGTACCTGTGCGGCGGTTTTACCATGCCGTTCGGCGATCCCGGTGATCACCGGATCGGTCAGCAGCGCGCCCTGGCCGAGCGGGCTCCAGGCCTCGGTGGCGATGCCCAGTCTGGCGTGCACCTCACGAAGTTCTTGTTGCGGTAGCAGTGGGTGCAATTCGACCTGATTGACTGCGGGCACGATGCCGGTCGAGTCGATGAGCACCTCGAGGTGTTCGGGTTCGAAGTTGCTCACTCCGATCGACCGGACCCGGCCCTGATCGTGCAGGTGCGCGAACGCCTTGAACGTGTCGACAAATGCGTTGTTGGCCGGCATCGGCCAGTGGATCAGATAAAGGTCGAGATAGTCGACGCCGAGCCGGTCCTGGCTGGCGTCGAACGCAGCCAGCGTGGACTCATATCCCTGGTCGCTGTTCCACAGCTTGGTCACCAGGAACACTTCGTCGCGGGGGACCCCGGAGTCGACCAGGCCGCGGCCGGTCTCGGCCTCGTTGCGGTAGGCGGCCGCGGTGTCGATGTGCCGATAGCCTGCCTGCAGAGCCGCGCTCACTGCACGTTCGGTTTCTTCGGCGGGGGTCTGCCAAACCCCCAATCCGACTTGCGGTATCGAATTACCGTCGTTGAGCGTGACACGAGGACTCACAGAGGGAGCAGCCATGACTGAAAGTCTGCCAGGCGGACCAGTCGGAGGCAGACGTGACGGTCATGGCCGGGATGCGGTCAAACAGGTGGTGCTGGAACGGGCGACCGGGTTCACCTTGGCGGCGATTCCGCGGATCCCGGATCGGCTCAAGAGACTGTTGCTGGGTGGGCGTTCGGTCACGGTCGACGGCAACACCCTGGACACGACGCTGCAGTTCACCCTGGCCGCCCAACATGCGGCCGGAGTCGGCGGATTGGTTGCCGATTACAGCCCGGAATCCGGTGTCGCCGTATCTCGCGCGGCGTTGGCGGTGACGGCGGGCATGATGAAGGCCCGGATCCGTGCGGACGTGACCGATATTTCCATCCCGGGGCCGGCTGGACCGATGTCGGCGCGACGGTACGTCCCCGACGGCAGCGGGTCCCCGGCGCTCCCGGCGCTGCTGCTGTACTTCCACGGCGGTGGCTTCGTGATCGGTGACCTCGACACCCACGACAGCCTGTGCCGGCTGATCTGCCGGGACGGCGGAATCCAGGTGATCTCCGTCGACTATCGGCTCGCGCCCGAGCACAAGGCGCCCGCTGCCGTCGACGACGCTTACGCGGCGTACCAATGGGCACTCGACCATGCTGCCGGCCTGGGGGCCACCCGCATCGTCGTCGGGGGAGACAGTGCCGGGGGCAACCTGGCAGCCGTGGTGGCGCAGCAGGCCCGCGACTCCGAACTGCCGTTGCCGGCATTGCAGCTGCTGCTCTATCCGGTCACCGACCTGTCGAGCGACACGCGATCCAAGACATTGTTCGCCGACGGCTATTTCCTGGGTAAGCGCGACATGGACTGGTTTGCCGGGCATTACCTCGACGGCGCCGAGGTGTCGGCGCAGGATCCGCTGGTTTCGCCGCTGCTCAGCGAGGATCTGTCCGGCTTGCCTCCGGCACTGGTAGTCACCGCGGGATTCGATCCGTTGCGGGACGAGGGCAACCGATATGCCCGGGCGCTGCGCGAGGCCGGGGTGGTGGTCGACCTTCGCGAGGAGCGCTCCATGATCCACGCGTTCGCCAACTTCTTTCCGCTGGGTGGCGGCAGCGCCACCGCCACGGGCGCGATGATCTCCGCGCTGCGCGCACATCTCAGCCACGCCGAAAGTTGACCGGTCGGCGCCGGTACGCTGGTCGACGTGGCCAAACCGAAGAAGACCGCGAAGTACGACCTCAAGGCGGCTGACCGCAAGCGCAACCGGTGGGTTCAGATCGGACTGACAGCCGTTGTGGTGCTGTTTGCCGTCGGCCTGGTGCTCTACATCGTGACCACCGGCCACAAGCGGCCGGCCGCGGGGGAAGCCCGGGCCGTGCACGTGGCCGCGCCCAACGTGATCACCAAGGAGGGCACCACCGAGCCCAAGGTCACGCTGAGCCTCTTCGAGGATTTCCTGTGCCCGGCCTGCGGCAATCTGGAGCAGCAGTTCGGCCCGACCATCAACAAGCTCATCGACACCGGCGCGGTCGCCGTCGACTACCACATGGTGGCGATCCTGGACAGGGCCGGCAACGGTTACTCGTCGCGGGCCGGCGGCGCCGCGTACTGCATCGCCGACGAGTCCGTCGAAGCATTCCGCCGTTTCCATTCCGCTCTCTTCACGCCCGGTATCCAGCCGGAGGAGGGCGGCGGGGTCTACCCCGACAACGCCCGGATCATCGAGCTCGCCCGCCAGGCCGGTGCCGCAGGTGAGGTACCCGATTGCATCACCAAGGGCCGGTACGTCGAGATGGTGCAGGGCATGGCGGCCGCCACCGGAATCCGCTCGACCCCGTCCGTCCGGTTCAACGGCGAGGACTACGACCCGAGCACCCCTGACGCGCTGATCGCGAAGGTCAAGGAAGTCGTCGGTGACCTACCCGCGCTGAAGGGCCCGGCCCCCGGCCCCGCCGCACCCGCTGCGCCTGCCCCTGGGGCTCCGGCCGCACCGGCAGCTCCCGCACCGGCAGCTCCCGCTCCCGCGCCTGCCGCCCCATGACTGACACCGCCGCTGAGCTCGATGAGCTCGGGACCGAGGAGTCCCGGGGCGTAGCGGTGGGCAGGGCCAGTGCCATCTGGGTGCTCATCGCAGGTGTCCTCGGCCTGGCCGCGGCGCTGGCACTCACGGTCGAGAAGATCGAGCTGCTGATCGATCCGGCTTACGTCCCGACCTGCAGCATCAACCCGGTGATCTCCTGCGGGTCGGTGATGACCACCCCGCAAGCATCGGTCTTCGGATTCCCGAATTCGCTGATCGGGGTGGTCGCGTTCACGCTCACCCTGGTCACCGGCGTGCTGGCGGTGGCGGGTGTCCGGCTGCCGCGCTGGTACTGGGCCGGGTTTGCCGCCGGAACCCTGCTCGGTGCCGTCTTGGTGCACTGGCTGATCTTCCAGAGCCTCTACCGCATCGGCGCCCTGTGCCCGTACTGCATGGTGGTGTGGTCGGTGACCATCCCGCTGCTGGTGGTCACGAGCTCCATCGCGCTGCGGCCGCTGCACACCAATGCGGTCGCCCGGGCGGTCTACCAGTGGCGCTGGTCGCTCGTGGCGTTCTGGTTCACCTCACTTGTGCTGTTGATCTTGGTGCGTTTCTGGGAATACTGGTCAACGCTGCTGTAACACTTCCGAAATAACTTGTCGGTTAGGTCTACCCGTGATTTCCAAACTGCTAGTCGCCAATCGTGGCGAGATCGCGATCCGCGCGTTCCGTGCTGCTTATGAGATGGGTATCGCGACGGTGGCGGTGTATCCGTATGAGGATCGCAATTCGCTGCACCGGTTGAAGGCCGACGAGTCGTATCAGATCGGTGAGATCGGTCATCCGGTACGGGCATACCTGTCGGTGGAAGAGATCATCAGGGTGGCCAAGCATTCCGGTGCGGATGCGGTCTATCCGGGATACGGGTTCTTGTCGGAGAACCCGGAACTGGCCTCGGCGTGTGCAGAGGCGGGCATCACGTTTGTGGGGCCTTCGGCGCAGGTTTTGGAATTGACCGGCAACAAGGCACGGGCGATCGCGGCGGCGAAGGCCGCGGGACTGCCGGTGCTCGCGTCCTCGGCGCCGTCGTCGTCGGTGGACGAATTGGTCGCCGCGGCACGGGATATGACGTTCCCGCTGTTCGTCAAGGCGGTGTCCGGTGGTGGTGGGCGCGGTATGCGTCGCGTCACCGACCCCGAGGCGCTGCCCGAGGCGGTGGAGGCGGCCTCGCGGGAGGCGGAGTCGGCCTTCGGTGATCCCGCGGTGTATCTGGAGCAGGCCGTCATCAACCCGCGCCACATCGAGGTGCAGATCCTCGCCGATACGCAGGGCAACGTGATGCACCTGTTCGAGCGGGATTGCAGCGTGCAGCGGCGGCACCAGAAGGTGATCGAGCTGGCGCCGGCACCGAATCTGGATCCTGGTTTGCGCGAACAGATTTGCGCGGATGCGGTGGCTCTGGCCCGACAGATCGGCTACAGCTGCGCGGGCACCATCGAGTTCCTGCTCGACGAGCGCGGCCATCACGTGTTCATCGAGTGCAATCCACGTATCCAGGTGGAGCACACGGTGACCGAGGAGATCACCGACGTGGACCTGGTTGGCTCGCAGTTGCGCATCGCGGCCGGGGAGAGCCTGGCCGATCTGGGCTTGAGCCAGGACTCGTTGGTGATCCGCGGGGCCGCGATGCAGTGTCGGATCACGACCGAGGATCCGGCCAATGGGTTCCGGCCGGATACCGGGCGGATCACCGCCTACCGGTCGCCCGGCGGTGCGGGTATCCGCTTGGACGGTGGCTCGAACCTGGGTGCCGAGATCTCGGCGCATTTCGATTCGATGCTGGTCAAGCTGACCTGCCGCGGGCGGGACTTCTCCACCGCGGTCTCGCGTGCCCGGCGGGCGCTGGCCGAGTTCCGGATTCGCGGTGTGTCGACGAACATCCCGTTTTTGCAGGCGGTGATCGACGATCCGGATTTCCGTGCCGGACGGATCACCACTTCGTTCATCGACGATCGCCCGCAGTTGCTGACCGCGCACACCCCGGCCGACCGCGGCACCAAGATCTTGAACTACCTGGCTGATGTCACGGTGAACAAGCCCAACGGCGAGCGACCGACGGGGGTGTACCCGCAGGACAAGCTGCCTGCGCTGGACCTGTCGACGGTGCCTGCGGCGGGCTCCAAGCAGCGCCTGGTTGAGTTGGGGCCCGAAGGGTTCGCACGTTGGATGCGCGATTCCAAGGCGGTCGGCGTTACCGATACGACGTTCCGCGATGCCCATCAGTCACTGCTGGCCACGCGGCTGCGGTCCACCGGGCTGCTGAAGGTGGCACCGTATGTGTCGCGGATGATGCCGCAGCTGCTGTCCATCGAATGTTGGGGCGGGGCGACTTACGATGTGGCGCTTCGGTTCTTGAAGGAAGACCCGTGGGAGCGCCTGGCTGCGCTGCGTGAGGCCATACCCAACATCTGCCTGCAGATGCTGTTGCGGGGCCGCAACACGGTGGGCTACACGCCCTATCCGGAACTGGTGACCCAGGCGTTCGTGGAAGAAGCAGCGGCCACCGGCATTGACATCTTCCGGATCTTCGACGCGCTCAACAATGTCGAATCCATGCGTCCGGCGATCGACGCGGTGCGCGAAACCGGCACGGCGATCGCCGAAGTCGCGATGTCCTACACCGGAGACCTGTCGGACCCGGCGGAGAATCTGTACACGCTGGACTACTACCTCAAGTTGGCCGAGCAGATCGTCGACGCGGGCGCGCATGTGCTCGCGATCAAGGACATGGCCGGGTTGTTGCGCCCGCAGTCGGCACATCTGTTGGTGAGCGCGTTGCGGTCTCGCTTCGATCTGCCGGTGCACGTGCACACCCATGACACCCCGGGTGGGCAGTTGGCCACGTATCTGGCGGCCTGGCAGGCCGGTGCGTCTGCGGTCGACGGTGCGGCGGCGCCGCTGGCCGGCACTACCAGTCAGCCGGCCTTGTCCTCGATCGTGGCCGCGGCCGCCCATACCGAGTACGACACCGGGTTGTCGCTGGGCGCGGTGTGCGATCTGGAGCCGTACTGGGAGGCGCTGCGAAAGGTGTACGCGCCGTTCGAGTCCGGCCTTCCTTCTCCGACGGGACGGGTCTACACCCACGAGATCCCCGGTGGGCAGTTGAGCAATCTGCGCCAGCAGGCCATCGCGCTGGGGTTCGGGGACCGGTTCGAGGACATCGAAGCCAATTACGCTGCGGCCGACCGGATGTTGGGTCGGCTGGTGAAGGTGACCCCGTCGAGCAAGGTGGTCGGGGATCTGGCACTGGCGCTGTTGGGCGCCGGTGTGAGCGCGCAGGAGTTTGCCGCCGACCCGGCCCGCTACGACATCCCCGACAGCGTGATCGGTTTCCTGCGCGGCGAACTCGGTGACCCACCGGGCGGATGGCCGGAGCCGTTGCGGACCAAGGCTCTCGAAGGGCGGGGTCCGGCCAGGCCGATCCAGGAACTCTCGGTCGAGGACGAAGCGTTGTTGGCTGCGCCCGGTCCCAAGCGTCAGGCGGCGTTGAACCGGTTGTTGTTCCCGGGGCCGACCAAGGAGTTCGAGGCGCACCGCGAGGAGTACGGGGACACCTCTGGTCTGAGCGCCAACCAGTTCTTCTACGGTCTGCGTTACGGCGAGGAGCATCGGGTCGAGCTCGAGCGCGGTGTGCAGTTGCTGATCGGTCTGGAAGCGATCTCGGATGCCGACGAACGCGGTATGCGCACGGTGATGTGCATCCTCAACGGGCAACTTCGTCCGATCACGGTGCGCGACCGCAGCATCGCCAGTGAGGTCCCGGCCGCCGAGAAGGCCGACCGCAACAACCCGGATCATGTCGCGGCCCCGTTCGCCGGTGTGGTCACCGTCGGCGTCGCCGCCGGTGACACGGTGGAGGCCGGCGCGACCATTGCCACCATCGAGGCGATGAAGATGGAAGCCGCGATCACCGCGCCCAGGGCCGGCACTGTCGAACGCGTCGCGGTAGCTGCCACGGCCCAGGTCGAAGGCGGTGACCTCCTGGTGGTGGTCGGTTCGGCGGGCAGGAGCGAAGCGACCGGGGGATCAATCTGACCCGCATCATCGCCGGCGCGTACGGGGGCCGTCGGATTGCGGTGCCGCGCAGCGGTACCCGGCCTACTTCCGATCGGGTCAGGGAGGCCGTGTTCAATGCGTTGACGGCGCGGCTGGACTTCGCCGGATTGGCTGTGCTGGATCTGTACGCAGGTTCGGGAGCGCTTGGCCTGGAAGCGCTTTCGCGGGGCGCAACGTCGGCCACTTTTGTCGAGTCGGATGCGCGGGCGGCCACGGTCATCGCCGAGAACATCGCCGCTCTCGGCGTCCGCCACGCCACGGTACGCCGGGGCAGTGTCGACACGGTATTGGCCGGCGGTGCGACGCGGCCGGTGGATCTGGTGTTCGCCGACCCGCCTTATGACCTGGATGACGCCGCAGTCGATGCGATGCTCGCGGCGTTGGCCGGTACCGGATGGGTGGCCGCGGGCACCCTCGTGCTGGTCGAGCGACGCGCGTCGAGCCGGCCGGCGAGTTGGCCGACGGGCTGGGATGAGCTGAGCACCCGGCGCTACGGCGACACTCGCGTCGAGCTCGCCGAAGTGGGCTAGCGGAGCGGCTGATTCGGCGGCCTGTAGCGTCGTCACCCATGAGTGGCGCGGTATGCCCCGGTTCCTTCGACCCGGTGACCCTTGGCCATGTGGACATCTTCGAGCGCGCGGCTGCGCAGTTCGACGAAGTCGTGGTCGCGGTTCTGGTGAATCCCAACAAGAAGGGCATGTTCGATCTCGACGAGCGTATGGCGATGATCGCCGAGTCGACGGCGCACCTGCCGAATCTGAGGGTCGAGTCGGGGCAGGGCCTGGTGGTCGACTTCGTCAAGGCCCGTGGGCTGACCGCGATCGTCAAGGGCCTGCGCACCGGCACCGACTTCGAGTACGAGCTGCAGATGGCGCAGATGAACAAGCACGTGGCCGGTGTCGACACGTTCTTCGTCGCGACCACGCCGCAGTATTCGTTCGTGTCGTCGTCGTTGGCCAAGGAGGTTGCCTCCCTGGGCGGTGACGTGTCTGCACTGCTTCCCGAGCCGGTCAACCGCCGGTTGCGGGAGAAGCTCGGGGGTTAGCTCCGCGAAGGAGCAGCTGTCCAAGCTGGAGAGCATGGACGTCGACTCGGATGAGTTCATCACCGAACTCGCCAAGTTCCGCGACGCCGTGATCGACCACGCCGAGCACGAAGAACACGAAGAGTTCGACAAGCTACATCGCAAGCTCGACGCCGACGATCTCGAACGGATGGTCAAGTCCGTTCAGGCCGCCGAGGCGATCGCGCCCACCCGCCCGCACCCCGGGGTGGAATCGGCTGCGCTGAATTTCGCGGTCGGACCGTTCGCCTCGATGCTCGATCGGGCACGCGATCTGATCGGCGCCGCGCTGCGGTGAATTTGCCCAAACGACCGGCCGATGGCGGGATGACGCCGCTCACAGCCGGCGACGGCCGGGGCGACACACCGTTTGCGCTCCCCAGTCACAGGCGTAACACCAGGCACACTAGTCACTAACAACGACGACCTGGAGGGTTTTGCCGTGTACCGAGTTTTTGAAGCGCTCGACGAGCTCGGCGCGATCGTCGAAGAAGCGCGCGGCGTGCCGATGACCGCCGGTTGCGTGGTCCCGCGAGGGGACGTCCTCGAGTTGATCGATGACATCAAGGACGCCATTCCGGGCGAGCTCGACGACGCGCAGGACGTCCTCGATGCACGTGACTCGCTGTTGCGCGAGGCCAAGGAACACTGCGAGTCGGTGATGTCCAAGTCCAACGCGGACGCCGACGGCATGCTCAACCACGCCAGGAGTGAGGCCGACCGGCTTTTGGCCGATGCCAAGGCCCAGGCCGATCGGATGGTCGCCGAGGCGCGCCAGCACAGTGAGCGCATGGTCGGTGAGGCGCGCGAAGAGGCGGCGCGGCAGGCGGCGGTGGCGAAGCGCGAGTACGACGCCAGCACGGGCCGGGCGAAGGCCGAAGCCGACCGCCTGATCGAGAACGGCAACCTGTCCTACGAGAAGGCTGTCCAGGAGGGCATCAAGGAGCAGCAGCGCCTCGTGTCGCAGACCGAGATCGTCGCGACGGCGACCGCTGAGGCCACCCGCCTCATCGACGCGGCGCACGCCGAAGCCGACCGGTTGCGCGGGGAGTGCGACATCTACGTCGACAGCAAACTGGCGGAGTTCGAGGAGTTCCTCAACGGCACGTTGCGCTCTGTTGGCCGCGGACGTCACCAGCTGCGCACGACCGCGGGTACACACGATTACGCCACCCGCTGACGGCAGGCGGTGTCGGCGCGCTACTGCGTCGTGGCGCGCTCTGCCGCCGCCGTAGGATCGGAAGCATGGCGACGCACGCGAGATCGGCCGGTCGGGAGGGGCCCGATAAGCGCAGTAACCCCCGATCGCCCTTGGTGATCGATGTTTCCCGCCTGGGTCGGCGACCGGGTTCGTTCTTGGCTCACCAGGAAACGGTGCCCAGCCCGGTGCGGATCGGCGCCGAGCTGGTCGCCATCGAGAAGGGCGCGCCGCTGCAGCTCGATCTGCAGCTTCAGTCGGTTTCGGAGGGTGTGCTGGTCAGCGGAACCGTCTCGGCCCCCACCGTCGGCGAGTGCGCGCGTTGCCTGCAAGAGCTGACCGGCGATGTCGAGATCGACCTGACCGAGCTGTACGCCTACCCCGACAGCACCACTGACGAGACGACCGAGGCTGACGAGCTCGGTCGGGTGGGCGGCTCCGGGCAGGCCGACACGGTCGATCTGGAACAGCCGATCATCGACGCCGTCGGATTGGCATTGCCGTTCTCCCCGCTGTGTCGTCCGGATTGTCCGGGCCTGTGCCCCGATTGCGGTGTCGCGCTGGCCAGCGCCGAGCCGGGACATCACCACGACAAGATCGACCCTCGCTGGGCCAAGCTGGCCGCGATGTTGCCCGACGAAGAACGGCCCAGGGGCGACGAGTGACCGACCCGCACGCGGATTTGCTGGAGGCACTCGGCGTCGACCTCCCGGCCGAACTACTCACCATCGCGTTGACCCATCGCAGCTATTCCTACGAGAACGGTGGCCTGCCGACCAACGAGCGGCTGGAGTTCCTCGGCGACGCGGTGCTCGGATTGACGATCACCGAGGAGCTCTATCACCGCCACCCCGAGCGCTCGGAGGGGGATCTGGCGAAGCTTCGCGCCAGCATCGTCAACACCCAGGCGCTGGCCGATGTGGGCCGCGGGCTGACCGACGGCGGCCTCGGCACTCACCTGTTTCTGGGCAAGGGCGAGGAGAACTCCGGTGGTGCCGACAAGTCCAGCATCCTCGCCGATGGGGTTGAATCCCTGCTCGGCGCAATCTACTTGCAACACGGTCTGAGGACTTCGCGTGAGGTGATCCTGCGGTTGTTCGGTGAGCTGCTCGATACGGCGCCGACGCTGGGCGCCGGACTGGATTGGAAGAGCAGCTTGCAGGAGCTGACCGCCTCCCGCGGCCTCGGGGCTCCCAGCTATGTGGTGACCTCAACCGGGCCCGATCACGACAAGGAGTTCTCGGCGGTCGTGGTGGTGGCCGATGTCGAGTACGGAAGGGGCGTCGGTCGCAACAAGAAAGAGGCTGAACTCAAGGCGGCCGCCGCAGCCTGGAATGCACTCGACAATGCGTGAGCATCGATGCCCGAGCTACCCGAGGTAGAGGTAGTCCGCCGCGGGTTACAGGAACATGTTGCGGGCAAATCGATTTCGGCGGTGCGGGTGCATCATCCGCGCGCCATACGCCGTCATGAGGCCGGCCCCGCTGACCTGACCGCCCGGCTACTCGGTGCCCGCATCACCGGGACCGGTCGCCGCGGCAAGTATCTGTGGCTGACCCTGGGGGCCGACGACGGCGAGGAGACCGGCGCCTTGGTGGTGCACCTCGGGATGAGCGGCCAGATGCTGCTGGGGCCGATCCGTGACGATCGGCATCTGCGGATCGCCGCGATGCTCGACGACGGCACGGCCTTGAGCTTCGTCGACCAACGTACGTTCGGCGGCTGGCAGCTGGCCGAGTTGGTGACGGTCGACGGCACCGCGGTGCCGCAACCGGTGGCGCACGTAGCCCGTGATCCGCTCGACCCGCTCTTCGACCGCGACCATGTGGTTACCGTGCTGCGGCGCAAGCACTCTGAGATCAAACGTCAGCTGCTCGATCAGACCGTGGTGTCCGGTATCGGCAACATCTACGCCGACGAGGCACTGTGGCGGACCAAGGTCAACGGCGCCAGAACCGCAGCACTGCTGCCGCGTCGCCGACTGGCAGAAGTGCTCGACGCCGCGGCGGAGGTGATGACCGACGCGCTGAGTCAGGGCGGGACGTCATTCGATTCGCTGTATGTCAATGTCAACGGCGAATCCGGGTACTTCGAACGGTCGTTGGACGCCTACGGCCGCGAAGGGGAACCGTGCCGACGGTGCGGCGCGGTGATGCGCCGCGACAAGTTCATGAATCGGTCGTCGTTTTACTGTCCACGATGTCAGCCCCGCCCGAGGGGCCCGCGAGGCTGACGCCGCAGAGGTGAGCGGCGCTCATCGGATGCCGGACAGCTCCGGCGAGTCGGACATGCAGATCTTCCACGACCCGTTCTCCTTGCGCAGGTAGAACTTGGCCGCACCCCGGCTTGTCGACAGATCCACCACGGCCTTGTCACCGGTGACCGTGATCTTGCTGATCTCTGCGGTCTCGTTCGCGCCGGTGTTGTCGTGCGGAATATCGATCGCGTCCAAACCGCCTACCTTCTCGAAAAGGTCCTGATCGGCTTGGCAGAAGTAGGGCAGGGCGTCCTTGAAGTCACCTTTGTCGGCCATCACCTGTTCGAGGAATTCTCTGACCTCCTGCTCGGCCGAACTCTCGCCGGTCGAGGAGCCCGCGCTGATGCGGCCGTTGGACTTCGAATCGCCGCCCAGCCCGAAGATGAGGACGGCCCCGACCACCACGACCACCGCGAGGACCGCACCAGCGATCGCGAGCCATTTGCCGTTGCCACCTTTGGGCGGTTGCGGAGTGGGGTAGCCGTATGGCTGCTGCGGAGCGCCGTAAGGCTGGGCTCCGTAAGGCGTTCCGTAAGGCTGCTGGGGCGCTCCATACGGTGATCCGTAGGGGTTCTGAGGTTGTTGCGGCTGCTGCGGTGCCCCGTAGGGGGATCCGTAGGGCTGCTGCGGCTGCTGTGGTGGACCGTAAGGGGATCCGTAGGGCTGCTGCGGCTGCTGAGGTGCCCCGTAGGGCGAGCCGAAAGGCTGCTCGGGATTACCGCCGGTGTTCGGATATCCCTGAGGCCCGCCCTGCTGGTACGGCTGCTGCCACGGCTCGGGAGAACCCGGTGGCGGAGTGGGCGGATTACTCGGCGGATAGGTCACAGTGCTCCTCGGCGAAAGTCGGTCAGTCGAGTCTATCGTCGCTGTCTCGTTCGCCGGCGCCCCGAATCATGAGCGTCGGGGTGAATCGGCAGCCGTCACCGCCGGAATACCCGCGTGTCGCGACGTGTAGAAATACCGCATGACCGAACTTTGGGTTGACCGCACCGGTGTGCGCAGGTATGTCGGGCGCAGTTCGCGCGGTGCAGAGGTACTGGTCGGCAGCGAGGACGTCGAGGGCGTGTTCACCCCGGGCGAGTTGATGAAAATCGCCCTGGCGGCGTGCAGCGGCATGTCCAGTGACCAGCCACTGCGCCGCCGCTTGGGCGACGACTATCCGGCGACGATCCGGGTCTCGGGCCCGGCGGACCGGGAGCAGGAGCGTTACCCGCTGCTGGAGGAGAAACTCGAGATCGACGTGTCGAACCTCTCAGAAGCCGAGGTGGCCCGGCTGCTGACGGTGGTCGAACGCGCGATCGACCAGGTCTGCACAGTCGGCCGGACCCTCAAATCGGGCACAGAGGTGAAGTTCGAGGTCGCTAGTCGATGACCGGGCCGGAACTCCCCGCGGATGGGCCCGGCGCCGAGGTGCGCCTGAGTGCCTGGGTGCACGGTCATGTGCAAGGCGTGGGGTTCCGGTGGTGGACCCGGTCACGGGCGCTGGAGCTCGGCCTGACCGGGTTTGCTTCGAATCGCCCCGACGGCCGGGTGCACGTGGTGGCCCAGGGGCCGCGCGAGAAATGTCAGCGATTGCTTGAGCTGCTGCAGAGCGGGCAGACGCCGGGGTCGGTGGATCACGTCGTCGCAGATTGGGCGGATGCCGACGCCCCGATGGCGGGGTTTCGCGAACGGTAGCCGACTCGGCGGTAGGGTAAATCGCCGTGCACCTCAAGAGTCTGACGCTGAAGGGCTTCAAGTCCTTCGCTTCGCCGACGACTCTGCGTTTCGAACCCGGCATCACCTGCGTCGTCGGCCCGAACGGGTCGGGCAAGTCGAACGTGGTCGACGCACTGACCTGGGTGATGGGCGAGCAGGGTGCCAAGACCCTGCGCGGCGGCAAGATGGAGGACGTCATCTTCGCCGGCACGTCCTCGCGGGCGCCGCTGGGCCGCGCCGAGGTGACGCTGACCATCGACAACTCCGACAACGCGCTGCCGATCGAGTATTCCGAGGTGTCGATCACCCGCCGCGTGTTCCGTGACGGCGCAGGCGAATACGAGATCAACGGCAGCAGCTGCCGGTTGATGGATGTTCAGGAGCTGCTCAGCGACTCCGGCATCGGCCGCGAGATGCACGTCATCGTCGGCCAGGGCAAGCTCTCGGAGATCCTGGAGTCGCGTCCCGAAGATCGCCGCGCCTTCATCGAGGAGGCCGCCGGGGTGCTCAAGCACCGCAAGCGCAAGGAAAAGGCGGTGCGCAAGCTCGACTCGATGGCGGCGAACCTTGCCCGCCTGACCGACCTGACCACCGAGCTGCGCCGTCAGCTCAAGCCGCTGGGCCGTCAGGCCGAGATGGCCCGGCGCGCGGCGACGATCCAGGCCGATCTGCGTGATGCCCGGCTGCGCCTGGCCGCCGACGATTTGGTGCGGCGGCAGGTTGAGTTCCACAACACCAACCAGGCCGAGACCACGCTGCGCCGCGAGCACGATGAGGCGACCGTCCGGCTGGAGGCATCGACCGTCGAACTGCAGGCGCACGAGGCCGCCGTCGCTGAACTGACCCGCCGCGCCGAAGCGGCCCAGCAGACCTGGTTCCGAGCCTCGGCCCTGGCCGAACGGTTGAGCGCGACCGTGCGTATCGCGACCGATCGGGCCCAGTTGTTCGAGGCCGAGACCGAGGTGTCCACCGGACAGGATCCCGAGGCGCTCGAAGCCGAGGCCGACGAGGTTGCCGAGCTCGAAATGGAGCTGCTCGGCGAGCTCGAGGAGTCGCGCATCGTGTTGGAGACCGCCCGCGCCGAGCTGGCCGAGCGTGAGCAAATCGCCGCCGAGGCCGAGCGGGCGCATCTGGCGGCCGCTCGGGCCGAGGCTGACCGGCGTGAAGGGCTGGCCCGGTTGGCCGGTCAGGTCGACACGATGCGCACTCGGGTCGAGTCGATCGACGACGGGGTCATGCGCCTGTCGGTGAACATCGAGGAAGCCGCCGCCAAAGCCCAACAGACGCAGGCCGAATTCGAAACCGTGCAGAACCGCGTCGGCGAGCTCGACGCCGGGGAAGTGGGCCTGGATGACCAGCACGACCGCTCGGTGGCAGCGCTGCGGCTCGCCGACGAGCGGGTTGCCGAGCTGCAGGCCGCCGAGCGGGCCGCCGAACGGCAGGTGGCTTCGCTGCGGGCCCGTATCGAGGCTCTCTCGGTCAGCCTGGACCGGCGTGACGGGGCCGCCTGGTTGCAGAAAAACCACAGTGGCACAGGCCTTTTCGGCACCATCGGCGAGTACCTGAAGGTACAGCCGGGGCATGAGGTGGCGGTGGCGACGGTTTTGGGTGCCGCTGCCGACGCATTGGCGGCCGAGGATTTCGGGGTGGCCGCGGCTGCCGTGGCTGCGCTCAAAGAGTCCGACGGCGGCCGGGCGGCGCTGCTGCTGGGGGACTGGAGCGGCAACGGCTCGGCACCGTCAGGGGTGTTGCCCGACGGGGCGATCTGGGCCAACGACGTGGTCAGCGTTCCGGACCGGCTGCGCCCGGCGATCACCGCGATGCTCGCCGGGGTGGCGGTGGTGAGCGACCTGGCCACCGGAGTGCGGCTGGTATCGGGCCGGCCGGACCTGCGTGCGGTGACCGCGGATGGTGACCTGGTCGGCGCCGGGTGGATCAGCGGCGGCTCCGACCGCAAGCCGTCCACACTCGAGATCAGCGCTGAGATCGACAAGGCCCGAGCGGAACTGGAGATCGCCGACCGGCAGACCGGCGAGCTCGCCGCTGCACTGTCGGGGGCGCTCGCGGAGCAAGCGGCCCGGCAGGAATCGGCCGAAGAGGCGATGGCCGCGCTCAACGAATCCGATGCCGCGATTTCGGCGATCTATGAGCAGCTGGGCCGCTTGGGACAGGATGCCCGTGGGGCCGATGACGAATATCAGCGGCTGGTTCGTCAACGTGACGAGCTCGAGGCCGCACGCGGCAAGACGGTGGAGGAACTCGCCGAGCTGGAGTCGCGGTTGCACAACGCCGAGCAGCTGCCGACCTTCGAGGCCGAGCCGGTGGACCGGCAGACCACGGTAGCCGCCGCTGAGGCGGCGCGCTCGGTCGAGGTGGAGGCCCGGCTGGCGGTGCGTACCGCCGAGGAGCGCGCGAACGCGGTTCGCGGACGCGCTGATTCGCTGCGCCGGGCGGCTGCTGCCGAGCGCGAGGCCCGGGTGCGCGCGCAACGTGCCCGGGAAGCGCGCGAACACGCCGCGCGGGTGGCGGCGGCAGTGTCGGAGTCCGGCCGCGTGGTGGCCCAGCGCTTGAGCGCCGTGGTGTCGGTGGCTTCACGGATGCGCGACGAGTTGGCCACCGAGCGTCAGATGCGCGCCACCGCGCTGTCGCAGGTGCGCGACACGGTCAACGAACTCAACGCGCGGATCACCGCGCTCACCGACTCCCTGCACCGCGACGAGATGGCCAAAGCGCAAGCGGCACTTCGTATCGAACAGCTCGAAGCCCAGGTGCTCGAACAGTTTGGTATGCCCGCCGCCGACCTGATTGCCGAGTACGGCCCACAGGTCGCGTTGCCGCCCAGCGAGCTGGAGATGGCGGAGTACGAGCAGGCGCGCGAGCGCGGCGAACAGGTAATGGCGCCCGCCCCGATGCCGTTCGACCGGCCGATGCAGGAGCGCCGGGCCAAGAAAGCCGAGCGTGAGCTCTCCGAGCTCGGCCGGGTCAATCCGCTTGCACTGGAAGAGTTTGCGGCGTTGGAAGAGCGCTACAACTTCTTGTCGACCCAGCTGGAAGACGTCAAGGCCGCGCGCACCGATCTTCTCGACGTCATCGCTGATGTCGACACGCGCATCCTGCAGGTGTTCACCGAGGCCTACGTCGACGTGGAGCGCGAATTCGAGCAGGTGTTCGCCACGCTGTTCCCCGGCGGAGAGGGTCGGCTGCTGCTGACCAACCCGGCCGACATGCTGACCACCGGCATCGAGGTGGAGGCCAGACCGCCGGGCAAGAAGATCAAACGACTGTCGCTGCTGTCCGGTGGTGAGAAGTCGCTGACCGCGGTGGCGATGCTGGTGGCGATCTTCCGGGCCCGGCCCTCTCCGTTCTACGTGATGGACGAGGTCGAGGCTGCCCTCGACGATGTCAACCTGCGCCGCCTGATCAGCCTTTTCGAGCAGCTGCGGGAGAAGTCCCAGCTGATCGTGATCACCCACCAGAAGCCCACGATGGAGGTGGCCGACGCGCTCTACGGTGTGACGATGCGCGGCGACGGCATCACCACCGTGATCTCGCAGCGCATGCGGGGACAGGAACTGGCAGCCAACCCGAGCTGACTCGGTTGCCGCGCCGATCGGTCGCTCGGCGCGGGCCCTATGCCGCGTCGGAATGTCCCGAACGGTGCTGCCGGCGCGACTTGCCTTGCGTATCGCTGTCTTTCGTGCCCCTGGTTCCGGTTTTCGGGTGGGCTGACTTGCCGTCATCGAAGCGATGGTGTGCGCGGGCCCGACGAGGTGGATCTTGGGGCGCATCCGCCTGCGCGTGGGTTGCACCAGCGGACGGCTTCTTGGAGATCAGCGGCCGTCGCAATGACCGGACATGCTCGGCCTTCGATGTCGGCTGTTGCTTGTCCTGACGCCGCGGCGCCTCGAACTCGGATTCGGTCTTGTCGCCCGGCGTGGTTTTCACCTCGGCATCCGGTGTGCCGACTCCGGCCTGCGGCCCGGCGATGTCGCTGCGCTGCTTTGCTGCCGCAGCGTCGGGCGCGAGCCGATCGGGAGCCGGCTTTTCCACTGTGCCAAGGGTTTCTGTGTCGGTATCGGCCGTTTTGATGCCCAGGTCGGTGAGCGCGTTGCGCACCCCCTCCTTGGCCGCAGCTCTCAGGTCCGAGGCCAGTTTGTCCAGATCGATGCGAGGTAGCAGCCCGGCTCGGGTCGGAACGCCCATGTTCTCCGGTGTGCGGTCGTAGCCCAGGTCGATGAGCACCCGCAGGGTCGGCTCGGCCAGATCGAGCAGTGGGTCGAGAATTCCGATGGTGCGCAACGGCTGCAGCAGCGGCAGGTGCTCGGTGTGAACCAGGTAATAGGTGGTGTTGCCGGACGTGTAGGACTGGTAGGTGGTCGGATCGTCCAGGTCGATCACGGACGACCCGTAGTTCGGATGCAGGTAGAAGTAGCCCATCAGGGCGTTGAGGTCGGCCAGCAGATTCAGTGGGTACTTGGGGAAGTCGGCGATCAAGTCGTACTCACGGGCCACGTCGATCGTCTGGTACTCGTCGTCCGGGGTGGCACCGTCGAAGGTGACCCCGAGGATCGGGATGTACAGCCCTTCGAACCGGGCCAGAATTCCGCCGTTGGGCCGATTCGGGTTGGCCACGAACACGAACGAAAGTTCGTCGGGTGAGGGCACGGCCGCACCCTGGGCGCGGAGTTCGGCCAGGTTGCGCTTCTCCCGGGTGGCGATGTTGGCGCTCTGCGAATAGCCCACGACGATCTTCTCACCGGGGGTCGCCAGGACGGCGTTGTTCAGGCCGAGCACGCCACGAGCCACCGAGGTGTCGAAGCTGACATCGGTCAGGCCGGTGGCCGGCCAGAAGTGCTCCGGTGTCTGCACCCAGTCAAGGTCGTCGTCTCCGAGATGCCAGTCGGACAGATAGGTGCTGTTCACCTGGTCCACGTAGGTGCCGGCGCCCCATTGGTGCGGATCTCCCAGCGCTTTCATCCCGGTGCCACCCATGATCAGTGCCGTTGCCGCCAGTTGTACGAGCGTGGTCATGCTGGCCGTCAGCACCAGCCCGACCGTCCCGGACACGGCGACCAGAGTCAGTGCCAGCCCCCGAAGCGCGCGAATGTGCATCTTTGCCCCTCCCTTTTTCGCGAGAAATCCCAAGGGAAAGACCACGTGCCCACCGGATGCTGAAGCCATTCCCGACCCGCTTTGGATCGTGGACCACGTTTACGGTGCGTGTCAGCGAATTGAAAAAAGTCGCATAAAAAATGAAGTATGCAGGTCAAGATTGAAGAAATATATAATGGCGGGCCACACAGCTAAGCCGTAGAGGAAATCTACGGCTGGCGAGACAATGTTTGAGCTCGTGTGTGGAGGCGAGGAAATGCCGCTGTGGTACGAGAGTGTACCGCCATTTTGTGCCGTGCGGAATACCGATTTTTCCCACCGACGCAGGAATGTGCCGGGCCGGTCGCACCGGGTGGTACGCGGGGCCGGTCGTGCCCACGTCAGCGCCCTGAGACAATGGCGGACGTGACAGAAGGTGCGTTGTTGGGTCTGTGGATCGCCATCGCGGTCGTAGCCGTTCTGGTCGTCGTGGCGCTCGTCGTGGGGCTGGTCCGCTACCGGCGGCGGCGGATCAGCCTGTCGGGGGGTGACGGCACCAAGCCGATCGACCGCTCGGGCGGTTACACGGCTTCTTCGGGTATCACGTTCAGCCAGTCGGGCACGCCGACGGTCGAACGTCTCGACACCACCGGAATGCCCGCGGTCGGCGATGACGCAACCATTCCTCGGGATGCGCCCAAACGCACCATCTCCGATGTTCAGCTGCCCGAACCGCCGGTTGAGCCGCAAACGCCGCAGCCGCCGGCCGAACCGGAAGTGGTGGCCGAACCGGCCGAACCGGAACCGGCCGAACCGGAACCGGCCGAACCGGCACCGGCTGAGGCGCAAGATCCGGTCGCCGCCGCGGTCGAGGAAATCGCCCCGCCGGAAGGGCGAATGGACCGGCTGCGCGGCCGGCTGGCCAAGTCGCAGAACGCGTTGGGCCGCAGCATGCTCGGATTGCTGGGCGGCGGCGATCTCGACGAGGACTCATGGGAGGCCGTCGAGGACACCCTGTTGATCGCCGACCTCGGCCCGGTCGTCACCGCCTCCGTCGTCGGGGCCCTGCGCGAGAAGATGGCCGCAAAGAACGTGCGCAGTGAAGCTGACGCCCGCGCGGTACTGCGCGAGGTGCTGATGTCGGAGCTTCGGCCCGATCTGGACCGTTCCATCAAGGCTCTGCCTCATGCGGACAAGCCGTCCGTGTTGTTGGTGGTGGGTGTCAACGGCACCGGCAAGACCACCACGGTGGGCAAGCTGGCGCGGGTGCTGGTGGCCGATGGCCGCCGCGTCGTCCTCGGTGCCGCCGACACGTTCCGTGCCGCGGCTGCCGACCAGTTGCAGACCTGGGGTTCGCGGGTGGGGGCTGACGTGGTGCGTGGGCCCGAGGGGGCCGATCCGGCGTCGGTGGCCTTCGATGCCGTCGATGACGGGATCAAGACCGGGGCCGATGTCGTCGTGATCGACACCGCCGGCCGCCTGCACACGAAAACCGGCCTGATGGACGAACTCGGCAAGGTCAAGCGGGTGGTCGAGAAGCGTGCCGCCGTCGACGAGGTGCTGCTGGTGCTCGATGCCACCATCGGCCAGAACAGCCTGCCGCAGGCCAAGGTGTTCGCCGAGGTCGTCGACATCACGGGGGTGGCGCTGACCAAGCTCGACGGCACCGCCAAGGGCGGGATCGTGTTCCGGGTCCAGCAGGAACTCGGAGTCCCGGTCAAGCTCGTCGGACTCGGCGAAGGTCCCGACGACCTCGCCCCGTTCGAGCCGGCAGCGTTCGTCGACGCTCTGCTGGGCTGACGCCGTCCCCCGGGGCGGTGAGACTGGCGCAACATGAGTGTAACGGCGATCCGGGTTGCGTTCACGTTGACGAAACGTGAGCGCATCACCGATGAAACGCCTGCGAACGAACCTCATCGGGAGGCCGATCTTTCGGCGCACTTCCCAAGGAGGTTCACACAAAGTGGTCTTAGCCCTACCTGACGAATCGTTCGCCGCATTCGACAGCGGCGACACGGCGTGGGTGCTCGTCAGCGCCGCATTGGTGTTGCTGATGACGCCGGCGCTGGCGTTCTTCTACGGCGGCCTCTCCCGGCAGAAGTCCGTGCTCAACATGATGATGATGTCCTTCGGAGCTATTGGCGTGGTCAGCGTCATCTACGTGCTGTGGGGCTACTCGATGTCCTTCGCCTCGGCGCACACCGGCGGATCCGACATCGCCGGGATCTTCGACAACCCCTTCTCGCTGTTCGGTCTGACCCAGTTACTGGAGACCCGGGAGATCGGCGGCCAGGAGCTGCATGTCATCGGTGGGTTCGGGTCTGTCCCGGCGATCGTGTGGGTGGCTTTCCAGCTCACCTTCGCGGTCATCACCGTCGCGCTGATCAGCGGCGCCCTGGCCGAACGCGTCAAGTTCGGCACTTGGCTGCTGTTCACCGGGATCTGGGTCACCGTGGTGTACTTCCCTCTGGCCCACATGGTTTGGGGCGGCGGCCTGTTGTCGGGCAACGAGCGCGGCTTCGCCTCTTGGTTGTTCGGAACCACAGTCGGTGATGACGGCACGGCGGCGGCCACGGTGGCTCCCATCGACTTCGCCGGTGGCACGGTGGTGCACATCAACGCAGGTATGGCCGCGCTGGTGCTGGCGATCCTGGTCGGCCGGCGCCGCGGATTCGGCAAGATGGCCTTCCGGCCGCACAACATTCCGTGGGTCATGCTCGGTGCCGCACTGCTGTGGTTCGGCTGGTTCGGATTCAACGTCGGTTCGGAAGGCGCTGCCGATGCCACTGCCGGCCTGGTCTGGATCAACACCACTGCCGCCACCGCCGCCGCGATGCTGGGTTGGCTACTGGTCGAGCGCCTTCGCGACGGTCATCCGACCAGCGTCGGTGCCGCTTCCGGAATCGTGGCCGGTCTGGTGGCCATCACCCCGGCCTGCGGCGCGCTCAGCCCGATCGGATCGCTGTTCCTGGGAGCGATCGCCGGTGCGCTGTCTGCTCTGGCCATCGGTCTGAAATACAAGTTCGGTTACGACGATTCGCTCGATGTGGTCGGTGTGCACCTCGTTGCCGGTTTGTGGGGCACGATCGGAATCGGCTTCTTCGCCACCGAATCCGGCCTGTTCTACGGCGGCGGCGTCAAGCAGCTGGTCGTCCAGATCGTGATCGCGGCCGCGGCAACTCTATTCACCGCGGTGATGACTGCCATCATTGCTTTGGCCCTCAAACCGCTGGGCTGGCGTGTCGCAGAGGAAGATGAGGCGACCGGTATCGATGAGACCGAGCATGCGGAAACGGCTTACGAGCTCGCCTGATCGGGAACAATTGCCCTGGAAGGGATGGAATTTATGAAGCTGATCACTGCGATCGTCAAGCCGTTCACGCTCGAGGATGTCAAGACCGGGCTCGAGCAGACGGGCATTCTGGGAATGACGGTCAGCGAGGTACAGGGCTACGGCCGTCAGAAGGGCCATACCGAGGTCTACCGCGGTGCCGAGTACTCGGTCGATTTCGTACCGAAGGTTCGGGTGGAGGTCGTGGTCGACGATTCCGCGGTCGACAAGGTTGTGGATGTCATCGTGCAGGCCGCACGCACCGGCAAGATCGGCGACGGGAAGGTATGGGTCAGCCCGGTCGACACCGTGGTTCGGGTGCGTACCGGTGAACGGGGAGCTGACGCGCTGTAGCCGGGGCGTCTGTGAGACGTCTTCTCCCCGGCCAGCACTCGCGTGAGCATTATCCGGTGATCGGCCGGGGAGGAGTCGAGATGACAGAGAACAGACCAGAAGTCGGGGCCTCTCCTCGGGAGGCCCTGGCGCCGTCCCGGCCCGCCAATGACCTGGCCGCGGCGGTCCAACAGTTGCTCTCCGGCGGATCGCGTCAACTGGATGCGGCTGCCCTGCGGCACGCCTTGCTCGATCTCCATGAATTCTGGCTCGCCACAAAGGCTGCCGAGATCGGGATCACCGCCACCAGTGGATTCTCCATCGTGGCCACCGGTGGTCTGGGGCGCGGCGAGATGTTGCCGTATTCCGACCTCGACTTGACGTTGTTGCATGACAACATGCCCGTCGAACTCGTCTCCGAGGTCGCGGAGAAGCTTTGGTATCCCTTGTGGGACGCCAATATTCGAATCGACCACAGCGTGCGTACGGTGCCCGAGGCGCTCAATGTGGCCGGTGAGGACATCTCGGTGGGCCTGGCCATGCTGGACGCACGCCACATCGCCGGTGACGCCGACCTGTCGGCGTTGCTGGTCGGCGGGGCGCGCCGACAGTGGCGGATCGGAATCGCCTCGCGGTTCGACGAACTCGTCGAGCACGCACAGTCGCGGTGGGAGCGCAGCGGCCAGATCGCGCACCGCGCCGAGCCGGATCTGAAGTCCGGCCGGGGCGGTCTGCGGGACGTTCAACTGCTCAACGCGCTCGCGATCGCACAACTGGCCGACGTGTATCCGAGTCGGGCGCTGGCCTCTCCGACCAGGACCCTGGGCGATGCCCACCTGGCGCTGCTGAATGTGCGCACCGAACTACACCGGGCTTCCGGCCGGGGCCGGGAGTTGTTGCTGGCCCAGCACGCCGACGAGATCGGCGCGGCGTTGCGGATCGGGGACCGATTCGACCTGGCCCGTACCCTCTCGGATGCGGCCCGCACCGTCAGCTACTACGTCGACTCCGGGATCCGCACCGCCGCCAACGCCCTGCCGAAACGTGGGTTTGCCGCGTTGCGTCGCCCGGTGCGCCGGCCGCTCGACGAAGGGGTGGTCGAATATGCCGGCGAGGTGATCCTGGCCCGCGACGCCCGTCCGCAACGTGACCCGGGCCTGATCCTGCGGGTCGCGGCCGCATCGGCCGGCACCGGGCTGCCGATGGCGGTGTCCACCTTGAGCAGGCTGGCCGAGACTGCACCGGAACTGCGCACGCCGTGGCCGCGGCAGGCCCTCAAGGACCTCCTGGTCCTGCTCGCATCCGGGCCCGCCGCCGTGGCCACCATCGAGGCCCTGGACCGGACCGGTCTGTGGGGCCGACTGTTCCCCGAGTGGGGTGCGGTACGGGATCTGCCGCCGCGGGACGTGGTGCACATCTGGACCGTCGATCGCCACCTGGTTGAAACCGTCTCGCGCGCGGGCGCTTTCACCACCCGGGTGTCGCGTCCGGATCTGCTGCTGCTGGGTGCGCTGTGCCACGACATCGGCAAGGGTCGCGGCGGGGACCACAGCGTGATCGGTGCGGAGTTGGCCACGCAGATCGGCACCCGGCTGGGCCTGTGGCCCTCCGACATCGAGGTGCTGTCGAAGATCGTCCGCTACCACTTGCTGCTGCCCGACACCGCAACGCGACGAGATCTGCAGGACCCCAAGACCATTGACACGGTAGCCGCCGCGCTCGGTGGGGACATGGTGCTGCTGGAGCTGCTTCACGCCCTGGCTGAGGCCGATTCGCTGGCCACCGGGCCCGGGGTGTGGGGGGATTGGAAGGCATCGCTGATCGGTGACCTGGTCAGACGGTGCCGTCTGGTGATGGCGGGTGAACCGTTGCCGCAGCCCGATCCCGTCGAGCCGCGGTTCATGGAGCTGGCCGCAAACGCCGGTGTCCATGTCGAGCTCACCCCGGGCGACGGCCCGCACATCCACAACGTGACGATGATCGCCGCGGACCGGCGGGGCCTGCTGTCGAAGGCCGCCGGCGTGCTGGCGTTGAATTCCCTGCGGGTCCACTCGGCATCGGTCAACAGTCACGACGGTTCGGCGATCAACACCTTCGTGGTCTCACCGCACTTCGGTGCTCCGCCGCCGGCCGAGCTGCTGCGCCAGCAGTTCATCCTGGCGCTCGAGGGCGAACTGGACGTCATCGGTGCGCTGCAACGGCGCGATCAGGAGGCGGCTCAGCATCCGGCCGGCCGCGCCGGCGAGATCCTCGCCTCGGTGCCGGCCAACCACGTGCCGCCCCCGCCGCGCATCCTGTGGTCCACCGGGTCCGAGCCGTCCGATCTGATCGTCCAGATCCGCACAGTCGACCGGGCGGGTCTGCTGGCCAGGCTCACCGCGGTGTTCGAACGGGACGGCGTCGACATCGCCTGGGCCAAGGTGACCACGCTGGGGTCTTCGGTGGTCGACGTGTTCTGCATCAACGCCCCGGCACTGGCCGCCGATGAGGCCGGCCGGGCGGCGTTCCGCGAGGAGCTGGAGCGCGACATGCTCGCGATCCTGCCCGCCCCGCCGCCGAAACCGGCCAAAGCGGTGGAGCAAGCGGGCTGACCGGTTGAGCGGGCCGGCCGGTGGGCTCACCACCCCGCCCCGACCCGGCCGCTAGGCTTACCACGTGTTTGAGAGCCTGTCTGACCGGTTGACCGGAGCCCTGCAGGGCCTACGCGGCAAGGGGCGGTTGACCGACGCCGATATCGACGCCACGGCGCGCGAGATCCGGTTGGCCCTGCTCGAGGCTGACGTCTCGCTGCCGGTGGTGCGTGAGTTCGTCGCACGGATCAAGGATCGCGCCAAGGGCGCCGAGGTCTCGGCCGCGCTGAATCCCGCGCAGCAGGTGGTCAAGATCGTCAACGAGGAGCTCATCGGCATCCTCGGTGGTGAAACGCGCCAACTGAACTTCGCCAAGAACCCGCCGACGGTGATCATGCTGGCCGGTCTGCAGGGTGCCGGTAAGACCACTTTGGCCGGCAAGCTGGCGAAATGGCTTAAAGGACTCGGGCACACCCCGTTGCTGGTGGCGTGTGACCTGCAGCGGCCCGGCGCGGTCAACCAGCTGCAGATCGTCGCCGAGCGTGCCGGCGTGGCTGCCTTCGCCCCGCATCCGGGCACCGGCCCTGATGGCGAGGTCAGCACAGCGGTCGGTGGGCTCGGAGATCCGGTGGCAGTCGCTTCGGCCGGTCTGGCCGAGGCCCGTGCCAAGCACTTCGACGTGGTCATCGTCGACACCGCCGGCCGGCTCGGTATCGACGAGGAGCTGATGGGTCAGGCTGCGGCCATCCGCGACGCCGTGAAGCCCGATGAGACCCTGTTCGTGCTCGACGCGATGATCGGTCAGGACGCCGTCGCCACCGCCGAGGCCTTCCGTGAGGGCGTCGGCTTCACCGGTGTCGTTCTGACCAAACTCGACGGTGACGCCCGCGGTGGTGCCGCGCTGTCGGTCCGCGAGATCACCGGCGTGCCGATCCTGTTCGCCTCCGCGGGGGAGAAGCTCGAAGACTTCGACGTCTTCCACCCCGACCGGATGGCCAGCCGCATCCTCGGCATGGGCGATGTGCTCACCCTCATCGAGCAGGCCGAGCAGGTCTTCGACCAGCAGAAGGCCGAGGAGGCCGCAGCCAAGATCGGCTCCGGTGAGCTGACGCTGGAGGACTTCCTCGAGCAGATGCTGGCGATCCGCAAGATGGGTCCGATCGGCAACCTGCTGGGCATGTTGCCCGGGGCCGGTCAGATGAAGGACGCGTTGGCCGCGGTCGACGACAAGCAGTTGGATCGCGTGCAGGCCATCATCCGCGGCATGACCCCCGCCGAACGGGCCGACCCGAAGATCATCAACGCCTCCCGGCGGCTACGCATCGCCAACGGCTCCGGTGTCACGGTGTCGGAGGTCAACCAGCTGGTGGACCGGTTCTTCGACGCCCGCAAGATGATGTCGTCGATGGCCGGCCAGATGGGCATGCCGTTCGGCCGCAAGAACTCGCCGCGCAAGGCGGCCAAGGGCAAGAACAAGCAGGCCGGCAAGAAGAAGGGCCGTCAGTCAGGGAAAGGTCCGACCCCGCCGCGCAACCCGTTGGGTGCCGGGATGCCGGCCGGCTTCCCCGATCTGTCGAACATGCCCAAGGGCCTGGACGAATTGCCGCCCGGCCTGGCCGATTTCGACCTGTCCAAACTGAAATTCCCGGGCCAGAAGTAGTTCGGTGCTGCACCTGCGCGGACGCGCCCTGCCCGACGGCGAGCCCGTCGAGTGGTGGGTCGCCCACGGGGTGCTGTCGGCGGAACCGATCGCCAACGCCGACACGGTCTTTGACGGTGGCTGGATCATTGCGGGTCTGGTCGACGCGCACTGCCACGTGGGTTTGGGGCCCGGCGGCGCGGTGTCGCTCGACGAGTCGGTGGTGCAGGCCGAGATCGAGCGCGACGCCGGTGCGCTGCTGCTGCGCGATGCCGGATCGCCCGTGGACACCCGTAGCTTTGACGATCGCGAGGACCTGCCGCGCATCATCCGGGCCGGGCGGCATTTGGCCCGCCCCAAGCGCTATTCGCCGGGTTTGCCGATCGACATCGAGGACGAGTCGCAACTGCCCGCGGCCGTCGCCGAGCAGGCGCGGTGGGGTGACGGCTGGGTGAAGCTGGTCGGCGACTGGATCGACCGGGGTGTCGGGGACTTGGCGCCGCTGTGGTCTGACGAGATCCTCAAGACGGCGATCGCCGCCGCTCACGCCGAGGGGGCACGGGTGACGGCGCACGTGTTCGGCGAGGATGCGCTTCCGGGGCTCATCAACGCCGGTATCGACTGCATCGAGCACGGCACCGGGGTCACCGACGCCACCATCGAATTGATGCTGGAGCACGGCACGGCGCTGGTGCCCACCCTGATCAACATCGACAACTTTCCCGGGATCGCCGACGCGGCAGGCAAGTACCCGACGTATGCCAAACACATGCGGGATCTGTATGCCTCTTGCCGCAGCCGGGTCGGCGCGGCCTACGAGGCGGGGGTGCCGATTTTCGCGGGTACCGATGCCGGCGGGATGATCGCCCACGGTCGCATCGCCGACGAGATCGAGGCGCTCAAGGGCATCGGTATGAGCCCGACCGCAGCACTGGGCGCGGCCAGTTGGGATGCCCGGGCCTGGCTGGGCCGGCCCGCGTTGGAGCACGGGGCACCGGCGGATCTGGTCTGCTACACCGAGGATCCGCGCCTCGGCGGTGTCAGCCACCCAGATCTGGTGATCTTGCGCGGCAAAGTCTGGCGTTGATCCCGCGCCGAGGACGCAGAAGTGTGAGTGGACCGCGCCGCCAGCGCAGAATCGAAGGCTAGTAGACGTCGCGCAGGTAGCGGTGGGTCTTGATCAGGTCGTTGACGTAGGCGTGCGCGGCGTCGGCGTCCATGCCGCCGGCGTCGGCGATGATCTGGTGCAGGGCGGCATCGACATCCTTGGCCATACGGTCGGCATCACCACACACGTAGAGGTACGCGCCGTCCTGTAGCCAGCTGAACAACTCGGCCGCGTTCTCTCGCATCCGGTGCTGCACATACACTTTCGTGCTCTGATCGCGGGAGAAGGCCACGTCGAACCGGGTGAGCGTGCCGGAGTCGGCGAAGCCTGTCAGCTCCTCGCCGTACAGGAAGTCGGTGGTGCGGCGCCGGTCCCCGAAGAACAGCCACGAGCGGCCCGGCGCGGCGGTGGCCCGACGTTCCTGCAGGAAAGCCCGGAACGGCGCGATGCCGGTGCCAGGGCCGATCATGACGATCGGCACATCGGCTGCGGGCAGCCGGAAATGATGGTTGGGGCGCAGGTGAACTCGAACCGTCTGAGTGCGTTCGGCCAGATAGGTCGAGGCCACACCGCCATATCGGCGGTCGGTGCCCGGGTAGCGCACGGTGCCCACGGTCAGATGCACGCTGTCGGGGTGCACCAGCGGGCTCGAGGCAATCGAGTAATCGCGGAACTGTAACGGGCGCAACGTATCGATGACGTCTTCGACGGTGAGGTCGGCGCGCCTGATCAGATCGAGGACGTCCTCGCCGTAGGCCGCCGGGCCCGCCAGGTCCTGGAGTGCGCGTGAGGGGGTGCGGATCTCGAACTGCTCGGCGAGCAGGACCCCCAATGTCTCCTCCGCCTCGGCTACCCGGTACTCGGGGCCGACATTGAGTTCGGTCAGGATCGCCGCGACGAGGTCGGGGTCGTTGACGGCGTGGACGGCCAGCGAATCGCCTGCCTGGTAAGCGATCCCGGAGTCCGTGAGGTCCAGCTCGTAGTGACGCACCTCCTTGTCGGAGTCTGCTGCGGTGAGCAGCCGATTCACCGTGAGGGGAGCAGCGTGATGAGGATTGCGTTCCTGCGCGCGAAGCGGGGGCTCGGCAGGCGAGGTCTCGAGGACGGAGACGGTGGCGGTCGGGCCGGCGTGGGCGGCCACGAGTTGTTTGACGAGATCGGTGGTCCAGGCGGCGGCGGGTTCCTCGTAGTACCCGTCCACGTCGACGCGGTCGGCCAGCCGGGTGGCGCCGAGCTCTTCGAGCCGGGCATCGAGGAGTTTTCCTGCGTTGCAGAACAATTCGTAGGACGTGTCCCCAAGGGCGAGCACAGCGAAACTCATGTGCTCCAGCCGCGCGGTCGCGGCGCTGATCGCTTCCCAGAACAGTGTGGCGGTGTCGGGGAACTCGCCGTCGCCGAACGTGGACGTGACGACGATGAAATGCGTTGTGGTGCCGAGACGGTCTAGCTCCACCTGGTTGAGTTCGACGGCCTCGGCGGGAATTCCGGCGGCCGTGGCGGCTTCGGCGAACGACATGGCTGCGTCTTCGGCGTTGCCCATGTCGGTGCCATAGGCGACCACCAGCGAGAATTCCCGGTCGGACACATCGGCTCCCTTCATCGCGTGATCCACGCCGAATTTAGGGTTACCTTAGTTTGGAGCGAGTCCCGCTGGGGCCCTACCTTTTAGCGCCTGCGCTCATGGTCAGCGTGAGAAGCCGTAGTCGAACAGGTCGATCGCCTGACCGTAGAGATCGCCCGTGCCGTACATCTGGACCACGACCAGGCGCCGGTTACCGCGTTGCGCCGCGCCCACATAGGTCTTGCGGGCCAGATCGGTATATCCGGTCTTGCCGGCGATGTCGCCGGGGTAGCGCTGGAGCAGTTCGTTCTGGTTGGTCAGCGTCTTGCCCGGGAATTGCGCCGTGGGTTGGCGCATGATCTGTGCGATCAGCGGATACCTCAGCGCCGCGCGCAGGATCACCGCGAGGTCGTGTGGGGTGGTGACGGTCTCCCAGCCGGGCCCGTCGAGTCCCGATGGTGAGGATGCCCGGGTGTTGCGGGCGCCGACACTGGCCGCCTTGCGCGTCATCGCCGCCACGGTGGCCGGTTGGCCGCCGAGCATGTCGGCAAGCATGTTGGCCGCGTCGTTGCCCGACACCATGAGCAGCGCTTCGAGCAGCTGGCGGGTGGTGTAGGGCTGCCCCGGCACGAGGCCCACGCACGAGCATTCGACCTTGGTGTGCGACTGGTTGGCCCGGGCGAAATTGTCGGGACGGAGGTGGTCGAGCACGACCATCGCCAACAATGGCTTGATCGTGCTGGCCGGGGCGTACGAACCGTTGGGATCTTTGGACGCCAGCACCTGGCCGGTGTCCATGTCGGCGACGAGCCAGGCCTTGGCGGGCCCGTCGGGAATCTGCGCGCCTGCCGGCTGAACGCCCGGCTGCGCGTTCGCGGCGGGGGTGACCGCGAGCACCGCGCCGAGGGCGAGCACGGTCGCCGCGAAACGTCGTCGCACGGAGCTAGACGCTACGGATCACAGGACTCGGTCAGCGTGCGATCAGGTCTCCGTATGGTTGCGGCGCCGGAGTGCGGCATCAGCCCGCTACAGCTGGCTGATGCCCGCCGAGCGGTCCTGCGCGAAACCCCAGTCCAAGAGGCTGGTGGCCTGGTCCCAGTAGGTCGGGCCACCTTCCTTGACCAACCCGTACATCATGGCGATCACCAACCGGCGGCCGTCGCGCTGTGCAGCGCCGACGAACGTCTTGCGAGCCACATCGGTGAAACCGGTCTTACCGCCGAGCATGCCTGGATAGCGGCCCAACATCTCGTCCTGGTTGACCAACGTGACCGGTCCCGTGGCGCCTGGGAAGGACGCCGATGGGGATGACGTGATCGCCGCGAACGTCGGATTCGCCAGCGCGGCGCGGAAGATCACGGCCAGGTCCCGCGGCGTGGTGGACCCATCGATGCCGGGGCCGTTCAGACCCGATGGTGACCCGGCATGGGTGGCGTTCGCGCCGAGCGCGGCGGCCTTGGCGTTCATCTTGGCCACTGCGGAGTCGGTCCCGCCGAGCAGGTGCGCCAATGTGTTGGCGGCGTCGTTGCCGGACACCAGCAGTGCCGCATCCAGTAGCTGCCGCATCGTGTAGGTGCGTCCGGCTTTGATCCCGACGCAGGTGCACTCGACCTTGGCGTCGGCTTCGTCGGCGACGACCGTCGCATCCAACGGAAGCTCGTCGATGGCCACCAGCGCCAACAGAGTCTTGATGGTACTGGCGGGGGCGTGCGGAACGTATTGATCTCTGCCGGCCAGGATCTGCCCGGTATCCATGTCGGCGACGATCCAGGCCGGGGCCGGGCCGTCCGGGATGGGCGTCGCGCCGACCTGCTGCACGCTGCTGTCGGCGAAGGCGGCAGGGGAACCGGGTAGAGATGTAGGGAGAAGTGCAGCGAGACACAGCGAGATCGCGCCGACGAGCCTGCCCATGTCCATTGACCCTAGTGGCACAATCCGCGTGCATCGGTGTGTGAGGAAGATCCGACGAATTCGAGGTGTGAAACCGTGGCCGAGACCGCCGCTATGCCGGAGGCCGAACGTAAGTGGATGATCGACACGCTGCTGGCGTTGCTGCAGACCCCGAGTCCGTCGGGACGCACAGACGCCGTGATGCAGTTGATCGGCGATACTCTCAACGATTTCGGTGTGCCGTTCACGTTGACCCGGCGCGGTGCGTTGACCGCCGAACTGCCTGGTGAGTCGCCAACGATCGACCGAGCGCTGGTGGTGCACTCCGACACCATCGGTTGCATGGTCCGAAATCTGAAGGACAACGGTCGCCTCGAATTGGTCCCGGTCGGCACATTCTCCGCACGGTTCGCTGCGGGTGCGCGGGTGCGCATCTTCTCCGACGACCCCGACGAGTTCTTCACGGGCACGATCATGCCGCTCAAGGCCAGCGGGCACGCCTACGGCGACGAGATCGACACCCAGCCCACCGACTGGGATCACGTCGAGGTGCGGGTGGACCGAAATGTGTCGACGCGTGCGGATCTGGAACGGCTGGGTCTGAACGTCGGTGACTTCGTCGCGCTGATCGCCAGCCCCGAACTCACCCAGGACGGCTTCGTGGTGTCGCGGCACCTCGACGGGAAGGCCGGGGTGGCGGTCGCGCTGGCCCTGGCCAAAACCATCTCGGAGCAGAAGATCGTGCTGCCGCACCGCGCCACGCTGATGGTGACCATCACCGAGGAAGTGGGGCACGGTGCCAGCCACGGACTTCCGCCCGACGTGGCCGAGTTGGTCTCGGTGGACAACGCGGTCTGCGCCCCCGGACAGCACTCGATAGAACACGGCGTGACGATCCCGATGGCCGACCTGCACGGCCCGTTCGACTATCACCTGACCCGCAAGCTCTGCCGCCTGGCCGAGGGACAGGGCATCCCGTTCGCGCGGGACGTGTTCCGCTACTACCGGTCCGACGCGGCGGCTGCCATCGAGGCGGGCGCAGGGACCCGGGCGGCGCTGGTGGGGTTCGGTCTGGACGGCAGCCACGGCTGGGAACGGACGCACCTGGACTCGTTGGAGGCCACCTACCTACTGCTGAATGCCTGGCTGCAGACACCGTTGACGTTTGAGGCATGGGATTCCAGCCCGACCGGTGCGTTGCGTGACTTCCCGTCCTCGAAGCAGCCGGCCCCCAGTGAGCAGTGGGTGCCGTTGTCCCGCGGCGACTTCACCGAGCCGGGGCACGCCTCGCCAGGGACGCATTGGCCGCCGTCGGAGGGCCCTCAATCCTGACCTGGTGTTGAATCGAGACATGTTGAGCCTGGCCGAGATTTCGGATCGCCTGGAGATCCAGCAGTTGTTGATCGACTACTCCACGGCGATTGACCGCCGACTGTTCGACGACCTGGATGCGGTGTTCACACCCGACGCCTACATCGACTACCGGGCTATGGGCGGTATCGACGGCCAGTACCCCCAGGTCAAGGCCTGGTTGGCCGAAGTGCTGCCGAACTTCCCGGCCTACGCCCACATGCTCGGCAACTTCGATGTGCGGATCACCGGGGACACCGCGTCGTCGCGCACGATCTGCTTCAACCCCATGGTGCTGCCGGGGTTGGAGCAACAGGTGTTGTTCTGCGGGTTGTGGTACGAGGACGAGTTCGTCCGGACCGCCGACGGCTGGCGGATGAGCCGCCGCGTCGAGACCAAATGTTTCGACAAGGTGGTCTGACTCCGCGCGATTTTGGCCCGTACTGCCTGCTCTGGCACAATTGTCGGCTGTCTGCCGTGCGACTCGTTCAATGCGCTGCGCGGCGGTCACACACGTAAGGCAAAACCGGATCGGGCAATTCCGCCCGCATCGCCGAATTGCAGCGTGACATTCGAGGAGAAGTCTCAACCATGGCTGTCAAGATCAAGCTCACCCGGCTTGGCAAGATCCGCAACCCCCAGTACCGCATCGCCGTCGCCGACGCGCGCACCCGCCGCGAAGGCCGCGCCATCGAGGTCATCGGCCGTTACCACCCCAAGGAAGAGCCGAGCCTGATCGAGATCGATTCGGAGCGCGCGCAGTACTGGCTGGGTGTCGGTGCTCAGCCCACCGAGCCGGTGCTGGCCCTGCTGAAGATCACCGGTGACTGGCAGAAGTTCAAGGGCCTGCCGGGCGCCGAGGGCACGCTGAAGGTCAAGGAGCCCAAGCCGTCCAAGCTGGACCTGTTCAATGCGGCGCTGGCCGAGGCCGAGAGCGGCACCGGTGCCGCCGCCGTCACGCCGAAGAAGAAGAAGGCTCCCAAGAAGGACGAGGCCGCCGAGGCTGAGGCGCCGGCTGCTGAGGCCGCGGCTGACGAAGCCGCAAGCGAGAGCTGAGCACCGCGGTGAGTTCTGTCGTGGTCGACGCCGTCGAGCACTTGGTCCGCGGCATCGTGGACAACCCCGACGACGTACGCGTCGACATGGTCACCAGCCGCCGCGGGCGGACCGTCGAAGTGCACGTGCATCCCGATGACCTGGGTAAGGTCATCGGCCGTGGCGGCCGCACCGCCACGGCGTTGCGGACCCTGGTCGCGGGTATCGGTGGACGCGGAATTCGCGTCGACGTGGTGGACACCGACCAGTAGCGTCGGATCCATGGACCTGGTTGTCGGGCGGGTTGTCAAAGCTCACGGCATTTCCGGTGAGGTTGTCGTCGAGGTCCGCACCGACGACCCCGATGCCCGGTTCGCCCCTGGCGTGGCCCTGCGGGGCCGCGCCAAAGGGGGTGCCGAGCGTGAGTTCTCCGTCGAGTCCGTGCGTGATCACGCGGGTCGGCTGCTGATTCGTCTGGCCGGTGTTGCCGATCGCAATGCCGCCGACGCGTTGCGTGGCACGGTGTTCGTCGTCGACACCGCCGACCTGCCCGCGATCGATGATCCCGACGAGTTCTATGACCACGAACTCGAAGGCCTGCGGGTCGTGACGACAGACGGGTCCGTGGTGGGCGTGGTTCGCGAGGTGCTGCACACCGCGGCCGGCGAGCTGTTGTCGGTCAAAGCCGATCCGGATGGACGTGAAGTGCTCGTGCCGTTCGTCAGCGCCATCGTCACCTCGGTGTCCCGGGACACCGGCACCGTGGTCATCGATCCTCCAGACGGTCTGCTGAACCTGGACCAGGTCTGACGGGCCGCGCAGTGCGTATTGACGTCGTCACGATCTTCCCGGCCTACCTCGACCCGATCCGTCAGTCGTTGCCCGGCAAGGCGATCGACGCGGGAATCCTGTCCGTTGCGGTGCACGACCTGAGGAATTGGACTCATGATGTGCACCGGTCGGTGGATGACTCACCGTACGGCGGCGGGCCGGGAATGGTCATGAAAGCTCCGGTGTGGGGCGCGGCGCTTGACGAAATCTGTTCTGAAGAAACGCTTCTGGTGGTACCGACCCCAGCTGGGCGGCTGTTCACCCAGGCGGTGGCCGAGCGGTGGAGCACTGAGTCGCACCTGGTGTTCGCCTGCGGGCGGTACGAAGGGATCGATCAGCGGGTGGCCGAGGATGCGGCTCGCCGGATGCGGGTCGAAGAGGTCTCGATCGGCGATTATGTCCTCAACGGCGGCGAGTCTGCGGCCCTGGTGATGATCGAGGCCGTGGTCCGCTTGATGCCCGATGTATTGGGCAATCCCGCGTCGCATCAACAGGATTCGCATTCCGATGGCCTTCTCGAAGGGCCCAGCTACACCCGTCCGCAGAGTTGGCGCGGGCTCGACGTACCCGATGTGCTGCTGTCGGGGGATCACGCCAAGGTGGCAGCCTGGCGCCATGCGCAATCGCTGCAGCGTACCCGCGAGCGCAGGCCGGATTTGCTCGACGGGTCCTAGGAGTCTGCTGAATTATTTCGGCGTGGTGGCCGGGTTTGTGGCGATGTTCTCGAGATGATGGGCGGGTGCAGGGGCGTTCTGATGATCAGCGTGAGTTGTTGGATGCGGAGTCGGTAGCGGGGC
>NZ_MLCL01000087.1 GCF_001942625.1 Mycobacterium syngnathidarum
GTACTCCTCGAGATGGTCGGTGACCAACCGCACCGCCCGGGCCTTGAACTCCTCGTCGTACTTCTTCGGCATGATGCGAACAACCTTCCCTCGAAAGAAGGTGTGCATCAAACCCGGGGTGGTTCAGGTGGCGAGTCCCCGTTACTGAGTCCACCCGGTTCTAGAGTCGGGTTTGTTTGATCCGGATTCAGTTGATCTGGCAGGCCATCGGGGTGTGGGTGTGCCTGCATGCCGCAGCGTACTCGGCCGGGGTTCGGTAGCCCAGGGCTGAGTGCCGGTGGCGGTGGTTGTGGTCGTGCTTGAAGTCGCCGATGACCACCCGGGCTTCGAGCAGGGTGTTCCAGTGGTTGCGGTTCAGGCACTCCTTTCGCAGTCGGTTATTGAACGATTCGATGTATCCGTTGTTCCACGGAGTGCCGGGCGGGATATAGACCATGCCCACCTTGTTCTCACAGAACTGTTGCAGCGCTTGGGAAATAAACTCCGGCCCATTGTCCATCCGCAGCACTCTCGGCGGGCCACCGGTCGCGGCGAACACGGCTTGGAGCTCATCGACGAGCCGGTCGGCGGTGATCGAGCGCTCCACCAGGTTCAGCAGCGAAACCCGGGTGTGCTCGTCGATCATCGACGCGATCTTGATCGCCTTGCCGTCGACGGTCGAGTCGTACTGGAAATCAATCGCCCACACCACATTCGGCGCATCGGCGACGATCGCCGGGATCGACGACACCCCGGCCCGCTTGCGCGGGCTGTGCACCCGCACCTGCAAGCCCTCCTCGCGCCACAGCCGGTGGACCTTCTTCTTGTTGACCTCACGGTGCTCGTCGTAGCGCAACGCCGCCCAGGCACGCCGAAACCCATGACACGGGTGTTTCGTGGCATAGGCGCGCAGCCAGGCCCTCATTTCAGCGTCGGGATCCTGTGGCGTCTGGGCCAGCGGCAGCCGGCGGCAGGTGGAACGGGCCAGCCCAACGGCCTTGCACGCCAACCGCTCCGACATACCCAACACGTCCTTGAGCATGTCCACGGCGCGGCGCTTGGCAGCTGGGCTCAGAATTTTCCCTTCGCGACCTCCCGCAGCGCGTCCTTTTCCAGTTCGGCATCGGCCAGCAGCTTCTTGAGCCTGGCGTTTTGCTCGCGCAGCTCCTTGAGCTCCTTGGCGGCGTCGGTGTCCATCCCGCCGTAGGTGCGCCGCCAGTTGTACAGCGTGGCCGGCGACACCTCCAGCTCGGCGGCGATCTGCTCACCGGTCTTGCCCTCGGCAGCCAGCTCATCCGCGCGGCGCAACTTGCGCACGATGTCCTCCGCGGAATGCCGCTTGCGACCAGCCATGTGTTTCATCGTCCTTTCCGGCCCGACCTCGGGCCACAGGACTCTAAAACAAGCTGGACTCACTCAGTGGGAACACGCCACCGGCACCAGTCGTTGTCCGCGTGGGCGACTAACGCAGGCCCGTTGTCGATGCGCACGTACGGCGCCCCATGTGTTTCGACCAATTGGTCGAGGATGTCGACGACTCCGTCGGCGTTGATGGCGCGGTCGACGTGGATCGCCAGGGCTTCGCGGGCGAACCCGTCGATGACGTTGAGCATCGTGATGGTGCGCCCGCCGGCGGTGGTGCCGAACCGGAAGTCCATCGCCCGGATCAGATTCGGACGGTTCGGGGACATCGCCCCGACCACGGTCCGGTCAGGCGTTCCTTCTTGCGGCGCTGCGGGACCCGCAGGCCCTCGTCGCGCCACAGCTGGCGGACGCGCGCTGCAATCGCTGCTCGTCGCCATAGCCCCAGCGGGGCCGATCGGTGGAGGATTTCCGCAGCCAGGCCCACAGCCGGGCTTCCTCATCAGTGGTCGGCGGCGGCGCGAGGCGCATCGTGGACCGATGCAGGCCCACCACCGCACAGGCTCGACGCTCCGAGATCCCGAATCGCTCACACAACACCGTCACGGCGCTGCGCTCGTTGGCCTTCATGCCGCCGTACTGGGCCACCCAGCGGGATGAAGGCCTCTGGGAAAAACTCCACACCACGCTGCCGAAACTTCCTCCGTCGAGATTCAGATCGTCAAATCTTGGCGGAGGATCGACGAGAGTGCCTCGAGAGGGATATGGGTTTGAACGGCCCCGCCGTCCATCGACCACACCAACTGGTTGTGTGGCATCGGGTTCTCGCGCGACATCGGTCGATCAGGCATGAAAAGAATCAGTTCACTCGATGTCAACGCAAATGCTCGGTAATTCTCTGAGTAGCCTGAGCCATCAACCTGCGGTTCGAACCGGTCGACGATGAAAGGGTATGCGCCGACAACGTGTGGCGGCCGTGCCGTGGCGAGCGATTCTTCGAGAAACGGCCGGGCCAGGGGCGGTAAGGCCGTGAGCGGGTCGATTCCGGGCTTGAACAGGTCGGCAAGCGATAGTTGATTGCCGGCGCCGAGGTCAAAAACGAAACTCCTGACAGCATTGTTTGCGTTGTTGCCTACGGTCTGCTGAGTCTCGCGAAATACGACGGACCGCAGAGCTCGATGGGAGTGCGCGCTGTAGTCTATTGAGACATCGCTAGCACGAACCATGCTCGAACCCGCTGTGCGCCAGGACAAGACGCGATCACGCAAATACGCTACGATTGGTGGCCCCATGTGCGGATGGCCGACCAGGTCTTGTGGAACCACAACTTTCAGAGCGAGGACAGCTTCCCGTTGCGAACGAATGAAGGTCGTACAGTTGTCGTCCTGCGCTTCCCATTGGCCTCCGAACACCGCGTTGCACAGGGTGTCGGCGTGAGCTGATGATGCGCCGGCAAGCGCAGTGACGCATGCAATAGCGAGCGCGATCCGTAAGCCAGTTGTACCCATTGCGCTACTTGATATCCACTTTGCTTGCGAGCCAGCGGTTATCGATGCGTTCGAGAACGATCGTAACCCGGCTGCGGTCGATCCGCGGCTCTGGGTTGACTGCATTGCTTATTGATTGATCTATGAAGAGGAGCACTTCCACCTTGTCAGGGGTGACTGACTTGACCGCTGAATCCACGACCACGCCGTGGCTTACAGCTTTGTTGTCGATAAGCAACTGCCGAAGTTGGGCAGCCGACTGGGTGTAAAGATCCTTGAACTCGCCAGTTGCACCCTGGAGTACCTTCGCGTAGTTCTCATCGACCTTGGCGCTGTCGATACTCGTCAGGGTAACCCCATAATCATTGGCAACTGCGAGTGCTTCACGACCCGTCGCGACTAGATCGTGTTGGCGTTTGACCTGCCACCCAAAGAAAGCCGCCGTGCCCACTGCGAGGAGCAGCGCCACTAGCAACACGGCGCCGATGAGGGTCGTCCGGGAACCCCGACCAAGCCGACTCTCGGTAGCAGGGTCGTCTAGGTCGACAGATTGGTGTTGATCGTCGGGATCGTCCGTGGGATCAACGCCTGTCACCTCATCTGCATCGTGGTTCTCGGGTGATTGATCGACGTCCTTGTCGCCGGAACTATGCTCATTCTCCTCACAGTCGTTGCTCCCGTTGATCTGATCGAACACATCCTTGGTTCTGGTCCGGCTGAACATCGTGCCTCCTATGCGTCTTACTTCGGCGGTGGCGCCAGGTTCTTGGGCGGCCCACCATAGGGTGTCGGGATAGTGTTGGGCCCCACGGGTGCTGGGTCGGTGGTTGCGAGGGGATCGTGGCCTGGCGGTGGCCGATCAGTGTCGTCGCCGGGAGGCCGCGGCGCATTGCGCGCGCCCCGAATAAGTACCGCGGGATCAGGATTATTGCAGTACGTATACCTGTACGGCTCGGGAAAGTCCGCCTGTGATGGGGGACGTCGCGGCAGGTTGTAGTCGCAGGAATAGCGTGGGTAGGGGTCGACGATCTCCCAGACTCCTCCATCGCGGAAAGTCGACGCTACCGCATCGATCACCGAACCCCGTTGCTCCAGTGGCGGGAACAGAGCTTTGAGCGCAGGTACCCTCACATAGGACAACTGCGCGACGGTGGTCAGGTTGCCGAGCAACTGGACCATGGTTTCGGAGTTGTCCGCAATGACAGCGTCCAGCGCGGTGAGTGGCCGACTTCCCGTATCGACCAATTGACGGTAGCCCCCCTCCATCCGGTTGGCTCCCGCTACGATTTCACGGACGTCCGTCGCCGTTTCGAGCAGCTCGGAATCGGCGTCGGTCACCATCGTGAAAATCGTACGGCTATTGCGAATGACCCGAATGGTTTCTGGGAGGACAGAATCCAGTGTCGAAATGAGGAAAATTCCGCCATCGAAGATGGCCGAAAGCTTCTCCGGTCCTGCCGCCCCTACGCCCATCTCCTTCGTCATTGCTGAGAGCTTCGCTGGATCAAGCTGTGCAAGAAGGCCTTCAGCGTCTGTCACCAGACGATGAAACTGCACGGGGATGTCAGTCTGAGTTGCGCTGACCGTGTCGCCGTCACGAAGGAACGGCCCGGTACCGTTTGCGGGCCGGATGTCTAGGTACTGCTCGCCGGCGGGAGAAAGGCCGGAGACCCGGAATGCCGCGTCCTTGGGAATCTGGAGGTCTGGGTCGATCTCGATCTCGGCTACCACTCCATCGCCATCGACTTGTACAGCAAGGACTTTGCCAATCTGGACGCCCCGCAGTGTCACATCTTGACTGGCGAGGAGCCCGCCTGACTCTGACAGCTGAATGCGGAGACCAACTGTCGCGCGGACCGGATTGTATCCGAACGTACCCAACGATATGTAGCCGAAAGCAGCAGTGAGAGTGAGGAACAGGCCCGCAAGAGCGACCGCTGTACGGCGGGCGCGTATGGCTTGCACTGAGTCGACGGCGGCACCGGCGCATCGCTGGAAGATATTGGGCACGCTCATCGCTGAGGCCCGTAAATTCTATTCAGCAAGAGATTCCATTGATACCGCAAACTACCGATCATCGCGTGCCAGTCGGTGCCGTCCGGACCGTGCGTCATCGGATCGCCTGGATAGTTCATATCTGGTAGAGCGCCAAGTGCGATCTGTTCTACGTCCCCTGCGGCATGGAGGTTGGCGCCGGAGGTCAGCTTGAGAAGCCTTGGGACGATTCGATTGAAGGTCGTCAGCGACGTGTTGGGGTCGATGCTTGCGTCGTTGAATGCGTCACTCAGCCTATTCAAGTCGGCAATGAGGCTGCGGGAATCAGTGCCTTGTAACGCCGGAAATCGCGATAGTTGCCGCGTAGTGCGGGCGACAGAACCGATCAAAGTCACGATCTGATCGCGGTTATCGGCGATGACTGCGATCGCTGGATCTGCAGCTGCGAGCGCAGCATTGATCGTGTGCTGACGTGCGGACAAGCTAGACGCCAGTTCGGATGTGCGGTGCAGGGCCTCTGTGATCTCATCTGAGCGTGCGTTGAGTTGTGCAATCAATCTGTTCGACTGATGGAGCAGGTCGGCGATCTTCGTGCCACTGTCTCCGACGGCCGAGCCGGCGCCGTTGAGGATGTGGGTTAAGCTGCGGATCACCCCGCCATTGACAAGCACAGCAGCTGAACTGAGCAACTCCTCGACGGTGGCACCAGCCGATGTTGCAGCCAAGGGAATGATGTCTCCGTCGGCCAACGGTGTGCTAGCCGACCGTTGGTCCGGATGAGGCTGGACTGCGACGAAGAGATCGCCGAGGGGCGTGGCCGACCTAAGCTCAACGGTTGCGCCGTCGTAGATCGAGACGTCCTCACGTATGCGCATAGTTACCTGCGCGGTGAACTCCTTGGCTTGAATCTTCTCAACCTCGCCGATGTCAGCGCCACCGACCTTCACCTTCGCATGAGCCGGCAAGTTTAGTGCATTAGTGAAAACCGCAGTCAACGTGTAGGTCTCGCCACCTACTGAAGGAGAACTCAGCGGGAGGCTTTCTAGTCCGGACGAACAACCGGACAAGACCGCGATCACCCCGATAGACAGTACGTTGCGATAGCGGCGAGTTACGTGGGTGCCCAGCAGAGACGTCATTTCTCCACTCCCGCCATGAGTTCCAGCATTCCGGTGAGGCCGAAATCCGGTCCGTAGTCGCGGAGTGTGCCTGTGGCGCAGCCGAGCTGTTTGAGGCCGATGAGATTACACATTTCTTTGCTGAGCTGGCTGTCAAAGAGAATCTTGTCGGCGAGGGCGTGCAGTCGGACGGCGCCATTGTCGGCGTCGATGGCATTCCAGACGTTGTCGAGTGTCATTGGCGCGAGGTTGAAGAACTCTGCGACCTCACGTTGGTAGTCGACCAGTGCTTGGGTGATGGCCCTTGAGTCGGCGGCAGTCGTCTTCAGTCCGTCACGTCTGGATTCCAGTACCGATGCAACTTGCATCAGAATTTGGTTGATCTTGGAGCCCGTCGTGCCAGTGCCTAGGCTTTCGTCGGCCAGTATGTCGCTGAGCTGGTGCACGTTTGATCCGAACTCTCGGATCGTCTGCTCGTTCTCTACGGCGGATTGCGTGAGCATGTCGAGGCTGGTGGCAATCGTATTAATGTTCTCTTTGGTGCGGGCCCCGTGATCGGTCTCGAGCCGTAGGGCTGATGACAGTTCGCTCAGCGTGCTCTTGAGATCCTCACCGTTGTCCGTCGCGATCTGCGCGCCGACATTCACCAGATCGGCCAACGGCCCAGAGCCCTCGCCGTTTCCGCGGAGGGCGACTGCTAGCCGGTCGATCATGGCAAGTGTCCTGTCGAATTCCACGGGAGTACGGGTACGCCCGAGGCCGATGACGTCTCCGTCGCCTAGCTTCGGACCTCCGCGATAGGGGGGCGTAAGTTCAACATGTCGGTCTGTGAGAATCGACGTGGACACAGTGACTGCCTGAACATCAGCGGGTATGTCGATCCCGTCGTCGAGCACGAGCGTGACTTCGACGGAATCACCCTTCGTCGTGATGCGGTCAACATGTCCGACCTGCATACCTAGCACAGCAACGGTGTTGCCTTCGTAAAGCCCGATCGCGTCCTCGAAATGAGCGGTCACCGTGATTGGTTGGGTGCCAGCGCGGTTGGTTATCAAAGTCGTAGCAACGGCGAGGGCGGCGGCAATCACGGCAGTGAGCCAGACCAATGTCCTTCTACTCATGCGCAATCCTCGAAATACTCGACCAATCCGAATTGCTCGGCACGGCCGCTGATTGCGCACATCCATGAGTCGATGAGTGGGCCGGATGAAAATGTTCCATCGATTCCGGTGCCACTGCCCGTAGCGTTGGCGATGTTACGCATGGCGATCGGGAGGGCCTGCAGTGTATTGCGGAACAGCGCGTCATGCTCGGCGATCATTCGCGTGAAGTCGCGCACACTGTCTAGCATTTCGTTGAGAGCGTGCTCGTCCGTCAGGATTCGAGATAACGTGTGCGCCAAGGCAGTCGTGCCTTCGAACAGTCGTTCAATGGCCGCGCGACGAGTCGTGATCTCGCCGATCAGGTCTCGACCTTGCAGGACGAGCATCCCCAGATTGGCCTTCTGGTCCCTGATTGTTGCGGCGAGCTTGTCGGTGCTGGAGAGTAGTGTGCCAATCTGACCCCGCCGATCGGAGATGATGCGGGATAGCGACTTTAGATTCCGCAGTGCGTCAGGCAACGCTTGAGGAAGACCGTCAAGGCTGCGCGACACAGTGGTCATTGAGTTGGCGATTTGATCGGCATCAACCTGATCGAAAGTCGTTGTGGCATCAGCTAAGGCAGTCTGTAGGTCATAAGGCGCCGACGTATTGGAGAGAGGGATCGTGTGGCCTTGGAGGCTGCCCGAACGTCCGGGAGTCAACTCGATGTAGCGGGACCCCAGTAGGGTAGTGAGTTTGATAGCCGCCTTCGTATCGCTGCCCAGGTAGACGCCCTTGTCGATCGACAATCTCATCTCAACCCGATCGCCGGCCAACGTGAGGGCATCGACATGGCCGACGGAGATACCGGCGATGGTTACCTGGTCGTCCTCGCGTACAGAGGCTGCTTGAGCGAATTCGGCACGATATATCGTCTTGCCGAGATTCAGTGCGCCCGTTAAGGCAACTGCGCCCACTACCGCAACCATGACGACCAGTGCGACCGTGCCGATGGCAATCTTGTTGTAGTCCTCAATGGGGCGCGTGAGGCTTAGGCGCCCGAGTGCTCGTCTGATGATCATTCTGGACCTACCTGCAGATCGGGGTGTTCTTGATGGTGTTGCCGGGGGTCGCAGCTCGCACGATTCGAGGGACGAGCCGACCGAGGAAATCGAAGATCGTTATATTTATGTCGCACGCATACACGTCGGCGTAGGCACCGGATTGCATAGAGCGAGCGACACCTTTCAGCATGGCTGGCAAATTTGCGCCGAAGTATGAGAACCGCTCACGAGCGTCGGCGGTGAGGTGTGCGGAGAGGCCGGGCTCTCGTGCCATCATTGCGCTGAGGTCTGGCTGTATGCTGGCCGATATCGCCCCAAGTCTGTTCACAGTTGTGGCGATAGAACCGACCGCTGCAGCCAAATCTGCGCGCCGGTTCCCCAGCCCTACCATCAACTCGCGGGTATGGGTGATGATCGATTGAAGATTGGCGTTTTGGTTCGCCAGCATGGTCATCGTGTTATTCAGATTGGCGATGACCTCGCCCAGGAGCTGATCGGGGCCAGCGAACAGCTCAGCCAGAGCGGATGTCTGCGTGATCAATGTAAGGACCGAGCCACTATCCCCTTGCAAAGCTTGAATAATTCCGTTGGTGAGATTTTCTACTTGACTCGGATCGAGCAGTGCGAAGAGCGGTTCAAATCCACGCAATAGGTGAGTAATGTCAAATGATGGCTCGGTTTTCTCGACGGGTATCTGACCATGATTACCGAGGATGCGCCGACTATTGTCCTGGCCAGGAGACAGGCCCATATAACGCTGTCCGACGATATTTTGGTAGGTGACGGATGCAACGGTGTCGGTGTAAAGGGTTTGCTCCCGCTGGACGCGGAACGTTACTTTTGCCAGGGCATCTTCCTCCAGTGAGATTTCATCTACACGGCCGACGCGTACACCCGCGACTCGAACGTCATCTCCAGGATGTAGGCCTGCGACATTCGTGAATATCGCCGAATAGGTAGCGACTGGCCCGCTGACCTGGCGCAGCAACGTCACAGATACGAGCCACGTGGCCGATATGCACAAAACCAGAAAGATGACAAGACCGATCGATGACTTTCGGATGCTCAATCTTCTACCTTCCTGTGTCCGGAGTGATGTGTACCGCCGCGCCCCGCAACACCGGTCCGAGTAGAAGTTGAACTGCCGAATCGGCCTCGCGGCCTACTACTTGGCTCAACTGGGAGTTCTCGGCGACGCTGCCGACCGGGCCGACACTCCCTCCGTACTCCTGTTCGTAATTCTGTGGCAGCCCGAACGTTTCGGACGAGGCCTCCTCGGGCTTATCAGAAGGAGTCGTAATCACTGTTTCTGGGGCCGATGCTTCCGTGGGCGCGAGCGAACTGCCGGGATCTGAGATTGGCGGGCCAGGGGTGGGGTGAGCGCTCGGAGGAATCCCGCCAGGTACGTCGCCGGCGTGCCGAACCGAATCACGCGGTGGAGCAAGATTCGGTCGATTCTCCGTGATCCCATTCGGTGGTGGGATTCCCATTGATCCTAATGCCGGCAACAGATCGGGCGCAGTCGGTACCTCTGGCGCTGTTTGACAACTTGGCCCCTCGAGTTCTCCGTAACGGGGGCAATCAGCGCGGACGTATTGTCGGAAAGGCGCCAGACTGACGATTACCTTGATGACGTAGTTGTGTCTTTCGGTGTCGTAATTGGCCTCGACGCGTTCGGCCATTCTCGTCATCCTGGTTGCGATCGGTGTGAATTCATCGGAGTTGTCGGCGAGCGTGCCGATAACAGGGGTCAACTGGGTGGTAATGGCAATAAGGCGGTCGGTGTGGTTATCGAACGCCTCACCAAGTGTTGTAGTCGTATTGGTGCCTGCCGAGATCAAGTTAGTCAGCTGAGATCGCGTTTCGGTCAGTGCACGCATGGGTGCGATCGCCTCGTCGAGAGCGTCGCTCAGAACTGGCTCAGCTTGTCGTAGCGCATTGGCCGCAGTCGCGAGTGCCGATATGGTGGTGGGGTCATTGTTATCGCCGACAACATTATTCAGCTGCGTAACAATGTGGTGGAGGTCGCTGCCCGCCGCACGGATGCTACTGCCGCGGCTTTCGGCCGCGCCGCTGAGAGCTGCGAGCACACCGATGGTGTTGTCGTTGTCATCTCGGCTCACTGACTTGAGTAATTCGCGAACTTTGGTTAACAAAGACTGGAACAAAACCGTGGGTAGGGTGTGATCCTCGCGTATCACTGAGCCAGAGCGCAGCGGAGACAGGTCCAGCCCGTTCGAGACCAATTGCACCGACGAAACCGCGAAGACGTTGGACGGAACAACTCGCGCCGTGACCGTGTCGGGGATGCTGGATGCATGATTGGGTTTGAGGTTGATTCGAACAATGTACGGTCGTCCTACGCCGGAAAGCTCGACGTCGCTAACTTCGCCTACAAGTACGCCTCGAAACTTGACATCTGACTTCGCAGGAAGACCGTCGCCCACGTTCATCAGCTCAGCGGTCACACGAACTATGTTGTCAAGCCTGCCTTGAGACTTCATGAGACACAACGCGATGACGCTAGTGATGACGGTGAGAAAGCAAACTCCCGCGACGAACAGACGCCGATTGGATGGGCCGCGGGAGTCAGTGTCGAAGGAGTTTGTCACGCTACCCTCCGAACCTGGCGCCAGAGTCGACGCTCCAAAGCGCCATAGTGAGAAGCATGTTCACGATGATCACGACAGTGATGCTGGCGCGCATCGCCCTCCCGGCGGCGACACCGACGCCGGCTGGGCCACCGCTCGCGTAGTAGCCGTAGTAGCACTGCATCGTGGATGCTGCGAAGACAAACACCACGGCCTTGATCACGGCAAAGAAGACGTCGCGTCCGCTTGCAACCAGATTGAAGTAGTGCATATAGGTACCGACAGAGTGGTCGCTTACCGCCGCCGCAACCATTTCAGCCGAAAGGTAAGCCGCCGCAAGACATACGAGAAATAGCGGAACGGCGGCTGTGACAGCCGCGGCCACTCGGGTTGTTACCAGGTATGCAACTGAGTTGATGCCAAGGGTGTCAAGGGCATCGATCTCCTCGTTGATGCGCATTGCGCCTAATTGTGCGGTAAATCGACAGCCTGCCTGGGTCGCGAATGCCAACGCGATCATCACAGGCGCCAGCTCTCGGGTACCGACAAACGAGGAAATCAGCCCGGTGGCTGGGCCCAGCCCAAGCAGATTCAAGGCGTTGAATCCCTCTACGCTGATCAGCGCGCCCGCTGTGGCGCCCAACACGATCGCAACGCCTATGGTCCCGCCACCGACCACAATCGAGCCGTTGCCCCAGCTGATATCGACCAGTACCCGCGTGAACTCTTTTCGATAGCGGCGCACGACAAGGGGGATCGATAACAGGATGTTGCGGAAGAAGTAGCTGATGTGGCCAGCTTTTGCCACGACCAGTCCTGCGACGAGCGCGGAGCTTGCCACCATCTGCGTCCCTGGCGGGCGGAACCGGGTGGGTGCCGTCATGGGCTAGAAACTCGCTTTGGGGAAAACGATGATATACAGCTGGGTCATGACCACGTTGACAGTCATCAGTAGCAGTATCGACTCGACGACTGCTGCGTTCACCGAGTTGGCGACTCCGGCGGGCCCACCGCGAGTGCTCAAGCCTTTGTGGCAACTCACGATCGCCACAATGGCGCCGAAGACCACGGCCTTGGCGAGCGCCAACAGCAGGTCGCCGATCGTTGCGAACGAGGAGAACGTCGCGACAAAAGATCCCGGCGTGCCGTTTTGCATGTAGACGTTGAATGTGTAGCCGGCGAGGAAGCCTACAAAGCTGGTTAAGCCAGTCAGTGCTATTCCCACAATGATCACAGCCGCAAAACGCGGAACTACCAGGCGGTGGATCGGCGAAACTCCCATCACCGTCATCGCGTCGATCTCTTCACGCATCGTTCGGGATCCCAGGTCTGCGCAGACTGCCGAACCTACCGCGGCTGCCAACAAGACAGCTGCAACGAGTGGCGCACCTTGGCGGATGACTGCGAGCCCTGTGGCAGCTCCCGCCAGCGACGTTGCGCCCACTTGTCCTGCCAACAAGCTGAACTGGATCGCCAGTGTTACACCGATCGGAATCGTCACGAATATTGTTGGGACAAAGGCTGTTGAGGCCATGAATGCGGCCTGCTGTATGAACTCTCGGAACTGGAAGCGGCGAGCGAGTGCATCGGTGAACAAGCACTGAACAGTGCGCACCGCTAGTACGGCCTGTCCGCCCAATGTCCCCAGCGACATCAACGGGTGGGACGCAATGTACCTGCGCGCCCCATCCGCAACCTCGCCTATGGCATCGCGGGTTCCCGTTGTCGCGGAGCCGGATTCGGAGATTGTCATCGGAAGCCGCAGCGTAGACCAAACGGGGTGGAAGTGAACATTGTTGGATCCTCCTGATTGCTACGCGGGGCATCAATGCCTGCGCGTCGGGGACGTCCGCGAGACCAATTGCCCGAGTACCGACCGTGCGTACGGTTAGTATGCACAGGTGCTGTTGGGCATGCAAGCGTTACGGCAAATATCTACATGCTGGAACCGCCGCGACTTTGATCCGCCTCGGCGGGGGTGAATGCTGTCGACCTCTTGGCGAGTCCCCGTTACTGAGTCCACCCGGTTCTAGAGTCGGGTTTGTTTGATCCGGATTCAGTTGATCTGGCAGGCCATCGGGGTGTGGGTGTGCCTGCATGCCGCAGCGTACTCGGCCGGGGTTCGGTAGCCCAGGGCTGAGTGCCGGTGGCGGTGGTTGTGGTCGTGCTTGAAGTCGCCGATGACCACCCGGGCTTCGAGCAGGGTGTTCCAGTGGTTGCGGTTCAGGCACTCCTTTCGCAGTCGGTTATTGAACGATTCGATGTATCCGTTGTTCCACGGAGTGCCGGGCGGGATATAGACCATGCCCACCTTGTTCTCACAGAACTGTTGCAGCGCTTGGGAAATAAACTCCGGCCCATTGTCCATCCGCAGCACTCTCGGCGGGCCACCGGTCGCGGCGAACACGGCTTGGAGCTCATCGACGAGCCGGTCGGCGGTGATCGAGCGCTCCACCAGGTTCAGCAGCGAAACCCGGGTGTGCTCGTCGATCATCGACGCGATCTTGATCGCCTTGCCGTCGACGGTCGAGTCGTACTGGAAATCAATCGCCCACACCACATTCGGCGCATCGGCGACGATCGCCGGGATCGACGACACCCCGGCCCGCTTGCGCGGGCTGTGCACCCGCACCTGCAAGCCCTCCTCGCGCCACAGCCGGTGGACCTTCTTCTTGTTGACCTCACGGTGCTCGTCGTAGCGCAACGCCGCCCAGGCACGCCGAAACCCATGACACGGGTGTTTCGTGGCATAGGCGCGCAGCCAGGCCCTCATTTCAGCGTCGGGATCCTGTGGCGTCTGGGCCAGCGGCAGCCGGCGGCAGGTGGAACGGGCCAGCTGCGCGTAGGTTGGGTAGCAGGTGTCGGTGGACTGGGAGGTCGGCGGTCTCCGGCAGTAGTTCTTTGAGCATTGCAACAGATATGGTGTGGACTAACCAGCGCCATTGTTCATCTGTACGGACCCATACGCCGACGTTGGCGCTGTGGCCCTTGTCTCCACTACGGGCACCGGCGATGGTGCCGAGTGGGAGGCGCAATGTCGGCCCGTGCACCAATCGGTCTGGAAGCGGTGGCTGTTCGGTCGCAATAAGCTCGCGAGTGTGACTAGCAGGGGCGATATCAACGCGGTTCCCGTTGGCGTGCACGGCGGAATGTCGGACCAAACTCGCCTTCACGGAGGCGGCGGTGAACCTACCGTATGCTTGGCTGTCGCTTGGGGGTGCGGTGACATGAAACCCTGGGTAGCTCGCGAGACCGAGTTCTATTGCGGTGCCTGTGAATGCGCGTCCCACGTTGGCAGGATCGGAATCTCGAACAATGCAGTGCAGCAGGGCGCTCGCTGTCTCCTCGGTGTCCGCGTTCAGATGGTCGGTTCGGGCTAACGTCCACTCGAGTTCTGCTGGTTTGATCGGAAGCGCAGCTTCAAGTTGCCGACGGACCAATTGGCCCTTTGCCTCGATGTTCAGTCCGGTGAGCACGAACGTCACCGCATTGCGGTATCCGGCGATGTCATTGACAGACACCTTCAATGTCGGCGGCGGCGGTTCCCCTTTCGCTGCCGAGATCGCCACCCGGTCTGGACCGTCTGGAGCGAGAGTCACACTGTCTATTCGCGCGGTCGCGTCGGGATTGGCGTAACGGCCGCCGGTGATCTCGTAAACCAGCTGGCTCGTCACCGTTCCGACACTGACCTCACCTCCCGTGCCAGGATGTTTCGTGATCACCGAGGAGCCGTCGTCATGAATCTCCGCTATGGGAAAGCCGGGGTGCCCCATGTCGTCGATACTGCCGAAGAATGCGTAGTTGCCGCCGGTTGCTTGTGCACCACATTCGATGACGTGCCCGGCAACGACTGCCCCAGCAAGTTTGTCGTAATCCGTTTTACCCCAGTCAAAGTGCGCGGCAGCAGGCCCCACCGTGAGTGAGGCGTCGGTAACTCGCCCCGTTACCACGATGTCTGCTCCGGAGTTCAAGCACTCTACGATGCCCCAAGCGCCAAGGTAGGCATTGGCCGCGAGTGGAGAACCCAACCCGAGCTCGGCTGCGCGTGGCAGTAGATCGTCACCCTCTACGTGCGCGACTGCCACCGGAATGCCGAGATCATCGCTGAGCGTGCGTATTGCGGTGGCTAGACCCGCGGGATTGAGTCCGCCAGCGTTTGTGACGATACGGACGTTGTTGTCTTGAGCCAGCCCTAGGCAGTCTTCCATTTGCCGCAGAAAAGTCTTCGCATAACCGCCGCCGGGGTTTCGCGCCCGGTCGCGAGCTAGAATGAGCATGGTCAGTTCGGCGAGGTAGTCCCCGGTGAGGTAGTCGAGCTCACCGCCGGTGAGCATCTCGCGCATCGCGGACAGTCGATCACCGTAGAAGCCCGAGCAGTTGCCGATTCGAACCACACCGGGGGCTCGCAATCGGGGCAGGGCGTCGTCTTTCTGATGCACCGGCCGATTCGCCATCCAATCAACTCCTCAACGGGGATTCAACGGTGTCCGAGTATTACACTGACCGCGCGTACGGTCAATAGCGCTCCATCTGCATCTCGGCGCTGATCGGTGATTCATCTCGATCGGCCCGCGCCTGACCCTATTCTGGCTGTGGCGAATGACCCCGTAGGGCAAGGAGATTTGAGGACATCGTCAGCATCGATACCTCAGACGTTAACCAGTCGGTGCTGCGGGGTGATGATGTGCGCAGAGCTGCGGACGCTCGTACTGCGCATCATGACCGTACAAACGGTTAGTATCGATAACTCAAGGCATGGATGAAGGAGTTGGCATGGCGCTCGGGATCGGTGAGTGGATAACGAGACGTGCATCGCGCACGCCTAATCGGATCGCCCTCGTCGATGGAAGGGAGGGAACCGAGTTCACATACGCAGACCTCGACCGGCGTTCGGGGATCCTGGCCGAGATGCTCCGTGCCTCGGGGGTTCGGCGAGGTGATCGAGTAGCGCTCCTGATGGGCAACTCGACAACGTTTCTTGAGCTGCTTTTTGCCGCGGCGAAGCTTGGCGCCGTGACCGTTCCCATCAACTTCCGTTTGTCGGAGGGTGAGGTCGCGTACATCCTTGATAATTCCCAGGCGTCGATTCTCTTCCATGACTCTTTGCGAGAACGCCTGGCCCGCGAGGCGGCCGCGGAGATGCAGACATCGGCTCCGACAATAGTCGATGCCAGTGAAATCTCCCTACGAGTTGACGTATCGGTTGACGCCAGTTGTTCTGGGGGTAGTGAGCCTGCGAATCCGCATGATCTTGCTGTAATCATGTACACCTCGGGCACGACGGGCAGGCCCAAGGGTGCCATGCTCACTCACGGCAACTTAGAATGGAATGCGGTGAATATGCTAACCGCGGGCAAAGGCATAACCGGTACCGACGTCACGGTAACCGTTGCCCCGCTGTTTCATATAGGCGCGTTGGGGCTATTCACTCTTCCGCTTCTGTACGCGGGTGGAACGGTGATCGTGGAGGAGCAGTTCGACGCCCCACGAGTCCTAGAACTTTTGGCACAAAAAGGCGTCACCGTACAGTTCATGGTTCCGACAATGTGGGCGGATCTGGCGGCGCTGCCCGACTTCGGATCACATAACCTTGAAAACCTCCGTTGGCTCCTCAGCGGGGGCGCGCCCTGCCCGCTTCCGCTGATCGAAACTTATGGAGCGAAAGGTCTGCTGTTGTCGGAGGGCTACGGTATGACCGAATTGTCTCCGGCCGCCCTGATATTGGAGGAAGAATTCGTCTTGACCAAGGCCGGCTCCGTGGGACGCCCGTTCCTCCACGTAGAGACTCGAATCGTCGACGACTTCGACCGTGACGTGCGTCAAGGTGACGTGGGCGAGCTCATTTTTCGCGGACCCAATGTATGCGCCGGATACTGGGGTCTCCCGGACGCTACAGCAGAAGTGATATGCGGCGGTTGGTTTCACAGTGGCGATCTCGCCTTCGAAGGCGACGACGGATTCATCACACTTGTCGACCGCAAGCATGACATGATTATTTCAGGTGGCGAGAATGTGTACCCAATTGAGGTGGAACAGATCCTCAATCAGCATCCGTTTATTTCGGATGTTGCAGTGATAGGTATACCGCACGATCGGTGGGGTGAAACCGTGCTGGCGGTTGTCGTGCCAGTAGGGCAAACAAATATCACTGAACAAGAGGTAATCCAATTTTGTCGCGAACGTATCGCCGGCTACAAATGTCCCCGCCGGGTCGAATCGGTCATCGAGCTGCCAAGAAACGCGACCGGGAAGATTCTCAAACGTGAGCTACGGAAGATGTTTGGCGTCTCTGAAACCGCTGTTATACGCTGAATTATCGTACGGATTTGCCTACGTTGGCTGGGCAACGGGCGGGAACGACTCCAAATTCTGGGCTTTGATCCCGACATGCCTGAACCCCGAGACTCGCAGGCAGCCCACCGTCTGCTGACGCCCCGCACAAACGAAGCCTCGGCCGATTCGTCGGCCGGGGCTCCGTCGCGCTTGGGCTACTCGCCCGCCGCCACTCCCTGCTCGCCGGCAAACTTCGTAGCGCGGCGGTTGCGGTCCCGGGGTTGGCAGGAGCGCATCCCGCTCATCCTCACCACGGGTCCGGCGTTCAGCACCGCCGCGTAGGCCGCAGCGACATGCTGCATGACCTGCGCCGGCGTGTAGAGCGTGATCCTGGACAGCCGCAGCCAGGCTGCTGCCGCCGGGCCCAGTTCGAGGGGCCCGACCACCTGGTACTCGCCCGCTTCGACCACGCGGCTCGTCCCCTCCCAGTACGCATTGTCCCTGGTCATCAGCGTCCCTCCCGTCTCAGCAGCACAGCCCGGAACGGCTCACCGACGCGCCTAGGCAGCTCGCGCCCGACCATGTACAGCCAGTCCGAACCGCACCCGTCGAGCTCCTCTGCGGCCTCGGCGGGCATGACGTACCGGCCGAGATACTCGCCGTCGGACGTTCGATCCAGTTCCTGCACCTGCTCCACCGACAGAGTGCACGGCGCGAAGCCCGCTTCATAACCTGTGACGAGGACAGGGGTGTCAGGCGGCAGCGCGGCGAGCTTCCCCATCAGTTCGCCGACTGTCATCACGGCTGCGCCACCAAGAAGACCGTCGCATCGGTTGCGTTGACATCGACCGCCTGCGTCCCGTCATGCGCGACCTCGAACCCCGCGTCCCGAAGCCGTTGCGCTGCACCGGCATCGGTCTGTACGACCATGTCCACCGTCGTGATCAAGTTCCATGCTGCTGCCTCACCGATCAGCAGGTCCGGACCGGTCTGCGGGGTGATCCGTACCGACTGCCGACCCCAGCGATCTGCACCGCGCTCCGCGTCGGCCGTGGGGTAGATCGCGCGCCAGAAGCGCTCGCTGATCTCGATGGAGTTCGTGAGCAGCCGGATCTCGGCGATCATCAGCGCACCCTCTCGATCGCTGCGACGACTCCAGACTCGACCACGGTTCCGTCGGCGGGCCGCAGCCGCCACGTCCTCAGCACTCCGGGCATCGCCAGCACCTCGTAGTCGCTGTACCGGACACCGTTCACGGTGACCTCGCCCCGGTTCAGATCCCAGAAGCTCTCGGGGGCATCGCCGTAGCATCCGACGCGCCATAACCCGTCCATGTCGGCGGTGAGGACGTTGACCAGCTCGCCGACGGGTTCGTAGCCATTCTGCTCCGCGGTCGCGCACGCCTCGCACAGCGTGCGGTACCAGCCGTGCGGCGTCACGTGCCGCACGCCGGGCTCACCGCAGAGCTCGCACGTGGCCTCGCAACGCACCTCGGCCTCGTCTACGAGCTCATCCATCCGCTGCCGATCCGCCTCTGCGATCGACTCGGAGGTGCCGAAGTAGTAGCGGAGTGCCCCCAACTTCTCCTTGCACTGGTGCAGTTCGTACCCCGGGTCGAGCGCGGCAAGCGCCTGGTCGAGCTCGATGATGATCGGGTACCAGCCGCGGCTGCAACCGATCCAACGACCCCAGTTCGGCGGGATGCGCATCATGATCCGACGCAAGTCGTCCTCGAATCCCGCTGCGGTGTCGGGCATGTGGATCTTGTTGAGTAAAGCCTCCCGATCCATCCGCGCGGTCGCCTGCCTCGCCGCGGCGAGTGCAGCCGCGGCCTCCTCCGGGTCAGCGCCCTGGACGATCGCCGTCGCCAGGTCGTCGACCGCCGCGCGCGAGGCCGCGAGCGATGCCTTCTCCTCGGGCGTCATCTCCAAGTCGTCGTCGTTCACCTACTCCACCCCTTCTCTACGGCTGCGGTCGCGCTCTACGGCTGCGGTCGCGCCTCGTCCAGACTGTGGAACCTGCTGCAGGAGGCCACCTTCCCCGCCGCGGCGTGGAGCACGTCGAGAGCGGCGACGCCCTGCAGTGTGAGGAACCATCTCCGCGTCGACGAGTAGCCGGTGCGTGCGTCGGCCTCGGACGCGGCGGCGCCCCACAGTGTTGGAGCCCACGCCTCGACGGCGGCGTCGAGTGCGCCGGGTTCGCCGAGCACCGCACGGACTCCGGCGACCTCTCCGGAGCTCCACACGTTCTCGTACGGCTCCCAGCCGTTCGTGCGAACGAGAGCGGCACGCCCGCGGAGGTCTGCGGCGCGGCCGTCACGGGATTCAGCGGTGGGCATGGAGCCAGTCTGACCGGCCGGGCCGACACGTCGCGACCGATTTCCTCGATGCAGGAACCGGTGCAGGTGCAGCGGAACCAGCAACACAGCCAAGACCTGCAACGGCGTCTAGGCGCGATGCAGGATCACCGAACTAGTCTGCACTCCTTGATGTTCCAGATAACCTCTGCCACATCGCCGTGGCAGTCTTCGTTGGATGAGCAACACCGCCGCAACCCGTCCTGTGATCCGCGCCAGCACCACGGACATAGCCCGACTCGCCGAGTTCCTGTCCGCCCTCTTCGACGCTCCGCTGACGATTGCTTCCGCGCGCGACGTGGTACCGGCGCCGGCCGGACACCACCTCGTGATGATCGTCGCGGCAGCGTGATCGGTTGCGACGGCGAAGGTGGTCGTGCCCCTGAAACTCGTTCGTGCGTGTCAGTGTCCCGGCGTACGCTCCCCCGCATGTTTGAGGTCGCCCGTACCGAACGTTGCGCCTGCCCCGACCCGCACCCCGGATACGCTCACAGCGGCGTGGCGTAAGGCGCTCGCCAACGCCGGTCTCCCCCATGTCCGGCTGCATGATGCGCGGCACTCATGCGCGACCCTGATGCATCTGAACGGGGTGCCCACCGTGGTGATCGCCGCGTGGTTGGGGCACCAGGATCCGGGCTTCACGTTGCGCACGTACGCGCACTCGAATCACGATGCGCTCGCCGACGCGGCGGCGATGCTCGGCTCGATCACCACCGGGAAGAAGATGGACGCACAGTAGGCCGGAGACATGACACATCTCGTGTCACCTCGTAGGCCGACGCGGAGGAATAAGGAAGCCGATGTGTCACATGTGTCAGATTCGGGCTTCCGAGCAACGTGCCCCAGATACAGAAAAACCCACCGTCACCAGTGGGTTCTCTCAGTGGCCAGGGCCGGGATCGAACCGGCGACCTTCCGCTTTTCAGGCGGACGCTCGTACCAACTGAGCTACCTGGCCGGAAGGCACCGGCTCTTGCAAACCGAACTGCCTCGCCGTGATGGCGACCCTGACGGGACTCGAACCCGCGACCTCCGCCGTGACAGGGCGGCGCGCTAACCAACTGCGCCACAGGGCCTTACTTTCCAGCATGCTCCACGTTTCCGTGGTGCGTACCCCCAACGGGATTCGAACCCGTGCTACCGCCGTGAAAGGGCGGCGTCCTAGGCCACTAGACGATGGGGGCCTGATCCGAATCTCTCCGGGGTACTCATCAACTTCGTTCGTTGGGAGCTTCGATAGCTTAGGGTACAGATGCCCAAATCCTCAAACCGTGTGGTCGCAACACCAATTTGCGTCATCTTGTACCCTGTCTTCTCGCGCCCCTATAGCTCAGTTGGTAGAGCTACGGACTTTTAATCCGCAGGTCCCAGGTTCGAGCCCTGGTGGGGGCACCACACGCCCGCCGCAAGGCGGGTCATGGTGCGGTTCACGCGCTCCGCGCGGTCGCGATCTCGTCGGCCAGCGGAGCGATCGCGGCGATGATCTGTCCGAGGATCGGCTCCGGCACACCGGCACCGGCCAGGCTGTCCGAAAGGTGGCCGGCCACCAGGTTGAAGTGGTGCATGGTGATGCCGCGGCCTTGATGGACCTGCCGCATGGGTGCACCGCTGTACTCGACTGGCCCACCCAGCGCCGCGGCGAAGAACTCGGCCTGCCTGCCCTTGAGCCTGGCCATGTTGGTTCCGCTGAAGAAGCCGGCCAGCTCGTCGTCGGCGAGCACCCGCCGGTAGAAGTCCTCGACGACGGCCTCAAGCGCCTCGGCCCCGCCGATCTGGTCATAGATGGTCGTCATGACGCCAGCCTCGCCCGACGTCGTTGCCGCCCAATTTCGCCCGCGTAGCCGGACCGCTACAGCCGCCTCACAGGTGTGGACACCGGTACGCACCGGCGGCCGGTCCCGTTTATCGTTATGCCCGGGGGTCGGAAGTGACACCGAACGTGAAGAAGATCGCGAGAATCTCCAGAAAACTCGCCATCATGTTCACGTTCGGGATCGACAGATCGAATGAAGGAGTCAGCAGAATGTTCTCCCGGCGTCCGCGCACTCGAGCCATGGCCACCGCGGTAGGTGCTGCCATGCTGACTGCCAGCGTCGCATTCGGGGCCGCACCGGCCCACGCGGACACCCAGGACGACCAGTTCTTCACCTTCGTCAAAGAGCTGAACATCCCGACCAACTCGGCCGAGGAGGCCGGCCAGGTTGGCCGCGGCGTCTGTGATGCCCTCACGAAGGGCAAGATCGAACCCGCTCGTACCGTCCGGGGAGTCATCAGTCAGTTGATGAGCCAGGCCGGCATCGACAAGCACCAGGCGGCGAACCTGGTCCGGGGGGCAGTCAAGGTCTACTGCCCGCAAAACGCCCCGTTCGTCGGGCGCTGAGGCCCCGCAATCGGGGCCTTCACTCAAGCCGCTACACCTTTGGGCAGTAATGCATCCCGTTGTCGCGGTGCCCGACCGGAGGCAGGTTGCGGGCCGGGGTGTGCACCAGTGGCGCATCGGCCGGAAGCCGCCCCGTGGCCCGGTCCCACGCAGTGCGCGCCCGCGGATGCATGCGGCGGCGTCGGGGTACCAGCTTGAAAATGTGGCCAATCACCTTGCCCAGCAGGCGATGCCGCTTCTCATCACGGTCCGACCAGGTGTATCCCATCAGCTCGCGCACCGCCGGGTGGTACAGCCCGACGGTGAACCATACGAACAGCGGATGCACCAGATGCTTGCGCTGCAATGCCCACATCCAATCGGGCAACTTCGAGGCAAACGGCGGCTTCGGCAGCTCACTAAGATCCAATACGTCGCGGGCAGCCTGGTTGTTCTCCAACACGTTGCGGCACATGTGTTCCCAATAGACCTGGAAGTCTTCCCAGGTTTCGGGCACCGGACGCATACTCATCCCGTACATCGAGTACCACTGCTTGTGTTCTTCGAAGAGCTGCCGCTTGTCGGCTTCGGAGATCCCGCCCGCGAGCCGGTCGGCCACGATGATCGTGCCGACGAAGAACGTCGAGTGCGCCCAGTAGAAGACTTCCGGGTTCAACGCGTGATAACGACGCCCCTGCGCGTCGACCCCTTTGATGTCGACGTGGTAGTCGCGCACCTCGGCACCGGTCTGCGGTGCGCGGGGGCCGTCGAACACCACGCCACCGATGGGGTACAGCGAGCGCAACAGGCGGGGCCAGCGTTCCTGGAAGAAGATCGAGTGCTCCATCACCGCTGCGCCGAGTTGCGGATGCATGTTCTGCATCGACCCGGCCCACGGTCCCTGGAGCATCCCCCGCCAATCGCCGAAGTACTTCCACGTCAGCGAATCCGGTCCGAGTGGGATCGGCGGCGCCTCGTATCCGCCCGGGGCGGCCGGGCAACCGGCCGCCGCAGCGGATCCGCTGGTCACGGGGCATGTCTCAGAAGTATCTTGTGTCACAGGTGCGCTTTCTGCCGGCAAGACGGTGTCCTGTTTTCAAATGTGACTACACATGTTGTCATCGGAGCTTAGGAGTAGATGTGCCATCCGGTCAACGACGCGGCCGATGGTCGGGCGTTCCGCTCCAGGAACGCGCGGCACGTCGACGCGACGACCTGATCGCCGCAGGCGTCACCTTGCTGGGCAAAGCCGACGGTCCGGCACTGACTGTTCGGGCCGTGTGCCGAGCAGCCCAGCTCACCGAGCGGTACTTCTACGAAAGCTTCGACGACCGCGACACGTTCGTCCGGGCGGTTTACGACGATGTCTGCGCCCGGGCCATGTCTGCCCTGACGACTGCTGTCACACCCCGCGAGGCCGTCGAACAATTCGTCGCGCTCATGGTCGACGACCCCACCCGGGGTCGAGTGCTGCTACTCGCCCCGGAGTCGGAGCCGGTGTTGACCCGCTCGGGCGCCGAGTGGATGCCAGACTTCATCGGCCTGTTGCAGCGCAAACTCACCCGCATTGCCGACCCGGTACGTCAAGCCATGGCCGCCACCAGCCTGATCGGCGCCCTGACCGCATTGTTCACGGCATATCTCGACGAGCGACTGCCTGCCAGCCGCGAACAATTCATCGACTACTGCGTCGACCTGCTGCTGGGACGGGTCGGCAGTTTCTGAGCGAGGGACCTACTCGTCCGGGGTGCTCGCCTCGGCGATCGGTTCTTGTTCGGCCGCGGCAGCCTCGTCTTCGGCAGCCTTGGCCTCACGGCCCGCTGGGCTGCCGACCGACGCGCCCGGATGCGTCTCGGTGGCGTGGTCGCCATCGCAGTTGAGCGCCACCTGGGTGACGTCTTCCTTGTATTCGTAGTAGGTGTCGGATGTCTGCGGCACCAACTGCCGGACCGTCCAGGCGCTGGTGACGATGCACTCGTCGCGCGACAACCGGCTACCCACGGTGACGGCAACGTGCACGCTGCCGCCGCTGTCCTCGATGGCACTGGCCGCGTCGCTGTATGTCTGCCCAACCACATCCGGTGCGGCCTGAGCCGCCCCCGCGCCCGCCACGGCCAGCGCAAAACCCGCAGCGGACACACCGATGACACTTCCGAACCCGATCGCGATCTTCATCTAGGCCGACCTTCCCCGTCCGGTGATCTCTCCCGGAGGTGGGGCGGCAGCGCTTTGTGTAGTGCCGTGTGACGCCCCACAGCTCGCGACACGTCACGAGTTCTGGGAGCTAATTGAAATTCTAGCCTCGGAAAGGTCGGCCGACCGTAACTTTTTACTCGTCCGGCGTGCTGGCCTCGGCGAGTTCTTCCTGCTCAGCAGCGGCAGCCTCATCAGCGGCCTTCTTCGCCTCGCGCCCGGCCGGGCTGGCCACCGACGCACCCGAGTGCGTCGAGGAGGCATACCCGCCGTCGCAGTTGAGGGAGACCATCACCTCGTCCTCGGCATGGGTGTACTCGTCGCCGGCGTCGCGCACGAACGGGGCGTCCCAGACCTGGGTTACCACGCAGTCGTCCTTGGACAGCTTGCTGCCGACGGTGACCGCCACCTTGGCCTTGCCGCCGCCGTCCTCTATCGCCGACGCGGCATCCTCGTACGTCTCACCGACCACGTCGGGCGCGGCAGCCGCCACTGCGCCCCCGAACAGGCCGCAGGCACCTACCCCGATCGCTACCCCAGCTGCGGAAACGGCAATTCTCTTCATCACTGGCCCGACTCCTCACGGCAACCCCGACTGCAGATTTCAGCCGGGAAGTTACCGAGAGAATTGCGAAAACCGATGGCGCAGAAGCGAATTGCGAGTGAACGCTATGCGTCACGCAGCCGAACGCATGAGCCTACTCGTCGGGGGTGCTGACCTCGGCAAGCTCGGCCTGCTGAGCAAGTTGAGCCTGCTGTTCGGCGTACGCCTGCCGTGCCTCTTCCAGGTCCTCAGCAGCCTTGGCCTCACGGCCGGCCGGGCTGGCCACCGAGGCGCCCGGGTGGTTGGCGGTGGCATGACCGCCCTCACAGTTCAGGGCCACCATCACCTCGCCGGAGGCGTGATTGCCGTCCCGCACGAAGGGCGCATCCCATGCATTGGTGACGATGCAATCGCCCTGGGACAGCTTGCTGCCGACGGTGACCGCCACCTTGGCGCTGGCACCGGTATTCTCGATCGCGCTCGAAGCATCCGAGTAGGTTTGGCCGACCACGTCAGGGGCGGCAGCCGCGACTCCTGCGCCGAACAGCAGGGACACGGCCGCACCTGCGCCAACCACGGCTCCGGCACCAACGACAAGCTTTTTCACGTGTGCCCAACCTCCGAGCGTGGGTATCCGACAGGTGTTCGTGCGGATCCTACCGTCGGCGCGGTTGCTCCGCAGGACTCATGAACGCGCCCGCGGGGCAACTTGATGTCACCGGGTTACACAGATATATTGACTGCAACCAACAGGTACAGATAACTGAAGCGTCTCCGGACGCGAGAGGGTGAGGGCATATGTCGCAGGAATACACCGACCTGCAGCTCCTACACGAACTCGAGCCTGTCGTTGAAACCAGCATCAACCGCCACATGCGGATGCGTAAGGACTGGAATCCGCACGACTTCATCCCGTGGTCGGACGGCAAGAACTACTACGCGCTCGGCGGCCAGGATTGGGACCCCGAGCAGTCCAAGCTGTCCGAGGTCGCCAAGACCGCGATGGTGCAGAACCTGCTCACCGAGGACAACCTGCCCTCCTACCACCGCGAGATCGCGATGAACATGGGCATGGACGGCGCCTGGGGCCAGTGGGTCAACCGCTGGACCGCCGAGGAGAACCGCCACGGCATCGCCCTGCGCGACTACCTCGTGGTGACCCGCGCCGTCGACCCGGTCGAGCTCGAAGAGCTGCGCGTCGAGCAGGTCACCCGCGGCTTCTCCCCCGGCCAGAACCAGCAGGGCGACCTGTTTGCCGAGAGCCTGTTCGACTCCGTCATGTACGTGTCGTTCCAGGAACTCGCCACCCGCGTCAGCCACCGCAACACCGGCAAGGCCTGTGACGACCCGATCGCAGACCAGCTGTTGCAGCGCATCTCCGCCGACGAGAACCTGCACATGATCTTCTACCGGGATGTTTCGGCAGCCGGCCTCGACATCGCCCCCAACCAGGGCATGGCGTCGCTGCACCGCGTACTCGACAACTTCAAGATGCCCGGATACACCGTGCCCGACTTCCGCCGCAAGGCTGTCGTCATCGCCGTCGGCGGTGTCTACGACCCGCGCATCCACCTGGACGACGTGGTGATGCCGGTCCTGCGCAAGTGGCGCATCTTCGAGCGTGAGGACTTCACGGGTGAGGGCGCACGACTGCGCGACGACCTCGGCCGCATCGTCGAAGAACTCGAAGACGCCTGCGACAAGTTCGAGGTCGCCAAGGAGCGCCGCATGGAGCGCGAGCGCAAGGTGGCCGAGAAGAAGGCGATGAAGAACCTGCTGGTGTCGTCCTCGTCTTCATGACCCTGACCGCATCGCCGCCTGCGACGACAGCGTCGGCCCGATCCCAACTGCGGATCGGGCCGTTCGCGTTGCCCAGTCCCGTCGTCCTCGCCCCGATGGCCGGGGTGACCAACGTGGCTTTCCGGACGCTGTGTCGCGAGCTCGAAATCGCCCGCGCCGGCACCGTCAGCGGCCTCTATGTGTGTGAAATGGTCACCGCGCGGGCCCTGGTCGAGCGCCATCCCGTCACTATGCACATGACGACCTTCGGCCCGGACGAATCGCCGCGGTCGCTGCAGCTCTACACCGTCGACCCGCATACCACCTACCTGGCGGCGAAGATGATCGCCGACGAGGGCATGGCCGACCACATCGACATGAACTTCGGCTGCCCGGTGCCCAAGGTCACCAAGCGTGGCGGCGGATCGGCACTGCCCTATAAGCGGCGCTTGTTCGGCCAGATCGTGGCCGCCGCGGTGCGCGGTGTCGAGGGCACCGACATTCCGGTGACGGTGAAATTCCGGATCGGCATCGACGACGCGCATCACACACACCTGGACGCCGGACGGATTGCCGCTGAGGAGGGCGCGGCAGCCGTGGCCCTGCATGCCCGCACCGCGGCTCAGCGCTACTCGGGCACCGCCGACTGGGATCAGATCGCGGCGCTCAAAGCCCATGTCACCACCATCCCGGTGCTTGGCAACGGCGACATCTTCGAGGCCGAGGACGCGCTGGCGATGATGGCCGCGACAGGATGCGACGGCGTGGTGATCGGCCGCGGCTGCCTGGGCCGGCCATGGCTGTTCGCCGAGCTGTCCGCGGCCTTCACCGGCCGGCGGCCCGCCACTCCGCCGACCCTGGGCGAAGTGGCCGACATCGTGCGCCGCCACGGCGAGCTGCTCAGCCAGCATTTCGGCGAAGACAAGGGCATGCGCGACATCCGCAAGCACGTGGCCTGGTACCTGCACGGGTTCCCGGCCGGCGCTGATCTGCGCCGCGGGCTGGCCTTGGTAAAGACCCGCGCCGAGCTCGACGGCCTGCTCGACCAACTGGACGCGGACGCACCGTTCCCGCCCGCGGCCACCGGCCCCCGCGGCAGGCAGGGGTCGGCCGCCTCGGTGTCCCTGCCCGAGGGGTGGCTCGACGACCCCGACGACTGCGCGGTCCCGGCCGGAGCCGATGTGATGCATTCCGGAGGCTGACCTGCGCTCGCGCCGAGATGACATCGAGACAGCTCTGTCACCGGGTTGGGTCTAGCTCAGTCTCAGGATGCGTCAGTACGATGAAAACCCTGTCGCGGCCGGCTCAGGTAGCCAGTCCGGCACTGTGCTGCTAGAAGAGATGAGGAGAAAACCTCAGCAGCACCCAGATCACACTGCGGGAACGATGCGCACCGACGCGCACGCGCGAGTTCGAAGAGTCGGAGGCCGGTAAGGACATGAGTGACGCTCATAACGCCACTCCCGGCCGTCGGCACCGCTCGCCGGAGGATTCGTCGGACAACCAATGGATTACCCGATCCCGGCAGCCTTTGCCAGGCGCCGCGCCGTGGGAACGCCAGGATGCCTCGTCACCCGAAGATTTATCCGTCGACGAGCCCACCGGCAGCCACGCCGACGGGGTAACTGTCGCCGATCTGATCGCCAAGGTCGCCGGTACCGGTTTCACCCCGAGCCGCCACCGGCTGGAGCCCGACGAGGCCTATCAGGCAGAGCCAGAACTCGACGCTGAACCTGAACCCGAGCCGGAACCGGCCTACTTCCAGGAACCCGACCCCGAACCGGCCTACTTCCAGGAACCCGACCCCGAACCGGAAGCTGGACCCGCGTACTTCTGGGAACCCGAGTTCGAACTGGAGCCCGAGCCAGAGTTCGAGCCCGAAGCCGAGGCCGAAACGGAGCCCGAACTGGAGCTGGAGCCGGACTATGCACCGGCCTATGCCCGCCCGCACGTGCCCGATCCGACCGACGTCATCGCCGCGGTCCGAATCGACCCGGAGGCCGACGATCCCCACGGATCGGAGGACGCCGAGGATTTCCCGGCACGGTTCGAAGAACCGCTCGAAGACCCGTCGGCCCCTGAGATGGAGACCGACAACACCAACACCGACGTCCTGCCGGCGTTGGCGGTCTACGACTATGACGCTCCCGCGGAGCGCCCCCCGTGGCGCGTCCGCCCGATACCGCCAGACGAGCACGACCCCGACGAAACCACTGTGATCGAGGCGGTGCGGCCGCCGATCAATCGCCGGGTGATGCTGGCCGGACGGGCCGCTGCCGCGATGCTCGCGGTCCTGACCCTGGTGCTGACCGGTGGGGCCTGGCAGTGGCAGTCCTCGAAGAACGCCAGCCTCAACAAGGTCGCCGCGCTGGATCTCAACTCGCGCGACATCCTCGACCCGAACGCCCAGTTCGGCGACGAGAACTTTCTGATCATCGGAACCGACAGCCGGTTCGGCGAGAACGGGGGCATGGGCGCCGGCGACACCGAAGATGCCGGCGGTGCGCGATCCGACACCATCATGCTGGTCAACATCCCGGCCAACCGGGAACGTGTTGTCGCCGTGTCATTTCCGCGTGACCTGTCGATCGATCCGATGAAGTGCGAACCATGGAACCCGGAAACGACGGCCTACGGTCCGCTGTACGACGCGGAGACCGAGACCTACGGCCCGGACGAGGTCTACACCGAGACCAAGCTGAACTCGGCCTTTGCCTTCGGCGGCCCGAAGTGCCTGGTGAAGGTGATCCAGAAGCTGTCCGGGTTGTCCATCAACCGGTTCATGGCCGTCGACTTCTCCGGTTTCTCCAAGATGGTCGACGCGCTGGGCGGGGTCGAGGTGTGCACCACCACCCCCCTCGAGGACTACGAGCTCGGCACCGTCCTACCGCACGCCGGACGCCAGATGGTCGACGGGCACACCGCCTTGAACTATGTGCGGGCCCGTCAGGTGACCACCGAATACAACGGGGACTACGGGCGCATCAAACGCCAGCAGCTGTTCTTGTCCTCGCTGCTGCGAGCGCTGATCTCTCGAGACACGTTCTTCTCGCTGAACAAGCTGAACAACGTTGTCAACATGTTCATCAGCGACAGCTTCGTCGACAACATCAGGACCAAGGACCTGGTTGACCTCGGGCAGTCCGTACAAGGCGTGAACGCCGGACGGATCACCTTCGTCACCGTGCCGACCGTCGGATACGCCGACGAGTACGGTAACGAGGTCCCGCGTCTCGAGGACATGCGGGCACTCTTCGACGCGATCATCAACGACGATCCGCTGCCCGGGGAGAAGAACCCGGACAACACCCCGGTGCCCGGCACCCCGGAGTCGTCCACGGTGCAGGCGGCCGCTCCATCCGAGACTCCTCAGTCGACCGCGCCGGCACCCGCACCGGACACGACGGACAGCGGTGAGATGGTCAATGCCGTCACCACCGAACCGCAGCAGGTCACGGTGCAGGTGTCGAACTCCACCGGCCAGAGCGGTCTGGCCTCGACCGCGGCCACCGAGCTGCAGGAACACGGTTTCAACGTCAACACTCCTGACGACTACCCGAGCACGCTCCCGGCGACGACGGTGTTCTTCTCCCCCGGTAACGAGGAGGCGGCCGCGACCGTGGCCAGTTCCTTCGCCAACCCCACCATCGAGCGGGTGTCAGGCATGGGCGACGTGGTGCAGGTGGTTCTGGGCTCCGATTTCAACACGGTGAATGCTCCGTCACCGAGCGGTTCGGAGGTGCAGGTACATGTGCTGAAGGGCACCAGCAGCAGCCCGACGCACCTCCCGGAGGACCTGAACGTCACCAACGCGGCCGACACCACCTGCGAATAGCTTCTGAACCGGGCGCGCGGCATTCACCGTTCGTTCATCGTTGCATCGTGACTACAGGCCTGCTGACCGCATAATCTTGCAAGCATGCGTACCCAATACCATGAGCAACTGCACTCGCTGACGGACCAACTCGGGCAGATGTGTGAGTTGGCGGGTACCGCAATGGAGCTGGCCACCCAGGCCCTCTTGCAGGCCGATCTCGCGCTCGCCGAGCAGGTGATCAGCGACCACGACAAGATGACCACGCTGAGCACCCAGGCCGAGGAGTCTGCGTTCGTGTTACTCGCGCTGCAGGCGCCCGTTGCCGGTGACCTGCGGGCTGTGGTGGGCTCGATCCAGATCGTCGCCGATGTGGACCGCATGGGTGCGCTGGCGCTGCATGTGGCCAAGATCGCGCGTCGGCGCCATCCCCAGCACGTTCTGCCCGAGGAAGTGAACGGCTATTTCGCCGAGATGGGGCGGGTGGCCGTCGAGTTGGGCCATGCCGCGCGGGAGGTGCTGCTGACCCAGGATCCGGAGAAGGCCGCCAGGATCCAGGAGGAGGACGATGCGATGGATGATCTGCATCGTCACCTGTTCTCGGTTCTGATGGACCGGGAGTGGAAGCACGGGGTGACAGCTGCTGTCGACGTGACATTGCTGAGCCGCTTCTACGAGCGCTTCGCCGACCATGCCGTCGAGGTGGCACGGCGGGTCATCTTCCAGGTCACAGGCACCTACCCGGACGGGGAATCGGTTTCTTCCAACCAGTGATTCAGGGCCGGTCGGCCGGCGGCACCAGCCGGACGCCGTCCTTGTGCGCCCCGGCCAGGTCCCCAAGTACTTTGACCAGTACCTGTAGGTCAGCCCCGCTGTAGCGCAGCAGGAAGTCACGCGTTCCACGGTCCATTTCCTCGTGCATCGTGCGGTGCACGTCGGCGACGAGTTGTCCGTCCGCGGTCAGGCCGAGCTCGATCTCCTTGCGGTTGCCGGGTACCGGCGTGCGCTCCACGAGGCCGGCCTCGACCAGCCGCTGCACGTGCTTGGACACCGTGCCCTTGAGCCGGCCGGAGCGCGCCGCCAGCCCCACCACGCTGACCGGGCCTTCGGTGATCTCGGCCAGCAGGTGCATCGACGAGGTCGGTAGCGTCCGCACCAGCGGTTGTAATCGCGGCGGGATTCGGGCCGCCATGAAGTCGCGTTCCGCGTCATCCTCGCCGTCGTTCCCGAGCCGGTCCCCCACCGCGGCCAACAGCCCGGCGATGGCGTCGATCAGCTCAAGTTTGGTTTTCACGGAAACCATCTTGCCACCCGCGGAACGCCTGAGTAGATTGTTTCCATAGAAACCATATCCTTGGAAACCAAAGGAGCAGCCATGAAGGCCGCACTGGTCACCGCATGGGGCAACAACCCCGTGTACACCGACGTGCCCGAGCCCCAGCCGAGCGACGGCGCCGAGGTGGCCGCCGTCGAAGCATCGGCGCTGACCAACCTCACCCGGGCACTGGTGTCCGGAAAGCACTACGCCAGCAAGGAGATTGCCCTGCCGGCCATTCCGGGCGTCGACGGTGTGGCACGGCTCGCCGACGGCCGTCGCATCTACACCGGCGCCCTCGGATTCTCCGGCATGATGGCAGAACGCGCCCTGGTCGAGCCCCGCGGCGTCGTCGAGATCCCGGAGAACGTCGACTCGGTGACCGCCGCCGCCCTGCCCAATCCCGGCATCTCGGCCTGGACCGCGCTGTCGCACGCCGCGGCCGTCAAGCCCGGCGACCATTTGCTGATCTTGGGCGCCACCGGCGTAACCGGTTCCATGGCAGCGCAATTGGCCGGCACCATGTTCGGCGCCGAGACGGTGGTGGCCGCCGGGCGCAACACCGAACGGCTGGAGTGGTTACGGTCGGCCGGCACTCAGGACACGATCCCCCTCGGGCAGCAGGATCTCGGCGCTCGGGTCGCCGAGATGCACGCCCAACGACCGTTTGACGCGGTGCTCGACTACCTGTGGGGCGACCCGGCCGCCGAGGTGCTCACTGCCTTGGCCGCCAGTCACCCTGCCGCGCACTACCACCCGACCCGATTCGTTCAGATCGGGTCGATGGCCGGGCCGACGCTGGCACTGGATGCGGGAGTCTTGCGCGGCACCGGGATCACGCTGCGCGGGGTCGGCATCGGCAGCGTTCCACCCGAGGTGCTGGGCCGCGCCCGTAGCGAGGCATTGCCGAGGTTGTTCGAGATGGTCGCCACCGACCAACTCGAATTACACACCCAGCCAAGGGCATTGGCCGATGTCGCCGAGGTATGGACGGGCGGCGAACCCTCTGGCACCCGGGTGGTGCTCACCCCATAGCGCGAGCAGGAGAAACTCAGCCGAAGCGGCCCGAAATGTAGTCCTCGGTCGCCTTCTGGGTGGGGTTGGAGAAAATCTTCTCGGTGTCATCGATCTCGATCAGCTTGCCGGGCTTACCGGTGGCCTCGAGATTGAAGAACGCTGTCTGATCGCTCACCCGGGCGGCCTGCTGCATGTTGTGCGTGACGATGACGATCGTGAAATCCTGCTTGAGCGTGGAGATCAGATCTTCGATGGCCAGCGTCGAGATCGGGTCGAGCGCCGAGCAGGGCTCATCCATCAACAGCACGTCGGGCTGCACGGCGATGGCGCGGGCGATACACAAGCGTTGCTGCTGACCACCCGACAGGCCACCACCGGGCTTGTCCAGACGATCCTTGACCTCGTTCCAGAGGTTGGCGCCTCGCAGCGAACGCTCCGCGACCTCGTCGAGGGTCTTCTTGTTGCGGACGCCCTGCAGCTTCAGACCGGCCACCACGTTGTCGCGAATCGACATGGTGGGGAACGGATTCGGCCGCTGGAACACCATGCCGATGGTCTTGCGCACGCCCACCGGATCCACCCCGGCGCCGTAGATGTCCTCACCGTCGAGCAGCACCGAGCCCTCCACGCGGGCCCCGGGGATCACCTCGTGCATGCGGTTGAGCGTGCGCAGCACGGTCGACTTACCGCAGCCCGACGGACCGATGAAAGCCATCACGCTGCGCGGGTGCACCGACAGCGAAACGTCGGAGACGGCGTGGAATGCGCCGTAATAGATGTTGACGTCCTTGAGGTCCAGCCGCTTGGCCATGGATAGCTCCTACACCTTCTTGGGGGAAAAGAATTTGGCGACCGTGCGCGCTCCGACATTGAGCAGGGCGACCAGCAGGATCAGCGTCAGCGCCGCACCCCAGAGCCGGTCGGTGGGCACTGGGTTGGCGCCTGCACCTGCTGAGATCTGGTCGTACATCATGCCCGGCAGAGATCCCATGAAACCGCCGAACATGTCGAAGTTCATCGCCTGGGCGTAGCCGACCAGGATCAGCAACGGTGCGGTCTCACCCATCACGCGGGCCAGCGCCAGCATGATGCCGGTGACGATGCCCGACAGCGCCGTCGGGATCACGATCCTGACGATGGTCTTCCATTTGGGTACGCCCAGTGCGTAACTTGCTTCGCGCAGATCCATCGGCACGATGCGCAGCATCTCCTCGGTGGCCCGCACGATCACCGGAATCATCAACAGCACCAACGACAGTGACACCGCGAACCCGGACCGGCCGAACCCGAGCGTGGCCACCCACAACGCGTAGATGAAAAGCGCCGCCACGATCGAGGGCACGCCGGTGAGGATGTCCACCATGAACGTGGTCACCTTGCCCAATCGGGTTCCGCTGCCGTACTCGACCAGGTACACGCCCACCATCACGCCGATCGGAATGGAGATCAGCGAGCACACGATGCCCTGCAGCAGGGTGCCGACGATCGCGTGATAGGCGCCGCCGCCGGCGGTAAACGTCGTCATCCCGGCCTGAGAGTTGGTGAACCACGTGGGTGAGGTCAATGCGGCCCACCCCCGGGTGATCACCGAATACAGCACCCACGCCAGCGGAATCAGAGCGACCAACAACGAAAGGGTCACCAGCACCGTGGCGAAGTGGTTGGTCAGCTTACGGCGCAGGCTCACGCCCTGAAACGCGGGCGCCTTGACCGGCCGTTCAAGCGTGGAAGTCATGACCGTCCCCTTCCTGCCACCGCGGCACGAGCCAGCGAGTTCACCACGAAGGTGAGGATGAACAGCACCAGGCCGGCGGCAATGTAGGCGCCCGCCTTGTATTGGTCGTTGAATTCGCTTGCGGTGGCGGCGATCTTGCTGGCGAAGGTGTAACCGCCGTCGAACAGCGTCCAACCGAACGCGGTCTGGGTGCCGCGCAGGATGATCAGCAGCGCAATGGTCTCACCGAGCGCGCGGCCGAGTCCCAGCATGGCGCCGCTGATGTATCCGGACAATCCGAACGGAAGCACCGTCGTGCGCACCACTTCCCAGCGGGTGGCGCCCAGCGCCAGCGCGGCCTCGATCTGGCCGCGCGGGGTCTGGGTGAACACCTCGCGGGTGACCGCGGTGATGATCGGCAGGATCATCACCGCCAGCACGATGCCCGCGGTGAAGATCGTGCCGCCGCCGGCCACCGAAGCGTTGCCGGTCTTGAACAGGAACAACCAGTCCAAGTGTGTATTGAGCCACACCGCAAAGGGTTTGATCGCCGGCGCCAGGACATACAGGCCCCACACGCCGTAGACGATCGAGGGCACCGCTGCCAGCAGGTCCACCAGGTAGGCCAGCGGACCGGCCAACCGTCGCGATGAATACTGCGTGAGGTAGATCGCGATGCCCAGCGCCACCGGCATGGCCAGGACGAGCGCGAACACGGAGACGAACACGGTCACCTGAAGCAGCTCGAAGATGCCGAAGTGCATCGCCGAGGTGTCGGTGGTGATCCAGTTGCCGCCGTAGAGGAAGAAGTTCTCCTCGTTGCGGGTCAATGCCGGGACTGCGCGCCAGAGCAGGAACACCCCGATCGCCGCTATGAGCGCGACGATCAGGATGCCCGAGCCTTCGGCAAGCCCGTGGAAGATTCGGTCGCCGAGGCGGACCTTGGCTCCCTTGGACGGATCGGTGGAAATGGGTGCCGGTTCGGGGTGGGGGGACGCGAGCGCCTCCCCCGACCCCGAATCAGCTGGATTCGGCGTTGTCACTGTCGTCCCGTCGGGGCCCCTGGTCGTCATATGGTCGGTAAATCCATCCTCGCCCAAATCCGTCCTCTGATGCCAGTTCGGCTACTAGGCGATGGCCTCGACCGAGGTCAGCAGGCGCTGCTTGAACTCGTCGGGCAGGGCGATGTATCCGGCCTGCGACAGACTGGCCTGGCCCTCGTTGGCGGCCACGGTCAGGAAGGACTTGACGGCCGCAGCGGTTTCGGCGTCGTACCCCTTCGAGCAAACAATCTCGTAGGTGGCCAGCACCAGCGGGTATGCGCCGGCTTCCTTCGTGGCGTACAGCGCGTTCAGGTCGAGGACCAGGTCCTTGCCCTCGCCCTCGAACTTGGCGGCACCGACAGCCTTGGTGGCGGACGCGTCGTCGAGCGGGACGGCGCCGGCTCCGCTGTCGATCTGGGCGTAGGGCAAGCCGGCCGCGGCGGCCGGGCTCTTCTCGACGTAGCCGATCGAGCCGGGGGTGGCCTGCACGGCCTGCACCACACCGGAGGACTTCTGCGCGCCCTCGCCGGCGCCACCGTTGAACTCCTTGCCCGCACCCTTGGTCCAGGTCTGCGGCGCGGCCGCGGCCAGGTACTTCTGGAAGTTGTCGGTGGTACCCGAGGAATCCGACCGGTAGATCGGCTTGATGTCCACGTCAGGCAGGTCGGTGCCGGCGTTGAGCGCAGCGATGGCCGGATCGTTCCACTTGTTGATCTGGCCCTGGAAGATCTTGGCGAGCACATCCGGGCTGACGACGAGCTTGTCGACGCCCTCGACGTTGTAGGCCAGCGCGACGGGGCCGAACACCAGCGGCAGGTTCCACGCCTCATTGCCGCCACACCGCTCGGCGGCCTTGGCGACCTGGTCTTCCTTGAGCGCCGAGTCGGAGCCGGCGAAGGCGACCTGCTTGGCGATGAACTGGTCCACGCCCGCGCCCGAACCGGTCGGGTTGTAGGACAGGTTCTTCCCGGGGCACACCTGGCCCCACACCTTGTTGAACTCGGCAATGGCGTTCTGCTGCGCCGTGGAGCCCTCGGCCGTCAGCGAGGACTTGCCACCGCACTCGGCCGACGCTGAGCCCGCGCCCGCGGCGGCTGAGCTCGTGCCGGCGGCGTTGTTGTCGCTGCCGCACGCAGTCAGGGTGAGTGCCGCAATGGCGGTCGCGGACAGCGCGACGCCGAACGGCTTGCCTACACCCTTGCCAATGCTGATGAGCTTCACTTGTCCCACTTTCGGTTGACGGCTTCGAACTCTCCGGCAACGTATTAGGCCGCAGTGGACAGCGCGCGGACAGCAGGTAAATCAGCAGTGAATAGGTTCAGCAAGTTCACAGCTAAACGGGTTAACCGGCGGCGTACGCCACGTCGACGGTGAACACCTCGAAACCCAAGTTTCGGTACGTCGCCACGGCCGCCGAGTTATCGGCCTCGACGTAGAGCAGCACGGTCGGTAGCAACCGCTCGGCGAGGTGGTGCAGGCCCACGAGCGTGAGCACCGAACCCAGACCGCGGCCCTGTGCGGACGGGTCGACACCGACGACGTAGACCTCCCCGAGACCGCCCTCGTGGGTTTTCGTCCAGTGAAACCCCAGCAACGCCCCGGTGCGCTCGTCGAATGCCTCGAAAAGCCCCTCGGGGTCGAACCACGGCTCACCACGCCGCTCTTCGATGTCCTGTTCGGTCCAGCCGCCCTGTTCCGGGTGCCAGGCGAAGGCGGCGTTGTTGACCCGCAGGATCTCGGCATCGTCGCCGGGGCCGGCGTAGGTGCCGATCCGCACGCCGTCCACGGTCCGCAGCGGCGGCAAATCGGCCAGCGGGCGGCGCATCTGCAGCAGCTCGCGGGCCGGCTTGAGTTTGAGTGCGGCCGCCAGCGCCCGGGCCGGCTCGAGGTTGCCGTGCGCCCAGATTCGCGTGCCCTCCGACCCCTCGGCCAGCCCGGCACGAGCCAGCGCTGCGCCGACACCGCGCCGCCTGGCCTGCGGGTGCACGACCAATTCGGCCATCGCCGGGTCCTCGTCGCCGGCCGGGGCCAGGTTCAGGTACCCGACGAGATCTGCGTCGCTGAAGGCCAGGAGGTGTCGGGTGCGGTCGTGGCCGAGTTCGCGCAGAACCTGATCACCCACCGGGGCGACGCCGTCGCCCGCGGCAGCGGCAGCGATGAGGGAGCGGATCGCGGTCTGGTCGGCGTCTGACAGCCCGGTGCGCCAGTCGAGTTCGGTCACTGGCTGGACAGCCGCCCCGCCAACGGCCCGTCTGCGTCGTCGGTGGCCGGCTCGTCGTAGTCGTCGTCACCGTCGTCTGGTGCCGCCTCGGCGGTGGCCGTGTCGCCCGCCGGCGGGCGGCCACGGGAGGGGCGCACGGCCTTGTATCCGACGTTGCGAACGGTGCCGATCAGCGATTCGTATTCGGGGCCGAGTTTGGCGCGCAGACGACGGACGTGCACGTCGACCGTGCGGGTACCGCCGAAGAAGTCATAACCCCACACCTCCTGCAGCAGCTGTGCCCGGGTGAAGACCCGGCCGGCGTGCTGGGCGAGGTATTTGAGCAGCTCGAATTCCTTGTAGGTGAGGTCGAGGGGGCGTCCGCGCAGGCGGGCGGTGTAGGTGCCTTCGTCGATCGCGAGTTCGCCGAGTGTGATCTTGCCGACGTTCTCTTGGTTGGCGCCGCCTCCGCGCCGGCCGACCAGTAGGCGCAGCCGGGCGTCGATCTCGGCCGGGCCGGTACCGGGCAGCAGGATCTCGTCGAGACCCCATTCGTGGTTGACCGCGACCAATCCACCCTCGTTGACGACTGCCACAACCGGGACAGAGGTACCCGTCGTCCCCAGCAGACGACACAGGCCACGAGCGGCCGCCAGGTCGGTGCGGGCATCGACGATCGCCACGTCGGCACTGCCCGCTTCCAGCAGAGAGGACACTTCTGTCGGTGCCGTACGCACGGTGTGGGCCAGCAGACTCAACGAGGGCAGGACTGCCTCGGGATGCGGGTCGACGGTCAGTAGCAGCAGATCCAACAGGTCCTCCGGCGCGCCGGCAATCACTTCCCACGATCGCCCGGACCCCGATGTCCACACGGTCGGATTCGTGACTGACATGTAGCCGTTACCGGCCTTTAGTGAACTAACGATAACGCCTCACCTGCTGATCAGCCGCGCCGAGCGCTTCGATCCAACCGCTGTGGGCGACAATGTGCCGGTGCGCAAACTGCTGATCGGGCTCACCGCGACCGTGACCGCACTCGTCGTCGGGGTGGTCGGCACCGATTTCGGATCGGCGATCTACGCCGAATACCGCCTCGCCCGCAACGTACGTACCGCGGCCGGCCTGCAGTGGGACCCGTGGGTGGCCATCCTGGGGTTCCCGTTCCTGAACCAGGTCCGCAACCATCGCTACCGGGAGATCGAGATTCGGGCGGCCGGCGTCGACCATCCGGTGGTGGGCAGGGCCTCGCTGGAGGCCACACTGCACGGAATCGACCTCACCGACTCGTCATGGCTGATCCGCCCGGACGCGAAACTGCCGGTCAACAAGGCCGAGAGCCGCATCATCATCGACTCCACCCACATCGGCAGGTTCATGGGCATCGATGACCTGCTGGTGGAAGCTCCGTCGCGGGAAACCAACGACGCCACCGGGGGCACCACGGAGTCGGGGATTTCCAGCAGTCAGGGGCTGGTCTTCACCGGCACGCCCAAGGAATCCGGCCTGGACAAACGGGTCAGTGTCGCGGTCGACCTGTCCTTCGCCGACGGCGACGACACCACCCTGGTGCTGACCGCGACCGGCATCCTCACCGGCCCGGGCACCGCCGACGAGCCGGTGCCCGAGGAGAAGACCCCCGCGGTCCTGTCGGAGTTCAGTGACACGATCACCGGCCAGAAGTTGCCGTTCGGCATCGCCCCGACCACCGCGGGCGCCCGCGGCTCCGACGTGATCATCGAGGGCATCGCCGAGGGAGTAACGATCGACCTGGCGGGGTTCAGACAATCATGAGCTCTTCGATGGTGCTGGTCATCGTGGTGCTGATCGCCGCGCTGGGCGTCGCCTATGTGATCGGCCGTTTGATCACGCTGCGCGCGGGCATGATCAGGGCGGGCGAGGAGGCCGCCAACGTCGACACCAGTGGCCTCGGGTTGTCACCCACCGGCCCGACGGTCCTGCATTTCTCCGCCGAATGGTGCGGCCCCTGCGCAGGAGTGCGCCGCGTGGTCGACCAGGTCTGTGACGAACTACCCGAAGTCGCTCACGTGGAGATCGACATGGACGCCAATCCCGAAGCCGCCAGGCGGCTTTCGGTTCTGTCGTTGCCCACGACCATCATCTTCGACCGCGACGGGCGGCCCCGATACCGCACCAGCGGGGTCCCCAAGGCCGCTGACCTGCGCTCGGCGCTGGAACCACTGTTGGCCTGACCGCGCGGTTATTGGGTAAGCTGTCGCTCGTGTCAGCCCGCCTTGAGCTCGTGCTCACCAAGCGCCGCGCAGTGGATCTGTGCCGCGTCGCGGGTTGCTGCTGTTGTTGTTGCTGTTGAGGGCAGCCGCGCGCTTTCGCGCGCCCGCTCAGGCCTTGGGCCTGGGCCTGCACACCATCAGACCTTCTACAACAACGGGAGTGCGTTTTCATGTCACCGACATCTACCCAGCCCATCGCTGACGGTCGGCCCACCCAGGTCGACGTGCGGGGGCCACGGTTCGCAGCCTGGGTCACCACCGCGGCACTGATCGCGACGCTGCTGGTCGCGGGCGTGAGTGCGCCGGCAGCTGGGGTGCTGTTGGGTATTCAGGCCGTGGTGTTTGCCATCGGTGCCCTCGCCGGCCCCCGCAACCATCCCTACGGTCGGTTGTTCGCCGGCCTCGTCGCGCCGCGCCTCGGCCCCACCACCGAGCGCGAGCCGGTGCCGCCGCTGAGATTCGCCCAACTGGTGGGCTTCGTGTTCGCGGCCGTGGGCACCGCGGGGTTCGCCTTCGGCATCTCGGTGCTCGGCCTGACCGCCACCGCCTTCGCGTTGGTGGCAGCCTTCCTCAACGCCGCCTTCGGCATCTGCCTGGGTTGCCAGGTCTACCCGCTGGTGGCTCGGTTGCGCCGCTTTCCAAGTCCTGCATGATTACCGATACATCTGAAACAGCAAGGAACCGAAAGGAATTCGTACATGGCACGTTCCGACGTCCTGGTCTCGACCGAATGGGCCGGGAACAACCTCGATACCCCTGGCGTGGTGTTCGTCGAGGTCGACGAGAACACCAGCGCCTACGACGACGAGGGGCACATCCCCGGCGCCGTAAAACTGGACTGGAAAGACGATCTGCAGGACGCCGTCAAGCGTGACTTCGTCGATCAGCAGCAGTTCTCGAAGTTGTTGTCCGACAAGGGCATCAGCAACGACGACACCGTGGTCCTGTATGGCGGCAACAACAACTGGTTCGCTGCCTACGCCTACTGGTACTTCAAGCTGTACGGCCACGCCGACGTCAAGCTGCTCGACGGCGGCCGCAAGCGCTGGGAGCTCGACGCACGTCCGCTGGTCAAGGACGCCGTCAGCCGAGCCGCCACCTCCTACGCCGCCCAGCCCCTGGACAACAACATCCGGGCCTACCGCGACGAGGTCATCGCCGCGATCGGTACGAAGAACCTGGTCGACGTGCGTTCACCTGACGAGTTCTCCGGCAAGATCCTGGCGCCTGCGCACCTGCCGCAGGAGCAGAGCCAGCGCCCCGGGCATATTCCGAGCGCCATCAACGTTCCGTGGAGCAAGGCAGCCAACGAGGACGGCACGTTCAAGTCCGACGATGAGCTGGCCAAGCTGTACGCCGCGGCCGGCCTCGACGGCGAGAAGGAGACCATCGCCTACTGCCGGATCGGTGAGCGTTCCTCGCACACCTGGTTCGTGCTGCAGGAGCTGCTGGGGCACCAGAACGTGAAGAACTACGACGGCAGTTGGACCGAATACGGCTCCCTGGTGGGCGCCCCGATCGAGTTGGGAAATTGATATGTGCTCTGCACCCAAGCAAGGACAGACGTTGCCGGCCGGCGTCGACCTGGAGAAGGAAACCGTGATCACCGGCCGCGTGGTGGATGGCTCCGGCCAGGCGGTCGGCGGCGCCTTCGTGCGGCTGCTGGATTCCAGCGACGAGTTCACCGCTGAGGTCGTGGCCTCGGCCACCGGTGACTTCCGCTTCTTCGCCGCTCCGGGCACCTGGACCCTGCGCGCACTGTCCCCGGCGGGCAACGGCGACGCCAGCGTGGCCCCGACCGGTGCGGGTATCCACGAGGTCGACGTCAAGGTTGCTTGATCTCGCTTCCGAACGTGAGCTTGTGTACGAGGATTCGCACGAATCTGACACACAAGCTCACGTTCGGCGTGTATTAGCCTTGATCCACCGATGAATGGGCTGGTTGTTGGGGTGTCGGAATGAGGAAAGTGCCCTCTGAGCTGGAAAGATTGGTGTTCTCTACGCAACAATCCGACCAGCACAAGAAAGGCACTTCCAGT
>NZ_MLCL01000029.1 GCF_001942625.1 Mycobacterium syngnathidarum
ACGAACACCAGGTGGGCGTGCAGCAGCGACACGCTGTGGCGGGTGCGGCGATAGGTCGTTGTTGTCAGTGGGCATCTCTACGGTTGCGGTATGCAGATGCGTTATCGGTATCGCATCGAACCGACACTGGCCCAGCAACAGGTGTTGGCGCGGGTGTTCGGGTGCGCTCGGGTGGTGTTCAACGACGCGCTGCGCGTGGCGCAACTTCTTCGACTCGGGCAGCGGGAAACGCAAGGGCCGGCGGGTCGGTCGTCCCAGGTTCAAATCACGCAAGGATCACCGGCAGTCGTTTCGGCTCACCCGCAACGGCTTCTCGATCCGCGCCAACAACCGGCTGTTTGTGGCCAAGGTCGGCGAGGTGCGGGTGCGCTGGTCACGGGATCTGCCCAGCACACCATCGTCGGTCACGATCATCGCCGAACCCGATGGCCAGTTCTACGCCAGCTTCGTCGTCGAGGTGCTGGCCTCACCACTGCCGGTAGTCGAGCAAGAGGTCGGGGTACCCCGGCAGCGCGGTACTGGCGCGGCGGTCGGATTACTGGATCCCGAACCCCGACGGCAGCTTCTTCGGCGAGCGCACCCTCGTCATCGGGGGAGCAGGGTGCCCGGGAGAGGGGCCGGGCACCCATCGTTTGCCGATCTCGCTGACGCCCGTCGACCGACCGTTGGACGGGCACCAGGGCACCCGATAAACAAAAAACCGCCCGTGAGGGCGGTTTTTGGAGCGGGCGACGGGAATCGAACCCGCGTAGCTAGTTTGGAAGACTAGGGCTCTACCATTGAGCTACGCCCGCATGTGCAGCACCAGCACTGTACCGGTGTGCCCCCGATCAAAGCCAATTGAATGCTCCGTGCTGTGACCACGTAGTATCTCGCGTGGTCCGTTCGTGGGTTTTACCGCAGCGGGATCGATCACCACCACGGGGTGTAGCGCAGCTTGGTAGCGCATCCGCTTTGGGAGCGGAAGGCCGCAGGTTCAAATCCTGTCACCCCGACTCGCCCGCGAGTACGAAGAACTACCTAGGAGCACAGAACAGTGAAGAGCACGGTCGAGCAGTTGAGCCCCACCCGGGTGCGCATCAATGTGGAGGTGCCCTTCACCGAGCTTGAACCCGATTTCGATCGCGCCTTCAAGGCGCTGGCCCAGCAGGTCCGTCTGCCCGGCTTCCGCCCGGGCAAGGCCCCGCGCAAGTTGCTGGAGGCCCGCATCGGCCGCGGCGCCGTGCTGGAGCAGGTCGTCAACGACGCGCTGCCGAGCCGCTACAGCGAGGCCGTCACGGCCTCTGACGTCAAGCCGCTTGGTCAGCCTGAGATCGAGGTGACCAAGCTGGAGGACGGCCAGGAGCTGGCGTTCACTGCCGAGGTCGACGTGCGCCCCGAGATCACCCTGCCCGAGTTCGACGCGCTCAAGATCACCGTCGATCCGATCGAGGTCGATGACGAGGCCGTCGATGCCGAGCTGCAGTCGCTGCGGGCCCGTTTCGGCACCCTGACCGGCGTCGACCGTGGCGCGCAGGAAGGCGACTTCGTCTCGATCGACCTGTCGGCCACCGTCGACGGCACCGAGGTGCCCGAGGCCGCTACCGAGGGCCTGTCGCACGAGGTCGGTTCCGGTCAGCTGATCGAGGGCCTCGACGAGGCGATCACCGGCCTCAAGGCCGGCGAGTCCAAGGTCTTCACCACCAAGCTGGCCGCGGGCGAGCACGCCGGCAAGGACGCCGAGGTGACGGTGACCGTGAAATCGGTCAAGGAGCGCGAGCTGCCCGAGGCCGATGACGACTTCGCCCAGCTGGCAAGCGAATTCGACACCATCGACGAGCTCAAGGAGAGCCTGACCGACCAGGTGCGCCGGGTCAAGAGCGTGCAGCAGGCCGAGCAGATCCGCGACAAGGCGATCGAGGCGCTGCTGGAGCAGACCGAAGTTCCGTTGCCGGAGAAGATCGTTCAGGCCCAGATTGACGACACGCTGCACAACGCGATCCACAGCCTCGACCACGACGAGGACAAGTTCGCCGAGCAGTTGACCGAACAGGGCAGCAGCCGTGAAGAATTCGACGCCGAGAACAAGTCGAACGCCGAAAAAGCCGTCAAGACCCAGCTTTTGATGGACGCTGTCGCCGACAAGCTCGACATCCAGGTCGGCCAGAACGATCTCACCGAGCGCCTCGTGCTGATGTCGCGTCAGTACGGGATCGAGCCGCAGCAGCTGATCCAGATCCTGCAGCAGAACAACCAGCTGCCGGCCATGTTCGCCGACGTGCGTCGCGGTCTGACGATCGCCGCCGTGGTGCATGCCGCGACCGTGACCGACACCGACGGCACCGTGATCGACACCACGGAGTTCTTCGGTCCTGCCGAGGCTGCCGAGGCCGGGGCCGAAGGCGAGCAGGCTGACGAGTCCGCCGAAACTGACACCGACGCCGCCGAATGACGCTGTGAGCGAACGCGCCCCCGTACGGGAGTGCGTGGCTCGTCAGTTTCGTTAGTGTCGTCAGTACCAACGCGTGAGAGAAAGCAGGTATCCAGTCGTGACTGACATGCGTTCGAACGGGAGCGGGTTCAGCCTCGTCGACTCCGTCTATGAGCGCTTGCTTGCCGAGCGGATCATTTTCCTGGGTTCCCAAGTGGACGACGACATCGCCAACAAGCTGTGCGCGCAGATCCTGTTGCTTTCGGCGGAGGATCCGACCAAGGACATCCACCTTTACATCAACTCGCCGGGCGGTTCGATCAGCGCCGGTATGGCCATCTACGACACGATGGTGCTGGCCCCGTGCGACATCGCCACCTACGCGATGGGCATGGCGGCCTCGATGGGTGAGTTCCTGCTGGCTGCCGGCACCAAGGGCAAGCGCTACGCCCTGCCGCACGCCCGGGTCCTGATGCACCAGCCCCTGGGTGGGGTCACCGGTAGCGCCGCGGACATCGCCATCCAGGCCGAACAGTTCCACGTCATCAAGAAGGAAATGTTCCGGCTCAACGCGGAGTTCACCGGGCAGACGATCGAGCGTATCGAGGCCGACTCCGACCGCGACCGCTGGTTCACCGCTCCGGAAGCCTTGGAATACGGGTTTGTCGACCACATCATCACCAGCGCCAACGTCAACGGCACCGGACCGGGAGCAGGACTAGACAAATGACCGACCACACTGATCCCCGCCTTCAGCCGCAGGCTCGCTACATCCTGCCGTCGTTCATCGAGCACAGCAGCTTCGGCGTCAAGGAATCCAACCCGTACAACAAGCTGTTCGAGGAACGCATCATCTTCCTCGGCGTGCAGGTGGACGACGCGTCGGCCAACGACATCATGGCCCAGTTGCTGGTGCTGGAGTCGCTGGATCCCGACCGCGACATCACCATGTACATCAATTCGCCCGGTGGCTCGTTCACCTCGCTGATGGCGATCTACGACACCATGCAGTACGTGCGCGCCGACATCCAGACGGTGTGCCTCGGGCAGGCCGCCTCGGCCGCCGCGGTCCTGCTGGCCGCCGGTACCCCCGGCAAGCGCCTGGCCCTGCCGAACGCCCGGGTCCTGATCCATCAGCCGTCGCTGTCCGGGGTGATCCAGGGCCAGTTCTCTGACCTGGAGATCCAGGCCGCCGAGATCGAGCGGATGCGCACCCTGATGGAGACCACGCTGGCCCGCCACACCGGCAAGGATCCCGAGGTCATCCGCAAGGACACCGACCGCGACAAGATCCTGACCGCAGAAGAGGCCAAGGATTACGGGATCATCGATACGGTCCTGGAATACCGCAAGCTGTCTGCGCAGAGCAGCTAGCGCCACCAGCGGCAACCTCCGCACGATGACACACGCCCTGCCCGGCAACCCCGGTGCGGGGCGTGTGTCGTCAAGAGGGAGGGCGGTCACCCCGCTGACCTGCGTCTGCGTCGGCGTGACCGTGCTCCCGGTATCGTCGACCGCGGCGAAAGCCACGTACCGACCACCTCGCTCGGCTATTCGTCCTCGCTTCGCGACGACACGCCAAGGTCACAGTCAGCGTGCCGACGGGTGCGGAGCCGCCAGGAGAGATATGTTCTCCTGCACATGAACAAATACCACCGGAGCGATTCGGCCTTATCGGTCGCACCGCGACGGAACGAACGGGTAGCGTCGGGTTTACGCCCGAGGTGACCCAGCAACTGGCGTAACGACAGACTGCTAACAGGAAGTAGGACCCCCCCACATGGCGCGCATTGGAGACGGCGGTGACCTGCTGAAGTGCTCGTTCTGCGGCAAGAGTCAAAAGCAGGTCAAAAAGCTCATTGCCGGCCCGGGCGTGTACATCTGCGACGAGTGCATCGATCTGTGCAACGAGATCATCGAGGAGGAACTCGCCGACGCTGACGACGTCAAGCTCGACGAGCTGCCCAAACCCGCGGAGATCCGGGACTTCCTCGAGGGTTACGTCATCGGTCAGGACACCGCGAAACGGACGCTGGCAGTGGCCGTCTACAACCACTACAAGCGGATCCAGGCGGGGGAGAAGTCACGCGATTCCCGCACTGAGCCGGTTGAGCTGACCAAGTCCAACATCCTGATGCTCGGCCCCACCGGCTGCGGCAAGACCTATCTGGCCCAGACCCTGGCCAAGATGCTCAACGTGCCGTTCGCCATCGCCGATGCCACCGCGCTGACCGAGGCCGGCTACGTGGGCGAGGACGTCGAGAACATCCTGCTCAAGCTGATCCAGGCCGCCGACTACGACGTAAAGCGTGCCGAGACGGGCATCATCTACATCGACGAGGTCGACAAGATCGCCCGCAAGAGCGAGAACCCGTCGATCACCCGCGACGTCTCCGGTGAGGGCGTGCAGCAGGCCCTGCTGAAGATCCTGGAAGGCACGCAGGCCTCGGTTCCGCCGCAGGGCGGCCGCAAGCATCCGCACCAGGAATTCATCCAGATCGACACCACCAACGTGCTGTTCATCGTGGCGGGTGCGTTCGCGGGCCTGGAGAAGATCGTCTCCGACCGGGTCGGCAAGCGCGGTCTGGGCTTCGGCGCCGAGGTGCGGTCCAAGGCCGAGATCGACACCCAGGACCACTTCGCCGAGGTGATGCCCGAGGACCTGATCAAGTTCGGTCTGATCCCCGAGTTCATCGGCCGCCTGCCGGTCGTGGCCTCGGTGACCAACCTGGACAAGGAGTCCTTGGTCAAGATTCTCTCCGAGCCGAAGAATGCCCTGGTCAAGCAGTACGTCCGGCTGTTCGAGATGGACGGCGTGGAGCTGGAGTTCACCGACGAGGCGTTGGAGGCGATCGCCGATCAGGCCATCCACCGCGGCACCGGTGCCCGTGGCCTGCGCGCCATCATGGAAGAAGTCCTGCTGCCGGTGATGTACGACATCCCCAGCCGTGACGACGTCGCCAAGGTGGTCGTCACCAAGGAAACCGTGCAGGACAACGTGCTGCCGACCATCGTGCCGCGTAAGCCGTCGCGTTCGGAGCGCCGCGACAAGAGCGCCTGAGCCCCTCGCGAGCAGACGCAAACTGCCCCTTTTCACTCGAAAAGGGGCAGTCTTGTGTCTGCTAGGCGGTTAGTTGGTGACCCGATCGGGACGGGCGTATATGTTCATCGAGTCGCCGCGCAAGAAGGCCACCAGGGTCAGGCCGGATTGACTGGCCAGATCGACCGCCAACGACGACGGCGCCGACACCGCGGCCAGAATCGGAATGCCGGCCATCACGGCCTTCTGGGTGAGCTCGAACGAGGCCCGGCCGCTGACCAGAAGGACCGTGGCGGTCGACGGAATCCGGTTGTGCTCCAGCGCCCAGCCGATCACCTTGTCGACGGCGTTGTGCCTACCGATGTCCTCCCGGACCACGAGCATGTCGCCGTCGACGGTGAACAGCGCGGCGGCGTGCAGGCCGCCGGTGCTGTTGAAGACCTTTTGCGCATCCCGCAGTTGCGCGGGCATCGCCGAGAGCACAGTGGCGGCAACGGTCGACGGGTCGTCGCCGGGGCAGTGCTTGCTGGTCAACCGCACCGCTTCCAGCGAGGCCTTGCCACATACCCCGCACGACGAGGTGCTGTAGAAATTGCGGGTCACGTCCACTTCGGGCTTCGGGACATGCGAGGCCAAGGTCACGTCGAGGACGTTGTAGGTGTTGACCCCGTCGTCATCTGCGCCGCGGCAGTAGCGCACCGTGACCAGGTCCTCACGTTGCGCGATCAGTCCTTCGGTCAGCAGAAAGCCTTGGGCCAGTTCGATATCGGCGCCCGGGGTCCGCATCGTGACGGTGATCGGCGTGCCGTCGACCCGGATCTCCAGCGGCTCCTCGACCACCAGAGTTTCCGGGCGGGCCTCGGCGGTGCCACCGGTCAGGTGATGGGCGCGCCGGCGGGCGGTGACGCGGCCCACTAGGCCCGCTCCAACCGGATGACGACGGCCTTCGACACCGGTGTGTTCGATTTCTTCGCCGTGTGATCAAGCGGCACCAGCGGATTGGTCTCCGGGTAGTAAGCCGCGGCGTTGCCCTTCGGGGTGGAGTACTCGACGATCAGGAAGTCCTTCGCGCGCCGCTCCTGCCCGTCGAATTCCGAGACGAGATCGACCCGGTCGCCGGCGGCCAAGCCCAACGCGTCGAGATCCGCGGGGTTGATGAACACCACCCGGCGACCCCCCTTCACGCCGCGGTAGCGGTCATCGAGGCCGTAGATGGTGGTGTTGTACTGATCATGGCTGCGTAGCGTCTGCAGCACCAGCCGGCCCGGCGGTACCGGCACCCATTCCAGCGGCTGGACCGAGAAGTTGGCTTTACCTGTGGTGGTGCGGAATTCGCGGGAATCACGCGGTGGGTGCGGCAGCTGGAACCCGTCGGGCAGGCGCACCTTGCGGTTGTAGTCCTCGCAGCCGGGCACCACGTCGGCGATGGCGTCACGGATGCGGTCGTAGTCGGCGTTGAACTGTTCCCACGGCACCGGATGGTCTGGGCCCAGTAGTGTCCGAGCAAGCTGGCAGACGATCGCCACCTCGCTGCGCAGGTGCTCGCTCGGTGGGGTCAGGCTGCCACGGGACAGGTGCACCATCGACATCGAATCCTCGACAGACACCATCTGTTTGCCGCCGGCCTGGAAATCCTTGTCGGTGCGGCCCAGCGTGGGCAGGATGAGCGCGGTGCGGCCGTGTACCAGGTGACTGCGGTTCAGCTTCGTCGAAATCTGAACGGTCAGAGCGCAACTGCGCAGTCCAGCCTCGGTCACCTCGGTATCAGGGGTGGCCGAGACGAAGTTGCCACCCATGCCGATGAACACCTTCGCGCGGCCGTCGCGCATGGCGCGGATCGCATCGACGGTGTCGTAACCGTGCTTGCGGGGGCTGACGATGCCGAACCGGTTGTCGAGCGCATCGAGAAACTTCTCCGGCATCTTCTCCCAGATGCCCATGGTGCGGTCGCCCTGCACGTTGGAGTGCCCACGCACCGGGCACACGCCCGCTCCCGGTTTGCCGATCATGCCGCGCATGAACAGGAGGTTGGTGGCCTCGCCGATCGTGGCCACGGCGTGGTGGTGTTGGGTCAGGCCCATCGCCCAGCAGATCACCGTGCGCTGCGAGGCGATCAGCATGTCGGCGACCCGGCGCAGCTGGGATTCGTCGATACCGCTGGCCTCGGTCACCGTGGCCAGGTCGACTGCGCGCGTCTGACGGGCGTAGTCGTCGAAGCCCGCGCAATGGGCCTCGATGAACTCGCGGTCCAACACCGTGCCCGGGGCCGCGTCCTCGGCTTCCAACAGCAGCCGGCCCAGGCCGGCGAACAGCGCCATGTCCCCGCCGAGGCGGATCTGGACGAACTCGTCTGCGATCGGGATTCCGTGTCCGACCACACCATGCACCTTCTGCGGGTCCTTGAACCGGATCAGGCCGGCCTCGGGTAGGGGATTGATCGCAACGATCTTGGCGCCGTTGGCTTTTGCCTTCTCCAGCACCGACAGCATGCGCGGGTGGTTGGTGCCGGGATTCTGCCCGGCGATCAGGATCAGATCCGCCTGGGTGACGTCCTCGACGGTGACCGAGCCTTTACCGATGCCGATCGACTCGGTCAGTGCGGTGCCCGAGGATTCGTGGCACATGTTCGAACAGTCCGGCAGGTTGTTGGTGCCGAAGCTGCGGACCATCAGCTGGTAGAGGAACGCCGCTTCGTTGCTGGTGCGTCCCGAGGTGTAGAACAGCGCCTCGTCCGGGGAGGCGAGCGCATTGAGGTGGTCGGCGATCAACCGGTAGGCGTCGTCCCACTCGATGGGCCAGTAATGTGCTTCGCCTGGAGTGAGCATCATCGGCTGGGTCAGCCGGCCCTGCTGGGACAGCCAGTATTCGGGTTTGGTCTCGAGTTCGGCGATGGTGTGCCGGGCGAAGAACTCGGGCGTCACCACGCGTTTGGTGGCTTCCTCGGCGACCGCCTTCGCGCCGTTCTCGCAGAACTCGGCCAGCTTGCGGCCACCATGCTCCTCGGGCCACGCGCAACCCGGGCAGTCGAACCCGTGGCGCTGGTTGAGTTTGGCCAACGCAGCGGCGGTGCGCAGCGGACCCATCTGCTCGAACCCGCGCTGCATGCTGACCAGGACTGCCTTGACACCGGCGGCCTGGTCTTCGGCGCCGGTGCTGATGACGTGGTGCTCGTCGTAATCGGCATCGATGTCCTTGGCGCTGGTCATAAACCCAATCTAGTCCTCGAAAACCGCCGCGCCCCGCCGCTTGGCGGGCGCTGGTGACCGCCCATCTCGACCTCTGAGCATTCCGGCTCAGCCGGGCTCTGCGGTCGGGGCCGGCTCGGCCTTGACCGGGGGTGTGGCGGCAGGCGTGCCGGGCGCTGACGGTGGCACGGATTGAGTCACCGTCTCGCCGAAGTGCATGGTGGGTTCGGCCGCCGGCACGGGCGTCTGGGAGGTGTCGCCGGCCTGGGCGGCCTGGAGCCCCAGCACTGTCATGACTGCGGCAGCTGCCACGCCGGCGGCACAGAGGAGCCGTCTTGTCCTCGAATCGATGCGCATCTCGGAGACCCCTGGTCACAACATTGGCTATCTATGTGATTTGAATGCGGATCCGCCGCGTGGCATTCCATGTGCGGGTGTGTGTGATGTGGATCACAATTCTGGGACGGCCGGGGAATTGCGCGGGGTCGGGGCGTGCGGTGATCGCCCTGACCGGGACACTTCATCCATGCCACGAGAGGTAGTCCCTGGGGTCACCGTGCTCGGCAACCTCGCGATCGACATCATCAACGGGGCGCCGCCGAGCCCGGGAGGATGCGCGTCCTTCGCCGGAGTGGCACTGCTGGCGGCCGGAGGGGCCGGCCAGATCATCGCGATGGGCGCCGAACGCGACCACGCCCTTTTCGACGGGCTGCGGACACGGTTCGGGTCGTTGCTCCAGATCCTGCCCTCGGAACGGACGAGTTCGTTCAGTCTCGACTACGACGACACCGACCATCGGCACATGGGCGTGCGTGCGATCGGCCCGGTGTGGACTGCCGAGGACATCGAGGCGGCGGATCCGGTGACCACCTGGGTGCACCTCGCCCCGTTGCTCCGCACTGACTTCCCGGCCGAGACCCTGGCCGCGCTGGCGGCGCGTGGTCATCGGGTGTCCTATGACGGGCAGGGTTTGGTACGTGCGGACCGTTTGGGGCCATTGGTCGAGGATCGTCGTTTTCCCGCCGACCTGCTCGACGATGTCGACATCCTCAAGCTGGCCGAGGACGAGGCGGTGATCGTGGCCGACGGTCCTTTCGACACCTCGATCGCCCGGCGACTCGGCGTCGCGGAAATTCTGGTGACATACGGCTCCGAGGGGTGTGACATCTATGTCGAAGGTGCGGTCGAACGCGTACCGGCCGCGTGGCGGGTGCTGGATGTCCAGACCACCGGGGCAGGCGACATGTTCACCGCCTGCTACGTCGCACACCGCGCGGTCGGCCACGATCCGCGGCGTGCCGCCGAGGCAGCCAGTGAGCTGGTGGCGGGGGAGCTGGACAGGCGGTTGCACACCGGAGCACCCGACCGGAGGTAGCCGCAGGTCGGCGGCTAAACTCGACAGGTGTCAAGAAGCTGCTTGCTGGTGCTAGCGGACAGCTACCGGTCGGTAGCTTTTCCTTAGAGAATGACATTCTCCTAAACGTGACGAAAACCACAGTTGTGTCTCAAAACCGGCTTCTTCACGCCCGCGAACAGCACCTTCGTCGAGAACCCACCCGCGTGTCGGGGGGCGACGCGGTGAAGTGCAGCCTAAGAGCAGTGCAATAATCGGTACTGGTAGTGACATCAAAATTCGTGTGGACGTTTGATCCGGCGGCGCGTCACGTGACAGCGGCCCGGAAAGACGTGGTCAAAGAACGTGTGAAAGGCGGTAGCCGTGGGTGAGAACGGCAACGGCAATGGCGCCGCGCCGCGGCAGAAGCTCGAGAAGGTCGTCATCCGCTTCGCCGGCGACTCCGGCGACGGTATGCAGCTGACCGGTGACCGCTTCACTTCTGAAGCAGCACTGTTCGGCAATGACTTGGCGACCCAGCCGAATTACCCGGCCGAGATCCGCGCGCCACAGGGCACCCTGCCCGGTGTGTCGTCGTTCCAGATCCAGATCGCCGACTACGACATCCTTACCGCCGGTGACCGTCCCGACGTGCTCGTCGCGATGAACCCGGCCGCACTCAAGGCCAACGTGTCGGATCTGCCCCGCGGCGGCCTGATCATCGCCAACTCCGATGAGTTCACCAAGCGCAACCTCGCCAAGGTCGGATACGACAGCAATCCGCTAGAGGATGACACGTTGTCCGACTACGTGGTGACGTCCGTCGCGATGACGACGCTCACCCTGGGCGCCGTCGAGGCGATCGGGGCCACGAAGAGGGACGGCCAGCGCGCCAAGAACATGTTCGCCCTCGGCTTGCTCTCGTGGATGTACGGCCGCGAACTCGAGCACAGCGAGGCCTTCATCCGGGAGAAGTTCTCCCGCAAGCCCGACGTGGCCGAGGCCAACGTTCTGGCGCTGAAGGCCGGCTGGAACTACGGCGAGACCACCGAGGCATTCGCCACGACCTATGAGGTGTCGCCGGCCAAGCTGAAGTCCGGTGAATACCGGCAGATCTCGGGTAACACCGCGCTGGCCTACGGAATCGTGGCCGCCGGACATCTGGCCCAGATCCAGGTGGTGCTGGGTACCTACCCGATCACCCCGGCCTCCGACATCCTGCACGAACTGTCGAAGCACAAGAACTTCAACGTGCTGACGTTCCAGGCCGAAGACGAGATCGCCGGCATCGGCGCCGCCATCGGCGCGTCCTACGGCGGCGCGCTCGGTGTCACCAGCACCTCGGGCCCCGGTGTCTCGCTCAAGTCCGAGGCCATCGGCCTGGCCGTGATGACCGAGCTGCCGCTGATCATCATCGACGTGCAGCGTGGCGGCCCGTCGACAGGTCTGCCGACCAAGACCGAGCAAGCCGACCTGCTGCAGGCGCTGTTCGGCCGCAACGGCGAGTCGCCGGTCGCGATCCTGGCCCCGAAGTCGCCGTCGGATTGCTTCGACATCGCCGTGGAGGCCTCGCGCATCGCGGTCGATTACCACACCCCGGTCATCATCCTGTCCGACGGAGCTGTGGCCAACGGCTCTGAGCCCTGGCAGATCCCCGACATCAGTACTTATCCGCCGATTGAGCACAAATTCGCCAAGTCCGGCGAACCGTTCGCTCCTTACGCGCGCGATCCCGAGACCCTGGCCCGCCAGTTCGCGGTGCCCGGCACCCCGGGGCTGGAGCACCGGATCGGTGGACTCGAGGCCGCCAACGGCTCGGGCAACATCTCGTACGAGCCGAAGAACCACGACCTCATGGTGCGGCTGCGTCAGGAGAAGATCACCGGCATCACGGTGCCGGACCTGGAGGTCGACGACCCCACCGGCGATGCCGAACTACTCATGCTGGGCTGGGGCAGCAGCTATGGGCCGATCGGTGAGGCGTGCCGACGGGCCCGCCGCAAGGGCATCAAGGTGGCCCAGACCCATCTGCGCCACCTCAACCCCTTCCCGGCCAACCTCGGGGAGGTGCTGCGCCGCTATCCGAAGGTGGTGGTGCCGGAGATGAACCTCGGCCAGTTGGCGCTGCTGCTGCGCGGTAAGTACCTGGTCGACGTCCAGTCGGTGACCAAGGTGGAGGGCATGGCCTTCCTCGCCGACGAGGTCGAGGGCATCATCGACGCGGCCCTGGACGGCACGCTCGGTGAGAAGGAAAACGACAAGGCGAAGTTCGCCCGGTTGGCGGCGGCCACCATTGAGGTTGAGGCGAGCGGTGTGGGAGCGAACGCATGACTGACCTGATCGGCACAGAGCACCACGACCTGGGGCTGACGCCCCTGAACAAGAACGCCCTGGTGCCCACCACCGACCAACCGCAGAAAGGCAAGGATTTCACCAGCGACCAGGAGGTTCGCTGGTGCCCGGGTTGCGGTGACTACGTCATCCTCAACACCATCCGCAACTTCCTGCCGGAGCTCGGCCTGAAGCGCGAGAACATCGCGTTCATCAGCGGTATCGGCTGCTCCAGCCGGTTCCCGTATTACCTGGAGACCTACGGCTTCCACTCGATCCACGGTCGCGCCCCGACTATCGCCACCGGCCTGGCGCTGGCCCGGCCCGATCTGTCGGTGTGGGTCGTCACCGGTGACGGGGACTCGCTGTCGATCGGTGGCAACCACCTGATCCATGCTCTGCGCCGCAACATCAACATCACGATCCTGCTGTTCAACAACCGGATCTACGGCCTCACCAAGGGCCAGTACTCGCCAACCTCCGAGGTCGGCAAGGTCACCAAGTCGACTCCGATGGGCTCGCTGGACTACCCGTTCAACCCGGTGTCGTTGGCGCTGGGTGCCGAGGCCACATTCGTCGGCCGAGCTCTGGACTCCGATCGCAAGGGCCTCTCCGAGGTGCTGCGCGGCGCGGCAGAGCACCGCGGTGCCGCGCTGGTGGAGATCATGCAGGACTGCCCGATCTTCAACGACGGGTCGTTCGATGCGCTCCGCAAGGAAGGCGCCGAGGAGCGGCTGATCAACGTCAGCCACGGGGAGCCGATCAAGTTCGGCACCGATGACGAGTACTGCGTGGTCAAGTCCGGGTACGGCTTGGAGGTCGCCAAGACCGCCGACGTCGCAGCCGAGGACATCGTGGTGCACAACGCCGAGATCGACGATCCTGCCTATGCTTTCGCACTGTCGCGGCTCAGTGAGCAGAACCTCGACCACATGGTGATGGGCATCTTCCGCAAGGTCAATCGACCCACCTACGACGACGCCGCGCGCCAGCAGGTCAACACGGCGATCGAATCACGGCCCCATGACACCGCGGCTCTGCAATCCTTGCTGCGTGGCAAAGACACCTGGACAGTGGACTAGTAGCGCCGACCCGATCGAACCGAATCTGAGCACAGCCCCGCTCGCCGCGGTAGTTCTGGCGGGCGGGGCTTCGCGCCGTATGGGGCGCGACAAGGCGACGTTGCCGTTCGACGGCTCGACGATGGTGGAGCACGTGGTGGCCGCGGTAAGTGCGCGCTGTTCACCGGTTTTCGTCATTGCGGCACCTGGCCAGCCGCTGCCGGCACTGGGCGCCGAGGTACTGCGTGACGAGGTGCGCGGCGTCGGGCCGCTGGTGGCGACCGGCCGCGGGTTGCGTGCCGTCGCCGAGGCCGGGTTGGACCGCGCCTTCGTGTGCGCGGTGGACATGCCGTACCTGTCGGCGGACCTGATCGACACGCTGGCGAGCCGTGCCGAGCGGTTACCTGCCGATATCGTGCTGCCGTGGGACGGCAGGGACCACTACCTGGCGGGGATCTACCGCAGTTCGCTCACCGGCCAGATCGCCGAGCTGGTGCGAGACGGGCGGCGCAGCATGCGGGCGTTGGCCGAGTCCGTGGATACGCAACGGATCGTGATGGCACCGCAGCGCGCACTGACCAACGTCAATACCGCCGCCGATCTGGCCGGAGCGTGAACTACGGGCCCGACGATGCTCAGCAAATTGCGAATTCGCTCTTGAACTGAGCGCAATTTACCGTTTCGAAATAATTGAGCTCCTTTTGAGCGCGATTTGGGCCCCGGGAAGCCGAGTGAATTCGGGCCAGGTCATACCCAGGGGGACCGTCCCCGTACGCGAAAGTGACTGCTGTCCAATATCATTCGCCTTGTTTCGCCGCAGCGAAGTCCTTCCCGCTATTGGCCGGCGCAGGTGTTGAGTGCTTCTAATTTTGTGTCAAAATGCCGCTGACCGTTCTGTTTGTCGGACCAGGGCGATCCCACGGCTTGCCGTAGAGTTGGCCAGGCGGGCCGACGATTCTGTTTCAATCGTCCAGATATATTGTGGCGCAGCATGTTTGCCTGGCCAGCTAACGAGCTCGAGTGTGACCATCGGGTAGGGGCGGGATCCGCGGGAGTGGCCCAGGGGGTGTTATATCCCTTGTGCTCCAAGATGATTGAAGGTTCTGCGCGATGCTGCGCGCCTGCCGGACGGCAGCGAACAGATTCCGGTGGAGCGGTGCGTAGTGACACTCGCCGATGGCATCTACCTGGGCCTATTGTTGTCTCAAGCGTTGTTTGCCTCAACATCGCACACCAAGTAAGTGCGCCAGCTCACAAAAAGCGCGTGATCTGCCTCACGATCCGTTTGCGCCGATCACGAAACGGTAACGCCAGCGGCTGGTCGCTGACCTGCATAAACGATTCGAACGATGTCCCGTTATCTGCTCGTGATCTTTCCGCTATCGCTCCGACGCCGATATGACTTCTCCCCGAGACCTTTGTACGGTCCAAAGCGACTCCACAGGGAGCAAATAATTTCAACACCAAGAACCTGCGTGTGAGTGGGGCCGCGGTGGCGATTACGCCCGACGCGGGGGCCTGGGCCTGAGCCCGGGCCAGGCACTGTGGCCCTCCCTTTCGTGCCTGACCGAGACGGCACGAACCAACCCCTCCGGCCTGATTCAGGCTTCCGCACCCGCCTGGGCGGGTGCCGATGGCGCGCGCTTGGCGAAAGGAAAGAAGTGAAGAACATCCGCAAGACGTTTGGGCTGGGCATCATCGCCGGAGCGCTCACTGTGGCTCCCGTGGCATTGGGCGCCGGTACCGCCAATGCGGACAGCGTCAACTGGGACGCCGTCGCTGCCTGCGAGTCGGGTGGCAACTGGGCGATCAACACCGGTAACGGCTACTACGGTGGCCTGCAGTTCACGATGGGCACCTGGCGCTCCAACGGCGGCTCCGGCTCGCCGCACCAGGCCTCGCGTGCCGAGCAGATCCGCGTCGCCGAGAACGTGCTGCGCAGCCAGGGCATCGGCGCCTGGCCGGTGTGCGGCAAGCGCGGCTAGGACTGGCGCAGCGCCAACCACAACTTGATATGAAGCGGTGTCGGGCCTTCGGCCCGGCACCGCTTCTGTTTCATCAGAGAGCCCTCCGGTTACTCCAGTCCCGGGAACCTCCGAAAAAAACTTCCGTCCCGTCTGTAACGGGTGACGTTGGTCACACGAACCCATTAGTGACCGCACAGTTGCACGAACGTGATCGGCATCTGCCGTGGTCCTTGGTGTCAAAGGTCGGGGAAGGACCACGAGATGACCAAACGAAAGGCGTTGACCAGGGCTTTCTGGCTATCTGCGATGTCGGCGGGGCTCATGCTGGCACCCGCGCTCGCCACGTCGGCGACGGCTGGTGCCGACACGGTGAACTGGGATGCGATCGCAGCCTGCGAATCAGGCGGCAACTGGTCCACCGACACCGGTAACGGGCACTACGGCGGCCTACAGTTCAAGCCCACCACCTGGGCCTCGCACGGCGGCGTCGGATCGCCCGCTTCCGCGTCCCGTGAGGAGCAGATACGGGTGGCCGAGAACGTCTTGGCCAGCCAGGGGATCAGGGCCTGGCCCAAGTGCGGGGCCCGTGGCGGAATGCCGGCGGGCTGGGCCGCGCCGAGTGCACCGACAGGTTGCCAGGCCGTGCGCCCGGGCGCGGTGCTCGGCATCTTCGACTTGCGCCGGATCTGCTCGACGTTCCTGGACCCCCTGGGAGCTTTCGGCGTTCCGCGCTGAGTCCGCACCGAGTCAGCGCACCGGGGTGAATGCCCCGCGGCCGGCGATCGAGGCCAGGTGCCGGGTCAACACCCACTCGGGCATCAGCACGGAAGCTCGGGTGGCCGCGGCGCTCAGTGCCGACGGACGCAGGTTTACCAGCCGGCCGATCAATTCCGCCTCCTGGACGATCTTTTTGACCCGCGGGCGACGTATCGCCCCGAACCGGGAAAACGCGCTACCCAGATCCGGCCCTCTGGCCGCGAGAGCCGCCAGGATGGCGGCGTCCTCCAGCCCCTGGCAACCGCCCTGGCCCAGATGTGGGCGCATGGGGTGGGCGGCATCGCCGGCGATCACCGCGGGACCGCGGGCCCAGACGCGGGCTGGCGCACGGTCGTAGAGATCGTTCCGGAGTACCTGATCGGGATCGGTCGTGGCCAGCAGTGTCGGGATCGGTTCCGACCATTCGGAAAAGCGCCTCTTGAGGTGCGCCAGCTCGCCGTCGGGACTGGTCTGGCCCTGTGGCGCACGCTGGGTGGCGAACCAATACGTGTGGTCGGAGCCGAGCGGTACGTGTCCGACCTGGGAGCCGGCGCCCAGGGTTTCACCCGACAGATCTGGATCGAGCGGGCATGCGGCGACCGCGCGCCAAGCCGTGTAGCCCGTGTAGCGGCGAGACAGTGGACCATTCAGGTGTCGTGCCACGACGGAGTCGACACCGTCGGCGCCGACCAGGCCGGCCGCTTCGCGGATGCTGCCGTCGGTGAACGTGACCCGCACGTCCGAGGTGCCGATGTCGACCTTGTCGGCCGTGAGTTCGTACTGCACGGTGCCGGGTGCGAGTGCGCCGGTGAGGATTTCGGTCAGGGTGGCGCGTCTGATCACCACCAGCGGTTCGCCCAGCGCGTGCGTGAACCGTTGCGGGGCCGGCCGACGCAACCACGCCCCGCCTGCACGACGCAGCGCACCGGTGGCGACCCGACCGCCCGCACCGCGCACCTGATCGCCGAGGCCGATCTCATCGAGGGCGGCCAGCGCGTTGGGCCAAAGGCTGATCCCGGCGCCGAGGGCGACATCGCGGCGAGCCTCGACCACGCCTACGTCGAACCCCTGCTGCTGCAGTGCGACTCCGGTCGCCAGGCCGGTGATACCCGCGCCGATGACCAGTACGGACGTTGCCATCATTCGAATCTAGTCGGGCCGCTGAGGTGACTCACCGCAACCAGACTCGGGATCGGTAGCCTTCCAGCGTCTGCACAGTGATTGCACAGACTCCCCCCGCCGAATGGTCGGGATACAACGATGGAGAGGACCCGATGAAACTCACCCGCTTCGGTGCTGCGCTCGGCGCAGCCGCCTTGGCTGCATCCGCATTGAGTGGCTGCTCGAAGGTGACCGAGATCAGGGATGCGGCCGCAGGGGCAGCCGAGAAGGTCGTGACGTCGGGGACCGAGAAGATCACCGAAGCGGTCTCGGGCAACCTGTTCACCGCAGAGGGTATCGACAACGCCTTTGCGGCCATCGCGGAAAAGGTCGGCGCCAACCCGATGCAGGTGGTCGACATCGTGATCACACCGGGAGTGCTCAAGGTGGAGGCCATCGACCCGAACGCCCCGACCGAGTTGAACGAATGGAGTTACACCTCGGGCGCCGTCGCACCATCTCGCCCGATCGACTATGACGACGACACCGAGGCGCTGCAGCAGAATCTGTTCTCCACCTCCGACGTGCCCAGCAGTGCGATCGCCGCGGCGATCGACGGCGCCGTGGCGGCAAGCGAGATTCCCGACGGCAAGGTCCAGACGGTGAGTATCAAGCGCAACCTCCCGTTCGACGAGAACGTGATCCTGTTCATCAACGTCCAGGGAGAGCGCAGCAGCAAGCAGGTGCGGGCCGACGTCAGCGGGCAGGTCACCGAAGTGGTGTAACTGACCGACGTCCTGCGGCCCGTACCGGACCCCGGTGCGGGCCGCGCCGTTACGGTGGGGAGCCATGACGGTGTTCGACGATCTCGATGACTACCTCGCATTGCCCCGGGTGTCAGGTCTGGCGATGTCCCCAGATGGCTCGCGGCTGGTCACGACGGTCAGCACACTCAACGAAAAGCGAAATGAGTTCCTCAGCGCCATATGGGAATTGGATCCCGCCGGCGTCGAACCCGCGCGCCGGCTGACCCATGGGGCCAAGGGGGAGTCGGCGCCGGTGTTCACCGCCGGGGGCGACGTGTTGTTCCTCGCGGCGCGCCCCGGCGAGGACGACGACAAACCGCCGACCGCCCTGTGGCGCCTACCCGCCACCGGCGGAGAGGCATTCGAGGTACTGACGATGCCCGGCGGTGTCACCCGTATGTCCAGTGCCCGGGCCGCCGAGGTCACCGTGGTGGCCGCGCCGCTGCTGTCGTCGTCATCGGGCATCGATGACGACAAGACGCGGCGCGAGGCCCGCAAGCAGAACAAGGTGTCGGCGATCCTGCACGCCGGCTATCCGGTCCGATACTGGGACCACGACCTCGGCCCCGACCAGCTCCACCTCTTCGATGCCGACGCCACAAGGGATCTGACCACAGGCCCGGGTGCGGCGTTGTGTGAGACCTCATTCGACCTGAGTGCCCACGGTGACTTCGTGGTGACCTCCTGGCGGGTCTCGGGCCCCGGCGCGGCGGTGCGGGTGGCCCTGGTACGAATCGACCGGGCGACCGGGGAGCGTGCCACGATCGCCGAGGAACCCGGGGCGGATTTGGAGCACCCGGCCATCGCCCCCGACGGCCATGCCGTGGCCTTCACGAGGGAAACCCACTCCACTCCGACCTCGCCGCCCCGGATCACACTGTGCTGCATGCGGTTCGGAGCCGAACCGGTGGAGCTGACCGGCGGCTGGGACCGCTGGCCCTCATCGGTGGCCTGGGCGGCGGATTCGTCGGCGCTGATCGTGACGGCCGACGACGGTGGCCGTGGCCCGATCTTCTCCGTCGATCCCGCCTCCGGCACGGTCACCCGGTTGACCGATGACGACTTCACCTACACCGACGTGCGCCCCGCACCCGGCGGGGTGATCTATGCGTTGCGCAGCTCGTACTCCGCGCCACCGCATCCGGTCCGCATCGATCAGGACGGCACCGTCACCGCGCTGCCGTGCCTGGACATGCCCGAGCTGCCGGGCACCCTCACCGAGGTGACCGCGACCGCCGCCGACGGCACGCCGGTCCGGTCTTGGCTCACCTTGCCCGACGGTGACGAAGCGGCTCCGTTGGTGTTGTGGATCCACGGCGGGCCGCTGGGAAGCTGGAACAGCTGGCACTGGCGGTGGAATCCGTGGCTGCTCACCGCCCAGGGCTACGCGGTACTGATGCCGGATCCGGGACTGTCCACCGGATACGGCCAGGACTTCATCGCACGGGGTTGGGGTGCCTGGGGTGACGAACCCTATACCGACCTGATGGCGGCGACGGATGCCGCATGCGAACATCCGCGCATCGATGCGTCGCGCACCGCTGCGATGGGTGGATCGTTCGGCGGCTACATGGCCAATTGGATCGCCGGACACACCGATCGATTCGATGCCATCGTCACACATGCCAGCCTGTGGGCACTGGACCAGTTCGGCCCCACCACCGACGGCGCGTACTGGTGGGCCCGCGAGATGACACCTGAGATGGCCCAGCACAATTCACCGCACCGGTTCGTCCGTGAGATCACCACTCCAATGCTGGTGATCCACGGGGACAAGGATTATCGCGTGCCGATCGGGGAGGCATTGCGGCTGTGGTTCGAACTACTGACGTACTCGGGGTTGCCCGCCGACGAGAACGGCGAGAGCCCGCACCGGTTCCTGTATTACCCGACGGAGAACCACTGGGTGCTCTCGCCCCAGCACGCCAAGCTCTGGTACCAGGTGGTGACCGCATTCCTGGGTGAGCACCTGAGGGATGAACCGGTGCAGTTGCCCGAACTGCTCGGGTAGCGTCGAGATCGTGACGCAGCGTGAGTTTGATCTGGTGCTGTACGGCGCCACTGGTTTCGCCGGAAAACTGACCGCCGAATACCTGGCCAGAGCCGGGGGAGCGGCCCGGATCGCCCTGGCCGGCCGTTCCGAGGAGCGGTTGCGGGCGGTCCGTGACGGGCTGGGGGCCGGCGCGCAGTCGTGGCCGCTGGTGACCGCCGACGCCACCTCCCAGGCCTCGCTCGATGCGATGGCGGCCCGCACCCAGGTCGTGGTGACGACGGTGGGCCCCTACGCCCGCTACGGCATGCCGTTGGTCGCGGCCTGCGCCGCCGCCGGAACCGACTACGCCGATCTCACCGGTGAGACGACGTTCATCCGCGACAGCATCGACCTGCATCACAAGCAGGCGGTCGACACGGGCGCGCGCATCGTGCATTCGTGCGGATTCGATTCGGTGCCATCCGATCTCACGGTGTACGCGCTCCATCGGCAAGCCGTCGCAGACGGTGCCGGAGAGCTCGGCGACACCAACCTGGTGGTACGCAGCTTCGCCGGTGGCGTGTCTGGCGGCACCGTCGCCTCGATGCTCGAACTGCTCGACACGCTGTCGTCGGATCCCGAGGCCCGCGCCCTGATGAACGATCCGTACACCCTGAGCCCCGACCGCGGGGCCGAGCCCGAACTCGGCGCTCAGCCCGACGTGCGGTGGCGCCGCGGCGGTGAGATCGCCCCCGAGCTGGCCGGCTACTGGACCGGCGCGTTTGCCATGGCCGCCCCGAACACCCGAATCGTGCGCCGCAGCAACGCATTACTGAACTATGCCTACGGACGCCGCTTCGAATACGCCGAGCAGATGAGTTTGGGACGCTCGGTTGCCGCGCCATTGGCTGCCGCAGCGGTGACGGGCGCGAACGCCTTCACGCTCGGGATGGGCGGCCGGTACTTCAACCGGTTGCCCGGCGGTTTCGTCTCGAAGCTGGCGCCCAAACCGGGAACCGGCCCCAGCGAACGCGCCCGCGAGCGTGGGCACTACCGCGTCGAGACATACACCACCACGGCATCGGGCGCACGGTACGTGACGAGCATGGCTCAGCAAGGTGATCCCGGATACAAGTCGACCGCGGTGTTGCTCGGCGAGTGCGGGCTCGCGCTGGCAACCGACCGCGACGCCCTGTCGGACCGGCGCGGCGTGCTGACACCGGTGGCCGCGATGGGGGATGTGCTCCTCACCCGGCTACCGGCCGCGGGCGTGTCGCTGGAGACCACCGCGCTGACCTGAGCTGCCGCAACATGAATGGATCGGCCTGCGTCGAAGACCTGTGGGACAAGATCACATTCGACTAGTGTCGATGCCGAGGACTTCCAGTACGCCAGCAACGAAGATGGGATGAACAATGGCCGGTCTCGACGAACTTTTCGCTCAGATCCCCGTGGCGGATATCGCCAACAAGCTCGGCGCAGATGAAGGCGAGGTGGACGCTGCCATCAAGACCCTGGTTCCGGCCCTGGTCGGCGGTGTCGCGGAGAACGTCCAGGCGGACAACATCGATTCGAGTGACCTTGAGTCGACGGTCACCGCAAAGGGCGCCAGTGGCCTGCTCGACGGCGGTGTGAGCGTCGATCAGGTCGACGCCAACGAGGGCAACCAGATCGTCTCGAAGATCTTCGGTGGCAACGACAGCAATCAGGTCGCGTCCGCGCTGGCCGGTACCGACGCCGGCGGCAGTGGGTTGATCAAGCAGCTGCTGCCGATCCTGGCGCCGATCGTGCTGGCCTACATCGGCAAGCAGTTCGCCCAGAAGAATGCGCCGGCACAGTCGGCCCCGCAGCCCCAGGCTTCCGGTGGCGGGCTCGGGGACGTCCTCGGCAGCATCCTGGGCGGTGCGGTCGGCGGCGGTGGTGCGGCCGCAAACAACCCGCTCGGCAGCATCCTGGGCAGTGTTCTCGGCGGCGGTGGCGGCCAGAACAATGCCATCGGTGAGATCCTCGGTGGCCTGCTCGGCGGCAGGAAGTAGCCCCGCCCGCAAGCCGGCTCGAAAGCCTCCGAAGCCCAGCGAACGCACCGGGCATCGGGGGCTTTCGCGTATTCGGACCCGTCCTTCTTAGAATGGCTCGGTGACCCCCAGCCCTGACAATCGCGCCGATGCCCTCCCCAAATCCTGGGATCCCGCTGCGGTAGAAGCCGACCTCTACCAGGGCTGGGTGGATGCCGGATACTTCACCGCCGACCCGGCCAGCGAAAAGCCGCCGTACTCGATCGTCTTGCCGCCGCCCAACGTGACCGGCAGCCTGCACATGGGCCACGCGCTCGACCACACCCTGATGGATGCCCTCACCCGGCGTAAGCGTATGCAGGGATATGAGGTGCTGTGGCTGCCCGGGATGGATCATGCCGGCATCGCAACCCAGACTGTGGTGGAAAAGCAGCTCGCCGCTGAGGGGCTGAGCCGGCAAGGCATGGGCCGCGAGTCGTTCGTCGAGAAGGTCTGGGACTGGAAGCGCGAATCCGGCGGCACCATCGGCGGGCAGATGCGTCGCCTCGGTGACGGTGTGGACTGGAGCCGCGACCGTTTCACCATGGACGAGGGGCTGTCGCGCGCGGTGCGCACCATCTTCAAGCGGCTGTTCGATGCGGGTCTGATCTACCAGGCCGAGCGGTTGGTCAACTGGTCACCGGTGCTGGAGACCGCGATCAGCGACCTCGAGGTCAAGTATTCCGACGTCGAGGGCGAGCTGGTTTCGTTCCGCTACGGCTCGATGAACGACGACGAGCCCCACATCGTCGTGGCCACCACCCGCGTCGAGACCATGCTCGGTGACACCGCGATCGCGGTGCACCCCGACGACGAGCGCTACCGCCACCTGGTCGGCAAAACCCTGCCGCACCCGTTCGTCGATCACGAGATGATCGTGGTCGCCGACACTCACGTCGACCCCGAATTCGGTACCGGTGCAGTCAAAGTCACCCCGGCGCATGACCCGAACGACTTCGAGATCGGGTTGCGCCATCAGCTGCCGATGCCGACGATCATGGACGCCAAGGGCCGGATCGCCGACACCGGAACGCAATTCGACGGCATGGACCGGTTCGAGGCCCGGATCAAGGTCCGAGAGGCGCTGGCCGAACAGGATCGGATCGTCGCAGAGAAGCGGCCCTACCTGCACAGTGTCGGGCACTCCGAGCGCAGCGGCGAGCCCATCGAGCCCCGGCTGTCCCTGCAGTGGTGGGTCAAGGTGGACGGCCTGGCCAAGGCCGCCGGCGACGCGGTGCGCAACGGCGACACCGTGATTCATCCGCCCAGCCTGGAGCCGCGATGGTTCGCCTGGGTGGACAACATGCACGACTGGTGCATTTCCCGGCAGCTGTGGTGGGGACACCGCATCCCGATCTGGCACGGCCCCAACGGCGAGACGGTGTGCGTCGGCCCCGACGAGACCCCGCCGGAGGGCTGGGTCCAGGATCCCGATGTGCTCGACACCTGGTTCTCGTCGGCACTGTGGCCGTTCTCCACCATGGGCTGGCCCGAGCACACCCCGGACCTGGCCAAGTTCTATCCGACCTCGGTGCTGGTCACCGGCTACGACATCCTGTTCTTCTGGGTGGCCCGGATGATGATGTTCGGCACGTTCGTCGGTGACGATCCGGCCATCACGTTCGACGGCGCCCGCGGTCCGCAGGTCCCCTTCGAGAACGTCTTCCTGCACGGCCTGATCCGCGACGAGTTCGGCCGCAAGATGAGCAAATCACGGGGCAACGGCATCGACCCGCTGGACTGGGTGGAGAAGTTCGGCGCCGACGCGCTGCGATTCACCTTGGCCCGCGGCGCCAGCCCCGGGGGTGACCTGTCCATCGGCGAGGACCACGCCAGGGCCTCCCGCAACTTCGCCACCAAGCTGTTCAACGCGACCCGCTTTGCGTTGATGAACGGTGCGGCGATGAGCCCCTCGGGCGAAGAGCATCAAGCCCAGTCCGCTCTCCTTACTTCTGCCGATCTCACCGACGCCGACCGCTGGATCCTCGGTCGCCTCGAAGAGGTTCGCGCCGAAGTGGATGCGGCACTGGACAGCTATGAGTTCAGCCGGGCCTGCGAATCGCTGTACCACTTCGCCTGGGACGAATTCTGTGACTGGTACGTCGAATTGGCCAAGGTGCAGCTCGGTTCCGAAAAAGATCAAGCCGTCGCGCATACGACCGCCGTCTTGGCGGCCGTCCTCGACGCGCTGCTCAAGCTGCTGCACCCGGTCATGCCGTTCGTCACCGAGACGCTGTGGAAGGCGCTCACCGACGGCGAGTCGATCGTCATCGCAGCGTGGCCGCAGCCCTCGGGTATCGCGCTCGATCCTGTTGCAACACAACACATTGCCGACATGCAGAAGCTGATCACCGAGGTGCGTCGCTTCCGCAGCGACCAAGGCTTGGCCGATCGGCAGCGGGTCCCGGCCCGACTGTCGGCGGTCACCGAGGCCGGTCTGACCGAGCACCTGCCCGCGGTGACAGCGTTGGCCTGGCTGACCGACGCCGGTGACGGGTTCACCCCGTCGGCCTCGGTCGAGGTGCGCCTGACGCAGGCCACGGTGCTCGTCGAGGTGGACACCTCGGGCACCGTCGACGTCGCCGCCGAGCGGCGGCGGCTGGAAAAGGATCTGGCCGCTGCGCAGAAGGAACTGGCCACCACGACGGCCAAGCTCGGCAACGAGGCGTTCCTGGCCAAGGCGCCCGAGAACGTCGTCGACAAGATCCGCGGACGCCAACAGCTGGCCTCCGAAGAGGTCGAACGGATCACCGCACGCCTGGCCGGGCTGCCCCAATGACCGATCCGGTCCCTTCGCCGGACGAGATCGCCGCGCTGCTGCAGGTCGAGCATTTGCTCGATCAGCGGTGGCCCGAGACCAAGCTGGATCCCAGCACGGCACGGATCTCCGCCCTGCTGGAGTTGCTGGGCTCGCCGCAGCGGGCCTACCCGTCGATCCACGTCGCGGGAACCAACGGTAAGACGTCGGTGGCACGCATCATCGATGCGTTGCTGGTCGCGCTGCACCGGCGCACGGGACGGACCACCAGCCCGCATCTGCAGTCGGCGGTGGAGCGCATCTCGATCGACGGAAAGCCCATCACCCCAGCGCAATACGTGAACGCCTACACCGAGATCGAACCGTTCGTGGAGTTGGTGGACCGACAGTCCGAAGCTGCCGGTGGCCCCAAGATGAGCAAGTTCGAGGTCCTCACCGCGATGGCCTTCGCCGCCTTCGCCGACGTGCCCATCGACGTCGGGGTCATCGAGGTCGGGATGGGTGGACGCTGGGATGCCACCAACGTCGTCAATGCCCCGGTCGCGGTGATCACCCCGATCGGCATCGACCACACCGACTATCTGGGTGAGACGATCGCCGAGATCGCGGGGGAGAAGGCCGGCATCATCACGCGGCAACCCGATGACCTGGTGCCGACCGACACCGTGGCGGTCATCGGCAAGCAGGTGCCGGAGGCCATGGAAGTGCTGCTGGCAGAGACGGTGCGCGCCGACGCGGCCGTGGCCCGCGAGGACTCCGAATTCGCGGTCCTCAGCCGGCAGGTTGCCATCGGCGGGCAGCTGCTGGAACTGCAGGGGCTGGGCGGGGTGTACTCCGACATCTTCCTGCCGCTGCACGGCGAGCATCAGGCCCACAACGCGGTTCTCGCGCTGGCCGCGGTCGAGGCGTTCTTCGGTGCCGGCGCCGACCGTCAGCTCGATGTCGAGGCGATCCGGGCCGGTTTCGCGGAGGTGCGAAGCCCCGGGCGCATGGAGCGAATGCGAAGTGCACCAACGGTTTTCATCGACGCCGCACACAATCCGGCCGGCGCCGCGGCGCTGGCGCAGACCCTGCAGCAGGAGTTCGATTTCCGCAACCTGGTCGGTGTGGTGTCGGTGATGGCGGACAAGGATGCCGGTGGCATCCTGACCGCGTTGGAGCCGGTGTTCGATCAGATCGTGGTCACCCACAACGGCTCGCCGCGGGCGATGGACGTCGAGTCGCTGGCATCGCTGGCCGAGGAGCGCTTCGGGCAGGACCGGGTGATCACCGCCACGACGTTGGCGGATGCCATCGAGACCGCCACCGCCCTGGTCGAGGAGGCCGGGGCCGACGAAGGCCTGTCCGGGGCCGGCATGGTGATCACCGGTTCGGTGGTGACTGCCGGCGCGGCCCGGACCCTGTTCGGACGGGACCCACAGTGAGCGATCAAACCCCTGGCGATCAGACGCCGAGCGACAAGCCGGCCCCGCCGGACCCGTGGAAGAGTTTCCGCGGGGTGATGGCGGGGACACTGATCCTGGAGGCCATCGTGGTGTTGCTGGCCCTGCCGGTGGTGGGAGTCAGCGCCACCGGACTGACCTGGACCTCGGGCGGATTCGTGGTCGGGCTGGCCGTAGTGCTGATTTTGATGTCGGGGATCCAGGGCCGCTCGTGGGCCATCTGGGCGAACCTGGGTATTCAGCTGGTGGTGATCGCCGGAGCGCTCATCCATGGGGCCATCGGTTTCATCGGGGTGATATTCGCCGTGGTCTGGCTACTGATCGTGTATCTGCGCGGCGAGGTCAAACGCCGGCAGGATCGTGGTCTGCTGCCGGGGCAGCAACCGCCCGGCGAATAGGGCGGAGATAGCTGCGCCACAGGGCGGGCCCGGTCGGGCCCCCGAAATGGCGCGGCGCGGTTACCGACCGGTACGCTTCCTGCCGTGACTGAGCAGACCCTTGTCCTGATCAAGCCCGACGGCGTGCAGCGCCACCTGGTCGGGGAGATCCTCGGCCGGATCGAGCGGAAGGGTCTGACCCTGGCAGCGCTCGAACTGAAGAATGTCAGCGTTGAGCTGGCCAAGAAGCACTATGCCGAGCATGACGGCAAGCCGTTCTTCGATTCGCTGCTGGAGTTCATCACCTCCGGTCCCGTTGTCGCGGCCATCGTGGAAGGCCCGCGTGCCATCGCGGCGTTCCGTCAGATCGCCGGCGGCACCGACCCGGTGGAGAAGGCTGTGCCCGGCACCATCCGTGGTGACCTGGCACTTGTGACCCAGGACAACCTCGTCCACGGTTCGGATTCTCCGGAGTCTGCGGCCCGCGAGATCGCCCTGTGGTTCCCTGGCGAAGCCTCCGCCGGATAAACCTTCTCGCAGTCTGGTCAGTACCGCGTCAGTGATGTGGGATACTGGGTGCGGGTAGCCGGCCTCAACCGAGGCTGAAAACCCGAATGAAGACTTCGACGAGCGCGACCACCGCAATCCGGTGCGGCGCGGGCCGTCCAGCCATCATTCAGCCAGGCACCGGGTGGGTTCGGTAGCGAGCCGCCCGGAGCGAGACCACAACAAGTCCGGGGAAAGTGTCCCGGGCCAATAGCGGAAGCCCTCGCGTGGCCGCGTCATCTGACGCGCCCGGGGGCTTGAGGAGAATTCGTGGCCGAAGACGCCCAGAATGACGACCTATCAACCCAGACTCCGCAACAGGAGGGACTGCCCGAGCGCCTGAGAGTCCACTCGCTGGCGCGGGTCCTCGGCACCACCAGCAGGCGCGTGCTCGATGCGCTGGCAGAGTTCGACGGGCGTCAGCGCAGCGCGCACTCCACAATCGACAAGGTCGACGCCGAGCGGGTCCGTGAGGCGCTGGCGGCCGAACCGGCAGAACCTGTGCACGCGGAGCCGGTCCAGGTCGAGGCCGTCACGGTCACCGAGTCTGTGGTGACCGCGGTCGAGGGCTCGACCGGTGGCGAGCAGCAGGCCGACCCCGTCCTGGTCGGCGACGAGCCAGAGTCCCGGTTGATCCTGGAGACGGCGAACATTCCCACGGAACGGGAGGCGCACACCGAGCGGGCCGATTACCTGCCGCTGTTCGTGGCGCCGCAGCCGGTCAGCTTCATTCAGGTACACGTCGACGAGGAAGACGAGGACGACGACGACACCACTGACACCGACACCGACTCCGACGGCGATGACGAACAGGCGGATCGTCCCGCCGCGCGCCGGCGCCGGCGCGGTCGCCGGGGGCGTGGTCGTGGGCGCGGCGAGCAGTCCGACGACAACGCACCCGAATCGGGTCCGGATTCCGATTCCGACAGCGCCGACGACCAGAGCGAATCCGACCAGGATTCCGATGACTCCGACGAGTCGGACGACGGCAACGACGAGGACACCACCGGCGGCGACGGCAGCAGTCGCCGTCGGCGTCGTCGCCGGCGACGCAAGTCGGGCTCGGGTGACAACGATGACGCCGGCTCGCCGGATGACCCGCCCAACACCGTCGTGCACGAGCGCGCCCCGCGCGCCGAGCGGTCCGGCAAGGGCAGCGATGATTCGGAGATCCAGGGGATCAGCGGATCGACCCGCCTGGAAGCCAAACGCCAGCGCCGACGTGACGGCCGCGACGCGGGCCGCCGTCGCCCGCCCATCCTGAGCGAGGCCGAGTTCCTGGCCCGCCGCGAGGCTGTCGAACGCACCATGATCGTGCGCGACAAGGTCCGCACCGAACCGCCCCACGAGGGTGCTCGCTACACCCAGATCGCGGTGCTCGAAGACGGCGTGGTCGTCGAGCATTTCGTGACCTCGGCCGCATCGGCTTCCCTGGTGGGCAATATCTATCTGGGCATCGTGCAGAACGTGTTGCCTTCCATGGAGGCCGCATTCGTCGACATCGGCCGCGGCCGCAACGGTGTGCTCTACGCCGGTGAGGTGAACTGGGAGGCCGCCGGGCTCGGCGGCTCGAACCGCAAGATCGAGCAGGCACTCAAGCCGGGCGACTACGTGGTGGTCCAGGTCAGCAAGGACCCGGTGGGGCACAAGGGCGCCCGCCTCACCACCCAGGTGTCACTGGCCGGCCGTTACCTGGTCTACGTGCCGGGGGCGTCGTCGACAGGGATCAGTCGCAAGCTGCCCGACACCGAACGCCAGCGGCTCAAGGAGATCCTCAAAGAGGTCGTGCCAGCCGATGCCGGCGTGATCATCCGCACCGCCTCCGAGGGCGTGAAGGAGTCCGACATCCGCTCCGATGTCGAGCGGCTGCAGCAGCGCTGGACCGAAATCGAGGCCAAGGCCGCCGAGGTCACCGAGAAGAAGGCCGGCTCGGCCGTCGCGCTCTACGAAGAGCCCGACGTGCTGGTCAAGGTCATCCGCGACCTGTTCAACGAGGATTTCTCGGGTCTGATCGTTTCCGGTGACGAGGCGTGGGACACGATCAACAAGTACGTGAGCACCGTCGCCCCCGACCTGGTTGGGCGGCTGACGAAGTACGAACCCGCCGGTGGCGCCGATGCTCCCGATGTCTTCGCCGTGCACCGCATCGATGAGCAACTGGCCAAGGCCATGGACCGCAAGGTGTGGCTGCCTTCCGGCGGAACTCTCGTCATCGACCGCACCGAGGCGATGACCGTCGTCGACGTCAACACGGGCAAGTTCACCGGCGCCGGCGGCAACCTCGAGCAGACCGTCACCCGCAACAACCTCGAAGCCGCCGAGGAGATCGTGCGGCAACTGCGTTTGCGCGATATCGGCGGCATCGTGGTCATCGACTTCATCGACATGGTTCTCGAATCGAACCGGGATCTGGTGCTGCGCCGCCTCACCGAGGCACTCGGCCGGGACCGTACCCGTCATCAGGTGTCGGAAGTGACCTCACTGGGGTTGGTGCAGCTGACCCGGAAGCGGTTGGGTACCGGACTGGTCGAGGCGTTCTCGACCTCATGCACGCATTGCGGCGGCCGCGGCATCGTGTTGCACGGTGATCCCGTCGACACCGCCTCATCGTCGAACGCCGGTCGCAAGGCCGAAGCCAGCGGCGGCGGTCGCCGCAGCAAGCGCGGCAAGCGGGGCAACGCCCGTCCCGAGCCCGAAGAGGTACCAGTCGTCAAGGTGCCCGACCATCCGGCCGGCGAACACCCGATGTTCAAGGCGATGGCCGAGGCCAACGGCCGGCACCACGACGATGACGAATCGCTCGACGAGTCGGTCGAAGAGGGCACCGCCGGCAAGACCGGCAAGGACGAGAGCGACGAGCAGGTCACGGCCGAGCTCGTGGACGTGCCCGACGAATCCACCGACGGCGAGTTCGGCACGCAGGACACCGACGAGTCCGAGGAGTCCGAAGACGTATCTGACGACGAGGACGAGGGCGAGATCGACCTCGACGACGAGGACCTCGACGACGACGACGACGACGACGATGACGACCTGGACGAGATCGACGACGATTCGGACGAGGATGACGACTCGGACGAGGACGACTCCGACGAGTTCGACTATGCCGAAGACTCAGACGACCCCGACCAGGAGACCTACCAGGTGTCGGAGCCCGTGGTCGTCGAGGCACCGCCGAGCCGGGGCCGCACCCGTCGGCGCGCCGCAGCCAGGCCGGCGGGGCCGCCCAGCCACGAGTAGCGGGCGGTTTGACCCTCTACCAGCTGGTCAAGTACCCTTGACCAGTTGTCTCCAGTGCCTGCGGTAGTCGCAGGCCGGTGACGGCGGGGCATCCCGCCACCCAAGACCCGCGCACGCACCGACCGGTAGCGCGCGCCCGCAGAGAGCAGCAGAGCAGAGGACACGATGGCGACATACGCAATCGTCAAGACCGGTGGCAAGCAGTACAAGGTTGCCGCCGGTGACGTGGTGAAGGTTGAGAAGCTCGACGCCGAGCCCGGCGCCTCGGTGTCGCTGCCCGTGGCCCTCGTGGTCGACGGCGCCAAGGTCACCAGCAAGGCCGATGACCTGGCCAAGGTCGCCGTGACCGGCGAGGTGCTGGAGCACACCAAGGGCCCCAAGATCCGCATCCACAAGTTCAAGAACAAGACCGGCTACCACAAGCGCCAGGGGCACCGTCAGCAGCTGACCGTGCTCAAGGTCACCGGCATCAAGTGATGAGCCGTCAGGCGAAGAACAGGCAGCAGAGGGCGAGGGACATATAAATGGCACACAAGAAGGGCGCTTCCAGCTCGCGCAACGGTCGTGAATCCGCAGCACAGCGGCTCGGCGTCAAGCGCTTCGGTGGCCAGGTCGTCAAGGCCGGCGAGATTTTGGTGCGGCAGCGCGGCACCCACTTCCACCCCGGCGTGAACGTCGGCCGTGGCGGCGACGACACCCTGTTCGCGCTGGCCCCGGGCTCCGTGGAGTTCGGTTCCAAGCGTGGCCGCAAGCACGTGAACATTGTTCCCGTGCCGCGCCCGGAGGCCTGAGACAAAGAGGATTCTCCGCGAATGTGAAGCAGCTGCGAGTTCTCGACAGGACTATCGCGATAGCTTCACATTCGACGGAGAGGATGCCCGATGCCCCGGTTTGTCGACCGCGTCGTCATCCACGCGAGTGCAGGGAACGGCGGCCACGGCTGCGCATCGGTGCACCGCGAGAAATTCAAACCCCTCGGCGGTCCTGACGGCGGCAACGGCGGCCGCGGCGGCAGCATCGTGCTCGTCGTGGATCCACAGGTCCACACGCTGCTGGATTTCCACTTCCATCCCCATGTCGTTGCACCCTCGGGCAAGCAGGGGGCGGGCAGCAACCGGGACGGCGCCGCCGGTGAAGATCTGATCGTGCGCGTGCCGGACGGCACGGTGGTGCTCGACGAGAACGGCCGGATGCTGGCCGACATGGTCGGTGCCGGTACCCGATTCGAAGCCGCGCAAGGTGGTCGTGGCGGCCTGGGCAATGCCGCCTTGGCCTCGCGGGCCCGAAGGGCCCCCGGCTTCGCCCTGCTCGGTGAGAAGGGCCAGACCCGCGACCTCACCCTGGAGCTCAAGACCGTCGCCGATGTCGGCCTGATCGGCTTCCCTTCGGCGGGCAAATCGTCTCTGGTGTCGACCATCTCGGCAGCCAAACCCAAAATCGCCGACTACCCGTTCACCACGCTGGTGCCCAACCTCGGTGTGGTGTCGGCCGGCGACAACACCTTCACCGTCGCCGACGTTCCCGGCCTGATTCCCGGTGCGTCCGAGGGCCGGGGCCTCGGCCTGGACTTCCTGCGGCACCTCGAGCGCTGCGCGGTGCTCGTGCATGTCGTGGATTGCGCCACCATGGAACCCGGCCGCGACCCGATCTCCGACATCGAGGCACTGGAAGCCGAACTCGCCGCATACACGCCGACCCTGCAAGGCGATTCCACCCTCGGTGATCTGGCGTCACGCCCACGGGCGGTGGTGCTCAACAAGATCGACGTGCCCGATGCCCGGGAGCTGGCCGACTTCGTGCGCGAAGAGGTTGCCGAACGGTTCGGCTGGCCAGTGTACGAGATCTCGACGGTCAGCCGTGACGGGTTGCGCCCGTTGATCTTTGCGCTCTGGGAGCTGGTCAAGGCCTATCGTGATGCGCAGCCGGCCGTGGTGCCGCGCCGTCCGGTGATTCGGCCGATCGCCGTCGACGAGAGCGGATTCACCGTCGAGACCGACGGGTACGGCGGGTTCATCGTGCGCGGCACGCGTCCCGAGCGCTGGATCGCCCAGACCAACTTCGACAACGACGAGGCCGTCGGCTACCTCGGTGACCGGTTGGCGCGCCTGGGAGTCGAGGATGAGCTGTTGAAGTTGGGTGCCAAGCCCGGCTGCGCCGTGACCATTGGTGACATGACCTTCGACTGGGAGCCGCAGACCCCGGCCGGTGTCGACATGCCGATGACCGGCCGAGGCACCGACATTCGGCTCGAGCAGACCGACCGGACCGGTGCCGCGGAGCGCAAGGCTGCCCGACGGGAGCGCCGCCAGCCCGGTAGCGAGGACGCGTGAGCGTTCATCGCCAGGCGATTCGCACCGCGCGCAGGGTAGTCGTCAAGGTCGGCACCACCGCACTCACCACCCCGTCAGGGGTCTTCGACGCAGGTCGGCTCGCGGTCCTGGTCGAGGCGATCGAAGAGCGGATGAGAGCCGGCTCCGACCTGGTGATCGTCTCCTCGGGTGCCATCGCGGCCGGAATTGAGCCGCTCGGACTTTCGCGGCGCCCAACGGATCTGGCCACCAAGCAGGCCGCCGCCAGTGTGGGGCAGGTGGCCCTGGTCAATGCGTGGAGTTCGGCGTTCGCCGTCTACAGCCGCACAGTCGGCCAGGTTCTGCTGACTGCCCACGACATCGCCATGCGGGTGCAGCACAACAATGCTCAACGCACGCTGGACCGGTTGCGTGCCCTGCACGCGGTGGCGATCGTCAACGAGAACGACACCGTGGCCACCAACGAGATCAGGTTCGGTGACAATGACCGGCTTTCGGCGCTGGTGGCGCAGCTGGTCGGTGCCGATGCGCTGATCCTGCTGTCCGATATCGACGGCCTGTACGACTCTGACCCCCGAAAAGGCAACGCGCGCTTCATTCCCGAGGTCGCTGCCCAAGGGGATCTCGACGGGGTGGTGGCCGGCGCCGGCAGCCACCTGGGTACCGGCGGGATGGCCTCGAAGCTGTCGTCGGCGCTGCTGGCCGCCGATGCCGGCGTGCCGGTGCTGCTGGCCGCCGCTGCGGATGCCGGTGCAGCCCTGAGCGATGCCTCGGTGGGCAGCGTGTTCGCACCGCGGCCCGAGCGGATGTCGGCGCGGCGCTTCTGGGTTCGCCATGCCGCGGAGTCGCACGGGGCGTTGACCCTCGACGACGGCGCGGTGCGGGCGGTGGTCAACCAGCGGCGCTCGCTGCTGCCGGCGGGGATCACCGAGGTCGCCGGACAGTTCCATGGCGGCGATGTGGTGGATCTGCGGGGGCTTGACGGGCAAACCGTCGCGCGCGGTGTGGTGGCCTACGAGGCGTCGGAGCTGGCCGCGATCATCGGCCGTTCCACGCCGGATCTGCCGGCCGAACTGCGCCGGCCCGCGGTGCACGCCGACGATCTGGTCGCCCTCTAGCGATTTGTGGAGTCTTGACCGTGCCGCGTACGGCTGAAACTCCACAAATCACAGGTTGGGGGACTCGAGATAGAGCGCACCCCAGATGATCTGGGTGAGGGTGTCGGCCAATTCGGCGTCGTAGGACGGCGGATGTGACGGCAGATTCTGGTGGCAGGTGCGCTCCACCATCCAGGTCAGGGTGCTCGCCGTGGCGGCCGCAGGCAGTTGCGGCCGGATCGACCCGTCGGCCTGACCGTCCTCGATCACCCGGGTGAGCTGGTCACCGATCCCGGCCAGCAGCTCGCGGTAGGTCTGGCCGACCAGTGGGTCGTAGCCCGACATCTCGTTGAGTGCGATCAACACCGGCTGGTGGCGGCGATAGCTCGCGATGATGCCCGACATGGCGGCATGGACATCGGCGGGGTCGCGCCGACCGGCGACAGTCCACCATCGTTCGGCGGCCTGGGTCAGATCGCCGAACACCTGGCTGGCCAGCCGGCGCAGCAGATGGCCCTTGTCCTCGAAGTAGATGTAGAAGCTGGCCCGGGAGATCCCGGCCTCGGTGGCCAGTTTGTCGACGCTGAGCTCGGTGAAGCTGGTGCCGTCGGCCATCAGCCGGTCGGTGGCATCGAGCAGTTGGCGTTCGATCCGCTCGCGCCGTTCCTCCCTTTTGGCCTGCGGTTTTCGCGTTACCGATGGCATGGGCCCAGCGTATCGGAACGGGTCACACCTTGACTAGACATAGTGTCTAGACTTATCGTCACCAACATGACTGTGTCGCCCATCACATCTGCTCCGTCCTGGCCCGCTGCCGCCCGCCCGTACGACCCGATCGACCTGTCGTCGCGGGTGTTCTGGGCCACCACGGCCGCCGATCGCGAGGTGGCCTTCGCCGAGCTGCGTGCCTCGCGCCCGGTGAGTTGGCATCCGCCGGTCGAGGACGCGCTCATGCCGGATCCCGACGATCGCGGGTTCTGGGCGGTCACCCGGCACGCGGACATCGTCGCGGTCAGCCGTGACAGCGAGACATTCCTGTCGGGCAAAGGGGTGCTGTTCGAATCCATTCCGGAGGAGCTGCTCGAGGCGTCACAGTCTTTCCTGGCGATGGACGCGCCGCGGCACACACTGATCCGCAAACTGGTCCACGCAGCGTTCACCCCCCGGCAGGTTGCCCGCATCGAAGACTCGATCAAGGAGAACGCGCGCCAGATCGTGGCCGAACTCAAGGAAGTCGGCAGCGGGGTGGACTTCGTCGACCAGTGCGCCAAGGAGCTGCCGATTCGCACGCTGTCGGACATGGTCGGGATACCCGAGTCCGAACGTCAGCGGGTGGCACATGCTGCGGATGCGCTGGTGTCCTGGGCCGACCCTGTCTACCTCGCCGGGCGCGACCCGCTCGAGGTGCTGCTGCAGAACCAGATGTATCTGCATCAGGTCGCGAATGCGCTTGCCGCAGAACGCAGGCAGAACCCGGGCAACGATCTGATCAGCGCGCTGGTCCACGCCGAGGTCGACGGGGACCGGCTCACCGATGCCGAGGTCGCGGCGTTCTTCGTCCTGCTGGCGGTGGCAGGCAACGACACCACCCGCCAGACCACCAGCCACGCCCTCAAAGCGCTCACCGACCATCCTGGCCAGAGGGCCTGGCTCATGGCGGATTTCGACGACCGGATCGGCGGCGCCGTCGAAGAGTTCGTCCGCTGGGCCACACCGGTGATGACGTTTCGCCGCACTGCGGCCGTCGATGTCGAACTCGGCGGAGCGCAGATCGCGGCGGGGGAGAAGGTGGTGATGTTCTATTCCTCGGGTAACCGGGATGGCCAGGTGTTCGACCGGCCCGAGGTCTTCGATCTGAGCCGAAAGCCCAATCCGCACCTGGGATTCGGGGGCGGTGGCCGCCACTTCTGCCTCGGCGCACACGTCGCCCGGACGCAGTTACGGGCGATCTTCGGTGAGCTGCTGCACCAGCTGCCCGACATCGCGGCGGGCGAACCGGCCTATCTGGCGGGCAACTTCGTGCACGCTATCCGGTCGATGCCGTGCACGTTCTGAGCTCGCCGGCCAACAGGGCCAGCATCTCCGAACAGCCCGCTTCGACCTTCACCGCCGCCAGGTCGTCGCCGCGGGTGGCGCCGCGGTTGATGATGCCGACCGGGATGCCGTGGGCTGCGGCATGCCGGACGAACCGGTAGCCGGAGTAGACGGTAAGAGAGGAACCCGCCACCAAGAGCGCCTCGGCCTCGTCCACCATCGAATAGGCCTGCTCGACACGGTCTTTGGGGACACTCTCGCCGAAGTAGACGATGTCGGGTTTGAGCATGCCCGCACAGGCCTGGCAGCCCACGATGACGAACGACTCGGTTTCGCGCACCACGGCGTCGGCGTCGGGAGCCACCGCGATCCCACCGACCGCCTCGGCGCGTTCGATGAATCCGGGATTGGCCGCCTCCAGCAGCGTGGCCAACTCGTCGCGACCCATCGTCGCGCCGCAGTCCAGGCAGACCACCTGCGCGTAGGTGCCGTGCAGGTTGACCACCGATCGGCTGCCGGCCTTGCTGTGCAGCAGATCGACGTTCTGGGTGATCAGTCCGTTCACCACACCGGTGGATTCCAATGCGGCCAGGGCCCGGTGCCCGGCGTTGGGCATGGTTTGGTCCATGTGGCGCCAGCCGACATGGTTGCGGGCCCAGTACCGTTGCCGGAACAGCGGATCGGAGGTGAACTGCCGGATGGTCATCGGATTGCTGGGCGGGGAGTCGGGCCCGCGGTAGTCGGGGATGCCCGAATCGGTCGACATCCCGGCCCCGGTCAACACCGCGACGCGGCGCCCCTGAAGCAGGGCGACGAGTTCGGGAGCATCCACGAGGTCCAGGGTAGATCGGAACTCACCGGAGGCAGCGGGCACCGGCAATGAGTGTGGGAGAGTGGCGGAGTGCCGGTCTCGACAGCCTCGCCCGAATTCGCTGACCGTACCCGGCGGGTGGCGGAGGTGGCGCTGGAGGCCGGGCGTGCGCTGGGCCTGCCTGCCACGAACACGACGGTGCTGCACGACGCGTTCTCGATTGTCGTCCGCCTGGAACCGACCCCGGTGGTGGCGCGCGTCCAGGTTGTGCTGCCACCCGGGATGACACCCCAGGCCCAGGCTGAGCGGCAACAGCGGGAACTGGACGTGGTCGCCTGGCTCGACAGTCAGGGCCTACCGGTCGTGGTTCCGGCACCGATGCTGCCCCGGTCGCCCGTGCGCCGAGAGGGGTTCGGGATGACGTTCTGGGAGCTGGTCGATGTTGCGGCGGACCATGAGCCGTACTCGGCCGTCTCCATGGCTCATACCGCGACGTTGCACGCGGCCCTTGCGCGATATCCGGACGAATTGCCGTTTCTCACCCCGGTCAACCGATCGCTCGGCGGCTTGATCGACAACTTGGACGATGCGGCGCCGTTGCTGCCGAGCGATGTCAGCCGAATACGCGACGAATACGCGGCGCTGCGATCGGTGCTCGCCGACCGTGCCTCGTTCGAGGCCAGGTTCCCCGACGTGAGTGTTCAGACCATTCACGGGGACGGGCCGGCGCTCAACGTCATCCGGACCACCGACGGCGTGCGGTTCGCCGATTTCGAGGACGTCACTTGTGGTCCGGTGGAGTGGGATCTCGCGCTGGCCGGCCCGGCGGCGGCGGCCGAGTACGACGCGGCGGCGCGGGAACTGGGCTTGCGAGTCACGAATCCCGAAGTGCAGCGTTTGGTCGATGCCGCCGCGACGTTGACCATGGTCAGCTGTGTGACCCTGATACCTCAGCTACCGGTGCTCGCCGACGGAGTGCTGCCGATGCTGGAGTCTTGGCGCGAGTCTGCGCCGCTGACCTGAAATTCATCCGAGGCACTCGGCGGCAGGGACCACTTCGGCGCTCATGTTGCGCCGCATCATCTCCAGCGCGGCCTGGCCCAGGCCGGCATCGATGTGCGCCACCGCGTCAGCCGGGATCACCACGTCGAAATGTCGCACGTACGCGTCCAGGGCGCTGTAGAGGATGCACTGCTCGGTGACCTGGCCCGCCAGGATCAACCGCCGGGTCTCCAGCCGGCCCAGCAGATAATCGAGTGCGGTCGCATAGAACACGCTGTGGCGCACCTTGGTCAGCAGCAGGCAGCCGTCCGCGGGTGCGATCGGGCGCACCAGGTCCGGATGCGCACCGGTCAGGGCGGACTCGACGATGTCGCTGAACTGGGCGGTGAAATCGCCGTAGTTGTCGTTGACGTAGATCAGGTCGACATCGTCGCGGCCGCGCGCCGTCTCGATCAGCCCGACCAGCGGATCGATGATCGCTGCCACATTGGGTGCCAGCAATTCGGCATCCTCGTGCCGGTAGGTGTTGAGCATGTCTACGACCACCAGTGCGGTATCGCTCATGCGTCAATTGGTACCCGCTGGCCCGATCTTGACACTTTTCGGGTGACAATGGGCGCGATGGACTTCTACAGCGCCTATCGACACGGTTTCGCGCGGGTTGCCGCCTGCACTCACCACACAGCGCTGGCGGATCCGCCGGCGAACGCCGAATCGGTGCTCCGGTTGGCGCAGGCCTGCCACGACGACGGTGTGGCTGTCGCGGTGTTCCCCGAATTGACCTTGTCGGGGTACTCGATCGACGACATCGTCATGCAGGATGCGCTGCTGGAATCGGTGGAACAGGCGCTCGTCGAAATCGTCGCGGCGTCGGTGGTGTTGACGCCGGTCCTGGTGGTGGGCGCGCCCCTGCGGTACCGGCATCGGATCTACAACACGGCGGTGGTCATCCACCGGGGCGCGGTGCTCGGTGTGGCACCCAAGTCCTATCTGCCGACGTACCGCGAGTTCTACGAGCGCAGGCAGATGGCTCCGGGCAACGATGTGCGTGGCACCATCCACGTGGCCGGTGCCGAGGTGCCGTTCGGGCCCGACTTGTTGTTCGTGGCCTCCGATGTTCCCGGTCTGGTGCTGCACGTCGAGATCTGCGAGGACATGTTCGTGCCGGTGCCACCCAGCGCGCAGGCTGCGATGGCCGGCGCCACGGTGCTGGCCAATCTCTCGGGCAGCCCCATCACAGTCGGTCGCGCCGAAGATCGTGCGCTGCTGGCACGTTCGGCCTCATCGAGGTGTCTGGCGGCGTATGTGTACGCTGCGGCCGGCGAGGGGGAGTCGACGACCGACCTGGCTTGGGACGGCCAGACCATGATCTGGGAGAACGGGCTGCTGCTCGCCGAGAGCGAGCGCTTTCCGCGGGGTGAACGGCGCTCGGTGGCCGACGTGGACCTGGAGTTGCTGCGGTCCGAGCGGCTGCGGATGGGTACTTTCGATGACAACGCCAGACATCATGGCGCCCAAGTGGATTCATTCCGCCGCATCGATTTCCAGCTCGACCCGCCGACCGACGACATCGGGCTGCGGCGTGAGGTCGAGCGGTTTCCGTTCGTTCCGGCGGACCCCACACGGTTGCAACAGGATTGCTACGAGGCCTACAACATACAGGTTTCCGGGCTGGAGCAACGGCTGCGGGCGCTGAACTACCCCAAGGTGGTCATCGGGGTGTCCGGTGGTTTGGATTCCACGCATGCCCTGATCGTGGCCGCGCGGGCGATGGACCGGGAAAACCGGCCACGCAGCGACATCCTCGCGTTCACCCTGCCCGGCTTCGCCACCGGTGACCGGACCAAGAACAACGCCATCCGGTTGAGCCGTGCCCTGGGTGTGACGTTCGAAGAGATCGACATCAAGAAGACTGCCGAGCTGATGCTCACCGAGATGGACCATCCGTTCGGCCGGGGCGAGAAGGTTTACGACGTCACGTTCGAGAACGTGCAGGCCGGTTTGCGCACCGACTACCTGTTCCGGTTGGCCAACCAGCGCGGCGGCATCGTCTTGGGCACCGGCGACCTGTCCGAGCTGGCGCTGGGCTGGTCGACCTATGGGGTCGGTGACCAGATGTCGCACTACAACGTCAACGGCGGTGTGCCGAAAACCCTGATCCAGCACCTGATCCGCTGGGTGATCTCGTCGGGGCAGTTCGGCTCCGAGGATTCCGAAGTCAACGAGGTGTTGCAGTCGGTACTGGAAACCGAGATCACCCCGGAGCTGGTCCCCACCGGGGAGGACGAGGAGATCCAGAGCAGCGAGGCCAAGGTCGGTCCGTATGTGCTGCAGGACTTTTCGTTGTTCCAGGTGCTGCGCTACGGGTTCCGTCCGTCCAAGGTGGCGTTTCTGGCCTGGCACGCCTGGCATGACGCGGCCCATGGGGATTGGCCCGCCGGGTTCCCCGAGGACAAGCGCCCGGCGTACTCGCTCAAAGAGATCCGGCACTGGCTGCAGGTGTTCGCGCAGCGGTTCTACTCGTTCTCCCAGTTCAAGCGTTCGGCGCTGCCCAATGGTCCCAAGGTGTCGCACGGCGGATCCCTCTCGCCGCGCGGGGATTGGCGGGCGCCCTCGGACATGTCGGCACGTATCTGGCTCGACGAGATCGAGCGGAGCATCCCCGAGCAATAGATGCCTGGCCAGCGTCTAGAGGCGGCCCTGTGCCCGCAGGTCCGGATGTACCCACTCCGGTGAGCGGCGGGCCTTGAACGCGCGGAAGCCCTCCATCGCCTCCTCGCCGCTGTAGCTGGCCTTCATGCCGATCCGGTCGTAGAGGCCCATGTAGCTGTCCAGGCTGGACTTGACCACCCCGCGGGCCCGGGGTGCGGTCCGGCAGCATTGGCTGAGCACTTCCGTTGCCGCAGAGAGCAGTTCGTCGTGGGGGACCACGCGGGCGACCATGCCCCAGTCGACCGCCTCCTGCGCCGTGAGGGTGCGGCCGGTGAACATCAGGTCGCGGGTGCGCACGGGTCCGATGAGGCGCGCGAGCATCTGGCTGTAGTAGGTGTCGGCGATGCCGCGGTACAACTCGGGTACCCGGAACGTGGCGCGGTCGCTGACCACGGCCATGTCGCTGCAGATCGCGATCTGCAACCCGCCGCCCTGGCACAACCCGTTGACCGCGCTGACCACCGGCTTGACCGATTGGCGCAGGGTTTCGAACGGCGTGACATCCATCGACAGGGCCGCGCCGAAACTCATCCAGTCGTCGACGCCGTTGCCGCCGCCGAGGTCACCACCCGGTGCGAACACGTCCCCGGCCCCGGTGATGAGCAGGCCGGCCAGATCCGGGTCGGCCTCGACATGGGTGACCGCGTACCGGATGCCGAAGTACATGGCCGGTGTCATCGCGTTGCGGGCCTCCGGGCGATCGAGGGTGACGACGCCGAACGGACCCCGTCGCTCGAATTTGAGATAGGGGGTGCCGAGCCAGTCGCCGTCGGGTGGCCGTGGGGAGAGTCCCTGCGTCATGGTGGCGACTATAACGCCAACGGTATCGGCTTCAGTTGGCCGTCTCAGGGGGTCAGGACGGCGTCGACGTCGGCGGCCGACGGCGCGCAGTCGCCGGCCCCGCGCACCAAGGTGGCCAGGGCCCCGGCGGCACAGGCGCGCCGCAGCGCCTGCTCGTGGCCCGCGGTCCATCCGGCGGCCAGCACCCCGGCGAACACGTCGCCGGCGCCGGCCGTGTCCAGTGCCTGCACCGTGGGGGCCGGCACGTCGAAGCGCTCGTCGGAGCTCAGATAGCTGGCTCCTCGTGCGCCTCGGGTGATCACCAGATGCCGCACCGGCCAATGCCACTCGGCCGCCTCGGTCTCGTTCACCACCACCACGTCGACCAGTTCCGACAGGGCCAGCAGGTGATGGGCGGGGGTGCCCCCGGGCGACGCGTTGAGCATCACCACCGCTCCGGCCGCCCGTGCCAGCTTGGCTGCCGCGATCGCCGTCGTCACCGGGATCTCCAACTGGATCAAGGTGACCTCGCTCCACACGATGGCGGAACGGGCCGCCGCGGAATCCACCTCGAGGCGCGAGTTGGCGCCCGGTGCCACCACGATGCAGTTCTCGCCGACGGTGTCGACCAGGATCGCCGCCGATCCGCTCGGACCGGGCACGCAGGCCACGGACTCGGCGCCGACCCCGTTGGCCTGGAGATGACGGCGCAGGATCGTGGCGGCCGCATCGTCACCGATCGCGGCCACCAGTTCCACCTCGGCACCGGCGCGCGCGGCCGCCACCGCCTGGTTTCCGCCCTTGCCGCCGGGCGCCGAAGCCAGTGACGATGCGAGCACCGTCTGCCCCGGGCGCGGCAGTGCGCCGACGGTGAACGTGAGATCGGCGTTGATACTCCCGACGACGCAAACCCGCGCAGCGGCCATGGATGAAAAGGCTAGTTGCTACCGGCGCCTGACACCTGTCGAAGCACCTCAACTCCTCCGATACGCTGGCTAGATGAGCGTTCAGACAGAGTCTCCGACGACTGCCGTGCCCGACGCCGACCTGCGCGGGCAGGTGCACGAGGCCGCGCGTCGGGCCCGCGTCGCCGCCCGCGTCCTGGGCACCCTGAGCGCCGAGACGAAGAACCGCGCGCTGCATGCCGCCGCCGACAGCGTGCTGGCTCACGTCCACGAGATCCTGACTGCAAATGCCGCCGACGTCGAGGCCGCGCGTGCGGCCGGGACCCCCGAGTCGATCCTGGACCGCCTGGCGCTCAACCCACAACGGGTCGACGGCATCGCCGCCGGTCTGCGCCAGGTCGCCGGACTGCCCGATCCGGTCGGCGAGGTGTTGCGCGGCCGCACCCTGCCCAACGGACTGCAACTGCGTCAGCAGCGGGTGCCGCTCGGCGTCGTCGGAATGGTCTACGAGGGCAGGCCCAACGTCACAGTCGACGCCTTCGGGCTCACCCTGAAATCGGGCAACGCCGCTCTGCTGCGCGGCAGTTCGTCCGCGGCCCGGTCCAACGAGGCGCTGGTGGCCGCGCTGCGTTCGGCTCTGGCGTCGGTCGGTCTGCCCCTGGATGCCGTGCAACTGCTGCCCAGCCACGACCGGGCCAGCGTCACCCACCTGATCCAGGCCCGCGGCCTGGTCGACGTGGTGATCCCGCGCGGGGGAGCCGGCCTGATCGAGGCCGTGGTGCGCGATGCGCAGGTGCCCACCATCGAGACCGGTGTGGGCAATTGCCATGTCTACGTTCATTCCTCGGCCGACATCGACCTGGCCTGCAAGATCCTGCTGAACTCCAAGACCCGCCGTCCCAGCGTCTGCAACGCCGCCGAGACCCTGCTGGTCGACAAGGCGCTGGAGGCCACCGCGCTGCCGCGGCTGACCGCGGCCCTGCGCGAGGCCGGGGTCACGGTGCACGCCGATCCCACCGACGAGGAATTACACACCGAGTTCCTCTCGATGGACATCGCCGTGGCCCTGGTGGATGGGGTCGACGGGGCGATCGCCCACATCAACACGTACGGCACCGGGCACACCGAGGCCATCGTGACAACGGATCTTGCTGCGGCCCAGCGTTTCACCGAGCAGGTGGACGCGGCCGCGGTGATGGTCAACGCGTCCACCGCGTTCACCGACGGAGAGCAGTTCGGTTTCGGCGCAGAGATCGGCATCTCCACCCAGAAGCTGCATGCCCGCGGACCCATGGGCCTGCCCGAACTGACCTCGACCAAATGGATCGTGTGGGGAGACGGTCAGACCCGCCCGGCCTAGGCGCCGACCAGACAGAAGCCAGGAGACCACATGAGCGTGCCCGCTCGCCCCGCTCCGTTGTTCGCCGACATCGACGATGTCGCGCGGCGCCTCGCGGAGACCGGATACCTGCCCGACACCGCCACCGCGACAGCGGTTTTCCTCGCCGACCGGCTCGGTAAACCGTTGCTCGTGGAGGGGCCCGCGGGCGTCGGCAAGACCGAACTGGCCCGCGCGGTCGCGGCGACCACCGGCTCGGAGCTGGTCCGGTTGCAGTGCTATGAGGGCGTGGACGAAGCCCGCGCACTCTACGAGTGGAACCACGCCAAGCAGATCCTGCGAATCCAGGCCGGACAGGCCGGCGGGTCGGGCACCGATTGGGACCAGACCAAGGACGACGTGTTCAGCGAGGAGTTCCTGCTGACCCGTCCGCTGCTGACCGCGATCAAGCGCACCGACCCGACCGTCCTGCTGATCGACGAGACCGACAAGGCCGACATCGAGATCGAAGGCCTGCTGCTGGAGGTGCTTTCCGACTTCGCGGTCACCGTCCCGGAACTCGGCACCATCACCGCCGAACGGCCGCCGTTCGTGCTGCTCACCTCCAATGCCACCCGTGAGCTTTCCGAGGCGCTCAAGCGTCGCTGCCTGTTCCTGCACATCGACTTCCCAGACCCGGACCTGGAGCGCCGCATCCTGCTGTCCCGGGTGCCCGAGCTTCCCGAGCACATCGCCACCGAACTGGTGCGGATCATCGGTGTGCTGCGCGGGATGCAGCTCAAGAAGCTGCCGTCGGTCGCCGAGACCATCGACTGGGGCCGCACCGTCCTGGCCCTGGGACTGGACACCATCGACGACGAGATGATCGCCGCCACCCTGGGTGTGGTGCTCAAACACCAGTCAGACCAAGTGCGAGCCGCCGGCGAGCTGAGGCTGAACTAAATGGTTCCCCGCCGGGTTCGACCGCCCCAGCCGCTGGCCCCCCACGGTTGGCCCGGGCACCTTGTCGAGTTCGTAGAAGCCCTTCGCGGGCAAGGGATCTCCGTCGGCCCGTCGGAGACGGTCGATGCGGGCCGGGTGATCACCGTGCTGGGGCTCGGCGACCGGGAGGCGTTGCGGGAGGGTATCGCGTGCGCGGTGCTGCGGCGTCCGGACCACCGCGAGACCTACGACGCGATGTTCGACCTGTTCTTCCCGGCGGCGCTCGGCGCGCGCACGGTGCTGGATGACGACGACGATGCCGCCGACGGCGACAGTCAGCCCCAGCTGCCGCCCGAGGACATCGAGGCGATGCGCGAGGCCCTGGTGCAGATGCTGGCCGACAACGAGGATCTGGCCAACCTCGACGACCGGATGGCGGCGATGATCGCGCGGATCGTCGAGGCCTACGGTCGATACAACTCCAGCCGCGGTCCGTCGTACTCGTCGTATCAGGCACTCAAGGCCATGAGCCTCGACGATCTGGAGGGCCGACTGCTGGCCGGGCTGCTCGCGCCCTATGGCGAGGAGCCGACGCCGACCCAGGAGGAGATCGCCAAGGCCCTGGCCGCTCAGCGCGTCTCCCAGCTGCGCAAGATGGTCGAGTCCGAGACCAAGCGGCGCACCGCCGAGCAGCTGGGCCGAGACCACGTGCAGATGTACGGGGTGCCGCAGCTGGCCGAGAACGTCGAGTTCCTGCGCGCTTCCGGGGAGCAGCTGCGCCAGATGCGCAAGACCGTGCAGCCGCTGGCCCGCACGCTGGCGACGCGGCTGGCGGCCCGGCGTCGGCGGTCCCGGTCCGGCGAGATCGACTTGCGCAAAACACTGCGCAAGTCGATGTCCACCGGCGGTGTGCCGATCGACGTCGTGCTCAAGAAGCCGCATCCGGCCCGCCCCGAGCTCGTGGTGCTCTGCGATGTGTCGGGGTCGGTGGCCGGGTTCAGCCACTTCACCCTGATGCTCGTCTCGGCGCTGCGCCAGCAGTTCTCCCGGGTACGTGTGTTCGCCTTCATCGACACCACCGACGAGGTGACCGACATGTTCGGGCCCGAGGCCGATCTCGCGGTGGCGGTGCAGCGCATCACCCGCGAGGCGGGGGTCTACACCCGCGACGGGCATTCCGACTACGGGCACGCTTTCGTATCCTTCCTGGACAAGTTCCCCAACGTGCTGTCGCCGCGCAGCTCGCTGCTGGTGCTGGGCGACGGCCGGAACAACTACCGAAACCCCGAGACGGAGCTGCTCGCGCACATGGTGTCGGCCAGTCGGCACGCGCACTGGCTCAACCCCGAGCCCAAGCATCTGTGGGGTAGCGGGGACTCCGCGGCACCGAAGTACCTCGAAACCATCCCGATGCACGAGTGCCGGTCGGCCAAACAGCTGGCCGCCGTGATCGACGGGTTGCTGCCGGTCTGAGCCGCGCTTGCGGCTGCCGTAAGCTGCCTCTTTGTGGCAAGACGGCGCAGGCTGGGTGTGATGGGCGGGACGTTCGATCCTGTCCACCACGGCCACCTGGTGGCCGCCAGCGAGGTCGCCGACCTGTTCGAACTCGACGAGGTGGTTTTCGTCCCGACCGGTCAGCCGTGGCAGAAGCACGATCGGCGGGTCAGCGCCGCTGAGGACCGGTATCTGATGACGGTGATCGCGACCGCCTCCAACCCGCGCTTCTCGGTCAGCCGGGTCGACATCGATCGGGGCGGCGCGACCTACACCAAGGACACCTTGCGTGACCTGCGCGATCTCAACGACGACACCGACCTGTACTTCATCACCGGCGCCGATGCCCTGGCATCGATCCTGTCCTGGCAGAACTGGGAGGATCTGTTCTCCATGGCGAGGTTCGTGGGCGTCAGTCGGCCGGGTTACGAGTTGGACGGTGAACATATCGAGGCGGCGCTGCGTGAGCTGCCGCCGGACGCATTGACGTTGGTCGAGGTGCCCGCGCTGGCGATCTCGTCCAGTGACTGCCGTAAGCGGGCCGCCGAAGGCCGGCCGATCTGGTACCTGGTACCCGACGGTGTGGTGCAGTACGTGGCCAAACGCGGGTTGTACTCCGCAGACGGGAAGGGTGAACGCATCATGGAGCCGATTCGATGAGCGCGACCGATGAGGCCGTCGCGATGGCGACGGTGGCCGCCCAGGCCGCCGCGGCCAAGCTGGCCGACGATGTGGTGGTCATCGATGTGTCGGGCCAGTTGGTGATCACCGACTGCTTCGTGATCGCATCGGCCTCCAACGAGCGACAGGTCAACGCGATCGTCGACGAGGTCGAGGAGAAGATGCGACTGGCCGGGTACAAGCCCGCCCGCCGTGAGGGCACCCGTGAAGGACGCTGGACGCTGCTCGATTACGTGGACATCGTGGTGCACATCCAGCACCAGGACGAGCGGGAGTTCTACGCCCTTGAGCGGTTGTGGCGAGACTGCCCGACGATTCCGGTCGAGCTTGGTGGTCCGGCGGACCCGGAGTTCACGGAATGAGGCTGCGATGAAGGTCCGCCGGCTGGTCCTGTTGCGGCACGGCCAGACCGAATACAACGCGGGCAGCCGGATGCAGGGCCAGCTCGACACCGAGTTGTCCGACCTCGGTCGCGATCAGGCGGCGGCGGCCGCCGAGGTGCTGGCCAAGCGTCAGCCGCTGTTGATCGTCTCCTCGGACCTCACGCGCGCCCTCGACACAGCGGTGACCCTGGGTGACCGCGCCGGGATCGCGGTGCAGGTCGACAAGCGGTTGCGCGAGACGCACCTGGGGGACTGGCAGGGGCTGACCCACCTCGAAGTCGACACGATGGCACCGGGCGCTCGCGTGGCGTGGCGCGAGGACGCGCGGTGGGCGCCGCATGGCGGTGAGAGCCGCGTCGATGTGGCCGACCGCAGCGTCCCGGTGGTTGCCGAACTTGTTGCCGGACAACCGGAATGGGGTCTGGGTGGCTCGGACCGTCCGGTCGTGCTGGTGGCGCACGGCGGGCTGATCGCGGCGCTGACCGCGGGGTTGCTCGGTCTCCCGGTGGACAACTGGCCGGTGCTCGGCGGAATGGGCAACGCCAGCTGGGTTCAGCTGTCCGGACATTCGGACGACACCGCGGCAGATGGTGACGCGTTCGACGCCATCAAATGGCGGCTCGATGTCTGGAACGCCTCGGCGCAGGTGGCCAACGATGTCCTCTGATCGCGGCGCAACTCGCAGGCCGGTGCTGCTGGTGTTCGCCGACTCCCTGTCCTATTTCGGGCCGACCGGGGGGCTGCCGTCCGACGATCCGAGAATCTGGCCCAATATCGTGGCCCAGCAGTTGGGTTGGGATGTCGAGCTGATCGGCCGGATCGGTTGGACCACCCGCGACGTCTGGTGGGCTGCCACTCAGGATCCCCGGTCCTGGGCGGCGTTGCCGCGCGCGGGCGCGGTCGTCTTTGCCACCAGTGGTATGGACTCGCTGCCCTCGCCCCTGCCGACGGCGGTACGTGAGCTGATCCGGTATGTGCGTCCGGCGTGGCTGCGCCGCTGGACCCGCGACGGCTACGGCTGGATCCAGCCTCGGTTGTCGCCGATCGCCCGGTCGGCCCTGCCCCCGCACCTGACCGTCGAATATTTGGAGATGACGCGCAACGCCATCGATTTCAACCGACCGGGCATCCCGGTGGTGGCGTCGTTGCCGTCGGTGCACATTGCCGACACCTACGGCAAGGCCCACCATGGGCGTGAGCCCACGGTCGAGGCGATCACGGCCTGGGCCGCCGAGCATGATGTGCCGCTGGTGGACCTCAAGGCGGCTGTCGCCGACGAGGTGCTCAGCGGTCGGGGCAATCCCGACGGCATCCATTGGAATTTCGAAGCTCACCGTGCTGTGGCCGAGTTGATGCTCAAGGGCCTGGCCGCCGCCGGGGTGCCACAACTGGATTCCACCGACTGACGATGGCGGTCAAGGTGGTGACCGACTCGACGTCGCGGTTGCGGCCGGAGTTGTGTGAGCAGTGGGGAATTCGGCAGGTGCCATTGCACATCCTCGATGACGGAGCCGATCTGCGCGACGGTGTCGACGAGATGCCGTCGGACATCTATGACCGGCCCCGCGTCACCACGTCAGGGGCGTCACCGGCCGATCTTGCCGAGATCTACCGGCAGGCACTGGCCGACAGTGGTGGTGATGGTGTTGTCGCCGTGCACATTTCAGCGGCGCTGTCGGGAACCTACAGCACGGCCGCGGCAACGGCCCGTGAGATCGGGCCTGCCGTGCGGGTGGTGAACTCACGTGCCGCGGCCATGGGGGTGGGCTTCGTCGCCCTGGCCGCCGCGGAATCAGCCCGCGGCGGAGGAACTCTCGACACGGTTGAGGCGGCGGCGCGGGCCGCGATCCCGCGCGGGCAGGCGTTCATCGTCGTGCACCGGCTCGACAACTTGCGGCGCAGCGGCCGGATCGGGGCGGCCGCGTCGTGGCTCGGCACCGCGTTGTCACTCAAACCGCTCTTGCGCCTCGATGTGGACGGGCGGCTGGTGCTCTCGCAACGGATCCGGACGATATCGAAAGCACATGCCGCGCTTGTCGATCAGATCGTCGAGGCCGCCGGCGACCGCGCCGTGCGCGTCGTCGTACACCATGTCGACAACCCGGAGGACGCCGAGGGCATCGCCGACGTGCTCACCGAACGCCTGCCGAACCTGCTGTCGCTCTCGGTGACCGACATGGGCCCGGTGCTCGCGGTGCACGTCGGTGGCGGTGCGGTCGGTGCGTGTATCACGGTGGAGGACACTTAGCGGGTCCGGGATTGCAGACGCCGGTTTCTACCAGTGGGCTGTCGATCCGGCGTGTGCACAACCCTCCGGTGGAAACCGGCGTGGCAGCGCCCGGACGGAGCTAGCCGGCGAACCGTCCCGTGACCGGCGGCAGATCCTTGAGGGTGAGAATGCCCGGTGCCGCGGCCACCACGGCGGGCACCGCATTCGTGACCGGCAGCGCGGTGTAGATCATCCCGAGCCCGTTGAGGCTGACCTCGCTCCAGTCCTTCGACGGCAGGCAGTACACGACGGTGCGCATGTTGGGCACGCCGAACACCTGGATCACGTGGCCGTGCGCCACCGGCTTCGGGGGCGTGACGTGATTGCCCATGATCCAGTTGAATCCGACGCTGACCACGTTCTTGTCGCCCACCCAACCACGGTGGTAGCCGTACACGCCGGCCACCGTGCCCTTGGGGATCTGCATGAACCCCAGATCGGAATCATCGGTGGCCGGTGTGAACGTGACGTCGAAGGTGATCCGGTCCAGCTTGGCGCCGATGGCGTCGGCCATCATCGCCGCGGACTCGGCGAACACCTCGCTTTCCAGGCGCACGCTCTCGGCCAGCCCCGGCGTCTCCGGGTCTTTGCCGAAGCCCATCGCGGCCATGGTTCCCGCCGATTCGTACACCCCGCAGTCGACCGACTCGGTGATCCGGATTTCATCGACGCTCTCGCATGCGCTGGACAGCACCATGCCCATCATGTTGGTCAGGCCGGGATGGGCGCCGCTTCCGAAGATCGTGGAATTGCCTGTCTGGCAAGCCTTTTCGATCCGCTCGAGGTCTTCGGGGGTCTGCTTGCCCCCGGTGATCCAGGCCGCGGTGGAACACACGTTCACCCCGGCTTCCAGCAGTGCGACGAGTTCGTCGACCTTGGGCCAGATGGGGTTGTAGCAACAGGCATCGGGTTTGAGGGCGAGCAGTTGCTCGATGTCGTTGGTGGCCTTGATGCCGGTGGGTTCCGGCCATCCGGCCAGTTCCGCGGCGTCGACTCCGACCTTTTCGGCGCCGTACGCGTACACGCCGACCAGTTCCATGTCGTCGCGGCCGATGATCGCGTGCAGCGAGCGTCGGCCGATATTGCCGGTGGTCCATTGGATGACCCGAATCGGCTTACCCGCTGCGGTCATGTTCGCCTCCCTCGCTGAGCCCTGCGCTGGACTCTAGACACTATCGGTGAAGTGTTCACCACCGGTAGGCGCCCATCCTGGCGGCAACCACACCGTCGTCGGAGTCGCCGCCGAGAAGTCCACCTTGGTGCTGCCGTTCACGCTGGGGCAGTTAGTCCACAGCGCGAGATTCATCCACAGCCGGCCGGTGCCCGAGGTTCGGGAGCCCGGAATCGTCGTGACCCGCACCTACCGTCGCGGGCATGGGTACCGAATTGTCAGTGGAGCGGCTTCGCCGTCTGGGTGGCCGTTCCGGCACCGCCGACGATCCCGAGACCGGGGAGGGCGCTGAACCAGATCCGGACACGGCCTCCGAGAGCACACTGTCGAGATGGCTGCCGGACACGGCGCCGCGGGACGGCCGGGGTTGGCTGGCGGCCGCGCGCGCCGATCCAGGCCGGGCCGGTGCGTTGGCCTTGGCCGGTGTCGGGGTGCTGGCGGTCCTGGTCACGGTTTTCGCCCTGATCCGACAGCAGCCGCCGCCGGTCGCCTCAGCGAATCTTCCACCGGTACAGATGGTTTCGTCGGCCGCGCCGACGCCGGCCGCCTCCGCTGAGCCGGGAGGGCCGGTGGTGGTCAGCGTGGTCGGCCTGGTACACAAGCCAGGCCTGGTGACACTGCAGTCCGGGGCGAGGATCGCCGACGCGCTGGAAGCCGCCGGCGGGGCGCTCGACGGCGCCGACCTGATCGGACTGAACATGGCACGCCGGGTCGGTGACGGTGAACAGATCGTGGTCGGCATCGAGGCGCCACCGGGTCAACCGGTGACCATGGGTAGTTCGGTCGCCGGTGATGTCGGGGCGTCACCATCGCGCGGTGTCTCGGTACCCGCGTCGGGTGCACCGTCGGGGCCGGTGGATCTCAACACCGCGACCGTGGCGGACCTCGATGCGCTGCCAGGTGTCGGCCCGGTGACTGCCGAGGCGATCGTGGCCTGGCGGGCTGCGCACGGCCGGTTCGACAACGTCGATCAACTCGGCGACGTCGACGGGATCGGGCCGGCGCGGCTGGAGAAACTGCGTGAACTGGTCCGGACGTGATCTTCAGGACACGGCCGAGCGGCAGCTCCTGGACCTGCGGATCGTCCCGGCGGCCCTGACCGCATGGTCGGTGTCGGCGGCCGGAATCGTCTGGCACCTCGGCGCCGCGGCGGTGGTGGGCCTCGGCGCCGTGGGGTTGACCTGGCTGGCGCTGCGATGGGGTGCCGGGCCCGACGCGGGGGAGCCGCGGCCGATCGCGGCAGCGGTGCTGGCCGTCGCGGCCGTGGCTGCCGGGTTCGCGATGGCGGTCGGACTCCGCGTACACCAGGTCGAGCATCATCCCATCGCACGGCTCTACGGCAGCAGTGCGACGGTCGAGGTGGTTCCCGGTGAGACCCCGCGGGTGATCAGCGGAGGGCGGCTGATGTTCCGCGCCGCACTGCGTGAGGTCGATCAGGTTCCGATGTCGGGTCGAGTCCTGGTGTTCGCCTCGGCGTCGTTCGGTGGCGCCGGCCCAGGAACCCCGGTGCGCTTTCGCGCCGGCGTGGGCCGCCCGGACCGCAGGGACCTGAGTGTGGCGGTGCTGGCGGCGTCGGGCAGCCCGGCGGTGGGCGAAGCGTCGGCCGTGCAACGTGTTGCCGCGCAGATACGTTCGCGGTTCGCGGATGCGGCACGGGTGGCGCTGCCCGCGGACCAGGCGGCCATGCTGCCGGCCCTGGTACTCGGTGACACCTCGGCGGTCACCGCGACGACCACCGCGCAGTTCCGCACAGCCGGTCTGACCCATCTGACCGCGGTGTCGGGGGCCAACGTCACGATTGTCTGTGGCGCGCTGTTGTTGAGCGCCGTGCTGGTCGGACCGAGGGTGGCGGTGTTGCTCGCCGGCGCCGGACTGGTCGGCTTCGTCATCGTGGTGCAGCCGTCGGCCAGCGTGTTGCGGGCCGCGGTGATGGGCGCGGTGACGCTGCTGGCGGTGCTGACTCACCGGCGGCGGCAGGCCGTGCCCGCGTTGGCCGGCAGTGTGATCGCGCTGATGATCGCGGCACCCGAACTCGCCGTCGATGTCGGGTTTGCATTGTCGGTGTGCGCCACAGCGGGCATCGTCGTCGTGGCACCGGTGTGGATGCACCGGTTGCAGGAGCGAGGTTGGCCGCGCCCGTTGGCGGCGGCGGTCAGTGTCGCGGTGGTGGCTCAGTTGGTCACGGCCCCACTGGTGGCCGGGATCTCGGGAACCGTCAGCCTGGTGGCAGTGGCCGCCAATCTTGCGGTGGCAGGCCTGATTCCACCGATCACGGTGATCGGCACGGCGGCGGCGGTGTGCTCGGTTATCTGGCCGGGCGGGGCACAGCTGTTGATCCGCTTCACCGGACCCGAGTTGTGGTGGCTGCTGTCGGTGGCGCGCTGGGCATCGGCGCTGCCCGCGGCCGCGCTGCCGTCGCCGTCGGGGGTGGCCGGTGTGGTGTCGGTCGCGCTGGCAGGTGTGGCGGTGACGGTGTTGTGGCGGCTGCGCTGGGTGCGGCGGGCGCTGGCCGTTCTGGTGTTCGGGTTGCTGGCCTGGGCGCTGGCGGGCCAGGTGGTCGGAGCTGTCGGGTCGGCGTGACACGATCGTCGGTGTGAGTGAACAGATCGACGGTCTGCACCTGGTTCTGGGTGACGAGGAACTGCTGGTCGAGCGAGCCGTGGGCGCGGTGTTGCGGGCACTGCGCCAGCAGGCAGGGTCCGACGACGTCCCGGTGGACCGGATGCGGGCAGGCGAGGTCAGCACCAGCGAGCTCGCCGAGCTGCTGAGTCCGTCGTTGTTTGCCGAGGAGCGTCTGGTGGTGCTGGAGTCCGCCGCCGAGGCGGGCAAGGACGCCGTGGCCCTGATCGCCTCGGCCGCAGCAGATCTGCCTCCCGGCACGGTGCTGGTCGTCATCCACACCGGTGGCGGCCGCGCCAAGGCGCTGGCCGATCAGCTGAAAAAGCTTGGTGCACAGGTGCACCCGTGCGCAAAGATCACCAAGCCGGCCGAGCGTGCCGACTTCGTGCGTGCCGAGTTTCGCCGCTTGCGTGCCAAGGTTTCCGATGACACGGTCAACGCGGTGCTCGACGCGGTCGGATCGAACATCCGTGAGCTCGCCGCGGTGTGCTCGCAACTGGTGGCCGACACCGCCGGGCAGGTCGACGCCGTCGCGGTGCGCCGGTATCACAGCGGCAAGGCCGAGGTGAAGGGCTTTGACATCGCGGACAAGGCCGTCACCGGAGACGTCGCAGGAGCGGCCGAGGCGTTGCGATGGGCGATGCTGGCCGGTGAGCCGCAGGTGGTGTTGGCCGATGCGCTGGCCGAGGCGGTACACACCATCGCCCGGGTGGGCCCGCTCTCGGGGGACCCCTATCGGCTGGCAGGCGAACTGGGGATGCCGCCCTGGCGGGTGCAGAAGGCGCAGAAGCAGGCGCGCCGATGGTCGCGTGACTCGGTGGCCGAGGCCATGCGGGTGGTCGCCGCCCTCAACGCAGACGTAAAGGGCGCAGCGGCAGATGCCGACTACGCCCTTGAGACAGCGGTACGCCGGGTGGCTGAACTCGCCACCCGGTGAACCGGAAAACTATTGCGGCTGGAGCCGGAGGATCAGAGCTTGTTGAAGGCCAGGGCCAGGGCCGACTTCTTGTTGGCGGCCTGGTTGGCGTGGATCACGCCCTTGCTGGCGGCCTTGTCGAGCTTGCGGCTGGTCGATACCAGCAACTCGGCGGCCTTGTCCTTCTCGCCCGCGTCGACGGCCTCGCGGAAGCTGCGCACAGCCGTACGCAGCGACGACTTCACGGACTGGTTACGCAGCCGGCGACGCTCGTTGGTGAGGATGCGCTTTTCCTGCGACTTGATGTTGGCCACGTAAAAATTCCTTCGTAATTCTCTAGCTGGGGTTACCGAAGTCTGGGTGCGCACACCCGCACTGCGGGCAGCGACTGTTCAGGGTACCAGCGAGGGGCCTGAACTCCCAAAGCGGTGCAGGCGAAACCTCGGGCGCAGCGGGCCCGCTATTCCCCGTTCATACCACGCTAATCGGCCTTTGGCCTGCCGAAACGGGCTGGGCGATTGACCCGGCGAAACCCAGCGGGGTGCGGCAGCATGAAGAGGGTGAGCCTGAGAAGTGTCCGTACGCAAGGGGCCGACTCGAACGGGTCGAAGCCGGCTGGTCAACGTGCCGCCACCGCTCGGCGCGCGAAACACCAGGGTGTCTTCGACGGCTACAACCGGCTGGGCAGATATTCAGAGGCCTTCGACGAGATGTTCGACGCCGCCGGCAACGTCCGCGGCCCGTACAAGGGCATCTTTGCCGAGCTTGCTCCGTCGGATGCCTCCGAGCTGCAGTCGCGCTCGGAAGCGCTGGGCCGGGCCTTCATCGATCAGGGCATCACGTTCTCGCTGTCCGGTCAGGAGCGCCCGTTTCCGCTCGATCTGGTGCCGCGGGTGATCTCTGCGGCCGAATGGTCCCGGCTCGAGCGCGGCATCACCCAGCGGGTCAAAGCGCTGGAGATGTACCTCGACGACATCTACGGCGAGCAGGAGATCCTGCGTGACGGTGTGATCCCGCGCCGGTTGGTGACGTCGTGTGAGCACTTCCACCGCGAGGCTGCCGGCATCGTCCCGCCCAACGGGGTGCGCATCCACGTCGCCGGTATCGACCTGATCCGCGACGACAAGGGCGACTTCCGGGTGCTCGAGGACAACCTGCGATCGCCGTCCGGGGTGTCCTATGTCATGGAGAACCGGCGCACCATGGCGCGGGTCTTCCCGAACCTGTTCGCCACCCATCGGGTGCGTGCCGTCGGCGACTACTCCGCGCACCTGCTGCGCGCGCTGCGCAACGCCGCGCCCACAAACGTCGCCGACCCCACCGTCGTCGTGCTCACACCCGGGGTCTACAACTCGGCCTACTTCGAGCACTCGCTGCTGGCCCGGCAGATGGGCGTCGAACTGGTCGAGGGCCGCGACCTGTTCTGCCGCGACAACGCCGTCTACATGCGCACCACCGAAGGCGAGCGTCAGGTGGACGTCATCTACCGCCGCATCGATGACGCGTTCCTGGACCCGATGCAGTTCCGCCCGGACTCGGTGCTCGGGGTCGCCGGCCTGCTCAACGCCGCCCGCGCCGGGAACGTGGTGATCTCCAGCGCAGTGGGAAACGGGGTCGGTGACGACAAGCTCGTCTACACCTATGTGCCGACGATCATCGAGTACTACCTGGGCGAGAAACCGGTCCTGGCCAACGTCGACACCTACCGCTGCTGGCTGGACGCCGAACGCGAGGAAGTGCTCGACCGGATCGACGAGCTGGTCGTCAAACCGGTCGAGGGCTCGGGCGGCTACGGCATCGTGTTCGGCCCTGACGCCTCGGAGAAGGAGTTGGGGGCGATCGCCAAGAAGATCCGAGCCGACCCGCGCGGCTGGATCGCGCAGCCGGTGATGCAGCTGTCCACGGTGCCCACTCAGATCGATACCAAGCTGGCACCTCGGCACGTGGATCTACGCCCGTTCGCGGTCAACGACGGCAACGACGTCTGGGTGCTGCCCGGCGGGCTGACCCGGGTGGCGCTGCCGGAAGGGTCGCTGGTGGTCAACTCCAGTCAGGGCGGCGGTTCGAAGGACACCTGGGTGTTGGCGTCGCGGACGTCGGCGGCCGACCGCGAGCTGGCCGCAGCCGAGGTGGTGCGGTCGCTGCCCAAATCCGCCGAGGGGCCGAAAAGCAATGGCGCCCCTGATGGTTCGTCGTCCCAACAACAGCAATAGGGGGTGGGAGTAGATGCTGGCACGCAATGCCGAGTCGCTGTACTGGATCGGACGCTATGTGGAACGTGCCGACGACACTGCACGCATCCTCGACGTTACGGTGCATCAGTTGCTGGAGGATTCCAGCGTCGACCCGGATGTCGCGTCCCGGACCCTGCTGCGGGTGCTCGGTATCGAGCCGCCAGGGCAGCCCCTGGACGTCTGGTCGTTGACCGACATCGTGGCGTTCAGCCGGGACAGCGGCGGCAACTCGATCGTCGACTCGATCTCGTCCGCGCGTGAGAACGCGCGCGGTGCGCGCGAGGTCACCTCGACCGAGATCTGGGAGTGCCTCAACACCACCTACAACGCGCTGGCCGAGCGCGAACGTGCCGCCAAACGTCTGGGCCCGCACGAGTTCCTGTCCTACGTCGAGGGGCGCGCGGCGATGTTCGCCGGGCTGGCCGACTCGACCTTGAGCCGCGACGACGGCTACCGGTTCATGGTGCTCGGCCGCGCGATCGAGCGGGTCGACATGACGGTCCGCCTGCTGTTGTCGCGGGTGGGGGACAGCGGTTCGTCGCCGGCTTGGGTCACGTTGTTGCGCTCGGCCGGCGCTCACGACACGTACCTGCGCACCTACCGCGGCGCGCTCGACGCGGGCCGCGTGGTCGAGTTCATGTTGCTGGACCGGTTGTTTCCGCGGTCGGTCTTCTACTCGCTGCGATTGGCCGAACACAGTCTCGACGAGTTGCTCAACCGGCCGCACAGCCGGCTGGGAGCCACCGCCGAGGCGCAGCGGCTACTCGGCCGGGCCCGCAGTGAGCTGGAGTTTCTGCAGCCGGGCGCGCTTCTCGAATCCCTGGACGGCCGACTGGCGGGGCTGCAGAAAACCTGCCGCGATGTCGGAGAAGCGTTGGCGCTGCAGTACTTCCACTCCGCTCCCTGGGTGGCTTGGACCGATGCCGGGCACGGGGACGCGGTCGTGATCGAGGAGGGCGAAGTTTGATGTGGCGGCTACGGGTGGTGCACTCCACGGGATACGCCTACAAGTCGGCGGTGACCGCGTCGTTCAACGAAGCCCGACTGACCCCGCGTTCTGATTCGCGTCAGAACGTGATCCTCAACCGGGTGGAGACGATCCCGGCCACCAGGTCGTATCGGTATGTCGACTATTGGGGTACGGCGGTGACAGCATTCGACCTGCATGCCCCGCACACCGAGTTGGAGGTCTCGGGGTCCTCGGTGGTCGAGACCGACGTCGCGGAAAAACCCGAGGAACTGGTCGGCTGGGATGATCTTGGTACCGAGGCGGTGATCGACCGCTTCTATGAGGTGCTCAGTTCGACCCACTACACCCCGGACAGCAAGCGGATCGCGCGCGTGGGCCGGCGGATCGCCAAGGAACACGACCCATTCGAGGCGGTGGGGGCGGTGGCACAGTGGGTGCGTAGCGAACTCGACTACGTGCCGGGTACCACGGGCGTGCACTCCTCGGGTCTGGATGCCCTGCGGGAGGGCAAGGGGGTGTGCCAAGACTTCGCCCACCTGTCGTTGATCATGCTGCGGTCCATGGGAATTCCGGCCCGGTACGTGTCGGGCTACCTTCATCCGAACCATGACGCGGTGGTGGGGGAGACCATCGACGGGCAGAGCCACGCCTGGATCCAAGCGTGGACCGGCGGCTGGTGGCACTACGACCCGACCAATGACGCCGAGATCAACGAGCAGTACGTCAGTGTCGGAGTGGGCCGGGACTACTCGGATGTGGCCCCGCTCAAGGGAATCTATTCGGGCGAGGGATCGACCGATCTCGACGTGGTCGTGGAGGTCACCCGACTGGCTTGACGCGGCCCGCGGGGCGCCCCAGGTTGCGGAAGCCGGGGTGGACGTGCGGTGTCAGCCCCTGATGGTCGGCGAGCTTCTCCAACAGGGCGCGTAGCTCGTCGCGTTGTCTGGCGTCGAGCCCTGCGGTCATGCCGTCATCGTGCCTGCGCGCAAGCTCGCCGATGCGGCGCAGCGCCTTCTTGCCTGCCGTGCTGAGGAACAACGCGTGCAGACGGCGGTCGTCGGGGTTGCGGCGCCGCTCGACGTAGCCGCGGTCCTCCAGATCGTCGACATAACTGACGACGCGACTCGGCAACAGGCTCAGCTGGGTGCTCAGGGACTGCTGGCTGAGCCCCGGTTGAGCGCCGATGGCACGCAGGATTCCGGCATGTGGCGGGGTGAGCTCGAGGGTAGCCATCTGCTCGGCGAACTGCGTCGCGGCCCGGTGGCCGAGCTGTGCCAACAGAAATGCCACGGTGTCGGACCGTCCGTTCTCCACGGTCAAACCGTATCACGGAGAAATCGTTCAAAAGTCAAAACATTCACGAGGTTGAGTTCGGCGGCCGTCGGGCATATCGTTCAAACCATGAACGATTCAACCGCAGATCGAATTCGCGCCGACCGGGCCGCCGGAAGGCAGGGCGGGCCGCCCTTGGCCCCGGTGGCGGCGGTATCCCTGACGCTGCTGCTGGTGGGCGTCGCCGTCGGAGTTGCCCTCGGTGGGGTGATGCCGGTGCCATACGGTGAGGCCGCCGCGGTGGTTGCCTACATCCAGGACCGGCACCTCGCGGTACAGGCCACCGCGGTGGGCACATTCGCCGCATCGGTGCCACTGGCGATCTACGCCGCGACCGTCAGCACCAGGCTGCGCCAGCTCGGGGTGACAGCGCCCGGTGCGACGATCGCGCTGGCCGGCGGCATCCTGGCGGCCGGATCGTTGGCGTTGTCCGGGTTGATCTGCTGGACGATGTCGCGGGCCGAGGTGGTCGTCGACCACGGTCTGATCCGGGCGTTGTACTACCTGGTGTTCCTCACCGGCGGCGTCGGCCACATCGTCGCGCTCGGGTTGCTACTTGCCGGGATCGCGGTGCCCGGCCTCATCCTCGGACTGTTGCCGCGGCCGGTGGCCTGGACCGGGCTGGCCATCGCGGGCTTGGCCGAACTGGCCACGTGCGTGCTGATCTGGCCGGAAGCGGCGGTGATCCTGCCGATCGCCCGGTTCACCGGATTCATCTGGCTCATCGTCGCCGGCGCCCTGCTCCCGGCGCGCCGCGCCGCTCGGAACCGGTCATGAAGCTCAGCGTGAGCGTCACGAATTATTCGTGGCCGGAGCAGATTTACCAGCGGTTGGCCTCGCTCGCAGGTTTTCTCGACGGTACCGCCGTCGACACCCTGTGGGTCCCGGATCACCTCGTTCAGGCCGATCCCGCCAGTGTCATCGACGAACCGATGCTTGAGGCCTACACCGCGCTCGGGTACCTCGCGGCGGCGACGAGCCGAATTCGGTTGGGCACCATGGTGAGTGCGGCCACCTTCCGCGCGCCCGCGTTGTTGATCAAGGCCGTGACGACGCTCGATGTCCTCTCCGGCGGCCGCGCCTGGCTCGGGCTGGGCGCCGGCTACAACTCGGCGGAAGCGAGCGCGATGGGATTGTTCCTGCCGGGCACCGCGGAACGGTTCGAGCGGATGACCGAGCTGTTGCGGCTGGCCCAGCACATGTGGTGCGGCGATGAAACTTCTTTCGTGGGTCGATATTTGACACTGCAGCGACCGGTGGGCAGTCCCCGTCCCGTCACGGCCCCGCATCCTCCGGTGCTGATCGGTGGCACCGGCGAGCGCCGCACGTTGCGTCTGGTCGCGCAATACGGCGACGCCTGCAACCTTTTCGACATTCCTGACGGTGGCCGCGCCGTCCGCCGCCAGCTCGAGGTGCTCGACCGGCACTGCGCCGATGTCGGCCGGCCGGCCGACCAGATCGAGCGGACCGTGACCACCGCGCTTGACGACGGCGAGCGCTCCGGCGCACTCGTCGAGCGATGTCGCGCGTTGTCGTCCCTGGGCATCCAGCACGTCGTGGTGATCGCCCGCGGCCGCCCGTGGGGTGAGGTCGACCTGAACTGTGTTGCGGAGGCGGCTGATCAGCTGTGCGATCGGGTGCACACCCCGGGGTGAACCTGGACCCGGTGCAGGTCGTCGCCCAGTTCGATCTGGCGGTCGAATATCGAGGCGGCCAGCGCCCGCCAGTCGTCCTCGGTGCCCGCGGCGATGCCGGGCACATAGTGGGTGAGGATCAAGATCCCGACGCCGGCCCGCGCGGCGGTGGCCGCCGCCTCCTGCACCGAGGAGTGATAGTCGCAGATGTCGCGGATCCGTTGCTGGGGAAGAAGTTCGATCAGGTCTTTGCGAATCACGGTGTGCACCAAGGCTCCTGCGCCGTTGGCCAGGGCATCCAAGCTGGGACACGGCACGGTGTCGCCGGCTGCCACCACCGAGGCCCCACCGTGTTCGAATCGGAACGCGATCGTCGGGGTCACCGGCTGATGATCGGTGGGGGCGACACGGATCTGCACACCGCCGTGGTCCCACACCGTTCCCTCGGTGTATTCACGAACGTCCACCTGTGGCGGGCCGGTGAGGTCGGCGTGGTGGGCGATGCGGTAGCCGATGTCATGGCCGAACGCGCGCAACGTCGCGTCGACCACCTCCGCGGTCCCGGGCGGGCCGATGATCGGCAGGGGCGGTGTATCCGGGGTGAATGTGCTCACCCAGCGGGTGATGATCACATCGCCCAGGTCGGCGATGTGATCGCTGTGCAGGTGGGTCAGCAGCAATGCGCTGAGCTGGTTGGCACCCGCGCCGACCGCGGCCAGGCGCTGCAGCACCCCGCGGCCGCAGTCGATCAGAAACATCTGGTCGCCTGCGCGCGCCAGGGTCGACGGTCCGGCCCGCTCTGGATCAGGAATCGGGCTACCGGTGCCGAGCAGCGTGACCTCGATCATGACCCCATTCCTACTCCGTTCCGGCTCAATCAGGCGTGGCTTCTTTCTTACTGACCGCCACCGACCTAGCCTGGTGTGAGGTGGATCACGATCGGAGGTTGCCGATGCGAATCGCAGACGTGCTGAAAAACAAGGGCGCGGCGGTGGTGACGATTTCGCCGGAGACCACGGTGACGGAGCTGTTGGCCGGGCTGACCGAGCTGAACATCGGTGCCATGGTGGTGATCGGGCCCGGCGGGCTGGCCGGCATCGTCTCGGAGCGTGATGTGGTGCGCAATCTGCACGAACGGGGCAGCAGCCTGCTTGCCCAACCGGTGTCGGAGATAATGACGACGGTGGTCGCAACCTGTACGCCGCGCGACACCGTGGATCACCTCAGTGCCCTGATGACCGAGAACCGGGTGCGTCACATTCCCGTGCTCGACGGTGGGCGGCTGGCCGGCATCGTCAGCATCGGCGACATCGTCAAGACCCGGATGGAAGAACTCGAGGCCGAGCAGGAACAGCTGCAGGCCTACATCACCCAGGGGCGTTGACCGCTGGCCTCCTGAGCACCGAAACCACGAATCCTGTGCGATGGTGGGCGTGTGGCTGCCGTTGACGTCCGTCCCCCGAACAAGTCCGACGTGGCGCGGCTGGCCGCCGTCCTGGGGCGGGCCTTCCATCATGACCCGGTGATGTCGTGGATCCTGGCTGACGATGCCCGCCGGGCCAAAGGTCTGCCGCGGATGTTCGCAGCGATCACGCGTCACCACTTCCTTGCCGGCGGTGGTGCCGAGGTGGCCGGCCGGGGCGGCGAGATCGGCGCGGCCGCCCTCTGGGACGGGCCCGGCTGTTGGAAGCAGACTGCCGGCGAAGAACTGCGGATGCTGCCCTCGATGGTGCGTGCGTTCGGCCGCGACACGCGACGAGGCCAACAGGTCGTCGAGCTCATGAAGCAGCACCATCCCGAGGAACCGCACTGGTATCTGGCCGTGATCGGCAGCGATCCGACGGTGCGCGGCGGCGGTTTCGGACATGCCCTGATGCAATCGCGCCTCGATCGGGTGGACGCCGAACACGCCCCGGCCTACCTGGAGTCGAGCAACCCCGACAACATCCCCTACTACCTGCGCTTCGGGTTCGAGGTCACCGGGGAGATCGTCCTTCCCGACGGTGGACCGATCATGACGGCAATGTGGCGGGCGCCGCGCTGATCTGTCGCCCGGCTATCCGAAGACCCCGGTCATCTTCATGATGAGCAGGACGCCTACCGCGACGAACACCGCGATCAGCAGCACCAACCCGACGATCGCGGTGACCGAAGTGGGGGTGTACTTGTGCCTGGGCCGCGGTTCTGGTTCGCCCAGTCCCGAGGTTTGCGCCGAGTCCGGTGGGGTGGCGCCGGGCGCGACGCCACCGCCGGGTTGCAGATCCGGTGTCTCGGCTGGGTCGGGATCTGGTGGTAGCGCGGTCATGGCCTAGGGATGCCCGCTGCCGAGCGCGGGCAATCACGCTGCGTCGCGGCTGTTACAGTGCGAATGCCGACCAACAGGGGAATCCGGTGAAAAGCCGGAACTGACGCGCAACGGTATGAGGCACCGCCTCGAGTCCGATCACCTGTGGTCGGGATGACCGTTGACGGCTCCGCGATTGGGCCCTGGATCAAAGGAAGTTTGACCGTGCGCGTGCTCACCGCACTGTTGTCCCTGTTGTCCGTCACGATCGCGGTCACGGTGGCCTGTGGTCATCGAGAGTCTGCGGCAGGGCAGACGGCCGGTGAAGCTTCCGCAGCTCATTCGACCAGCTATCCGCTCACCATCGAGAACTGCGGTGTGAACGTCACTTTCGAGGGACCGCCGCGGCGGGCGGTCTCGCTGTACCAGGCGTCGACCGAAATCCTGTTGTCGCTCGGGCTGGCCGATCGGATGGTCGGCACCTCGACCTGGTTCGATCCGGTGCTTCCCGAACTCGCGGCGGACAACGCCACCGTGCCCCGGCTCGCAGACAACGATCCTGGACTGGAGACGGTACTGGCAGCCGAGCCGGACCTGGTCACCTCGGCCAGCGCACACACCTACACCTCAGCCGTGGTCGCCGAGCGCAGCCGGTTCGCTCAGCTGGGAATCCCTACGTACCAATCGCCTTCGGTGTGTACGGGCGCGAGTGTCGACGGTGAGACCGTCACCCGCACCGAACCGCTGACGCTCGATGCCCTGTATCGGGAGATACGCGAACTCGCCCAGATCTTCGATGTGCAACAGCGCGGCCAGGACCTCATCGACCGGCTCACCCGGCGGCTCGACGACATTCCGTCGACCACCGAGCCGGATGTCAGTGTGGCGTTCTGGTTCTCGGGACTGCGGACGCCGTATCTCGCGGGCTGCTGCTCGGCGCCGGGACTGTACGCCGGCGAACTCGGCGTCACCAACGTCTTCGCCGATACCCGCGAGGACTGGCCGGAGGTCAGCTGGGAGGCGCTGGCCGACGGCGACCCCGACGTGTTGGTACTGGCCGACTTGAACCGAAGGCGTGTCGACGGGGACGCACTGGAGTCGAAAGTGACATTCCTGGAGTCGAATCCGGTGACCAGGAACATGACCGCGGTGCGAAACAAGCGCTACGTCGTGCTGAGCGGGTCCGAACTGGATCCCGGGATCCGCGAGGTCGACGCGGTGGTGAAATTGGCTGCCGGTCTCAAGGCCTTCGGGTTGGCCCGGTGAACCGCGCGGCCCGCCTGATGGTCGGGGTGGTGAGCGCGTGGTCGTTGGTGGGATGCGCTCAGTCCACCCACGCGGTCCCGGATCTGGCCGAATCGCCCGGATACCCACTGACGGTGCGGAATTGCGGCCGGGAAGTGGTGATCGATGCGCCGCCGCGGCGTGCTGTCTCGCTGAACCAGGGTTCCACCGAGATACTGCTTTCGCTGGGCCTGGCGGACCGCATGGTCGGCACCGCGACGTGGACGGACCCCGTCCGCGCCGATCTCGACGGCGAAAACGCCCGGGTACCGCGATTGGCGGTGAACAAGCCGTCGCTGGAGACCGTGCTCGGCGCCGAACCCGATTTCGTGTCGGCCTCCTTCGGCGGAACCCTCGGGCCCGGCGGCGTCGCCGACCGCGAACAGTTCGAACGCCTCGGTGTCCCGACGTATCTGGCACCCAGCGACTGCGAGGGAAAGACCTCGGTCAATGGCGACGGTGCGCGCACCACGCCGTTCGAGATGGAGGCGATATACACCGAAATCGGTGAACTGGCGAAGATATTCGATGTCGCCGATCGCGGCGACCGGCTCATCGCGCAGCTGCGCGCCCGGTTGGACCGCATCGCCGGGGTCCCGTTCGGCGTCGACATGGCGTTCTGGTTCTCCGACATCCGCGCTCCCTACTTCGCCGGCTGCTGCGGATCTCCCGGCGTGATCGCTGGGTCGGTGGGGGCCCGCAACGTGTTCGCCGACACCACCGATGAATGGCCGCAGGTGAGTTGGGAGACTGTGGCCGACCGCGACCCGGACGTGCTGGTCCTCGCCGACCTGAGCCGACGCACGATCGATGGTGACGCGTTGGAGACCAAAATCGAGTTCCTGGAATCGAATCCGCTCACCCAGGGACTTACCGCAGTGCGGCACCGTCGCTACATCGTGGTGAACGGGGCGGACCTCAACCCGTCGATCCGCACCGTCGACGGCGCCGAGAAAGTGGCAAAAGGCCCGGCCGAACTCGGATTCGGCGCGGCGCCGTGAGACTTCGCACCACGTGGATCGGCGGTCTGTGGGCCGCCGGAGTGGTCCTCGTGGTGTTCTCCGCCGCGGTGGCCATCACGATCGGACCGGCCGCATTGTCGGTGGGGGACGTGTATCGCATTGTCGGCGACCGTCTCGGCGCGGGGCCGTCGGGGGCGACCCGGCTGCAGGAGAGCATCGTCTGGCAATTGCGATTGCCGCGGGTCGTCCTGGCGGCGATCGCCGGGGCCGGGTTGGCCTTGTGCGGGGCGATACTGCAGTCCCTGCTCCGCAATCCGTTGGCCGACCCGTTCGTGCTGGGCATCTCCTCGGGTGCCTCTACCGGTGCCGTGCTGGTCGCGGTGCTCGGCGTCGGCGCGGGCACGCTGAGCCTGTCCGGTGGCGCCTTCGCCGGCGCGGTGTTGTCGTTCGCCGTGGTGCTGCTGTTGGCCTACGCGGCCGGCGGCGGGACCGATCGGGTGGTGCTGGCCGGGGTGGCCGGCACCCAGCTGTTCTCGGCACTGACGTCGTTCATCGTGCTGTCCTCGGCCGACGCCGAACAGACCAGGGGAGTGCTGTTCTGGCTGTTGGGGTCGCTGGCCGGAGTGTCCTGGTCCGACGTGACCACCTGCTCGGTGGTGGTCGGTGTCGGGTTGGCGCTGTGCCTGGCCCAGGCACGCACTCTTGACGCGTTCGCATTCGGGCAGGATGCGGCCGCGACGCTGGGGGTCGCGGTGACCCGGGTACGCGTCGTGTTGCTGGTGATGACCGCACTGGTGACGGCGGCGCTGGTCAGCGCCGCCGGGGCGATCGGTTTCGTCGGGCTCGTGCTGCCGCACGCCGCGCGCTTTGTCGTCGGGCCCGGCCATCGGCGCTTGTTGCCGACAGCGGTGATCCTCGGCGCGGTCTTCATGGTCTGGGTGGACACCCTGGCTCGTACGGTCTTCGCCCCGCAGGAATTGCCCACCGGTGTGGTCACCGCACTACTCGGCGTTCCCGCCTTCGCACTGATCTTGTTGCGGCGCAGAGGAGTACGCCGATGAGTCTGCGGGCGGTCGCGGTGAGCTGGACCCGTTCGGGAAGGGTCGTCCTGGACGGCGTCACGGTGGATCCGGCTCCCGGTAGCACCGTGGGACTGTTGGGCCCCAACGGTTCCGGCAAGTCGTCACTGTTGCGCCTGCTGGCCGGCATCGACCGGCCGGACTCGGGCAGTGTGCAGCTCGACGGCCGCGAGCTGCACACGATGTCGCGGAGGGCGGTGGCGCGGCGCGTGGCGGTGGTCGGCCAGCACGCGGACACCGATCTGGACATCGCGGTGCGTGACATCGTGCGGTTGGGCCGGATCCCGCACGCCCCGCTGTTCGGCGGCGGTGGCGACGACGCCGCCGCGGTGGCCGCGGCGATCGCCGCCACCGGCCTCGACGAGATGGCCGACCGGGCATGGCACACCCTCTCGGGCGGGGAACGTCAGCGCGTACACATCGCCCGGGCCTTGGCTCAGGAGCCCAGCGAGTTGTTGCTCGACGAACCGACCAACCATCTCGACATCGCTCATCAGCTGGAGATCATGGCGATGGTCCGCGCGCTCGACGTCACCAGTGTGGTGGCGCTGCACGATCTCAACCTCGCGGCGATGTTCTGCGACGACGTGGTGGTGCTGTCGGCCGGCACCGTGGTGGCTGCCGGCAGCCCGGCCGAGGTGCTGACCGAGGACCTGGTGGCCGGTGTCTACGGCGTGCGCTGCCGGATCACCGTCGATGACTGCGGCCCGTACGTGCGCTTCGAGCACGGCGGCGCGGCCGGTCAGCTCCAGGAGTATTGAGCGCGCAACCGGACGGCGACGGCCTCGAAGCGGGTGCGGTCCAGGATCGCACCCTCGCGGCGGATGCCCTCTTCTGGCACATCGAGCACCCGGTCCAGCCGGACCCAACTCGGCCTGCCGTCGTAGTCCCAGGTGCCCGTGCCGATGCCGATCCAATCCGGATCGTCTCGGTGGTAGTCCTGGCTGGACAGCATCAACCCGAGCAGGGTGTGCTGATCGCGACCCACCACAAGGACGGGGCGGTCTTTACCCTGGGTCGGATCGTCTTCGTAGACCACCCAGGTCCACACGATCTCACCCGGATCTGCCTGCCCGTCCAGATCGGGTGCGTAGACGACTTTGCGGGCCCGGTGTGCGGTCGGCACGCTGTGCTTCGACACCGGCCGGCCGGCGGTGATCGCCTGGGGTGGCGGGGCGGTGGCACCGGCGAGCACACCCAGGCCCAGCCGAAGACCCTGTTGAAGGCCTTGTTGGATGCCCTGCTGCACGGTCCGCGGCATATTGTCCGTGGTCTGTAACTGGCGCACGAACTTCGGTGCCTCGTTGAACACCAGGTTCTCGGCGCCATCCACGACGCCCCTCAGAACCTGTTGGAACGCCTTCCACTGCGACGCCATGGTGTCGAGCATATGCGAGTGAACTGCCGGCGATTGTGTCGCGACGGTGGTTGCTCGATACCCTTAGGAAGCACACGACGTGCTGGACACCCACGCTCACCAGGAGATTCCCATCAGCAGCTTCGCCGACAAGACGTTCACTGCGCCGGCGCAGATCAGGAACTTCTGCATCATCGCCCACATCGACCACGGCAAGTCGACGCTGGCCGACCGGATGCTGCAGCTCACCGGGGTGGTCGACGACCGGTCGATGCGCGCCCAATACCTGGACCGGATGGACATCGAGCGTGAGCGCGGCATCACCATCAAGGCGCAGAACGTGCGGCTGCCCTGGAAGGTCACCGGTGATGACGGCTCCGAAGAGAACTATGTCCTTCACCTGATCGACACCCCCGGCCACGTCGACTTCACCTACGAGGTGTCGCGTGCTCTGGAGGCCTGCGAGGGTGCGGTGCTGCTGGTCGATGCCGCGCAGGGCATCGAGGCGCAGACGCTGGCGAACCTGTACCTGGCCCTCGACCGGGACCTCACGATCATCCCGGTGCTCAACAAGATCGACCTGCCCGCCGCGGACCCGGAACGGTACGCCGGTGAGCTTGCGCACATCATCGGCTGCGAGCCGTCCGACGTGCTGCGCGTATCCGGCAAGACCGGCGTGGGCGTTGCCGAGCTGCTCGACGAGGTGGTGCGGCAGGTGCCGGCGCCCACCGGCGACGCCGACGCTCCCGCGCGGGCCATGATCTTCGATTCGGTCTACGACATCTACCGCGGTGTGGTCACCTATGTGCGCGTCGTGGACGGCAAGATCACCCCGCGCGAACGCATCGCGATGATGTCCACCGGCGCCACCCACGAGCTGCTCGAGGTCGGCATCGTCTCGCCCGAGCCGAAGGCCAGTGCGGGCCTGGGCGTCGGCGAGGTGGGCTACCTCATCACCGGGGTGAAGGACGTCCGGCAGTCCAAGGTCGGCGACACCGTGACCACCGCGCGCAAGGGCGCGACGGAGGCGCTGACCGGTTACCGCGAACCCAAGCCGATGGTCTACTCGGGCCTGTATCCGGTGGACGGGTCGGACTACCCGGATCTGCGTGATGCCCTGGACAAGTTGCAGCTCAACGATGCGGCGCTGACCTACGAGCCCGAGACGTCGGTGGCGCTGGGATTCGGGTTCCGCTGCGGCTTCCTCGGCCTGCTGCACATGGAGATCACCCGTGAGCGGTTGGAGCGCGAGTTCAATCTCGACCTCATCTCCACCTCACCGAACGTCGTCTACCGGGTGATCAAAGACGACGGCACCGAGATCACGGTGACCAACCCTTCGGACTGGCCCGAGGGCAAGGTCCGCGAGGTCTACGAGCCGGTGGTCAAGACCACGGTCATTGCGCCCAGCGAGTTCATCGGCACCATCATGGAGCTGTGCCAGTCACGGCGCGGTGAGCTCGGCGGCATGGACTACCTCTCGCCCGAGCGGGTCGAGCTGCGCTACACCATGCCGTTGGGCGAGATCATCTTCGACTTCTTCGACTCGCTGAAATCGCGCACCCGTGGCTACGCCAGCCTGGATTACGAGGAGGCCGGCGAGCAGCAGGCCGACCTGGTCAAGGTCGACATCCTGCTGCAGGGTGAGGCCGTGGACGCGTTCAGCGCCATCGTCCACAAGGATTCGGCATCGGCCTACGGCAACAAGATGACCACGAAACTCAAGGAGCTCATCCCGCGCCAGCAGTTCGAGGTGCCGGTGCAGGCCGCGATCGGGTCGAAAATCATTGCCCGCGAGAACATCCGGGCGATCCGTAAGGACGTGCTGTCCAAGTGCTACGGCGGTGACATCACCCGTAAACGCAAGCTGCTGGAGAAGCAGAAAGAGGGCAAGAAGCGCATGAAGACCATCGGTCGCGTGGATGTGCCCCAGGAAGCGTTCGTCGCGGCGCTGTCCACCGACGCGGCAGCGGACAAGCCCAAGAAGTAAAAGTCCGCCGCGCTAGACGACCTGCAGCACCGCTTTGCCCGCGACCTCGCGGCCCAACAAGGCTCGCGCGGCCTCGGGGGTGTGTTCCCACGAATCCCGCAGACCGATCTGCGGGTCCAGTTCGCCGTCGGCCAACAGGGTCAGCAGGTAGTGCAGATCGTCCTGGAACGGTGCTCGGACGGTGAACGGCTCCAACCGTTTTCGGATTCCGGTGCGCCGTTCCTGCTCGAAGTTGATCGTCGTCGGCTCGTTGGAGGCCATGCCGATGGACTGCACCGAGCCGCCGTCGGACACCAGGCTGAAGGCCTGGGCCAGAAGCTTCCCGCCGACATTGTCGAGCACGCCGTATACCGGCTCGGACACCGCGTCGAGGCCGACCACCACTTCGGCTGCGCCCAGTTCCGCCAGGCCTTCACCGCGCCGGGCGCTGCCGACGGCGGCCACCACGTGGGCGCCGGCCCGCGCGGCGAGCTGCACGGCGAACCGGCCGACACCGCCGGACGCGCCGGTGATCAGTACCCGGCGCCCGACGACCGGGCCGAGGGCGCGCAGTGCCTGCAGCGCGGTCACCCCGGCAACGGGCAGTGCGGCCGCTTCGTCGAACTCGACGAACTCGGGCAACTCAGCCAGATTGTCGGTGTACACCACGCGCCGTTCAGCCCAGCCGGCCTCACCACTGAATCCGACCACTCTGGCACCCACTGGCGGTCCGGAGCCGTCGGCCGCAGCCCGGGTGACGACGCCGGCACTGTCCCAACCGGGAATTTCGCCGGGGCGGCGCATCTGATCGATGAAGTGCAGTTCCCCGAAATTCAATGCGATCGCGTGGACATCGATGAGGGCCTGAGATTCGGTTGCCGAAGGCTCGGCCACTTCGTCGAACCGGAGGTTGGCGGGCGCGTGCGGGTCGTAGACGAGGGCTCGCATGAACGGGCTAACCCCGAATTGTGCGCAGCTATTCCATAGGCTGGCGTACGTGAGCGAGAAGGACCGCATCCGCTGGGACGCGGCCTACACCGACTCGGGGCCAGACGAAGCAGCAGCCCTGCCCGAGGTGTTCAGCGACCACGCGGACCGGTTTCCGCGGTCCGGCTCAGCGCTCGACGTCGCGTGTGGAACCGGCCGGGCCGCGATGTGGTTGGCTCGGCGCGGGCTACACGTGTGGGGCCTGGACGTGTCCGCTGTGGCGATCAACCAGGCGGGACATTCAGCCGTGCGTCAGGGAGTGGCAGCGCGCTGCTGCTTCGATGTCGCCGATCTCGACGAGGGCCTGCCGGAGGGCCCAGCGGTCGATGTGGTGCTGTGCCATCGCTTCCGTGATCCCGGCCTCTATGCGGCGTTGGCGGCCCGCCTGCGGCCCGGCGGCCTGCTGGCCATCTGTGTGCTGAGCGAAGTCGGTGCCCAGCCGGGCCGGTTCCGGGCCGCCGCGGGAGAGCTCGAGGCGGCCTTCGCCGGCCTTGAGATCCTCGCCGCGTCGGAGGGCGACGGTCAGGCCTGGTTGGTGGCCCGGGCGCCCGCCGGCGCACAGCGTTGACCGGCTACATCGGCGCGTTGGCGGGCTGGAAGACCCCGGAGCTGTCGGACTCCTCCTCGGCCCGGATCACGTGCACCACGGCGTTGATCAGCGCCAGGTGCGTGAACGCCTGCGGGAAGTTGCCCAGGTGACGGCCCGTGCGTGGCTCGATCTCCTCGGCGTACAGATGCAGCGGGCTGGCGAACGACAACAACCGCTCCAACAGATGCTTGGCCCGGCTCACCTCGCCGATCTCGACGAGCGCCGACACCAGCCAGAACGAACAGATCGTGAAGGTGCCCTCTTCACCGGACAGGCCGTCGTCGGTCTCCTCGACGCGGTAGCGCAGCACCAGGCCGTCCTCGGTGAGTTCGTCGGCGATGGCCAGCACCGTGGCCCGGACCCGTGGATCGTCCGAGGGCAGGAACCGGGTCAGCACCGCCAGCAGCAGCGAGGCGTCCAGCGCATCGTCGTTGTAACGCTGGGTGAGAACGCCACGGGAGTCCACGCCCCGGGCCAGCACGTCGGCCTTGATCTCTTCGGCGGTCGCTCGCCACTGCTGGGCGTAGCTCTTCTCGCCCTGTAGTTCGGCCAGCTTCGAACCGCGGTCCAGCGCCACCCAGCACATGATCTTGCTTGAGGTGAAGTGCTGCGGTTCGCCGCGTACCTCCCAGATGCCCCGGTCGGGCTCCTTCCAGTGCTTGATGGCTTCCTCGACCTGGTTCTTCAGCACGGGCCACAATGCCTCGGGAATCTGCTCGCGCGACTTGGCGTGCAGGTACACCGAATCGAGCATGGTGCCCCAGATGTCGTGCTGCATCTGGTTGTAGGCGCCATTGCCGATGCGCACGGGCCGGGCGTTGTCGTAACCCGACAGGTGGGGCAGCTCTTCCTCGACCAGGCTGCGTTCGCCTCCGACCCCGTACATCACCTGCAGCGGGTGCCGCTCGCCGTTGTTCGCGCCGGAGACGTCGGCGATGAACGAGAAGAAATCGTCGGCCTCCCGGTCCAGGCCGAGCGTGTACAAACCCCACAGCGCGAAGGTGGAGTCGCGTATCCACGAATAGCGGTAGTCCCAGTTTCGTTCGCCGTGCGGGGTTTCCGGCAGCGACGTGGTCGGCGCGGCCAGCAGGGCTCCGGTCGGCGAGTAGGTCAGCCCCTTGAGCGTCAGCGCGCTGCGCTGCAGGTACGACCGCCACGGGTGGTCAGGGAAGTCGCCGATGTTGATCCACTGCCGCCACGACTCGCTGGTCTTCCACATCTTCTCGGCGGCCTCGTCGTAGGTCTGCGGGGCCGGGTGCTTGGACCAGCTCAGCGCGACGAACACGTTGTCGCCTTCGGTCAGCCTGGTACGGGCGCGGGCCTCGCGGCCCTCGATGCCGATGCGCAGGTTGGTGGTGAGCCGCAGGGTGGGGTGGGAGTCCGGGTTGCGGCTGGCGCGGGCGATGGCTTCGCCATATGCCGGACCCGAGTACTCCCAAGACGCGCTGACCCGGTGGTAGTCGAACGCGGGCTCGCAGTTCATCACCAGTTCGACAGTCCCGCTGACGCACCGCACGGTGCGCAGCAGGATGTGCTCGGCATCCCAGTCCATCGGGGTGCGCCGATGGGTGCGGGAGCGGGTGTCGATGTCGTGCCACGGGCCCATCACCAGCGCGTCGCGCACGATCAGCCAGCCGGTGTGGGTTTGCCAGGTGGTTTCCAGGATCAGGCTGCCGGGCAGGTAGCGGCGCGCGGCCGGAACGGTCACGCCGTAGGGGCCGAGGCGGAAGTGGCCGGCGCTGCGGTCCAGGATCGCTCCGAACACGCTGGGGGAGTCCGGCCTGGGGACGCACAGCCACTCCACCGAGCCGGCCGAGGAGATCAGGCAGGTGTTCTCGCAGTCGGACAGGAAGCCGTAGTCGGCGATCGGTGGGAACGGGTTCCGTAGGCCCCCGCCCGAGGAGTACGGCACCGGGGCGGTGACCGTCAACGGCGCCTGGGGCGCCTTGGCAGTGGCAGGCGTCTTGTCGAGTGCCGCGACGACATCCGTGGGCTCGGTGTGTTGCAGGACCATCCGCACATCATCATCTGCGAACAGAGGTGTCGTCTACCCGAGACACACGTGTCGAACGTAACGGGTGGGGCGGGACCGAGAACGGATGAACCGGGCGATCGCCTACGCTTGCCCCATGGCGGCAATCCTGAACTGGTGGGACGGCGTCGAATTGTGGCTGACCGGGCTGCCGTTCGTCGTGCAGACCGCTGTGGTGATGCCCGTGGTGCTGGCCCTGGCCTATGGCAGCGCTGTCGTCCTCGACGGTGCGCTGGGCCGGGGAAGCGCCGGGCTGCGCCGGCTGCGCCACGCCCCGGCTGACGAGGCGGAATCAGAGTGAACCCGATGCCGCGCTCACGTGTCACGTTGATCTTGATTCTGCTGGTGGTGCTGGTCATCGTGATGTGGTTGCTGACCCGTTAGCCAGCCGTCGAGCGCTCGACGGGCGCGATGCCGCAATTCTGTTATTCTTCGCGCCATGTATTCAGCGTCCGGCAAGACTGAGAGCCATGTCTTGGCTCTCATTGCCGTGGGTTCGTGCGCTGTTGCTGACGTCGCCTGTTGTCGCTGACTCCACTCCGTCCGCGGATTGGTGTCGGTGGCGGTTCTGTGCCCGGATGCTCGTCGCTTGCCTCCCTCGCCTTTCCGACTGACGGACCTCGCAATGTCGGCTGCCCGTAAGAAAGGTCATCAGTGCCCGTTCACAAATCCAAGATCAGCAAGTTCTGGCGTACTGCCACCGTCCTGGCCGCCACTGCCGTGCTTGCGGTCGGCTGCGCCGGCGGTGCCAGTGATGTCGTCGGTGGCGATCCTGGTGCCGCGAACGCCGACACCACGCTGACGCTCGTCGCCTACGCAGTGCCGGAGCCGGGCTGGAGCAAGATCATCCCGGCGTTTGCCGCCACCGAGGAAGGCAAGGGCGTTGCGGTGCGGACGTCGTACGGGGCCTCGGGCGACCAGTCCCGGGCCGTGGCCGATGGCAAGCCGGCCGACATCGTCAACTTCTCGGTCGAGCCCGACATCGCCCGTCTGGTGAAGGCCGACAAGGTGCCCGATGACTGGAACGCGGGCAACACCAAGGGCACCCCGTTCGGTTCTGTGGTGTCCTTGGTGGTGCGCAAGGGCAACCCCAAGGGCATCAAAGATTGGGATGACCTGCTGCAGCCCGGGCTCGAGGTGGTCACTCCGAGTCCGCTGAGTTCGGGTTCGGCCAAGTGGAACCTGCTGGCGCCCTACGCGGTAAAAAGCAACGGCGGCAAGGATTCTGCTGCCGGCCTCGAGTTCGTCGACAAGCTGGTGACCGAGCACGTCAAGACCCGCCCGAGTTCGGGGCGCGAGGCCACCGACGTGTTCCTGCAGGGCACCGGCGACGTCCTGATCAGCTATGAGAACGAGGCGATCTACGTCGAGCGGCAGGGCAAGGACATCGAGCATGTCAACCCGCCGCAGACCTTCAAGATCGAGAACTCCGTCGCCGTCGTCAAGACCAGCGCGCACGCTGACAAGGCCAAGGCCCTGGCGAACTTCCTGCTCACCGCCGAGGGACAGAAGCTGTGGGCCGAGGCCGGATTCCGTCCGGTCAACCCCGCGGTGGCGGCGGACTTCGTCAAGGACTTCCCGACTCCGGAGAAGCTGTGGACGATCGCTGACCTCGGCGGATGGGACGAGGTCGACCCGGCGTTGTTCGACAAGGACAACGGCTCGATCACCAAGATCTACAAGCAGGCAACTGGATGACATCTGCAGCCCAGAACGACGCGGCCCAGCCCGATTCGGGTGTGCCCGCGCCGGCGGATCCCACCCTCGGCGCGCGGCCCGGCCGTTACGGAAGTACCTCGCTGCGCGTGGGTGCGGCCTCGATCTGGTTGAGCCTCATCGTCCTGCTGCCCTTGGCGGCGATCCTGTGGCAGGCCGCCGGCGGTGGGTGGAACGCCTTCTGGGCGGCTGTCACCTCCAACGCGGCCGTCGAATCGTTCCGGGTGACGCTGACCATCTCGGCCGGAGTCACGGTGGTGAACCTGGTTTTCGGTCTGATCGTGGCCTGGGTGCTGATCCGTGACGACTTCCCCGGCAAGCGGTTGGTCGACTCGGTGATCGACCTGCCCTTCGCCCTGCCGACGATCGTGGCCAGCCTGGTGATGCTGGCGCTGTACGGTCCGGCCAGTCCGGTCGGGTTGCACCTGCAGCACACCAAGTGGGGCGTCGGCGTCGCGCTGCTGTTCGTCACACTGCCGTTCGTGGTGCGCTCGGTGCAGCCGGTGCTGCTCGAGCTCGACCGGGAGACCGAGGAGGCGGCCGCCTCGCTGGGCGCCAACAACCGGGTGATCTTCTTGAAGGTGATCCTGCCGGCCTTGCTGCCGTCGCTGCTGTCGGGAGCGGGCCTCGCGTTCTCCCGTGCCATCGGTGAGTTCGGCTCGGTGGTGCTGATCGGTGGTGCGATACCGGGCGAGACCGAGGTGTCTTCGCAGTGGATCCGGACTCTGATCGAGAATGACGACCCTACCGGTGCTGCCGCGATCTCCGTTGTGCTGCTGCTGATCTCGTTCGCGGTGTTGTTGGTGCTGCGCGCAGTGGGTTCGCGGGCGGCCAAGCGGGAGGAGCTTTCGGCATGACGCTCTCACCGTCGGCGCGGTACCTGTTGCGCTTTCTGGCGCTGGCCTATGTGGCGGTGCTGGTGGTGGTCCCGGTCGGGTTGATCCTCCTGCGCACGTTCAGCCCGGGGATCGGCGCGTTCTTCGCATCGGTGGGCACGCCCGCGGCCATCTCGGCGCTGAACCTCTCGCTGTTGGTCGTGGCGATCGTGGTGCCGCTGAACGTGTTGTTCGGCGTTCCCACGGCCTTGGTGCTGGCGCGCAACCGGTTCCGCGGCAAGAGTGCCCTGCAGGCGATCATCGATCTGCCGTTCGCGGTGTCGCCGGTGGTTGTGGGTGTCGCACTGATCCTGCTGTGGGGTTCGGCCGGGTTGCTCGGATTTGTCGAGAACAACCTCGGCTTCAAGATCATCTTCGGGTTCCCCGGCATCGTGCTCGCCAGCATCTTCGTGACTGTCCCATTCGTCATCCGTGAGGTCGAGCCGGTGCTGCACGAGATCGGCACCGACCAGGAAGAGGCCGCCGCCACCCTGGGATCGACCTGGTGGCAGACGTTCTGGCGGATTACGCTGCCGTCGATCCGGTGGGGTCTGACCTACGGAATCGTGCTGACCATCGCCCGCACGCTCGGTGAGTTCGGTGCGGTGATCATGGTGTCCTCGAATCTTCCCGGCATCTCCCAGACGCTCACGCTGCTGGTGGCCGACCGCTACAACCGCGGCACCGACGAATCGGTGTACGGGGCGTATGCCCTCTCGACATTGCTCATGGCGGTTGCCGTGGTGGTGCTGGTTGTCCAGGTGATCCTCGACCGGCGCCGAACCAAGGCCGCGCAGTAGGCCCATAAGGAGATAAGCGCATGACCCAAGCGATCGTGGTTCGGGGCGCCAACAAGCATTACGGCGAATTCGCGGCGCTCGACGATATCGACTTCGAGGTGCCCTCAGGTTCGTTGACCGCGCTGCTGGGTCCCAGTGGCTCGGGCAAGTCCACCCTGCTGCGTGCCATCGCGGGCCTGGATCAGCCCGATACCGGAACCGTCACCATCAACGGGCGCGACGTCACCGGGGTGCCACCGCAGCGCCGGGGGATCGGGTTCGTGTTCCAGCACTATGCGGCCTTCAAACACCTGAATGTCCGCGACAACGTCGCCTTCGGCCTCAAGATTCGCAAGCGTCCGAAGGCCGAGGTCAAGGAGAAGGTCGACAATCTTCTGGAAGTGGTGGGGCTGGCCGGCTTTCAGACCCGCTATCCCAACCAGCTTTCCGGCGGACAGCGCCAGCGGATGGCGCTGGCGCGGGCTTTGGCGGTGGATCCGCAGGTACTGCTGCTCGACGAGCCGTTCGGGGCGCTGGATGCCAAGGTGCGCGACGACCTGCGTAGCTGGTTGCGTCGCCTGCACGACGAGGTGCATGTCACCACGGTGTTGGTGACGCACGATCAGGCCGAGGCGCTGGACGTGGCGGATCGGATCGCGGTGCTCAACAAGGGCCGTATCGAACAGATCGGCTCGCCGACCGAAGTGTACGACGAGCCGGCGAACGCATTTGTGATGTCGTTCCTGGGTGCGGTGTCGGAGCTGAACGGAATCTTGGTGCGCCCCCATGACATTCGTGTCGGCCGCACCCCGGAACTGGCCATCGCCGCAGGCGACGGCACCGCGGAGGCCACCGGGGTGCTGCGGGCCACCATCGACCGGATCGTGATGCTGGGCTTCGAGGTGCGGGTGGAGCTGACCAGTGCCGCAACCCATGTGCCGTTCACCGCGCAGATCACCCGGGGTGATGCCGAGGCGCTGGCGCTGCGCGAGGGTGACACCGTCTATGTGCGAGCGACGCGTGTTCCGCAGATCGCCGGGGGAGTGCAGGTTCCGGCGAGCGACGAGGACGAGGCGGTGACCGCCGGCTGAGACGGTCACGGCGCGCGGTCAGGCCAGGGTCAGGAACAACTTCTCCAACTCGGCGACGTCCATGGGTTCGTCGCTCTCGCCGGTGATGCATTCACGCAGACCGGTGGCGACGATCTTGAATCCGGCACGGTCCAGGGCTCGCGACACCGCGGCGAGCTGGGTGACGACATCCTTGCAGTCACGACCCTGCTCGATCATGGTGATGACGCCGGAGAGCTGCCCCTGCGCGCGCCGCAACCTGTTGAGGATTGCGGAGATCGATTCCTCGTCGCAGATCATGGTGTGCCCCTTTCATGTTGGGCTTCGTGGTTTCTACTATACCCGCGGGGGTATGGGGGTCAGGTTGTCGCCGTCGGTGGGCCGAAAAGCCACCGCAGCGGACACCATCCGAGCCGCGCGCAGCTGAGACTGCCGAGACCGGCCAGCCCGGTCAGGCCCGCGGCGATGAGCCCGACGACGGGGTGCAGCTCCTGGCCGAGAATGACCGAGGCCATGACCAACACGAACCAGCCGAAGCCCCGGCGCACGGCGTCGGGATCGACGTGCGCGGCCAGCCGGGTGCCCAGCAGGCTGCCCAGCACCGCCGCGGCGGTAACCGCTCCGGCGATGGTCCAGTCGATCGGCACGGTACTCAGGTGTCCGGCCAGGCCCGCGGCCGAGTTCATCGTGATCACCAGCAGCGAGGTGCCCACCGCGACGGGCATGGGCAGGCCGCCCAGCAGCGCCAGCGCGGGCACCACGAGGAAGCCGCCGCCGGCGCCGACGGCGCCCGTCACCACACCGACCCCGAGCCCCATCAGCAGAACCTTGGCGATCGGCATCGTCCGCGCGGTCGGTGTGCATGCGTTGCGGCCCTTGATCATTGCGATACCGGTGGCAGTCATCACCACGGTGAAGGCGATCAGCAGTACCGATCCGGCGACGACGTAGCTCAGCAGGCCGCCCAGGTATGCCCCGACCATGCCGGCCGCCCCGAACAGCAGGCCGCTGCGCCACTGCACGTGGCCGGCACGGGCATGGGAAAGGGTGCTGACCGCGCTCGTGACCCCGACCACCACGAGCGATGTGGCGATCGCCTGCTTGGCTTCCATGCCGGCCACATAGGCCAGCAGCGGAACGGTCAGGATCGAGCCGCCCCCGCCGAGGAGTCCGAGTGACACCCCGACCAGGACGGCAAGCGCGACAGCGAGGGCGATCATGCCAACGCGCCGGAAAGTGACTGCTTGGAGCCGATCAGCTGCTCGACGACGCTCTGCGCATCACAGGACGCGCCGCGGTTGTACGGCAGCTTGGCCAGCATCATGCCCATCGCGCAGGTGTTGGTCAGCGCCGCGGTGGTCAACCCGGCCCCGATCCCCGCGGCGACCCACTTGAGCTTGGGGGAGGCGATGCTGCCCAGGACGCTGCTCAGCACGATCGACCCCGCGACCAGGCGCACCTGGCGCTCGAGGTCCCAGCGCTGCGGGCCGCGGCGCACCGCGAATCCCTTGTCCTGCCAGGCCGTCATGCCGCCGTCGAGGATCGAGACGTTCGGCAGGCCGGCCTCACGCAAGGTCTGGCCGGCGGTGGTGGCCCGCTGCCCCGACCGGCAGACCAGCACGACATCCTCGTCGAGGTGCTGGGCGATCTCGTCACGGTGTTCCCGCAGCAGATCCAGTGGCACGTTGTAAGCGCCTGGAATATGGGCGGTTTCGAATTCACCCGGCGTGCGGACATCGATGAGCCGCGGGCCGGTGCCGGCTTGCTTGAGCTGGTTGAGCTCGACGGCGTCGATGATCGGCGAGGAGGACATCAGGCGAGACCTTTCAACATGAGGTTCCAGTACATGGCGGGCAGTCCGTACTTCTTCAGGTACCAGTAGGGCCGGTGCGGCTTGACCGGATCGAGGAGGGGGAAGGAGGGTTTGAGGGCGAAGTCGTAGTCGAACTCGGCCAGCAGCATGTCGTGCGAGGAAGTCACGATGGGGCAGGACGCGTAGCCGTCGTAGGATCCGGTGAGCGGGCGTCCGCTGAGTAGCGCGCCGATGTTCTCGACCACTACGGGCGCTTGTTTGCGAAGGGCCGCACCGGTTTTCGAGTTCGGGGAAGATCCGGCATCGCCGAGGCCGAACACGTTCGGGTAGCGCACGTGCTGCATGGTGTGCTTGTCGATGTCGACGTATCCGTTGGCGTCTCCACCGACATGGCTTGTCGACAGCGGGCTGGCCTTGATCCAGTCCGGGGCCGATTGGTGCGGGACCGCGTGCAGCACGTCGTAGGGGAGCGTGGAGTCAGTACCTGCGCCGTCATTGCCGACACTGGTCACCGTCACCTTGCGGGACGCCGAATCGACGGCCCGCACTTCACTTCCGGCGTGCAACGTGATGCCGTAGTCAGCGATGACCTTGTCCAGGTTGTCGGCGATGGCCGGGATGCCGAAGATGCGCGGGGTCGGGACCACCAGGTGTACGTCGATATTGTCGAGCACGCCCTGACGTCGCCAGTGATCGCAGGCCAGGTAGGCGATTTTCTGGGGTGCCCCGGCGCATTTGATCGGCCCCGACGGCATGGTGAACACGGCGGTGCCCGACCGGGTGTCGCGGATGAATTCCCATGTGCGCGGGGCGAGATCGAAGCGGTAGTTCGACGACACACCGTCCTTGCCCAGGGTGTCGGTCAGGCCCTCGATGCGGTGCCAGTCCAACTGGATGCCCGGTGCCACCACGAGCACGTCGTAGCCGTAGGTCGCGCCGTCGGCACAGGTAACCGTGTTGGCGTCCGGGTCGACGGCCGTGACCGCACTCTTGATCCAGGTTGCGCCGCGCGGCATGACCGAGGCCTCGGCGCGCTCGGTTTCGGCGGCCGTGGCCTGGCCGCCGCCCACCAGGGTCCACAGCGGCTGGTAGTAGTGCTTGTCGGACGGCTCGATGATCGCCACGTCGGGGTAATGCTTGCGCAGCAACCGGGCTGCCACGGTGATCCCGGCCGTGCCGCCGCCGATGATCAGGACCTCGTGCTTGACTGGGGTCGACATGCTTGTTGTGTTTTCCTGTCTCTCAGAGGGCGTGCGGTTCAGGCGGCGTGGGTGCTGTCAGCCCAGGCGCCGTAGCCGCCCAGGATGTCACTGACATCGGCGAAGCCGCGCTGGCGCAGCAGGCTGGCCGCCACCGAAGAGCGGTAGCCGCCGGCGCAGTAGACCACGGTCGGGCGGGTGGGATCCAGTTCGTCGGTCCGGTCCGCCAGCTGACCCACCGGAATGTTCACGGCGCCCGGGACCATGCCTGCCTCGGTCTCGCCGGGATTGCGCACGTCGACGATCTGCAGGTCCGGCACCGTGTCCGCCCGCTCGCCGAAGGCCGTGGCGGTCAACCGCGAGGCGACTGTCACGTCGTCGGAGTGCTCGAACATCGTGCGCTCCGGATCGGCGAGGTAGCCCAGCACGCGGTCGAATCCGATGCGGGCCAGCCGGTTCTTGCCCTCACGCTCCTCGCCCGGTTCGGTCACCAGCACGATGTCGGCGTCGGGTTTGACCACCGAACCGGCGAATTCGGCGTAGCGCCCGGCCAGTCCGATGTTGATTGCATTGCGTAGATGACCCAGGGCGAAGTCCTCGGGGCTGCGACCGTCGATCAACATGGCTCCGTTGCCGACGGCATCGGTGGCCCGGTGGTAATCCAGTGCCTCCGGCATCGCGTCCTCGTCCAGCAGAGCGCGGTCCTTGCGGTTGAGGATCGCGTCGTACACGAAGTAGCCAGGGGCCGGCGGCTGTCCTGCGGTGACCAGTTCGATGAACGACTGCTTGTCCGGTGCCCGCAGGGCGTAGTTGGTCTGCTTCTGCTCGCCCATGGTGGACGACAGCTCGGTGGACAGATTCTTGCCGCAGGCCGATCCCGCACCGTGGGCGGGGAAGACCCGGGTGGCATCGGGCAGCGGCAGCAGCTTCTCGTGCAGTGAGTGATAGAGCTTGTCGGCCAGCTCGTCGCGGGTGAAACCGATCGAGGCCAGCAGATCGGGCCGGCCGACGTCACCGATGAACAGGGTGTCGCCGGTCAGGACGCCGTAGGGCACCTCGTCGTCGGCGTGTTCATAGACCACGATGCTCATCGATTCCGGCGTGTGGCCCGGGGTGTGGCGGAACTCGAGCACGACTTCGCCGAGCGAAATACGTTGGCCGTCTTCGACTCCCAGGTGGTCGAACTCCGGCTGGGCGACCGAGGAGTACACGATCGAGGCGCCGGTGGCCTCGGCCAGCTCGAGGTGGCCGGACAGGAAGTCGGCGTGAAAGTGGGTTTCGATCACATGGGTGATCTGCATGCCGAGTTGCTCGGCGTCGGCGACGTACTCGGAGACGTCGCGCTGGGGGTCGACGACGACGGCGTGACCCGATGACTCGTCACCGATCAGGTACGACGCGTGCGACAGACAGTCCAGGTAGTACTGGATGAACTTCATTGTTCAGCTCCTTGTCGGTTCGGGCTGTATACCTAGGGGGGTATCTCAATAGCCTTGAATATACCCCTTGGGGTATAGGAGTCAAGCTCATGAAAGCGCCCCCGGGCGATACCCGGGGGCGAGATTGCTTTCGAGGGCGAAGGGGTCAGGCCGCGAAGCCGGCGCTGCGGGCGGCCAGCGCCTCTTCGTATCGATCCAGCACCGTGGCGGCCACCAGGCGATGCGGGCCAAGAGGCTCGGCCATCGGAATACCTGCAGCACAAGCAAATTCGGCGACCCGGTCGGTGATCCGGCCGTGCGCCAGGAACCAGGGCGCGATCACCAGACGGCGGGCACCGCGGTGGTACAACCGATCCACCGCCTCCGGCAGGGACGGGGTCTGCCCTGTGGCGAACGCCACGTGTGTGCCGGCCCAGCGGGTGCCTTCGGCCAGTGCTGCGGCCAGCGCGGCGGTGCGCGCATTCGCAGCGGGGTGCGACGAGCCCACCCCCACCATGACGACTCCCAGATCGGCGTCGAATCGGGAAACACCCACCGCGGTCAGTCGCTCCCGGACCACCTGCAGCAAGCGGGGGTCGTCTCCGAGCACGCCGGCCTGGGTGACCGCGGCACCGGAGTTGGCGATCAACTCTGGAATGTCGATCCTGGCGTGGTAGGCGCTGCCCAGCAGCAGTGGCACCACCACGGCACCCGGCTCCACTTCGGGCAGCACTTCGGTGAGGTTGGGCGCGTTCTGTTCACAGAACGCGACCCGTACCTCGGTGTCGGACAGCAGACGGCGCAGATGCCCGCCGATGGCATGCGCGTTCGCCGACGAGCGCGGGTCCGCGCTGCCGTGTGCGGTGAGAACGAGCGTCACAGGATCCTCACGAGGCGTGCAGCCCGCACTCCGTCTTGGCCTGGCCGGCCCACCGGCCGCTGCGCGGATCGGCGCCTTCGGCCGGCTTGGTCGTGCACGGGGCGCACCCGATGGACGGATAGCCGTCGTACACAAGGGGATTGACCAGAATGTCGTTGGCCTCGATGTAGGCCTGCATCTCGTCATCGGACCAGGCCGCGATCGGGTTGATCTTGACCAGGCCGAAGGCGGCATCCCAGCTGATCAGCGGGGCATTGGCGCGCGTCGGCGCCTCCACCCGGCGGATACCGGTGACCCATGCGCTGTAGCCCGCCAGGGCCTTGCCCAGCGGCTCGACCTTGCGCATCCGGCAGCAGGCCGCGGCGTCGCGGGCGAACAGGTCCACACCGTGCAGCTCATCCTGTTGGGCGACCGTGTTCTCGGGACGGACGTTCACCACGTTCACGCCGTAAACCTGCTCGACGGCGTCGCGGGTGCCGATGGTCTCGGCGAAGTGGTAGCCGGTGTCGAGGAACAGTACGTCGACGCCCGGGCGCACCTTGGCCGCCATCTCGACCAGGACAGCGTCCTGCATGTTGGAGGCCACGACGTAACCGGATCTGTTGGCCGGCCCGCCGGCGTCGCCGAAGTGCTCGTCCGTCCAGCGCAGGAGCTCCTCGGCGCCGGCGTCGGCCAGCTCGGCCGCACCGCGCTCGGCGAGCTCGATCAATTCCGCTTCAGTCAATGTGCTCATCTCGCGATCTACCTCAAGTCCGCCTCGTCGGCCCGGATGGCCCACTGGGCGAAACGCTCGCCACTCTCGCGTTGTTTCACAAAATTGCGGACAATCCGCTCGATGTAGTCGCCGAGCTCAGTGGCCAGCACCTTGTGCTGACGCAGCTTGCGCCCGAAACCGCTGTCCAGACCGAGGCTGCCGCCGAGGTGAACCTGGAAGCCCTCCTCCGGGCCGTCGCCGTCGTCCACCATCTGGCCTTTGAAGCCGATGTCGGCGACCTGGATGCGGGCGCACGAGTTGGGGCAGCCGTTGATGTTCACGGTGACCGGCACGTCTAGCTCGGCGTTGAGGTCACCCAGCCGGGCTTCCAGCTCGGGAACCAGGTGCTGGGCGCGACCACGCGTGTCGGCGAAGCTCAGCTTGCAGTACTCGATACCGGTGCAGGCCATCAGGTTCTGCCGCCAGTGCGACGGCTGCGACTGCAGGCCGAGGGCGTCCAGGCCCTCCCTGAGCTTGGCTAGATTCTCATCGGGGACGTCGAGGATGATCAGCTTCTGGTACGCGGTCAGGCGGGCACGGTCGGAACCGGCGGCCTCCATGAGATCGGCCACCTTGGTCAGGATCGTGCCCGACACCCGTCCGGCGATCGCCGAGACGCCGACCGCGTTGAGGCCGTTGCGGATCTTCTGCACGCCGACGTGGTCGACGGTGTGCGGCACCTGCTCCGGGGCCGGGCCGTCATGCAGCTTGCGGTGCAGGTACTCCGTTTCGAGAATTTCCCTGAACTTTTCGGTACCCCAGTCTTTGATCAGGAACTTAAGCCGCGCCTTCGAACGCAGCCGGCGGTAGCCGTAGTCGCGGAAGATCCCGACCACGCCGGCCCACACTTCGGCGACCTCTTCCAGCGGGACCCAGACGCCGACGCGCTGGGCCAGCATCGGGTTGGTGGACAGTCCGCCACCGACCCACAGGTCCAGGCCGGGCCCGTGCTCGGGGTGGTTGACCCCGATGAACGACACGTCGTTGATCTCGTGGGCCACGTCCTGCAACCCCGAGATCGCGGTCTTGAACTTGCGCGGCAGGTTGGAGAACTCAGGGCTACCGATGTAGAGCCGCTCGATCTCCTTCAACGCCGGCGTGGGGTCCAGCACCTCGACCAGCGAATCGCCGGCCAGGGGAGACCCGAGCATGCCGCGCGGGCAGTCGCCGCAGGCCTCCATGGTCTGCAGGCCGACCTCGTCCAGGCGACGCCAGACCTCGGGGATGTCCTCGATGCGCAGCCAGTGGTACTGCAGGTTCTCCCGGTCGGTGATGTCGGCGCTGTCCCTGGCGAAGTCGACCGAGATCTCGCCGAGAGTGCGGACGGCCTGCGCGGAGAGCGCCTTGCCGTCGGTGCGCACCCGCATCATGAAGTACTCGGCCTCGAGCAGATCGGCGTTGTCGTCACCGGTGAAGGTGCCGTCGTAGCCTTCGGTGCGCTGGGTGTAGAGCCCCATCCACCGGAACCGTCCGCGCAGGTCGTCCTTGGCGATGCTGGCGAAGCCCTCGCGTGAGTAGACGTTGAGGATGCGATCGCGCACGTTGAGTGCGTCGTCCTCCTGCTTGAACTCCTCGTTGTGGTTGAGCGGCTCACGGCTGCCCAGCGCCCACTGGCCTTCGTCGCGGGGTTTCTTGGCGGGCCGGTCGGCCTTGGCAGGTGCCTCGGGGGTTGTCACTGTTGTGCTCCTCGGATAAAGGAGCTGGCATGTAGACCGCGCAGATCACCGGTGGCTGTCCGGCGGCGCAGATCCGGTGCCAGCTGAAACTATGGGGCGGGCGGGGTCCGAAATCAACGCGTGATCAGGGCAGACAGCAACAGCTACAGACGCGCTTGAAATCGACATGCCGACGAGCCACCAGCGCAATGCGGGTGGTGCTGTTGTGGGCGGCAGTCACGCCCGACATTCTGCCACGATTGTCGCCACCTGCCCTAACCGGGCCATATTTGTGTTCACGGTGAGCAAAAGTCGTCGCTGGACAGTCTGGGAAAATCAAACCATGACCACGCGCACCGAACTCACCGGCCAACCCCGGTTGGCTCACGTTCCAGGCCGCGCGTTCGGCATCTACATCCACGTACCGTTCTGCGCGACCCGCTGCGGATACTGCGACTTCAACACCTACACGCCGGCCGAATTGGGGGGCGCCAACCCCGACGGCTGGCTGGCCGCCTTGCGCGTCGAGCTGCGGCTGGCGGCCGAGAACGTCGGTTCGGTGCCGGTACAGACGGTGTTCGTGGGCGGAGGGACGCCGTCGTTGCTGGGCGGGGTGGGCCTGGCGGCGGTGCTCGGCGCGGTCCGCGACAATTTCGAGCTGGCCGTCGACGCCGAGGTCACCACCGAGGCGAACCCCGAATCCACTTCTCCGGAGATGTTCGCGACGCTGCGTGAGGCCGGCTACACCCGGGTATCGCTGGGTATGCAATCCGCTGCTCCGCAGGTGCTGGCCGTGCTGGACCGGACACACTCTCCGGGGCGCGCGCCCGCGGCCGCGGTGGAGGCCAGGGCCGCGGGGTTCGAACACGTCAACATCGATCTCATCTATGGCACGCCGGGGGAGACCGACGACGATCTGCGGCGCTCGATCGACGTCGCGGTGGGCGCCGGCGTCGACCACGTGTCGGCGTATTCCCTGATCGTCGAGGACGGCACCGCCCTGGCCCGCCGGGTACGCCGCGGCGACATCGCCCGCCCTGATGACGACGTGCTCGCCCAACGCTATGAACTGTTGGACAACCGGCTGTCGGCGGCGGGTCTGCGCTGGTATGAGGTGTCGAACTGGAGCCTCGAGGGCGGGCAGTGCCGGCACAACCTCGGTTATTGGGGTGGCGGAGAGTGGTGGGGTGCGGGACCTGGGGCGCATGGTTTCCTGGGGGCTACCCGCTGGTGGAATGTCAAGCACCCCAACGCCTATGCCCAGGCATTGACCGAGAATCGGTTGCCTGTCGCCGATTTCGAAGAACTTGGTGCCCGCGATCGCCATGTCGAGGAAGTGATGTTGCGGGTCCGGGTCCGCGACGGCCTGCCCGTGGCACTACTCGATGCCGGCGAACAGGAGCGGGCTGAGAATCTGTGTGGCGAAGGTCTTCTCCTGCGGCAAGGAGAAGCCCTGGTGCTGACCGACCGCGGCCGGTTACTCGCGGACGCGGTCGTTCGCGAGCTGCTGGCGTAAGCAGCGAGATCCGGGCGAATGCTCTGTGTGAACCCTGTGAGGACGCTGTGTACGCATGTGTGGGACGTGTGCGGAAGATATTGAATCCGTAGCCAATTCGCGGCAGGGACGTAGGCCTGTGCAATGGGTTAGGCGAGGCTAAGCTTTGTCAAATGCTCACCAAGAACGACCAAGCTGACTGCGATGCTTCGGCCGCGCTCGCCTCATTCGAGCTGCCTGTGGGTGACAAGGCGACCGGCCCGGCCGATCTGGTCGCCGAGATTGCCCGCGCGCTGTCCGAAGACGGCAGTGATTACGTGGTGTACGAGCGAGGGAACCGCTGGATCCTGGCGTGTGGAGCGCAGTGTGGTGTCGAACTGGACAGCGATGAGCTGCGCCTCACCCGGGATGGAGTGGTTGCGGCACGACGGCCGTGGACCGGCAGGCCGGGCGCGGTGCTCGGCGAAGCGGTCGATCTCATGCTCGCCGACGCCGAGACCAGTGCCGACACCGCATTCGGCTGGGTCGCATTCGAATTCGGCGCGTACAAGTTCGGACTCGAAGACCGGTTGCCGCCGAAGACCCCGCTGGCACGGGTGTTCAGTCCGCTGACGCAGATCGAGGTAACCGCGGAACGGGTCACGGTCCTGGGTGGCCCCGAGAGCCACCACGGCGTCGTGCGACGACTGATCGCCGAGGGTGCCCCGTCGACGGCCGACCCTCGCGCCGTCGACATCCGCCAGGACGGTAGCGGCTATCGCGACCGGGTGGCGTCCGCGATCGAGGAGATCGGCCGGGGCCGGTATCAGAAGGTGATCCTGTCGCGGCGCTTCGACGTGCCCTTCCGGCTCGACTTTCCGTCGACCTACCGGCTGGGCCGCCGGCACAACAACCCGGCCCGCTCATTCCTGTTGCGGCTCGGTGCGCTTCGCGCGCTGGGCTACAGCCCCGAGCTCGTCGCCGCGGTGCATCAGGACGGGTTTGTGGTCACCGAGCCGCTGGCCGGCACCAGGGCGTTCGGTCGCGGCGCGGCCGACGATCAGGCGGCCCGTGACGATCTCGAGTCCAACTCCAAGGAAATCGTCGAACACGCGATCTCGGTGCGCAGCTCGCTCAAGGAGATCGCCGAAGTCGCCGAACCCGGCACCGCGACCGTCACCGACTTCATGACCATTCGGGAGCGCGGCAGCGTGCAGCACCTGGGATCCACCGTAGGGGCGCGCCTCGACCCGTCGATGGATCGAATGGATGCGTTGGAGGCGCTGTTCCCTGCCGTGACGGCTTCGGGAATTCCCAAGGCCGAGGGCGTCGAGGCGATACTGCGCCACGACGAGCTGCCCCGTGGTCTGTATTCCGGCGCGGTGACGATGTTCTCGGCTGACGGATCTCTCGACGCGGCGCTCGCATTGCGGGCGGCCTACGAGGCCGACGGGCACACCTGGCTGCGGGCCGGGGCCGGCATCATCGCCGAGTCCACGCCCGACCGCGAGTTCGAGGAGACGTGCGAGAAGCTGAGCACGCTGTCGCCGTATCTCATCGAGGAGGCCGGGCCGACATGTGAGTGAGCTAACACGTCGCGGGTGGCTTCGCGCGATGCCCGACAGTTAGCCGAAACGGCCGCGTCGTGCCGGAAAAATGCACGTCATCGCCGCCCGGGGGCTTTCCGGGAGATTCACAGGTGGTTCTGAGGTAGAGCCCATGCCCGTTCGAGTGGTGTGCCACTATGGTCCGCATGTCGGCAGCGTATTTAGGCAAGCCTACCCAGACTTACCTTCCTCTCCTTTCCTCGGAGTCCTGCTGAGATGGCATCCGAGACCTCGACCCCGGAACCTGTCGCCGTCATCGGACTGGGCTGCCGTGTCGCCGGCAGCGTTGCCACGCCTTCGGACTTCTGGAATTTCCTGCTGGAAGGACGCAGCAACGTCACAGAGGTGCCCGAGGAGCGGTGGGAGCCCTACCTGCGGCGCGATCCGCGCAACGCGGCGGTCCTGCGCGAGGTCACCCGGCTCGGTACCTTCCTCGACGACCTGGCCGGATTCGATGCCGAGTTCTTCGGGGTCTCACCGCGCGAGGCCGAGGTGATGGATCCTCAGCAGCGGCTCGCGCTCGAGGTCAGCTGGGAGGCCCTTGAGCACGCGGGAGTCTCACCGCGGGCGCTGGCCGGCAGCGACACCGCGGTACTGATGGGCGTCAACTCCGACGATTACGGCAAGTTGATCATGGAGGACCTGCCAGGCATCGACGCGTGGACCGGTATCGGAACGTCGTTGTGCGGCATCGCCAACCGGGTCTCGCATCTGCTCGATCTGCGAGGCCCCAGTGTGGCGCTGGACGCGGCATGCGCGGCCTCACTGGTCGCGGTCCACCAGGCGTGCCAGATGCTGCGCGCCCGTGAGACCTCACTGGCGTTGGCCGGCGGGGTGAGCGCGCTGATCGGCCCTGGTTTGACCCGGGTGCTCGACGAGGCCGGGGCTACTGCGCCCGACGGCCGCTGCAAGACTTTTGACGCCGCCGCGGACGGTTACGGGCGCGGCGAGGGGGCGGGTGTGGTGGTGCTCAAGCGCCTCGCCGACGCCGAGCGCGACGGTGACCGCATCCTGGCGGTGGTGCGAGGAGGTGCCACTGCACAGGACGGGCGCACCGTGGGCATCATGTCGCCCAACGGTGCCGCCCAGGCCGACATGTTCCAGCTCGCGTGCCGGATGTCAGGTGTCGACCCGGCTGGTGTCGGATATGTCGAGGCGCACGGAACCGGAACGCCCACCGGCGATCCCACTGAGGTTGGGGCGCTGGCTCAGGTGTACGGCGCGGGGCGGGCCGAGGCGGATCGGTGCCGCATCGGGTCGGTCAAACCCAACATCGGCCACCTCGAGGGCGGGGCCGGGGTGATGGGCCTGATCAAGACGGTCCTGGCCCTGCATCATGAGGCGATCCCGCCGACGGCCGGGCTGCGGGAACTCACCGGCGCGGTCGACTGGGCCGGCAGCGGGCTTCGGGTGCCCACCGAGGTCGAACCCTGGCCCCGCACCGACACACCCCGCCAGGCTGCGGTGTGCAGCTACGGCTACGGCGGCACGATCGCCCACATCCTTCTCGAAGAGGCTCCGGCACAACAGGACTCGACGCCACCCGCTGCATCCCGTCCGATGATCGTCCCACTGTCGGCACGGTCCGAGCCGCGCCTGGCCCGTCAGGCCGAAGCGTTGGCCGACCACCTGCGGGCCGGGCATCACGGGGTGGCCCCGGTGGCCGCCGCACTGTGGGCCCGGCGCAGCCACGAGCCGGTCCGGGCGGCCGTCGTCGCCGAACACCGGCACGAGCTGATCGCCGGTCTCGACGCACTGTCCCGTGGCGAACCCGGTGCCGGGCTGGTCACCGGCGCGGTTCCGGGCGGACAGGGCGCCGACGCGGTGTGGGTGTTCTCCGGACATGGTTCGCACTGGGCCGGCATGGGCCGCGAGTTGCTCGAAGCGGAGCCAACTTTCGCCCGTGTCATCGACGAGGTCGACGAGGTCTTCGGGCGGGAACTCGGATTCTCCGCCCGTGCGGCGCTGAGCACGGGTGAACTCGGCGGCACCGACCGCATCCAGGCGCTGACGTTCGCGATGCAGGTCGGACTGGCCGCGGTCCTGCGCGAGCGGGGAGTGCGGCCCGCCGCGGTGATCGGGCACTCGGTCGGTGAGGTCGCGGCGTGCGTCGTCTCCGGTGTATTCGAGTTGCGCCAGGGTGCGGCGGTGGCCTGCTACCGAGCCCGTGGGTTCCGGTCCGTGATGGGTTGTGGCGCCATGGCTTTGGTGCGGTTGCCGTTCGCCGAGGCCGCACAGCGGCTGTCGGATCGCACCGATGTGGTCGCCGCCATCAGCGCATCGGCCGAATCCTGCGTCATCTCGGGCGTCACCGGGGCTGTCGAGGAAGTCTGCCGGTCTTGGGACGAGCAGGGAATCGTGGTGCGCCGGGTCAATACCGACGTGGCATTCCACAGTCCGGCGATGGACGATCTGACCGGTGCTCTGGCATCCAACGTCGCCGGGCTCAATCCGCCTGGGGACGCGGTGATCCCGCTGTACACCACCGCGCTGGCCGACCCCCGCTCCAGCGCGCGGCGCGACGCCGACTATTGGGTACACAACCTGCGCGGGCAGGTCCGGTTCGCCGAGGCCGTCACCGCCGCGGCCGAGGACGGGCACCGGCTGTTCCTCGAGGTGTCCGCGCATCCGGTGGTCGCGCATTCGATCGTCGAGACCCTGCTGCACCTGGGAATCGACGACCATGCCGTCGTCCCGCTGCTGCGTCGAGAAACCTCCGAGCAGCCCGCCGTCATGACCGCGATCGCCTCGCTGTACTGCCATGGTGCCGATGTCGAACACGGTGTCGCCGAAGCTGATCCGTGGGCCGCCGACCTCCCGGTCACCCAGTGGCAACACCGGCACTTCTGGCGAGTCCCCTCCGCGACCCCCGGCGGCCGGGCGGTGCACGACACCACCGGTCACGCGCTGCTGGGCGGCCGCACCGACGTGGCCGGGACGGTCGCCACCCGGATGTGGCAGACCCGGCTGGACTTCGGCACCCGGCCCTACCCTGGTGACCATCCGGTGCAGGGCACCGAAATCGTGCCTGCTGCCGTGCTGTTGAACACCTTCCTGGCGGCAGCGGGCTCCGGCGCGGCGCTCTCGGACGTGTGGCTGCGCACGCCGGTCGCGCCGGCCCGAGCCCGCGACCTCCAAGTGGTGCTGGTCGACCGCGAGTTGACCCTGGCCTCACGGCTGGCTGACGCCGCCGAGGATCAGGACGGCGGGTGGCTGACGCACAGCAGCGCGGTGGCGGATCAGGGGCGCTGCGCGGTTGCCGATATCGACCTCGATGCGGCCCGTGGCCGGTGCGCCGAGCTGCTGGGTCCGCGTCACGTCATCGACACCCTCGCTGAACTCGGCGTCGCGGCGATGGGATTCGGCTGGGACATCACAGAGCTGCGCCGCGGTGCGGGCGAACTGCTGGCCCGGGTCACTTCCGAGCCGGACGGCACGCGGCCGAACACCTGGGCCTCGCTGGTGGATGCGGCCACTTCGGCTGCCTCGACCAGCTTCGACGGTCCGCCGCGACTGCGGATGCCGGCCCGGATCGAACGGCTTGACGTGCACAGCGAACCGCCGGCGACCGCGATGCTGTCGGTACGCCGCAGGCCCGGTACCACCACCACCGATGTCGCGCTCACCGACGGGACCGGATCGGTCTTGTTGTCGATCCGCGGGATGACTTTCGAGGAGCTGGAGAACCCGGGTCGCGAATCCTCGGCGACCGACGTCCGCAAGATCGTGCACCAGGTGTCGTGGCAGCAGGTGGCCGCCCGCGGTGAGCTGCCACCCAGCGGGGTGGTGCTGGTCGGCGGCGACGTCGATCGGCTGGAAGCCGCGGTTGACGATCTGACGGCGGCGGGCGTGCCGTATGTGGCGGTGGAAGACCCCGCGGAGCTGGATTCGGTGATCGAATGTGGCTCGCTGCCAAGCAGTCTCGGCGATCGAGCGGTGGTGCTGGTATTGCCGCGCGATGACGACATGCCCGGGGCCGCCGTCGATCTGGTGACCCGAACGCTGGCTCTGCTGCAGCGCTTGGGGGTGTCGGCACGGCTGTGGGCGCTCACCGTCGGTGTGCACGAGGGGGCCAACGTCACCCACGCGCCGCTGTGGGGGCTGGGCCGTGTCGCGGCCGCGGAGCATCCGCAGTTGTGGGGCGGTGTGGTCGACGTGGCCGACGGGCGCCTGCCCCTGGATGCACTGGGGTCGCTGGCCGGACACGGTGTGCTGGTGGTCCGCGACGGGGTCGCGCTGGCTGCCCGGCTCTCCGGATCGACTTCGCCTGCCGCGGCGCCTGCGAGCCCCATGCAGTGTGTGCCGGGCGGAACGTATCTGATCACCGGCGGCACCGGTGCGCTCGGGCTGCGGATGGCTCAGCACCTGGCCGATCTCGGAGCGCACCGCCTGGTGCTGCTGTCGCGCTCGGGCTTGCCCGCCCGTTCGGTCTGGGCCGAGAACCCACAGTCGACGGCGATCCGCGCGGTCGCCGCGCTCGAGGAACGGGGTGTGTCGGTCACGGTGGCCGCGGTGGACATCGGAGCGCCGGGATCGGCAGATGCCCTGCGGGACGTGCTGCGCCCGTTGCCGCCGGTGCGTGGCGTCATCCACGCGGCGGGGGTGGAAGCCGGTGCGCTGTTGATGAATACGACGGCCGACGAGTTCGCCGCCGCCATGCATCCCAAGGTGCAGGGCACGCTCGTCCTGCATGAGGTGTTCCCACCCGAGCGGCTCGACTGGATGGTGCTGTTCTCTTCGTGCGGCTACCTCGCCGGTTTCCCCGGACAGGGCGCCTACGGTTGTGCCAACGCGTTCCTCGACGGAATGGCGCGGCACCGGCGCAGTCTCGGTGACCGCACCACCGCCGTCGCGTGGACGGCGTGGCGCGGGTTGGGAATGGGATCGGCGTCGGAATTCGTCGCGGCGCAGCTCGACGCGCTCGGTATGGGCACCGTCGGTGCCGAGGACGCGATGCGGGCCCTGGAGCTGGCAATGCGTGAGGACACGGCCAACGTCGTGGTGCTGCCGGTCCTGCCTGCCGCGGCGGCCGTGCCGATCTTGGCGGCGATGGCGCCCGAGGAGGAACCCGACGACATAGCGGAGCCGGCCGCGGGTGAGTTCGATCCCGAGCAGCTCGCGTCTCACGTATTGACCGCGGTGGCCGGCCAATTGGGGCTGGCGGAATCCGACGTGAACATCGACCTGCCGCTGGTGGAATTGGGCGTCGACTCGATCATGACGGTGCGGCTGCGCCGTCAGCTGGAGAAGCAGACCGGGCTGTCACTGCCGCCGACCCTGCTGTGGGAGCACCCCACCGCGGCGGCCGTGACTGCCAGGATCATCGAGCTGCTGGACCCCGCCGCGAAGCGTGAGGTGCCGGTGGGGCATTAACCGCTGATCGTGGCGATCAGCTTCTTCTTGTCGACCTTGCCCACTGCCGTGGAGGGCAAGGTCGGCAGGGGGACGAGCACGTCGGGCCGGGCGTGGGCCGACGCCCCGCGCTGGTCGAGGAACTCGTTGAGCTCGACCAAGGTGACCGGCGCGCCCTTGAACACCACCGCAGCGCAGATCTTTTCGCCGAGGTAGTCGTCGGGCAGTGCCACCGCCGCAGCCGCGTACACGGCCGGGTGAGCCAGCAGATGGTCCTCTAGGTCGGTGGCCGAGACCGTCTCGCCGCCACGATGGATGACGTCTTTGATCCGGCCGGTCACCTCGACGTAGCCGGCCCGTGGCCCGTCGGTGAAGATCCGGACCCGGTCCCCGGTGCGGAAGAATCCGTCGGGGCTGAACGACCGGGCGTTTGCCTCCTCGGCGCGGTAGTAGCCGTTGAGCGTGTAGGGCCCGCGCACCAGCAGTTCGCCCTCCTGGCCGGAAGCGACCTGGTGGCCGTCCTCGTCGACCACCCGCATCTCGTCGTGGGGCGACATCGGCCGGCCCTGGGTGTGTTCCACCACTTCCACCGGATCGCCCGGCCGGGTGAAATTCAGCATCCCTTCGGCCATTCCGAAGATCTGCTGTAGTCCCGGGCTCAGGCCCTCTCGGATGAAACGCGCCTCGTCCGGGGACATCCGTGACCCGCCCACCTGGACCACCCGCAACGAGGTGGGCAGGACCGGTTCCCAGTCACAGGCCTGCGTCCACAGCTTGGCCAGGGCGTTGACGAGCCCGGTCACTGTGACGCCGTGGGAGTTGATCAGGGGGAACACCGACTCCGGGCTGGGGTCGTCGGTATAGACGGTGGTGGCACCGACCGTCATCGAGCCGAGCAGGCCGGGGCAGGCGAACGGGAAGTTGTGTCCCGCCGGCAGAACCGCGAGATACACGTCCTCGTGCACCATCTCGCAGGCCTGGGCGCACGCCGTGGCGTTGTACAGATAGTCGTCGTGGGTACGGGGGATGAGCTTGGGCAGGCCGGTGGTTCCGCCGGACACCAGCAGGACGGCCGGACCGGTGGTGTCGACGGTGACGTTCGGCGGCCCGGGCTGATCGAAATCTTTGAGGGCCGACCAGGATTGGAAGTCACCAGGGTCCCCGTCGACAAGGACGTGACTCAGCCGCGGATGTTCGGAGGTGAGTTGAGTGGCCAGCTCCCGGTAGTCGAATCCGGCGATGGCATCGGGAATCACCAAGCCGGCAGCGCCGCTGAGGTCGGCGAAATGGCCCAGCTCGGCCGACCGGTGACCGGGCAGGCACAGGACGGGAACCACCCCGGCGCGAAGCAGGCCAAACGTCGCCACCGCGAATTCGCGCGTATTCGGCAGCTGCACCAGGAAGCGATCACCGGGCCTGACGCCGCGCGCGGCCAGCGCTGCCCCGATGCGGTCGGCGAGCGCGTCCAGTTCGGCGAACGTGTGGGCCCCGGTGGCATCGACCACGGCGGGCTTGTCCGGCCAGCGCTGCGCGGCGTCGCGCAGGATGCTGTCGAGCGGTTTGCCCTGCCAGTACCCGGCCTGGCGGTATACCGCGGCGCGGTCCTCGGGGAAGGGGGTGAATCCGTTTGCCAGTTCGTCCTGTTGGCGGTCAAAACCGGTGGTCATCGGTGTTCTCGGCTCCCGTCGGGTGGTTGTGTCAGCAGATCGAATATAGGGTAACCTCCACTAAGTTAGGGCAGCCTTTACTAATTGTTTGGAGGATGAAGCGTGGTGGCGACGAGTTCCCGGACGGTCCGCGACGAGGTCGCCGAACTCCTGGGGGTCAGCGCAGACGACGTCGATCCCAACGCCGACCTGATCGCTTCCGGTCTCGATTCGATCCGGATGATGTCGCTGTCCGGCCGGTGGCGCAAGCAGGGCATCAACGTCGGATTCGCCGCCCTGGCAGCCAATCCCACCGTTGCCGCCTGGATGGAACTCGTCGCCGAGCACACCCCCGAGGCGCCGTCCACCGATCCCGCCCCCGCAACCGAGTCCGTCGCCGATGACGACGGCGAACCTTTCCCGCTGGCACCGATCCAGCACGCCTTCTGGGTCGGCCGTAACCAGGACCAGCAACTCGGCGGTGTCGGCGCCCACCTGTACGTCGAATTCGACGGCGCCGGAGTCGATCCGCAGCGGCTTCAGGCAGCGGCGGCCAAACTGGCCGCGCGGCATCCGATGCTGCGCGTCGAGATCCTGCCCGACGGTACCCAGCGGATCGGTGACCGGCCGTTGCCGGTTACCGTCTACGACCTCCGCGAGCTGGATGAGACTGCCGCACAAGCGGAGTTGGAGGTGCTGCGGGAATCGAAGTCGCATCAGATGCTGCACGACGAGGTGCTGCAACTCAGCTTGTCGCTGCTGCCCGGCGGCCGCACCAGGCTGCATGTCGACATGGACATGCAGTGCGCAGATGCGGTGAGCTACCGCAACTTCATGGCCGACCTGGCCGCGTTCTACCGCGGCGCCGACCTGCCGGGTCTCGGCTACACCTACCGCGAGTACCGGGCCAAGCTGACGGCCTCGGTGCCACCGCCATCGCAGGAAGATCTGCAGTGGTGGGCCGACCGGGTCCCGGATCTGCCGGATCCGCCTGCACTGCCGTTGGTTCCGCTGTCGGATCAGCGCAACCCGCACCGCAGCATCCGGTTGTGGGAGACCCTCGACGTGCCGACCCGCGACGCATTGTTCGCGGCCGCACACCGGCGGGGCGTCACCCCGGCCATGGCGGTCGGTGCGTCGTACGCCAACGCGCTGGCGCGCTGGTCGACACAGTCCAGGTTCTTGCTCAACCTGCCGATGTTCGGGCGGGAGCCGTATCACCCCGACGTGGACAAGCTGGTCGGGGACTTCACCTCCTCGCTGTTGCTCGACATCGACCTGACCGGGGCCGACACGGCCATGGCCAGGGCCCGGGTGGTGCAGGAGACGCTGCATGCCACCGCCGCCCATTCCTCGGTGTCCGGGCTCGACGTGCTGCGCGACATGAGCCGGCATCGCGGCAGTCAGACGCTGGCCACGATCGTCTACACCAGCGCGCTCGGGTTGGGCGATCTGTTCGCCGGTGACGTCACCGACCACTTCGGGGCGCCGGTCTGGACCATCTCGCAGGGACCCCAGGTGCTCATCGACGCTCAGGCGACCCCGATCGCCGAGGGCCTGATGATCAACTGGGACGTCCGGATCGAGGCGTTCCGGCCCGGTGTGGCCGAGGCCATGTTCGCCTACCATCTGGCCGAGCTGCGCCGGCTGGCCACTGACGACGCCGCCTGGGACGCTCCCGATCCGCCCGCCATCTCCGAGCCGCAGCGCCGCGTGCGCGCCGAGCTCAATGCGTCGGCGTCGGTTCCCAGCGGCGACGTGCTCCACGACGGCTTCCTGGCCAACGCGACGGCCGATCCGGGCGCACCCGCGGTGTTCAGCAGGGCAGGCAACCTCACCTACGGCGAACTGCGGGACAAGGTGCTGGCCGTGGCGGCGGCCCTGCAGTCACGCGGGGTGTGTCACGGCGAAGTGGTCGCGGTGCTGGGTCCCAAGGGCGTCGACCAGGTGGTCGCGCTGCTGGCCATCTCGATGGTCGGAGCCGCTTATCTGCCGGTCGGGGTAGACCAGCCGGCCGACCGGGCCGCACGCATCCTGCACACGGGCGGGGTGGACTTCGCCCTGGTCTGTGGATCGGGCTCGGACCATCCCGACCTGCCGCACCTGAGCGTTGCCGACGCCGAGATCGTCGGTGACCCGGCGCATTTCGAGCCGGTCCAGGTTGCTCCGTCGGACCTGGCGTACGTCTTGTTCACCTCGGGTTCCACCGGCGAGCCCAAGGGCGTCGAGATCACCCACGACGCCGCGATGAACACCATCGAGTTCATCAACGACCACTTCGAGATCGGCCCGGCCGACAAGTGTCTGGCGTTGTCGCACCTGGAGTGCGACCTGTCGGTGATCGACGTCTACGGCACCTTGCGTTCGGGCGGGTCGATGGTGGTCGTCGACGAGGAACACCGCCGCGATCCGGATGTCTGGGTCAAGCTGATCGACGAGCACCAGGTGAGCGTCCTGCATTTCCTGACCGGCTGGCTGGAGATGCTGGTCGCCGGCGGAGCCGGCGCATCCGACACAGGCGGCGGTCCTTTGTCGTCCGCGGACGGCGGTTCGCTGTCCTCGCTGCGGGTGGTGCCCACCGGAGGCGACTGGGTGCGCCCGGACCTGGTGCGGGCATTGCGTGCCGCATCGCCGCGGGTGCGCTTCGCCGGGCTGGGCGGGGCCACCGAGACCGCGACCCACAACACCATCTTCGAAGTCGGACTCGGCGACGACGCGTTGCCGGCGCACTGGACCTCGGTGCCGTTCGGGGTCCCGCTGACCAACAACTGCTGCCGGGTGGTCGACGCTCGCGGTGAGGACTGCCCCGACTGGGTCCCGGGCGAGCTGTGGGTCGGTGGCCGCGGCATCGCCCGCGGGTACCGCGGGCGACCCGACCTGACCGCTGAACGCTTCGTCGAGCACGACGGTCGCCGGTGGTACCGCACCGGAGACCTGGTGCGGTGCTGGCCCGACGGCACGATCGAGTTCGTGGGCCGGGCCGACCACCGGATCAAGGTGAGCGGTTTCCGGATCGAGCTGGGCGAGGTCGAGGGCGCCCTGTGCCGGGTACCCGGGGTGGACGCGGCCGTCGCGGTTCTGGTGCCGGTCGACGGCGGCCACGATCTGCTCGGTGCGGTGGTGCGGGCAGATCAGGCCGGCCTGGATTCTGGGTTGGATTCGGCGACGGTGGCCAGTGCGCTGGCCGAGCTGGTGCCCGCGCACATGATCCCGCAGGTTCTGCTGGTCGCCGACGAGATTCCCTACGCGCGGGGTAAGACCGACCGCACCGCGGTGATCCGCATGCTCTCGGCCGTCGGCGCCCCTGAGGCCCGCGGCTACCGCGCACCGTCGGACCCGCTGGAAACGGCCCTGTGCGCGATAGTCGGCGACGTTCTCGGACAGTCCGGCGTCGGCGTCGACGACGATTTCTTCGCCCTCGGCGGGGACTCGGTGCTGGCGACCCAGCTCGTGGCGCGGATCCGGGACTGGCTGGACACGTCGACCGTCATGGTCGCCGACGTCTTCGCGTCCCGCACGGTCGCGCAGATGGCCGCGCTGCTGGCCGGACGGGAGGCCGGCTCGGACCGTTTGCGGCTGGTGTCCGAGGTGTATCTCGAGGTCACAGGCATGGACAGTGCCGATGTGGCCCAGGAGTTGGCACGCACGTCCCCAGAACCCGCGTTGGGCAACTAAGGTTAGAGTTACTTCAGTTAGGGCAGGCTTTGCTTATCGTCAGGAGGTCGTTGTGAACACAGTGAGTCGCACGACTACGCAGACCATGCAGGCAGCGGCGGCCGAACCGCTGCACCAGGGGTTCTTCGCGCATGCACACCGCGCGCCCGACGACATCGCGGTGATCGGCCCGACCACCCGCTGGACCTACGGGCAGTTGCGGGAGCAGGCCCTGGCGGTCTCGGGTGCGCTCGCGGTGGCCGGTGTCCGGGTCGGAGACCGGGTCGCCGTCGTGGGGCCCACCGGCCTGGACACCGTGATCGCCACGCTGGGGATCCTGGCGGCCGGCGGTGTCTGCGTCCCGATCGACTCCGCAGATCCGGCTGAGCCGGCCCTGGATCACACCGGCGTACGCATGGCGTTGTTCACCGGAGACGGACCACCCAACTGGCTGCCGGCGCTCACCGTCTCCGAGTCGCTGCGGATCGGCGCACGCACGGGTGACGTGGCCCCGGTCCGGTCCGGGCCGGCTGACCCGGCCTTCCTCGGGTCAGTCGACGACAGCGGCTACGCGGTGGTGACACACGCCGCTGCGCGACAGGCGGTCGTGGACATCAGCGGTCGGCTGGGCATCACCGCTGACGACCGCATCGGTGCGTTCTCGGCCGCCGGTGCGGCCGCGCCGATCCTCATGGTGCTGGTGGCGCTGACCGCAGGCGCACGCATCGTCGTCGCCGACGATGCGCCGCGCCGCAACCCCGAGCGGGGAATGAACGGTTTCGCCCTCGCCGTGCGGCATCGGGATGCGGTGGCCGCTCGCGACACCGCTGTGCCGTCGTGACGCACCCGGATACCCAGATCACGGTCAAGCCCTGGGTGAAGCGCTATCCAGGGTCCGAAAGCTCAACAGCCACATTGGTTTTTCCGCATGCCGGGGGAGCGGCGCTGGCCTACCGCGGGTTCGGGACGGCGCTGGCCGCCGCCGGATCCGATGCCTACGTCATGCAGTACCCGCAACGCGGTGACAGGCTGTCCCACCCGGCCGCGCCGACGGTGGCTGAACTCGCCAAGGACCTGTTCGACGCGGCCGACTGGGGAAGCGTAGGACCGATCCGGCTGTTCGGGCATTGCATGGGCGCGGTGGTGGCGTTCGAATTCGCCCGCATGGCAGAACGTCATGGTGTGGCGATCGACGCCCTCTGGGTGTCGGCGAGCGAGGCCCCGTCGGCGGTGGCAGCCGCCCCGGCGCTGCCGATGGCCGAGTCCGAGATCCTCGCCGAGATGGTCGATCTCGGTGGCACCGACGAAGCCCTGCTCGCCGACGAGGACTTCGTCGAACTGCTGTTGCTGGCGGTACGTGCCGACTACGCGGCATTCAACCGGTACGCGTGTGACGCCGACGTGACGATCGCGGCCGACATCTATGCGGTGGGCGGCGACCGTGACCACCGCATCAGCGAGGACATGTTGCGGCGCTGGGAATCCCACACCCGCGGCGCCTTCACCTGCACGATGTTCGACGGCGGGCACTTTTACCTAAATTCCCAGCTCGAGGATGTGGCGGAGCTGGTCAATGAGCTCTAGCGGGACGCCACCCGAGTTCGACGCCGCCGATCCGGTGGTGATCGTGGGAATGGCGCTGGAGGCTCCGGGTGGGATCGAGACCGCCGACGACTATTGGGCGCTGCTGACCGAGCAGCGTGAGGCGCTCGGCCGATTTCCCGGTGACCGGGGTTGGTCGCTGCGCGAGCTGTTCGACGGCTCGCGCCGTGACGGATTCAAGCGTATCCACGATCTGGGTGGGTTCCTCAGCAGTGCAGCAACATTCGATCCTGCGTTCTTCGGTATTTCACCGCGTGAGGCGGTGGCGATGGATCCGCAGCAGCGCGTCGGTTTGCGCCTCGCGTGGCGCGCGCTGGAGAACAGCGGCGTCAACCCGGACGATCTGGCCGGACACGACGTGGGCTGCTACGTCGGTGCGTCGGGCCTGGAGTACGGGCCCGCCCTGTCGGAGTTCTCCCACCACAGCGGCCACCTGATCACCGGTACCTCGCTGGGCGTCATCTCCGGCCGGATCGCCTACACGCTGAATCTGTGCGGCCCGGCACTGACCGTCGACACGTCATGTTCGTCGGCGCTGACCGCATTCCACACCGCTGTCACGGCGGTCCGCGCGGGCGACTGTGACATGGCACTGGCCGGCGGCGTCTGCGTGATGGGCACACCCGGCTACTTCGTCGAGTTCTCCAAACAGCACGCCCTGTCCGATGACGGGCACTGCCGGCCCTACAGCGCACACGCCAGCGGAACGGTCTGGGCCGAGGGTGCCGCGATGTTCGTGCTCCAACGCAAATCCGCCGCGCTGCGAAACCGCCGGGACATCTTGGCCGAGGTCCACGCCACCGCGGTGAACCAGGACGGCCGGACCACCGGCCTGACCGCCCCCAGTGGCAACGCTCAGCAGCGGCTGTTCGCCAAGGCGATCCAGCAGGCGGGCGTGCGGCCGGAAGACGTCGGCATGATCGAGGGTCACGGCACCGGCACCCGGCTCGGAGACCGGACTGAATTACGTTCGCTGGCACAGACTTACGGAGCCACCGCGCCGGGTGCGGGCGCCATGCTGGGGTCGGTGAAATCCAACGTCGGGCACTCCCAGGCTGCCGCGGGTGGACTCGGCCTGGCCAAGGTCATCCTGGCCGCCGAACATGCGGCCATCCCGGCCACGTTGCACGTCGACGAAGCCAGCCGTGAGATCGACTGGGACGCCCAGGGTTTGCGGTTGGCCACCAAACAGTCTCCTTGGCCCGCGATCGACGGACGACGCATCGGTGCGGTTTCGGCTTTCGGCATGAGCGGCACCAATGCGCACGCGATCATCTCGGTTCCCGAGGTCGCCGGGGAGGCCGCATGAGCGAAGCTTGCGAGCGAAACACCCTGCCTTTGACACGCGCCGACGCGTTGCCCGACGCTCGCGCAGCGGTACTGCTCAGCGCTCACACCGAGGAACTGATCGGCACCGACGCCGCGGCCATCCTGCGGTACCTGGATTCGCGTCCGGCGGTGAGCGCCGACGATGTCGCCGCCACCTTGCTGGCCACCCGCCGTCTGCGTCGTCACCGTGCCGTGGTGCGGGCCGGCGATCGCGACGAGCTCACCGCGGGCCTGCGTGCCCTGGCCGAGGACGCCGAGCATCCGCTGGTCACCCGCGCTCAGGCCGGCGCGGTGGCATCGGGTTCGAGTGGCCGCATCGCGTTCGTGTTTCCCGGGCAGGGCAGCCAGTGGCCGTCGATGGGCGTGCAAGCCTACGACCGGCTGCCGGTCTACCGGGCCGAGGTGGACAAGTGCGCGGCCCTTTTCGCGGCCACCGGTGCCGCCTCTGTGCTGGATTACCTGCTGGCTGAACCGGATTCGGGTGCGGTCACCAACGACTTCTCCCAGGTGCAGATCCAGGGCGCCCAGTTCGTCCACGGTGTGGCACTGGCCGCGGTGTGGCGTTCCTGCGGGGTGCTGCCCGACATCACCGTGGGCCACAGTCTGGGGGAGATCGGTGCGGCCTACGTGGCCGGCAGCATCACCCTGTCCGAGGCGGTGGCCGTGGTCACTGCCCGCGCGACGGTACTCGACCGGCTGACCGGGCCGTACCGGGTCGCGGTTCTCGGGATCACGCCCGACGAGGCGTCGAAGGTGGTTGCCGAGACCCCGGGTTGGCTCGAAGTGTCGGTGGTGAACTCGAGGTCGTCGGTCGCGGTGTCGGGGGACACCGATGCGGTGGCGGCGGCCGTGGCGGCCGTGGCCGGACGCGGATCGTTCGCCAAGGAAATCGAGATGTGGTTCCCGGCGCACACCACCGCGCTCGACTCGGCGCGCGACGAACTCGAATCGATGCTGCCTGCGGCGCAATTCGTTGAATCGCCGGTGCAGTTCATCGGCTCGGCCACCGCCGATGTTGTCGAGGCGGGCACCAGTTTCGCCGACTACTGGTACACCAATCTGCGCAGCACTGTGCGATTCGACCGGGCCGTCGAGGCCGCGGCGCGGCGCGGGGCGCAGATCTTCGTGGAACTGTCCGCGCACCCGGCATTGCTGTTCGCCATGGGGGACCTGCTCGACGACGCCGACGACCTCACCGGTGGTCCTGTGCTCATGGTCGGATCGGGTCGACGCGACGAACCGATCACCGAGCGGCTCAGTGCCAACATCGTCTCGGTGGCGATGGCCGACGCCGGATACCGCTGGGGCGACCTCCCCAACCAGTCGACCGGCCGGTTGCGCGATTTCCCGTTCGCACCCATGCGGGCCGAACATCTGTGGGCGACACCGCAACCATTGCCTCCGGTCGCCGGTCTGACAGTCAGCGTGCAGCGCTGGCAGAAGGCTGCGCCGCGGAACGTGCCGGTCGGACAGCGTCGTGTGGCGGTGCTGGACCTGGCCTCCGGACACGGCCTGGCTGCCGCGTTGACCAGCGCCCTCGACGAGGTGCCGGGTGCCACCGCCGCCGACCCCAGCGACGCCGACCTGCTGGTCGTGGTGGCGCCGGTGTCCGACGAGATCGATCCGGTGGCGGCGGCAGAAACCTTGAGCCGGCGTATCGATGACGGTCTGCTCGGCTACCTCGATGCGATCACCACCGAGACCCGCGACGTGTGGCTGGTGACCGTGGGTGGTGAGCAGGTCGTCGGTGAGCGATCCGCACGACCGGAAGCCGCAGCCTTGGCGGCCATGCACCGCAGCCTCGGCTACGAACACCCCGACCAGGAGTTCCGGCAGCTGGACCTGCCGCCGGCCGTCCCGGATCCGGTCACCGCGGCTGCCGCCCTCACCACCATGCTGACCGCGGCCGAGGATATTGCTCTGCGGGACAACGGCTCCGGCCCGGTCCCCTGGCATCGGGAGATGCGTGCCGACACATCGGACGCCCGGACGTGGACAGCGGATTCGGGAATCTTCGACGAGGTGGTCATCACCGGCGGGGCGGGCGCGGTGGGTCTGCACTTTGCCCGCCAGCTGGCCGAGCAGGGAGCACGACGTATCGTGCTGCTCAGCCGCAGCGGGCTCGACGACCAGCAGGTCTGCGCGCTGACCGCCGGCGGAACTGAGATCGTCGCACCCCGGTGCGATGTCACCGACCCAGCTCAGATCGCCGCGACCATCGCCGAACTGGAGATCGGCCCGGCATCGCTGGTGATCCACGCGGCCGCGTCGGCCACGATCGCCCCGGGCAGGGAACTCACCGGCGCGAGCGTGCGGGATACGTTCGCGGCCAAGGTGACCGGACTGGCCAATCTCACCGCGGCCTGGCCGCTGCGACCAGATGCCCGGATCGTGTTGTGTTCCTCGGTATCGGGCCTGTGGGGCGGCTACGGCCACGCCGCGTACTCGGCGGCCAACCGGCTGCTCGACGCGCTCGGCGGACAGCTTCGGACCTCGGGCAAGCACTGCACCGCGGTGCGGTGGGGCCTGTGGCAGGGCGACGGAATCATCGACTCGGCCGAGGTCAGCCGAGTCGAGCGGTCCGGCCTGCGGGCCATGGTCCCTGAGCTTGCGGTCGAGGCCGGGCTGCGGGATTACCCGGCCGATCCGCTGGTGTTCAGCGCCGACGCCGAGCGCCTGCGGACCTTCCTCGGTGGCGTGCAAGAACCCGCTGCGGCAGTCGACGACGCCCCCGAGGCGCCGGACAGCGAAGCGGCCGACGCCACTGGTGCGATGCGGATTGCGCTGGGGGCCGTGCTGAAGCTCAGCGACACCTCCGCACTGGATCTCGACACGTCGCTGCTGGATCTGGGGGTCGACTCGCTACTGGCAATCGACCTGCGCAAGAAGCTCAAGAAAGCCACCGGCAGATCAGTGCCGCTGGCCACCATCCTCGGTGGCGCCACCGCCACCGAATTGATCGAGCATTTGGAAAGACCTGAAAAGGAAGCATTTTCGCGTGACTGACATGGTTAGTGCCGATCCGGCAGCTCCCCGCACCTCCGACGCGCGTCTGGAGCTGATGCGGCGCAGGCTTGCCGAGCGGGGCCTGGCGGCGTCGGGTGCGGAATCCGGGCCGGCGACGGGCACCGAAAGCGTGCCGGTCGACCCGACCGTGCTGTCCGACGGGCAGCGCCGGATGTGGTTCGTGCAGGGATTCGACCCGAGCGGCGTGCTGCTCAACATCTCTTTGTCCTACCGGCTGCACGGGGTGATCGATCCCGAAAAGCTCCACGAAGCCCTCAATGCCGTGGCGCGGCGGCACCCGATCCTGCGCACCACCTATCGCGCTGACGAAAACGGCGAGCCCACCGCAACGGTCCACGATGACCTGGCGCCGGGGTGGGCGGTTCATGATCTGTCCGACAAATCCGAACGGGCGCGCAAGCTGCGTCTGGAGGTGCTGGCCCAGCGTGAGTTCGGCACCGCCTTCGACCTGAGCAGCGATTCCCCGCTACGTATCTCGTTGATCAAGACCGGACCGGCCGAACACGTGATGCTGCTCGTCGCACATCACATCGCCTGGGACGACGGATCGTGGCGGGTGTTCTTCGCCGACTTGACCCGGGCCTATTCCGGCGAGCAGCTTGCCGAGACGCCGCGCGTGACGGTGTCCGCGGCCGGCGACGACGACGAGGATCTGGCGTACTGGCGTGAGGTACTGGCGAACCCGCCGGAGCCGCTGGAGTTGCCCGGCCCGGCAGGGTCGGTGGTACCCAACGGTTTTCGGTCGCAACGCAGCACCGTGCGGTTGTCCGCCGAGACGGTTGCGCGGGTTTCGGCGCTGGCCCGCGAGACCGGTGCCACGCCCTACATGGTGCTGCTGGCCGCCTTCGGCGCACTCATCTACCGCTACACCCACACCGACGATTTCCTGATCGCCACCCCGGTCCTGAACCGCGACACCGACGAAACCATCGGCTACTACGGCAACACGGTGGCGATGCGGCTGCGGCCGCAGGGCTCGGCCGGGTTCCGGGAGTTGGTGGCAGCCACCAGGGACACCGCAATCGGTGCGTTCGCACACCAGCGGGTCAATCTCGATCGGGTGGTGGCCGAGCTCAACCCGGACCGGCGCCACGGTGCCGAGCGGATGACGCGGGTCAGCTTCGGGTTCCGCGAGCCCGACGGCGGCGGGTTCACTCCCGACGGTGTGACAAGCGAGCGGGCCGACCTGCGCGGGCAGCACACCCAGCTGCCACTGGGCTTCATGGTCGAGCTCGACGCAGACGGCGCGGTGGTGGAAGCCGAGCACCTGACCGAGGTGCTCGATGCCGAACTCGCCGCGCAGATGCTGCGGCACTTCGCCGTACTGCTCGACAGCGCACTCGGCGAGCCCGATCGGCCGCTGTCGCGGCTGGAATTGTTCACCGCCCAGGACGCCGAGTGGCTGCGCGCGGTGTCCACCGGTGAGCAGTTCGAGACGCCGGCGACCACCCTGGCGGCGCTGGTCACCGAGCAGGCCGCCCGCACCCCCGATGCCGTCGCGGTGGTCTACGAGGGACGCCACTACACCTATCGTGAGCTCAACGAGTCGGCAAACCGGTTGGCGCACTGGCTGATCGAACAAGGTATCGGCACCGAAGACCGGGTGGCGGTGCTGTTGGAGAAGTCGCCCGAACTGGTCGTCACGGCACTGGGCATCGTGAAGTCCGGTGCGGTGTATCTGCCGGTCGACCCGACCTACCCCGAGGACCGGCTCACCTACATCCTGTCCGACTCCAACCCGAAAACCATCCTGCGCGAGCCGGTTACCGGGCTGGAGAATTACCCGGCCACCGATCCCACCGACGCCGAGCGGGTGCGGCCGCTACGCCCGGACAACACCGCATACCTGATCTATACGTCGGGGTCCACTGGTCTGCCCAAGGGTGTTCCGGTGCCGCACCGGCCGATCGCCGAGTACTTCGTCTGGTTCGGCGGCGACTACCAGGTGTCCGAGGACGAGCGCCTGCTGCAGGTGGCCTCGCAGAGCTTCGACGTGTCGATCGGTGAGATCTTCGGCATGCTGGCCGCCGGTGCACGCCTGGTGATCCCGAAGCCGGGCGGCCTGGGTGACATCGGATATCTCACCGATCTGCTGCGCAACGAGGGCATCACCTCGATGCACTTCGTTCCGTCTCTGCTCGGTCTGTTCCTGTCGCTGCCGGGTGTCAACGAGTGGCGCACGCTGCAGCGCGTGCCGATCGGTGGAGAGGCACTGCCCGGCGAGATCGCCGACAAGTTCCTGGCCACGTTCGACTCCCTGCTGCACAACTTCTACGGACCCACCGAAACGGTGCTCAACTGCACCCGCTACAAGGTGGAGGGCAAGCAGGGCGCGCGGATCGTGCCGATCGGCACGCCGAAGATCAACACCACGATTCACCTGCTCGACGATGCGCTGCAGCCCGTGCCGGTCGGGGTGATCGGTGAGATCTACATCGGCGGAACACATGTCGCGCACGGATACCACGACCGTCCGCGGCTGACCGCCGAGCGGTTCGTCGCCGACCCGTTCAATCCCGGCGGACGGATGTATCGCTCGGGTGACTTGGCCCGGCGCAACGCCGACGGTGACATCGAATTCGTCGGCCGCGCCGACGAGCAGGTCAAGATCCGTGGCTTCCGAATCGAACTCGGTGAGGTTTCCGCGGCCATCTCCGTCGACCCGTCGGTGGGCCAGGCCGTGGTGGTGGTCAGCGACCTGCCGTCGCTGGGCAAGAGCCTCGTCGCCTACATCACGCCCGCCGCCGGCGCCGAGCGAGTGGAGATCGACCGCATCCGGGCCAGGGTGACCGCTGCGTTGCCCGAGTACATGATCCCGGCGGCGTTCGTCGAGCTCGCCGAGATCCCGATCACCGCGCACGGCAAGATCGACCGCCGGGCGCTGCCCGAGCCGGAGATCCGTTCGGCCACCGAATTCCGTGCCCCGGAGACCGAGACCGAGCACGCGATCGTCGCCCTGTTCGGTGAGTTGCTCGAGCGCGACGGGGTCGGAGCCGACGATTCGTTCTTCGATCTGGGCGGTCACTCACTGCTGGCTACCAAACTTGTCGCTGCCGTTCGGGCTCGTTGCGGCGTCGAGCTCGGGGTGGCCGACGTCTTCGAGAACGCCACGGTGGCCGGCCTGGCGGCCAAGGTCGACGAGCTGCGCGACTCGGGTCTGGGCGCCGGTCTGCCTGCCATCGTCGCCACCGCCCATGACGGTCCGGCGCAGATGTCGGCGGCCCAGCACCGCCAGTGGTTCCAGTTCCGGATCGACGGCCCCAACCCGGTCAACAACGTGCCATTCGCCGCACGACTGACCGGCCCCTGCGATGTCGAGGCCCTGACCGCCGCGGTCAGCGACATCGTGGCCCGGCATGAGATCCTGCGCACCACCTACCGCGAAATCGACGGTGTGCCATACCAGGTGGTCCATCCCGTCGCCCCGGTGACGGTGCGTCGCGCCGACGGCGCCGGTGAAGATTGGGTGCAGGGCGAGCTCGATGCCGAACGGCGACACTGCTTCGACCTGGAGAACGAGTGGCCGGTCCGGGCGGCGATATTGTCGCCCCGATACTCAAGTGACTCTTGCTCCTCGCGTGCGCAGCACGTGCTCTCGCTCGTGGTGCACCACATCGCCGCCGACCACTGGTCCGGCACGGTGCTGTTCACCGACCTGCTGACCGCCTACCATGCCCGCCGCGCCGGACACGCACCCGAGTGGGCGCCGTTGCCGGTACAGTACGCGGACTTCGCGGCCTGGCAGGCCCAGCTGCTCTCCGGCGACGACGAGCGCGTCGAGGAGCAACGTTCCTACTGGACAACGCAACTCGCCGGGCTGTCGGCAGACGCAGACGTCGAGAACGGCCTGCAGCCGGACTTCCCGAGGCCGCCGGTGCCGACCGGTGAGGGCAAGGCGCTCGACTTCAAGATCGATCCGGCTTTGCGCGGCAAGCTCGTCGAGCTCAGCCGTGAACTCGGGGTCACCGAGTTCATGGTGCTGCAGGCAGCCGTCGCGATCGCCCTGCACAAGGCCGGCCAGGGCACCGACATCGCGCTGGGCACCCCGGTGGCCGGGCGTACCGCGCCCGAACTCGATGCGCTGATCGGGTTCTTCATCAACATCGTGGTGCTGCGCAACGACCTGTCGGGCAACCCGACCTTGCGTGAGGTGCTGCGGCGGTCCCGCGATATGGCGCTGGCCGCCTACAAACATCAGGACCTGCCGTTCGACCGGGTCGTCGACGCGGTGAGCCCGGTGCGTTCGCTGGCGCGCAACCCGCTGTTCGGTGTGGTGGTGCACGTGCGTGAGGACATGCCGGCCGAGCAGGTCATCGACACCGGTGCCGACGGTGAAACCCGTTTCACCGCACTGGAACCCACCTTCGACGTGGCCCACGCCGACTTATCGCTCAACTTCTTCGCGCAAGCCGGCTCTGACGCCGGTTACAAGGGCACCGTCATCTACCGCACCGAGCTCTACGAGGCGGCCACCGCGCAGCGTCTGGTGAAGTGGCTGCAACGCATCGTCGAGGCCTTCGCCCATGACGCCGATCAGACGGTGCGCGACATCGCGGTCATCGATGAGTCCGAGCGTGACCTGCTGGTCGACGACTGGAGTCGTAAAGCGGTGCCGCCGGCCGGACTGCCGCAGACCGCGGACGCCGACCGCGTCTACCTGCTCGACGAATGGTTCCAGCCGGTGGCCATCGGCGTCACCGGGGACATCTACTACGCCGGTGGCGCGGTCGGCCGTGCAGCCGGAGCCGCCCGGACTGCCAGTGAACTCGCCGCGCAGCGCTTCGCGCCCAATCCTTTTGGGGACGGCCACGTGTATCGCACCGGTGACCGGGGGCGCTGGACCACCGACGGCCGGCTGGAGCCGATCACCACCGGTGAGCCCCGGCTGCAGGCCGCACTGGAAGCGCTCGACGGGGTGGCGGTCGCGGCGACCCGGCATTGGGACATTCGGGGCGTGACCACGCTGGCCGGCTACCTGGTGGCCGAGCCGACAGCCGCCGACGGCGAAACTCTTCTGGAGAGTGCGCGGGCCGCGCTGGGCGAGGAATTCGCAGGCGCGGTGCTCACTGTGGTCGACAACATCGAGTCGGCCTCCCTGACCCGGCCGCGGGTGACCGCGGCGGCACCGTCGGAACCGCCGGCCACCGCCACCGAGCAGACGCTCGCGGCCATGCTCGTCGACCTGCTCGATGCCACCGAGGTCGGCCGGTACGACGACTTCTTCACCTTGGGCGGCGACAGCATCCTGGCCGTGCAGTTGGCCGCGCGGGCGCGTGACGCCGGTATGGCCTTGACGGCCCGCATGGTGTTCGAGCACCCGGGGCTGGCGGACCTGGCCACTGCGGTGGATGCGGCGGGCACCCAGGCCTCAGCCGCAGATGTGCATCACGAGCCGATGTCCGCATCGGGTCTGTCGCCCGACGAACTGGCTGCGCTGACCGCGGGATGGGGCCAGGGCCAGGGGACCTCGACGTGACGACCACCGGGACACCGCCCGGCGTCGAGGACGTGCTGGCGCTCAGTCCGCTGCAACAAGGGCTCTACTCGCTGGCCGGCCTGACCGAAGATGACGGCGGCCCTGATCCCTATGTCATCGCGATGGCCGCCGACGTCGACGGCGCGTTGGACGCCGAGCTGTTGCGGACCTGCGCCGAGGCGATGCTGGTGCGGCATCCGAACCTGCGGGCCAGCTTCTTTCAGGGAAACCTGAGCCGCCCGGTCGCGGTGGTTCCCGCCGCGACCGAATTGCCCTGGCGGCAGTTGCAGGCCGATGACGAGCAGGCGGTCATCCTCGAAGCCGAGGAACGGGCCCGGCGGTTCGACCTCGGACGCGGGCCGCTGATCCGCTTCCTGCTCATCGAGAAGCCGGGGCTGCGTTGGCGTCTGGTGATCGTTGCCCATCACATCGCGATCGACGGCTGGTCGCTTCCGGTTTTCGTCGGGGAGCTGCTCGCGCTGTACGGGGCCAACGGCGACGCGACCGCATTGCCGGCCGCGGTGCGTCCGTACCGCGACTACATCGGCTGGTTGGCCGGCCGCGATCAGCAGGCCAGCCGAGCGCGCTGGCAGGCCCATCTGTACGGCCTGGATGCCCCCACGATGTTGTCCCCGGCGCTGGCGGGCCGGGAGACACAGCCGGGCCTGCCGTCGCGCACCGAGGTGCACCTCGACGAGCAAAAGTCCGCCGCGATCTTCGAGGCCGCCCGGCAACGCGGCGTCACCGTCAACACGCTGTTCCAGATGGCTTGGGCCACCATCCTTTCGGTCTTCACCGACCGTACCGATGTGGTGTACGGCGTCACGGTGTCGGGCCGGCCGGACGAGCTGGCCGGCGTCGAGTCGATGGTCGGTCTGTTCATCAACACCGTGCCGTTGCGGGTTCGGGTGGATCCCGGCGTGCCGGTCGGCAGCCAATGCCTGGCGCTGCAGCGTGAGGCCGCCGAACTACGTGAGCACAGTTATCTCAGCCACACCGAGTTGCGTTCGCTCGGCGGTATCGGCGAGCTGTACGACACGCTGCTGGTGTACGAGAACTTCCCGCCCGGCGGTCTGGTGGGCAGCGACGAGTTCGAGCTCGGCGGGGCGGTGCTGCGTCCCTCGGCCCTGGAGAGCCTGTCGCACTTCCCGGTGACCATCGCCGCGCATCCGACCCACGGCCGGCTCACGGTGCTCGTCGAAACCCTCGACGGCGCACTGGGGTTGGTCGACCCACAGGCTCTGGGACTGCGGGTGCTGGCTGTGGTGCAGCGGCTGTTGGACCGCTGGGAGCGTCCGCTGCGCGAGGTCGCTGTCACGCTCGACGACGATCTGCAACCGGCCGGCGCACCGGCCATCGCCGGTGAGGACCGAGCCCACACCGGCTTTCACACCGTCTTCAGCGCGAACGCCGAGGAGCGGCTCGGCTCGGTGGCGCTGAGTTGGGACGGCGGAGAGCTCAGCTACCGCGAGCTCGATGACGCCGCCGATCGCCTGGCCGCCGAGCTCATCCGGCGCGGGGTGGGCAACGAGACCCCGGTCCCGATCCGGTTGCGCCGCGGGCCCGACTACGTGGTGGCGATGCTCGCGGTGCTCAAGGCGGGGGCGATGATCGTGCCGCTCGACCCGGCCATGCCCGATGAGCGGGTGGCCGAGATCCTGCGCCAGATCGGTGCGGGCCCACGCGCGCTCGTCGTCGACGAGACGCTGCTGGCCTCCATCGACTCCGAGCCCGAGGCCGGCTACCGGCCCGCACCGGTACGTCCCGGGCAGGGCGCGTATGTCGTGTTCACATCGGGTACCACCGGAAAGCCCAAGGGCGTCATCGGAACCCATCAGGCCCTGCTTGCCTACTGCGCCGACCATGCCCACCAGGTGTTGCAGCCCGCTGCCAAGCGTCTGGGCCGCCCGCTGCGGGTGGCGCACGCCTGGTCGTTCACGTTCGACGCGGCCTGGCAGCCGCTGGCGGCCCTGCTCGCCGGGCACACGGTGCACATCGTCTCCGACGACGTGCAGCGCGACGCGGAGGCGCTGGTGGACACCATCGGGCGCTTCGCGATCGACATGATCGACACCACCCCGTCGATGTTCGCCTCGCTGCGGGCCGCCGGCCTGCTCAGCCGCGTGCCGTTGGCGGTGCTCGCGCTCGGCGGCGAAGCCATCGACACCGTGACCTGGCAGGGGATCCAGGCCGAATGTGAACGTACCTGGATGTCGGCACACAACTGCTACGGACCGACCGAGACCACGGTGGAAGCCGTCGTGGCCACCATCGCCGAGCACCGGCAGCCGTGCATCGGTCATCCCACTGAGTCGACCGCGGCCTACGTGCTCGACAGGTGGCTGCGTCCGGTTCCCGACGGCATCTACGGCGACTTGTATCTGGCCGGTGGGCAATTGACCCGCGGGTACCTCGGTAGGCCTGGAGAGACAGCCGCGCGGTTCGTCGCAGACCCGTTCACGCCGGGCGGGCGCATGTACCGCACCGGTGATGTGGTGCGCCGACGAGCGGACTCGAATGCCCTCGAATTTCTGGGCCGCAGCGACGACCAGGTCAAGATCCGTGGCTTCCGGGTAGAACCCGGCGAGGTGGCCGCAACGCTGCACGCCCATCCCGGGGTTCGGCATGCCCACGTGGCGGTACGACACCACCGCAGCGGGCCGCGACTGGTCGCCTATGTGGTCACCGACACCCAGCCCGGCGAGCTGCGCCGCATGCTGACCACCGCGCTGCCAAGGCATCTGGTGCCACACCACATCGTGGCGGTCGACGAGATTCCGCTGACCACCAACGGCAAGGTCGACGATGCCGCACTGGCCGCGGTCGGCACCGGTACGTCCGCCGAAGGGGCCGAACAGCCGGCCACCGAGACCGAGCGGGTGCTCGCCGAGGTGCTGGCCGAGGTTCTTGGGACACCCGAGGGTTCCGGTGTCGATGTCACCGCCGACTTCCTCGATCTCGGGCTGGACAGCATCGTGGCGCTGTCGGTCGTGCAGGCGGTGCGGCGCCGCGGTGTGGCGTTGCGCGCCCGGTTGATGCTGGACTGCGCCACCATTCGCGAACTCGCGGCCGCGGTCGACGCCGACGCGGCGGCCGTCGAGCGCTCCGAGGGTGCGACCGACGAAGCGCCGGAAACGTTGGGCCCCATCCCGCTGCTGCCCAACGGGCGGTGGCTGTACCAATACGGCGACCCACGCCGGCTCGCCCAGACCGAGGTGTTCCGGCTGCCGGCCGACATCACCCGCCCGCACCTGGAAGCCCTGTTGCGCAACGTGATCGACGGCCACGAGGTGTTGCGTACCCGGCTGGACCGCGATGCTGGTGCGTTGGTTGCGCACACGCCGGGCGAGGTGCTCTCGGAAGCGACCGGCGCCGGTGACCTCAACGCCGCGGTTGCCGAACAGGCCGAGCTCTCGGTGCAGCGCATGGATCCACAGAACGGATCGATGCTCGACGCGGTCTGGTTGCACCACCCTGCGGTGCACGGTGGCCTGCTGATCCTGACCGCCCACGTGCTGGCGCTCGATCCGGCCTCGTGGCGGATCCTGGTCGGCGAACTCGAAAACGCCTGGCATGCCCTGGCTTCCGGACGCACTCCGTTGCCGGTCCGCGAACACACGTCGTTACGGCGGTGGTCGCGTCTGCTCGCCGAACGGGCGGCCGAGCTCGACACCTGCGACTTCTGGGAGCGGCAGTTCGAGGGCGAGGACCCCGACATCGGTGCCCGCCGGATCGATCCCACCACCGACCGGATGGCGGGCGTGACCATCACGATGTCCCTCGCCGATCCCGAGGTGACTGCCCGCCTGCTGACCGGCCCGGTCCCGGTGACCGATGTGCTGGCCGCGGCTACGGCTCGCGCCCTGACTGATTGGCGTCGCCACCGGAACCAGCCGACCCCGGCGGCGCTGCTGGCGCTGGAGACCCACGGCCGGTCCGACGCCGTGGTGTCACAGCACGACGAGGTGGACACCGGTGACACCGCCGGTCTGCTCAGCATGATCTACCCGCTGCGGCTGGAAGCCGACGACGCCCGCGGCGTGACCGCGCAGATGGCAGCGATCCCCGGCGATGCGATCGACTATGGGCTGCTGCGTTATCTGCGCGAGGACACCGCCGAACGGCTGAGCGCGCACCGTGATCCGCAGGTGCTGCTCAACTACCTGGGCCGGATCGAGCTCGATGCATCAGATCATGCGCTGCTGCAGGACCGGTCGCTGCAGACCGATGTGACCCCGATTCCCGAACCGAATGTCGCTGTGCGCCACGAGTTGACGATCATGGCCGCGGTGATCGACCGCGACGGGTCCGCCGTGCTCGGCACCCAATGGCGGACCCTGCCCGACATTCTGTCCGCCGATGACATCGCCGCCATGCAGGCGATGTGGCTGGACGCATTGCGAGAGGTGTTGCGAGAGGTGACCACATGAGTGCCCCATCGGCCCCCACCTTGGCCGTCATCGGAGCCGGACCCAAGGCGATCGCTGTCGCGGCCAAAGCCGCTGAGTTGCGGGCGATGGGCGTGCCGGCGCCGGAGGTCGTCGTCGTCGAGCGATCCGGGGTGGCCGCCAACTGGCAGGCCGTCGGCGGCTGGACCGACGGCAACCATCGTCTGGGTACCGGACCCGAAAAGGACGTCGGTTTCCCGTACCGGTCGTCTCTGGTGCCACGGCGCAATGCCGAACTCGACGAGCGGATGACCCGGCACAGCTGGCAGGCCTACCTGATCGCCACCGGAGGATTTGCCGAATGGGTGGACCGCGGCCGGCCCGCCCCGACCCACAAGCGCTGGAGTCAGTACTTGGGTTGGGTGGCCGACGACATCGGTATGACCGTGGTTTCCGGTGAGGTGGAACAGATCTCGGTCGACGCGGATGCACAACGGTGGGTCCTGCACACCGCAGAGGACGCAGTCAGCGCCGACGGTCTGATGATCACCGGGCCCGGGCAGGCCGAACGCTCGGTGCTGCCGGGCAATCCCCGGGTGATGTCGATCGCGCAGTTCTGGCATCAGGCCGGCAAGCATGAGCTCATCACGGCCGAGCGCGTGGCGGTGATCGGCGGCGGCGAGACGGCCGCGTCGATGCTCAACGAGCTTTTCCGCCACCGGGTTTCGACCATTACGGTGATCTCGCCGACGGTCACCCTGTTCACCCGTGGTGAAGGATTCTTCGAGAACACCCTGTTCTCGGATCCCACCGGATGGACCGGGCTGACGCTGGCCGAGCGCCGGGATGCGCTGGCGCGCACCGACCGTGGTGTGTTCTCGGCACGAGTGCAGGATGCATTGCTGGCCGACGACCGGATCCGGCACCTGCGTGGCCGGGTGGCGCACGCGGTGGCACGTGACGAGCGGATCCGGTTGACGCTGTCTACCAACACCGGGGGTGAAGCGGTCGAGACCGTGCACGGCTTCGATCTGGTGATCGACGGGTCCGGCGCCGACGCGTTGTGGTTCGCCCCGTTGTTCAGCCAGGACGCGCTGGACCTGCTCGAGCTGGGCCTCGGCGGTCCGCTGACCAGTGAAACGCTGCAGGAGAACGTCGGCCATGATCTGGCGCTCACCGATGTGTTCCCCAAGTTGTTCCTTCCGGGGCTGGCCGGGCTCACTCAAGGCCCGGGCTTCCCGAACCTGAGCTGCCTCGGCCTGTTGTCCGACCGTGTGCTGGGCGCCGACCTGGCCCACCCCTCGATGAGGAGACTCGATGAGTACCAATCCGTTCGATGACGAGAACGCCACGTTCTATGTCCTGGTCAACGCCGAGGACCAGCACAGCCTGTGGCCGGCGTTCGCCGATCTGCCGGCCGGCTGGCGGGTGGTCTTCGGCGAGGCCGGTCGGGCTGAATGCCTGGACTACGTGGAGGCCAACTGGACCGATCTACGGCCCGGCAGCCTGCGTGAGGCGATGAGTAGCAGCACCTGACGCTGGTCAGGCCGGGTTCGGTGCGAGGGCGTCCATGTCGAACACCCTCGCGTGCAGGATGGTGCGGTTCCGCAGTGCCGCGCGCACGGCCCGGTGCAGGCCGTCTTCGAGATAGATGTCGCCGCGCCATTTCACCGCGTGCGGGAACAGGTCGCCGTAGAAGGTCGAGTCCTCGGACAGCAGCCGGTCCAGGGCGAGCACCGTGGTGGTGGTGACGAGCTCATCGAGGCGCAGTTGGCGCGGCGGGATGCGGGACCAGTCCCGGTAGGAGAGCCCGTGCTCCGGGTAGGGTTTTCCCTCCTGGACGCCTTTGAAGATCATCGCCGGCCCGCCTCCGTCGCAGTGCTGCGCGGTGTTGCCATCGGCATAGGTGCCTAGGCTATACGTTCGCGGGTCGCTGCCTGCGTCGGTATCGGTCGGCCCGGTGACGCCGGGCGCTGACTGCGCAATCGGTAAACCCGCTGCTGATCGGTAAAATGAAGCGAGCAAAATAAAGACATCGCCGCTGCGAAGGGTAGGTGAACTGGTGGGGAGTGCCGACGAACGTCGATTCGAGGTGCTGCGTGCCATCGTCGCCGACTTCGTGGCCACCCAGGAGCCCATCGGCTCCAAGACCCTGGTGGAGCGCCACAATCTCGGTGTGTCGAGCGCTACGGTCCGCAACGACATGGCGGTGCTGGAAGCCGAGGGCTACATCACCCAGCCGCACACCAGCTCGGGCCGGGTGCCCACCGAGAAGGGCTACCGCGAGTTCGTCGACCGGATCGACAACGTCAAGCCGTTGTCCTCGTCGGAGCGTCGCGCCATCCTGTCGTTCCTGGAGTCCGGGGTCGACCTGGACGACGTGCTGCGTCGCGCTGTGCGACTGCTCGCGCAACTCACCCGGCAGGTCGCGATCGTGCAGTACCCGACGCTGTCCACCTCGTCCGTACGCCATCTCGAGGTGGTGGCGCTGACCCCGGCGCGGCTGCTGTTGGTGGTCATCACCGATTCGGGCCGGGTCGATCAGCGCATCGTGGAGCTCGGCGATGCCATCGACGAGCACGAGCTGTCCAAGCTGCGCGAGATGTTGGGACAGGCGCTGGAAGGCAAGCCGCTGACGGCGGCGTCGATCGCGGTCAGCGATCTGGCAACCCATCTCAACGGCCAGGGAGCCCTGGCGGACGCGGTCGGAAGGTCGGCGACCGTACTGGTTGAGACACTCGTGGAGCACACCGAGGAACGGTTGCTCCTCGGTGGCACCGCCAACCTGACCCGGAACACCGCCGATTTCGGCGGATCGCTGCGGTCGGTGCTGGAGGCGCTGGAGGAGCAGGTGGTGGTCCTGCGGTTGTTGGCGGCCCAACAGGAAGCGGGCAAGGTTACCGTGCGGATCGGTCATGAGACCGAGGCCGAACAGATGCTGGGAACATCGGTGGTCAGCACCACGTACGGCAGTTCGGGCAAGGTGTATGGCGGCATGGGTGTGGTGGGTCCCACCCGAATGGACTATCCGGGAACTATCGCCAACGTGGCGGCGGTTGCTCTGTACATCGGCGAAGTCCTAGGTACTCGGTAAGGCAGCCGGTTCGTCCGGCACAGAAAGGTCAGGCAAGGTCAGCGTGGCACGCGATTATTACGGCTTGCTCGGAGTGAGCAAAGGCGCGAGCGATTCGGAGGTCAAACGTGCCTACCGACGGCTGGCGCGTGAGCTGCATCCCGACGTCAACCCCGACGAGGAGGCGCAGGCCCGGTTCACCGAGATCCAGGTGGCATACGAGGTGCTGTCGGATCCGGAGAAGCGTCGCATCGTCGACATGGGCGGCGACCCGATGGAATCGGTGGGCGGCGCGCCCGGCGGCTTCAGCGGGTTCGGCGGTCTGGGCGATGTCTTCGAGGCATTCTTCGGTGGCGGGCCGTCGTCGCGCGGACCGGTCGGCCGAGTGCGGCCCGGCGCCGATTCGTTGCTGCGGATGCGGCTGGACCTGGCGGAGTGCGCGACCGGCGTGACCAAGCAGGTGGCCGTGGACACCGCGGTCCTGTGCGACCTGTGCCACGGCAAGGGCACCAACGGCAACTCCACGCCGGTTGCCTGCGACACCTGCGACGGTCGCGGCGAGATCCAGACCGTGCAGCGCTCGCTGCTGGGTCAGGTCATGACCACCCGCCCCTGCCCGGTGTGCGGGGGGATCGGCGAAGTGATCCCCGATCCCTGCAACCGCTGCGGCGGCGACGGCCGGGTGCGCGCCCGTCGCGAGATCAGCGTGAAGATTCCGGCCGGCGTCGGTGACGGCATGCGGGTGCGCCTGGCCGCCCAGGGCGAGGTCGGGCCGGGCGGTGGTCCCGCCGGTGATCTCTACGTGGAAGTCCACGAGAAGCAACACGAGACCTTCGTCCGCGACGGCGACGACCTGCACTGCACCGTCTCGGTGCCGATGGTCGACGCTGCGCTGGGCACCACCGTCACCGTCGACGCGATCCTCGACGGACCGACCGAGCTGACCATCGCCGCGGGCACGCAACCCGGGGCTGTCACCACGTTGCGTGGCCACGGCATGCCGCACCTGCGCTCCGGGGTGCGCGGTGACCTGCACGCTCACGTCGACGTGGTGGTGCCGGCGCGGCTGGACAGCACCGACATCGACCTGCTGCGCAAGCTGAAGGAGAACCGCAGCCGCGACGCCGCGGAAGTGCGTTCGACGCAGGCCTCGGGGAGCTCGGGCGGTCTGTTCAGCCGGCTGCGTGAGACGTTCTCCGGCCGCTGACGCGGAGCTGACGCCGTGAGTGCAGCGCTTTTCTATGTCGACGCGCTGCCGGGCGCGGGGGAGTTGGCCGTCGTCGACGGCGACGAGGGCTTCCACGCGTCCAACGTGCGTCGGATCCGCGTGGGAGAACACATCGACCTCAGCGACGGTGCCGGCACCCTGGCGCACTGTGTCGTCGAGGAGACCGCCAAGGGTCGGTTGTCGGCGCGGGTGACCGAACGGGTCGCCATCGTGCCGCCGCGTCCGGCCGTCACCGTGGTGCAGGCGCTGCCCAAATCGGATCGCTCGGAGCTGGCCGTCGAGCTGGCGACCGAGGCGGGCGCGGACGGGTTCGTGGCCTGGCAGGCCGCTCGGTGCGTGGCCCGCTGGGACGGCCCGAAGGTGGACAAGGGCCTGCGGCGCTGGGAGGCGGTGGCCCGCTCGGCGGCCCGGCAGTCTCGGCGCGCCTACGTCCCGGCGGTGGACGGTGTGGTGTCGACGACGGCGCTGACCCAGCGAGTCAGCGACGCCGTGACCGGCGGGGCAGTGGTGCTCGCCCTGCACGAGTCGGCCACCGTGCCGCTCGCTGAACTGCCGCTGGCCCTGGCGGATTCGTTGATGCTCGTCATCGGACCCGAAGGCGGTATCGCCGACGAGGAGATCGCCGCGCTGACCGGGGCCGGGGCGAAGGCCGTCCGGTTGGGCCCGACCGTGCTGCGCACGTCGACGGCGGCCGCGGTGGCCTTGGGCGCCATCGGTGCGCTGACGGCGCGCTGGGAGATCTAGCGCTCCACTCGGCGTCGTCTTCTACCGCAGGGTCGTGCTCAGTGGGACAAGGGCAGCCACGGTGTCGAAAGCGGCGCTGTTGGGGGAGCCTTGACCTGGTTTTTCGCCCAACCTGGGGTCGCCGCCGTGCTCAGCTCGCTCAACGGGTGGGGGCGTGTCGTTGACCAGCGGTAAACTGACAACAGCACGGACGGCAGCCGGCCGTCACGAGAACACGGAAAGCAGGCACAAACTCCACGTGACGCCCCGCGACACGACCGCTGACTCGTCGGCCATCTCATCGGAATCGGTCCGCAGCAGCATCACTGTTCCGCCCGACATCGTCGTGGGCCTGCTCGGCTCGGCTGATGGGAATCTGCGGGCCCTCGAACGACTTCTGACCGCCGACCTGCACGCCCGCGGCAATGAGATCACCGTCACCGGTGAGCCCGCTGATGTCGCGCTGGCCGAGCGCGTGGTTGCCGAGTTGATCGCCGTTGCCTCCAGTGGGCAGGCGGTCACGCCGGAGACGGTGCGCCACAGCGTCGCCATCCTCACCGGCACCGAGGACGAGTCCCCGGCCGAGATACTGACCCTCGACATCTTGAGCCGCCGGGGCAAGACCATCCGGCCCAAGACGCTCAACCAGAAGCGCTACGTCGACGCCATCGATGAGCACACCATCGTGTTCGGCATCGGTCCGGCCGGTACCGGCAAGACCTACCTGGCGATGGCCAAGGCGGTCAGCGCGCTGCAGTCCAAGCAGGTCAACCGGATCATCCTGACCCGGCCCGCAGTGGAAGCCGGTGAACGCCTCGGCTTTCTGCCCGGCACGCTGACGGAGAAGATCGACCCGTATCTGCGGCCGCTCTATGACGCGCTACACGACATGATGGATCCGGCGGCGATTCCGAACCTGTTGGCCGCGGGGGTGATCGAGGTGGCGCCACTGGCATTTATGCGTGGTAGGAGCCTCAACGATGCGTTCATCATCCTCGACGAGGCGCAGAACACCACCGCCGAGCAGATGAAGATGTTCCTGACCCGTCTGGGGTTCGGCTCGAAAATCGTTGTCACCGGCGACATCACGCAGGTCGACCTGCCGGGCGGAGCCCGGTCGGGCCTGCGGGCCGCGATGCACATCCTCGACGATGTCGAAGACATCCACTTCGCCGAACTCACCAGTGCCGACGTGGTCCGGCACCGCCTGGTATCCGAGATCGTGGAGGCCTACGCCCGACACGAGGAGCCGGCATTGCTCAACCGGGCCCAACGCCGTTCGTCGAACGGGCGGCCTCGCAGATGAGCGTCGAGGTATCGAACGAGTCGGGCATCGATGTCTCCGAGGACGAACTGATCAGCGTGGCGCGCTTCGTCATCGCGAAGATGGACGTCAACCCGGCGGCTGAGCTGTCGATGGTGCTGGTGGACAGCGCCGCCATGGCCGACCTGCACATGCGGTGGATGGACCTGCCCGGCCCCACCGACGTGATGAGCTTCCCGATGGACGAGCTGGAGCCCGGGGGACGGCCGGATTCTCCCGAGCCGGGTCCGTCGATGCTCGGCGACATCGTGTTGTGCCCGGAGTTCGCCGAACAGCAGGCTGCCAAGGCCGGGCACTCGCTGGGCCAGGAGCTGGCCCTGCTGACCGTGCACGGGGTGCTGCATCTGCTCGGCTACGACCACGCCGAACCCGACGAGGAAAAAGAGATGTTCGCGCTGCAGCGTCAGCTCCTCGAGGAGTGGGTGGCTGATCAGGTCGAGGCATACCACGCCGACCGGCAGAGCGAGAAAGATCAGCGCCTGCTGGACAAGTCTCGATATTTCGACGAACCGTGACCGGCATACTTCCGCTGCTCGGCGCCGTGGTGCTGGTCGGTTTCGGGGGCCTGTTCGCGGCCATCGACGCCGCGCTGTCCACCGTCTCGATCGCGCGCATCGAGGAACTGGTCCGCGACGAGCGCCCGGGCGCCGCCCGGCTCAGCCGCGTGGTCGCCGAACGCCCCCGCTACATCAATCTTGTTGTCCTGCTGAGGATTACCTGCGAGATCAGTGCCACAGTCCTGCTCGTGTCGTTCCTGGACGGACATCTCGGTGTCAGTTGGGGTCTGGTGGCCTCGGCGGCCATCATGGTGGTGACGAGCTTCGTGGCCATCGGTGTCGGCCCGCGCACCGTCGGCAGGCAGAACGCGTACTCCATCGCGTTGCTCTCGGCATTGCCGTTGCAGGCCATCTCGGTGTTGCTCACCCCGATCAGCCGGCTGCTGGTGCTGATCGGTAACGCACTGACACCGGGCCGTGGTTTCCGCAACGGCCCGTTCGCTTCCGAGATCGAGCTGCGGGAGGTCGTCGACCTGGCCCAGCAGCGCGGGGTGGTGGCCGACGAAGAACGCCGGATGATCCAGTCGGTGTTCGAACTGGGGGATACCCCGGCCCGCGAGGTCATGGTGCCGCGTACCGAGATGGTGTGGATCGAGAGTGACAAATCGGCCGGCCAAGCCACGTCGTTGGCGGTGCGCAGCGGACATTCCCGCATCCCGGTGGTCGGCGAGAACGTCGACGACATCGTCGGTGTGGTCTATCTGAAAGATCTTGTCCAGCAGACCTACTACTCGACCAACGGCGGCCGCGACACCAGCGTGGCGCAGGTGATGCGCCCGGCGGTGTTCGTCCCGGACTCCAAGCCGCTCGACGAACTGCTCAACGAGATGCAGCGCGACCGCAACCACATGGCGCTGCTCGTCGACGAATACGGTGCGATCGCCGGGCTGGTCACCATCGAGGACGTTCTCGAGGAGATCGTCGGCGAGATCGCCGACGAGTACGACACCGACGAGGTGGCCCCGGTCGAAGAACTCGGTGACCGCCAGTACCGGGTGTCGGCACGGCTGGCGATCGAGGACCTCTGCGAACTGTACGGGCTGGAGGCCGACGAGGATCTCGACGTGGACACCGTCGGCGGCCTGGTGGCATTCGAATTGGGCCGGGTGCCGCTGCCCGGCGCCGAAGTGACGTGGGATGGCCTGCGGCTGCGCGCCGAGGGCGGTTCCGACCATCGCGGGCGGGTGCGGATCGGCACAGTTCTGGTGAGCCCGGCTGAATCTGAGGAACAGGAGATCCGAGGTACCGATGAGTGAGCTCGACGCAGAAGACAACAAGCTCGTGGTGCTGGCCCGCGGCGCGATGGGCCGCGCCGAGGCATCCTCGGGTGCCGCGGTGCGCGATCAGGACGGCCGCACCTATGCCGGTGCGCCGGTGGCATTGGCCGCACTGCAGCTGACCGCGCTGCAGGCGGCCGTGGCCGCCGCCGTGTCCAGCGGCGCCACCGGGCTTGAGGCCGCGGTGCTGGTCGGTGGTAGCGCCGAGGACGCCGGGGTGGCCGCGGTCCGGGAACTGTCCGGCGACGCCTCGGTGATCGTCACCGACCGGGCGGGAAAACCGGTATGACCGAATTCCGTTCCGGCTTCGTCTGTTTCGTCGGTAGACCCAACACCGGCAAGTCGACGTTGACCAACGCCCTGGTCGGTCAGAAGGTCGCGATCACCTCGAACCGGCCGCAGACCACGCGGCACACGATCCGCGGCATCGTGCACCGCGAGGACTTTCAGATCATCCTGGTTGACACTCCCGGTCTGCACCGGCCGCGAACCCTGCTCGGACAACGGCTCAACGATCTGGTCAAGGACACCTACTCCGAGGTCGACGTGATCGGGTTGTGCATCCCGGCCGATGAGCGCATCGGTCCCGGTGACCGCTGGATCTATCAGCAGATCCGCGCGGTGGCACCGAAAACCACCCTGATCGCCGTCGTCACCAAGACCGACAAGGTGTCCAAAGACCGTGTGGCCGAGCAGCTTCTCGCGGTCAGCGAGCTGGTCGGGCCGGACACCGACATCGTGCCGGTTTCGGCCACCGCGAACGAACAACTCGACGTGCTCACCGACGTCCTCGTCTCGAAACTGCCGCCGGGGCCCGCCTATTACCCCGACGGTGAGCTGACCGACGAGCCGGAAGAAGTCCTGATGGCCGAGCTCATCCGTGAGGCCGCTCTGGAAGGTGTACGCGACGAGTTGCCGCACTCGCTGGCGGTTGTCATCGAAGAGGTATCCGACAGAGAAGGTCGCGACGATCTGAGCCCACTTGTTGACGTGCACGCCATCCTGTACGTCGAGCGCGACAGCCAGAAAGGCATCGTGATCGGCAAGGGCGGTGCCCGGCTGCGCGAGGTTGGCACTGTCGCCCGCACTCAGATCGAGAAACTACTCGGCACAAAGGTTTATCTCGACCTTCGCGTCAAGATCGCCAAGAACTGGCAGCGCGACCCCAAACAGTTGGGGCGGCTCGGGTTCTGAACCGCCTAGCCGGCCCGCCGGTCGAGCGCGTTGATCGCGGCCGCGGCTTGGGATGCGTCGGTCTGGGCCGGGGCGTTCCACCAGACGTCGGGCTGCTTGGCGGCCCAGCCGGTGATCGCCTCCAACTCGGCCGCCAGCGAGATCAGTAGCGGCTCACTGTCTGCCGGGCCCATCAGTTGCACACCGATCGGCAGGCCGTCGGAGGTAAACCCCGCGGGCACGTTGATCGACGGCCAGCCCAGCAGGTTCCATGGCCACGTCACCGGGCAGGCGGCGATCGACGCGCGTTCTGTGGCAGACCAGCCGCGTCGATCGAATTCGTGTGTGAGCGGCGGTGGTTGGGCCGTGGTCGGGGCGATGATGACGTCGACGAGGTTGAAGATCCACGAAATACGGCGTTGCGCGGCGGCCTCGTGGGCGCGGGCCTTGCGCAGGATGTCCTGTGACAGCACCCGCCCGATCCTCATGTTGACCACGGTGCGCTCGTCGTAGGGCACATCACCGAGCCGCTCGGCCCAGTCCAGCAGGCCCGCAGTCGAGCGGGCCAGGAAGTCCCACGACATTCGCAGGCCGTAATCGGGGTCTTTGGCCACCACGGTGTGGCCCAGGTGCCCGAGCTGATCGGCGACGGTCTGAAGGGCGTCGCGGATCTCGGGGTGCAGCGTGGCGGGGAAGCCCGTGAAAGGGAACTTCGTCGACATCGCCACCCGCAGCGGCCCCGGGGCGCGGCCGACGTACTCGGCGGCCTGGATCGGGGCCGGCTTGTGCAGGTCGCCCTCGGCATTGCCGGACGCGGCGTCCAGTACCAGGGCCGCATCGGTGACAGTGCGGGCCAGCACCCCGTTGACGGTGATGCCGTTGAACGCCTCGGGCAGGGGCCAGGTGGAGATGCGCCCGCGCTGCGGCTTGATGCCCACCAGATGCGTCCACGCCGCGGGAATTCGGACACTGCCCGCGCCGTCGGATCCGATGGCCGCGGTCACCAGGCCCGCGGCGACGGCGGCGGCGCTGCCGCCGGAGGATCCGCCCGGGCTGTGTCTGCGCGACCACGGGTTGCGGGTGTGGCCGAATCCCGGCCCCCCGGTGAACGGCCACTGCCCGAGCTCGCAGGTGTTGGTCTTCCCGACGATCACCGCGCCGGCGGCCTTCAGGCGCCGTACCACCTCGGCGTCGTCGGTGGCGACGCGCGCGTCGCCCTCGAGGCCGAATCGGGTGGGCACGCCGGCGATGTCCACGTCGTCTTTGACCGCGATCGGAATTCCCAGGAGCGGGAGTTGTTTGCCGGCTGAGCGAGCCACATCGGCCTCGGCGGCGTCAGCCAGCGCCTGCTCGGTCAGCACGACGCGGAATGCGTTGAGGGTGGATTGGCTCGCGGTGATGGCATGCAGGGTCTGACGTACCAGTTCGTCAGAAGTGATTGCGCCGCTGGCAAGTTGGTACAGCTGATGGGTCAAGGTGGGGAAAAGGGGCGCAGAAGGGCGGGAAGTCGGGTCGGAAGTCGCAGATTTGGCCATCACTTTCGAGGATATCGGCGGTGCGTAACAGAACCTGTCCGGCCTTGGTGCGACACTGTCACGATGCGGCTGTACCGGGACCGGGCGGTGGTGCTGCGCCAGCACAAGCTCGGCGAGGCCGACCGGATTGTCACCCTGCTCACCCGCGACCATGGTTTGGTGCGCGCGGTGGCCAAAGGGGTTCGGCGTACCCGCAGCAAGTTCGGTGCCCGGCTGGAACCGTTTGCTCACATTGACGTGCAACTGCACCCGGGACGCAACCTCGACATCGTCACCCAGGTTCAGGCGATCGACGCGTTCGCCGCCGACATCGTCAGCGATTACGGCCGTTACACCAACGCGTGCGCGATGTTGGAGACCGCCGAGCGGCTGGCCGGGGAGGAGCGGGCGCCGATGCCCGATCTGCACCGGCTCACGGTGGCTGCGCTGCGCGCCATCGCCGACGGCCGTCGGGCCCGCGAGCTGATTCTCGATTCCTACCTGCTGCGGGCGATGACGATCGCAGGGTGGGCGCCGGCGCTGACCGAGTGCGCGCGCTGCGCCGCGCCGGGTCCGCACCGGGCGTTCCACGTCGCCGCCGGCGGCAGCGTGTGCGTGCACTGTCGGCCCAGCGGATCCAGCACCCCGCCACAGCCTGTGTTGGAGCTGATGTCGGCGCTGCACGAGGGTGACTGGGAATATGCCGAGGCCTCTTCGTCGGGGCATCGCAGCCAGGCCAGCGGACTGATCGCGGCGCATCTGCAATGGCATCTGGAGCGCCAACTTCGGACATTGCCTCTGGTCGAGCGGGTGTACCGGATCGATCGGACAGTCGCCGAACAGCGCGCCACGCTGGTCAGGCAGGATATGAGCCATGGCATTGACGAAGGACGGGAAGCGGGGCAAGTCGGCCTACCCACAGCTGCCCCCGGCGCCTGAGGACTATCCGGTCTTTCCGGACACCTCGACTTGGCCCGTCGTCTTCCCCGAGATCCCGGCCGGCACCAACGGCCGCTTCGCGCGCCCACCTCAGCACACCTCCAAGGCGGTTGCGCCGAGGATCCCGGCCGATCAGGTCCCCAACCACGTCGCCGTGGTGATGGACGGCAACGGTCGGTGGGCCACCCAGCGCGGCCTGGGACGTACCGAGGGCCACAAGATGGGCGAGGCGGTGCTGATCGACATCACCTGCGGTGCCATCGAACTGGGCATCAAGCACCTGAGCGTCTATGCGTTCTCCACCGAGAACTGGAAGCGCAGCGCCGAGGAGGTCCGGTTCCTGATGGGGTTCAACCGGGAGGTGGTGCGCCGCCGCCGGGAGAACCTGAACGCCATGGGTGTGAACATGCGCTGGGTCGGGTCGCGGCCCAAGATGTGGCGCAGCGTCATCAAGGAATTCGACATCGCCGAGCAGATGACCGTCGGCAACGACGTCATCACCGTGAACTATTGCGTCAACTACGGCGGGCGCACCGAGATCGTCGAGGCCGCGCAGGCCCTGGCCGCCGAGGCCGCCGAGGGCAAGATCAACCCGGGCCGCATCAGCGAGGCGTCGTTCGCCAAACATCTGCACCGTCCCGACATTCCCGACGTGGATCTGTTCATCCGGACCTCGGGGGAGCAGCGGGCCAGCAACTTCCTACTGTGGCAGGCGGCCTACGCCGAGTTCGTGTTCCAGGACAAGCTGTGGCCCGACTACGACCGGCGCGACTTGTGGGCGGCGTGCGAGGAGTACGTGAACCGTAACCGTCGCTTCGGCAGGGCCTGATATGCCCGGCCTCCTGCAGCAGTTGTCCTCGGCGCTGAGCGAGGTGATGTCTGTCGTCGAGGAACCGGACGCCGCGCTGACCGTGACGGTCGACGGTTCGGTGGCCTCGGTGCGGGTGGTGGCCATCGCGGAGGGCTTGGAGATGGTTTCGCTGACCCAGCCCTTGGCTTGGGATCTGCCGCTGAACAACAAGATTCGCGAGCGGGTATCCGAGCATGCCAGCAAGACCATGCTGGGCACGGTGGTGCTGGTGGAGAAGTTGGTCGAGACCCCCACGAACGGTGCGACTCCCAAGGGTGCATCCCGCAAACGGCCGGCCAAGAAGGTCGCCGATGTGATGCTGCGCTACAACTTCCCGGCGGCCGGGCTCACCGATGACGCGCTGCGCACGTTGATCCTGATGGTGCTGGCCACGGGTGCCGATGTGCGCCGCGATCTGATGTCGTGAGCGCTCCGGTCATCCGGATCGTCGCGGCCGTGGTGCTCGACGAGCACGACCGGTTACTGGTGGTCCGCAAGCGCGGCACGACGGCGTTCATGCAACCCGGTGGGAAAATCGAGCCGGGGGAGCAGCCTGTCGAGGCCTTGGCTCGCGAGGTCGGTGAGGAACTCGGGGTCGGATTCGATGCTTCGGCGGCCGAGGAGCTCGGCCAATTCACCGCGCCGGCCGCCAATGAACCCGGCCACTTCGTCGATGCGTGGCTCTACCTGGTCAGCTTGAACGGCGCGGCGCAGGTGCGGGCCGAGATCGAGGAGATGCTGTGGGTTGACCCGTTCGCGCCGGGCGGGGTTCGGCTGGCGCCGCTCACCGAGCACACCGTGCTGGCGCTGGTACGCGATCGGGCTCAGCGGCCCCAGGTGTGAAACTCAGCTGCCCTCGCTGGCGCAGGCGCGGCACATCCCGAAGATCTCGATGGTGTGGCTGACGTCGGAGAAGCCGTGCTCGCGGGCCACGTCGGCGGCCCACTTCTCGACCTGGCCACCCGAGATCTCGACGGTGGCGCCGCATTCCCGGCACACCAGATGGTGGTGATGGTGCTCCGAGCAGCGCCGGTACACCGATTCCCCGGTGTCGGTGCGCAGTGTGTCGACGCTGCCGGTGGTGGCCATCGTCTGCAGCGTGCGGTACACCGTGGTCAGACCGATGCCCTGGCCGCGGCGGCGCAACTCGTCGTGCAGTTCCTGGGCGGAGCGGAATCCATCCGTCTCGTTGAGCAGATCGGCGATGGCCGCGCGCTGGCGCGTCGACCGGACTGCGCCCGTCACCGCGGTTCCTCGCTGGCGTGGGCGACCGCGTCGGCGACGATGTGGGCCAGGTGATGGTCGACGAGGTGGTAGAGCACCTCACGTCCCGAGCGCTCGCTGGCGACCACGCCGGCCTGCTTGAGGATCCGCAGGTGCTGGCTCACCAGCGGCTGCGGCACGGCAAGCGCGTCGACCAATTCGTGGACGCAGCGTTGGGACTGTTGCAGCTGCAGGACGATGGCGATTCGCAGTGGCGCGGCCAGGGCACGCAGCAGTTCACCTGCGGTGACCAGGACCTCGCGCGGCGGCATTTCCGACGCCGGGGTGGCGTTGTGCTCGCGCGCGTCGTCGTGCTGGTTTACGGTGATATTGGAAATCGTTTCCATTATGGGGCCAGGATACATGCGCGATATCGCATGTCAACCGCCCCGACGGTCGCGGCGGATTATCGCTGCCGGTGCGCCTGTGGCTACGCTGTTGGACCGTGGCTCCGTCTTCTTCGATCATCGACACCGTTGCGAACCTGGCGAAACGCCGTGGCCTGGTCTATCAGTCCGGAGAGATCTACGGCGGCACCAAGTCCGCGTGGGACTACGGGCCGCTAGGTGTCGAGCTCAAGGAGAACATCAAGCGGCAGTGGTGGAAGTCCATGGTCACCGGCCGCGACGATGTCGTCGGCCTGGACTCCGCAATCATCCTGCCGCGGCAGGTGTGGGTGGCCTCCGGTCACGTCGACGTCTTCAACGATCCGCTGGTGGAGTGCCTGAACTGCCACAAGCGGCATCGGCAGGACCACATGCAGGAGGCCTACGCGGCCAAGAAGGGGCTCGATGACCCCGATTCCGTGTCGATGGACGAGATCGTCTGCCCCGATTGCGGCACCAAGGGCCAGTGGACCGAGCCGCGTGACTTCAACATGATGCTCAAGACCTACCTGGGCCCGATCGAGTCCGAAGAGGGCCTGCACTACCTGCGCCCGGAGACCGCCCAGGGCATCTTCGTCAACTTCGCCAATGTGGTCACCACTGCGCGCAAGAAGCCGCCGTTCGGCATCGGCCAGATCGGCAAGAGCTTCCGCAACGAGATCACCCCCGGCAACTTCATCTTCCGCACCCGCGAGTTCGAGCAGATGGAGATGGAGTTCTTCGTCGAGCCCTCGACCGCCGGCGAATGGCACAAGTACTGGATCGATACCCGGCTGCAGTGGTACGTCGACCTCGGCATCAACCGGGACAACCTGCGCCTGTACGACCACCCCAAGGAGAAGCTGTCGCACTATTCCGACGGCACGGTCGACATCGAGTACAAGTTCGGTTTCGCCGGCAACCCGTGGGGTGAGCTGGAAGGCGTCGCCAACCGCACCAACTTCGACTTGTCCACGCACGCAAAGCATTCCGGTGTCGATCTGTCCTTCTACGATCAGGGCGCCGACACCCGCTACGTGCCGTACGTGATCGAACCGGCGGCCGGTTTGACGCGCTCGCTGATGGCGTTCCTGGTCGACTCCTACACCGAGGACGAGGCTCCCAACGCCAAGGGCGGGGTGGACAAGCGCACCGTGCTCAAGCTCGATCCGCGGCTGGCCCCGGTCAAGGCCGCGGTGCTGCCGCTGTCGCGCAACGCCGATCTGTCACCCAAGGCCCGCGACCTGGCCGCCGAACTGCGCAAGAACTGGAACGTCGAGTTCGACGACGCCGGTGCGATCGGCCGCCGCTACCGCCGTCAGGACGAGATCGGTACGCCGTATTGCGTGACAGTCGATTTCGACACCCTGGAGGACAACGCGGTCACCATCCGTGAGCGCGACGCCATGACCCAGGAGCGCGTCGCCCTGGACAAGGTGTCGGACTACCTGGCGGTGCGGCTCAAGGGCTGCTGATCTTTCCCCGTCGAGCGGGTTAGAAGCGGCCGCCACCGCCGCTGTAGCTGCGGCCCGACGAATGGGACGAGCCGCCGTAGGACGTCGGGCGGCCCATGCCGCGGCCCCCGCCGAAGCCGCCTCCGAAGCCGCCCCCATACCCGCCGCCGAAGCCGCCACCTCCGCGCAGGATGTTGCCGATGAGGATGCCGCCGAGCACCGCACCCATGTCGGACCCGCCACCGCCGCCGTACTGCGAGGTGTAGGACCGCTGCGCGGCACGGACGTCATCGTTGGCCAGGCCCTGTGCCTGCGCGGCCAACGTCGACGCCCCGTTGGCGTGCGCCACCGCCTCGTTCGGATTTGCGACCCGCTTGGCTTCGGCGGCCTGCAGTTGTCGCTGCGCCTCGGCCAGGCGGGTACGCGCTTCCGGGCCGATACTGCCGCGCCGGGTCTCGATGAAGTCCGACACCGCCTTGACCCGCGATTGCGCGGTGAACAGCGCCTGCTCCAGCGCGCGGGCCAGCCGCTCGGCTGCCTCCTGTTGTTCGTGGACACCGGCCAGCAGCTGATCGAGTTCGGCGTCGGCCTTGGTCAACCGGGTGAACGTGCCCAGCGGGTCGGTCTTGCCGTTGGCCGTCGCGTCGTCGGCAGCCTTCTTGGCGGCGTCCCGGGCGGTGCTCAGCTTGTCGGCCTGGGGCGTACCGGGTTGACCCAGTAGCGAATTCGCCTGTTCGATGCCAGCCTGGATGTCGGTGATGGCCGCGGGCAGACCGGCCAGGGCCCGGTTGATGTCGGAGGCCGCGCTGTCGACGGCGTCGAGCAGGGTGCGGGCTTGGTCGAGCCCGGACTCGGCGGAGCGGACGGCGTCCACCAACGTGGTCTGGTCGTTGGCCGGCCGGGATACCAGGTCGCGGGCGGCGGTGATGTTGCGGTCGGCGAAGGCCAGTCGCTCCTCGGCGGTGTCCACGTTGGTCTCCACCGACGTCAGGGCGCTCGCGTCGAACTGGGTGTGCAGGGTGTCCAGGGATTGTCTGGACGGATCGATGCGGGCGGTGAGATCGACCATCTGCCGGGTCATGGCGTCCAGCCGGCTCGGGGCGTTGATCACCAGATCGCGCAGCTGCTCGAACGCCTGGCTCTGGACTTCCAGCTCACGGTCGGCGCCGGCCGCTGACACCACCACCTGCGTCAACATCTGGCGTTGTTGCAGCGGGGTCTCGGGTGCGTCGTCGTCGAGCGTCTGGCGCACGGTGAAGGCTTGGGCCAGAGCCGTTTTGGCGTTCGTCAGCGCCGCACTGAACGGTTCGGTGCGCTTGGCCCCGAACTCCTCCACGGCCAGCTCGAGCTCGGCCTCGCTGGTGCGCACGGCGTTGTCGACGTCGACCACGATCGAGCGGGACAGCTCGTCCAGCGCCTCCAGCGGCACCGATGCCAGTGCGTTGGGATCGGTCGGGTCGACCCGCTTGGCGGTCTCGAACTCGGCGCGGCGGCGCTTGGCCCGGCGCCGGCGCGACCACCACCACAGCAAGCCGACCAGCACCAGCACCACGCCGAGGCCGATCAACATGGCCGGCCACGACACACCGGTCGCGGCAGGGGATTCGGGTTCGGCGTTCAAGCCGTTGGCCGCGGCGATCGCGGCCCCTGGCCAGTCGTCCCGGCGCAGGGCCGGGGTGACGCTGTTGCGCCGGATGTCGTCGGCGCGCGCCGAATTGGTGACGGTGTCGGGCACCTGGAACGCGAATGCCCGGTCCACCGTGGCGACCGCCAGGAGCACATCGTCGTCACCGAAATCGCTCAGCCGCATGGTGTTCTGCGCCCAGCCGACCGGATTCTGCCGGGCGAAGTCCTCGACGAACACCACCCACAACTTGATGTGGCGGCCGTCGTAGAGCCGGTCGATGGCACGCTGCACGTTGCCACGCTGGGCTGCCGACAACACGCCCGCGTTGTCGGTCAGTTGGGTTGCCAGCCGCAGTGGCGGTTCGGCGGTGGCGGCGGGAGCCACCACGAGACCGGTCATCAGGATCGCGAGCAGCATGGACAGCAGACGGGCGATACGCATGACCGCCAATCTAGTGCGCTGGGGGGTTGGCGCGTCGCTTCCTGGCAGACTGTGCGTCGGTGAACGCGGATACGCAGTCCTGGTATGACGACTTCGACCGGCAACGTCTGGTGGTCGAGGCGCCCAAGGCTGCTGTGCTGCCCGGCACCGATACCGAGCACCGAACCGACTTCGCCCGTGACCGGGCCCGGGTGTTGCACAGTGCGGCCCTGCGCCGGCTCGCCGACAAGACCCAGGTGGTCGGCCCGCGGCACGGCGACACCCCGCGCACCCGGCTCACCCATTCGCTGGAGGTGGCCCAGATCGGCCGCGGTATGGCGGTGGGGCTCGGCTGCGATCCGGACCTGGTGGATCTGGCCGGGCTGGCCCACGACATCGGGCATCCGCCGTACGGGCACAACGGCGAGCGGGCCCTCGACGAGATCGCCAAATCGTTCGGCGGGTTCGAGGGCAACGCCCAGAATTTCCGGATCCTCACCCGGCTGGAGCCCAAAGTTCTTGATGCCGAAGGGCGGTCGGCGGGGCTCAATCTGACGAGGGCCGCGCTGGATGCGGTGGCCAAGTATCCGTGGTCCAGTCTGGGCACCCGGAAGAAGTACGGGTTCTACGACGACGACGCCGAGGCCGCCGCCTGGGTGCGCGAAGGTGCGCCTGCCGATCGGCCGTGCCTGGAGGCGCAGGTGATGGACTGGGCCGACGATGTCGCGTATTCCGTGCACGACGTCGAGGACGGCGTGATCTCCGGGCGCATCGACCTGCGGGTGCTCGGGGATCGCGACGCCGCTGCCTCGCTGGCCGGTCTGGGCGCCCGAAGCTTTCCCAGTGTCACCCACGACGATCTACTGGCTGCGGCCGAGCGGTTGTCCCGGGTGCCGGTGGTGGCCGCGGTCGGGCGCTACGACGGCACGTTGGCGTCCTCGGTCGCGCTGAAGACCATGACCAGTGAACTCGTGGGGCGGTTTGCGAATGCGGCGATCACCCAGACGCGGGCCGTCGCCGGCGATGGGCCGCTGCGCCGATTTGACGCCGAGCTCGCGGTGCCGCCTCTGGTGCGCGCCGAGGTGGTGCTGCTCAAGATGCTGGCGCTGCAGTTCATCATGTCCGACCACCGGCACCTGCAGATCCAGGCCGACCAACGCACCCTCATCCATGAAGTCGCCCTGGCGCTGTGGGCGCAGGCTCCGGGCAGTCTCGACCCCCAGTTCGCGCCCGAATTCGATCTCGCTGCCGACGACGGCGCCAAGCTGCGTGTGGTGATCGACCAGATTGCGTCCTACACCGAGAGCCGGTTGGAAAGAGTGCACGAGGCACGCTCACCCAGACCTCTAGAATGAGCCGGTGGCCGGCCGGATTTCAGATCGCGATATCGCGGCCATCCGTGAAAAGGTTCGCATCGAAGATGTCGTCGGCGACTACGTCCAGCTGAGGCGGGCCGGGGCCGACTCGATGAAGGGCCTGTGCCCGTTCCACGACGAGAAGTCTCCGTCGTTTCACGTGCGGCCCAATCACGGCCACTTCCACTGCTTCGGCTGTGGTGAGGGCGGCGACGTGTACGCCTTCGTCCAGAAGATCGAACACGTGAGTTTCGTCGAGGCGGTCGAGTTGCTGGCCGACCGGGTCAACTACACCGTCACCTACACCGGCGCGTCGACGACCAATGTCCAGCGAGACCGGGGCAGTCGCAGCCGGTTGCTGGCGGCCAATGCCGCCGCCCAGGAGTTCTACGCCCAGGCGTTGGCCTCGGATGAGGCGGCTGAGGCGCGCAAGTACCTGACCGAGCGCAACTTCGACGCCGCCGCGGCCGCCCAGTTCGGTTGCGGGTTCGCGCCGTCGGGGTGGGACACGCTGACAAAGCACTTGCGGCGCATGGGTTTCGAGTTCAAGGAGCTGGAGGCCGCCGGGCTGAGCCGGGAGGGCAAGCGCGGGCCGATGGACCGGTTCCACCGCCGGCTGCTGTGGCCGATCCGGGTGTCCTCGGGTGAGACCATCGGCTTCGGGGCCCGCCGATTGTTCGACGACGACCAGAACCAGGCCAAGTACGTCAACACCCCCGAAACCGTCCTCTACAAGAAGTCGCAGGTGCTGTTCGGGCTGGACCGCGCCAAACGCGACATCGCCAAGGGGCATCAGGCCGTGGTCGTCGAGGGCTACACCGACGTGATGGCCATGCACCTGGCCGGGGTGACCACGGCCGTGGCCTCGTGCGGCACCGCGTTCGGCGAACAGCACCTGTCGATGCTGCGCCGGCTGATGATGGACGACAACTTCTTCCGCGGCGAGCTCATCTACGTGTTCGATGGTGACGCCGCCGGTCAGGCCGCCGCGGTGAAAGCGTTCGAGGGTGAGCAGAACCTGTCCGGACAGTCCTTCGTGGCGGTGGCTCCCGACGGTATGGACCCGTGCGACCTGCGACTGCGCTCCGGCGACGGCGCCGTACGCGATCTGGTGGCACGACGAACCCCGTTGTTCGAGTTCGTGATTCGCAGTGCGCTGGCCGAACACGATCTCGACAGCGCCGAGGGCCGGGTGGCCGCGCTGCGGCGCTGCGTGCCGATGGCGGCCCGCATCAAAGACCCGACACTGCGCGACGAGTACGCCCGGCAGCTGGCCGGCTGGGTCGGCTGGGACAACGTCGCACAGGTGATCGGCCGCGTGCGGGAGGAAGCCAGTGGCGGCCGCAAGGACTCACGGCGTCAGTCCGCGCGACAGCAGGCGAGGCCCAGGCAGACCCCCGTACCGGAACACATCGGCCGCCCCAACCCCTCCGATCCGACACTGTGGCCGCAGCGTGAGGCGCTCAAGGCCGGGCTGCAATATCCGGTGATCGCCGGGCCGGTGTTCGACTCGCTGACCGTCGAGAGCTTCACCCATCCCGGGTATGCCGCGGTGCGGTCGGCGATCGAGGCGGCGGGCGGCACGGCGGCGGGCAAATCCGGGGCGCAATGGATCGAAGCCGTCCGTGAGCAGGCCGCGTCCCCCGCGGCCGCCGGCCTGGTCAACGAACTGGGCGTGGAGGCCATCAACGTCGAGGACGACGAGCACCTGCCGCGCTACATCAGCAGCGTGCTGGCCCGCCTGCAGGAGGTGTGGGTGGGCCGCCAGATCGCCGAGGTGAAGTCCAAGCTGCAACGCATGTCGCCGGTGGAGCAGGGAGACGAATATCACGCCCTCTTCGGTGACCTGGTGGCCATGGAGTCTTACCGGCGCAGCCTGCTCGAACAGGCCAGCGGCGACGACCTGACTGCGTGAGGGCCCACATCGCGATAGGGTGACGGCAGTCGGGCCACTACACGCGAAAGAGGCGAACCCGGTGACCAACCTGGTGACACTGTTCAGCACGAAGACACGGCGCTACGTCGCAGTCGGCGCATTCGCGCTGGCCACCGGCGCTGCAGCAACCGCCCCGGCGTTCTTGGCGACGTCCACCGCCGGTCCCGAGGTATCGGCCCAGCCGGCCTGCCTGGCCTGGTTCGGCAACAAGGAGGACGGCAAGTGCCTGTCCTACTCGAACGGCATGCCTGCCAACGTCGGCACGCCGTGGGTCGGCGCCGGCGGGAATGGCGGATTCGTCACCGGCCCGCTGCTGCCCGGCACGTCGATCAACCAGGGGATCGGCTAGCCCCTACCAGCGAGTTTTCGCCGAACCGTCGGTGCTCTCCTTCGTGGAGAACACCGACGTTTCTGCGTCTATGGGGGTCAACGTGAGGAACTGCGGGTCGGGTGAGACCCGCTTGGCGATCTTGCGTCGTCCGGCGTCCAGAACCGCCTTGGTGGCCGGATTGGCGGTCACCGCACGATAGGTGCTGGCGATCTGCTCATAGCGACGTCGCCCGGCCTTGGCGCCCAGCACGTAGCCGACGGCGATCACGGCGGCATAGCGGATCACAGCATTCCTCCCAAAGCGACGGGCCTCCCGCAGCGATGTGCTCCCCAGACTGCAGGTGTGTGCTCCATCCTGCCTCACCGCCGCCCCGGCGCGCCCGTCCGGGAGCGAGTTGGCGACAGCGGCGGTCCGTACGCTAGAGTCAACGCTCGGCCGCGGAGCTTCCGCGGAAGGTAGTCCCCTGTAGCTCAATTGGCAGAGCTCCCGACTGTTAATCGGGCGGTTATTGGTTCGAGTCCAATCGGGGGAGCAAGTTCTCTCAGACCCCAGTCCTAGGACTGGGGCCGGGTCTGGGCCTGACGGGCCGCCTGGGTAAGCGCCTCCACCAGCGGATTGGACGCCGACGCGAGAGCTTTCCGCTCCTCTTCGGACAGTTGATAGAACGTCCACACGCCCCAAGCCGCCGGCCGCACATAGACCGTCACCTGCTGCCGGTTGTTGGCCAGCACGGCGGGGACGGGCACCGCGCGATCGAGGGTGGCCGCACTGGCCATCTCCTCGGCGATCTGTTGGACGTTGACTGATTCCTGCAGTTGGTAGAGCACGGCCTTGTTGGCGGGGCCTTCCATGGCGAGGAACCAAGCCATCGGTGTCTCCTTGGGGTGTGTGCGAGTCGGATCGCAAACAGTCTCACCTATCGACGCGCCGCCGTCAGCCCACTCGCTGAGCCGGTTTGATTCGCTACCCTCGGGGTGTGCACCCACGGCTGATCGCCATCGTCGCCTTTGTCGGTCTCCTCGCGGTTGGTTGCGGCTGGAGCCCGCCGTCGGCGCCGCCCCCGAAGCCCGACACCTGCGCGCCGTCGGACGGCCCGAGCGCCGACACGATCGCCGATGAGATAGCGAAACTGCCCGCGCCGGAAGCGGGCCGGCAGTGGAGGCAGATCGGTACCGGCCACGCGCTCAACTGCCGGCTCTACTGGGTCCAGGTGGGCCAGACCGACCCGGAACCCAACAGTGTCGGGCAGCTGCTGTTCTTCGACCGTCAGACCCCGATCGGTCCGGCCACTCCGGAGCCGCGGCCCTATATCAACGTCGTCACCAATGCCGATGACAGCGTGGTGGTGAACTACCAGTGGCAGCAGGGCCAGGACTCGGCCACATCACCGACCGGTATTGCCACCGTGCGGTTCCGGATCGGAGACGACGGCAAACTCGTTGCCGTCGACCCGATTCCGAAACCCTGAGCCGCTCAGCCGTTGACCAGTTCGTCCGGGTCGAGCATCGCTGCGTAGCGCAACTGCTCGGGGATGCCGAACCCGTCGACGAGGGTTTCGACGTGTGGGCGCAGTGAGCGGCAGCGTTCGTTGATCCCCCGCGTCACAGCCTTGGCGCGTTCGGTGGACAGGAACCGGTGCTCGATGAACCAGGCCTTGTCGTCCTCGATCACCGACAGCGCGTAAAGGTCGCAGACGTCCTGGAGGAGTTCGCGTGCGGTCTCGTCCTCGCAGGCGTCGATGCCCGCGACGAACGCTTCCAGGACGACGCGATCGATGTGGGCCTGTGCGGCGTGCAGCACGTGGTCCTGCACATGGTTGAACGCCTCGAAGGCCGACATCTCCTTGGATTTGCCCTGCAGCCGCCGCGCCACCGAGGCCAGCATGTACTCCTCGCGGTCTTCGAACATCTTGACCTGCGTGCCGCGGTTGAAGAGGCTGCCTTCCTCCTCGTTGTCCTGACGGGTGTCGAGGATTGTCTGGATGATGGTCTCTGCGGCAGTGCGTTTCAGTACCCGTTCACCGGCGTAGTTGGCCGCGAACCGGACCCATTCGACCGGGCTCATACCCTTGATGTCGTCGGCGTAGGCAGTGAGTAGTTCCTTGGCCACCAGCTGCGTGAGCACATGGTTGTCGCCTTCGAACGTGGTGAAGACGTCGGTGTCGGCGCGCAGGGCGATCAGCCGGTTCTCGGCCAGATAGCCCGCACCGCCACAGGCTTCGCGCGCTTCCTGGATGGCCCGGCTGGCGTGCCAGGTGTTGGCCGCCTTCAGACCGGCCGCGCGGGCCTCGAGTTCTCGCTGCTCCTCGGCGTCGGGATCGTCGGAGGTCTGCAACTCATGGCATTTGGCCACCAGCTCGTTCTGAGCGAACTGCAGTGCGTAGGACTTGGCGATCAGCGGCAGCAGTCGGCGTTGATGCACCAGGTAGTCCATGATGAGGACTTCGTCATCGCTCTTGGGTGCTTCGAACTGCCTGCGTTCCAACGCATATCGGGTGGCGATGTCGAGGGCCACCCGCGCCGCGGCCGAAGCGCTGCCACCGACGGTGACGCGGCCGCGGATCAAGGTGCCCAGCATGGTGAAGAACCGTCGGCCGGAGTTCTCGATCGGTGAGCTGTAGGTGCCGTCGGGGGCGACGTCGGCGTAGCGGTTGAGCAGGTTTTCTCGCGGAACCCGTACGTGGTCGAACACGATGCGCCCGTTGTCGACGCCGGGGAGGCCGCCCTTGTAGTGACAGTCCGACGTGGTCACGCCGGGCATGTCGTTGCCCATGTCGTCACGGATGGGCACCACGAGACAGTGCACGCCGTGCCCCTCGCCGTCCGGGGTGATCAATTGCGCGAAAACGGCTGCCACCCTAGCGGTTTCGGCAGCACCACCGATGTAGTCCTTGCGTGCGGTGGGGGTGGGGGAGTGAATGACGAATTCCTGGGTCGCCGGATCGTAGGTGGCGGTGGTCTCCAGCGACTGGACGTCGCTTCCGTGGCCGGTCTCGGTCATCGCGAAGCAGCCCAGCAGGTCCAGGTCGATGAGCCGGCGCACATAGGCCTTGTGGTGACGTTCGGTGCCCAGATTCTCGATGGCGCCGCCGAACAGGCCCCATTGCACGCCGGCCTTCACCATGAGCGACAGATCGCTCATGGCCAGCATCTCGATCTGGGTGATGGCGGCGCCGACGTCGCCGTTGCCGCCGTGCTCTTTGCGGAAGCCGTCCTCGGCTGCCCCGGCCGCGGCCATGATCTTGAGTTGCTCGGCCACCTTGGCCCGGGCGATGACGGTGTTCGGGGTGTAGTGGGGTCGGAAGATCTCGTCGGACAACCTGGCTCGCATGGCATTTTTGACGTCGCGCCAGCGGCCGTCCAGCGCATTTCGCAGATGTTCGGCAGTGGAGGTCATAATCCGACGGTAACGCGTATGACCGCCGCCGTGCTGCAGTTGGTGGCAAGGCAAGCCTTGCTGGACAAGTGTCGGCCGTGCGCGAAAGACTGGCGCCATGCCGGACTCTGTCGGTAAATCCCTGTCGCCCACCGGCTTGCCGCATGTGAGTTATCACCGGCATGCCGCCGTCACCGGGGGCTGGCTGCGTGCGGCGACCTTCGGCGCGATGGACGGTCTGGTGAGCAATACCGCGTTGATCGCCGGTGTCGGGGCCAGCGCACCGGCGCAAACCGTGGTGCTCAGCGGCGTGGCCGGACTGCTGGCCGGCGCCTTCTCGATGGCGCTCGGCGAGTACACCTCAGTGCTGACGGCCAACGAGCAGGTCGATTCCGAGGTCAGGGTGGAGCGTCGGTCGTTCCGCAAGAACCCCACGGCAGAGCAGGCCGAACTGGTGGCCATGCTCCAGGAGATGGGGATGACGGCCGAGACGGCGACCAAAGCCGGCGAGGAGATCCACCGTGACGAGAATCGGGCGGTGAACTTTCATCTCGTGCAGGAACTGGGCGTGCACCCGACCGAGAAGCCGTCGCCGTGGGTGGCCGGTGGCTCGTCCTTCGTCATGTTCGCGATCGGTGCGATCATCCCGCTGATCCCGTACCTGCTCGGCTTCGAGTCCTTGTGGGCGGGGCTGGCCTGCGGTGGCGTGGGTCTCTTGATCGCCGGTGCGGTGGCGGCCAAGTTCACCCGTAAGCCGATCGCCGTGGCTGGGTTGCGGCAACTGCTGTTCGGAGCCGTCGCGATCGCGGCGACCTACGTCGTCGGCATCTTGGTCGGGGCCGTCATCACCTGATGCGGTACCGAATCCTGGCCGCCGGGCTCCTGGTCGTGGCCGGTTGTGCCCCCTCGAACGCCGCAGCAGGTTTCGAGTTTCTGGGACAGCGCCAGATTGCCTCCGGCGCGATGCTGGACGGTACGGTGATCGGCGGGCTGTCGGGAATCAGTTACGACCCGGCTGCCGACTTGTACTACATCATCAGCGACGACCGTTCCGCCAAGAACTCGGCGCGCTTCTACACCGCGCGGATCACGCTGTCGGACAACGGTGTCGGTGAGGTCCAATTCGTCGGCACCCGCCCCTGGCTGGACCGCGACGGACAACCGTTCCGCCCGTTGGACACTGCCGCGGTGCCACCTGCGGTTCCACCGGATCCCGAGGCCATCGCGTTCGATGCCGGAAGACAACGGCTGTACTGGACCAGCGAGGGGGAGCGGCGGGCCCAGGGCCCGGGTGCGCCGATCCTGCTGGACCCGTGGGTTCGGACCGCGGGCCTCGACGGCAGCTTCCTGGGTGAGTTCGCGTTGCCCGGGGGCTTCCGGATGTCGGCCGATGAGCATGGGCCACGGCGCAACAACACGCTGGAAGGTCTGACGCTCACCCCGGATGGACGCCATCTGTGGGCAGCCATGGAGGGGCCCGGCTACGACGACGGTCCACCGCCCGACGCACAGCACGGCGCATCGACTCGCGTTGTCTGCTTCGACGCGGACTCCGGGGCGGTCGACGGCCAATACCGGTACCGGCTGGACCCGGTGAGTGCCGGGCCGGGCGGCATGAACGGTTTGTCCGACCTGGTCGCCCTCGACGACGAGAACTTTCTCGTGATCGAGCGCGGATTCGGCACGCACGTGGCGGTGCGGATCTACCGCGCGAGCGTGGTCGAGGGCTCCACAGAGCTGAGCAAGACGCTGGTGGCCGATCTCACCACCACGCCGGGCCTGTCGCCGCTGGACAACATCGAGGGAATCACGTTGGGGCCCAAGCTCCCCGACGGTCGGCAGGCGGTGATCGGGGTCAGCGACGACAATTTCTCGCCCACCCAGGTGACGCAATTCCTGTTGTTCGCGCTGTGAGAGTTTTGGGGTAACGCCGTCGAGATTGTGCTCAGAGGTCGTGACCTGCCGGATCACGTGATTCTTGCGTCGCGACCTGGATAGGTGCCGAAGGTCCACAGATTGCCCTCCGGGTCGGCGGCGGTGAACGCGTAGGCGGCGTCACCGGAGCCGAACTTTGTCATGGCCGGTGCAACGACCACGGTGCCGAGGTCCGCTGCAGAGACCCGGCGGTGTACTTCGTCTACATCGTCGGTGGCAACGTAGACGGCGGACGCGCCGGACTTCATCGATCCGTGCACGCTGTCGGTGTGCCTGGTCGATCCGAAAACCAGAGATCCACCTCCGGGCCAACGTAATTCGGCGTGCACGATGTCTTGCTGGTCGTCTGTTGCGGTGACGACCTCCTCGAAGCCGAACACCTCGACGAAGAATCGCAGCGCCGTTCGGGTGTCGTCGTAGTGGAGGATGGGCCAGACCGATGACATCGGCCCGAGCATAGGCGGCCCGGAACTTCTACTTCAACAGCGCGTGCCGATCAAAGTAGAAGTAGGTGTAGGCAGCGGTGATCCCGCAGATGACGGTGGCGACCAGCAGCATCTGCGATCCGCTGACCACCACGCTGACAAGACCGCCGACGACGGCGCCACCGGCGAATCCGGCCCACAGCAGAAAGTAGCCGAGCCAATCGGTCAGCTTCCCCCCGCTGATGTGACGTTCGATGCCCTGGCCCATCTTCACAAGCGTCCCGGTCACGTAGCTCAGCGGGATCGACACCTCACCGTTCTTGACGAAAGAGGTGTTCAGGGCACCGATACCGAACGCCACGAACGCGATTGGGATGAACGGCACGTCTGGGGCGGTCCAGCCTTTCATCACGGTGTCGACCGCCGTGGCCACCACGAGTGCGAACGTGGTCAGCACCGTCGCGCCATGAGGATGGTTGACCCACAGGTGGCGGCGGCACAGCGACGCGATCACCACTCCGGCGACAAAGGCTGCGATGAGTAGCGCCGCGCCGATCGCCAGCCATTCCTCACCTTGAAACAGCCCGAGGAACGCGCGTTCGGTGTTGCCGGTCATGAAGGTGACGAAGTATCCGGCCGAATGGGTGAATGCCGCAGCCCCCAACACTCCGGCCAGGCCGGCCAGCAGCCAGGACAATCGGGCCTCGCTGTCGAGCTGTTGCGACATTCACCCATTGTGGGCAGCTTTGCCGGAGCTCGGGACGGATTGGATCCGCGGCGTCAGCTGTCGCTGCCGACGGTGACCGCGGTCGCTTCCTCGGTCAGCTCGTCGAGTTCGTCCTCTGCCCCCTCTTCGACGTCGATCCCGACCAGGTGCGGCCGGGTCAGGGTGAGCACACCGGCACCGGCCAGCACCGCGGCCGCACCGACCCAATAGGGCAGGTGCACACTGACCTGCTCGCCGAGCACCCCGGCCAGCCACGGCGCCACGGCGGCACCGCCGAACCGCAGGAAGCTGTAGGCGGCTGAGGCCACACCGCGCTCCACCGGGGCGGCCTTCATCACGGTCTCGGTGATCAGCGTGTTGTTGATGCCGATGAACAGGCCGGCGATGACGACACCGGAGGCCAGGACCGCCTTGGAATCGGTCCACACCGCCATCACGGTCAGCACCGCGGTGAAGGCGAGCAGGTTGAGGATCAGCACCCGGACGGTGCCGAAGCGGTGTTGCAGCCGCGGGGCGACGACCACGGAGGTGAACGCCAATGCCAGACCCCAGCCGAAGAAGATCAGCCCGATCTGATGGGCGGTCATGTTCAGCGGGAAGGGGGTGAACGCCAGCAGGGTGAAGAACCCGAAGTTGTAGAGCAGCGCGGTGATCGCGACGCCGAGCAACCCGCGGTGGCGCAATGCCCGGAACGGATCTGCCAGGGTGGTGGCGCGTTCGGCCCGTGGTGTGGCCGGCAGCAGGAACGCGGTGATCACCAGGGCGAAGGCCATCAGCGCCGAGACGCCGAAGAACGGGCCGCGCCAGGAGATCGAGCCGAGGACGCCGCCGACCAGCGGGCCGATCGCGATGCCCAGGCCGAGTGCCGCTTCATAGAGGATGATGGCTTGTGCCACAGAGCCTTTGGCAGAGTTGACGATGGTGGCCAGCGCCGTGGCGATGAACAGGGCGTTGCCCAGGCCCCACAGTGCGCGCCAGCCGACGATCTGCATGACGGTGTCGCTCATCCCGGCCAGGCCGGCCCCGGCGATGATGATCACCAGGCCGAGCAGCAGCGTGCGCTTGGGGCCGATCCGGCTGGACACCACACCGGTGATCAGCATCGCCACGCCCATCACCGCCATGTAGCTGGTGAACAACAACGACACCTGCGACGGCGAGGCGCTGAGGTTGTCGGCGATCGGTTTGAGGATGGGATCGACCAGTCCGATGCCCATGAAGGCGACGACGGAGGCGAAAGCGACGGCCCATACGGCCTTGGGTTGGCGCCACATCGGGGCGTTGACTCCTAACTGGTTTCTGGCGACAGGGGATGCTCGTCGACGTCGGTGAGCAACCGTCGAATGATGTCGACGGAGGCGGCCAGCGTCTTGCGCTCCTCGGCGCTGAGGCGTTCGAGCCGCGGGTTGATCGCGGCGGCGCGATCTGCCCGGGCTTGCTCCAGGGTCTGCCGGCCCTGGTCGGTGATGCGGATCAGTACCGCGCGGGCGTCGCCGGGGTCGGGGGTGCGTGACACCAGGGCGGCGTCTTCGAGGCGGCGAACCTGCGTGGTCATCGTCGGCTGCGAACAGTGGTCGAGGTAGGCGAGGTCGGAGATTCGTGCCTCGCCTTGGTCCTCGATGGTGGACAGCAGGCGGGCCTGGGCCCAGGGCAGTGGCAGCCGGGCGCGCTGGGTGGCCAGCCGATTCAACCGGGCGACGACTGACAGCAGGTCAGCGCCGAGTTCGGCGTGGTCGGATACCGTGGCATCCTTGGTCGGAGTCGACATGACCACCATATTACATAGATTTGCTATGTAGTCTAGTCGTCGGGCGTGCTCTCGCTCACACGACGGGCAACCAACAGCCGCGATCGCGGCTGGCAGAATCGAACGATGACCGCGAAACCCCCGGCGACGACGCCTCGGCGCGGCCTTACCCCCGGCGAGCTTGCGCAGGCCTCGGTGATGGCAGCGCTGTGCGCGGCCACCGCGATCATCGCCGTGGTGGTGCCGTTCGCCGGCGGGCTTTCGGTCCTGGGAACGGTGCCGATGGGGCTGCTGGCCTACCGCTACCGGCTGAGGGTCCTGCTGGCCGCCACCGTCGCGGCCGGCACCATCGCGTTTCTGATCGCGGGCATGGGCGGCGCGATGACGGTCGTCGACTGCGCCTACATCGGCGGGCTCACCGGCGTGGTCAAGCGCCGTGGCCGCGGTACCGGCACGGCGTTCTGTGCGTCCATCGTGGCCGGTGCGCTGTTCGGAGCGGCGATCATCGTGGCGCTGACCGTGCTGACGCGACTGCGCAGCCTGATCTTCGACTCACTGAGCGCAGGTATCGAGGGAATCGCCAAGGTCCTCGATCGCATCCCGGTGCTGGACGCGGCGGCCGCACCGCTGCGCGCGACATTCGCCACCATGCTGGACTATTGGCCGCTGCTGATGCTGCTCCTCGGCATCACCAGCATCACCTCGGTCAGCATGATCGGTTGGTGGGCGTTGTCGCGCATCCTGGCGCGGCTGCTCGGCGTTCCCGACGTCCACAAACTCGATGGCGCCGACGAGGACGACGGAGCCACACCCGCACCGGTGCCTGCCCGGCTGACCGACGTGCGGTTCCGGTACCCGGGCGTCGAGCGTGACGCGTTGGGTCCGGTGTCGATGGAACTACAACCCGGCGAGCATGTCGCGGTGACCGGGCCGAACGGCTCGGGAAAGACCACCCTGATGCTCATATTGGCCGGGCGCCAACCCACGTCGGGCCGCATCGAGCGGGCCGGGGCCGTGGGGCTGGGCCGCATCGGCGGCACCGCAGTGGTGATGCAGCATCCGGAAAGCCAGGTGCTGGGGACCCGCGTGGCAGACGACGTGGTGTGGGGACTTCCCGTCGGCGCGACCGCCGATGTCGAGCGGCTGCTGGCTGAAGTCGGGCTCGACGGCCTGGCCGAGCGTGACACCGGGGGACTGTCCGGTGGCGAACTGCAACGGCTGGCAGTTGCCGGCGCGCTGGCTCGCGAACCCTCGATGCTGATCGCCGACGAGGTCACCAGCATGGTCGATCAGCAGGGCCGCGACACACTGATGAACGTCTTGTCGGGGCTGACCGATCACCACCGGATGTCCTTGGTGCACATCACGCATTACAACGACGAGGCTGATTCCGCCGATCGAACGGTGGCCCTCAGCGGCAACGGTGGCACCGCCGACAACACCGACATGGTGCAGACCTCCGCGGTGCCCGTGGCTGCGACGACCACCGCCCACCACAGCGCTCCGGTGCTCGAGCTCACGGGTGTGGGACACGAATACGCCAGCGGAACCCCTTGGGCGAAAACGGCTTTGCGCGACATCACGTTCACCGTCAACGAGGGTGACGGTGTCCTGGTGCACGGCCTGAACGGCTCCGGCAAGTCGACGCTGGCCTGGATCATGGCCGGGCTGACGGTTCCCACCTATGGCGCCTGCCTGCTCGACGGGGCGCCCGTGTCCCAGCAGGTGGGCTCGGTGGCGATCTCGTTCCAGGCTGCCCGCCTGCAATTGATGCGCAGCACCGTGGGCCGTGAAATCGCCTCGGCCGCGGGGTTCTCGGTGCGTGAGGACGCTCGCATCTCGGGCGCATTGGAGATGGTCGGACTGGATGCGGCGCTGGCCCAGCGCCGCATCGATCAGCTGTCGGGCGGTCAGATGCGCCGCGTCGTGCTGGCCGGATTGCTGGCCCGCTCTCCGCGCGCGCTGATCCTCGACGAGCCGCTGGCCGGACTCGACGCCGCCAGTCAGCGGGGGCTGCTGCGGTTGCTGGAGGATCTGCGGCACAACAACGGGTTGACCGTGGTGGTCATCTCGCACGACTTCACCGGCCTGGAAGGCCTGTGCCCGCGCACGCTGCACCTACACCAGGGTGAACTGGCCCTGGCCCCGACGGCCGCCGGAGGTTCCCGATGAGCGCCCCGGCACAGGGCCAACGCAAGCCCGTCGTGCTGCTGCGCCCGGTACCCGGCGACACCGTGATCCATCGACTGTGGGCCGGCACCAAGTTGCTGGGTGTGGCGGGCATCGGCGTGCTGCTGACGTTCTACCCCGGATGGGTGCCGATCGGGTTCGTCGCAGTGCTGATCCTGGTGACCGCGCGGCTGGCACGCATCCCGCGTGGCGTGCTGCCGTCGATCCCGTTCTTCCTGTGGATCTTGCTGCTGATCGGTGGTGCGCTGGCCGCTCTGGCCGGTGGCTCGCCGTTCGTCGACATCGGATCGGTGCAGGTCGGTCTGGGCGGGTTGCTCAATTTCCTGCGGATCACCGCGTTGTCGGTCGTGCTGCTGGGTCTCGGCGCACTGGTGTCCTGGACCACGAATGTCGCCGACGTCGCGCCGGCGGTGGCCACGCTGGGCCGCCCGCTGCGACTGCTGCGCATCCCCGTGCATGACTGGGCGGTGACGATTGCCTTGGCGCTGCGGGCTTTCCCGATGCTCATCGACGAGTTCCGGACGTTGTATGCGGCGCACCGGTTGCGGCCCGTCGAGCCGGCCGAGACGTTCCGGGCGCGGCGCAAACAACGCGTGGCCAACCTGATCGATCTGCTGGCTGCCGCCGTCACCGTGGCATTGCGCCGCGGCGACGAGATGGGCGATGCGATCACCGCGCGCGGGGGCGCCGGCCAGATCTCGGCAGCGCCGTCACGCCCTCGCCGGCGGGACTGGATCGCCTTCGCCGTCCTCGTCCTGGTCTGCGGCAGCGCCCTGGCTCTGGAGTTGACCATCCTGCCGACCAGCCTGCCCCGCCGCTGACCGCGGACCGGGACGTGACCTGGTCAGCCGGACCCCCGCGAGGATGATCCCGGCCGCGATCACCACGACCGCCAGCCACGGCAGGAGCAGGCCGAACAGCATCACCGCTGCTGAGGCCACCGAGACCAAGCCGTGCCACCCACGCTCGACTTGCCCCCAGAACCCCTGATACTGCGGGGCCGGGCCGCCGATCTGCTCGGCGGTGATATCGAGATTGACTGTGCTGTAGTCGATCTGATCGCCAAGCTGGGTCCGTTGCGCGCGCAGGCTGTCGAGGTCGGCCTGGCGCTGTGACAACGCCTGTTCTGCCTGGATCAACGCCTCGGGGTCCTTCGCGTCGCGCATGATTCCCAGCAGTCGGTCCACCGAGGTCTGCAGGGCGGTGATGCGGGCGTCGAGATCGACACGCTGTGATGTCACATCGTCGGCGCGGACCTCGACGGTCTGCACCGTGCCGAGTTTCTTGAACTCGTCGAGGGTGCCTTCGAGTTTGGCGGCTGGGACCCGAAGCGCCAGAGCGATGTGGGCCCGGCCGGAACTGGAGCCGGCGTCCTCCGAGCGGCTGTCGACCCGTCCGCCGGCATCGGTGGCCAGCGAGACGGCCTTGTCCGCTACCGCGGCCGGACTGCCGGTGGTGATCGACATCGATGCCGTCTTGACGATGTCGCGTTTGACCTCGGCGGGCACCGGCGCGGTCTTCATTCCCGGCCCGGCTTCCGGCGCCGGGGCCGCTGGGGCGAACCCGGCGTCGCTCTGGGGCGCGGCCGGCGCCGAGGAATTGGGTGAGTGACCGGCCGCGCAGGCCGGGGCGAAGGCCATGGTGGCCGCGGCAAACAGAGCGACCGTGATCCGGTGGCGGGATGCACTGGTGTGCTGGGGCATCAGCCCAATGTAGGCGAAGTGCGGGACGTCAGGGCCCGGGTTTTCTCCCGATCAGCGGGCCGCTGCGGAATTGGCCGCCCACTGCGCATCGGCCAGGGTCTTCTCGACATCGCGGCGGCCCAGGAACATTTCGTCGAAATATGGCTGGAGGGCTTGATATCCGGCCGGGAAGCCGGCCCCGCCAGGTGCTGGGATCCGCGGCCCGTTCAACACCCGGAAGAAGGGGCTGACGTCGACACCGCGCGCTTTCCAGTAGTCGTGGTAGACCGGCTGGGCGGCCAGCACGGCCGGGATGGCGGCACCTTTGACACCAAGGTATTCGTTGCCGCGCTTGCTGCCCATCCACGACAACACCGTGCGCACCGCATCCGGATGGCGCGTCGCCGAGTTCGCGGCTGCGGCAATGCCATTGGTGACGCTGACTCGACCTTTCGGGCCGGCGGGCAGCATCACCACCCCCCAACGGAAGTGCGCCTGATTCGCGATGGCCGCCAGGTTGTAGGTGCCAGACTGGAACAGCGCCATGCGGCCCTGCAGGAACATGTTGCGGGAGAAGTCTCCGTTGTTGTTGGTGGCCGAGGCCGGCGGGGCGACGTGATCGTCGTTGATCAGCCGAACCAGGTACTCGAAGGCCTCGGCGGCCTGCGGGTTGTCGAACGCGAAGCGGTCGCCGATGGTGAAAATGCCGCCCGCCGAGCCGATGTAGTTGAGGTAGATGCCTTGCAGGTCGTTGGCGGCGTTGTAGCCCCACTGCCGGACGCGCCCCACGTCGAAGCCGTCGGTGCCGGCCGCGTGGCCCTGCTCGTCGACGGTGAGCCGGGCGGCCAGCGACCGCAGCGTGTCGTCGGGTCCGTTGGACCAACGCAACGCGGTGAGTTCGGCGAGATCGACTCCGGCGGCGTCGAGTAGATCGGCGTTGAAGTACACCGCGATGCCGGCATCGGTCAGTTGCGGGACCGCCCACAGGGCGTCGTTGCGGGTGAACTGGTTGAGCACCGAGGGTTCCCAGGCGCGGGCGGCGTTGGCACCCAACATCTGTCCGATGTCGAGCAGCCGGCCGTTGTCGGCATAGCCGGCGAGGTAGGCGTTGGACAGCCAGAAAATGTCATCGGCGCTGCCACCGGCCACATCGGTGCGCAGGCTGTCGAAATAGGCCGAATACGCCACGGTGTTGACCCGCACCTCGATATCGGGGTGTTCCTTGCTGAACTCTGCGAAGGATTCCCGGTAGGCGGCCGCGACCTGAGGGTCCCACAGCCGCACGGTGACGACCGTGCGGCCTTCGTCCTGTTCGGTCGTGCGACCGAGCAGGACGGCGGCGACGAGCAGGACGGCCATGGTCAGAGCCAGGCCGGTGGCCAATGCCGTCGAGCGCCTCACGACGGTGTCCTGTCACGAGATCGACGCGAGGGTCGTCGAGGCGCTGAGTTCACAGCCCTGGTGTTGATCTCGGCGATCACTTGATGCCTGTCACGACGATCGAACGGACGATGTTGCGCGAGAACACGATGAACAACACGATCAGCGGCACGATCGCCACCGTGGTCGCCGCCATCACCAGTGTCCACTGCGCGTTGTGCTGCGACTGCAGCCCGGCCGTAGCGACCGTGAGCACCTGCCACTTGCTGCCGCTCGTGATCACCAACGGCCAGAGGAAGTTGTTCCATTGGCTCACCACTGTGATCAGCGCCAGCGTGACCAGAATCGGCCGGCTCGCCGGCAGTACCACGTGGGTGATGACGTCCAGCGTGTGGGCGCCGTCGAGGCGGGCCGCGTTGATCAGATCACGCGGAATGGTCCGAAAGTACTCGCGTAGCAGGAATATCGCGTACGGCGAGCCGAACATGAACGGCAGCACCAGCGCCCAGAAGGTGTTGCGCAGCCCCGCCTCGGCCATCATCAGATACAGCGGGACCACGGTCACCGTCGCGGGCACCATCAACGTCGCGAGGTAAACCCAGAACAGCGCGTCGCGGCCGGGAAACCGCAGCCGGGCAAAGGCATAGGCGGCCAGAACCGAGAACACCAGCTGGCCCAGCAGGATGACAGCGGTCATCAACGCGGTGACCACGACGGCGCGACCGAAACCGGCATCGGCCAGCCCGATGTAGTTCTCCAGCGTCGGCGGCTCGGGCAGCGACAGCGGGCGATCGGTGGCGAACTGCTCAGCGGAGGTGAACGAGGTGAGTAGCCCCAGGCCGAAAGGCAGCAAGGTGATCACAGCACCCAGGGCCAGCCCCACATAGATCAACGCGTTACGTGAGGTCATAGCTGATCCTGCGGCGGAAGTAGACGTGCTGAAGGAGCGTGATGCCGACGAGGATGACGAACAGCACGATGGCCATCACCGAGGCGCGGCCCACCGCTGCCGCGCCGAACGCCTCGGCGTAGATCCGGTGGGCCACCAAGTCCGTGCGACCTTGCGGCCCACCCGCGGTCAACGCGTAGACCGTGTCGAATACCTGCGCGGCGCTGACGATGCCGGTGACCAGGACGAAGAACATGGTCGGACGCAGCATCGGCAGGGTGATGTGGCAGAACCGCTGCCAGTCGGTGGCGCCATCGGTGCGGGCGGCGTTGTGCACATCGGCCGGGATGTTGAGGATGCCGGCCAGGAAGAACAGCGTCACATAGCCGACGTTGGTCCACACCACCACCGCCGACACCACCGGCAGGGCCAGCCCCGGATCGGTGAGCCAGTCCACCTGCCGACCGAGCACAGTGCTCAGCGCCCCGTCCGTGGGAGCCAGGATCCATTTCCACAACACCGCGATGGCCAGGGGCGCGCAGATCCACGGCAACACGTACACGGTGCGGAAGAAGCCGTTGCCGGGGAGTCCGCGCGCCAGCAGCGAGGCCGCGACCAGCCCCAGAACGGTTTGGGCCGGCACCACGAGTACCACGAACAGCAGCGTCACCCCCAGCGAGGTGGCGAACGAGGAATCGGTGAGCACCGACGTCCAATTGTCCAGCCCCACATACTCGATCGGGCCGAGCAGATCCCACCGCTGCAGGCTCAGCCAGACCACCACCAGCATGGGCAGTAACAGGAAGGTGACCACGCCGAACAGGCTGGGGGCGACGAGCGCGTACCCCAGTGCGGTCGTGCGGACACGCGAGGTGGCCATCGGGCCATTAAAGCGGTTCACGACCTGCGGACGCCACGCCGGGCAGGCGCAGCCCCACCTCAACGCCGAAAGCCTGCTGGGCAATCCCGATGCGGGCAGTTTGCTCAGATGACGTACATCACTTGACTGTTCCGGAATCGGAGACCCGGCTCTGCGCTTTTAGCAAGTAACAAACGCAGAGGACTGGGGGCCAACTCATGAGCACAGCGCAGCGTGTCCAACCGGGCGCTTCGATAACCAGGGCAGCGCAGTCCGTGCTGTTCACCGTGCTCGGCCTGGCCGCCCTGGCCTTCGCATCGGTGGCAGGTCCGATCGCCTCGGCCAATGCGGCCGACGCGTGTGCCGACGTCGAGGTCGTGTTCGCCCGCGGCACCAATGAGGCACCCGGCGTGGGTGCCACCGGCCAGGCTTTCGTCGACGCGCTCACCGCAGACCTACCCGGCAAGACGGTGGACGTGTACGGGGTGAACTACCCGGCATCGCTGAACTTCGGCCAGGCGGCCGACGGTGTCGCCGATGCCAGCAACCGGATCCAGTCCATCGCCGCCAACTGCCCGGCGACGAAGATCGTGCTCGGCGGGTACTCGCAGGGCGCCGCCGTGGCCGGTTACACCACCTCCAGCTCCGTGCCCGCCGGATTCGTCCTGCCCGCCGGTATCAGCGGTCCGATGCCGGCATCGATCGCCTCGCACGTCGCGGCCGTGGCCTTGTTCGGAACGCCGGACGAGTGGATCCTGGGCCTGGCCGATCGCAGCGCACCGCCCATCGCGATCGGGCAGCCCTACCTGGCCAAGACCATCCAGCTGTGTGCTCCCGGCGACCCGATCTGCTTCCCCGGTGGCCTGAACCGCGCCGCCCACAGCTCCTACAAGGACAACGGGATGGCAATCCAGGCAGCCGATTTCGCAGCCCGTCAGCTCGGCGGTGCGGCCCCCTCGGCGCCGATGGTGCAGACGGCAGGCGAGATCGGCGGTAACTGACGCCGGCACGACTGGCAGTCAGCTGCCGAGGCCTCGGAATCCGGCCACAGTGTCGGCCAGCGTGATTCGCGGATCCCGGTAGGTGATGCCGAAGTCGCGTTCGCTCGGTGAGTCGTCGGAAGCGGGCATCTGCGTGTAGTACTGCATCCCGGCTTCGGTGAACGGGGTCTGGAACGGCAGGAAGGGCCCCACCCGATCGAGTACCTGTCCGGCGACGCGCAATACGGTGTCGGGAACCGGGACGGCGAACATCGGCTTGTCGCCGACCTCGGTGAGCAGTTTGGCCAGTTGGTCCACCGGAATCCGATGCCCGCCGGCCATGTAGCGCCGGGGACCGCGACCCGGTTCCAGCAGGGCGACATGCAGGGCCGCCAGATCCCGGCCGTCGACGATCGTCCAGGCCGCACTGCGCCCCGGGATGGCGCCGAGTTGCAGTGCGGCCGCGACGCCCTCGCCGGCCTCGCCGAACTGATTGCCCACCGGGGGTCCCATCACCATGCCCGGATAGGTGATGTTCACCGGTGCGCCGGCGTCCTGCATTCCGCGCGCGTAAATCTCGACCTGTGCTTTGGACCGCCCGTAGCCGTCATTCCCGCCGAACACCGGTAGGTCCGCGTCCAGTGTCTCCACGTCGGGATTGAACAGTGCGGTAATGCTCGACACATGGATGATCGGATCGAGGCCGAGTTCTGCGGCGCCGCCGAGCACGTTCCGTGCGCCATCCATGTTGGTGCTCATCATCTGCGCGGTCTGGCTCGGATCGGTCGCGACCAATGCCGCACTGTGCAGCACGGCGTCGCAACCCTCGAGTGCCCGCAGGACCGAGTCGCGGTCGGTGATGTCGCCGACCGCATGATCGGAGATGTCGACGCCGAGCATGGCGACGCTGGTGTGCAGCCGGTCCGGGTTGCGCACCAGGAAACGAACGGAATGCCCGGCGTCGGCAATCGCTTTCGCGCTCCAGCCACCCACAAAACCGGTGCCACCAGTGACCATCACGCGCATGACGTCAAGCTAGTACGTCAACCAGTGCCGCTGTGCTGATTTGGTCGGCTCAGCCTCCGTGCCGTTTGGTCGGCTCAGCCTCCGTGCCGTTTGGTCGGCTCAGCCTCCGCGAAGCTCCGCGAGCTCCCTCATATTCGCCAACCCCTGCTCCTGCGCCTCATCGAGGAACTTCGGCAGTGGCGCCCGCAGTTCGGGCAACACCTCATGGTCGAGCAGGCCCTGCAGATCGGCCTGCTTGGCGCTGCGGCCCGCCTGGTTGTCGAGCTCTCGGCGTCCGGAATCGGTTGTGTAGTCGTACAACTCGTGATGGATCGGTTGCGAGGTGTCGATGTCCATCGAGCCGGGCTTCCAGTACGTGTACATACCGAGCTTGGCGTCTGTGGTCCGCACCGCGACGATGTGGCTGGGGGCCGAGGTGGGAATCTCGGTCGGTGGGCCACCGGAGCCGAAGAACTTCTTCGCCAGTGGGGATTTCATCAACGCGGCCATTTCCTCCACCGACATGTCGTCGGTGGCGTGCGCGATCCACGGCCGGCCCGATGCTGCCGCGTCGGCGGCGATCCCGGCGATGTCGGCACGGCTCGACAGGTAGGAGTACCGGGAGTCGGACCGCCACCCGGGCCCGCCGTGCGCGATGGTCAGCAACAGTGGAGCCAGGTCGGCACTGGAGGTCAGCTGTGTCCGCGTCGCGCCGGCCGATGGGGTCAGGTGACCGAACGGATCCCGGATGTACAGCGGCACCCGGATGCTCTCCTCATAGACCGCGGCGCCCTTGCCGCGCAGGCCGTGCGAGCCCGCGTACTCGCCGTGGTCGGAGGTGAACACGACGACAGTGTTGTCGTCGATGTCCGGTCGGGCCGCGAGAATGTCCAGCACCCGGCCGATCTGGGTGTCCACCTGTTGTTGCAGCCACAGGTACATGTCCAGGCATCGCGCCCACTGCGCGGCCGACTCGGGTCCGCTGTGGTCCATCGCACCCGTCATCAGTGGCGACATGAAATTCATGTAGTCGATCTGCAACTGCGGCTTGCCCCGGCGGCGCAGATCGTCGGCGGTCTCGAAGTTCACCGGCTTCGCGCTGAACACATGCGGAACATCGTGCGGTAGCGGGTTTTTCGGCCACCAGCAGATGTCATGGGGATTGACCAACGAAACCGTGGTGCACCAGGGGCCCTCGTTCGCGTGGGCGTCGAACCACCCGGAGAACTGGTCGACAATCGACGGATCCTGCTGCAGGCCCTGATTCGGTGCACCGTTGGGGGACGGGTAGGTGCCCCCGGAGAAGCCGTGCACGTCCAGCCCGTCGGGCGTGTTGTCCGCCAGGCTGCCCAGATGCCATTTGCCCCACCACCAGGTGCGGTATCCGGCGTCGCGCAGCATCGTTCCCCAGGTGGGAAACCGGGCGGCCAGGGTCGACTCGGTAGGTCCTTCGCCGGTGTACAGGCAGCCGGTCTGATGGGAGTAGAGGCCGGTGGTCAGCACGCCGCGCGATGGTGTGCACATGTTGGACGCGCTGTAATGCGAGCCGAACACCGTGCTGGCCGCCCGCAGGCGGTCCAGATTCGGCAGCAGCGCACCGAGTTGCTCGGTATCGGGGAACCACTGCGGGGCCCGCATCTGGTCCACGATGACGACGAGGATGTTGGGCTGGGCAGCCGCGCCCGGGCGGGGACGGCCGAGCAGTTCGTAGCCGCCCCATCCGGCCGCGGCTGCACCGGCGGCCGCCGCCGCACCTCCCAGGACTGTCCGCCTGCTGAGCTTCGTCATGTCCACACGGTATGCCTCGCTACGATCGGTCTGGTGTTGACGGCTCAAGATTCGGTGACCTGGGAGCCGCGGCGCATCGCCGTCGCCGGTACTACGGGATCAGGTAAGACCACGCTCGCCAAACGGCTGTCGCACCAGTTGGACCTGCCGTACGTCGAGATCGACAGCCTGTATCACGGGCCAGGATGGGAACCTCGACCCACGTTCGTCCACGAAGTCGAAGAGTTCATCGCGGCAGATTCCTGGGTGATCGAATGGCAGTACCGCGCCGTGCGCGGCCAGATCCTGGCGCGCGCCGACACGCTGCTGTGGCTGGACCTGCCGACTCCGGTCTCGATGCGTCAGCTGACGCGCCGCACCGTTCGCAGGCGTGTCGGCCGTGTCGAGCTGTGGAACGGCAACATCGAACCGCCGCTGCGCACAATCTTCACCGACCCGGACCACATCTTGCGCTGGGGCTTTCGCACCCGAAACAAGCTCCGCGACTCCATCCCAACCCTGGGGCCGCAGTTGCCACACCTGCACATCGTCCGATTCACCCGCCACCGCGACGTGGAGACCTGGTTGAGCCGGATTGCCCGCACCTGAACCGACTCGCCACCGCGGCGCCGCTACCGTGGGGGCGTGACAGCTCAACGACGCGTGGACGCCGACTTCCTGGAGCTGCCCCGGTCCGAGTTGGCTGACGCGGCGTTGTCCGCGGCAGCCGCGGCCGGCGCCAGCTATGCCGATCTGCGGATTCACCGGATCACCACCGAGATCATCCAATTGCGCGACGGTGAGCTGGAGATGTCGGTGGTCAACCGCGAGGTAGGTCTGGCCGTGCGGGTGATCGTGGACGGCGCGTGGGGTTTTGCCTCTCACGCCGAGCTGGCGCCTGAAGTTGCCGCGCAGACGGCGCGTCGCGCGGTGCAAGTGGCCACGACGCTTGCACCGCTCAATGCCGAGCGGATAGAGCTGGCCGGTGAACCGGTCTACACCGATGTGTCGTGGGTGTCCGATTACGTTGTCGACCCGTTCACCGTTCCCGCTGCCGACAAGATGGCCGTGCTGGGCGAGTACTCCGGTCGGCTGATGGCGGCCGACGGTGTGAACCACGTGTCGGCCGGAGTGCATGCGGTCAAGGAGCAGACCTTCTACGCCGATACGTTCGGATCCTCGATCACCCAGCAGCGGGTCCGGGTGATGCCGACGATGGAGGCGGTGGCCGTGGACTCGGCGGCCGGGTCGTTCGAGACCATGCGCACGCTGGCCCCGCCGACGGCGCGGGGCTGGGAGGCATTGGCTGGTGATGAGGTGTGGGACTGGACCTCTGAGCTGGCCGAGCTGCCGACGCTGCTGGCCGAGAAGAGCAAGGCGCCGTCGGTCGTCGCCGGGCCCACCGACCTGGTGATCGACCCGTCCAACCTGTGGCTGACCATCCACGAATCGATCGGGCACGCCACCGAATACGACCGGGCCATCGGCTATGAAGCGGCCTACGCCGGGACGTCGTTCGCCACCCCGGACAAGCTCGGCACCATGCGCTACGGCTCGCCGGTGATGAACGTGACCGCTGACCGAACGGTGGAGTTCGGTTTGGCCACCGTTGGTTTCGACGACGAAGGGGTGCGGGCACAGAGCTGGGACCTGGTGCGCGACGGTGTCTTCGTCGGCTACCAGCTGGATCGGGTGTTCGCCCCGCGACTCGGCGAGGCCCGCTCCAACGGCTGCTCGTACGCCGACTCGCCACATCACGTTCCGATCCAGCGGATGGCCAACGTGTCGTTGCAGCCCGGGCCCGAGGATCTCAGCACACAGGATCTGATCTCGCGGGTGTCCGACGGCATCTACGTCGTCGGGGACAAATCATGGTCGATCGACATGCAGCGGTACAACTTTCAGTTCACCGGTCAGCGGTTCTACCGGATCCGTGACGGTCGGCTCGACGGTCAACTGCGCGACGTGGCGTATCAGGCCACCACCACCGATTTCTGGGGTGCGATGGAAGCGGTCGGCGGGCCTTCCACCTGGCGCCTCGGTGGGGCGTTCAACTGTGGCAAGGCTCAGCCTGGGCAGGTGGCACCGGTCAGCCACGGCTGTCCGAGCGCGCTGTTCCGCGGCATCAACGTACTGAACACCCGGACGGAGGGCGGACGATGATCGGCGCGCAGCAGGTGGTCGACATCGCCTTGGGGGCAGCCGATCCCGGTATGGAAACCATGGTCTTGGTGACTGATCGATCTGACGCATCGCTGCGGTGGGCCGGTAACTCGATGACCACCAACGGTGAGACCATCAGCCGGACCATCACGGTGATCTCGATCGTGCGAAGCGGAGGCAAGGCACATGTCGGGTCGGTGCGCTCGACCGAGGTAGATCCGGCGGTGATCGGCGACTTGGTGCTCGCCGCGCAGCGTGCTGCCGCGGCCTCACCCGAGGCTCGCGACGCCGCAGCACCGTTGCCGGCCACCGGGGTGCCCGACGATTGGGACGCCCCGGTGGTGGGCACGGGTGCGCACGTGTTCGCCGGTATCGCCGATGACCTGGCCAAGGGCTTTGCCGGTTCCGACCAGCTCTACGGTTACGCCCGCCATGTCATGGAGACCACGTTCCTGGCGACCTCGACCGGCCTGCGTCGTCGCTACACCCAGCCGACCGGGTCGGTGGAGGTCAACGCCAAGCGGAACGGGGCGAGCGTGTGGACGGGGGTGAGTACCCCGGATTTCGTTGACGTGCGGGTGGATTCACTGCTCGACGAGTTGTCGCTGAAGTTGGGGTGGGCGGAGCGGACGGTCGAGCTGCCGGCCGGCCGCTACGAGACACTCATGCCGCCCTCGACGGTGGCCGACATGTTGATCTATCTGACCTGGGCCATGGATGGTCGTGGCGCGCAGGAGGGGCGCAGCGCGCTGTCGGCCCCGGGTGGGACGCGGGTGGGGGAGAAGCTCACCGATCTGGGCCTGACGCTGTACTCCGACCCGTTCGCAGGGGAACTCGCCTGCCAACCGTTTGTCGCGGTGCCGAGTTCCTCGGAACGGGTGTCGATCTTCGACAACGGCATGGACATCGGCCGGGTGGACTGGATTCGCGACGGGGTGGTCAATGCGCTGGCCTATCCGCGGGCGGTGGCCGCTGAATACGGCGCACCTGTCGCGGTTCCCGCCGACAACCTGCTGATGACCGGCGGCACAATCGAATTGGCCGACATGATCGCCGGCACCGAGCGCGGCCTGCTGCTGACCACACTGTGGTACATACGTGAAGTCGATCCGACCGTACTGCTGCTGACGGGATTGACCCGCGACGGTGTCTACCTGATCGAGGACGGAGAGGTGACCGCCGCGGTCAACAACTTCCGGTTCAACGAAAGCCCGCTGAACCTTTTGCGGCGCGCCACCGAGGCGGGGATCAGCGAGGTCACCCTGCCGCGCGAGTGGGGCGACTGGGCGACCCGGGCCTCCATGCCGACACTGCGGATCCCGGATTTCCACATGTCCTCGGTGAGCCAGGCCCAATGAGTTGACGGTGTTGTCCCAACGGCATTTCGCGGTATACGGCCCGTCACACTGGGCCGCCATCGCCGTTTTCGTCGTCGGGGCAGCGGTGTTGGTTTGGCTCGGCCGGCGCCAGAGCGAACGGCAGTCACGGACTTTGGGCCGGGTTCTCGGAACGCTGACAGCCGCAATCTATGCCGCGATGCTCGTCTACACGCTCATCCCGCCGTCGGTCGAACGCTCCGTCCCGTTGCGCCTGACCGACCTGGCGACCGTCGTGGGCGCCTATGCGCTGTGGTCGCAACGACACTGGGCCTTCGTGCTCACCTACTACTGGGGTCTGGTGTTGAGTACACAGGCGCTCATCTCTCCGGTCCTCAGAAGCCCGGATTTCCCGCACTATGAGTTCCTGGCGTTCTGGTCGATTCATTTGCTGGTGGTCTGGGCCGCAATCTATTTGACCTGGGGCCGCGGGATGCGCCCGAATTGGCGTGACTATCGATTCGTGGTGGTGGTGACCGCGGTGTGGGCCGCATTCACCATGACGTTCAACGCCCTTGCCGAAACCAACTACGGCTTCCTCAACGCCAAGCCGGCCACCGCGTCGCTACTCGACCTGATGGGGCCATGGCCGGTCTACGTGCTGGTGGCCAGCACACTGGTGGCCGGCGTGTGGGCGCTCATGACGTGGCCATGGGAACGCCGGCCTGATCCTGGCCGCTGAGCCCGGCGTCGCGCACCTGAAGCACCCGCGCCGGCCACGAGGCTGGGCATGGTATTCGGAATCGGCGGGCGGTAATCACACGGGGCGGGGCGCGTTGGTGGATACTGCCGGTGTGTCTGCCGATGTGCTCAATGAGTTGATGCACCTGGTCGCGGTGTCGCCACCGAAGTTGGCCGATGTCAACGCCGCGGTGCGTGAGGTGTGTGCTTCGACGCTAGGGCTGGCGCCCCTGCCTGCCGAGACTCGGGGCGGCGCCGTCGACCCGATGGTGACGGAGTTCGCCGAGCAGTTCAGCATCGACGTCACCGGCATCAACGACGCGCAGCGCGCGGCATTCTCCGATCTGCTCGGACCCGATGTGTTCACGGTGGCGACCTTGATCTATGTGGCCGACTTCGTGCCGCGGATGCGGGCCGGGCTCGCCGCCCTGGGCGTCGATTGGGTCACCGACGACGTGGTCTGGGACCACCAGACCAATCCGGCGGACTATGTGCTGGACACGTTCGTGCCGTCGGTCGGCCGGATGCGCGGATTGGATCCGGTGACCTCCGAGATGGTGCGCCTGCGCGGGGCGCGCCAGCACAACTGCCGGCTGTGCAAGTCACTGCGGGAGTCCGCGGCGCTGGAGGCCGGCGCCACCGAGTCCGACTACGACGCCATCGACGACTTCGAGAACTCGGACCTGTCGGATCGGCACAAGGCCGCACTGCGCTACGTCGACGCACTCATCTGGGCCCCGGCCCAGGTGTCCGGCGACGAACTCCGTCAACACTTTTCGCAGGACGAAGCCGTCGAACTGACCCTCGACGTGATGCGCAATGCGTGCAACAAGGTGGCTGTCGCACTGGGTGCCGACGCCGCGCGCATCGACGAAGGCACCGAGGAGTACCGGCTGGGCCCCGACGGGCAGCCGATCTACAGCTGAGGGTTATCGGGGTTGGCGGCGTGGAGTGCGCGCCGCACCACCCCCAGAACTCCGTCGACTTCGGCTTCGGTGGTCGCCCAGGAACACACGAACCGCACCGTGGGCAGCTGCGGGTCGGGACGGTGCACGGCATACTCAGCGGCGACCGCGGCGTAGACAGCGGGTTCGAGGTCGACGAAGATCTCGTTGGCTTCGGTGGGAGCGGCCAGTCTCAGGCCCAGTGCCCCTAAACCCGTGCTGAGCCGCGCGGCCAGCCGGTTGGCATGGGTGGCGGTCTGCAGCCACAGTCCGTCGCGCAAGATCGCCTCGAACTGGGCCGCGATGAAACGTTGCTTGCTGGCCAGCTGACCGATCTGTTTCTGCACGAAGTGGATGCCGTCGAACAACTCGGGCCGGCGCACCAGGATCGCATCGCCCATCAACATGCCGTTCTTGGTACCGCCGACGGTGATGATGTCGGCGTCGGCGACCGCGCCGCCGGGCGAGGTGCCCGAGGCAGCAATCGCATTCGCAACCCGGGAGCCGTCGACGTGGACGAGGAGATCGAGATCGTGGGCATGGTCGACGAAGTCCTTGACGGCGTGCGGCGTCCAGACGCGGCCGTTCTCGGTGGACTGGGTGATGGTGACGATGCGTGGCTGTGAGTGATGTACCGGCCCGCGGCGGGCTACCGCGGCATCCAGCAGGGCCGGGTCGATCAGGCCGTTGTCACTGGGCAATGGTGTCACCGAGGCGCCGGACAGCCGGACCGGTCCACCGGCCTCGTCGAGAAGAGTGTGCGCGACGTCGCTGCACAGGATCTCCTGCCACGGCCGCACTGCCGATGCCAGCGCGATGACGTTGGCCGCCGTGCCGGTGAGCGCGAACAGCACCTCGGCGTCGGGGGCGTCGAACGTGGCCTTGACGGCCTCGGCTGCGCGTTGGGTCAGGTCGTCGTTGCCGTACGACGCGACCGCGCCGTTGTTGGCCTCGGCGATCGCGGCGATCACCGTCGGGTGTGCGGGCGCGGCATTGTCCGAGGCGAACGCGTGAGAAGGCACGTCCGCCATGATCCCACCGACCCGGAAGGCCCATGAAGATCAGTGCCGGGCCTGCCTGCGGCCCCTGACTGGTATTTGGGCCCGCAGCGTGTGCGACCATATTGCCGCGCAGATGCGCCCGGGGGCGGTAGCTCAGTTGGTCAGAGCTGGGGACTCATAATCCCTAGGTCGCGGGTTCGAGCCCCGCCCGCCCCACTGGAAAAGCCCCATCCAACAGCCGGGGCGCCGACGTTGATGGTGTTTCGGTAACGGTTCCGAAAAGTCTTCGAACTGATCAGCGATGTCGTACGTTTGAGGACGACATCGTTGCTTCCCTGGATATGTCCATATTGGCCAAAGCCACAACGACTCAGATCTGACAGCGCAGAGATGGGGGGATAACGAATGCGCATTGTGACGAGGGCGGTCGTCATCGCCGCTGCTTGTGCCCTTGCCGCAGGATGCGGTCAATCGACAGAACAGGCAGCCGAGACCACGTCGGAAAGACCGATGATCACATCTTTTCCTCCGACTCCGCTGAGGCAGAAAACATTGCCTCGGTTGTTGCTTTCGCCCGAACAAATCAATGCGGCCATGTCGGCCGGGGGCATGGCTGTCACCAGTACCGGCTCTCAAATGTCCGACGACAGCGCGACGATGGCGCCCCGAGAGTGCCTCGCGGTTGACGGCTCGGCGCAGGCACCCGTATATGCCGACAGTGGATTCACCGACGAGCAGGAGATGTCGTTGCGGGAGCCCGACGGCACCGCCCACTACGCCAAGCAGGCAGTGGTTCGCTTCGTCGACGCCGACCAGGCCAAGGCTTTTTACGACGCCTCGGTGCGACAGTGGCCGGCGTGCACGAAGTACACCCACACGCAGACCGGAACGAAGTGGGAGGCCGGACCCATTTCCACCGACGGTGGTGTGCTGAGCCTGATCACCACCCAGACCAATGCGCAGGCGGGCGGCTGGGCCTGTGGTCGGGCGTTGTCCGCGAACAACAACATCGTGATCGACGTCAACACCTGCAGTGCCAACCCTGGAGATTCGGCCGTCAATATCGCCAAACAGATTTCGGCGCGGATCGACGCACCGCCGATCGTGTCGTAGGGCCAGCCCGTCCTGCGTTCAGCCGAGGACTCACCTGCCCTCGGAGTCTTTTCCCTCGCGGACCGTGCGGCGGATGTTAGACAGGAGCACGTGCCTGACCGTCAGGGCATCACGCGAGGAGGCCGATATGGCATGGGATTTCAGCACTGAACCGGAGTTTCAGAAGAAGCTCGATTGGGTCAAGCAGTTCTGTGAGGACAAGGTCGAGCCGCTCGACCACGTCTTCCCGTACGCCGTGCGGTCACCCGATCCGGTGGTGAAATCCTATGTCCGCGAGCTTCAACAGGAGGTCAAGGATCAGGGCCTGTGGGCCATCTTTCTGGATCGGGAGCTCGGCGGTCCCGGCTTCGGACAGCTCAAGCTCGGCCTACTGAACGAGATCATCGGCCGATACGCCGGCGCTCCGCACATGTTCGGAGCGTCGGCGCCCGACACCGGCAACATGGAGATGCTCGCCGCCTACGGCACCGACGAACAAAAGGAACGCTGGCTGGTCCCACTGCTCAACCAGGACATGTTCTCGGCATATTCGATGACCGAACCGCAAGGCGGTAGCGACCCCAGTCTGTTCAAGACCCATGCGGTGCGGGACGGCGGCGAATGGGTGATCAACGGCGAGAAGTGGTTCACCTCCGCGGGACGGGTCGCCGACATCTTGTTCGTGATGTGTACCAACGGCATGTTCGTGGTGCCCCGTACGACGCCAGGGGTGGAGATCATGCCCCAGCCGCGAAACCACAACCACATCGTCTACCGCGACGTCCGAGTGCCGCTGGACCACTTGCTCGGCCCGGAGGACGGGGCAAAGGTATTGGCGCAGAGGCGTCTTGGCGGCGGACGGATCCACCACGCCATGCGCACCATCGCTCAGTGCAACCTGGCGTTCGACATGATGTGCGAGCGGGCGCTCAGCCGCCAATCTCACGGCAAGGTCATCTCCGAACATCAGATGGTGCAGGAGAAGATCGCCGAGTCCTACGCGATGATCAAGATGTTGCGGCTGTTCGTATTGGAGACGGCGTGGAAGATCGACCACACCTCGACGCAGGAAGCGCGCACTGAGATCGCCGCCGTGAAATTCACCATGGCCAAAGTGCTGCGTGACGTGTCGTTCAACGCCTTGCACATTCTGGGTTCGCTTGGCACCACGGATCTCACGCCCATTCAGGCGATGTATGCCGGTGCTCCCACCATGGGCATCGCCGACGGAGTCGACGAGGTGCACAAGGCCACCGTGGCGCGTCGGGTGCTGCGGGACTACCACCCTCACGAGGGGAATTTCCCGACCGAGTTCATCCCGTACAAGCGCGAAGAGGCTCGTAGGAAGATGGAACCCGTGCTGGCCGCCCGTCCGGATCTGGCGGCTTCCGCCGAGGCCTACCAGAAGTATTTCGAACGCCACCGCTAGACGCTCGGACACCACCGGCCGCGATGGGCGGGGAACGCCCATCGCGGCCGGTGGTGTGACTGTTCTAATACCAGACTTTTCGCCCGCCGACCGGACGGCCGACCGCGCCGAGGATCCAGAGGATGACGCCGATCACCAAGAGGATCCCACCGATGGTGTAGAGGATCGATATACCGGCAAAATAGCCGATCAGCAGAAGGATGATGCCGAGCACGATCATGGTCAATCCGTTCGACGTAGGAACCCCGTGGGGCTGTCGGCGAGAAGAATTGCCCGATCCGTCGATATTCAAACGTCGGATGTGTTGGCGCCGACAGCATCCTCGGCACCACTGCCGTCAGGCCGGCGGCGGCGCCGGCGGTGGTGGCGGGGGAGGCGGAGCCGGAGGCGGCAAGGTGATCGGCGGTAGCCCGGGGATCTCGATGACATTGGGCGGTGGCGGTGGTCCGAGTTCGGCGAGTGTTGGTGGAGGCGGCGGAAGGTCGGGCGGGGGGATGTAGACCGGTGGCGGCACGTACCCCGTGCTGGTGTTGATCGTGATGATCGATCCGGGAATTGTTCTGCCGCTGGGGGTTGTCCCGACGACCGAACCCTTGGTGGCCTCGCTGTTGACGGCTGTGGGTTTGTCAGCCACTCGGAAACCGGCGGCCAACAAGCGCTTACGCGCCTCCTCGACCTTCAGTCCGGTCACGCTGGGTACCTGACCGCCGGGGCCGCCGTCGACATATCGCGGGTCGGTGGGAGGCAGGGCGATCGGACCGAACTTCTCGGCGATGGGATTCATCGCGGCATACCAGGTCAGCGCGGGCTCCGTGCCACCGAAAAGGGTGCCGTTGCCGCACTTTCGCAGTGGGTACGAGCACAGTCCCGAGGGCGACGAGGAGTCGTCGAAGACGTAATTGGCGGCCGCATACTGGTTGGTGAAACCGAGGAATCCCGATGACCGGTGGGCTTCGGTGGTGCCGGTCTTACCCGACATCGGCAGCTTCCAGCCCACTGAACTCGCTGCACCGGTGGCGGTTCCGCCCGAGTGGTCTTTGCCCAGTGCATTGGCCAACGTGTTGGCAAGGCCCTCGGGCACCGCCTGGTCGCAGGGCACCGTCTCCACGCCCACTTCACGTCCGTGCCGGTCGAAGATCTTGTCGATCGGGCTCGGTGGGCACCACATACCGCCCGAGGCCAGGGTCGCCCCGACATTCGCCAACTCGAGTGCGTTGAGCTCGAAGGGGCCGAGCGTGAAGGATCCGATGTTCTGCCGCTTGACGTAATCGGCGATGCTCTCGTTGGAGTCGGGGTTGTAATCGCGCGCAGTGCCGGGTTCGGCGTAGGACCGCAAGCCCAACCGCACCGCCATGTCCACCGCCCGCGGTACCCCGATCTGTGAGATCAGTTTGGCGAACGCGGTGTTGGGTGATTGTGCCAGCGCGTCGGTGACATTGAGCGGGCTGCGGAAGCCGTGCGCGTTGCGCACACACCAGGTTTCCCTGGGGCAGCCGGGGGTGTCGCTGCTGCCCAGCCCTTTGCCCATGAACGTCCCGGGGACATCGAGTTGAGTGTTGATGCCCATGCCCATCTCCATGGCGGCCGCGGTGGTGAAGATTTTGAAGATGGACCCGGCACCGTCACCGACCAACGAAAAAGGTTGCGGCTGCACCGTCTGATTGGCATCGAGGTCGAGTCCGTACGTGCGGCTGTCACCCATCGCGACCACTCGATGGGTGTCTTTGCCCGGCGTGATCACGCTCATCACGCTGGCGACACCCGCGGCGTCGGAGTCTGCGTACTTGTCCAGCGCTGCCTTGACGCTGTCCTGAACCTTGGGGTCCAACGTGGTGCGGATCAGATACCCGTTGCGGGCGACGTCTTCCATCGTGAGCCCGGCGCGCGCCAGGTACTGCAGGACATATTCGCAGAAGAAGGCGCGGTCGCCTGCGGCGATGCAGCCCTCCGGGAGGGGCTCGGCCTGACGCAGTACACCCAGGGGTTCGGCTTTTGCGGCGCGAAGCTCTTCAGCCCGGTCCGGGAGATAGTCGATCAGGGTGTCGAGCACGACGTTGCGGCGGGCGAGGGCACCGTCGGGGTTGGTGTAGGGATCCAACGCGGTGGTGGACCGCACCACGCCGGCCAACAGGGCCGCTTGCGGCCAGGTGAGGTCGGCGGCATCGACGCCGAAGTAAGTGCGCGCCGCGTCCTGAACCCCGAAGGCGCCGTTGCCGAATGACACCAGATTGAGATATCGGGCCAAGATCTCTCCCTTGGGGAGGGCCTTGTCCATCGCCAGCGCGATCCTGATCTCGCGCACCTTACGGGCGGGGCTGATCTCGACGGCGGCTCGGCGCTCGGCGTCGGTCTTCGCATTGACCAGCAGGTTGTAGTTCTTGACGTACTGCTGCTCGAGGGTCGACCCGCCGCGCACGTTTTCGATGCCGCGCAGGTATCCGATCAGTCCGTTCAGCGTTCCCTGGACGTCCACCCCGTTGTGTTCGGCGAAGCGCTTGTCCTCCACCGACACGATCGCCAGCTTGATGGTGTCGGCGATGCGATCGCTGGGTACCACCCACCGGCGCTGCTCATAGAGCCACGCGATCGGTTCGCCCGAGGTGTCGACCATGGTGGTGACGATCGGCGCCTCGCCTTCGAGGACCTGAGCCGAATCCTGTGCCACGGTGTCGGAGAGTCGCGCGGTCATGATGCCGATACCGCCGACGACGGGGAACATCAACACCGCCGCAAGCAATCCGGCCAGCACACAGTGCAGGGCCAGCTTGGCAACCGTGGACCGCGAACCCGCGGACGGGCCGGACATGCCCTCTAGCGTAAGGGGATCAGTGGTCGGCGATGGGTAGATCGCACGCAACACGTTGGCTACGTTGTGATTTCATAACGCCTAGGTATCCGTCCTGATGGACAGCATGCGGATGACGCCGGCAACAGTCAGCGCTACGGCGCCTGGTGCGCAACCTGCGCGAAAGGGCGTCGCTAACGATCTCCGCGACTGCATTTGGGATTCGCCGGTTCGGCCGCCCACGGGCGTGCTCTATGAGTTCGACCGCGCCAGTGCCTGCGCCACCACGCCGCGGGGCGGGCGCTGGCGGACCAGCTGTGGCCACCAGAACCAACGGCCCATCAACGCCGCGATCGACGGTGTCATGAACGACCGGATCACCAAAGTGTCGAACAGCAGGCCCAATCCGATCGTCGAACCCACCTGGGCCACCACGATCATCTCGCTGACCACCATCGACATCATGGTGAAGGCGAACACCAGCCCGGCCGCGGTCACCACCGACCCGCTGCCACCCATGGCCCGGATGATGCCGGTGTTGATCCCGGCCGGCAGTTCCTCTTTGAGCCGGGCCACCAACAGCAGGTTGTAGTCCGCACCGACGGCCAGCAGCACGATCACCGCCATGGCCATCACCATGAAGTGCAACTCGATCCCGAGCAGGTGCTGCCACACCAGGACCGACAGGCCGAACGAGGTTCCGAGGGACACCAGGACCGTGCCGACGATCACCGCGGCGGCCACCACGCTGCGCGTGATGATCAGCATGATGATGAAGATCAGGCACAGCGCCGAGATGCCGGCGATGATCAGGTCGTAGTTGTTGCCTTCCTGCATGTCCTTGAAGGCCGAGGCGGTGCCGCCCATGTAGATCTTGGAGCCCTCCCACGGGGTGTTCTTCATGGCCTCTTTGGCGGCCAATTTGATCCCATCGATGAGCTTGATGCCTTCCGGCGTCAGCGGGTCACCCTCGTGCGAGATGATGAAGCGCACCGCTTTGCCGTCGGGAGAGATGAAGCTCTTCATGCCCCGCTTGAAGTCGGCGTTGTTGAAGATCTCCGGCGGCAGATAGAAGGTGTCGTCGTTCTTGGCGTCGTTGAATGCCGTACCCATGGCGGTCTGGTTGTCCTGCATCGCTGCCATCTGATCCTGCAGACCCTTCTGGGTCTGATACATGGTCAGCATCATGGTCTTCATGGTCCGCATGGTTTCGATCTGCGGCTGCATCATCGTCGCCATCTGAGGCATCAGGTCATCGAGCCGGTGCATGTCGGGCATCAGTTGCTCGATGCTCTCGGTCATCGTGTCGACACCGTCGAGGCCGTCGAACACCGAACGCATCGAGGCGCACACCGGGATGTTGTAGCAGTGCGGTTCCCAATACAGGTAGTTGCGCAGCGGCCGCAGGAAATCGTCGAAATCGGAGATGTGGTCCCGGAGTTCCTTGACGTCGACGACCATCGTGTCCATCTTGCCGACCATGTTGTGCGTGATGGAGCTCATCTCCTCCATCAGCACGATCATCCGGTCCATCGTGTTGATGGTCTTCTGCATCTCGTCGGCCTGCAGCAGCATGTCATCGGCGCGGTCGGTGAGGTATTTGCGGTTCATGGTCTGCATGACCCCGCCCATACTCATCTGGGCCGGAATCGTGCTGAACTCCAGCGGCTCACCCTGCGGGCGGGTGATGGCCTGCACGCTGCCCACCCCGGACACCTCGAAGACGCGTTTGGCGATCCTGTCGATCACCAGGAAGTCCGCCGAATTGCGTACGTCGTGGTCGGTTTCGATGAGCAGCAACTCGGGATTCATCTTCGCCGCCGAGAAGTGCCGGTCAGCTGCGGCGTAGCCCTCCTGGGCGGGCAGGTCGGTGGGCAGATAGTTGCGGTCGTTGTAATTGGTCCGATACCCCGGCAGCGTGAGCAGCCCCACCAACGACAGCAGGATGGTGCCCAGCAGCACCGGACCCGGCCAGCGCACGACGAAGGCTCCCAGGCGCCGCCAGAAGCGGATGCGCATGGCGCGTTTGGGCTCGAGCACCTTGCCGAACCGGCTGGCCACCGTGATGATCGCGGGCCCCAGCGTGAGTGCCGCCAACACCGTGACCGTCATACCCACTGCCATCGGGATGCCGAGAGTCTGGAAATACGGCAATCGGGTGAAATGCAGACACAGTGTCGCGCCCGCGATCGTCATACCGGAGCCGAGCACCACGTGCGCGGTGCCGTGGAACATCGTGTAGTACGCCTGTTCTCGGTCCTCGCCGACACTGCGGGCCTCCTGATATCGGCCGATCAGGAAGATCGCGTAGTCGGTGGCCGCGGCGATCGCGAGGGTGACCAGGAGCTGAGTGGCGAAGGTCGAGAGGCCGATCAGGTTGTGGTAGCCGAGGAAGGCGACGAACCCGCGGGCGGCCGACAGTTCGACCACCACCATCGCCAGCACCAGGATCACGGTGATGATCGACCGGTACACCAGCAGCAGCATCGTGATGATGACCGCGAAGGTGACGCCTTCGATGATCTTGACGCTGCGGTCACCGGAGATCTGCTGATCGGCGGCCAGTGCGGTGGGCCCGGTGACGTACACCTTGAGCCCGGGCGGCGGAGACAGCTCCTTGATGAGCTTCTGGACGGCCTCCACCGACTCGTTGGCCAGCGCCTCACCCATGTTGCCGGCCAGGTAGACCTGCACATACGCCGCTTTACCGTCGTTGCTCTGGGCGCCGGCCTCGGTCAGCGGATCGCCCCAGAAATCCTGGACGTGCTCGACATGCTTCTTGTCGGCTTCCAGCCGGTCGACCATGTCGTTGTAGAAGCGGTGCGCATCGTCGCCGAGCTTGTTCCCGTCCCCCTGGGCCTCCAGCACGATCATCGCCGAACTGTCGGAGTGGAACTCGTCGAACACCTTGCCGACGCGCTTCATCGCGATCACCGACGGTGCCTCGTCGGGGCTCATCGACACTGAGCGCATCTGACCCACCACCTCGAGCGGGGGGACGGTGGCGCTCAGAAACGCCAGCAGTGCGATCCAGCCGACGATCACCGGAATGGCGAATCGACGGATCCATCGAGCGATCCCCTTGTGGGGAGCTCTGGAATCGGCCATCAGGAACCCTTGGTGGTCGGTGGGGTGAGCACGATGCAGCAGTTGGGCATTGTGCGAAGGCTTACCTTACTACGTGGTGTCGTTTCCCCGTCTTACCAGACCGGCAGGGGCGGCGGACAGTCAGCCGTCTCCAGCAGGCACTACACGCCGGCCGGTTCGCTCTGGTCGACACGTCCCAGCCGCCACCGTCCCTCGCCGAGTAGTTCCAGGTGGGTGGTGTGGTGGCGATGCACCGTGGTGCGGTGGGTGACGCTGACCAACACCGTATCGGGCAGTTCCCGTCGGATCAGACTGTAGATCATGAATTCCAGCGGCTCGTCGAGCGCGGAGGTGGCCTCGTCGAGGAAGACCACCTTGGGTTTGGTCAGCAGCACCCGGGCGAATGCCACGCGCTGCTGCTCGCCGGGGGAGAGCACCTTGGCCCAGTCGCCGTCCTCGTCGAGCCGGTCGACGTAGCGCGGCAGGGCGACCGCGAGCAGGGCATCGCGCAGCGCCTCGTCGGGTAGGTGGCCCGGCTGGTGCGGGTAGGACACCACGGTTCGCAGATCGCCCAACGGAACGTAGGGCACCTGCGACAGATACAGCGTCTCGTCATCGCCCTGCGGGCAGCGCACCGAGCCCGAAGCGTAGGGCCACAGCTGGGCGATGCTGCGCAACAGGGTCGTCTTGCCGGTGCCCGACTTGCCGGTGATGATCATCGCCTCGCCGACGCCCAGCGACAGGCTCAGATCCTCGATCAACTGCTCGCCGGCCGGGTTGCGGACCTCGACATCGCCGAGCTCGACCAGGCTGTCGGTGCCCGCGGCGAGGCCGACGACATCAAGCTGGGGAAGCGCGCGGCTCTGCTCGTCGGCGGTGACCAACCCGTGCAGACGGATGATCGATGCGCGGTAGCCGGCGAACGTGTCATACGAATTGCGGAAGAAGGACAGCGCATCCTGGATGGCGCCGAAGGCGGCCACCGATTGGTTGACCGTCCCGAGCTGGATCTGGCCGCTGAACAACCGCGGCGCCTGCAGGGCCCACGGCAGCGGGATGATGATGTGGTTCATCGACAGGTTCCATCCGGTGAACACCATGGTCCGATTGATGAAGTGCCGGTAGTTGCTGACGACGGCGCGGAAGCGTTCCCGCAACTGTGACCGCTCGACGTTCTCGCCGCGGTACAACGCGACCGACTCGGCGGCGTCGCGCAGGCGCACCAGCGCGTAACGGAATGCGGCGTTGAACTTTTCGTTGTTGAACGACAGCCGGATCAACGGACGGCCGAGCGCGAAGGCGATCACGGTGGCGAAGGCGACGTAGACGAACACCGACCAGAACATCGCCCGCGGTATCTCGATGCCGAACACGCTGAGGTCGCCCGAGAGGTTCCACAGGATCGAGGTGAACGAGACGACCGAGACGATCGACGAGATCGCCCCGAACGGCAGCGTGCCATTGCTGGTTTGGTGCGGGGTGTTGGGTTGTGGGCCCGACAGTGCGGTGAACACGTCGATGTCGGACTGGATGCGCTGATCGGGGTTGTCGATGGTCTGGTCGATGAACCGGGAACGGTAGTAGGCGCGTCCGTCGAGCCAGTCGCCGGTGAGCCGGTCGGTCAGCCAGGTCCGCCAGGCCAGCATGAAGCGCTGCGTCATGAACAGGTCGACCAGCACCCGGGTGACCAGGATCGCCGCCAGCACCGAGAAGATGAGCAATGCGGTCCAGAAGCCCCTGACGCCAGAGGCTCTCACCGCATCGTCGCCGGTGGCCCAACCTTGCACCGCGACCTGCGCCGCGGAGTACAGGTCGTTGCTCTGATAACTGAACAGCACCGCCAATCGCACCCCGATGATCACCGACAACAACATTGCGGCCAGCGTCAGCCAGGGCTTGAGGCTGTGGCCTCCGGTGAAGTAGGCCCCGGTCACCGTCCAGAACTGCCGGCCCCACGTGGTGTAACGGGCGAGCAGGGTCAGCACCGCCATGGTGCAGATCGCGGTGACGGTCCAGGCTTGGGCCAGCCACCACACGGAGTGCAGCAGTTCGGTGCCCCAATCGATCGAGGGCGAGAACGGTTTCAGATCACTCACCAGGGCCCCTCCTGATCCGCCGACGGACCTGCGTGAAGCTACCGCACCCAGGGATCGAGTCGCGGGCGCTACGCCGCAGTGATCCGCCCGGCGTTGTGCCGGATCCCGCGCCAAGATCAGCATTTATAGGTACGGTTGCAAATGTCGCACCTCATCGCGAATGTGAGGAAAACCGTTGGTGCTCTATGTGTTTCGTTGTGCGTCCGGCTGTGCTTCCATCGAGCGGCGATTTTCGATGAACTCCCGCCCCGACGTGATCGACTGTCCGAGCTGTGGCGGGCCCGCACGCCGAACGATCTGCTCACCGAACCTCAGCCGTGCCGACACCTCCGCCATGGCACTTCAGGACGCCACCCGCGCGACCGCCGATCGTCCGACGGTCACCGCCGGCCCGCCACCGGGCACCCGGCGACGGAAAGTCACCACCAACCCACTTCATCAAAAGTTGCCCCGCCCCTGAAGGAGGATCAATGCCCGAGGTTGTCTTCCCGCTCGACTCGACCAAGAAGTTCACCGATCAGGAAAAACTCGGCCACAACCGGTGGCATCCCGACATCCCGGCGGCGGTGACGGTCAAACAGGGCGACTCGTTCCGGGTGCACTGCCGCGAATGGTTCGACGGTGCCATCGTCAACGACGATTCTGCCGACGACATCCTCAACGCTCCGTTGACGACGGTGCACGTGCTCTCGGGCCCGATCGCCGTCGAGGGCGCCAAGCCGGGCGATCTGCTGATCGTCGACATCCTCGACGTCGGCCCTATTCCGCAAGAGGATTCGGGGCCGCTGGCCGGTCAGGGCTGGGGCTACACCGGCATCTTCCCCAAGCTCAACGGCGGCGGCTTCCTCACCGACCAGTTCCCTGACGCGTACAAGGCGATCTGGGACTTCTCCGGACAAAAGGCCACGTCGCGTCACGTGCCGCAGGTGGAGTTCACCGGCATCGTGCACCCCGGTCTGATGGGCACCGCGCCCTCGCGCGGGCTGCTGGCCAAGTGGAACACGCGCGAAGCCGCGCTGATCGCCACCGATCCCGACCGCGTGCCGCCGCTGGCCCTGCCCCCCGAACCGCGCGACGCGATCCTCGGCGGACTGACCGGTGACGCCGCCACCTCGGCGGCGGCCGAGGCCGCCCGCACCGCGCCGCCGCGCGAGAACGGCGGCAACCAGGACATCAAGAACCTCACCAAGGGCAGCCGGGTGTTCTATCCGGTGTTCGTCGACGGGGCCAACCTGTCAGTCGGCGATCTGCACTTCTCCCAGGGCGACGGCGAGATCACCTTCTGCGGCGCCATCGAGATGGGCGGGTTCATCGACCTGCGCGTCGACGTCATTCCCGGCGGCATGGAGACCTATGGGGTGAGCGAGAACGCCATATTCATGCCCGGCAACACCGATCCGCAGTACTCCGAATGGCTGGCGTTCTCCGGTACGTCGGTGACCCTGGACGGCGAGCAGCGCTACCTGGACTCCCACCTGTCCTACCAGCGGGCCTGCCTGCATGCGATCGACTATCTGACCAAGTTCGGCTACAGCCCCGAGCAGGCGTACCTGCTGCTGGGCGCCGCGCCCATCGAAGGACGGCTGTCCGGTGTCGTCGACATCCCGAATGCCTGTGCGACGGTGTACATTCCGACGGCCATCTTCGATTTTCCGATCGCACCGTCGGCGACCGGGCCGGTGCAGATCGCCCCGGGCATCGGAGCTCCGCACTCGTCGTTCGGCTGACGGCGCACGTATATCCTCGTCACCGGACCCCGATTCGCCGCGCCGGTGCGGCACGGTCGGCGGACCGTTGACAGTCGGGGAGGGCTGAAAGGATCGTGCAATGACGCCGCCTCCCGGTGCCTCGCGCCTCGGCACCCGGTTCGGGCCGTACGAACTGAAGTCGCTGATCGGCGTCGGTGGAATGGGCGAGGTGTACCGCGCCTACGACACCGTCAAGGAACGCATGGTGGCGGTCAAACTGCTGCGCACCGAGATCGCCGCCGACACCAGCTTTCAGGAGCGGTTCCGCCGCGAGTCCCGCGTGGCGGCGCGCCTGCAGGAGCCGCACGTGATCCCGGTGCACGACTTCGGCGAGATCGACGGTGTGCTGTACATCGACATGCGACTGGTGGAGGGCGCCAGCGTCAAGGAGCTGCTGCGGACCAACGGCCCCCTCGCGCCGGTGCGGGCCACGGGGATCGTCGCCCAGGTCGCCTCGGCGCTGGATGCGGCGCACGCCGACGGTCTGGTGCATCGCGACATCAAACCGGAGAACGTCCTACTCACCTCCGATGACTTCGCGTACCTGGTGGACTTCGGCATCGCCCACGTCGGAGGTGAGGCCAGCGTCACCATGACGGGCGTGCTGATCGGATCGAGCGCTTACATGGCGCCGGAGCGCTTCTCCGGTGGCCCGGTGGGCCCCGCGGCCGACGTGTACGCGCTGACCTGCCTGCTCTACGAGATGCTGATCGGACGGCCACCGTTCGAGACGGGTGATCTGCGACAGCTGATGAGCGCCCACATGTTCTCCCCACCGCCACGGCCGAGCATCATGCGCCGCGGTATCCCGCGCGCGTTCGACGACGTCGTCGCCAAGGGCATGGCCAAGGACGCCGCCGACCGCTATCCCAGTGCCGGGGAACTGGCCAGGGCCGCCCGCGACGCGGCCGGTTCTGTGGCGGGCATCGCGTCGGCCCCGCCGCCGCCGCTGCCGCCCACGCCGGCGCCCGCCCCCGCCGCTGCACCGCGCCTCACTCCGCCGCCCCAGCCGCAGCCCGCGGGCACCCGCGAGTTCTCATCGATCTATCCCAACCCCGACCACACCGGCTTCACGCCGTACCCACCTCCGCCCCCGCCGCCGCAGCCGAGGCAGACCCGCGCGGGTAAGCCACGGTTCAGCCGGACCCATCTCATCCTGATCCTGGTCACGGTGGGATTGTTCGGGATCGCCGCTGTGCTGGCCGCGATGCTGGCCGGCGGAGGCGACGGTGGCTCCACCCATGAGACGCTGACCGCACCGACCCCGCCCAGCCCGACGTCAGAAGAGCCGACCACCACCACCACGACCTCCGGATCGGCGACGGCCAACGTCAGCGGCACCGACGCGCAGGGTTTCGTCGACCACACCGCGCGTTGCCCAGCGGGCAGCACGCCGGCGGCGGTGATCCGCACCGCATCGTCGCTGGCGGTGATCTGCCAGACCGGACCCGACAGCTTCTCCTACCGTGGCGAGCGGCTCAGCGACGGGGCCAACCTTCAGATCCCCACCGCTGAACGCTCCGGTGACGGCTTCGTGGCCGTCAACCCCGCCGACGGTGCGCGCTACGAGGTCGGGCCCGACGGGCTCACCATCAGCAGCTACGGCAAAGTCGACTCGTCGGAGCCGCCGCTGGAGTACGGCGAGCGCTGATCGGTGCGTACACGGCGACCGGATTGGTCTTGCCCTTGAGCGCCAGCCCCGGCCGCAGCTCGAAATCGCCTGGGTCCCGGCTGAGTTGGCGCAACGTGGCGTCGGTGAGTAGCACAGTGTCGCCGGTTTGGCGGGTAGCCGTCTCGACCCGGGCCGCAACGTTCACCGCGTCTCCGATCACCGAGAACTCCAAACGGCCGGCACCACCGACGTTCCCGGCCACGACGGGGCCGGAGTTCAGTCCCACGCCGACTGTCAGGCTGCCGCTGAACTCCTCATGCACCGCTTCGGCGATCTTCAGCGCAGCGCCCAACGCATCGTCGGCATGACGGTCCTGGCGCCGTGGCGCCCCGAACACCGCCATCAGGCCGTCGCCGGCGTACTTGTCGACGTGGCCGCCGTGGTCGTGCACGATCGGCACGATCCGCTCGAAGAGGCGGTTCAGCGTCGTGACCACCTCGGTGGGTCGCAGTCGCTCGGCGAGCGAGGTGAACCCGCGGACGTCGACGAACATCAGGGTGACGTCCAACTCCTGGGCTTCCAGCGATCCGGTGGCACGCAGAATGTGTTCGGCCACATCGCGATCCACGTAGGTGCCGAAGGTGTCACGGATGCGCTCGCGTTCGGCCAGTCCGGCCGTCATCGTGTTGAAACCTGCCTGTAGCCGCCCGATTTCGCTGGCGTCGTCCACTTCGACCCGAGCGCTGAGATCACCCGACCGCACCTGGGCCAGGGCGTGGCGCAGCGCGGTGACCCGTTCGGTGACCGAGCGGATGGCGATCAGAATCGCGAACAGGCCGACCACGATCGCCACTCCCACCAGGATGAGGATCGCGGCGAAGGTGCGCTGCGCCCGGAAGCCCACATCAGCCAGATAACCGACCGCCAGCACGGCGATACCGAACAGTGGCACGCCCGTCGCCAGCAGCCATGCCATCACCAGCCTGCGCCCGATCGTCGGACCGAAACGCCGGTCCGGGGTGGCACCGTCGAGGGCGCGTGCCGACACCGGCCGCATGACCCGTTCGACGATCAGATACCACACGGCGCTCGTCGAAATGCCGCCCAGGGCAACCACACTGAAGATGTAGATCGCCGTGGAAACCTGCTGAGAGAGCGCCAGTGATCCGAAGATCACCGCGCCGATGCTCCACACCGCGGCCGAAAGCCGCACTGCCTCGCCGGGGGCGCCCAGAGTCATCCGCTGTTCCTCGGCGGTGGGCGGACGGCCCGCGCTGAGCCAGGCGGTGCCGGCGGCGAACCGCTGCCGGCGCACTCGCAGCATCACCGGAATCGTCACCGCCAGGAACACGATGAGCACGGTGCCGCCGCGGATCAGCAGGTGTTGCGTGTCCGCCGGGCTCAACACGATGGGAGCCGCAAAGGCCAGGAAGGCACCGACGATCCCGCCGCCACCGGCGCCGACGACCGCCGCGCCCCGCACCCAGCGCTTGAACGTCTGGTCACGAAGTTGGGCCCCGATGCCGTCGGGGGCTGCGGCGATGGGTGCGCCGAGGCAGGTCAAGGCGTTGGCGGGAGCGTCCATGTCGAGAGCTTGCGCGTGTAACCAGCCGGCTCGTTAGCGTAGTCGGCTACCTGTTTCCGCCTGAGCGCGTGAAGCCGGTGGGTCGTGGCCGCGGCCCTCTAGGCTGGAACCTGAAACGGACGAGACGGACAGGGGACGCAAATGAAGCTGGTGCTCGGTTATGACGGGTCCCTGGCGGCCAACACCGCGATCCGCAGCAGTGCCGCACTGTTCCCGGCCGCCGACGCGGTGATGGTCTACCTGTGCACGCCGCCGTTCGGCAGCAAGGGGTTGCGGGCCAGGCTTCGGCATTCGGCCCGCAACGTCGATGAGTTGATCGACCTCGTCGACAGCGAAAGCGACGCTGAGGCGGCACGATTGGTCGACACCGGCGTCATTCTGGCACGGGCCGCCGGCTGGAATCCCGAACCGTTGGTGAAGCGCACCTGGGCGGGCGAGGGGCTGGGGTTGGCGCAGGTGGCCGAACAGCTCGAGCCCGACGTGTTGATCGTCGGCGCTCGCGGCATCGGCGCGACAGACTCGAAACTGGGCAGTGTGTCGGATCTCGTGGTGCACCACTCGCCCCGTGCGGTGCTCGTGGTGTCCCAGAACATGATCTCGACCGAATACGCGGCGGTGGCCGACGGGCCGGTGGTGGTCGGTGTCGACGGCTCGGCGGGTTCCGATCGCGCGCTGGCCGCGGCCGGCTCGCTGTTTCCCGACCGCGAGGTGGTCTCGGTCGGAGTCGACGACGGCAGCGCGGTCGACGTGGCCTCCGCCCAGCCCGCGCATCGCGTACCCAGGTTCCGTGGCTCCGGTGCCGGTGCCACGGCCGATGCACTGGTGGCTTTTGCCGAAGATCAACGAGCCGGTGTCGTGGTGGTGGGCTCGCGGGGGCGGTCGGGGTTGAAGAAGGTGTTGCTGGGCAGTGTGGCGGCCGCGACGCTGCAGCGCACCTTCCGTCCGGTTCTGGTGGTTCCGGGCGGCTAGCAGCCCACCGGATCCCACACCTTGTTCGACCTCGGTGTGGTCAGCCGGTAGTCGGTAACCCTGACGTCGAACAAACGCGCACCGAGATCCCGGGCCTGGGACAGCGGATCGGTTGGGTCGCATGCGATCTCGCCGCGGCTGTTCGCATTTCCCACCACGACGCCCGCCAGGCTCTGGTCGAGATACCTGGTCAGTTCCTGGAAGTGGGCGATGACTCCTGCGGTGGCCCCTACGTAGTTTTCCTCGCAGGAGATCAGCACGCCGACGGTCTTGTCGGTGATACCTCCGACGACCTGTTCTTGTTGCGGCGCGCTGTTGGCGGTGTAGCAGAACAGTCGGTCGAAGACGGTCTTGAGCCGTGCGGGCATGCCGTAGAAGTACAGCGGCATCGCGTAGATGATGCCGTCGGCGGGCAGCATCTTGTCCAGGAGCAGGGACTCGTAGTGGTCATCGAGCGAGCAGAAGCCGGCCGGCGTTCGGCAGCGTCTGCAGTTGTCCAGCATGCGGTCCACGTATTGGTCGAGGAACACGTGCTCCACATCGTGGCCCGCCGATTCTGCACCGGCACAAGCGGCTTCGGCCAGCAGGTGGGAATTGCCGTCTTCGCGCGGGCTTGCGCTGATCACCAGCAGTTTCATCGATTCGCTTCCGTAGCTGTTGCGCGCACACCACCACACGCATCGGGATCGAGCCTCGTGTCCTGTCCAACGGTGGCTTCGGTGAAGTTCATTCCGCGGTGTTCGACGCGCGCTCGCGATGACCGGATGGGGCCTCGTGTCCGGTGACCAGCCACATCTCGGCCGACGTGGGCCGGCATCGTCCGCTTCGTTCGCCGTACCGCGCGGACACTCCTATCGTGCCCGCGCGGTGGCGTCGGTGCTCAGCCCGCGGTCTTACCCGCGTCGACGATGTAGACCGCGCCGTGCACGGCGGCCGCGTCGTCGCTGGCCAGGAACGCGATGGTCTTGGCCACGTCGGCCACGTCCATCATCCCGCGGGGCGCGGCGATCCTCATGATCAGATTCCAGTCGGCGTTCTCCGGTGCGGCGAACTCGGTGGTCTGTGGGGTGAGCATGCCGCCGGGGCACACCGCGTTGACCCGCAGCCGTTCCGAGGTGAACTCGATGGCCAGGGCGCGGGTGAGTCCGACGAGACCGTGCTTGGCGGCGCAGTACCCGGCCGAGTACACCTCACCCTCGACGCCCGCGATCGACGCGACGTTGACAATGTTGCCGCCGGCTTCCAGCAGGTGCGGCAACGCCGCCCGACACAGGAAGAACGGACCGTTGAGGTTGACGGCGAGGTCCTTGTCCCAGTCTTCGTCGGTCACCGAAACGGTGTGGCGCATCTGGTGAAATCCCGCGACGTTGATAAGGGCGTCGAGGCGGCCGAACTTCTCGACACACTGTGCCACCGCGTCCCGGCAGGCCTCCGAGGAGGAGATGTCCACCGAGGCGTATGCGCCGCCGGGAACGTCCTCGAACACCGTCGCCATCCGTTCGGCGTCGCGGGCGACCCCGAACACCTTCGCACCGCGTGCGGCGAACAATTGCGCCACCGCCGCGCCGAGACCCGATGAGGCGCCGGTGACCAGCGCGACCTTTCCATCCAGAGCAGTCATGGCTCACACCTTCTCACGCGGGCTGGCGGGCGGAACCGCGGCCAGCAGGGTGCGGGTGTATTCGTGCTCGGGGTGCGCGAACAACCCGGCCGCCGGGCCGTACTCGATCACCTCGCCTGCGCGCATCACCAGCACGTCGTGGCACATGCGATGCACCACCGCCAGGTCGTGGGCGATGAACAGGTAGGTCAACCCCAGCTCGCCCTGCAACTCGGCCAGCAGGTCCAGCACTCGCGACTGCACCGACACGTCCAGCGATGCCGTCGACTCGTCGAGGATCAGCACGTCGGGTTCGGTGGCCAGCGCCCGGGCGATGCTGACTCGCTGGCGCTGTCCACCGGATAGTTCGTGCGGGTAGCGTGACGCGAAATCCCGTGGCAGATCCACAAGTTCGAGCAGATCGGCCACCCGCGCAGCACGGGCCCGGCGCCCGGAGGCCAACCGGTGCACGCGCAGCGGCTCGCTGATCGTGGTGCCGACCCGAGCCCGTGGATCGAGTGAGGCGAACGGATCCTGAAACACCAGGCTGATCCGCCGGCGCAGGCCGCGGCCGCCGGCGAAGACGTCTTCGGTGCCCAGCGTGGCTGTGCCCGCCGACGGGTCCACCAGCCCGGTGAGGGCCGCGGCCACCGTCGACTTGCCTGACCCCGATTCGCCGACGATCCCCAGCGTCGTGGCCCGCCGCAGCTCGAAGGACACGTTCTTGACCGCGCGCACTGCGCCGTACCGCACCTCAAGTCCGTTGGTCCGCAACAGAACCGGTGCATCTGCCGGCGCGGGGTGCGGCCCGGTGCCGTCGAGCAGCGGACGCGCCGCCAGCAACTCCCGGGTATAGGAGTGTTGCGGGTGATCGAACACCTGCAGGATGGGCGCCTGTTCGACGGCCTCGCCGTCGCGTAACACGGTCACCTCATCGGCCACCTGGCCGATGACCCCGAGATCGTGACTGATCCACACCACGGCGGTACCGAAATCCCGCTGCAGGTCGGCCACCAGCTCGATGATCTGGGCCTGGGTGGTGACGTCGAGCGCGGTCGTCGGTTCGTCGGCGATGAGCAGTTCCGGATCGCAGGCCAGGGCGATCGCGATCATCACCCGCTGACGCTGTCCGCCGGACAGTTGATGCGGGTACGCATCGAGCCGATCGGGGGACAAGCCGACCGCCTCGAGTAACTCACCGGCCCGCGCCCGGGCCTGGCGTCGTGTCATCTTGCGGTGCGTCTCAAGCGTTTCGGTGATCTGACGTTCCAGCGTCAGCAGCGGGTTCAGTGACGTCCCGGGATCCTGGAAGACGAACCCGATCCGGCTGCCGTGCACTGCGCGCAGCGCCCGCGCCGACGCGCCGATCAACTGGGACCCGCCGGCCAGGGAGCTGCTGCCGGTGACCCGCGCCCCCGGGGCGTCCAGCAAACCGGTGGCCGCCAGCACCGTCATCGACTTGCCCGACCCGGACTCGCCGACGATGCCGACGGTCTGCTCCCGCTGCACGTCGAACGAAACGCCCCGGACGATCTCGCGGCGCCCGATCGTCACTCGCAGGTCGTCAACCTTGAGCACCGGCCGACTCATCGCCGCCCCGCCCTTCTCGCCTCGATGGAGGTGCGCTGCTTTGGATCCAGGACATCGCGCAGCCCATCCCCGAACAGGTTGAACGCCAACACCATCACAAAGATCGCCGCGCCCGGGAACACCGCCATCCACCACGCCAGCGTGACGAATCCCTGGGCGTCGAAGATCATTCGGCCCAGGGACGGCTGCGGTGGCTGGATACCCAGCCCCAGAAACGACAGCGCGGCCTCGGCCAGGATCGCGAAGGCCAAGGACAGCGACAGCTGAACGATGACCGGCCCGGCGATATTCGGCAGGATGTGCCGGACCAGGATGTAGCCGTCGCCGGTGCCCATGCTCCGCGACACCGCGACGAATGGTTCCACCCGCACGCCCAGCGCCGACGCCCGGGCCACCCGCGCGAAGATTGGGATGTAGACGATGCCGATCGCCAACATCGTGGTGGTGACGCCGGGGCCGAGGACCGCCACGATCGCCAGCGCCAGCAGCAACACCGGGAAGGCGAACATGACGTCGACGACCCGCATCAGCACGGTGTCGACCCAGCCGCCCCGATAGCCGGCGAGCACACCGACCAGCACACCGATCACCGCGGCCAGGGCCACGGAGACCACCGCGACCCGAAGCGAAGCCGCGATCGCCACCAGCACACGGGAGAACACGTCGCGGCCGAGTTCATCGGTGCCGAGCCAGTGCGCGGTGCCGGGGCCCTGCAGTGCGCTGGGCACGTCGATGTCGTTGATGCCGTACGGGGCGATCCATGATGCGGACACCGCCACGATCAGCACCGCCAGCAGCACCAGGGCGCTGAGCGCGGTCACCGGGTTGGACAACAACAGTCGCCAGGACGCGACGCGCGTATCGGGGGAGGCGGTCATGACAGCCGGATCCTCGGGTCGACTACCGCGTACAGCACGTCCACCAGCAGGTTGATCAGCAAGAACAGCACCGCTATCAGCAACACTGTGCCCTGGATCACCGGATAGTCGCGTGCCGCAACGGAGTTGAACACCAACCGCCCCAAACCCGGCCAGGCGAACACCACTTCCACCACGATGACCCCGCCGAGGATTGTGGCCAGCTGAATTCCGGTGATGGTCAACACCGGTAGCAGCGCGTTGCGCACGATGTGGCGGAAGGTGACCACCGGTGGTGGTAGGCCCTTGGATCGGGCGGTACGGACATAGCCCATGGCGGCGACCTCCAGCACCGCCGAACGCACATAGCGGGTCATGATGGCGCCGGCCACCAGGCCCACCGTCAGCCCGGGCAGGATGATGTGCCGCAGCCAGCCGCCCGGATCCGTAAGCAGCGGGCGGTATCCCGAGGTGGGTAGCCAACCCAGCGTCGAGGCGAACACACCGATCAGCAGGATGCCCAGCCAGAAATCCGGTACCGACACGCCGAACTGGCTGGCGACCCGCACGATTGCGTCACTGACCCTGCCCTCCCGCAGCGCCGCGAAGATCCCGGCGGGCAGCGCGATCACCAAGGCGATGAGGATGCCGACCAGTCCGAGGGACACCGTGGCGGGAAGTCGGTCGAGCAGGATGAGCGTGACCGGGTCGCCGTTGCGGAAGCTGACGCCGAGGTCGCCGGTCAATGCCGAGCCGAGATAGGAGAAGAACTGCTCGACAATGGGCCGGTCCATTCCGCTGGCCGCGCGCAGTGCCTCGTAGGCCTGCGGGGTGTAGCGGGTTCCTAGCGCGATGCGGACCGGATCGCCCGGCACCAGGTGCACCAGGGCAAACACCACGACGAGCACGCCGATGAGGACCACCGCCGAGTAGATCAGGCGCCGGGCCAGGAATTCCAACACCGGATGGTCGTTGCGGATCGCGGCCAAACTCATGGTATTGGACCCCCGTCTAGGTCGGCGGTGCGGAAGCGGACGGCGCCGTCGCGGCGTACCTGGTACCCCGACAGGTTGTTGGCCCAGGCCTGGATCACCGAGGGGTTGTACAGGTAGATATAACTGGCCTGATCCGCGATTCGGGTTGCGGCCTTGGCATAGATGTCTTTTCGCTCGGCGACGTCGGTTTCGGTACGGCCGGCATCCAACAGGCGGTCCACCTCGGGGTCGGAGAACTTCTGCGCGTTGCTCGTGCCGCGAGAGTGGTGCTGCGCGTAGTAGAAATCGTCTGGGTCGATATTCCCGAGCCAGCCCATCATCAGCATGTCGAAATGCCCGGTGTTCTGTTCATCGAGCCAGGTGGCGAAGTCCACGGTACGGATGTGCACCGTGATGCCAAGGGGCGCAAGGTTGTCGGCGATGATCTGAGCGGCGGTGACGGTCTCGGGGTATTCGCTGGTGACCAGCATGTCGAGATCCCGCGGTTCGGCGTCCGCCGCCTGCAGGAGGTCGCGCGCTTTCTCGATGTCATAGCGGTAGCGCTGATAGTCGGTGAACCATGGGCTGCCCTGCGGGATCGCCAGCTGATTGACCTCCGCGGTGCGGTAGCTGGTGGCCGCGGCGATCGCATCACGGTCGATGCCGTACGCGATGGCCTGCCGCGCCCGTGGGTCGTTCCACGGTGGCCGGGCTTCGTTGAGCGCCAGATACCAGTAGTCGTTGCCCGGAGTGAGCGCCAATTTCAGCGAGTCGTCGTCGCGCAGTTGCGCGACCCGCTGCGGGGGCACCGAATCCGTCCAGTCGATCTCGCCGGCCTGCAGGGCCGACAACGCCGTCGTCGGCTCGGAGATGAACCGGAACGTCACCCCGGACACCGGGGGAGCGCCGCCCCAGAACTGGGGGTTTGCCTTGAGCGTGATGGAGTCGCCGCTGCGCCGCCCGGCGAACGAGAACGGGCCGGTGCCGATCGGATGGGTGGCGATCTGGCCGCTCTCGACGTTGGCGCGCTGCACGATCGCCATGCCCTTGAATCCGCCGAGGTTGGTCAGCAGGTTCGGGGTGGGCTCGCCGACGGTGATCCGCACCGTCGCCGGGTCGGGCGCGGTGACACTGCTGACCGCACTGAACTTGTCCACGTTGGTCAACTGCTCATCGATGATGCGCCGGTACGAATACACCACGTCATCGGCGGTCAGCGGGCTGCCGTCGTGCCAGCGCACCCCAGGACGAAGATGAAACGTCCAGGTGAGTTGGTCATCGCTGACCTCCCAGGACTGCGCCAGCGCCGGGCGCATCTGCAGGTCCTCGTCCGGCTCGACCAGCGTGTCGAACACGTTCTCCAAAACCTCGAACGAGAAATAGGCGCTCGTGCGGTGTGGGTCGAGCTGGTCTGGTTCCCCGGCGATGGCCGCGATGAGATAGCCCGAGGATTCGTCGCCGAGGTCCACGCGGCTGCCCGTCGAACAGGCGGCCAGCACGAACACCAGGACTGCTGCCAACGCTTTCATCGCTGGTCGTGTGGTCACGATTACTCCAGGATCACCGCGGGCGATCCGCCGTACGCTCACCCGCTGGGGCCGCCACAGGGGCCGGTCGAAGGTGTCCCGACCCATACCGGTGACGGCGCTGATGAAGACTGCGATACTCACCCATTGTGACGTTCAAGCGCATGGCCTCTGCAGCCGCCCTGTTCTCGTCGGTCGGAATGGGACTCAGTCTGGGGGTCGCCGCCCCCGCGCAGGCTGACCCACTCATGATGGGCGTCTACACGTACACCCAGGAGGATGGCACAAGCGACACCTGGGGTGTGTGGCCGTCCTGTGTCCCGACCGTCGGTGACTTGCGCGAGCCGCTGGAGCTGGCGGTGGCCTGCCGGCTGCATGTCGAGACCAAGCGCGTCAGCGTGGGTGGCGACGCCAGGTTGGTCGGCGGGCAATGGACCTATTCGACGAGCGTCAAGGAAGGCTTCCAGTGCTCCGACGGCAGTTGGACGCCGATCACCGAGACCTACCAATTCGACGACATCGCTTTGCGGGGCACCCGCCGCGTGGCCAACAACGAGGCGTGCGGCGGGACCATCGCTCCCGCGATCCACACCTTCCCGTTCACGCTGGCGTACAAGGAGCCGCTGAAGACACAGATCGAGGTCTATCCGCTGGACTGCGAGCCCGGTGGATTGCGGTGGTGCACGTAAGCCCGGAGGAGCGGCGGCAGTGCTACCGCTGATCGACGGCAAGGTCGTCGACATCACTGGGCCGGGTCGCACGGACCGGTTCGGGGTCACCGCCACCGATCTCGGTGCGTCGATCATCGCGCCCAACGGCAAGCTGGTGTCGGTGTTCGGAGACACGTTTTCCGGAAGTCGTGTCGGGCAGGGCGACTGGCGCTCGCCGGTGGTGCTGATCGGCACCGGCGACGCCAACCACGAGATCGTCTACGAATCCGCTGGGGGTCCAGACCCCACCTACGCGCGCCAGTTGTGGCACTACATCCACGACGACAAGAAGTCCGGATGGCGACACGGCGGTATCAGCACCGTGATCCCATCGGACCTGCTGCGGGTCGGCGACTCGCTGTACCTGCACGCCATCGTCAACCATGGCTTCGGCACGGTGATCTGGACCGAGATCTGGCGCTCCGACGACAGCGGGGTGTCCTGGACCCACCTGGGCGAGGAAGCGAAGTTCCCGGCCGATCTGCACGACGGCCATGCGCAGTGCTGGTCGTGGGACCTGGACCCGGATGACGGTTGGGTTTACGTGGTATCGACGGGATTTCAGCGCGACAAGGGCATCGTCTTGATGCGAGTGCGGCCTGAACACATCGGCCGCCGGTCGCAGTACGACAGCTGGGGGTTCACCCACGGACGCTGGCAGTGGGGGCGGCGGGCGACGCCCATCACCCCGCCGGACGAGACCTGGGGCGAGCTGACCTTCCGCCGCACCGGTCCCGGTAGATGGGTTCTGGGCGGATTCCTTTCGTCCTCGTATGCCTTGGGCTACCGGGTGGTGGCCTCCCCGGTGGCCAACATGCACACCACACCCGTACAGACGCCGATCGTCGGATCGTCGTGGGAGGGTGAGGATCACGCCGGCAACAAAGTCGCCCAGCTCTACGGCGGCTACTTGCTGCCGGGTTCGCGCTTCGGCGTTACCGGAGGCGTCGGCCTGGTGGTGTCGCAATGGCGTACCGACGCCGGATGGCCTTACCGGGCAATGCAATTCAAGGCCAGGCTGAAAGACACGTCGAAGGCACCCCGTCAGCTCGACCCGATCAACCTGTGACGGTCAGGCGGTGTAGCCGCCGTCGACGTTCCAGTTGGCGCCGGTGACGTAGCCGGACTCCGGGCCGGCCAGGAAGCTCACGATGGCTGCGACGTCACCGGTGTTCCCGTAGCGCCCGAGGACTCCGACCCGCTTTCGCTCGTCTGCGGATTCACCTTCGGCCGGGTTCATATCGGTGTCGATCGGACCCGGCTGCACGTTGTTGACGGTGATTCCGCGCGGTCCGAGTTCACGCGCCAGTCCGCGAGTCAGTGACGCCACCGCGCCTTTGGTCATCGCATAGATGGACAGACCGGGTTCCGGAACCCGGTCGGCGTTGATGCTGCCGATGTTGATGATCCGGGAACCTTCGCCGAGGTGTCCGACCGCATTGCGGATGGCCGAGTAGACCCCGCCGATGTTGACGGCGACGACCCGGTCGAACTGTTCCTGTGGGAACTCGCCGATCGGCGCGAGGTAGGCCGTGCCGGCATTGTTGACGAGGATGTCGAGGCAGCCGAGTGCCGCGACGGTCTGTTCGACCGCGGACGCCACCTGTGCCGGGACGGCGGCGTCGGCCTGGATGGCCACGACCTTCGCGCCCGTTGCGCTCACCTCGGCCACCAGCTTGTCGGCCTCGGCGGCCGAGGCTCCGTAGGTGAATGCCACGGCGGCGCCGTCGGCGGCGAGTCGCCGCACGATGTCTGCGCCGATGCCGCGGGACCCGCCGGTCACCAGGGCCCGGCGTCCGGTCAGGGGCGCTTCGATCACTGCAGTCATGTGGGTTGTCCCCCCGGCTGTATTGCGAACCAATCGGTTCTAAAGTATGCTCAGGTCAAGCCGATTGTCGAGAGGAACATTTCCGGTGTGACCGGGAACACGAAAGGTGAGTCATGGCGGTAGGGCGACCCCGGGAGTTCGACTCCGATCAGGTCGAGGACATCGCGATGAAGCTGTTCTGGGATCGTGGCTTCGACGGCGTGTCGATCAGCGATCTGACCGCTGCCACAGGCGTGAACCGGCGGGGCATTTACGCCGAGTTCGCCTCCAAGGAGGGGCTCTTCGAACGAGCCAAGCAGCGCTATATCGCCGGCCCGGGTGGCTATATGGCCGAGGCGCTCACCCGGCCGACCGCCCGTGAAGTCGCCGAGGCGATGGTGCACGGCGCCGCGGACGCGACCTCTGGAGATCCGCATGGCTGCCTGCTGGTCGGAAATGCCGCCGGGCTGGCCGAGTTTCGTGACGCGGCCGTGCGTGAACTGGCGCATCGGTTCGATGAGGCGGTGACAGCGGGCGAGCTGACCGACGTGGACACATCGATGCTCGCCCGCTGGATCGCCGCCGTCTGCCAAGGGATCTCGATTCAGGCCAGAAGTGGGGCAACCCGGAAGGAGCTGCACGCGGTCGCCGACCTGGCATTGGCGGGTTGGCCTATGCTGTGAACCCGCCGTCCACGTTCCAATTCGCGCCGGTGACATAGCCGGACTCCGGACCGGCCAGGAAGCTCACCACCGCGGCGATGTCGCCGGTGTGCCCGTACCGGCCCAGCGCGGTGGTTTGCCGTACGACAGAGGCGAATTCACCTTCGTCAGGGTTCAGATCGGTCGCGATCGGGCCCGGTTGCACGTTGTTCACGGTGATACCTCGGGGTCCGAGATCGCGGGCCAGGGCGCGCGTCAGAGAAGAGACCGCACCCTTGGTCATGGCGTACACGGCCGTGCCGCCGGTCGGCACCCGATCGGCGTTGATGCTGCCGATGTTGATGATCCGTGATCCCTCGCCGAGGTGGCTCACCGCGGCACGGATGGCCGAGTACACCCCGCCGATGTTGATGGCGACCAGGCGATCGAACTGATCCTGCGGAAACTCCTCAATCGGCGCCATGAACGCCGTTCCGGCATTGTTGACCAACACGTCCAGACCCCCGAGATCTCCGACCGCCTGCTCGACGGCGTTGGTCACCTGTACCGGGTCGGCGCTGTCGGCCTGAATCGCCACGACCTTCGCCCCGTCGGCAGTCAGCTCGGCCACCAGCTTGTCGGCCTCGACGGCAGAAGCGCCGTAGGTGAACGCCACCGCGGCGCCATCGGCTGCCAGTCGTCGCACGATGCCCGCGCCGATCCCGCGGGACCCGCCCGTCACCAGTGCGCGGCGTCCGGTCAGAGTTGCTGTTGTCATGATGTCGGCCCTCCGCGGGTAGTTCGACGAAAGCGAATGATGTTGAGGTCAAAGCTGATCGCGCGAGGATGATTCACGATGTGACCGGTATCACCTATGGTGTGGGCGTGAAGAAACGCGTCGTGGTGTGGGGCACCGGTTTCGTCGGGCAGATGGTGATCGCCGAGATCGTCAAACACCCGTTGTTCGAACTTGTCGGTGTCGGTGTCAGCAATCCGGAGAAGGTGGGCCGCGACGTCGGCGAGATCTGCGGCCTCGGGGCGGCCCTGGGAGTCCGGGCCACCGACGACATCGACGCGCTCATCGCACTGAAGCCTGACGCGCTGGTGCACTACGGGCCGACCGCCGCCCATGCCGACGCCAACATCGATGTGATCACCCGGTTCCTGCGGGCCGGCATCGATGTCTGCTCCACCGCCATGACGCCGTGGGTGTGGCCCAAGATGCACCTGAACCCGCCGGCCTGGATCGAGCCGATCACCGAGGCCTGTGAGGCGGGCCGGGCGTCGTGTTTCACCACCGGGATCGACCCCGGCTTCGCCAACGATCTCTTCCCGATGACCTTGATGGGCCTGTGCTCGGAGATCCGCCGGGTGCGCGCCTCGGAACTGCTCGACTACACGAACTACACCGGCGACTACGAGTTCGAGATGGGCATCGGCAAACCACCCGAGCACCGGGCTCTGCTCGAAACCCCGGACATCCTCATCTTCGCCTGGGGCGCAACGGTTCCGATGATCGCGCATGCGGCCGGCATCGAGCTCGACGAGATCACCACCACGTGGGACAAGTGGATCACGCCCGAGGAGCGCAAATCGGCCAAGGGGATCATCGATGCCGGCAACGTCGCCGCGGTGCGCTTCACGATCAACGGCGTCTACCGCGGCGAAACCCGGATCCAGCTCGAGCACGTCAACCGGATCGGCCTGGACGCCGCACCGGACTGGCCGTCCGGAACCGACAACGACGTCTACCGCGTCGACATCGAGGGCACTCCGAGCATCTCGCAGGAAACGGCGTTCCGGTTCACCGACGGCTCGGGCCGCGATGCCGCCGCCGCGGGCTGCCTGGCCACCGGACTGCGGGCGCTCAACGCCGTGCCCGCTGTCAATGAACATTTGCCCGGGTGGGTCACGCCACTGGATCTACCACTGATTCCAGGCTTCGGCACCATTCGCTAAGTAACGCCAGCCGCGTCAATCGAGATGGATTACCGGATAGGGTTCCTCTCGAAATGGGGTGAGATGGCTGACGGGATCGGGTTGTCGATTGGATCGACGAACCTCACAGCGGTAGTGGTAGACCGCGCCGCGTTGACGCGGTCGCCGGTGCTGACGCTCTTCCCTCATCGGGCTCCGGAAGTGGGGGTACCCAGCGAAAACCCCAACCTGAACGAACGCGGTCTGATCCTCACCGACTTCGTCGAACGGGTCGGGGACCCGGTCGGCATGCTGGCACCCGACGGTTCGTCGCACCGGGGAGAGACGGTGCTGGCCGATGCCCTGGCGGCGCTGCTGCGCACGCTGACCGGGGGACGTCCGCCGGCCGATCCGATCGCCATCACCCATCCCGCGCATTGGCGGCCCAATCAGATCGCGGCGCTGCGCAACGAACTGGCCGCCGTCGGAGACTTCGGTGACCCGGTGCTGGCCCCTGACGCGAAGGCGGCGCTGGTCGCGCTGCAGGACAACCCGGGGGTGCCGACGCGCGGTGTGATCGCGGTGTGCGACTTCGGGGGCAGCGGCACCAGCATCACGCTGGCCGATGCGGACAACGGGTACCGGTCGATCGCGCCGACGATTCGGCACCCCGACCTGTCCGGCGACCTGATCGACCAAGGTCTGCTCACTCACGTGGTGAACGATCTGTCCGCGGCCGGAACGATCGACCTGGCCAGTACTTCGGCCATCGGCTCGCTGGGGCGGCTGCGCTCCGAGTGCCGGCGCGCCAAGGAGCGCCTGTCCACCGAGTCCGTCACGACACTGGTCGCCGAACTGCCCGGGCATCGCAGCGAAGTGCGGTTGAACCGCAACGAGCTCGATGACGTGGTCGACGGACCGCTGCGGGAGTTCATGTCGGTGCTGCACGGCGCGGTAGAACGTGCCGGGTTGCGCCCCGGTGAGCTCGTGGCGGTGGCGACCACCGGCGGCGGCGCCAGGATCCCGGCGATCACCACGACGCTGTCCGAACATCTGCGCCTGCCGGTGATCACCGCGCCGCAGCCGGAGCTGACCCCGGCCATCGGCGGTGGCCTGACCGCAGTGCGCGGCACCGCCGAGGAGGGCATGACCGCCATGGCGCCGGCCTCGGCGGCGGCACCGCCGACCGCGGCTGCGACCTTGCTGGCACCCGAGCCGCCCCCGGCGGCCCAGGCGTTGGCCTGGTCCGACGCGCAGGACGTCCCCGGTGTCGCGCCGGTCGACGACTACCGGGCCGAGGCGTACGGCGACGACTACGGGACCGATTTCGACACCGGTCTCGAACCAGCCGGCGGACGCACCGCGGCGCGCCCCCAACTCGAGTTCGGTGAGCGTGAGTTGACCGAGCGCGACGAGATCGCGGCGCGGCCCTGGTATCGGCGGCCGCCGGTGATCCTCGGTGCCGGCGCCGCGGTAGTCCTTGTGGCCGTCGTGGCGGCGCTGGTGGCCATCACCGGCGGTGACGAGCCCACCCGCCCGGCGTCCACCTCCAAGGCTGTTCCGTCGACGACGGCGGCCCCGGATGAAAACCCCCCTGCCGCGCCGGTCGACGAGCCCGCGCCCGTCGACGCACCGCAGACCGTCACACAGAAGGCTCCCGCCCGCACCGTGACACAGACAGTGGAACAACCCGCCCCGCAGGCTCCGCCTGTGACGGAGAACCCACCTCCCGCACAGACGCCGACCCCGACGACCGAGGCGCCGCCTCCGACGACGACGGAAGCTCCGCCGACCACCACCCAGGCACCGACCACCACCCAGGCACCGACGACGACGCAGGCACCGTGGAGTCCCACCGCGCCGTATCCGACGGTCCCGGGCCTGCCCTGGGTTCCCGCGCCCGGCGGCGCTCAGACCGGGGGCTGAAGCTCAGCGCGGTTCATGCCGGCGATCATCGGAAAGAACCCAGCGCCTCGGTGACATCGGGGGAGTAGACAATCGCGGGATCGAGGTCGGCTGCGGTACGGAGCGTGGCGACCAGGGCTGCGGCGGCGAATTCGACCAACGCGTCGACGTCGATGTCGTGGTGGGTGATGCGGTCGATCATCATCTCGTCGAGGTAACCGACCCAGCCGTGCATGGCGGTCCGCAGTGCCGGAGCGACAGGCTCAACGATGCCCAGCGCCAACAGGATCCGTGATGCACCCATCCAGCGGAGTCGCTCGATCGCGGCCTGGTGTTCGGGGTCGGCCCCCAATGCGCCACGCAGCAGCGCGACGAAACTGTCCGAGTACGAATCGATGTAGGCGATGTGGCTGCGCAACGCATGGCGCAGCTGGTCGATGAGCGAGGCATCGGCGGGGGGAGCAGAGAGTTGCGCAGCCGCGATCTCCACCGCGATCTCGTTCATCACGGCCAGATACAACCCGCGCTTGTTGCCGAAGTGATGGGCGATCAACCCGTAGGCCACGCCGGCATTCTTCGCGATCTCCGAGGTGGTGACCTGGTCGTAGGGCCGGCTCGCGAAGAGCTTTCGGGCCGCGTCGATGATCAGTTGACGCCGGTCGGCGACGGCCGGTTTAGCTGGCATCAGCCCAGGCTAACGGGATTGCTCAAGGTCCCGATGCCATCGACCTCGATGCGCACCGTGTCGCCGGGCCGGAGGAACCGGCCGACAGGCCAGCCGGTGCCAGCGAACGTTCCGCACGCCACCACGTCGCCGGGCCTCAGCGCACAGAACCGGCTGAGCCGGCTGACCACCTGCGCGGGGGACAGGATCAGATCGTTGATGCTGCCGCGCTGACGCAGCTTGCCGTTGAGGAACGTGCGCAACTCGGCGGTGCTCACGTCGAGCTCGTCAGCGGTCACCAGCCATGGTCCCAGCGGGCCGTGGCTGGGGTGACTTTTTGCCAGTGCTGTCGCAGTGGGATTGTCGGTCTGCCAATCGCGGATCGAAACATCGTTGGTGATCAGGTAACCCGCGATCGCCGCGCGGGCGGCGACCTCGTCCGCGTCGTGGATACCGGTGCCGATGATGACCGCGAGCTCACCTTCGAAATCGACCTGTTTGGCGTCGTGCGGCAGCAGGATCGGAGCGCCGGGCCCGACGATTGACGAGGGTGCCTTGGCGAAGAAGAACGGATACCGGGGCCGTGGATGGGCCAGCAGATAGCCCGCGGCGATCCGGACGAGCCGTGGTTCGCGCAACAACCAACGGACGTTGACGTCCTTGCGGTGATCGGGCGCGTTGAGCCCGATGGCCATGAACAACGACGGCGTCGGAACCGGTGCGTGCAGCACGGCGGACTCGATCGGGTGTCGGGGTGCGTGGGGCAGCAGTGATGCCGCCGCGGTCGTCCAGTCGGAACGCTGCAACAGACTCAGCATCGAGTTGGGCCCGCCGTCACACGCACTCAGGTCGGCGATCTCGTCGCCGACGACGGCACCCGCACGAGTCTCAGCGGATCCCAGCGAGAAGGTGGCTAGTCGCATTTCGCGTGCTCCTACAGTGTTTTCCAGCGCAGTGTGCGCAATCCGGCACGGGCGCGTCGGCCCTCGGGCGGCGCCGACCCTCTCCGGGTGAGCCCAGGCGCCCCGGCAGTCACCAGCCGTTGCAGCACATCGGGATCGAACTCGACGCCGATCGGGTTGGTATCGAACTCGCCTCCAGCGAGCCAATCCAGAAGTTCCTGATTCGTGGTGAAGTTGTCGACCTGCAACTCGATCCGGTTGCCGTCCGGGTCCTCGTAGTACATCGAGGTGGTGGGTCCATGGTTGATGCACCACACCGGCGTGATGCCGGCGTCGGCGAGCCGCCGATAGGTAGACAGCAGCGCGGACAGGTCGGCGAAGGTGAACGCGACGTGATCGACACCGTAGACCTTGCGGTGAAGCTTCCAGACCCGACCTGGAAACCGAAGCAGCCGAGGCACTTTGATCAAGGCGATGCGGTGATGCTCGTGGTCGTAGGTGAGGAACGTGATCCGCTCGTCATCGAACACCACGAGCGCATCCAACACGAGGCGGTACCAGTCCGACATCTCGGCTGCGCGGGGCGTCTTGAACACGATGTGGGCCAGCTTGTCCGGTGCGCCGGGCCGCGGCGGCCGGTCCAGATCGGTGGCGTTCACGCGCACCCTAGGGTGGCTGTTCATCGGTCGAACTGCCGGGCCAGCACCAGGCCGCCGAGCCCCAAGGCCAGATCGCTGGTGAGTATCAGCGCCGACAGCGGGCCACCCCGTTGCCCGCGCAGCGTAGCGACCGCGCGCACCGCCGCCATCAGCAGACCGCTGATGGCGGCGCTACGGATGAAGGCGGCATCCCGGTCTCCGCGGGAGATCCGGTACAGCCCGTAGGCGAATCCGGCGTTGACCGTGCCGGTTTCGCGGCGAAACCACGGATCTGCGCTCAGGCCCAGTCGGCCCTCCAGCGACGCGGGTACCGCGAAATGGGCGACCAGTGCCACCAGCACGTGGACGAGCCCCAGTGTGGTGCCGATACGGATCTGGCGATCGCTGAGGTGGATCATCGGGCCCCCAGTTCCAGCGCGTCGCGGGTGTTGACCCGCCGGCCGCCGACGGCGGCCACGAGCCGGCCGAACGCCGGGGCTTCGAGCGGGACCAACGAGTAGGCGGGGTAGACGACCCGGGTCGCGCCACGTTGCAGGCCGCGGACAACAGCCGCGGCGGTCGCTGCCGGTGAAACCGGAGGCAGGGTTCGCGGAGGTGTTGTCTTCCAGGGAAGTTCGTCGAGGTCGCGCAAAGCGGTGTCGGTGGACCCTGGCACCACCTCGAGTACCCGGATGCCCGTCTCGGCCAGCTCCAACCGCAGCGACCGGGTCGCCTGCGCGAGTGCTGCTTTCGATGCCGCGTAATACCCGAGCAGCGGCAGCGGAACCGCCTGCACGGTCGAGGTGACATTGACGATCGTGCCGGAGCCTGCGGCGTGCATGGCGGGCAGCAGGGCCGCGGTGAGAGCGAGCGGCGACCACAGATTGACCTCGAAAACCTCACGGGCAAAGGACGAATCGGCGATCAGTGATTGTGGTCCGGTCAAGTTGGCGCCCGCATTGTTGATGACGACGTCCACACCTCCGAGGGCCGCGAGTGCCCTGGCGCCGACGCCTGCGGCCGAACCGGGCTCGGTGAGGTCCGTTGCGAGCACGATCGGGCGGGTACCGCCGCTGTGGGCGATCTCGTCCGCCAATTTGTTGAGCAAACCCTCTCGCCGGGCCGCGACGACCAGTACGGCGCCCTGACCGGCGAGCGCCAGGGCCATTTGCCTGCCGATTCCGGTAGAGGCGCCGGTAAGCACGATTCGCTTGCCGGCCAGGTTGATTCGACGTCGTCTCATGTCTTCCCCCGATTGACTCCAGTTGGTGTTGACGCCTACCGTGCCATACTGATTGATAATCAGTCAATAGTAGATCGGGTGGAGATGACCAAACACGACATTGGGGAACTGACACTGGGAGCGGGAGCCTTGGCGATGGCCGTCGGCGCGTTCGCCGGACACCTACTGGCGCCGCGGAGGGTGGCAGACCACTATGGATGGGTGCATGACCGGTGGTATCAACGTGAAATCGGGGCCTTCAACGCGGGCCTGGGCTACGGCATCGTCGCTTATGCGACGGGACGAAAAGCGGAGGCTTTTCTCGGATCCTGGTCGGTGGCCGCGCTCCTGGTGGCCATGACGCGCCTGGCGGCGATCCGCAGCGGAGACCGCGGTGGGTTCTGGAACATGGCCACGGTTGCCGAGGATGCCGCGCTCGGCGTCGGCGGACTGCTGTTGATGGTCAGGCGCGCATGAGCACCGGCGCCGAAGTGGTGGTGCACCGTCTGCTCACCGAAGGGGTCGACGTGTGCTTCGCCAACCCGGGGACCTCGGAGATGCACTTCGTCGCGGCACTGGACGGGGCCCCGGCGATGCGCCCGGTGTTGTGCCTCTTCGAAGGCGTCGCCACCGGGGCCGCAGACGGGTTCGCCCGCATCGCCGGACGTCCCGCCGCGACACTGTTGCACCTGGGCCCCGGCATGGCCAACGGTCTGGCCAACCTGCACAACGCCCGGCGGGCGTTCAGCCCGGTGGTCAATATTGTCGGTGACCACGCGACCTACCACCAACCTCTCGACGCTCCGTTGGAGTCCGACATCGATGCGCTCGGGCGCTGGACGCACGGTTCGGTGCACCGGCCCGAATCGACCGCCGGCCTCGACGCGGCCGTCCACAGCGCCGTGCGCAGCGCGATCGAGGCGCCCGGGCGTATCGCCACGCTGGTCCTGCCTGCCGACTATTCCTGGGGAACGGTCCCGCAAAACCCGTTGCCGGACAACAGCCTCGGACAAACGGGAGGCGACTCTGACGACGCAGCGGCAAGCCCTCTCGACGTCGCCGATGCCGCCGAACTGCTGCGCGGCGAGGGGGACAGCGTGGTGTTGCTGCTCGGTGGTGCCGCCACTGATGTCGAGGGTCTGCGGGCGGCAGCGCGCATCGGCGCGGCTACCGGCGCACGCGTTCTGGTCGAGACATTTCCGGCCCGGCTGACCCGCGGGCAGGGGGTACCTGCCATCGAACGGCTCGGCTACCTGGCCGAGCAGGCCACCCAACAACTCTCCGGGGCGACGCACCTGGTGCTGGTTGGCGCGAAGTCTCCGGTGTCGTTTTTCGCCTATCCGGGCAAGCCGAGCGTGTTGGTGCCCGATGGCACCAAGGTCTGCGCCCTGGCCGTCGACGATTTGTCCGGTCTCGCAGATCAATTGGGCGGCGAACTGCCGGCCACCGCACAACCCGACCAGACCGAGCTGCCGACCGGACCGCTCAATCCGCAGAACCTGGCACAGGTGATCGCGGCTCTCTTGCCTGAGAACGCCATCATCTCGGATGAGGCCAACACCAGCGGGGTGTTTCTACCGGCCGCCACCGCGGCGGCTCCGCGTCACGATGTCCTGACCTTGACCGGTGGCGCAATCGGGCAGGGGCTGCCGGTGGCGGTGGGTGCGGCGATCGCCGCACCGGACCGGCCGGTAATCGCGCTGCAGTCCGACGGTAGTGCCGCGTACACCATCTCGGCGCTGTGGACCATGGCCCGCGAGCAGCTCGACATCACCGTGGTGATCTTGAACAACCACGCCTACGCCATCCTGCAACTCGAGTTGTTGCGAGTGGGCACCCAGGCCGATGGGCAGCGATCGCGCTCGCTACTCGACCTGAGCCGTCCCGACCTCGACTTCGCTTCTATCGCACAGGGATTCGGTGTCCCGGCCACTCGAGCCACCACCGCCGAGGAATTGGCCGACCAATTCCGTGCCGCGCTGGCCGAGCCGGGACCGCATCTGATCGACGCCGCCCTGCCGGGCTGGTCACCGGGATGACCATCGTGGGTTGATCATCGGCTGGGCCGACGCTTCTCCAGCACGACCGCCGCGATCGGGATGCGCATCTCCTCGGGATCTGCGGTCAGTCTTTCGGCGATGCCCGCGTGCAGCCGGTCGTAGAACACCGACAATCGTTCGGGTGGACCAGTGAGCGCCGCGCCCAGATCGGCGAATGCCGTGAACCAGAGGAAATCAGCCCAGCGACTACCGAAAGCCTTTGCGTCCCTGTCGCTGCGGTACGCGGTGAAGATCCGGTCCTCGGCATCGACCAATTCCACGTGCTGGATCTCCAGACGCTCGAACCGGCCCGACGGGGCGAACGGCGCGGCGAAATCCGCGGCACACCGACCGGCGACGGGCAAAGACATCCGGGTGGCCTCATCGGCACTCACCACGTCACTGGCGATCAGCTCGGTCAGCGCTCCGACAACGGCGCGGAAGAGCGGGCGGTAACCCAAGTCGCCGTCCTCGTCCAGAGCGGTCGTCAACACCACCAGACGGCCACCTGGGCACAGTTCGCGACCGCGAAACGCGATGAACTCATGCCAATCAAGCGCGGCTTGCCTGGCGTAGGCGGCGCGCACGCGCTCGTCGTTGCTGTGCGCGGCAATGACATGGTCGGCGACCGGCATGGGCGCCTCGCTCAGTCTGGCCACTGCCCATGCCGACCACCCGAGGTGCACGCTGTTCGACGGCAGGATCTGGCTGTAGAACGACCGGCCGATCGCCGAACTGAAGGTCGCGGAGTCCCGGTGCCGATAGGACTGCGGATCTTCCTCCAGAACGCGAAACATCGTCGAAAAGTCGTTGTCGGCAACATCGGTGTGCGTCACCAGAATCGCGTGCTCGGGCCGGGTACGGCTGCGCACCGCAGCGATGGCGGCATTGATCGGTTGCATCGAATTATGCGCGGTGCCCGCGCCGTAGTCGGCGATGACCACGGGCTGGGGTGCTTTCGGGATCGGCACGGTGTGCGCCGCCAGCTCAAGAAGCTTGATCGCCGAACTCATTCCGGCGACGTGCGGGCGGGGTATCGATCGGCGCGGCGCGGGCATGGCTAGCTTCGCCGCCGGCGTCGACGCAGCAGCAGTCCGATGAGAAGACCCATGACGAAAATGATGACCAAGATGAACCACATCGGCGACTCGACCGTCACCCACAGCACGTGCACACCCACCCGATCACGGTTCTGTGCGACGAAGATCCCGGCCAGGACGACCAAGATCAACGCTACCCAGTAACGCAGGGCGAACCGGCGAACCGGGCCGGTGGTCGCGGGTGCGCCGGTCTCGTCGCGAGGCATACCCCGACGGTAACCCGGGGCCCACCGGCCACGACACACTTCGGCCACCACACCTAGCCGGGCGCGCTGCCGATCATCGACGTCAACGGATCGGCGGGGCCGATGTCGAGCGTGCACTCGCTGGGCCGTGGATCCGGCACGAAGGCCCAGAACATCGCACCCGCGGCCCCCATTGTGCGCATGGTGGTGAGGGCATCCCCGAGGACTTGTTTCCGCTTGCTCAACGATGCGCAGGAGCCGGCCTCCATGCCGATCTCGGCGGCGAACAATGGCTTGCCTACGGCGCGGGTCTGCGCGACGCGGCGCTGCAGCCCGTCGTATGGATCTCCGGGTAGGTAATCCTGCTGCTCGTAGTAGTGGTATTCGAGCACATCGATTCCGGGGGACGCCGCAACCGTCTCGAACTCGTCTCCGGCTGACCCGCACTGCCCACCGCCGGCGTGACCGCTGAAGATGACTGTGCCAGGGTCCAATTCGCGTATCCGGGCACCGGATACATCCAAGAAGGCTCGTAGCGCCTCCGGTGCGGTGGCGTGGCAGCTGCGCTTGGTCCAATGGCAGGTATGGTCCACGCAGTATGACGGCTCGGGCTCACCCACCGCGGTCCAACCGGCAAGCGATGGCGAACCACCCCAGCGCTTGACCGCGGTGTCGAGCCACGCTTCGAAGGTCATCGGCAGGCCGTGCGAAACCTCGGTGCGCCAACCGCCCGCGTACCAGTCGTAATCTTTGAAATAGTCGTTCTCGCAGCCGCCGTCGTCGCTGGTGAGCACCGCGATCAGTAGTTGCCCGTGACGTTGCGCGGCCCGGAACACCGCATCGATCGGGGTGAAATCGAGCTGACCGGTGAACTTGTTCACCGCGAAGCTGGAATACGCGTTGAAACGTGTCACCGAATGTGGCGGCAGGCTGCCGAAGTACGAGTCGAGATCGACCTGTGCGCCGCATCCCGCATTGATGGACCAGTTGGTGGCCAGCTGATAGGCGTTGATGCCGATCGGCCACACCGGTTTGCCATCGAGGGTGAGCGAGGTTCCCGAGACACCCAACTTGGGAATCGGCCGAGCGGCGAGCGTCCCTGCGGTGGTGACGGCTGAAGAACCGGATGGCCGCACCGGCTGGGATGCCGTCGAGCATGACACCGCAACCAATCCGGCCAGACAACATGTCAGCACCGCACGCGCGAACCGGCGCACCATCGTTCGACGGTAGCTCCTTGTGGGTCAGTGGCTGGGCGGGTTTGGCCACTTCCTCACCGCCGTCGTTTTCCGGCGGCGCATCGTCAGTGCCCGCGCGCAACCCATTCGTCGTAGTGGACGATCTCGTCGCCGATGGTGGTGGTGTCGCCGTGGCCGGTGTAGACGACGGTCTCGCCGGGCAGCAGACCCAGCCGTTTGGAGATGGAGTCCAGGATGGTCGGGAAGTCGGAGAACGACCGCCCGGTGGCGCCAGGGCCGCCCTGGAACAGGGTGTCGCCGGAGATCACCGCGCCCAGTTCGGGGATCGACCAGCAGACGGATCCGGGGGAGTGGCCGGGGGTGTGCAGGGCGTGCAGTTCGATGCCGCCGGCGCGCAGCACCTGGCCGTCCTCGATGGTGCGGAAATCGTTGTCCGGGTGCACGGTTCGCCACAACATCTCGTCGGCAGGGTGCAGTAGCACCGGGGCGTCCAGTGCCGTGCCCAGTTCGGGGGCGACGGTGATGTGGTCGTTGTGGCCGTGGGTGCAGACCACCGCGACGACGTTGCGCCCGCCGACGGCCTCGATGATGGGGGCGGCGGTGTGGGCGGCGTCGAACACCACCACATCCTTGTCGTCACCGACAATCCAGATGTTGTTGTCGACATCCCAGGAGCCGCCGTCGAGTTCGAACTTGCCGCTGGTGACCACCCGGTGGATGTTGGATGCGCTCACTTCAGCACCACCACCGAGCGCAGCACCTCTCCGGCGTGCATCTTGTGGAACGCGTCTTCGATCGCGTCCAGGCCGATGCGTTCGGAGACGAACTTCTCCAACGGCAGCCGGCCCTGCAGGTAGAGGGAGATCAGGGTGGGGAAGTCGCGCTCGGGCAGGCAGTCGCCGTACCAGGAGGACTTCAAAGATCCACCGCGGGAGAAGAAGTCGACCAGCGGCATCTCCAGGGTCATGTCCGGGGTCGGGACACCGACCAGCACCACGGTGCCGGCCAGATCCCGCGCGTAGAACGCCTGCTTCCAGGTCTCCGGGCGCCCGACGGCGTCGATCACCACGTCGGCGCCGAAGCCGTCGGTCAGATCTTGGATGGTCTCGACCGCGTCGAGTTCGCGGGCGTTGATGGTGTGGGTGGCACCGAAATCGCGGGCCCAGTTCAGCTTCTTGTTGTCGGTGTCGACGGCGATGATCTTCTTCGCGCCGACCAGGGCGGCACCGGCGATCGCGGCGTCGCCCACTCCGCCGCAGCCGATGACGGCGACGGTGTCGTCGCGGGTCACCGCGCCGGTGTTGATCGCCGCGCCGATGCCGGCCATCACGCCGCAGCCCAGCAGGCCGGCCACGGCCGGGTCGGCCTCGGAATCGACCTTGGTGCACTGTCCTTCGTGAACCAGGGTCTTGTCCGCGAACGCGCCGATGCCCAGGGCCGGGGTGAGTTCGGTGCCGTCGGTCAACGTCATCTTCTGGGTGGCGTTGTGGGTGTCGAAGCACAGGTGCGGGCGGCCCCGTTTGCAGGCGCGGCACTCGCCACACACGGCGCGCCAGTTCAGGATCACGAAATCGCCGGGCTCCACGTGCGTCACGCCCTCGCCGACGGATTCGACGGTGCCGGCGGCCTCGTGCCCCAGCAGGAAGGGGTATTCGTCGTTGATGCCGCCCTCGCGGTAGGTCAGGTCGGTGTGGCACACCCCGCAGGCGATGATGTCGACCACCACCTCACCGGGACCCGGATCGGGAATGACGATGTCGACCAATTCCACCGGCTGCTTCTTGCTCCGCGAAATCACACCACGCACTGTCTGAGGCATGCCTACAACTTAATGCAAACCGGACAGGTGTCCAATTAGTGGCCGGATCTCGTCGTCCGACGAATCTCGGCCCGGCAGCCCATCCCCGCGTTACGGTGGGTTGTGGTCGACGATCGAACCCAACTGCTGGTGGTGGCGCGTACGGCGTATCAGCGAAATGACTGGCGCACCAGCTATGAATCCTTCAGCCGCGTCGACGGAGTGCAGACCCTCGACACCGATGATCTTGCCGTGTACGCCTCGGCGGCGTGGCGGCAGGGGCACGGCCGCGAGTCCGTTCGGATCAGCGAACAGGTGCACACCCGGCTGCTGCGCACCGATCCCGTGCAGGCGGCGATGAAGGCCGCCGAAATCGGCATGGCCTGGCTGGCACGGGGTCACCTTGCGCTGGCCCGCAGTTGGGCGCAGCGTGCTGGGGTGCTGCTCGAGGGTGTACCGCAGACCGCCGCGCACGGTTATCTCGCGTATCTGCTCGCGGTGACAGCGGCCGATGCCGGCGAGCATGTGCAATTCGATTCCGCGACACGTCAACTGACAGCGGTCGCGGAGGATTTGGATGACGCCGCACTGATCGCTCTGACTCGGGCACTGACCGGCACGGTCGCCGGCGCCGCCGGTGACCCGGCCGGGTACGAGGCACTCGACGAAGTGCTTCTGCCGGTGCTCGATGAACCGGTGCCCGTGGAATGGGCGGCCGATGTCTATCGGCGGGCATTGAGCCTGGCGCACCGACAGCGGGCCGACGATCGGATCGCATCGTGGACGCTGTCCATGCAGCGATGGTGTGACGCCACGGAACCGGAATCGACGCAGTCGGCGTATCGCGCCGTCTGTGACGTGCATCGACTCGCGGCGGTCGCCGACGCCGACCCGCAGGATCTGGTACGGCGGGCGATCGGACTGCGTCGCCTGGTCGCCGACGTGGACGCCGTGGCGGCGGGCATGGTCGAGGAATTGCTTTCCCGGACCGTGGGGCGCGCCCGCTAGATTTGCCGGCAATGACATCCGAAGTTCTCGAGGTTCTCGATACTTGGCCGGTTGACTCGGTGGCCGCTGCGGTGATCGGCCCGTCCGGTGTACAGGCCTGCCACGGCGACATCGACAAACCCTTCTCCCTGGCGTCGGTGACCAAACCGCTGACGGCGCGGGCCGCGCAGATCGCGATCGAAGAGGGCGCTGTCGAGCTCGACACCCCGGCCGGCCCGCCCGGTTCGACGATCCGTCACCTGCTGGCGCACACGTCGGGCGTGTCGATGCGGTCGGCTGAGGTACTCGCCCGACCAGGTCAGCGTCGCATCTACTCGAATTACGGATTCGAGCTGCTGGCCCGTGCGGTCGAGGCAGCCGCCGACATCGAGTTCGGGACCTATCTGACCGAGGCGGTGTTCGAACCGCTGCAAATGTCGGGTTCCGCACTGTTGGGTGGGGCCGAGGCGGCCGGGTACGGCGGGGTGTCGACGGTTGCCGACCTGGCCTCGTTCGCCGGCGAGTTGCTACGCCCGGCACTGGTGTCGCAGCAACTGCATGACCACGCCGTGACCTTACAGTTTCCCGGGCTGGACGGGGTGTTGCCGGGGTTCGGTGTGCAGCGGCCGAACGACTGGGGTCTGGGCTTCGAGCTCCGGGACGGCAAATCCCCGCATTGGACAGGGTCGGCAAACTCACCGCGAACCTACGGCCACTTCGGTCAGTCCGGGACGTTTTTGTGGGTCGATCCGGTCGCTGACCTGGCGTTGGTGGTCCTGACCGACCGTGAGTTCGGGGACTGGGCCTACCCGCTGTGGCCGGCGGTATCTGATGGAGTCCTGAGAGAAAACGGGACACACTAGCGCAACACTGGCCTCACAAGGCACAATAGACACGCGCGGCACACACAACTGCATGCTCGATCGGAATCACCAGGCCGTTGGGGAAGACGTCCCTCGTGATCCGAAGGAGTAGCAAATGCGTGCGTCGAATCAGTTCGCCGACGCGGCGACGGGCGTGGTGTATGTCCATGCCTCACCCGCGGCGGTATGCCCGCATGTTGAGTGGGCGTTGTCGTCGACCCTGTCGGCGCGGGCGAACCTGAAGTGGACACCGCAACCGGCCATGCCCGGCCAGTTGCGCGCGGTGACCAACTGGATCGGCCCCGTCGGCACCGGGGCGCAGTTGGCCAATGCGCTGCGCTCCTGGTCAGTGCTGCGCTTCGAGGTGACCGAGGATCCGAGCGCGGGCGTCGACGGGCACCGCTGGTGCCACACCCCTCAGCTGGGCCTGTGGAGCGGCGCGATGAGTGCCAACGGTGACGTGATGGTCGGGGAGATGCGACTGCGGGCCCTGATGGCCGGCGGCGCGGACATGCTGGCAGCCGAACTCGACACCGTGCTGGGCACCGCGTGGGACGAGTCTCTGGAGCCTTACCGCAACGGCGGTGACGGCGCCGAGGTGTCTTGGCTGAGCCGGGGCGTGGGGTAGTCGCTCAGCCACGCGCCCAGAGGCAGTAGCCGCTGAGCTTGGTCGTGAACATGTGGTCGCTGATCTCGACGGTCAGCTCCTGGCCCGGTTCGGCGCCGAATGTCGCCGGCTCTGAGGTCTTGCCCGCGCCAAGGACATCGACAACCTCGGCGCTGCAATGGGCTTCGGCCGTCAAAGGTGTGGCGGTCCAGGTGCCGCCCCGGGCCTCCGGATTCCGTCGTCCCTGTCCGTGCAAGATCACCTCGGGGCCGGTGGTCAGCCAGCGATCCGCCGAGGGATAGGGACTGCCGAAAGTCCGCCACGTGCCGTCATCGCACTGCAGTAGGCGCCGGTTGTTGCCGACTTGTCCGGGATCGGCCGGTGTCAGCGCCCCGGCGAGCATTTCGGTGCACGGCGAGTCAGGTTGCGGCGCCGTGGTTTCGGACGGTCCCGGTGGCAGCGGCTCTGGATCGGCGTGTGCGCAGGCGCTCGCAGTGAGTGCGGCAGCCACGGTCAGGGTCGCCGCACTCAACGCCAACGCTCGAGACATCGGGCTACACCGAGATGGTCTTCATCGACGACAGGTCTGTCTGCATCAACTGCACGTTGTAGTCGCCCCAGTACGACAGGTTGTAATACAGGTATTGCGAGTTGTCCTCGACCACATCGCCGTTGGCATCGACCTTGTCGAAGTAGTCGGTGCCCGACATCGGATGGACCATCGGCGCGTACATGCCGGTGTTGTCCGTCAGGTTGTTTCTCACCAGCGTCGTCGTGTCCGACCATTCACCCTGCGGCGAGTCCGACACCCGCATCACGACGTTGTTGCCGCCATCGGTGTAGAGCACGACGTACTTGCCCAGATATTCGTTGTACTGCACCGACATCTCACTGACATTGCCGCCCGTGGGCAGGCCGCCGACCCAGATGCCGTTGGCGATCTTGGTGAACAGCCCGAAGGTGAAGAAGTCCGCCACCTTGTAGAGCGTGGGCAGCAGATCGGTGCTGCTGGAACCGAACACCGGAACGGCCGCCGACGGGTCACCGGTAGTCCACTGTCCGACACCGTTGGAATCCTCACCGGCGAAGTACTCGTAGGCGTCGAGGTCGGTGATCCGGTCCTTTTCCACGCGGGCCACATACGCCGAACCCTGCCGGCCCGAGGGTGTTCCGTACACATAGACGTACGGGTCGGCGGGGTCGTCCGACGTCACCATTGCGTTCTGCTGGAAGTGCTCGTCGCCGGGGACGTAGGCCGGGCCGGCGCGGAACCAGCCCGAGGAACGCACGGTGTCGGTATCGACCTGCCAGGTCTTGCCGCCGTCGTCGGAGTAGGCGATAGCTGAGTAGTTCGTGGTCCAGCTGCCCGGGTTGTCCCAGGTGCGGACCGACATCACGGTCGCGTACTGCGTAAAGGTGCCGTCCTCGTTCTCGATCGCGATCGCCGACGTCGGGATCATCGTGTACGTGTTGCCGAACAGCCCGTCATAGCCCGGGTCGTAGATGATCTGCGCTGCGCCGGCCGGGGCTCCGCCGGTGCCGTACCACGTCGGCGTGCCAGGCTCACCGGGCCTTGCGCCCGCATGGATCAGGGCATCGCTGAACTGCAGGCCGTTGGACAGGTCGGTGTCGGCGGTGCGGAACAGCACGTTGTTGCGCCAGTCGCCGGCCATGCCCGGCTCGCTGTAGGTATCGCCGAACAACGTGTAGATGATCGGTTTTCCGGTCGCGGGATCGGTGTAGCCGCTGTTCCACATGATGCCCAGGTCCGTCCCCGCGACGTACCAATGGTCGGTGTAGCCAACCCCGGTGACCCACCCCAGCTTCTGGGTGTACTCCGCCAGTGATGCCGGCACTTCGGGCTTGGGCGTCAGGCTATCGGTCTGCACCGCCACGGTGGGTGTGGCCGCCATCGGCTGGATCTCGCCCTCGGCCACCACCGAGGCGGCATCGTTGGCCGATACCACACGCGACGCGACCGGGCTGATGGATCGCTGGAATTCCCTACGGGTCCAGGCCATCATGGCCCACAGCGCGGGGGACTGGGCAGGTGCCACCGGGCTGCTGCCGGCGCCGAACGGCAACACGCCGGCGACGCTCAGCAGTGCCGAGACCACCGGCGGTGCAGTGACCTTGGGTGTGGTCGGCTCAGGTGGTGATGCCGGCACCGCCACAACGACGGGGTCTTGCTTCACGGTGGCAGGAAGGTCGAGCGACGTGGCTTCGGTGTGCTGCGTCGACATCGCCTCGCGGCTGCGCTGGTCGACGCTCTCGATGCTTTCCTTGACACGAACCACGACGGTGTCAGGGCGTGGCATGCGCTGCAGGTCAGGCACACTGGTCGCGGCTTCCGGGACGATCCGTGCGCTACCGGCCTTCTCGCCGTTACCGGTCTTCTTGCCGGTGTCGGCGTTCTTGCCGGCGTCGCTGGCATCGGTGATCGCGCCCTGAATCTTGCTCCGAGCCGTGGTCGGCCGACCATGGTGCGGGGTGCGCGTGGAGTCCAGCCGGGTCTGTGCGTGCTTGACGGCGGCACCGACGTCGTTCAAGCCGGACTCGACATCCTTGCGGATACGTTCGCCGATCTTGGACAGCGTGCGCGACGGCGCGTTGGCCGGCTTCCTGGCGCTCGAAGGTTTGCTCGAAGTCTTCTTCTGTCCCGAGCCTGAGCTGGCGCCGTCGGAGCTCCCGGTGGTGGATTTGCCAGGGTCACCGGATCCGCTTTCGGCCCAGGCAATTCCGGTGCCCGAGGTCAATGCCGTTCCGATGCCGAGAGCAACGGCCAGTGCGCCGACGCGGCCGATGTATTTGGTCGATTCCATGACGCTCCGTAGCAAGTCCACTAACTCAACACCCCGGCCCAGTCGAAACGTACCGTGTGCCGTTCAGGGCGTTGGGCAAACACGCCGAATTGCCGGCGCGTGGTCGGCCTACGGGCTCACCTCAGGTGACCCGGTAGTGCGCTGGGTCTGGCTCGGAGAGCATCCGGGTGAGGGTTGCCCGGTCGAATGGCCAGAGATCGATGGTCCCCGCGTCGGTGAAATACCATGAATTGCATCCGGTGTTCCACACTGTCCGGCCGAGCCCATCGGCGACCGCGGCGTTGAAATCGTCGGTGGCCTGCTCGGTGACCTCGACCTCGGAAAGTTCTCCACTCTCGAATCGTTTGAGCCAGGCCACGATGTAGCCGGCGGTGAGCTCAGCGGAGTACTGCAGCGGGATCGACCCGGTCGGCGAGTTCGGGCCGAGGACGGTGAACAGGTTGGGGAACCCGGGAATCGCGGTCATACGGTACGCCCGCGGGCCGTTGGCCCAGGCATCGTCGAGGGTGATGCCGTCACGACCCACGATCCTCATCGGGCGCATGTAGTTGTGCGCCTGAAACCCGGTGGCCAACATCACGACATCGACATCGTGGTGGGCACCGTCAGCGGTACGTATGCCGGTGGCGGTGAACTCCTGGATGGGATCAGCGATCAGGCGGGCGTTGGGCCGCTTGATGGCCCGGTAATACGAGCCCGAGACCACCTGTCGTTTGCACAGCGGCTCGTAGTCAGGAGTGAGTTTCGCGCGCAGCGCACGATCGCGGACCTGACTGGTCAGACTCCAACGTGCATAGGACTGCACCAGCCGGCGTCGCCATGACGGCGTGGTCACGACGTCGGCGAGGATCTTCGACGCCCACTGCAGCCGCGCGTAGAGGAAGTCATGCCAAGCCGGCCGTCTGTGCAGCACCTTGCTCAGCAGCGATGGCTGCCGCAACGACATCGGGGCCCACAGGATCCACTGCGGGGATCGCGCGAAGTGCAGGAGATTGCGAGCCCTCGGTTGCAGGGCTGAAACCACTTGTACGCCAGTCGATCCTGTGCCGATCACCGCGATGCGTCTGCCGTCGGTCACCAGCTCCGGGTCCCACCGGGCGGTGTGCACGATCGGTCCGGCGAAGGTGTCCATGCCGGGAATCTCGGGCACCGCCGGGTGATGCAGCACTCCGGTGGCGCAGATGACGAAATCAGCTGTCAGCGTGTCTGCGTCGGCTGTGACAAGCGTCCACGACGCGGTGGCACTGTCGTAGCAGGCCTCGACGACTTCGGTGTTGCAGCGCAGATGGGTGTCGAGGCCGAATTGTTCGACGACGTCGCGGTGATAGCGCTGGATGTCGGTGCCGCTTGCCCAGATGTGGCTCCAGTCGGGTTTGGGCGCAAACGAGAACTGGTAGATCTGGGAGGGGACGTCGCAGGTGAGGCCCGGGTAGCGGTTCCAATGCCAGACCCCGCCGACGTCGGAACCCTTTTCCAGGATCGTGAAATTCGAGAATCCGGCTTGCTTCAGGGTGTACGCGGTGGCGATGCCCGCCATACCGGCACCGATGATGACGATGCGGGCCTCGCGGCTCATCGGGCTTCCTTTCCGGCGGCCGGCGGGTGGGCGGCATGATCTTTCGACTGCCGGTCGATGCGCTGCAGGTATGCGGCCCGGCCCTGTGCGTCGAGCGCAGTCAGAGCGCGACGGTCATCGATTCTGTCTCGCACGGCACGCTGGATCGCCTCGGGTACCAGGGCGTCGACAAGAGCCCACCCGGAGGCGACCCAGCCCGGAACCGATGTGCGGGCGGCGCGGGTGCGGACCGTGTTGAGGATCGCTTGCGCCACATCGTCGGGATCCACCGTGGGAAGGCCGTTTCCGAGCTGCACACCCGAGGTGAGTTCGGTGCGGACTGCCGACGGCAACACGGCGGACACCGAGACCCCGGTGCCCGCGTATTCACGACGCGCCGCGAGTGAGGCGCCCAGCGCGGCGAACTTGCTGGCGTTGTAGGTCACCATGCCCGGGATCGGGATCATGCCCGCCATCGAGGCCACATTGACCACGTGACCGCGACCGCGCGCCACCATCGAAGGGATCACCGCGCGCATGCCGTTGAGGACACCTCGCACGTTGACGTCGAGGATGAGGTCAGTCGTCGCCTCGGATTCGGCGTCGAACGCCCCAAGGGGCATGACCCCGGCGTTGTTGACCAAGATGTCGACGCTGCCCGATTCGCGGATGGCCTGCGCGAGGAAGCGGTCCCATGACGACCGCTGCGTGACATCGAGGTAGGCCGCCCGGCAGCGGGGGATACCGGCTGCGGTCGCCGCGGCGACATCGGCGTCGACATCGCCGATCCACACCGTGGCGCCACGGGCGGAGAACAGCTCCGCTGTCGTGGCGCCGATGCCGCGCGCCCCGCCGGTGACGATCACCATCGCTCCGTCTACCGACCGCCGTCGCTGTGAAAACCGCACGTCATGCCTCCCCTTGGGTCCTCCACAACCACTCGAATACCGACGGTATCTGAATACTACGAGTTAATTCAATACCCGAAGTCCGCCGCGAACTATCATCAGCGCATGCCGCGGCTGACCAGGGCTCAACGCCAGGAACAGACGCGGGCCGAACTCTTGGAGGCGGCCAAGCAGCGTTTCCTGACTCACGGCTACGCCGCCACCAGCCTTGAAGACATCGCCGACGACGCGGGTTTCTCAAAGGGCGCGGTGTACTCCAACTTCGGGAGCAAGCCGAATTTGTGCCGCGATGTCCTTGAGCTGATCCACCGGGAGAAGTTCGCCGAGATGGCCGAAGTCGCGATATCCGACGCTGAGTTGGACAGTCGCGTGACCGCCTTGAGTGCGTGGCTGGAGCGCACCGCGGGCGACGTCGGCTGGACCATGCTCGAGCTCGAGTTCGCGGTGCTGTCGCGGAACAACCCTGAACTTTCCGAGATGATCACGTCCTTGCGCAACGAAGCCGCCCAGATGGTCATCGACGTACTTCGGTCGATGTCGGCCGAACTCGGCCTGACCGAAACGCAATTGGCCCACAGCGAGGTGGCGACAAGCCTGGAGGATCTCGGCAACCTCTTGCTCAGCGCCGGCATCGGTCTGGGCATCCAGCGGGCCATCGACCCGTCGGTGCCTGCGCGACCGTTCACCGACGCGTTCGGCCACCTGGTGAAACTGCTTGCCGCCCTAGGGTCGCCGAAGCAAACCGAAGGAGCTTGAATGGCATCACCCACCGCTGCAGTGTCGACACGACGCCCGAGTCGTAGATCCCGCGCGTGTTACGGCATCGCCCGCCGGACCCTGCTCGTCCAGGTGAACAGATCGGTTGCCTACCAAGGAAACCGAGCCGTCGAGGATCGTCTTGCCGCGATCGGCCGTCGCATCAATGCCCTTGCGCGGCTGCAACGGCTTCGTCCGCGGCGGGGACTGCGGGTCAGCCGGATCACGCTCGGTCAGGTCACCGTCGAGACCGTCCGCACAGCCGAATCGGCTCATCGCCCGCTTGCCGACGGCGCCATCCTCTATCTGCATGGCGGCGGGTTTTTTCTCGGTGGGTTCGACACACATCAGCACGTCGTCGTCGCACTTGCCCGGCAGACGCAACTTCCCGTGGTGCACGTCGAGTACCGACAGCACCCCGAGGTGACTGTCGACGAATCCGTCGCAGACTGTCTGCGCGCCTACCGCTGGTTGTTGGACCAGGGTGCGGACCCGGCCCGCACCGTCGTGGCGGGCGACTCGGCAGGTGGATTCCTGGCCTTCGCAACGGTTCTCGCTGCTCAGCAACAGGGCATCGGTACCCCGGCCGGCGTCATCGGGGTCAGCCCGTTGCTCGAGCTGGACGGGGCACGCCGCTCGGCGCATGCCAACTTCGCCGAGGACCGGATGGGGATTGGACGTGCCCTGCCGATGATCGTCGAATGCGTCGGACCCAAGAACTCGGACTGTCATGCCCTCTCACCGGTCAACGGCGTACTCACCGATTTTCCGCCGAGCCTGATCATCGCGGCCGAATCCGAGGCGCTGCGCTGCGACGCCGAACGTATGCATGAGGTGCTGACGGATGCCGGACGGCAGTGCACTCTCAAGGTCTGGCCCGGTCAGCTGCACGCCTTCCCGGCGTTCCTGCCGTTTCTGCCAGAGAGCCGTGAGGCCCGCGACTGCATGGTCGAGTTCATTCAGGACTGTGTGGGCACCAGCAAGCGCAGTGCAGCGGGCACCGCGGATACCGTGACCGGCAACGGAAGGGCGAAATCCCCGTCGGCATAAGCGTTGATCCCCGGGCATTCGACGTGGACCGACCTGGCGCGCTTGGTGGTCACCTCCTCGAGATCGACATGGGTGCCCTTGAAAACGGTCGGGAACAGCCGGATCAACCGGGTGCGGGAGGCCGAGGTGATCATCGTGACATCGAGCAGGCCGTCCGAGTGGTCGGCGCCCGGGCAGATCAGCATGCCGCCGCCGTAGCTGCGGGTGTTCCCGAACGCCGCCAGCGTGAGCTCGGTGCGGATCTCCGGCTCGTCGTCGAAGGTGAGCCGGAACGGCAGCAGCCGTAGCTTCGAGATCTCCGCGAGCATCGCGATGTTGTAGCGCATCCGGCCGTGCGGCCAACGCATCCGGTTGGTGCGGTCGCTGACCAGGGAATCGAACCCGGCGGCCATCACGGTGCCGAACCACTTCACCGCTCCGGTGGCATCCTCGATACGGCCGAGGTCGACCGTCTCGGTGTGGCCGTCGGCGATGACATCGGCCGCGGCCTCGGGATCGCCTGTCGGCAAATGGTATTCACGGGCATGATCGTTGCCGGTGCCGGCGGGCACGATGCCCAGCGGCACGTCACCGGTGGCCAGCGCCTGCAGGGCCAGGGAGATCACGCCGTCGCCGCCGACCACGACAAGCGCATCGGTGCCGCGGTCGAGCGCGTCATCGACCAGTCGGCGGGCGTGGGCGGCGTCGGTCCCCACGATCGCGCACACGTCGATACCGCGTCGCTGGAGGTGTGCGACCGCCCGCTCCGCCGCGTGCGGCGCATTCCCGTGCCCCGACAGGGGATTGGTCAGGACCGTTACCTGCTTCACGGAATCAGCTTGCCCGGGTTGAGGATTCCGGTGGGGTCCAGAGTGGCCTTGACGGCCCGTAGCACCTCGACGCCGAGGTCACCGATCTCGTCACGCATCCACGGGCGGTGATCCGCGCCGACCGCGTGGTGGTGGGTGATGGTGCCGCCATTGCGGACCATGGCGTCCGACGCCGCGGTCTTGGCTTTGCGCCACTGCTCGATCGGATTGCCGCGCTGCGCGGCGACGACCGTGAAATACAGCGAGGCGCCGGTGGGGTACACATGCGAAATGTGGCACATCACCAGGGCCGGCGTGCCGGATTCGGCGAGCGTGGTGGTCAGCGCTTCGGTCACCGCGGCTTTCAGTGCCGCCAGGTTGGACCACGTGGTGGCGGTTTCCAGGGTTTCGCACAGCGCTCCGGCCGCCAGCAGCGAATCGCGCAGGTACGGGGCGTTGAACCGGCCGTGTTCCCAGTCGCGGGCCGGGGCCTCGCCCAGTGAGGTGCCGCCGTGGGCTTGCAGGACGTCTCGTGTCTCGGCATGCCGGCTCTGGGTGTGAGCCGCGGTTCCCTCGAACAGTGTGATGGCCAGGCAGCCGCCGGTAATGCTCTGCTCGCCAATGCTTTCCGTGGTGGCGAGGTTCACGCCGGTCTCGGCTTCGTCGGAGAGCCGCAGCACCGTCGGCCCGGATCCGGTCTGGATCACGGCCCGCAGGGCTTCGGCACCGGTGGCGAAATCCGGGAAGGACCACGCCTCGTAGCGCGTGGACTCGGGCACTGGATGGACCCGAACCCGGACGCGGGTGATGACGCCGAACACGCCTTCCGAGCCCAGGAGCAGTTGCCGCAGATCGGGTCCCGCGGCCGAGGCCGGAGCCCGGCCCAGGTCGAGCGTGCCCGCCGGCGTGACGGCGCGCAGACCGCGCACCATGTCGTCGAAGCGTCCGTAACCGGCGGAGTCCTGGCCTGAGGATCGGGTGGCGGCGAACCCGCCGATCGTGGCGAACTGGAAGCTCTGCGGAAAGTGGCCGAGCGAAAAGCCCTGCGCGCCAAGCAGGGCCTCGGCCTGAGGGCCGGTGACCCCCGCACCGAACTCGGCCTCACCGGCAACGGGGTCAAGGTTGTGCAGCGCATCGAACCGGCGCAGGTCCAGCGTGACAGCGGCGGTGAACCCCTCACGCAGCGGGTCCAGCCCGCCCACGACGCTGGTTCCGCCGCCGAACGGGACGACGGCGATGCGATGCTCGGCGCAGTGGGCCAGGATGGCGGCGACCTCGTCATCCGAGCCTGGAAGCAGCACCGCGTCGGGTGCCTCCTGTGGCCCGGAACCGTTGCGGCGCAGCAGGTCCACTGTGGACTTCCCCCCGGCGTGCAACAGCCGCGACATTGTGTCCGTACCACAGTGCTGTGCACCGACGATCGCGACGAGGGCGTCGCGATCGGTGTCGGACAACGCCGACGGAAGCAACTGCACCTGTTCGGGTGTCGGCTCCGTCGCCGATGCGGCGTCGACACCCAGGGCCTGCCGGAGCAGGGACCGGATTCCGTCCGACAGCGGTTTGGCTGCCTGTGGGTCGCCCCAGGCATTCCACTTCATCGGAGGCAGAAACTGTTCGGCCGGCTGAGTCATGCGTTACAGTATTACACATGATGTCAATCAGTAACGAGCGATCGCTGAGCGACCAGATCTTGGATGCCGCTGCCGGCTGCGTGCTGGCCTTCGGCGTGGACCGGGTGACCCTGGCCGAGATCGCCCGGCGGGCCGGGGTGAGCCGCCCGACCGTGTACCGCCGTTTCCCCGATACCCAGTCGATTCTGGCCGCGCTGCTCACCGCACGGATCGTGGGTGTGCTCGACGCGACGGAACTCGGTGGGCCGGGCCGCGCGGCCCTGGTACGCCGCATCGTGGCGGTGGCCGCACGGCTGCGCCACGACGAGGTGATCATGGCCGTGCTGCACTCTGCGCCCGAGGTGGCGATGGTCTACATCGCCGAGCGGCTGGGCACCAGCCAGCAGATCCTGATCGACGCACTGGCCGGCGAACTCAAGCTCGCCCAAGAGGTCCGTCAGAAAAACGACCGCGTCCGGCCCGGTGACCCCCGTCAACTGGCCACCATGTGCCTGCTCATCACGCAGTCCGCGATCCAGTCCGCGCAGATGGTCGAACCCATCCTCGACGCCGATGCGCTGGCGGCCGAACTCGCCCACGCCCTGAACGGATATCTCGCCTCGTGACCGGACCCACCGCACTCAATCGCACCCGGCGCGCAACCGAGTTGGCGGCACTGACCGACGGCGAACAGCTCGATGTGCTCGTCATCGGCGGTGGCATCACCGGTGCGGGCATCGCGCTGGATGCCGCCACACGAGGCCTGCGGGTGGCGCTGGTGGAAAAACACGATCTCGCGTTCGGGACCAGCCGGTGGAGTTCAAAGCTGGTGCACGGCGGTCTGCGCTACCTGGCCACCGGCAATGTCGGGATCGCCCGTCGCAGTGCGATCGAGCGCGGAATCCTGATGACCCGCAACGCGCCTCACCTCGTCAAGGCCATGCCGCAGCTGGTGCCGCTGCTACCGTCGATGGGCCGCGCGTCGCGCGCGTTGGTGCGCACCGGATTCATCGCCGGCGACGGTCTGCGCAGGCTTGCCGGAACCAGCGCGTCCACTCTGCCGCGATCGCGCCGGGTGGATGCCGGTCGCGCGGTCGAACTGGCCCCCACGGTGCGCACCGAGGGTCTCGACGGCGGTTACCTGGCCTACGACGGCCAGCTCGTCGACGACGCCCGGTTGGTGGCCGCCGTCGCGCGCACTGCTGCGCAGCACGGAGCCCGGATCCTGACTCGGGTCTCCGCGAGTGCGGCCGGCGCGTCCTCGGTCCGCCTGACCGACGAAGTCACCGGGGAATCTTTCGACGCGGCCGCGCGGGTGGTCATCAACGCGGCCGGGGTATGGGCCGGCGATCTCGACCCGGCGATCACGTTGCGGCCCAGCCGGGGCACGCATCTGGTGTTCGACGCCGCGGCGTTCGGCAATCCGACTGCGGCCCTGACCATTCCGATACCGGGGGAGTTGAACCGGTTCGTCTTCGCGATGCCCGAACAGCTCGGCCGGGTCTACCTCGGACTGACGGATGAGGATGCGCCGGGCCCCATTCCCGATGTGCCCCAGCCGACTCCGGATGAGATCAGCTTCCTGCTCGACACCGTCAACACGGCGCTGGCGACCGAACTGACCACGTCCGACGTGCGCGGTACCTACGCCGGGCTGCGACCCCTGATCGACACCGGAGCGGGCGACACGGCCGACGTGTCACGCGAACACGCGGTCGTGGAATCGGCGAGTGGCGTGATCAGCATCATCGGCGGCAAGCTCACCGAATACCGGTACATGGCCCAGGATGTTCTGGACCGGGCGCTGGTCATGCGCGGCGTATCCGCCGACGGCTGTCGTACCGCCAATCTGCCACTGGTCGGTGCCCCGGCCAATCCGGTGTCCACGTTGCGATCTGAGCATGAGCTACCGTCCTCCCTGGTCGCCCGCTATGGGTCCGAGGCGCCCAACGTGATCGCGCGGGCGCGGTGCGCCCGGCCTACTGAACCCGTCGCCGACGGACTCGACGTCATCCGTGCGGAATTCGAGTACGCCGTCACCCACGAAGGTGCCCTGTGTGCCGACGACATCTTGGACCGCCGCACGCGCATCGGGCTGGTCAGCGCCGACCGGGACCGTGCCGTGGCGGCTGCGGCCGAGATGATCGCTGACTTCGGGCAGGTCGAGTCTGCCTAGGCCTGCGCCATCAGCGCGTCCCGGACCGCTGAACTGGTGTGGCGCTGCCACATTGCCTGAGCGCCCACCAGCAGTGGGGGTTCGAGTTCGGTGACCACGACGCGACCGCCCATGGCCGGTCCGGGTGCCGTGGTGACGAACGTGGCCGCACCCGTGGTGAGCGGGGCGGCCACGGTGGCCGCACCCTGAACCCGGCTGACGACATAGTCGGGTTCGAAACCGGCGCGACGGCATGCAGCCATCAGAAAATCGCTGTAGTAGGACGCACCCGGGGGCGCCCACAGCGCGATGCGCTCCCCGGCGAGCTCGTGAATGCCCACGGCAGCGTGGCCGGCCAACCGGTGTTCGCACGGTAGCGCCAACCGGACGCGGTCGTAACCGAGGATGGCCGTGGCCAATTCGTTGGTGGGGACCACACCACGGCGCAGGCCGAGATGCACTGTGCCGTCGAGCACCGCACCCGTGAGCTGATCGGGGTAGAGCTGCCGGAACGTGAACGAGGCGTTGGGAAATGCTGTGATGGCAGGTTCGAGAAGGGTGTAGACCTCGCTCCCGCTGAGTGCCGGGCTATGGCCGATGACAAAGACCTCTGCGGTGCCCTCGGACGCGTGTTCCACCCGCTCGGCCACGGTGCGTGCCGCCGCCAACAGGGTTCGCCCTTCGGTGAGAAGCAGTTCGCCGGCCCGGGTGAGCCGCAGTCGCCGTCCCTCGCGCCGGAACAGTGTGGCGTTGAGTTCCTTCTCCAGTTGCTGCATCGAGCTGCTGAGAGCTTGTTGGCTAATATGCAGCGAGGCTGCCGCGGCAGTGAGACTACCGGCCTCGCCGATGGCGGCGAACTGGCGTAAACGCCGCAGATCAGGGGCATTCATGGACACCCACCAAGCCTATACAACTATTATTTGTGAATGCTTCGGTATTTTGCGTTATCACTCTGTGAGTCGCAAAAACTAGTCTGTCCTCGTGAGCAAACTAGAGGGAAAATCAGCAGTAGTTGCCGCCGGCGCGAAGAACCTCGGTGGCCTGATCAGCACGACGCTGGCTTCGAGGGGTGTCAACGTCGCAGTTCACTACAACAGTGCCTCCAGTGAAGCCGACGCCGACAAGACGGTGGCGGCGGTGCAGGCCGCCGGGGTGAAGGCGGTCAAGGTGCAAGGTGACCTGACGGTGCCGGCCAATATCGAGAAGCTCTTCGACGCGGCGATCGACGCCTTCGGCAGTGTCGACATCGCGATCAACACCGTCGGCAAGGTACTGCGCAAGCCGTTCGTGGAAACCACTGAGGCCGAATATGATTCGATGTTCGACATCAACGCCAAGGCCGCATACTTCTTCCTGCAACAGGCTGGTAAGCGCCTGGCAGACAACGGGTCGGTGGTCACCATCGTGACGGCGTTGCTGGCCGCCTACACCGACGGCTACTCCACCTACGCGGGCTCGAAGAGCCCCGTCGAACACTTCACCCGGGCGGCATCCAAAGAGTTCGGTGTCCGCGGCATCAACGTCAACAATGTGGCCCCCGGCCCGATGGATACGCCGTTCTTCTATCCGCAGGAGACTCCGGAACGCGTCGAGTTCCACAAGTCGCAGGCGATGGGCAACCGGCTGACCGAGATCACCGATATCGCCCCATTGGTGGTGTTCCTGGCCGACGAGGGCCATTGGATCAACGGGCAGACCATCTTCGCCAACGGCGGTTACACCACGCGGTAGAACGCCGAATGGCCAGTTATTGCACGGCTTTTCGCCTTATATGTGCAATAACTGGCCATTCGCGCCAGCTGGGTGGTTACAGCGGGATGTTCTTGTGGCGACCGCGCCGGTGCGGGGCCTCGGCCAGCGCCTGGGTCAGCTTACTGCGGGTGTGCGCCGGATCGATCTTCTCGTCGACCACACCGATCTCGATCGCCGAATCCACGCCGCCGGCAATCCTTTCGTGCTCGATGGCGAGCTCCTCGTGCAGCGCCTCACGCTCGGCAGGATCGGCAACCGCGGCCAGCTTGCGCTTGTGCAGGATGCCGACGGCGGCCTTGGCGCCCATCACCGCGACCTCGGCGTCCGGCCAGGCGAACACCTTGGTGGCGTTGAGCGAACGCGAGTTCATCGCGATGTAGGCGCCGCCGTAGATCTTGCGGGTCACCAGCGTCACGCGGGGGACCGAGGACTCACCGAACGCGTGCAGCAGTTTGGCGCCGCGGCGCACCACGCCGCCCCACTCCTGGTCCACACCGGGCAGGTAGCCGGGTACGTCGACGACGACCACCAGCGGAATGCCGAACGCGTCGCACAGCCGCACGAAACGTGCTGATTTCTCGGCGCTTTCGGAGTTCAGGCAGCCGCCGAGACGCAGCGGGTTGTTGGCGATCACACCGACCGTGCGGCCGGCCAGGCGGCCGAGACCGACCACGATCGAGGGCGCCCACTTGGCCTGGAACTCCTCGAACGGCACGCCCTCGTCGAGCAGTGCCTCCACGATCGGGTGCACGTCGTAGGCGCGCCGGGCCGACTCGGGCATCAGCGCAGCCAGGTCCGTGTCGCCGGCCTCGGCCTTGCTGCGGTCGAAATGGCCCTGCTGGCTGAACAATCCGACCAGGCGACGGCCGCGCTCGTAAGCGTCGAGCTCGTCGTCGGCCACGATGTGGCACACACCGGACTTCTTGTGGTGGGCGTCGGGGCCGCCGAGCGACACCATGTCGACGTCCTCACCGGTGACGCTGCGCACCACGTCCGGACCGGTGACGAACACCTTGCTGTCCGGGGCCATGATGATGACGTCGGTCAGCGCAGGGCCGTAAGCGGCGCCGCCGGCCGCGAAGCCGACGACGACCGAAATCTGCGGGATGTAGCCCGACGCCCGGATCATCGCCTCGAAGACCAGACCGACCGCATGCAGCGCCTTGACGCCCTCGGCCAGCCGCGCACCGCCGGAGTGCCAGATGCCCACGATCGGGCTCTGCTCCTCGATCGCGGTGTCGTAGGCGTTGACGATGTGAGCACAGCCCTCGATGCCCATGGCGCCGCCCATCACGGTGCCGTCGGTGCAGAACGCCACCGCACGAACACCGTTGACCGTGCCGGCGGCGGCCAGCACACCGGAACGGTCCCGCTCATGCAGCAACTCGACGCTGCCGTCATCGAAGAAGGTTTGCAGACGCAGCAGCGGGTCACGCGGATCGAGTGATTCGGCGGCGGCTTCGGGGGCCATGATCGTCATAAAGGTCTCCTTTGGTGGAAAGCGCTGGGTCGCCGTAGTTGTGGAGTCTCAGTACTTTCCGAAGGCGAGCGCGACGTTGTGCCCACCGAATCCGAACGAATTGTTGATTGCGTACTTGTAATCGCCCTGCCGTGGCTCACCGGCGACGACGTCCAGATCGATCTCGGGATCGAGATTGTGCAGGTTGCGTGTCGCGGGGATGACACCGTCTCGCAGTGCCATCACCGTCAGGATGGACTCGACGGCGCCGACCGCGCCGACCGAATGGCCGAGTGCTGCCTTGGGCGCGTAGACCGCGGGCTTGTGGCCACCCATCGCGTTGTTGATCGCCTTGCTCTCGGCGACGTCGCCGACGTTGGTGCCGGTGGCATGGGCGTTGACGTGGTCGATATCGGTGGGCTGCAGACCCGCCAGCTGGATGGCGCGGGTCATCGCATAACCTGCCTGCTCACCGTTGGGGTCCGGCGCCACGATGTGGTAACCGTCCGAGGTCACGCTCGCGCCCATGAGCCGGCCCAGGATGTTGGCGCCGCGGGCCTTCGCGTGCTCCTCGGTCTCGATCACCATCAGGGCGCCGGCCTCGCCGAACACGAATCCGTTGCGATCCTTGTCGAAGGGCTTGCAGGCGCCTTCCGGATCGTCGTTGGTGTTCGACAGCACGATGCGCATCTGGGCGAATCCGGCGATCGGCACGGCTTCGATCTTGGTCTCGACGCCACCGCAGATCGCGATATCGGCCTCGCCGAGGACAATCTGGCGCCATGCGTTGGCGATCGCTTCGGAACCCGAGGCGCAGGCCGAGATCGAGGTACACACCCCGGCCTTGGCCTTGCGCTCGAGCCCGATCGCGGCTGCCGCGCCGTTGGGCATGTACATCTGCACCACCAGCGGCGACACGGCGCGCAGCCCTTTGGAACGCATACCGTCATAGGCAAACACGAGCTCTTCGGTAGAACCCAGACCGGTGCCGATCGACACCATGAGGCGGCGGGCATCGACCTCGGGGGAGCCGGCATGGGCCCACACCCGACGGCCGATGACCGTCGACATCTTCTGCAAATATGACAGTCGGCGCAGTTCGACGCGTGTCAGCTCGGAGTCGAACTCCTCCAGGAGATGGCCGCCGATGCGAACCGGCAGGTCGTACTCCTCGACGAACGAATCGGTGAGCTTCCGGATGCCGCTCTGACCGTCGAGCAGCTTCTTCCAGGTGTTTTCAGCATCGGTTGCCAGCGCCGTCGACATGGCTACGCCGGTGACAACCACATTGGGAAGACCATTCCCTGTGGACAATCCCGCCATATTTGCTGTGTTCTTCCCTTCCGTGTCTACCTTCCGGGCCGCTGCCCGGGGTCACTGACCAGGCTTGGGTACCCGACCTCAGTACTTACCGAAGGCCAGGGCAACATTGTGGCCGCCGAACCCGAACGAGTTGTTGACGGCGTACTTGTAGTCGCCATAACGAGGCTCGCCCGCAACCACATCGAGATCGATCTCGGGATCCGGTGTCTCGTAGTTCAGCGTCGGGGGGATCACCCCGTCCCGCAGGGCGAGCACCGTCAACACCGACTCCAGCGCACCGACCGCACCGATCGAGTGGCCCAGAGCCGACTTCGGTGCGTACACCGCGGCGTTCTGGCATCCGGCGACCCGGATGGCATTGGCCTCGGCGGTGTCACCGATCGGGGTGGCCGTGCCGTGGGCATTGACGTGGTCGATGTCCTTGGCTTCCAGACCCGAGGTTTCCAGCGCACGCTTCATCGCGGCACCGGCGCGCACGCCGTTGTCCGCCGGGGCCACCATGTGGAACGCATCCGAGGTGATACCGGCACCCATCAGCCGAGCCAGCGGCTTGGCGCCACGGGCCAGGGCATGCTCCTCGGTCTCGATGATCATCATCGCGCCGGCCTCGCCGAACACGAATCCGTCACGATCCTTGTCGAACGGCCGAGACGCACCCGCGGGATCTTCGTTGCGGGTCGACATGGCGCGCATCATCGAGAACGCCGCGATCGGCAGTGCCTCGATACCGCCTTCCACACCACCGACGACGGCGAAGTCCGCATCGCCCATCACGATCTGTCGCCAGCCGTGGGCGATGGCCTCAGATCCCGACGAACACGCCGACACCGGTGTGATCACTCCGGCGCGGGCGCCGAGCTCAAGACCGGCGACCGCGGCCGCACCGTTGGGCATGATCATCTGAACGGCGAGCGGGCTGACCTTGCGGATCCCGCCCTCGTTCATGGCGTCGTAGGTCTCGACGATCTTCTCGCCACCGCCGAGGCCCGTGCCGATCACGACCGCGAAGCGATCTGGATCGACCTCGGGCGCACCGGCGTTCTTCCACAGCCGGCGGGCCAGCACCAGTGACATGCGCTGCACATAGGAGTTGCGACGCAGCTCGATGCGGGTGAGGTGACTGTCGATGTCGTCGACCAGGTGACCGCCGATACGCACCGGAAGGTCCCACTTGGTGACGAAGTCGTCGGTCAACTCATGGATGCCGCTTTCTCCGGCCAGGAGGCCCTTCCACGTGCTCTCGATGTCAGCAGCGAGCGCCGTGGTGGCCTCCACGGCGGTCACCACGACGTTCGGGAAGCCTCCGTTAGCAGTGGAAGGTTTGCTCATTCCGAGCCAAACTTCTCGCGCAGGGCGGCGGCAGCCTCGGGGTTCTCTTCCTCGAGCTTCTGGATGTAGGCCACCACGTCACCAACGGTGCGCAGGCCGGCCAGATCCTCGTCGGGGATCTTCACGCCGTACTTGTCCTCGGTCTGCACGGCGATCTCGACCATCGACAGCGAGTCGATGTCCAGGTCGTCGACGAAGCTCTTCTCGGGGGTCACCTCAGACGGCTCGATGCCGGTGACCTCTTCGATGATCTCGGCGAGACCGGCGATGATTTCTTCTTGACTGGCGGCCACGATGGCTCCTTCTTGTTGTTGAAAGCGCCCCCCGGGTGCGGAGGACAATTCGGGACGTTCGGTTGGTACTGCGTTGCTACTGCTATTCGGTTGTCGGTGGACTTACAGCTCGTCCAAGCCGTCCAGATCGGCTGGGGCTTTAATCGGCCGGGCCCGCGCTCCTCTGAGTTCACGTTTCGCGATGCCGACGAGGGTGCTCGCCGGCGGGAACTCGATGATCCCGGCGCGCTCGGCGGCGGAGAAACGGTCCCGCATGGTGGCGGTGCACAGATCCCAGCGCACCGGCTTGGTCAGCTGGGACACCAGCTTTTCCATCGCGTCGGCGGCCGAGGCGACCGGCTGGCCGTCTGCGTTCGACAGAAGTGTCGCGGTCGGCTCGGATGTCGTTACAGACTCGGCGGCTGCGGCGTAGCCCTCCAGGGCGGACGCCATGTAACGGGTGTGGAACGCGCCTGCGGTTGCCAGCTGGCGGACCCGGGCCTTGGTCGGCGGATCCTCGGCGAGCTTCTCCAAGGCCGCGATGGCGCCGGCAGCCACGATCTGGCCGGCGGCGTTGCGGTTCGCCGGGATCAGGTCGAGCGACTCCAGCCGGGCCAACACCTCGGCTTCGTCGCCACCGAGCACCGCAGACATGCCGGTCGGCTCGATGGCGCAAGCCTTGGCCATCTCGGCACCGCGAGTGGCGGCCAGCTTGACCGCGTCATCGGCAGAGATGACGCCGGCAATGGCATACGCGGCGATCTCACCCACCGAGTGGCCCGCCACGATGGTCTCGGCGGTTTCGGGCACTCCGCGCTTGGTCAATTCCTCATAGGCCAGCAGCGTGGCGGCCACCACGAGCGGCTGCGTCACCGCGGTGTCGGTGATCTCCTCGGCGGTGGCGGTGGTTCCCAGCCGCGCCAGGTCCAGGCCGCTGATCTGCGACCACGTGGTGAGGCGATCAGCGGCACCGGGCAGCTCCAGCCAAGGGGAGAGCATGCCGGGCGTCTGCGATCCCTGTCCGGGAGCAAGCAATGCGAGCACGGGTTGAGGCACGTCATTAAGAGAACACTGTGAAGATGGTTTTGTGGGATGTAAGAGATTATGAACCTTGTCTTATGTTTTTGTAGGTTCCCCACAAAAGTGCATGTGATGCGACGTTGCCTTCACCGCAGCGAAATATGTCACAGCCTCCGCGCCGGCCGGTGAGCCCAGTTCATGCCTGCTGCCTGGCGGGATGAGCCGGGCCGATCGCCGGGATCACGACGCTGCCCGCATTTGGCGTGCTCGGCTGGTATCCCTGTTTGCTCAATCTGCCGACTGTCGACGCAACTCGCAGTACATAGGCGTCCCGCGGCACGGCAGGATCGCGGCCGGTGAAGTCGCCGATTCGTTTCAGGCGGTAGCGCACCGTGTTTGGATGAACGAACAATTTGCGAGCACAAGCTTCGATGGCGCCGCCGGAGTCCAGGAATGCGTCGAGGGTCTCCGTCAGTGCCGGACCGGCATCCGCCAACGGGCGCATGACTTCGGTTTCCAGTGCTGCGATGGCCGTCGCATCGCCCAGTAGGGCACGCTCGGGCAACAGTTCGCGCGCCGACACCGGCCGGGGTGCGCCGGGCCAGCCGGTCACCGCGTTCATGCCGGAGATCGCCTCGGCGGCGCTGCGGTGGGCGGCGATCAGCGTGGGGGAGGTCGGCCCGATCACCACCGGGCCGTCGGCGAACACCGACAGCATGTCGACCAGGAAGCGGTCGGTTGCCGACAGCGCGCCCGAGATGATCGTGACGAGCCAGGTGCCGTGCACATCCGACAGTGCCGCCCGGCCGTGGCGCTTGACTGCGTCGTGGATGTCCTCGCGGGCCAGGTCCGGCCGGTCCGGGCGGGGCAGGCCCACGATCACGGTGGCCGGCGCCGTGGCGTCCCAGTTCAGTGCCGCTGCCTGGGACTGCAGTTCGGGCCCGGTGTCGCCGCGCACCACCGCGTCGACGACGTTGGCCTCCATCCGCAGGTCCCAGGCACCGCGGGCCTCGGCCTGATCGGCATACGCGCTGGCCGCCGCGAAGGCCAGGTCACGGCTGTAGCGCAGGATGCCCGCGGTCAGCGCGTTGAGCTGCTCTTCGGACCGGGCCAGCAGCGGCACCACTTCTTCGAAGAACTCCATCGACGTGCGCACCATCTCGACCGACTGGCGCAGCGCGATACGACGGCGCAGGTCCTGCGGCACCACCTCGAAGGCCTGCGCGGTATAGCTGACGTCGCTTTCGGGGTCCCGCATCCATTCGACGAAGTTCACGACGGCGGTTTGCACCACCAGCTGCACGCTGGCCCGCTGTGACGCGTCGAGGTCGGAGAAGAAGTCCAGGCGCTCGGCCATGGCATGCACCGCCTCGGTGGCCAACCGGCCGGAATACTGCTTCAACCGGCGCAGAGTCGAGTCGGGCACGCTCTCCAGGACCTCGACGGTCGACTTCGGCGGCACGAACCGCTTGTCGGGCATCCCTAAAAGCTACGCCACTTTTCTGGTGGATTCCTCCAAGCGAATCAGGCGCTGCCCGTGTCCACGTAGGACACCGCAGCGGCGAACACGTCGTCGATCTTGTACTGCTTGGCCGCCGCGATGGCCACGGAGGGATCGATCTCTCCGTCACGAGCCAGCCCCTCGAGCACCGCCACCACCACCGACTCGGCGTCGGTGTTGAAGTAGCGGCGTGCGGCCGGACGGGTGTCGGAGAAGCCGAAGCCGTCGGTGCCCAGTGTGATGTAGGTGCCCGGGACCCACGGCCGGATCTGCTCGGGCACGGCCCGCATCCAGTCCGACACGGCCACCACCGGCCCGGCCGCATCGGCCAGCGCGCTGGTCACGTGCGGCGTGCGGGCGGGCTGATCGGGATGCCGGAGCCGGTGCCGCTCGATCTCCACGCCCTCGCGGTTGAGTTCGCCCCAGCTGGTGACCGACCACACGTCGGCGGCGACGTCCCACTCCTCGGCCAGCATGTCGGCCGCCCGCAGCGCCTCGGGCATCGACACCCCCGACGCCAGGATCTGAGCGGCGTTGGCTCGCTGCTCAGTGGCCCGGCGATAGCGGTACATGCCGCGCAACAGCGCCTCGGTGTCCAGACCGGCCGGCTCGGCGGGCTGGACGTAGGGCTCGTTGTAGATGGTGATGTAGAAGAACACGTTCTCGGCGTGCTCGCCGTACATCCGCTGCAGCCCGCTCTCGATGATGTGGGCGATCTCGTAGGCGAACGCCGGGTCGTAGGTGACCGCGGCCGGGTTGGTCGATGCCAGCAGCAGGGAATGGCCGTCGGCGTGCTGCAGACCCTCGCCGGTCAGTGTGGTCCGTCCGGCCGTCGCCCCGAGGACGAAGCCCTTGGCCATCTGGTCGGCCGCCGCCCACAGGCCGTCACCCGTGCGCTGGAACCCGAACATCGAATAGAAGATGTAGATCGGGATCATCGGCTCGTTGTGGGTCGAGTACGACGTGCCCACCGCGGTGAACGACGATGTCGACCCCGCCTCGTTGATGCCTTCGTGCAGGATCTGGCCGACCTCGGATTCCTTGTACGCCAGCATCAATGCCGAGTCCACCGACGTGTACAGCTGCCCGTTGCGGTTGTAGATCTTCAGGCTCGGGAACCACGAGTCCATGCCGAAGGTGCGGGCCTCGTCGGGGATGATCGGCACCAGCCGCGGGCCGACGTTCTTGTCCCGCAACAGTTCCTTGAACGTGCGTACCGTCGCCATGGTGGTGGCCACGGCCTGGTTGCCCGAGCCTTTCTTCAGCGCCTGGTAGGCATCCGACGCGGGTAGCTGCAGGGCAGTGGACTTGTTGCGCCGGGACGGGAGGAACCCGCCCAGGGCGCGGCGACGGTCCAGCAGGTAGCGGATCTCGGGCGCCTCGGGGCCGGGGTGGTAGTAGGGCGGCAGGTAGGGATCTTCTTCCAGCTGAGCGTCGCTGATCGGTACCCGGGTGACGTCGCGGAAATCCTTGAGATCTTGCAGCGCAAGCTTTTTCATCTGGTGCGTGGCATTGCGGCCCTCGAAGTGGCTGCCCAGCGTGTAGCCCTTGATGGTCTTGGCCAGGATGATCGTCGGCTGGCCCTTGTGTTCCATGGCCGCGCGGTAGGCGGCGTACACCTTGCGGTAATCGTGACCGCCGCGCTTGAGATTCCAGATCTCCTGATCGGTCATCGGCTCGACCAGAGCCTTGGTGCGCGGGTCGCGGCCGAAGAAATGATCGCGCACGTAGGCGCCGTCGTTGGCCTTGTACGTCTGGTAGTCGCCGTCGGGCGTGGTGTTCATCAGATTGACCAACGCGCCGTCGCGATCGGCGTGCAGCAGGGCATCCCATTCGCGGCCCCAGACCACCTTGATGACGTTCCAGCCCGCCCCGCGGAAGAACGACTCGAGCTCCTGGATGATCTTGCCGTTGCCGCGCACCGGCCCGTCGAGACGCTGCAGGTTGCAGTTGACCACGAAGGTCAGGTTGTCCAGCGCCTCGTTGGCGGCCACCTGGATCAGGCCGCGGCTTTCCGGCTCGTCCATCTCGCCGTCGCCGAGGAACGCCCACACGTGCTGATCGCTGGTGTCCTTGATGCCACGGTCGTGCAGATAGTGGTTGAACCGGGCCTGATAGATCGCGTTCATCGGTCCCAGGCCCATCGACACCGTGGGGAATTCCCAGAAGTCGGGCATCAGGCGCGGGTGCGGGTAGGACGGCAGGCCGCCGCCGGGGTGGCTGTGTTCCTGACGGAAACCATCCAGTTGGTCGGTTGTCAGCCGGCCCTCGAGGAAGGCGCGGGCGTAGATGCCGGGGGAGGCGTGGCCCTGGATGAACACCTGATCGCCACCGCCGGGGTGGGATTTGCCGCGGAAGAAGTGGTTGAACCCGACCTCATACAGCGAGGCCGACGATGCGTACGTCGAAATGTGGCCGCCCACACCGACTCCCGGACGCTGCGCGCGGTGCACCATGATGGCCGCGTTCCACCGGATCCAGGCACGGAAGCGTCGCTCGACGTCCTCGTCACCGGGGAACCAGGGCTCAAGTTCGGTGGGGATGGTGTTGACGTAATCGGTCGACGTCAGTGCCGGGATGGCGACACGCTTCTCGCGTGAGCGTTCCAGCAGTCGCAACATCAGATACCGGGCCCGCGCCGGACCGGAACGCTCCAGCAACTCGTCGAACGACTCCAACCACTCCGCGGTCTCGTCGGTGTCGATATCCGGAAGGTAGGAGGCAACTCCCTCGCGAATCACCCGTACCCGGTCGGGTTCGGCTGCGGTAGAGGAGTTTTGGGCCAGATCCTGGCGCACGAACTCGGTGGTCAACTTCCGCTCCTTGTTAGGCGGTTACTACTGACAGTGCTTGTGGCACCTTCTATCGTCCACCTATCTTGCCGCCTCCGTGCCGCTGGGGGTGGCGGTGCGCAAGTTACCCATCAGTTGCTTTGTGAACCGGTAACGTCTGCAGATCGTGCCGGTTGATGGGCGGTTTGAGGCAAAGGGGCGGATCGTCGCGTGCGCACTCGGTGGCGCTGCGGTGATAGCGATGGTCGTGGTGGGTTGTTCGGCTGTTACCGGCGGTACCGCACAGGTTGATTCGACGGCGGCGCCCGAGTACCGGGCGTCGGTGAAGGCCTCGATCGAGGAGTCCTCGGCCAGCTCGGTGACCCGCGAATCCGAACGACAGGCCTCGTTGACCACCCGTGCCGTGCACACCGTCTGCGAAGACCTCAGTACCTCGGCCGTCGACGCGGTCAACGCGGTCAACGGGTACGTCGAAGCCGTCAACAACGGTGGGGACACCGCGGCCAAGGCCGGCCCCGCCATCGACGGACTGAACCGCAGCGCCGATCTGGTCAGTTCGGGTCTGTCCGATGCGCTGTCACCGGACCTGCGCGCCGCGTTGACCGAGTGGATCGACTCGGCCAGAGCCCTCGTGGCCGCCATATCCGGCCAGGTCGGCCCCGATCAGTTCAACGCGGCGTCGACCCGATCGAACACGGCCAGAGAGGAAGCGCTGAACCGGTGCGACAAGGCTTACTGACCTGCCGACGGACAAAGTGGCCCGCCGGGCACCCGCACGGATGCACTGTCGTGCGACGATAGGGAAATACGCAGTCTTGAGACAGGCTCGAAAATGGTTAGGAGGACCGACGGTGGTCGCGGCGGGGACGGACTCAGGCCCGAACTACGCCCACATCCTGGGGATCCACAAGGATCAGATAGTCCAGGAACTGGGTTGGGACGAGGATAGCGACGACGACATCCGGGCCGACATCGAGGAAGCGTGCGGCTCAGAGCTGCTCGATGAGGATTCGGACGAAGTTGTCGACGTCGTATTGCTTTGGTGGAGGGACGACGACGGGGATCTCGTCGACCGGCTCATGGACGCCATCACCCCACTCGCCGAGGACGGCGTGATCTGGGTGGTGACCCCCAAGACCGGTAAGCCCGGGCACGTGCTGCCCGCAGAGATCGCCGAATCGGCGCCGACGGCCGGTCTGATGCAGACCTCGTCGGCCAAGTTGGGGGACTGGACGGCGAGCCGGTTGGTGCAACCGAAATCGAAGGCTGCGGGCAAGCGCACCTGATGTTGGCCGTAGGGGCCCCGGCGCCCGATTTCACGCTTCGGGACCAGAACGGCAGGCCGATCACCCTCAGCGGGTACCGCGGTGCCAAAGACGTGCTGCTGGTGTTCTTTCCGTTGGCGTTCACCGGGGTGTGTGAGGGCGAACTCGGAGAGATCCGCGACAAGCTGCCGCTGTACGAGAACGACGACACCGCAACCCTGGCCATCTCGGTCGGCCCGCCACCGACGCACAAGATCTGGTCCGTCGAAAGCGGATTCACGTTCCCGGTGCTCTCGGACTTCTGGCCGCACGGCGCGGTCACCCAGGCCTACGGCGTGTTCAATTCCGATGCTGGATACCCCAACCGCGGCACGTTCGTCGTCGACCGGGCCGGCACGATCCGCTTTGCCGAGATGATGGACCCGGGGCAGCCACGCGATCAGGCGGTCTGGCGGGAGGCACTGGCGGCGTTACGGATCTGACGAAACTCCCGCGGGATTTCCGGTCACGCCCCTGCGGCGTGTACCGTGCCTGCGACGGGGCGCGTAGCTCAGTGGTAGAGCTCTGGTTTTACACACCAGCGGTCGGCGGTTCGATACCGTCCGCGCCCACCATCTTCAGCATCGACCCGCCGGGTGTCACCCCTTGCAGTGCAGGTCGACGTAGACCGTGGTGTAGCGCGTTTGGGTGCCCACCTGGCCGGCCGGTCCCCGGATGATCCAGTTGTTCTTGACGTCGTGGCCGTCGCGCACCGCACTGACGGTGCATTGATCCATCGACCTGTTGCCTACCTTGGCGACGATGACGTTGTAGCCGTCGGCCTGCAACTTGTCGATGGTCTCCTGCGCGGAAGGCGCCGAAGGTGCGGCAACCGCGGGAACGGCCGCCATCAGGCCCAAAGCCGCTGCCCCTCCGATGACCGCCACCGCGCTCTTCATTCGGATGTATCGTGGCGCTTTCATCATTGGAAACACCACCTTTCCAGTAGGTGAATTTCCTTCAGTCTAGGCTCGAATGGACGCGAAACCGACCACCTCATATCGAAAACATACGATTTCGCCGAACGACGGCATATGCAATTCATAGGAATTCACTGTCGAATTCATAGAAAATGCAGGCAAGAAATTGACGCCATTCATGAGGTGGGTGCGCCGGTGGAAAGCGCGGCGTCATTCCCCTGGCCGCAGGATGTAGCCGACTCCGCGGACGGTATGGATCATCGGCGTGCGGTCGGTGTCGATCTTCTTGCGCAGATACGAGATGTAGAGGTCGACGATGCTGGAACGGCCGCCGTATCCATAGGGCCACACGCGGTCGAGGATCTCGGCGCGGCTGAGCACCCGGCGCGGATTGCGCATCAGATAGCGCAAGAGCTCGAATTCGGTGACGCTCAGCGACACGGGCGCCCCGTCGCGAGACACCTCACGGCTGGCGTCATCGAGCCTGAGGTCGCCCACCTGTAGCGTCTCGACATCCGGCGATGCCCCGTGACCGGATCTTCCCAGCAGGCTGCGCAAGCGTGCCAGCAATTCTTCGAGGCTGAACGGCTTGGCCATGTAGTCGTCGGCTCCTGCGGCGAGCCCCGAGGTGCGGTCCATCACCGAATCGCGCGCCGTCAGGAGCAGGGTCGGCGTATAGCTCTCGGACTCGCGGACACGACGCAGAATCTCCAGGCCGTCGACATCGGGCAGCATGTTGTCGAGGACCACGACGTCGGGGTCCGTCTCGTCGAAACTCGTGACTGCCTCGCGGCCGGTGTGGGCGACCTCCATCACCCAGCCCTCATAGTGCAGGGCCATCTTCACCAGGTTGGCCAGCGCCGGCTCGTCGTCCACCAGCAGTACTCGAATGGGTGAACCGTCGGCACGGTTGAGGCGCGGCTGACCGACAACGGCACCGTGGGGTCGCTGTAGGCCTTTGGCAGACACCGACGTCATGATTTCATTTTCGCGGCAACAGCTATCGCTGTCACCGAGGTCATATCAATTCCTAATCTGCGCAGGTCGCAACACGTCGAAATGGGGCACGCGGGGCATTCGGAGCGCAAATCTTTGGGTTCCCTATGCGTCCGTCTGCTTTGCTTGACGCCACTTTCTGGCGATCAATAGCCTGGTAAATGTATTTGTTTGTCAATAATGCATAGCTTTCTTTTGGTGCCGAGGGCCGGCCACCGACAGAAGGAGCCTGCCATTCACCAGCGTCTGACACCGGCCGCTTCGTTACCTGCCGACGAGTCCGATGGCCCGTCGGGGCAGTCCCGGCTGCACTCGCTGTTGCGCTATGACCTGCCGGCGTCACTGGTTGTCTTCCTTGTCGCCCTGCCCTTGTCCCTGGGCATCGCAGTTGCCTCCGATGCGCCGGTGCTCGCCGGCATCATCGCCGCGATCGTGGGTGGCATCGTGGTGGGCTTTCTCGGCGGGTCACCTCTGCAGGTGAGTGGACCCGCGGCCGGGCTGACGGTCATCGTCGCAGGCCTCGTCGGCCAGTTCGGTTGGGCTGTTACCTGCGCGATCACCATCTGCGCAGGTGTGCTTCAGGTTCTGCTCGGGCTCAGCCGGATTGCCCGCGCGGCACTGGCGATATCGCCGGTCGTGGTGCACGCGATGCTTGCCGGCATCGGCGTCACGATCGCCTTGCAGCAGACTCACGTGCTGCTCGGCGGTGACTCCGCAAGTTCGGCCTGGCGCAACGTGACTGGGCTACCCGGGCAGGTGCTCCATGCGCACGGGCCCGGTACGTTCCTCGGCCTGCTGGTCATCGGCATCCTCGTAGCATGGCGCTGGGTGCCGGAGCGGGTGAAGGTGATACCCGGCCCGCTGGTGGCGATTCTCGGTGTGACAGTGCTCTCGCTCGTGGCACCGTTCGACGTATCTCGGATCGTGATCGACGGCTCGCTGGTAGATGCCCTGCAGCTGCCGAACCTGCCCGACGGGAATTGGGGTGCGTTCGTCACCGGCGTGCTGACGGTGGCGCTGATCGCCAGCGTCGAAAGTCTGTTGTCCGCTGTGTCGGTAGACCGCATGCAAAGTCGTGCGCCGCGCACCAATTTCGACCGTGAACTGATGGGTCAGGGCGTGGCCAACATCGCGTCTGGCTCCATCGGCGGTCTGCCGGTGACCGGGGTGATCGTGCGTAGCTCCACCAACGTTGCCGCCGGTGCCCAAACCCGCGCCTCGTCGATCCTGCACGGCGTCTGGGTGCTGGCGTTCGCGGTGCCGTTCGCGGGTCTGGCCAAGCTGATACCCACGGCGGCGCTGGCCGGGCTGCTCATCGTGATCGGCGTGCAACTGGTGAAATGGGCTCACATCAAGACGGCGTGGCGCACCGGCGATCTCGCGGTCTACCTCGTCACGATCGTGGGTGTGGTGTTCCTCAACCTGCTTGAGGGTGTGCTGATCGGGCTGGCGCTTGCCGTTTCTCTGACCGTCTGGCGGGTGGTGCGGGTCAAGATCGCTGCCGATCGGACCGGGGAAGATCAGTGGCGCGTAGTCATCGACGGTTCGGTGACTTTTCTGTCGCTCCCGAGACTCAACAGCGTGCTGGCGTCTGTGCCGGACGGGGCGCATGTCACCGTCGAGTTGGCGGTCGACTTCATCGACCATGCCGGTTACGAGACCATCGACGCTTGGCAACGCCAACAGGTCGCGTCCGGCGGCAGCGTCGACATCCACGACGTCGGCGCGGTCGAGATGGACAGCGCGGTCGCCGGGCCGCCGATGCGCGGTTTCACCCCCATCGACAAACGCACCGGTGTGGTGCCCTGGAGTTCCTGGCAGCCGCAGCTGCGGCCGTCGGTGCTGCACGGGCTGGCGGTCTACCACCGCCGCACGGCGCCCTTCATCCGGCCGCACATGAAAGAGCTCGAGCACGAACAGCGTCCCGAGACGTTGTTCATCACCTGTGCCGACTCGCGGATCGTGCCCAACGTCATCACCAGCAGCGGCCCCGGCGACCTCTTCACGGTCCGCAACGTCGGCAACTTCATCCCGGCCGGGCGCCAGGACGTGTCGGTAGACGCGGCGATCGCATTCGCGGTGAAGGTCCTCGACGTGTCGTCGATCGTGGTGTGCGGACACTCCAGTTGTGGTGCCATGAACGCGGTATTGCGCGATGGCCCAGGCCAATCCACCGGCGATGAAGCGCTTGACGCCTGGCTGGAGTATGCCCGGCCGGCGCTGGCCGCCTTCGGCGGCGGCCGTCATCCGATCGCGAAATCGGCAGCCGCCGAGGGATTCGACACCGTCGATCAGCTGAGCATGGTGAACGTGGCGCTGCAAGTGCAGACGCTGGCCGAACATCCGCTGTTGCGCGAGCGCTACCAGCAGGGTCGGCTCGACATCATCGGGCTTTTCTACGACATCCCGAGCGCGGGGGTGCTCCGGGTGACGCCGACCGAGGTGTGCACCTTCGAGCTCGGCCACGCACAGTCGTAGCGGTGCGCTCGGATCGTCTTGTCGCGCTTCGTCACTCCTTCGGCCGCAGCATGTATCCGATGCCACGCACGGTGTGAATCATCGGCTCGTGGCCCTCATCGACCTTCTTGCGCAGGTATGAGATGTAGAGGTCGACGATGCTCGTCTTGCCGCCGAAACCGTAGTTCCAAACCCGCTCGAGTATCTCGGCGCGCGGCAGGGCCCGCCGCGGATTGCGCATCAGGTACCGCAGCAGTTCGAACTCGGTGACGGTCAGCGTCAGTTTCACACCGGCGCGCGTCACCTCGTGGGTGGCTCCGTCGAGCACGATGTCGCCGACCCGCAGCACCTCGTCGACGGGCGGTTCGGTATGGCTGGACCGGCGCAGCAAACTCCGCAGCCGGGCGATGAGCTCCTCCAGGCTGAAGGGTTTGGTCATGTAATCGTCCGCGCCGGCGGTCAAGCCGGTTACCCGGTCCACCACCGAATCACGCGCAGTGAGGAACAACGTCGGGGTATATGGCTCGGCCGCCCGTACCTGTTGCAGGATCTGCATTCCGTCGATGTCAGGCAGCATGATGTCCAGCACGATGGCATCGGGCTTGCTGTCGTTGAACATGGCCACCGCATCGCCGCCGTTGTGTGCGACGTCGACGGTCCAGCCTTCGTAACACAGGGCCATCTTGACCAGGTTCGTCAGCGCCGGTTCGTCGTCGACCACCAACACCCGGATCGGTGAACCGTCAGCACGATGCATTCGGGGTAGCTGACCGAGCATCGCTTGCCGGGGTGCTTGTTCACGAGGGGACACCGACATCGCCGCCATAATTCCCATTGTCCAAATACATAGTTTGGTGTCACATGGTTCATACCATATTCATATTGGGCCGGAACGGTGTGGCGGCTCCTTCCGCCCCAAACTCATGTCGATATTTCAATGTTGAAATGTTTGCGCCCCGAAAGGGTTGTCATAGTCGAACTCTGCGTTTTTTGGGCCAAAGATGTTGGAGTGCAACGAAACTAGACACCTTCGGTGGCGTGCGGACGGTAGTGGCGCCTGGCTGATGCCGCCGATGTTCGTCCGCGCGCGAAATAGTTCACAATGCAAGCGGATTGCCGCTATTGGCTGCCAGGCGCATTGTCGGCGATAGGGAAGAGGGGCTCGATTCATATTCTCTGTGCACCGCTCAAGCGGCTTTTCGTTCGAATCCTAAGACCACACCGGCTTCGCGCGTTTCAGCGCGAGTTGCTGGCCGCGCATGGCGGTATCGCCCCAGCACGACGGGCTGTCCTCGGAAAACTTCATGTTGACGAAACCCGTGAGATCCCGCCTGATGACGTACTTGAACGGAACCGGGGCGGTTTTCGGCGCGAGGCCGCCGGGTCCGCACTGCATGCCGGGGTTGACGCGCTCACCGACCCACGCGCCCTGGTGCCGATCAGCGGCGGAATCCCACGCCAGATCGAGCTGCCATTCGCCCTCGCGTGCAGGCGACTGCACGCGCAGGCATCGTGGCCCGCAGCTCGACAGTGTCCAATCGTAGGGCTCGGGTGCGGCGTCGCCCGAGGTTTCGGTGACGGTGTAGACGCCCGGGCGGGGCAGCGGCGGAGCCGGAAGCTCAGGAGACGCTGCCGGCGGGGCGGATGACCTGAGGCCGCCGAGCGCAAATCCGATTGCCAGCGAAACGGCAACCAGGACAATGGCGTCTTTCAACGGGACCTCCGCGTCGGATCATATCCACGGAGTCGCCGATACTCGGCAGTACACCTGATTTCAGGCTCCGAGGCCGCTGTCCCCGGTCAGATCACTCGTTTGCCCAAGCGGTCCCGGATCCGCATGTCCCACAAGTAGAGCTGATAGCCGAACAACCACAGCTCGTGTGGGATCACCCGATCCGCGGCCCGCAAGCCCCTCAACAGCCACTCGAAACGCCGCTGCTGATCGGCTGTCCAGGTAATTCGCATATGGCTGCGGAACTCGGCGGGCAGGAAGCCGGTGGTGGCAAACAGGTTGAAGCGTCCGGCAAGCAGGCGGATCGGTGCGGGCAGGAACGCCATCGCGGCTACGCCGTGCAGGTGCTCACGCACCGGTGGGTCGATTCGCAGATCCTGCAGCGACTGCTTCCAATACGCGTCGAAGGCGTTGCGGTCCTGCGGCCACATCTCGTCGCGCACCTGCAAGGTGGTGCCCAGCGTGCGGGCATCGTCGTAGACCGCATCGGCGGATTCCTCGTCGAGCGGGCCGTAGAGGAACTCGTGCATGTCGACGTAGTAGCGGTACAGGCAGGCGGCCACCCACAGCTGCAGCTTGGGGTCGAAAGCGTTGTAGGACACCGGGCTTGACTCTCGCGAACGGACCAGCGCATGCACCTTGTCGATCTGGGTGCGCAGCATCGCCCGGTCCTCGTCGGTGCCCGTGGTGGCCGCGGCCAGGTACGTGCCGGTGGTTCGGGCCCGTTTGAACGGATGCTTGTAGACGTTGCCGCTGTCCACCGGGCTCTCCAGGACGCCGTAACCGACGCCAGGGGCGGACAACTGCATGATCACGTTGGCCGCCGGCAGCAGGGCCGCCGCCGGGTTCAGCAGATCGGTGACCCGGCGCGGGCGTCGTGGCGGACCCAGCCTCATGAATTCGAGTAGACCACCTTGTGAGACGCTGCCGGGGTGTTTGCGCCGAGAAGTCGTGCCGGGGCCGCCGGTATTGCCGTCGGATTCCTGGCCGACCTGCTGCTCGGTGATCCGCGGCGCGGGCATCCGGTGGCCGGATTCGGCGCCGGCGCAGCACGGTTGGAGAAGCTCACCTACGCCGACAACCGTGGGTCGGGCGCCCTGCACACCGGGGTGCTGCTCGGCGGACTCGCCGGACTCGGTTGGGCCGTGGGCCGCGGTGACCGGGTCTGGGGGACGGCGGCGGCCACCTATGTCGCGCTCGGCGGCACCTCACTGAACCGGGTCGGAAATCGGATGGCGGCACTGCTCGCCGCCGACGATGTGGCCGGAGCACGTGCCCTGTTGCCCTCCCTGTGCGGGCGGGATCCCGCCGCGCTGGACGTCTCGGGTCTGACCCGGGCCACGGTGGAATCGCTGGCCGAGAACACTTCGGACGCTCAGGTGGCGCCGCTGTTCTGGGCGGCGGTAGCCGGGGTTCCCGGCGTACTGGTGTACCGGGGTGCCAACACATTGGATGCGATGATCGGGCATCGCTCGCCGCGGTATCGCTACTTCGGCTGGGCTGCAGCCAGATTCGACGATGTGCTGAATTACCTGCCGGCCCGGCTGACCGGGGTGCTCACGGTGCTGTGCGCACCGGTGGTGGGCGGGTCACCGGCCGCGGCGCTGCGCGCCTGGCGACGCGATGCGTCCCGCCATCCCAGTCCGAATGCCGGGGTGGCCGAGGCGTCGTTCGCCGGGGCGCTGGGGGTACGGCTCGGCGGACCGACGCAGTACGCGCATCAGCTGGAGATCCGGCCGACCCTGGGCGACGGGCGCATCCCAGAGGTGGCCGATGTGGCCAGGGCGGTGCGACTGTCGCGCGCGGTGCAGGCCGCGTCGGCGGCGGTGGCGGTGTTGCTGGCGGTCAGCGGCGCTTTCCGTAGCGGTCGGCGATCTTCTCTTCGGTGGTGAGTTCCCGGGCCGGTTCTTCCGACGAAGCCTGCGCGGCCGCGCGTTCGCGCCGCCGCTGCTGTAGCTCGGCGTAGACGAAGTAGCCCAGCCCCAGCGGGGCCACGATCCCGAAAGCGATCCACTGGATGCCGTAGGACAGGAACGGCCCGGCGTCGAGGTGCGGAAGGGAGATCTCTCCGAGCCCGCCGGGTTGATCGGCCACCAGCTGCAGATACGACCCGGTCAGGTCGACGCCGGTGAGCGAGGCGATCTGCTCGGGGTTGATCGAATACACCTGCTGCGCGCCGTCGTCGCCCCGAAACGGCTCCTTGCCCGGCAGGCGGGCTTCCGGATCACGCAACCGTGCGGTGATCGTCACCTGGCCGGTCGGGGCGGCCGCGTACTGCGGCACCTTGTTCCCGTCGACCGGCGTGATGAAGCCGCGATTGACCAGTACCGTCGGCCCGCCGTCGACGGCGAACGGAGTGAGCACTTCGAAGGCGGGTTCACCGTCGACCACCCGCAGGCGAACCAGCACCTCCGCCTCGGGCAGGTAATGACCGGTGGCGGTGACGCGTTGCCATTGGGAGTCGGGGGCGGCTGAATCCTGCTGCGGCAGAAGTGTGGTGACCGGAACCGGCTCGGCCTGCAGCGAATGGCTGATCTGGCTGTTCTCCCGCGAGGTCTTGGTGTTCTTGCCCAACTGCCACGGCGCCAGCACGGTGAAACAGAGGTAGGCGAAAGCGGCCACCACGATGAACAGGGCCACCCACTGAGGCCGCAGCAGGAACGTCAATCGGTGCATCAGACTACGATTCCTCGAGAACTCCGCGGCGCGTCAACGCCTCGTCGACCCAGGCGTGCAGCCCGGGCAGGGACGCCTCGATCACGGTGAACACGTCCTCGAAATCGGCCCTGTCGCCGTAGTACGGATCCTCGACGTCGAGGGCGTGCGCGCCCGAGCGCGGGTCGAACGACCGCAGCATCCGCAGCCGGTCGCCCGTCACACCCAGATCGGTCAGCATGCGCATGTGGTTGCGGCCGAGCGCGACGACCAGGTCGGCGCCGAGATGGTCTTCGCAGACCTGGGCCGCGACGTGCTCGCTGGGATAGCCGCGCTCGCGCAACACCAGGCAGGCCCGCTTGTCGGCGCCGTCTCCGGCATGCCAGCCGCCGGTGCCGGCGCTGCTCACCCGCACGACGCCGGCCAGGCCGCGCTCGCTGATCTGATGGGCGAACATCTTCTCGGCCATCGGGGACCGGCAGATGTTGCCCGAGCACACGAACGTGATGTGCAGAACGGGCTCGGTGGGCACCTCAGACACCCAGCACCTCCCGAAGTGCCGCAACGGTGTCGACGTGGGCATGCGCGGCGATGGCCGTGGGCCCGGTGAAATCGCTGGCGCCGTAGCCCCAGCCCACGACGACGGTGTCGATGCCGTGTCGGGCGGCCCCCTCGACGTCGTGCATCCGGTCACCGACCATCAGGACGCGTTCCGGAAGAGGCTGCAGTTGGGCCAGCGCATAGGCGACCACGTCGGCCTTGGCCGCACGGACGCCGTCCGGACTGGCTCCGGCGATCACCTCGAAGTAGCCGTCCAGGCCGAAATGCTCAAGGATGCGACGCGCGGTGGGCTCGGCCTTCGAGGTCGCCACAGCCAACCGCACCCCGGCGGCCTGCAGATCGGCCAGCACCCCCTCGACACCATCGAAAAGGCTGTTCATCGCCCATCCGCGGCTCGTGTAGTCGGCGCGGTAGGCCGCGATCGCGGCATCGGCGTCGAAGCTCGTCGCACCCAGGCTCAAGGACTGCAGCGTTTCGTGCATCGGCGGACCGACGATGCGTCCGGCCAGGTCACCGTCGGGGACGCCGGCACCCACGTGGGTCAGCGCGTGGCGGAAGCTCGACACGATCCCGGCCGCCGAATCGGTCAGCGTGCCGTCGAGGTCGAACAGCACCAGCTGCGGTCGGGTGAGTTCTAGCGTGTCAGTCACGTGCCCATTCTCCCGTATGCCGCGGGCAGTCCTCCGGACGCCCAGCTGAGTGGTTCGACCACTAGGGTCGTGCTGTGCTGTGCCCACCCCACGGCCGGACCCGTTCCGGCGCCCGCTACCACGGCGACCAGGCCGCTTTGGCGGGCATGCTGGACTTCGCGGTCAACGTGCGCCCGGGCGGTCCGCCTGCCTGGCTGACCGACCGGCTGGCCGCCCGGCTGCCAGACCTGGGCAGCTACCCGAGCCAGGCCGATGAGCGCCGGGCAACCGGCGCGGTCGCCGCGCGCCATGGCCGTAGTGCCGAGGAGGTGGCGCTGCTGGCAGGCGGGGCCGAAGGCTTCGCGTTGCTGCCCGGATTGCGACCGCGGCTGGCCGCCCTGATCGCCCCGTCCTTCACGGAACCGGAAGCGGTGTTGGCCGCGGCCGGGGTGCCGATCCAGCACGTGGTGTTGCCGTCGCCGTTCACCCTGGCCGGGGCGGACGTGCCCGACGATGCGGACCTGGTGGTGATCGGCAACCCGACCAACCCGACCGGCGTGCTGCACCGCCGCACGGACATTCTGGCGTTGCGCAGGCCGGGCCGACTGCTCGTCGTGGACGAGGCGTTCGCCGACGGCATCCCCGGTGAAGCCGAATCGCTGGCCTCCGATCCGCTGCCCGACGTGGTGGTGCTGCGCAGCCTGACCAAGACCTGGGCGCTGGCCGGGCTGCGGGTCGGATACGCCCTCGGCGCGCCCGAGGTGTTGGCCCGGCTCACCGCCCCGCGCCCGCACTGGCCACTGGGCACGTTGCAATTGGAAGCCATCGCCGCGGCAGGCAGTCCTGAGGCCGTCGTCGAGGCCGGCACCCGGGCCCAGAGCCTCGCCCGACTCCGGTCCGCGATGACCGCCGGGTTGGCGGGGCTCGGTCTGAGCGTGGTGGCCGGCGATGCGCCATTTGTCCTGTTCACCGTGCCGGACGCGGAGTTGATGCGAAAACATCTGGAAAGCAAGGGTATTGCGGTACGCCGTTGCGACACTTTCGTGGGCCTGCCGGAAAATTACCTGCGTGCCGCGGTGCGGCCGGAATGGCCCGCACTCATCGACGCCATGACGGAGGTACTGCAATGAGCGCGCGAGCCGGCGTGCCGTTGGCGGACGTGATCGCCACCCTGGACGCGGCATACCCGCCGCATCTGGCCCACGACTGGGACTCGGTGGGGCTGGTGTGTGGCGATCCCGGTGAACCGGTCGAATCGGTGACGATCGCCGTCGACGCGACTGAAGCCGTGGTCGACGAGGTGCCCGAGCGCGGCCTGCTGCTGGCCCACCACCCGCTGCTGCTGCGCGGCGTGGACACGGTGGCGGCCGACACCGCCAAGGGTGCCCTGATCCACCGGCTGATCCGCACCGGCCGGGCCTTGTTCACCGCGCACACCAACGCCGACGCGGCCTCGCCCGGTGTATCCGATGCGCTGGCCGAAGCATTGGGTCTGAACGTCGACGCGGTGCTGTCGCCTGCGGCGACCGGTCCCGAACTGGACAAATGGGTTGTGTTCGTGCCGGCCTCGGACACTGCGACGGTGCGTGAGGCGTTGTTCGGCGCCGGCGCCGGGCGCATCGGCGACTACTCGCACTGCAGTTGGAGTGTGGGCGGAACCGGGCAGTTCCTGCCGCACGACGGGGCCGCCCCGGCCATCGGCGAGGTGGGCACGGTCGAGCAGGTGGCGGAGGACCGGGTGGAAGTGATCGCGCCCTCGCGGCTGCGTGCGGCCGTCCTGTCTGCCCTGCGCGCCGCACATCCCTATGAGGAACCCGCCTTCGACATCTTCGCCCTGGCGCCCATTCCCGGTGACGTGGGCATCGGCCGGATCGGCGAGCTCGACCGACCGGTCCCGTTGTCGGCCTTCGCATCCCAGGTCCGGGCCGCCCTGCCGGCCACCTCGTGGGGAGTGCGGACCTCGGGCGACCCCGACGCCTTGGTGTCGCGGGTCGCGGTGTGTGGGGGAGCGGGTGATTCACTGCTGGGCGCGGTGGCTCGCGCCGACGTACAGGCATATGTCACATCGGATTTGCGGCATCACCCGGCCGACGAGCACCGGCGGGCTTCTTCGGTCGCGCTCATCGACGTGGCGCACTGGGCCACCGAGTACCCCTGGTGTGCCCAGGCCGCCGAGATCCTGCGCGGGCAGTTCGGCGACGCCCTGGAGGTGCGGGTGTCTTCGCTGCGCACCGACCCGTGGAACGTCGAGTGCTGACGCCGCGAACGCAATGAACGCAAGTAAACACAGCTACATGAAAGTCAGGGCATGAAAGCCGAAGTAAAACAACAACGTTCGCTTCTCGCGCTGACCGAGGTCGATGCCGAGCTTGGGCGCCTCGCGCACCGCGCGAAGAATCTGCCCGAACAGAAGGAAGTCGACGAGGCGCAGGCCGCGCATGCTGCGGCCAGTGACGGTGTGGGCGTTCTCGGTATCGGGCTGGAGGATCTGGACGCTCAGGTGGCCAAGCTCGAGAGTGAGATCGACTCGGTACGCCAGCGCGAGGACCGTGACCGTGCGTTGATCGACGGCGGCACGGTGGGCGCCAAGCAGGTCGCAGATATCCAGCATGAACTGGAAACGTTGCAGCGCAGGCAGTCCAACCTGGAGGACTCCCTGCTGGAACTGATGGAACGTCGCGAGGAACTGGCGGGCCGGCAGGCTGAGGCGCTGCAACGTATCGACGATCTGCAGACCACCCTGTCTGCCGCGCAGCAGGCCCGCGATGCCGCCCTGGTCGAGATCGACCAGGCCAAGCACCAGGCCGTCACTCGGCGCGAGGGCTTGGTGAGTGTGATCGATCCTGAGCTCGTCGCCCTCTACGAACGCCTGCGGGCCCGCGGCGGCGCCGGGGCCGGGCTGCTCCAGGGCCGGCGTTGCGGGGCCTGCCGTATCGAAATCGACCGCGGTGAGAGCGCCCGGATCGCCGCGGCCGCAGAAGACGACGTGGTGCGCTGTCCTGAGTGCGGGGCAATTCTCTTGCGGATCAAGCAGTGAAAGTTTTCGTCGAAGCCGATGGCGGTTCCCGCGGCAACCCGGGACCGGCGGGCTACGGCGCAGTCGTGCTCGATGCCGGGCACGACGCAGTGCTGGCCGAGCGAAAGGAAGCGATCGGCCGCGCGACCAACAACGTCGCCGAATACCGTGGCCTGATAGCAGGTTTGGAGGCCGCAGCCGAGCTGGGCGCCACCGAGGTGGCGGTGTCGATGGACTCCAAGCTGGTCGTGGAACAGATGTCGGGACGGTGGAAAGTCAAGCATCCCGATCTGATTCCATTGCAGCGCCGGGCAGCTGAACTGGCCGCCGGCTTCCATCGGGTCAGCTACTCGTGGATCCCGCGGGAACGCAACAGCCATGCCGACCGCCTGGCGAACGAGGCCATGGATGCTGCTGCCGGGATCGTCGGGGACGGGCCCAAGGCCGAACTGTCGGCGCCCGGGTGGACCGGTGCCACCGGCGCGCCCACCCGGTTGTTGCTGTTGCGGCACGGCCAGACCGAATTGTCAGTCACCCGGCGGTATTCGGGCCGTGGCAACCCGGTACTGACCGAAGAGGGGCGCAGACAGGCCGATGCGGCCGCGCGTTATCTGGGTGCACGTGGCGGCATCGCGGCGGTGGTCAGCTCGCCGCTGGGGCGGGCATACGAGACGGCCACGGCCGCGGCCAACGTGCTCGGTGTCGATGTCCGCGTCGACGACGACCTGATCGAGACCGACTTCGGCGAGTGGGAGGGGCTGACCTTCGCCGAAGCGGCGCAACGCGATCCGGAACTGCACCGGCGCTGGTTGCGCGACACCAGCGTTGAGCCGCCCGGCGGCGAGAGCTTCGACGCGGTGGCCGGTCGGGTCCGCCGGGCGCGCAACCGGATCATCGCCGAGTACGGTCCGGCAACGGTTTTGGTGGTCTCCCACGTGACGCCGATCAAGACCGTCCTGCGGCTGGCACTCGATGCCGGCGAGGGCATCCTGTACCGGCTGCATCTGGATCTGGCGTCACTGTCGATCGCCGAGTTCTATGCCGACGGCGGATCTTCGGTGCGGCTGGTGAACCAGACCGCCTACCTGTAGTTCAGGCGTGCAGATGTAATTGCTCGCCGTGCGGGCCGAAGATGGTGATCGCCTCGACCGGGCCGTCGACCACTCCGAACCAGTGCGGTGTCCAGGTCGAGAACTCCACGGCCTCGCCGGGATTCACCACAAAATCCTGGTCGCCCAGGATCAGCCGGAGCTGTCCGGACAGCACGTACATCCAGTCGCGGCCTTCGTGGACGGGGAATTCGGCCGGTGGTTTGCGGCGTTGGGCACTGATGCGGATCTTGTAGGCGTGCAGGCCGGCCGCCGGGCCCTGCCGGGTCAACGGCCAGTAGGTGATGTTGTGGTGGGTGTGCGAGGCGCCGGTGACCCGGGGGTCCTCGGCCTGCGGTGTCCGCAGGAGCTCGTCGGTGGTCACCGACAGTGCGGCCGCCAACCGGGGCAGGTGATCCAGGGCCAGTCGGCGCTTGCCCGACTCCAGCCGGCTCAGTGTCGAGACGTCGATCTGTGCGCGGCGCGCGACGTCCTCCAGAGTGAGTCCGCGTTGTGCCCGCATCTCGCGTAGCCGGCTGCGGACCAGGGCGTCGATGTCGTCGGCTTGGGCAGCGTTTGCCTCCATGGCAAATCAGCTTGGCACTTTGCCATGTATTGGGCAAGCTCGACGGCATGGAGAACATCTGGGATTGCGTCATCGTCGGCGGCGGTGCAGCCGGCCTGAGTGCGGCGCTGGTGCTGGGCCGGGCCCGGCGGCGCGTGCTGCTCGTCGACTCGGGGAATCAGAGCAACCTCGCCGCACACGGAATCGGCGGCCTGCTGGGCAGCGACGGGCGCCCGCCCGCCGATCTCTATGGGGTGGGCCGCGCCGAGCTGGCCGCGTACCCCACGGTGGAGGTACGCACCGGCGAAGTCGTCGGCGGTGAGCCGGGATTCACCCTGGAGCTCGCCGACGGAACTCGTGAGCAGGCCAGGACGGTGTTGCTGGCCACCGGGATGGAGTACCGGGGGCCGAACATCGACGGACTCGAAGAGCTCTGGGGCCGTTCGGTTTTCCACTGCCCGTTCTGCCATGGCTGGGAGGTGCGAGATGCGCCGGTCGCCGTGGTCGCCCAGGGAGACCGTGCCGTGCACTCGGCGTTGATGATGCGCGGCTGGACCGAGGATCTGGTGGTACTCACCAATGGGGACAGCGGGCTGGACGAGGCGCAGGTCAAGCAATTGGACGCGGTCGGCATAGGTGTCGACGAGCGTCCGATCGCCCGATTCGTCGCGCACGACGGCGAGCTGACGGCCATCACATTCACCGACGGCACCCGGCTGGCCAGGCGTGGCGCGCTCGTGGCCGCCACACTGCACCAACGCTCACCGCTGGCCGCGCGCCTCGGCGCCGTTTCGGCTCCGGGCCCGATCGCAGCCGACGCGCTCGTCGTCGACGGGTTCGCCCGCACCTCGGTGCCCGGATTGTTCGCCGCGGGCGACCTCAGCGCCCAGATGCCTCAAGTGGCCGCCGCGGTCGCATCCGGCAGCCAAGCCGGCGCCGCCGTGGTGCAGTACCTGCTCGGTGAAGATGTCGGTCTCCCGGTGCCGCCGTGGCCCAGTCAAACGACCGTCACCGCCCAGTACTGGGAACGGCACTACGGGCAGCGCGGACGCATCTGGAGCGGACGCGTCAACGCCCAGCTGGCCAAGATCGCTGCGGATCTGCCCGCGGGCCGGGCGCTGGATCTCGGTTGCGGTGAGGGCGGCGACTCCGTCTGGCTGGCCGAACAGGGCTGGCAGGTCACGGGAGTCGACGTCTCCGACACCGCGCTGTCGCGCGCTTCTGCCGAAGCGCGGGAGCGGGGGGTGGCCGACCGCATCACGTTCGAGCGCCACGACCTGTCCGAGAGCCTGCCCGACGGGCCCTTCGATCTGGTGTCGGCGCAGTTTCTGCAATCGCCGATCTTCATGGACCGCGCCGACATGTTGCGTCGGGCGGCCGACGTGGTGGCGCCCGGTGGCCGGCTCGTCGTCGTCGATCACGGTGCCGCGCCCCCGTGGGCCCCGGAACATGTCCGGAAGTTCCCGTTCCCCAGCGCCGACGACGTAGTCGCCTCGCTGAACCTCGATGAAGCGCAATGGGAACGAGTCCGGGTAGGTACCGATGAGCGCGATGCGACCGGACCGGACGGGCAGCGCGGCACCCTGATCGACAACGTGATGGTGCTGCGGCGGTTGGCCTGAAATCGACCTGTCACACCCCGGTGGCATAATCGCATGTATGTTCGATATGATGGCGTTGGCGCAGGTCAACCCGCATGATGACGAGGCGGAGCTGCACCGGCGCATCGAGGAACTCGAACGGGCGAAGTCGGCGGCGGCAGCCGGCCAGGCCCGGTGTGCGGCCTTGTTGGAGGAGAAGCGCCGGGCCGCCGAGGCGGCGGCGGGCGTGCCGAGGGCAAAGCGGGGCCGTGGGGTGGCGTCGGAGGTCGCGCTCGCCCGCCATGATTCGCCGACGTGCGGCAATCGGCACCTTGGGTTCGCCAAGGCGCTGGTGCACGAGATGCCGCATACGTTGGCGGCGCTGGAGTCCGGGGTGCTCTCGGAATGGCGGGCGACCCTGATTGTGAAGGAGTCGGCCTGCCTGACGGTTGAGGACCGGGGCACGCTGGATGCCGAGATGTGCGCCGACGTCACCAGGCTCGACGGTATGGGGAACAAGCGGATCGAGGCGGAAGCCAAGAAGATCGCCTACCGACTGGATCCGCAGGCCGTCGTCGACCGGGCAGCGAAGGCGGCAGAGGATCGCGATGTCTGGATCCGGCCGGCACCGGACTGCATGGCCCGGCTGACGGTGTTGTTGCCGATGCCGAAGGGTGTCGGCGTGTACGCGGCGCTGAAGCGGACCGCCGACACCACCTTTGACGGCCGGACCCGCGGCCAGGTGATGGCCGACACCGTGGCGGAGCGGGTGACCGGCCGGCCCGCCGACGTGCCCGAGCCGGTGGCGGTCAACTTGCTGATGTCGGACCAGACCCTGTTCGGGGACGATGAGAACCCGGCCGTGGTCGAAGGTTACGGCCCCGTGCCTGCGAGCGTCGCCCGCAACCTCGTCAGTGACGCGGTGGCCGACGAGCAGTCGCGGGCGACGCTGCGCCGGCTCTTCCGGCACCCGAAGTCCGGTGCGCTGGCGGCGATGGAGTCGAGGTCGCGGCTGTTTCCTTCTGGGCTGGCCCAATTCATCGGACTGCGGGACCAGACTTGCCGGACCCCATACTGCGATGCGCCGATCCGCCATCACGACCACGCGCAGCCTCATGCCGGCGGCGGTCCGACCAGTGCGCTCAACGGTCTCGGTGAGTGCGAACGCTGCAACTACGTCAAAGAATCACCCGGGTGGGCGGTCACCACGAGCGACGAGAACGGTGTACACACAGCTGAATTCGTCACCCCGACCGGGGCGGTCTACCGATCGACCGCCCCGCCGCCGCCTGGGCCCATCGAGAGGTACGAAAGCGTGACCGAGCTGCGGGTCGCGATCGAATTCGCGCGGTGTGCACCTGCCGCGTAGCCCGGTAGCTCAGTCGGTGCGCTGGGTCAACCGCACGCTGTTGCCCGACGGGTCACGGAAACCGGAGTCGATGCCGTAGGGCATCTGGTTGGGCGGTTCGCTGAATTCGACGCCGCGGGCGGTCAGCTCCTCAAAGGTCTTCTGGCAGTCGTCGGTGGTCAGAAACACCGTGCCGGCGAAGCCTTTTGCGGTCAGGTCTTGGACTTGCTTGCGGGTCTGCGCATCCATCACCGGCTCGCCGGGCACGGCCATCAACACGATGCCCACGTCGTCCTGCCCTGGCGGGCCGACCGTCACCCACCGGAAGTCGCCCATCTCCTCCAGGAACGAAACATCTTCGCGCACTTCCATTCCCACCTTCTCGGTCCAGAACTTCAATGCGACTTCCTGATCGTGGACCCACAGGTGCGTGTAAGCGATTCTCATCATGAGCTGACGCTACGTCCGCTCCGGCCCGGCCGTCTTCTCCGTTTGTGCTGTCTTGGCACGGCCGGTGTGAGGCCGTCGGGTGTCGCGCGCCAGAATGCAGCTGGGCACCGGGGCGCGCAGCATGGCCGGCGGCAAGCCGGCCCGGTAGGCAGCCGGCGGCTTGCCATAGACCCGCGCGAAGTTCGTGGTGAAGGAACCGACGCTGTGCAGGCCGACCATCACGCAGATGTCGGCGACCGAACGGTCGGTGTTGCGCAGCAGCGCCGCGGCCCGCTCCAGGCGCCGGCTCTGTAGGTAGGCCCGCGGGGACTCGCCGAACGTGCGGGTGAACATGCGGCTGAAGTGGGCCCGGGACAATCCGGCGGCCGCCGCCAGGTCCTCGACGGTGATCGGGTCCGCATAACGGGCGTCCGCCAGGTCCTTCGCGCGGAGCAAATATCGTGCCGGTGGCACCTGTGCCATGAAAATAAGGGTACGGTGATCAGCGCGAACGAGTTGGCTGGGCGGCCGCGGCACCGGTGAGAACCGGGGTTCGAGGAAAGTCCGGACTTCACAGAGCAGGGTGATTGCTAACGGCAATCCGAGGTGACTCGCGGGAAAGTGCCACAGAAAACAGACCGCCAGAAATGGTAAGGGTGAAACGGTGCGGTAAGAGCGCACCAGCACCCCGGGTGACCGGGGTGGCTAGGCAAACCCCACCCGAAGCAAGGCCAAGAAGGCCGCAACCTGGTTGCGGTCGCGCAGGCGCCTGAGGGCTGCTCGCCCGAGCCTGCGGGTAGGCCGCTTGAGGCACCCGGCGACGGTGTGTCCAGATGGATGGTCGCCACTGGCCCTCCCGGAAACGGGAGAGCCGGCACAGAATCCGGCTTACAGGCCAACTCGTTCGCCCCAGCCCCAACCGCCTAGTGGGCCTTGCGAACCGCTTTGTCCAGTTTCTTGAGTGCGTCCTGCAGCATGGCCCGCGACTGCTGGGCGGTGTCGTGCTCCTGCTGATACAGCAGCCCGTAGGTGAAGGTGTCCTCGCCGGCGGCATGTGCGGCGTCGGCCTGGGTGCTCAGGTGCGCCTTGCTCACCACGCTGTCCTGATGGTCGCCCAGCAAGGACTGGATGTTCTTGGCGCGTTCGGACACCTTGTCGGCACCGGTAGCTGCCGCGGTGTACCGAAGTCGCTTGGCGCCCTTGCGAATTCGATGCAGCGCCTCGTCCTTTTCGGTGGCGTCGGCCTCGTCGGCAGTCACCTTGGCCGCGGCCTTGGCGGCCTTACGAACCCGCTTGTACGCGGAGTCGATGTTGGCCGTGGGCTTCTCGCCGTCTGCGGGCTCCGGCGGCTCGGCCCGCACCAACTCTTCTAGCGCATCCAGCAGCCGGAAGTAGCGCTGTGAGCGCATCGCCAGCAGCGAACGACGCCAACCCGCCGTGTAGCGACGGTTGGCGCCTTCGACCAGGCGCTGGCGCACCGGTCCCCGGACCAACTCGGGGTCCATCTCGTCGAGCGCACTCTGATACCGCTCGGCCAGCACCTCGGCATCACGGGCCACGCCCAGCACCGCGGCCAACGCCCGCAGCTCGTCGAGTACCCAGCCGTCGTCGTTGAGCCCGAAGGCTTGCTTCGACTCCTGCAGCAGGCTACGGATCTTGCGGGTGGTCACCCGCATTTGATGCACCGAGTCGTAGGCGTCCGCGCGCACCGCACGGTCCCACACCAGCAGCTCCTCGATCTGTTCGGCGATGGCCCGGTGTATCGGATCGGCCGGGGGAGCAGGCGGCGCAACGGTATCGGTTCCGAGCACCTTGGCCAGCTTCGAGGCATGCCCGGCCGGTTCCGCGCCGGCATCGGCCAGCCGGTTCGCCAGCCGATCCATCAGGTCGTCGGGAACATCGGCGGCGAGCAACTCCAGTTCCCATTCCCGCCAGCTCTGTTCGTCGCCGTCAATCGCCGAAGCGGTCACCCGGTCATCGCAGAACTCGGCGAGCGCGGTGCCGTCGGAGCCATGCAGCACCTGCACACTGCGCCGGGTGCTGATCCGTGCGACGGGCGAGACCGGACGGTCGCGCACGATGGCAAGCACGACGTCGCGCAGATCCTCGGGCACGGTGTCGGTTGCCGTGCCCAGCGGTGCGCGTATCTCGGTGCGGGTGTCGGCCCCGGCCGGAAGCTTCAGGTGCCAGCCCGCGTCCGAGCCGCCGGTGCGGCGCCGCAACGTGATGCGGTGCGCGGCAAGATCACGATCCGGGGTGTCGAAATACACCGCGTCGAGGCGTTGGGTTTCGGTGCGGGCCACCTCGGCGACGGCCGAAAGCCCTTCGAACGACGGCGAGACGGTGTCCTCGGTGACAGCGAACTTCCGCTCGATTTCGGTGTACCTCGCGGTCTTCGATTTGCCGGGGGCCATAGTCACCTTCGCTGTGCACCGGAGGCGGGAGATCGGATGGCACCAGCGTGCCATATTCGGGTGGCAGCCACGACCGGTGCCTGGTCACAGCCGCATCAAGACTTGCCGCACGGCACGGCGCTGTCAGCCATGTCCCCGGACGTCTCTTAGTGTTGCTGACATGGCGGCTGAGACGACCCCGGCGAGCGCCGCCGGCGCGCGTGGACGCCCGCGGCTGGAGCGGCCACGCCGACCGGGCTCCACCGCCCGCGAGCAGATCCTCGATGCCGCTGCCGAACTGTTCACCACCCACGGCTATGCCAGCACATCGACCCGGCGTATCGCCGATGAAGTCGGGGTGCGCCAGGCCTCGCTGTATCACCATTTCGCCACCAAGGACGACATCCTCGACGCGCTGCTGACCGGCACCGTCGACGATGCCCTGCAGTTGGGCGTCGAATTGCTCGACGGCACGGGGCGCGCGACGCTGCGTCTGCACACACTCGCGGTCGCCGATGCCCACCAGTTGTGTGCCAGCCGCTGGAACTTGGGTGCCCTGTATCTGCTGCCCGAGCTGCGCACCGGCCGGTTCGAACCGTTCCGACGCCGCCGTGCCGAGCTACGCGAGGTGTATCGCAAGCTGTCGGCGGCGGTGATCGCCGAATGCGCAGGCCCGCCCGATGCCGCTGACCTTCCGTTCCGGTTGGTGGAATCGGTGGTCAACAGCCGCTCGGACGACGTCGAGGGCACGCCGGAGCGGCCCTGGGTGATCGGGGAGGGTGCGCTGCGAATCCTCGGGTTCGACGGCGACTTCGGCCCGCTGGTGGCCGCTACCGCGACCCGGCTGGGCGTGCGGCCCCCCGAAACCCCGGCCCGATAGAGTGCGGGCCGTGACCGAGCCCACGTATGAAGCCATCTCGTTCGAGCAGTCCGACGCCGTCGCGCGCATCACCCTGAACCGCCCGGACGCCGCGAATGGCATGAACGACATCATGACTCGCGAACTGGCCGACGCCGCCCGGCGCTGCGACACGCCAGGGATCAAGGCCGTGGTGCTGACCGGTGCGGGCCGGTTCTTCTGCGCAGGCGGGGACCTGAAATCCTTCGCCACCGCGCCCGACCGGGGACGGTTCATCAAGGGCGTCGCCGATGACCTGCATCAGGCCATCTCGTCGTTCGCCCGGATGAACGCCGTGCTGATCACCGCCGTCAACGGCACCGCGGCCGGCGCCGGATTCAGCCTCGCTGTGGTCGGTGACCTGGTCCTGGCCGCCGAACCGGCCACATTCACCATGGCCTACACCAAGGTCGGCCTGAGCCCCGACGGCAGTGCCTCCTATCACCTGCCGCGGCTGGTCGGCCTGCGCCGGGCACAGGAACTCATCCTGACCAACCGCACACTCTCGGCAGCCGACGCGATGGACTGGGGATTGGTCACCGAAGTGCTCGCGGCCGACGAGCTCGACGCCCGGGCCACGAAATTGGCCGAGCAGGTGGCGGCAGGCTCCGGTGGATCCAACGGAGCGGTCAAGTCGCTGCTGGTGTCGTCCTTCAAGAACAGCCTCGAAGAGCAAATGGCGGCCGAAGCCCGGTTCATCGCCGAGCGGGCCAACTCGGCCGACGGCCGCGAAGGCGTCGACGCGTTCCTGGCCAAGCGCAAGCCCGACTTCGCCTAGATCGCGAGGTCCGCCGGGAGCTCGATATCGGCGGCGGCGAGGTTCTCCTCCAGGTGTGCGATCGAGGACGTACCCGGTATCAGCAACACGTTCGGCGCCACGTTCAACGTCCACGCCAACGCGATCTGCGCCGGTGTGCGGCCCAGTTCGGCGGCGACCCGCCGGATCTCCGGGTGACCCAGGACCGGATTGTCCAGCGCGAATGCCGAACCCAACGGGAAGAACGGCACGAAGGCGATGTCCCGTTCGACGCACAGGTCGAGCACTGGCTGCGAGGTGCGATCGGCGAGGTTGTAGGCGTTCTGCACACAGACGACCTCGGTGCGCTCGAGCGCGGTTTCCAGGTGCTCGCGAGAGACGTTGCTCAGCCCGATACCGGCGATGAGGCCTTCGTCGCGGGCGGCGATCATGGTGTCCAGTTGCCGATCGAACAGCTCCCGGTCGACCTCGCCGGGGGCCCCGGCGTCGGCCCCGAACACGCGCAGATTCACAACGGCGAGCCGGTCCACGTCCAGGGTGCGCAGATTCGCTTCCAAGTCGCGGCGTAGATCATCGGGCTGTTGGGCCGGAAGCCAGTTGGCCGCCTCGTCGCGCTTGCCGCCGACCTTGCTCACCAGGGCCAGGTTCTCCGGATAGGGGTACAGCGCCTCGCGGATGAGTTCGTTGGCGACATTCGGGCCGTAGAGCTGAGCGGTGTCGATGTGGTCGACCCCGAGTTCGACCGCGCGCTGCAGCACCGCGATGGCCGCGTCGTGGTCGCGTGGCGGCCCGAACACCCCGGGCCCGGGCAACTGCATCGCACCGAATCCGATCCGCCGGACCGGGTGCGCGCCTAGTGAGTACGTCTGTGGGGAGGTCATGAACGACCTTTCATTAGATCTCTAACTATATGAGATCGAACTATATGAGCGCTGATATCCTCTGTCAACCAATTGGAGGAGAACCGTCGTGAACGACGAACAACGGACCGCGGCAGAACTGGCCGACGCCTTCGGCCGTGCCGCCAAATCCGTTGTCCGCGCGTTCGATGAGCGCCTCGGCGACCGCGGCGTGTCGACTCCGCGGTCCAAGCTGCTCGCCGAGATCGAAAGGCTGCAACCGGTCCGTTCGGCCGATGTGGCCCGGGCGGTCGGCATCACTCAGGCCACCGCGTCAACCCTCGTCGAGGCACTGGTGCGAGAAGGATTGGTAACCCGTGCGCCCGACGAAAATGACCGTCGGGCAGTACGGTTGACGACCACAGACCAGGGTCGGGAGCAAGCGCGCCGCTGGCGGGCCGACTACACCGCCGCTGCGCACGAGATGTTCGCCGGCCTCGGCGAAGACGACAAACGAGCGCTCACCGAGTTACTCGTCAAACTCGGTGACGCCCTCGCCTGAGGCCGAAGCCGAGATCAGTAGGAATGCTCCTCGGCCGGGAACACCCCGGTCGCGACGTCGTGCGCGTACTGCGATGCCGCGCGGTGCAGCTCGCCACCCACGTCACCGAAACGCTTGACGAACTTGGCGGTCTTGCCGCTGGTGAGCCCGGCCATGTCCTGCCAAACCAGCACCTGCGCATCGCAATTCGGGCCGGCGCCGATACCGACCGTGGGGATCGTCAGCTTGCCGGTGATCTGGGTGGCCAGCTCGGCGGGCACCATCTCCAACACCACCGCGATGGCACCGGCCTCCTGCACCGCGATCGCATCGTGGATCGTCTGCTCGGCGGCGTCGCCGCGGCCCTGAACCCGGAACCCGCCCAGGCCGTTCACGCTCTGCGGGGTGAAGCCGATGTGTGCGACCACCGGGATGCCGGCGGCCGACAGCATCGCGATCTGATCGGCCATCCGCTCACCGCCCTCCAGCTTGACCGCCTGCGCACCCGTCTCCTTCATGAACCGGGTGGCCGTGGCCAGGGCCTGCTGCGGGCTGGACTCGTAGCTACCGAACGGCAGGTCGGCGACCACCAGGGCGTGCGGGGCACCCTTGACGACCGCCCGGGCCAACGGGATCAGCTCGTCGATCGAGATCGGCACGGTCGTGTCGTAGCCGTACACGACATTTGCCGCCGAGTCGCCGACGAGCAGCACCGGGATCTCGGCCTCGTCGAAGACCCGCGCACTGGAGTAGTCGTAACAGGTGAGCATGGCCCACTTGTGGCCTTCGGACTTCCATTTCTGCAGCGTCAGGGTGCGGACCTTGGTGCGCGGCTTGGATACCACGGACTCGGCAGCCGAATCGGAAGCACCATAAACAGACTGTTCAGACATCATCGTCCCTTGTGATGGTCGGTTCGATCCTCGAGGCCGCTTCGGCGGTCCCCGGGTTCGTTGGACATCTGCCAGTCTGCCACCGCCGGGAATGAAGGCAAAAGCGACGTTCGAGTGGATTTCCTCACAGTTTGAACGCGGCGCCTCTTAACATCAGCGGCATGCAACGGCTCAGCGGACTCGACGCCAGCTTCCTGTATCTCGAAACGGCCGCGCAGCCCATGCACGTGTGCTCGGTGCTCGAACTGGACACCTCGACCATGCCGGGCGGATACACCTTCGACCGGATGCGTGACGAACTCTCACTGCGTATCAAGGCGATGCCGCACTTCCGGGAGAAACTGGCCGACAGCCGGTTCAACCTCGACCACCCGGTCTGGGTGGAAGACAAGGACTTTGACGTCAACCGGCACCTGCACCGGATCGGGCTTCCGGCCCCGGGAGGGCGCGCCGAACTGTCCGAGATCTGCGGCCACATCGCGTCGCTCCCGCTGGACCGCACCAGGCCGCTGTGGGAAATGTGGATCATCGAGAACGTCGCAGGCACCGACGCGCACGAGGGCGGTCGGCTGGCGCTGATGACCAAGATCCACCACGCCGGCGTCGACGGCGTGACCGGGGCCAACCTGATGTCGCAGTTGTGCACCACCGAAGCCGACGCGCCGCCGCCCGATCCGGTGACCGGCGTCGGCGACGCCTCGGGAGCCGAGATCGCGATCAGCGGCGCCCTCAAGTTCGCGTCCCGCCCGCTCAAGTTCGCCAACGTGCTGCCCGCCACCGCGACATCCGTCATCGACACGGTGCGCCGAGCCGTCAACGGCAACGCGATGGCGGCCCCGTTCAACGCCCCCAAAACCGCGTTCAACACCAACATCACCGGCCAGCGCAGCGTCGCATTCGCCCAGTTGGACCTCGACGACATCAAGACCGTCAAGAACCATTTCGGCGTCAAGGTCAACGATGTGGTGATGGCGCTCGTTTCCGGCGTGCTGCGCACCTTCCTGCACGACCGCGGTGAACTCCCGGAGAGCTCGCTTGTCGCGATGGTGCCGGTATCGGTGCACGGCCGTTCCGACCGGCCCGGACGCAATCAGGTGTCGGGGATGTTCTCCAAACTCGAAACCAACATCGACGATCCGGCCCAGCGGCTCCTGGCCATCGCCGCGTCGAATTCGGTTGCCAAACAACACAGTTCCGCGATCAGTGCGACGCTGCTCCAGGATTGGACGCAGTTCGCGGCACCGGCGGTCTTCGGAGCGGCGATGCGGGTGTACGCGGCCAGCCGACTGTCCGGGGCCAAGCCGGTCCACAACCTCGTCATCTCCAACGTGCCCGGGCCTCAGGACCCGCTGTACCTGTTGGGCTGTGAGGTCAAGGCCATGTACCCGCTGGGCCCCATTTTTCACGGATCGGGTCTGAACATCACCGTGATGTCGCTGACCGGGATGCTCGACGTCGGCATCATGTCCTGCCCGGAATTGCTGCCTGACCTGTGGGACATGGCCGACGATTTCCACGTTGCGCTCGACGAGCTCCTGGCCGCTACCCGATAACCTCCCAGCGCGTCGCGACCGGGCGCGGCCTGCGGCGATGTCGCGTCATGGCAGCATGGTCAGCCATGAAGTTCAGCATGAGGTTCGGCGCGCTGCTGGCGTTGACGGCGATTGCCGCGGCGGGCTGCACCCAGGTGGTCGACGGCGAAGCCAAGATCGCGGTCCCGCGCCCCGGCACGCCGCTGCAATGGCTGCCGTGCAACGCCGGTTCGGGGGACCACGTGCAAATCCCCGACAACGCCGAATGCGGCATGTTGTCGGTGCCCGTCGACTACTCCAAGCCTGACGGCGAAGTCGCGAGGCTGGCCATGATCCGGTTCCCGGCCGCGGGCCAGAAGATCGGCTCGCTGGTGATCAATCCCGGCGGCCCCGGCGAGTCCGGGGTCGATTCCGCCGTCTCCCTGCTGTCGGGCCTGCCGCAGTCGGTCAAGGACCGCTTCGACATCGTCGGGTTCGACCCGCGCGGAGTCGGATCGTCGACGCCCGCTGTGTGGTGTAACTCCGACGAGGACAACGACCGGCTGCGCGCCGACCCGACGGTCGAATACACCCCTGAAGGTGTCGAGCACCTGGAAAACGAGACCAAGAAGTTCGTCGAGCGCTGCGTCGAGAAGATGGGCAAGGAGTTCCTGGAGAACGTCGGCACCGAGAACGTCGCCAAGGATCTGGACGCGATCCGGGTCGCACTCGGCGACGACAAGCTGACCTACCTGGGTTATTCCTACGGCACCCGCATCGGCGCCACCTACGCCGAGCAGTTCCCGGACAAGGTCCGCGCGATGATTCTCGACGGAGCCGTCGACCCCAATGCGGACCCGGTGGAAGAGGACATCCGTCAGGCCGCGGCGTTCCAGAAGGCCTTCGACGACTACGCCACCGACTGCACCACCAAGAACCCCGACTGCCCGCTGGGCACGGATCCGGCCAAGGCCGTCGAGGTGTACAAGAGCCTGGTCGACCCGTTGGTGGAACATCCGGCGAAGACGCGTGATCCGCGCGGGCTCAGTTACAGCGACGCCACCGTGGGCACCATCCTGCCCCTGTACTCGCCGAATCTGTGGCGGCACCTGACCGAGGGCCTGACCGGGCTTCAGAACGGCAACGGCGACGTGATGCTGGCCCTGGCTGACCTTTACATGGGCCGAGATGCCAAGGGGCACTACAACAATTCGACCGATGTGCGCGTCGCGGTGAACTGCGTCGACAAGCCCGCCATCACCGACCGTGCCACCGTCGTCGAAGAGGACCGCCGGGCCCGCGAGGTGGCGCCGTTCATGAGCTACGGCGAATTCACCGGGCACGCACCCTTGGGCACCTGCGCTTTCTGGCCGGTGCCGCCCACCAGTAAGCCGCACGAGATCTCGGTGAAGGGCCTGCCCCCGACATTGATCGTCTCGACCACCAACGACCCGGCCACGCCGTACCAGGCTGGTGTCGACCTGGCCCGCCAACTCGGCGGCACGCTGGTGACCTTCGAAGGCACCCAGCACACCGTGGTGTTCCAGGGCAACAAGTGCGTCGACGACATCGCCGCGACCTACCTCGTCGACGTGACGGTGCCGGCGCCGGGGACTCGCTGCTGACCGGTCCGGCCCGCCAAGGTCACCGGATGATCTCCGGCCGATTGCCGCTCGGCCTCGGGCACAGACCCGGCGCGGTGCGCCGTGCGACCATGACTGCCGTGTGGTGGGCGGGCAGGGCAGGACGTGTGTTGGCGGTGGCGTTGTTCGGCCTGTCCGCCGTGGCCTGCCCCGTCGCGCAGGCCGCTCCGGAATCGGGGCCGGAATGGGGAAGCTGCGCCAACTGGGTGCAGAATCCGGCCGCGATCCCGACCGCGCAATGCGGCACTGTGGCGGTGCCCGTGGATTGGAGTTCCCCGGATCCGCAAGGTGCCCAAGCGCAGTTGGCAGTGATCCGGATTCCGGCCGGCGGTGAGCGGATCGGCGCGCTGTTCATCAACCCGGGCGGCCCTGGTGCCTCGGCGGTGAACACCGTCGCCGGTATGGGGGCCGCGTTGGCCGGCTCCCCGCTCACCGACCACTTCGATCTTGTCGGCTTCGACCCGCGCGGGGTCGGACACTCCACCCCGCAGTTGCGCTGCCGCACCGATGCCGAGATCGACGCGTACCGCCGCGAGCCGATGGCCGATTACAGCCCGGCCGGAGTCGCCCACATCGAAAACCTTTACCGCCAGTTCGCCCAGCAGTGCCTGGACCGTATGGGCGCACCGTTTTTGGCCAACGTCGGCACCGCCTCGGCGGTACGGGACATGGAAGCGGTGCGGGCCGCGCTGGGGGAGGAGCAGATCAACTATCTGGGCTTCTCCTACGGCACCGAACTGGGCGGGGCGTACGCCGAACAATTCGGCGACCGGGTGCGCACGATGGTGCTCGACGGGGCGATCGACCCCAGCCTCGATCCGATCACCAAGAACATCCGTCAGCTCGCGGGCTTCCAGAAGGCGTTCGACACCTATGCCGCGGACTGCGCGAAATCGGCCGACTGCCCACTGGGCACCGATCCCGCCCAGTTCGTCGGCCGGTTCCAGCGCCTGGTCGACCCGTTGGTGACGACGCCGCACCCGACCTCGGGCCCGCGCGGCCTCGGCTACGCCGACGCCATCACCGGTACCGGCAACGCCCTCTACTCGGCGCGGTACTGGCCGTATTTGACCAGCGGGCTGCTCGGTCTGGCTCGTGGCACCGACGCCGGCGACCTGCTGCTGCTCGCCGACGACTATTGGCGCCGCGACCAATCCGGGCACTACTCGAACATGCAGGACGCCTTCACCGCGATCCGGTGCGTCGACACGCCGTTCCCCACCGACCCGGCGGTGTGGGCCGACGCCGACCGGCGGCTGCGGGCCGCGGCGCCGTTCATGGCCTACGGGGAGTTCACCGGATACGCACCCCGCGACGTATGCGCCCTGTGGCCGGTGCCCGCGACGTCGGTGCCACACCCGGTCACCGGCCCCGGACCGGGCAAGGTCGTCGTGGTGTCCACCACCGGCGACCCGGCCACGCCCTATCAGGCGGGCGTCGACCTGGCCCGGCAAATGGGTGCGGCGCTGATCTCCTTCACCGGAACCCAACACACCGTGGTGTTCAACGGGGATGCCTGCGTGGACACCGCGGTCCTGGATTTCTTCGTCAACCAGACCTCGCCGGGCAACCTCTCCTGCTAACTCCTTCCAGGCTCGTAACACAGAATTAACAGCCGATGCCTACGCTGCGCTCATGGACCGCCAGAAGGAATTCGTGCTGCGCACCCTGGAGGAACGCGATATCCGGTTCGTTCGGTTGTGGTTCACCGACGTGCTCGGCTACCTCAAGTCGGTAGCGATCGCGCCCGCCGAACTCGAAGGCGCTTTCGAAGAGGGCATCGGTTTCGACGGATCGTCGATCGAGGGCTTCGCCCGTGTGTCGGAGTCCGACACCGTCGCCCGGCCCGATCCGTCGACCTTCCAGGTGCTGCCCTGGACCACCAGCGCCGGCAAGCACTACTCGGCACGCATGTTCTGCGACATCACGATGCCGGACGGCTCGCCGTCGTGGGCGGACTCCCGGCACGTGCTGCGTCGCCAGCTGGCCAAGGCCAGCGATCTGGGCTTCACCTGCTACGTGCATCCCGAGATCGAGTTCTTCCTGCTCGAGGCCGGGCCAGACGACGGATCGGTGCCGATTCCGGCCGACAACAGCGGTTACTTCGACCAGGCGATCCACGATTCGGCCCCCAACTTCCGCCGCCACGCCATCGAGGCCCTCGAACAGATGGGCATCTCGGTGGAGTTCAGCCACCACGAGGGCGCACCCGGCCAGCAGGAGATCGACCTGCGCTACGCCGACGCGCTGTCGATGGCCGACAACGTGATGACCTTCCGCTACCTGGTCAAGGAAGTCGCCCTGGCCGACGGCGTGCGTGCATCGTTCATGCCCAAGCCGTTCGCCGAACATCCCGGCTCGGCCATGCACACCCACATGAGCCTGTTCGAAGGCGACACCAACGCCTTCCACAGCCCCGACGACCCGCTGCAGCTGTCCGACGTGGCCAAGTCCTTCATCGCCGGCATCCTGGAGCACGCCAGCGAGATCAGCGCCGTCACCAACCAGTGGGTGAACTCCTACAAGCGGCTGGTGCACGGCGGTGAAGCGCCCACCGCGGCCTCGTGGGGCGCCGCCAACCGCTCAGCTCTGGTGCGGGTACCGATGTACACCCCGCGCAAGGCGTCGTCGCGGCGCGTCGAGGTCCGCAGCCCCGACTCGGCATGCAACCCCTACCTCAGCTTCGCGGTGCTGCTGGCGGCCGGCCTGCGTGGCGTGGAGAAGGGTTACGTGCTGGGTCCGCAGGCCGAGGACAACGTCTGGAGCCTGACGGCCGAGGAGCGGCGTGCCATGGGGTACCGCGAGTTGCCGACCAGCCTGGGCAACGCGCTGGAGTCCATGGAGAACTCCGAGCTCGTCGCGGAAGCGTTGGGGGAGCACGTATTCGACTACTTCCTGCGCAACAAGCGCGCCGAGTGGGAGAACTACCGCAGTCACGTCACCCCCTATGAGCTGAAGACCTACCTGTCGCTGTAGTCGGCGCCGGTCCCGGCCATTGGTGCGCTACCGTCGTGAACGTGCCAAAGCCTGCAACCGATCGCCCGAAACTGCCCAGCGTCGGTCGGCTCGGTCTGGTGCATCCCCAGGCATCGGCCCACCTCGAACAGCTCGGCTGGAACACCGACGCGCACGTCGAACTGCTGTGGTCACTGTCGCGGGCACCCGACGCCGACGTGGCGCTGCTGGCCATGGTGCGGCTGACCGACGCGCTCGGGGCTGACGCGGACGAGCTCAACCGTCGACTGCTCACCGTCCGGCCTCTGCGAGGCCGGCTGTTCGGCATACTCGGATCCTCCCTGGCCCTCGGTGACCACCTCATCGCCCACCCGCAGTCGTGGCGCCTGCTGGACGGAGACGTCGTACTTCCCGGTGTCGCGGAGCTGCACAACATCTTCACCGCCGCCGCTCGCGATGCTGAGATCGACAGGGGCACAAGCAGTGCCGTGCCGGCCCTGCGAGATCTCTACCGCGACCACCTCTTGGTGCTGGCCGCGCTCGACGTGGCCTCCACGGTCGAGAACGAGCCGGTGCTGCCCTTCGTCGAAGTCGCCGCACATCTGTCCGACCTGGCCGACGCGGCACTGGGGGCCGCGCTGACGGTGGCCACCAGGGCCGTCTGCGAGGACGGGGTCGAGCCTCGCCTGGCGGTGATCGCCATGGGCAAATGCGGTGCGCGCGAGCTCAACTACGTCAGCGACGTCGACGTCATCTTCGTGGGCGAGGCCATCCCCGAGGGCGACGGTGACGACAACCTGGCCACCGCGACCCGGGTCGCCGGCGAGATGATGCAGTGCGCCGGTGAAGCCTTCTTCGAGGTCGATGCCGCGCTGCGTCCGGAAGGTAAACGCGGCCAACTGGTCCGGACCCTGGATTCCCACATCGCCTACTACCAGCGTTGGGCGAAAACCTGGGAGTTCCAAGCACTGCTCAAGGCGCGTCCCGCTGCCGGTGACGCCGAACTCGGCAAGGACTACATCGACGCCCTGATGCCCATGGTGTGGACCGCCTGCGAGCGTGAGGATTTCGTCCCCGAGGTGCAGGCCATGCGTCGGCGCGTCGAGGAACTCGTCCCGGCCGGGGTGCGGGCCCGTGAGCTCAAACTGGGTACCGGCGGCCTGCGCGACGTCGAATTCGCCGTCCAGCTCCTGCAACTGGTGCACGGACGCAACGACGATTCGCTGCATGTGGCCTCCACTGTCGACGCGCTGGCGGCGCTCGGCGAGGGCGGTTACGTCGGGCGCGACGACACCGCCAACCTGACCGCGTCCTACGAATTCCTGCGGCTGTTGGAACATCGCCTGCAGCTGCAGCGGCTCAAGCGCACCCACATGCTGCCCGACGACAGCGATGACGAGGCATACCGCTGGCTGGCCCGGGCCGCGCACGTCCGTCCCGATGGCCGGCACGACGCGCAGGGCGTGCTGCGTGAGGAACTCAAGCGGCAGAGCATGCGGGTGTCGCGCCTGCACGCCAAGCTCTTCTACCAACCCCTGCTGGAATCGGTGGGCCAGCCCGCGGTCGGCATCGGCGCCGGCATGAGCACCAAGGCTGCCGAACGTCAGCTCGCCGCACTGGGTTACGAGGGCCCGCAGAGCGCACTGACCCACCTGGCCGCGCTCACCGCCCAGAGCGGGCGGCGTGGCACCGTGCAGCAGGTACTGCTGCCGACCCTGTTGGACTGGCTGTCGGATACCCCCGACCCGGATGCCGGCCTGCTGGCCTACCGCCGGATCAGCGAGGAACTGGCCGAGCAACGCTGGTACCTGTCGACCCTGCGCGACGAGGGTGCGGTGGCCAAGCGGTTGATGCGGGTGCTCGGAACTTCGGCCTACATCCCGGAACTGCTGATGCGCGCCCCCGAGGTGATCCAGTTGTACGCCGACGGCCCCAACGGGCCGAAACTACTCGCCGGCGATCCCGACAGCGTGGCTCGAGCCCTGGTGGCGTCGGCCGGCCGGCACGCGGATCCGGTGCGCGGCATCGCGGCTGCCCGCACATTGCGGCGCCGGGAGCTGGCCCGCATCGCCTCGGCCGACGTGCTGGGCCTGCTCGACGTGACCGACGTGTGCAAGGCACTGACCTCGGTGTGGGTGGCGGTGCTGCAAGCCGCCCTGGACGCCGTGATCCGGGCCAACACTCCCGAATCCGGTGTGCCCGCGCGCATCGCGGTCATCGGGATGGGCCGCCTCGGCGGCGGCGAACTCGGATACGGCTCCGACGCCGACGTGATGTTCGTCTGCGAGCCCAGCTCCGGAGTCGAGGATTCGGCGGCGGTGCGCTGGTCGGTGAGCATCGCCGAACAGGTCAGGGCCCTGCTGGGGACACCGAGCGCCGATCCACCGCTTGAGGTCGACACCGGGCTGCGTCCCGAGGGGCGCAACGGACCCCTGGTGCGCACGCTGGCCTCGTATGCCGCCTATTACGAGCAGTGGGCTCAGCCGTGGGAGATCCAGGCGTTGCTGCGGGCCCACCGCGTGGCCGGCGATCTGGACCTCGGCGATCGGTTTCTGGTCATGGCCGACAAGACCCGTTATCCCTCGGGCGGGGTATCGGCGGAGGCGGTCCAGGAGATTCGTCGCATCAAGGCCCGCGTGGACGCCGAACGTCTGCCGCGCGGCGCCGACCCCAACACCCACACCAAGCTGGGGCGCGGCGGGCTGGCCGACATCGAGTGGACCGTGCAACTGTTGCAGCTGCGCTACGCGCACACCGTGCCGGCCCTGCACAACACCTCGACACTGCAGACCCTCGACGCGATCGGCGCTGCCGAGCTGGTCGCCGAGAGCGACGTGGAGCTGCTGCGCGACGCTTGGCTGACGGCCACGCGGGCACGCAACGCCCTGGTGCTGGTGCGTGGCAAGCCCACCGATCAATTGCCCGGGCCGGGCCGTCAACTCAACGCGGTCGCGCTGGCAGCCGGATGGGGCAGCGATGACGGCGGAGAGTTCCTGGACAACTATCTGCGGGTGACCCGGCGGGCCAAGGGCGTGGTCCGCAATATCTTCGGCGGAGAATAGCCGGCCGGGCGGAACCAGGCCCCGCCTGCATGACGTCGCAGTGGGTGGTGTTAATAAGGGCACATAACCAAATTCACTGGGAGTCCGGATGAAGCACACGTTCGACGTCATCACCGCGGCCGAGCACGATCGGCTCGAAGCGGTCTACGAGCCGTTCGCCCGGGCGATGCGCGAACTCGTGGACGCCGGTGTGCGCACCGAGGTGGACCCGCAGACCATCGCCGAAGCCACTGCCGCCGTCGCGGCCATCACCGCCTCACTGCGCCGCGAACAGCGCGACGGACCACACGCCATGCTGCATGCCGAGACGAACCGCCCGGTGGTGTGGGCCAACCCGGTCGTCGGATTGCGCAACGCGCTGGCCCCGCCACTGGTGATCGAGCATGCCGAGGACGGCAGCTGCTGGAGTGAGTTCGTGCTCGGCGCGGCCTACGAGGGCCCGCTGGGATGGGTACACGGTGGCATCTGCGCACTGGTGCTCGACCACATCCTCGGCGAGGTGGCCAGCGGCGGACTCAACGAGCCGCGCTACACCGGGACCATCACGTGCCGCTACAACCGCGGCACGCCGCTGGGGCCGCTGCGTGCCGAGGCCTATATCGACCGGACCGAAGGTGTCAAAACCTTTGCGCGGGGCCATATCAGCGACGGTGACGGGATCACCGTCGAGGCCGAAGGCGTCTTCATCACCCCGGCCTGGGCCCGGGATGCCGGATGAAGTTCTACGTCAGCATGGCCTTCATGGACACCCGTGAGGCCGTCGAAGTAGCCAGGGCCGCAGATGAACTCGGCTATGACGGGATGGGCATCCCGGACCATGTGGTGAACCTGGAGACGCTGTCCACGCCGTATCCCTACACCAAGGACGGGAAGCGACGCTGGGAGGCTTTTACCGACTGGCCCGACCCGTGGGTGATGATCGGCGCACTGGCGCTGGTCACCACCCGGTGCAAGTTCGTCACCACCGTCTACCTGCCCGCGATGCGCGACCCGTACTCGGCTGCGAAAGCCATTGGCACCGCGGCTTATCTGGCCGACGGGCGGCTGGAACTGGGCATCGGGGTGGGCTGGTGCGAGGAAGAGTTCGAGCTGCTGGGCCAGCAGTTCGCCCGGCGCGGCAAGCGCACCGACGAAATGCTCGAGTTGATGAAGAAGCTCTGGGAGCCGGGCTGGACCGAGTTTTCCGGTGAGTTCTATTCCACCCCGCGCCTGGAAATGGAGCCCACCCCGCCGCCGATCCCGATATATGTCGGCGGCCTGTCCGACATCGCGTTGCGCCGCGCGGCGCGCCACGACGGCTGGATCGGCGATCTGATCTCCACCGAGGCCGCACTGCAGCGGGTGAACCGGCTGCGTGAGCTGCGTGCCGAAAAAGGTTTGACGATGGATGATTTCACCATCATCACCCCACTCACCGACGCCTTCACGCCCGAACACTACGCACGCGCGGAAGCCGGTGGCATCCACGGCATCGTCACCATGCCGTGGATGTTCTACTCCGGCCCCGACGCCACCCTGGCCGAGAAGATCGACGGACTCAAGCGCTTCCGCAAAGACCTCGCGCTGGACTAAGTCTTACTTTTGCCGCGCACCGCATCCAACGCATAGGCGCCGCCGCCGATTGCCGCGAGCAGCAGGAAACCGAAGCAATACAGCACGGCGAGTTCGCCGCCGTTCTCGATCGGGAACAGGCCCTTGGGCTGGTGCTGGGTGAAGTAGGCGAACGCCATCTGGCCCGCGGCGACGATCGCCGCGATCCGGGTGAACAGCCCCACCATGATGAGCAGGCCGAGCACCAGTTCGAGAACGCCTGCGTACCAGTACGGCCAGGTGCCGACCGGCACGGCGCCGCTTCCCGAATCGACGGGCCAGGCAAAAAGTTTGGATGTCCCGTGGATGGTGAACAGGAGACCGAACACGACGCGGAACAAACTGATGACAGCGGGCGAGATCGAGGTCAGTCGGGTGTCCAGATTGGTCGTCATGGGCCGACAATACTCGTCGTTCGCCGAAAACTCACAGCTCCAGCAACACCGTTACCGGCCCGTCATTGACCAGTTCCACTTGCATATCCGCACCGAAAACCCCCGTTTCCACCACCGCGCCCAATGTTTTGAGTGCGTCGGCAAATTCGGCGACCAGCGGTTCGGCGACAGCACCCGGCGCCGCCGCGTTCCACGACGGGCGCCTGCCCTTGTCGGTGTTGGCGTACAAGGTGAACTGACTGATCACCAGGATCGGGGCCGCGACGTCCGACGCGGATTTCTCACCGTCGAGAATCCTCAACTGCCAGAGCTTTTCAGCCATCCGCTTGGCCTTGGCGGCGTCATCGCCATGCGTCGCCCCGACCAGGGCGAGCAGCCCCTGCGGGTTCGGTTTGATGGCGCCCACCACTTCGCCGTCGACCGTAACGCTGGCAGATGTCACCCGCTGCACCAGAACACGCATGCGGTCCATTGTGCGGATAGACGGTGAGCAGACACAAAATCGCACTATTCCGCCCGGAATAGTGCGATTCTGCGTCTGCTCGCGCTACGAGTTACACGTCGTAGTACAGGCTGAACTCGTACGGGTGAGGCCGGATCTGGATCGGCATGATCTCGTTCTCCCGCTTGTAGGAGATCCAGGTCTCGATCAGGTCCTCGGTGAACACGCCACCCTCGGTGAGGTACTCGTGATCCTCTTCGAGCTTGTCGATGACCGCGGCCAGCGAGGTCGGGGCCTGCGGGATGTTGGCGGCCTCGTCCGGCGGCAGCTCGTAGAGGTCCTTGTCGACCGGGGCCAGCGGCTCGATCTTCTTCTTGATGCCGTCGATACCGGCCATCAGCATGGCGGCGAACGCCAGGTACGGGTTACCCGAGCTGTCCGGGCAGCGGAACTCGAGGCGCTTGGCCTTCGGGTTGTTGCCGGTGATCGGGATACGGACACAGGCCGAGCGGTTGCGCTGGCTGTACACCAGGTTGATCGGGGCCTCGTAGCCCGGCACCAGACGCTTGTAGGAGTTCACCGTCGGGTTGGTGAACGCCAGCAGCGACGGGGCGTGGTGCAGGATGCCGCCGATGTAGTGGCGGGCAATGTCGGACAGGCCCGCGTACCCGGACTCGTCGTGGAACAGCGGCTTGCCGTCCTTCCACAGCGACTGATGGGCGTGCATGCCCGAACCGTTGTCACCGAACAGCGGCTTGGGCATGAAGGTCACGGTCTTGCCGTTCTGCCACGCGGTGTTCTTGATGATGTACTTGAACAACAGCACATCGTCGGCAGCGTGCAGCAGGGTGTTGAACTTGTAGTTGATCTCGGCCTGGCCGGCGGTGCCCACCTCGTGGTGGCCGCGCTCGAGGGTGAACCCGGCGTTGATCAGGTTGGTCGACATCTCGTCGCGCAGGTCGACGTAGTGGTCGTACGGCGCCACGGGGAAGTAGCCACCCTTGGGGCGGACCTTGTAACCGCGGTTGGCGCTGCCGTCGGCCTCGAAGGGCTCACCGGTGTTCCACCAGCCGGACTCCGAGTCGACCTCGTAGAAGGTGCCGTTGATCTTCGAGTCGAAGCTCACCGAGTCGAAGATGTAGAACTCGGCCTCGGCGCCGAAGTAACAGGTGTCGGCGATACCGGTGCTGGCCAGGTAGTTCTCCGCCTTGCGGGCCACGTTGCGCGGGTCGCGGGAGTATGCCTCACGAGTGAACGGATCGTGCACGAAGAAGTTCAGGTTCAGCGTCTTGGCGGCGCGGAACGGGTCGATGCGCGCGGTGTCGGGATCCGGCAGCAGCATCATGTCGGATTCGTGGATCGACTGGAAGCCGCGGACCGACGAACCGTCGAACGCGAGGCCGTCCTCGAAGACGCTCTGGTCGAACGCCGACGCCGGGATCGAGAAGTGCTGGACGACGCCAGGCAGATCGCAGAAGCGAATGTCGACGTACTCGACGTTCTCGTCCTTGATCAGCTTGAAGATGTCGTCGGACGTCTTTTCTGCCACTGAGTGTTCTCCTTTACTGGTAACCCGCGGGTTGACGCTAAGGACACGATGTTGCGCAGTCGTCAACCATATGTTGCGCGCAAGTTACGCGATGACCGTTCTTTGTGACGTGAGCTACTGACTGTCGCGCGACCGGCTCCGCCTATTCTGGCCCTATGGCGCGCACGATGGGAACTTGGCTGTCCGGACCCGGACCTTTCGATGCCGGCGACGGCGAAGACGGCCACGACAGCCAGGGCAAATACCCTGGTGAGCGCCTTGGCTTGCCCGAGACCGGGCCTGGCTCGCTGGCCCGGATGGGCCGGCGACTGGGCGCGCTGTGCATCGACTGGCTGGTCGCCTACGGGCTGGCCGGCCTGGTGATGGCCCTGGGCTTCATCTCGCTGCCTATGCTGTCCACGGCCGTGCTGGTGATCTGGATGGTGCTGGGCACGGTCGCGGTGCGGCTGTTCTCGTTCACGCCGGGGCAACTCGCGGTCGGCCTGGCCGTCGCGCCCGCCGACGGGCGCGACCGGATCGGCATCGTGCGGGCATTCCTGCGGGTGGTGTTGATCGCGTTGGTCATCCCGCCGCTGGTTTCCGACAGCGATCTGCGAGGTCTGCACGACCGGCTGACGTTCACCGCGGTGCTGCGGCGCTAGCGCTGAGTCAGCGCCGCCGCACGGTTCGCTGCACGCCGCGCATCTTGGCGCCGGCGGGCATCGGGCCCTTGGGCATCCCGGCCGGACCGGTCTTGGTGCCGAGCGCAGCCAGCCGGGACTCGATGGAGTCCATCTGCTTGACCGTGATGTTGGCCGGCAGCTTGTTCAGGTGCCGCTCGAGCTTGGACAAGGGCACTTCGTCCTCGCCGTTGCCGACCACGATGTCGTAGATCGGGATGTCGCCGACCAGGCGTGCCGTGCGCTTCTTCTCCTGAGCCAGCAGCGGCTTGACCCGATTGGCCGAGCCTTCAGCGACGAAGATCACACCGGGCCGGCCGATCACGCGGTGCACCGCGTCGAAATGGCCGGTTGCCGCGACGCCGGGGGTGACGCGCCACTTGCCGCGCAGGTTGTCCAGCGCCCAGGCTGCCGCACCCGTCTGGCCCTCGGCCTTCGTGTACACCGACTTCTGGGCGCGGCGGCCGAAGATGATGAAGGCGACCAGTGCGCCCAACACCACACCCAGCGGGATCATTGTGTACATCGTGAACCCGCCGATGAGCAGGCCGGCGACCACCGCAGCGGCCACGATCAGCACGAACGCGCCGATCATGTACGGCAGGAGGCGCTTGTCCTCTTTGCGTTGGACCTGGAATGCCTGCCAGAGCTGACTGCGCCGCTGCTTGGAGGCCGCCTTACGGGCAGCCTTCGCCTCGGCCTTTGCCGCTTTGGTCTCTGCGGCACCGCGGGTTTTCGCCATTACATCAGGATACGGGGGGCCGATCGGCAAACCGAACCCGTGCGGCCTGGGCATAGAGCCTGCCCGCGCGGTAGGACGAACGCACCAGCGGTCCGGCCAGTACGCCGGCGAAGCCGAGGCCCTCGGCATAGCTCGACAGCTCGACGAACTCGTCGGGATGCACCCAGCGTTCCACCGGGTGGTGACGTGGGGACGGACGCAGGTACTGGGTGATCGTGACGATGTCGCACCCGGCGTCGTGCAGGTCGCGCAGCGCGGTCTGCACCTCCTCGATGGTCTCGCCCATCCCGAGGATCAGGTTGGACTTGGTGACCAGACCGAAGTCGCGCGCGGACGTGATCACCGCCAGACTCCGGTCGTAACGGAAGGCCGGCCGGATCCGCTTGAAGATGCGCGGCACCGTTTCGACGTTGTGCGCGAACACTTCTGGGCGCGACTCGAACACTTCGGCCAACTGCTCGGGGTCGCCGTTGAAGTCCGGGGCCAACAGCTCCACACCGGTGTTCGGGTTCAGCGCATGGATCTGACGAACCGTCTCGGCGTACAGCCACGCCCCGCCGTCGGACAGGTCATCGCGGGCCACCCCGGTCACCGTCGAATACTTCAATCCCATCGCCTGCACACTCTCGGCCACCCGGCGTGGCTCGTCGCGGTCCAGGTCGGCCGGCTTGCCGGTGTCGATCTGACAGAAGTCGCACCGCCGCGTGCACTGCTCGCCGCCGATCAGGAACGTGGCCTCCCGGTCCTCCCAGCATTCGAAGATGTTGGGGCAGCCGGCCTCCTCGCACACCGTATGCAGGCCTTCGCGCCGCACCAGGCCCTTGAGCTCGGTGTACTCCGGACCCATCTTGGCCCTGGTCTTGATCCACGGTGGCTTGCGTTCGATGGGCGTCTGCGCGTTGCGCACTTCCAGACGCAGCAGCTTCCGACCTTCAGGCACCACAGTCACGAGTTCATCCTACGTTCAGGGCCACTTCCAGCCGTCCGTCCAGCGCATCGCCCACGGCGGCGGCGACTCGGTCGGTGACGTCCTCCACGGTGACGCGGCGGCCCAATTCGGCGGTCAGCGAGGTCACGCCGGCGTCGGCGATGCCGCACGGCACGATCGCGGAGAACGCCGACAGATCGCAGTCACAGTTCAGCGCGAACCCGTGCAGCGTCGTCGCCCGGGCCACCCGGATCCCGATCGCCCCCACCTTGCGGGCCGGCCGGAGCTCGTCGCCGGGAACCCATACGCCCGAGCGTCCCTCGACCCGATCGGTCTGCAGGCCCAGATCCGCGCACACGTTGATGAGCGCTTGTTCAAGGCGCCGAACGAAATTCACCACATCCAACGGTTCGGCCAGCCCGACGATCGGATAGCCCACCAGCTGTCCGGGGCCGTGCCAGGTGATCTTGCCGCCACGATCGGTATCGACGACGGGGGTGCCGTCCATGGGGCGTTCATGCGGTTCGGTGCGCTTGCCTGCGGTGTAGACGGCCGGGTGTTGCAGCAGCAGCAGGGTGTCGGGTCCACCGGCCACCCGGGCGTCGGCCACCTCACGCTGTAGGTCCCAGGCGGCTTCGTAATCGAGTGTGCCCAGGCGTCGCACCTCAAGGGGAGCAGCGGCTGAGCGGATGGATGCCGCCATGGCAGCCACGCTACTCGTGCCCAGGATTGCCGTCCGGTGCAGGGGTTGACGCCGAATAAGGTCGGATGATGCCGACGTTCTCTGCCCGATATTCGCCGTGGCGATTGTTGATGCTGACGGTGCTCGGCGTACTGATGAGCGCAATATCGGCTTGGATGGCAGGGTCGGCCGAGGCCTCCCTGCTACACAAGGCTGCCGGTGTCTGCGGCACCCTGCTCTTTCTTGGCGCAGCGGTCCTCGCCGCGGTCCGGTTGTTCGACCGCCGTGAGCAACTGCGGGTAGCACCCGACGGCATCTACTACAAGCAGTGGTCAGAAGCGGTGATCCCGTGGGGCGAGATCGTCAACGTGACGGCGTGGAAGCACCGCAGTCAGAAACTGATCATGCTGCACCTGGCCGACCCGCAACGGTTCCCGTCGACGACGCTGCTGGGCCGGTTGAGTCGGGCCAACCGGAGGCTGGCCGGCGGTGACATCGCGATATCGCTCACCCCGATGGACCGTGGGTTTGACGACGCGATGGCTGTGATCGAGGACTACCGGGCCACGTCCGGTCGCTAGTCGCGGGGCGCTGTGGCGTAAGCCAATGCCTCGCCCACGGTCTTGTGGTGGAAGTTGAAGCCGGCCCGTTCCAGCGCGGCGGGGATGGCGCGCTGGCCCACCAGCAGTCCCTCGTCGGCGATCTCGCCCAACAGGGTGCGCAGCGCGAAGCCAGGAACCATCACCGGGGTGGGCCGGTTGAGCGTACGGCCCAGTGCCGCGGTGAACTCGGCGTTGGTCACCGGGGCCGGTCCGGTGAGATTGACCGGGCCGGAAAGGTTTTCGTTCGACATCGCGAACAACACCGCGCGGACCTCGTCCTCCAGGCTGATCCACGGGATGTACTGCCTGCCGTTGCCCAGCCGGGCGCCGAGTCCCAGCGAGAACAACGGCTTCAGCCGGTTCACCATGCCCCCGGACGGCGCCATCACCAGCCCGGTGCGCAGCAACACCACCCGTGACCCGGCAGCTATGGCGGGCGCGGTCGCCGCTTCCCAATCCGCGCACAAACCGGCCAGGAAACCCCGACCCTCGGGTGCGGACTCGTCGGTCACCCGGTCTCTGGTGTCGCCGTAGTAGCCGACCGCGCTGGCATTGATCAGTACCGGCACCCCGGCGTCGGCCACAGCGCCGGCGAGTACCTCGGTGGGCCCGATCCGGCTGTCGCGCAGGCTCTGCTTGAACGCGCCCGACCACCGCTTCTCTCCGACGCCGACGCCGCAGAGATTCACCACCGCGTCGACGCCGTGCAGCGCCCCGGCGTCGAACTCTCCGGTGTCGGGGTTCCAGAACAGCTCGTCGCCGTTCGATGGTGCCCTGCGCACGATCCGGAGTACCCGGCGATCGGCGGCGCGCAGCGTGGACACCAGCGCCGAACCGATCAGACCGGATGATCCCGCTATCGCGATGACGGCATCCGCCACAGTGGGGAGCCCCTCCTAACGGCCCTTACAGCCCGAGGTCGGCCTCGAAAGCACCTTCTTCGAGCCTGCGCTTGATGGTGGTCACGAACCGGCCGGCGTCGGCGCCGTCGATCAGTCGATGGTCGTAGGTCAGCGGCAGGTAGCACACCGACCGGACACCGATCGACTCGTTGCCGTACTCGTCGGAGATCACTCGCGGCCGCTTGACGATCGCGCCCGTGCCCAGCATCGCTGCCTGCGGTGGCACCAGGATCGGGGTGTCGAACAGCGCGCCCTGGCTGCCGATGTTGGTGATCGTGAATGTGCCACCGGCCAATTCGTCAGGCTTGAGGTTGCCCGACCGGGCCCGTGCCGCGATGTCGGAGATGGCGCGTGCCAATCCGCCGAGCGACAGGTCACCGGCGTTGTGGATCACCGGCGACAGCAGGCCCTGCTCGGTGTCGACCGCGAAGCCCAGGTGCTCGGCGTCGTAGTAGGTGATCTCCTTGGTGTCCTCGTTGTAGCTGGCGTTGACGTTCGGGTGGATCTTGAGCGCGTCGATCACCGCGCGCGCGATGAACGGCAGGTACGTGAGGTTGACGCCCTCGCGCTCGGCGAAGTCCGTCTTGGCCCGGGCCCGCAGCGCCACGATCTTGGTCATGTCGACCTCGTGGGTCTGGGTCAGCTGAGCGGTCGCCTGCAACGATTCGCGGGTCTTCTTCGCGGTGATCTGGCGAATCCGGTTGGCCTTCTGCGTGGTTCCGCGCAGGTGGGCCAGGGCCGGAGCCGGGGCTGCCGAGGCCGCCGGTGCCGCGGCCGCTGCCGGTGCGGCAGAAGCGGCCGGCGCCGGCGGAGCCTTCTTGGCTTCCGCCGCGGCGAGCACATCCTGCTTGCGGATGCGACCGCCGACACCGGTGCCCTTCACCGAGGCAAGGTCAACACCGTTCTCCGAGGCCAACTTTCGCACCAGCGGGGTGACGTACGGCGAGCCGTCCCCAGCGGCGGCGGACGGTGCCGGGGCAGCTGCGGGCGCGGGCGCCGACTCGGGCTTGGGCTCGGGTTTGGGCTCCGGTTTGGGCTCTGGCTTCGGTTCCGGTTTCGGTTCGGGCTTGGGTTCCGGCTTGGCCTCGGGAGCCGGCGCTGCCGGAGCCGGGGCGGCTGCGGGGGCGGCGGAGGCGTCACCGATCTTGGCCAGTTCGCCGCCGACGGCGACGGTGTCGTCCTCCTCGGCGGTGATCTCCAGCAGGGTGCCGGCCACCGGGGACGGGATCTCGGTGTCGACCTTGTCGGTGGACACCTCGACGAGCGGCTCGTCGACGCCCACGGAGTCACCGACCTTCTTGAGCCACCGCGTGACGGTGCCCTCGGTGACCGACTCGCCCAATTCGGGCATCACGACGGTGGTGGCCGGCCCGGACACGGCGGCCGGGGCCGGCTCCGCGGGCGCTGCGGGCTCCGCGGCGGCGGTCTCGGCCGGAGCGGCCGACGGCTCGGTGGCCTGAGGTTCGGGTTCGGGCTCGGCTGCGGCTTCCGGTTCCGCGGACGGCGCTTCCGAGGCTTGTTCGCCGGCTTCGCCGATCACCGCGAGCTCGCCGCCGATCTCGACGGTGTCGTCCTCCTGGGCGACGATCTTCGTCAGCACGCCTGCGGCGGGGGATGGGATCTCGGTGTCGACCTTGTCCGTGGACACCTCCAGCAGCGGCTCGTCGAGTTCGACGGTGTCGCCCTCCTGTTTAAGCCAGCGGGTGACAGTCCCCTCGGTGACGCTCTCACCTAGCGCGGGCATCTGGACGGAGATGGCCATGTGTATTGACTCCTCGGACGGTCACTTGTGACGACTCGAACTCTGGCTTACCACAGCAGGGTGCACTGGGTGCGGCACCTAGGTGGATTGTCGGAACCATCCTGTCACTGCAGCACCATTCGCACGCACTCAGGGTTGCCCAAGGCTCTGGCACTATCGAGTCAGGGTTTGCAGGGTTGTTCTCCGAACATCCCCAGAGCTGAGGAGACCGTTCCATTGGGGTTGTTCGACGCGTTTCGCCGGGGAGGTTCGGTGCGCGGATCCGGCGGCGCGGCAGCCGAGGATCTGCGGTATCTGCAGCGCTGGGTGGCCGAGCACGCCGGCGTCGAGGCTTTCGTGGAGCCACGCACCACTGTCACCGACGTGACGGTGGTGCTGGTTGCCGCGGACGGGGAATGGACCCGGCGCCGTGCCGGTGGTGAGGCCGGGGCACGCCGGCTCAGCGACCGGCTGCAGATCCCGGTCTACGACGTGCAGAAGGTCGGGTACCCGCAACGCATGCGTGATTACGACGCGCGAAGGCGCATCGAACGGGAGCGCGCCATGCGTCGGGAGCTCGACGACCGCTAGAGTCAGAGCAACCGATACCTCCGGTATTGGATACTGATCGTTACATGTACCTCGTGGAGGGGTGGACAATGCAGCGCTTCGTCGTCAGCTCGGACGGGACCCGCATCGCGGTGTACGAACAAGGGGACCGGCAGCGGCCCACGCTGGTGATGGCGCACGGCTGGCCGGACTCCCACGTGCTGTGGAACGGCGTGACCGGTGAACTGGAGGACCGGTTCCACATCGTGCGATACGACAACCGCGGCGCCGGAGCCTCGGACGTTCCCAAAGCCGTCCGGGCCTACCGCATGGACCGGTTCGCCGACGACCTGTCCGCCGTGATCGACGCCGTCAGCCCCGGGAGCCCCGTGCACGTGTTGGCCCATGACTGGGGCTCGGTGGGGGTGTGGGAGTACCTCAGTCGGCCGGAGGCCTCCGAGCGGGTGGCATCGTTCACGTCGGTGTCGGGACCCAGCACCGACCACTACGGCTCGTTCGTGCGCGGCCGGTTGGCCCAGCCGTACCGCCCCATCCGGTTCGCCAAGGCGGTGAACCTGGCATCGCGGTTCAGCTATTGGATCCCGTTCTCCATCCCGGTTCTCGCACCGGCACTGATGCGTCGCGGGGCGGCGCGCCGGCTGCAGGCCATCGACACACCGGGTCCCAAGTTCCAGTCCGAGACGCTCGACATCGACGCGGCCAACTCGCTCAAGATCTACCGTGCCAACGCGATTCGCTCGTTCACGACACTGCGCACCGACCACTACGTGACCGTGCCCGTGCAGTTGATCTGCAACGACCACGATCCTGTGGTGCGCGGACATGGCTATGACGAGGCGTCCAAGTGGATGCCGATGCTGTGGCGCCGCGACCTCAAAGCCGGGCACTGGGCGCCGTTCTCGCACTGGCGCGCCATCGCCGAGGCCACCGCCGAGCTGATCGACCACATCGAGGGTGCCCCAGCCTCCCGGGCGCTGCGGCGTGCCCAGATCGGTCGGTCGCGTGAACCTTTCAGCGACACACTGGTTTCTGTAACCGGCGCGGGCAGCGGCATCGGTCGCGCCACCGCCCTGGCCTTCGCTGCGCAGGGCGCCGAGATCGTGGTCAGCGACATCGACAAAGATGCAGCAGCGGCGACGGTCGACGAGATCGCTGCCGGCGGCGGGGTGGCCTACGCCTACGGGCTGGACGTGTCCGATGCCGACGCCGTGGAGAGTTTCGTCGAGCAAGTGTGCAGCACACACGGTGTCCCCGACGTGGTGGTCAACAACGCCGGAATCGGCCACGGCGGAAAGTTTCTCGATACGCCTGCCGATCAGTACGACCGGGTGCTGGACGTGAACTTCGGCGGAGTCGTCAACTGCTGCAGGTCCTTTGCCCGCCGCCTCGTCGACCGCGGCACCGGCGGTCACATCGTCAACGTGGCCTCGATGGCCGCCTACTCGCCGTCGGCGTCGATGAACGCCTACTCCACCAGCAAGGCCGCGGTGTTCATGTTCTCCGACTGCCTGCGCGCCGAATTGAACTCGGCGGGAGTCGGTTTGACCACGATCTGCCCGGGGATGATCGACACCAACATCATCGACACCACCCGCTTCGACGTGCCCGCCGACAAGCAGGGGCAGGTCGAGCAGTTGCGGGCTCAGACCAAGAAGGTTTTCGCTGCCCGGCGCTACGGGCCGGACAAGGTGGCCAAGGCCATCGTCGCGTCCGTCGTGAAGGGCAAGGCGATCCGCCCAGTGACCCCCGAGGCCTACGCGGCGTATGGGGTGGCGCGGCTGGTGCCGTCGGCGCTGCGCCGCGCGGCGCGGTCGGGCTCGCTCTAACCGCTACTGCGGGTGCGCCGTCAGATACTCGCCGACCGGTATCGGCGATTCTGCGGCGTACCCGATGGGCAGCAGCACGTCACCGGCCGTTGAGACGTAATAGACGTCCCAGCGGTAGAACGCGCCGAACGCCGCCGGATCGGCGGCCATCGCCGCGGCATAGTCGTTGACCGCCCGCACGTACGCGTCGGCGTTGTTGTAGCGGAACAGGGCGTGGTCGGGGTTGCTGGTAAAACCGTTGGCGGCCAGGTAATTGCCGGCCGCCATGATGCTGTCCCTCGGGGAGTGGACGTCGCCGCCCATGCCGTAGGCGGCAAACGTGGACGGCATGAACTGCATCGGTCCCTGGGCACCGGCCGAGCTGGTTCCGCTCACGCTGCCGAAGTGGGTTTCGATCAGGTTGATCGCGGCGAGGAAGTTCCAGCCCACGCCCGAGGCGGCTTCGGCGTCGCGATAGGCCGCCAGCAGTTCCCCAGGCGGGGGAGGCGGGTTGATCCGCCACGCGGGCAGGGTGTCCCGCGGTTCGGCCAGCGTGGCCAGCTGTCGCCGCGCGTCGACATTGCGGTCGTAGAACGCCACCAACTCGGCCGGGATGCGGGGCCGGATGATCCCGTCCCATTCGGGGTGCCGGCCGATCGCCCGGTAGGCCACCTGCTGGCGGCGCGCGGCCTGCGTCAAGGCCGCCTCCGGCGTCGACGGGTCGCGCAGAGCCCGCTCGTCGGCCACCAGGTCTCGTGCCAACCGGTCCGGGTCGGGGGCCAGGCGCGGTTGTGCGCCGGCCGGGGCGGCCGGCGTGGTGGTGGGAGACGTCGCCGACATGGCGCTCGAAAGGTTCGGAGTGCTCGGGCCCGCGGTATCCGGCGATCCTGAACAGCCGGCGAGCGCCGCGCCCAACGTGAACAAGATGGCGAGATCGCGGGCAATCCTCGACATCTTGTTCACGTTGGGCGGGAACATGATCAGCCGTTCGCGGCGATGTCCTCCAGGACCGCGAACATCGTGCGGGTCGGCACGCCGGTGCCGCCCTTGGGTGTGTAACCCCATGGGCCGCCGGTGTTGTAGGCCGGTGCAGCGATGTCGATGTGTGTCCATTCGACCCCGTCTGCGACGAACTCGCGCAGATACGTCCCGGCCACCAGCATCCCGGCATAGCGCGACCCGCTGACGTTGGCCAGATCGGCCACCGTCGACTTCAGATCGTCCTTGAGCTCCTCGGGAAGCGGCATGGCCCAACCGTTTTCACCGACGGCCTGTGACAGCGTCGCGACCCGGTCGCGGAACTCGTCACTTCCCATGACACCAGGTGTGCGGGCACCGAGAGCGACGGTCTGCGCACCGGTCAGCGTCGACGTCTCGATCAGATAGTCCGGCTCGTCCTCGCAGGCCCGTACGATCGCGTCGGCCAGGATCAGCCGGCCCTCGGCGTCGGTGTTGAGCACCTCGACGGTGATCCCGCCGTACTGGGTCAGCACGTCGCCCGGACGCTGCGCGGTCGCCGAGGGCATGTTCTCGGCCATCGGCACGGTCGCGATCACCTCGATCGGAAGATTCTGCTTGGCGGCCAGCACCACGGTCGCGATCACCGCCGCCGCTCCACCCATGTCCGAGGTCATGTGATGCATGTTGGCGGCAGGCTTGATCGAGATGCCGCCGGTGTCGAATGTGATGCCCTTGCCGACCAGTGCGACGCGCTTGGGCTTCTTGCCCGTGCCACGGTGCACCAATCGCACCAGACGCGGCGGTCGCGAGGATCCCTTGCCCACCCCGACGATCCCGCCGTAACCGGCCTTGGTCAGGGCCTTGTCATCGAGCACCTCGACCTCAAGTCCGGCGGTCTCACCCAAAGCCTTTGCGCGCTTGGCGAATTCGTCGGGAAACAGGTGGCTGGGCGGGGTGTTCACGAAGTCCCGGGCAGTGGCGACCGCCGAGGCGATGTCCGCCGCGCGCTGAGCCTGGTTCTTCGTCGCCGCCTTGGTGTCGGCCGTCAGGGCCACGATCGCGGTGAGGCCGGCGTCTTTGGGTGCGGTCTTGGCGCTGCGGAAGTCGTTGAAGCGGTAGGAGCCCAGGATCAAGCCCTCGACGGCGGCTTCCAGATCGATGTCGGACAACGTGGTGACAGCCGTCTCGGTGCCGTTCAACGACCGTGCCGCCGTACCGGCGGCACGGCGGATCACGTCGGCCGGCCACTCGTCGCGGGGTTTGCCGAGGCCGACGGCCAGCACACTGGCGACCGGCAGTGACGGCGCGAGCACCCTGGTGACCTGGTCGGTGCCGCCCTTGGCACCGAGCGCGGCGAGTGCCACCTCGATTTCACCGACCGCCTCGGCATCGAGGAACGGGTTGCCGACAACGGCGGCGGTCGAATCGTCATCCGGCCCGCTGACCACGGGAACGATCAGCACGGCCTCGCTCTTGCGCTTGGGCAGCGACGCGCTGACGGTGACGTTGGGAACCTGGTAACCGGGATTTGCGGGGCTCACCCCGCCTACCCTAGTCAGGCCGCCGAGGCTCACGGCAGACGCAGCGGATACGCCGTCACCGGTGCGGCGAAACCCTTCAGTGTCAGCGAGCGAGCCGCAGTGAACGCCCGCTCGGTGAGGAGCTCACACAGCGGCTCGGACACCAGGATCTGGCTGGGTTCGGCCGCGGCGACCAGGCGGGCCGCGCGGTTGACCGGATTGCCGAAGTAGTCGCCGCCGATCGCCAGCACCTCGCCGAAATCGAGCCCCGCCCGCACCTGCAGGTTGGTCTCGGCTGCCCGGGGGTGAGTCACCAGGTCCACGGCGACCTGTAGCAGTTCAGCGGGTTCGGAGCCGACCCACATGATGGCGTCTCCGATGAACTTGACCACGCGGCAGTCGGCGGCGTGCACGATTTCGGTGCTGGTGGCGCTGAACTCGTTGAGCAAAGCCGACAGCTCGGTGGTGGTCAGCATCTGCGTGAGCGCGGTGAACCCCGACAGATCAGCAAACCCGATGCCGCACACCGCATTCGACGATCCGTCGTGGATCACCTGCTCGAAGTAGCTGCGCGCGCTCATCACGTGGTGGCGGTGCACGGCATCGACCATCGAGCCGATGCGGGGAATGAATCCCGCGGCCACCCGGTATGCCTTGGCGGTGGCGAGCTCGTCATGGGTGACGTTGAGCTGGATTTCAGGTGTTCCGGCCCGGCTCATCGACGACAGGGCTTCGGCCAGGCGAGCCATCCCCGAACCGATCACGCGCAGCAGACCGGTGGCCTCGACATCGCCGACCAGCACACGCAATTCCGCCCAGGTGCGCAGGGTCTCCAGATCGGCGCGGCTCAGGGTCTTCACCTCGCAGCCCGCCACCGTCAGGCCCAGCGCGGCCCACGCCCGCTGAACATCATGGAGCGGGACATCGAGCTCAGTGGCCACATCGGCCAGACAGTATTCCGGCGGCCCCGACCACTGCAGCACATCCCCGGCCAGCCCGAACAAGCGGCCGCGGGACTCGGCCTCGATCATCTGCTCGGCGGTGAAACCCAAGTCGTCGAGATACTCGATCAGCGGGGCGCGCTGTCGTGCGTCAGCGATCCCGGCGGCAGCCAGTGCATCGAAATCGACCACCAGACCAGTGTGCAGTCGGTGGGGCGATCAGGCTTGAAGTTCAGGCGTTCAGATTATGGTTGGCCCGTGACTGACGATCTGCTGCACGGACCGCTGGAAGACCGCCACCGCGAACTGGGGGCCAGTTTCGCCGAATTCGGTGGATGGCTGATGCCCGTGTCCTACGCCGGGACCGTCTCCGAACACAACGCCACCCGCGAGACCGTCGGCCTGTTCGACGTCAGCCACCTCGGAAAAGCACTGGTCAAGGGTCCGGGTGCGGCGGCCTACGTCAACTCCGCCCTCACCAACGACCTGAATCGAATCGGGCCGGGCAAGGCTCAGTACACCCTGTGCTGCAAAGACGAAGGAGGCGTGGCGGGAGTTATCGACGACCTGATCGCCTACTACGTCTCCGACGACGAGATCTTCCTGGTGCCCAACGCCGCGAACACGGCGGCCGTCGTCGCGGAACTGAAGAAGCACGCCCCCGATGGGCTGACCATCACCGACGAGCACCGCTCGTATGCGGTGCTGGCGGTACAGGGGCCCAAATCCGCCGAGGTACTGGAGTCGTTGGGGCTGCCCACCGAGATGGATTACATGGGTTACGCCGATGCCGAATACAACGGCGTGTTCGTGCGGGTGTGCCGCACCGGTTACACCGGCGAGCACGGCTACGAGCTGCTGCCGGCCTGGGACCGCGCCGGTGAGGTTTTCGACGCGCTGGTGACGGGCGTGCGTGCCGCCGGCGGCGAACCCGCGGGTCTGGGCGCCCGTGACACCCTGCGCACCGAGATGGGCTATCCGCTGCACGGCCACGAGCTGTCCCTCGACATCTCGCCACTGCAGGCTCGTTGCGGGTGGGCGATCGGGTGGAAGAAGGACGCGTTCTGGGGACGCGACGCGCTGCTGGCAGAGAAGCAAGCCGGCCCGACCCGAGTGCTGCGTGGCCTCAAGGCCGTCGGCCGCGGTGTCCTGCGCGCCGATCTCGCTGTGCTCGACGGGGACACCCAAATCGGCACCACGACGTCGGGAACGTTCTCGCCCTCACTGAAAGTCGGTATCGCACTGGCGCTCATCGACACCGCCCACGACATCGCCGACGGACAGCGGGTGAGCGTGGACGTGCGCGGGCGTGTCGTCGAATGCGAGGTGGTCAAGCCGCCATTCGTGGCCCCGAAAACACGCTAGCCTCGGGCGATACAATCGCTGCATGACTAGCGGCCATCTCGAGTTCACGGTTTCAGCCAATGCGAATCCGGCGACCGATGAGGTACGCGAGTCCATTCTGGCCAACCCCGGATTCGGCAAGTACCACACCGACCACATGGTGGCCATCGACTACACCGCCGGGCATGGCTGGCACGACGCGCGGGTGATCCCGTACGGGCCGATCGAGCTCGATCCCTCGGCCATCGTGCTGCACTATGCGCAGGAAGTGTTCGAAGGGCTCAAGGCCTACCGTTGGGCCGACGGCTCGATCGTGTCGTTCCGGCCCGAGTCCAACGCGCAGCGGTTGCGTGCGTCGTCGCGGCGTCTGGCCATTCCGGAGCTTGGCGAGGACGTGTTCGTCGAGTCGCTGCGCGAGCTCATCGCCGTCGACGAGAAGTGGGTGCCCGCGGCCGGCGGTGAGGAATCGCTTTACCTGCGGCCGTTCGTGATCGCCACCGAGCCCGGCCTGGGCGTGCGTCCGGCCAACGAGTACCGCTACCTGGTGATCGGCTCCCCGGCGGGGGCGTACTTCAAGGGCGGCATCAAGCCGGTCAGCGTGTGGTTGTCGCACGAGTACGTGCGTGCATCTCCGGGCGGCACCGGTGCGGCCAAGTTCGGCGGGAACTACGCGGCCTCGCTGCTCGCACAGGCCGAGGCCGCCGACAACGGCTGCGATCAGGTGGTGTGGCTGGACGCCCTCGAGCGCCGCTACGTCGAAGAGATGGGCGGGATGAACCTGTTCTTCGTCTTCGGCAGCGGAGGCTCGGCCCGCCTCGTCACGCCCGAGCTGTCCGGTTCGCTGTTGCCGGGCATCACGCGAGATTCGTTGTTGCAGTTGGCCACCGATGCCGGTTTCGCAGTCGAGGAACGCAAGATCGACGTCGATGAATGGCAGAAGAAGGCCGCAGCGGGCGAGATCACCGAGGTGTTCGCATGCGGCACCGCTGCGGTGATCACCCCGGTGTCCCACGTCAAGCACCGTGAGGGTGAGTTCACCATCGCCGACGGGCAACCGGGGGAGATCACCATGGCCCTGCGTGACACCCTGACCGGGATCCAACGCGGCACCTTCGCCGACACCCACGGCTGGATGGCTCGGCTCAACTAGCTGCACTGACCCGTTGCGGACCTCGTGTCTGCTTTGCCGCGCCCGCTTTGTCACGCCAGCCGGGTTGCCCAGGAAACCCGGACAACCCGGCTGGCGTGACACTCGCGGAGGGCGCGACGCTGCGGGCGGGCAGGGCCGTGACGAGTCAGCCGATCGCCATGCCGAGTGCGACGATCGTCGTCGTCACCTCGACGGAGGCACCGAGCACGTCGCCGGTGATGCCGCCGAACCGTCGCACGCAGTGAGCGACCAGCAGCGCCGAACACCCCACCGCGATCACCATCACGACCGGGCCCTGCCACATCGGAGGTCCCGCCCACGCGGCCAGGGTGGCGACTGCGATCACCCACGCCACCACGATGGTCGCCGGTTGGGTGCCCGCGACGGCACCGCCCAGCGCGCTGCCGGCCGCCGCCGGCACCGAACGTCGGCAGGCGACTACCGCCGCGACGCGGCCCGCCGCGACGGCGACGACGATGGCCACCGTGTCGAGTCGGGTGAATGCCATTGTCTGGCAACCGATCACGACGATCACCGCAGCGACGCCGAACGGTCCCGCCGAGCCGTCGCGCATGACCGCCAAAGCTCGCTCCGGTGGGCCGTAACAGCCCAGTGCGTCGACCGTGTCGCAGAACCCGTCGATGTGCAGCCCGCGGGTGGCCAACAGCAGGACGGCGACCGCCAGCAGGCCGGGCAGTGCATTCTCGGTGCCGAATGCCCACTGGCCACCGGCCACCACCGCGGCGGCCAGCGCGCCGAGCGCCAGCCCGACCACCGGCAAGGCCGCGAGGGCACCTCGCCCGACACCGGCGGACGTTCGAACCGGCAGTACGGTGCCGAACGCGAACGCCCCGCCGAGTGCGCCGATCACGGTGTTGATTCGGGCGGTCCGGCCACTGCGGCTTCAGCGAACGTGGCCATCGAGGCCAGTGTGGCGATAGCGGCTTGCACGATCGGCAACGCCACTGCGGCGCCGGTGCCCTCGCCCAGGCGCATGCCCAGGTCGACGATCGGCTCCAGCCCCAGGTGTGACAGCGCCAGGCTGTGCGCCGGTTCCGTCGACCGGTGACCGGCCTGCCACCAGGCCCGCGCACCTGGTGCCAGCTCCTCGGCCACCAGGGCCGCCGCCGTCACCGCCAGGCCGTCCAGCAGCACCGGGGTGCGCCGCAGCGCGGCCTGCGCCAGGAACCCGGCCATGGCGGCCAGGTCTGCGCCGCCGCACACCCGCAAAAGGCCCAGCGGGTCCCGCGTCACGGCGCGCGCCCGGTATAGCGCGTCACGCACCGCACCGGTTTTGCGTCGCCAACCGAGATCGTCGATGCCGGTTCCGCGGCCGACCACCACGACGGGTTCGGTGCCGGTCAGCGCGGCTACCAATGTCGTTGCCGCCGTGGTGTTTCCGATTCCCATATCGCCTGCGATGAGCAGATCGGCGCCGGCGTCGACCTCCTCGTCGACGATCCGGCGTCCCGCAGCCACGGCGGCGGCCGCGTCCTCTTCGCTCAGCGCATCCTCGATCGCGATGTTGCCCGAGTTGCGGCGCACCTTGTGCGCGCCGATCGCGGGGGACAGTGGTTCGTCGCAGTCGACGGCGATGTCGGCCACCCGCACGGTGGCCCCGGCCACCTCGGCCAGCACGTTGATCGCCGCGCCGCCGGCGTCGAAGTTGGCCACCATCTGGCCGGTCACCGCGGACGGGAACGCCGACACCCCGGCTGCGGTGACCCCGTGGTCGGCGGCGAAGACCACCACCCGCGCCCGGGTGAGCGGCCGCGGCGGGCACACGCCCTGACATGCGGCCGCCCATACCGAGAGCTCCTCGAGGCGCCCCAGTGAGCCGGGCGGTTTGGTGAGCAGCGCCTGGCGGGCCCGTGCCGCGGCGGCGACATCGGCATCTGGTGCGGCGACCGGGGCGAAGTCCGCGTCGAATTCGGTCATGACGGCTCCTTCACCGTGAGCGGTTGGCCGGCCACCACCAGCACCACGCGGTCGCACACCGCGGCCAGGCGCTGGTTGACGGTGCCGAGTTCGTCGGCGAACCGCCGCCCCGCCTCGGTGGCGGGGACCACGGTCAGCCCGACCTCGGGACTGACGAGGACCAGGGGAGCGGTGAACGCATCCACCGCCTCCACGAGCGCGTCGACCTCGGAACCCACGGGGGCGCCGGACCAGGCGCCGAGGCGGTCCATGGTCGCCGTCAGCCAGCCGCCGATGTCGTCGACGAGTGTTGCGGTGTCGGTTGCGTGCGGATCCGTGGCCAGGGCCCCTGCAAGATCACAGGTCTCCACGGTGTGCCAGTGCGCGGGCCGGCGAGTCCGATGTGCATCAACGCGCCGAGTCCAGGCCGGATCGCTGTCGGCGGCGGGCCCGGTGGCCAGATATCGCACGGGAGCGCTCTCCCCGGCAGCGGCCGCCACGGCCGCCTCGGCCCACTGCGATTTCCCGGAGCGGATCCCACCGAGCACCAGAGTGCGCACCGCTCACCCCGCCTGACGCGGCATCAAGAGATCTTGGCGCCGCGCTCGACCATCGGCCGCGGCGCGCGCATCCGGCGCAGCTGCGACGCCCGGCTGGCCGCGTAAAGCCCTAGCTTCCAACCGCTTTCGGTGTTGTCGGGGAACTTGTCATCCACCATGTGGTTCACCTTGCGGCCGACGATGAACCCGTCGATCAGCATGACGACCACCAGGATCAGCATCGCGTAGGACAGGATCTGCTGGAACTTCAGCGACGGCAGCGCCAACATGAAGAAGATCATCGCCAGGGCAGCCGGCATGAACAGGCCCAGCACGTTGCGGCGCGAGTCCACGATGTCGCGGACATAGCGGCGAACCGGACCCTTGTCGCGGGGCAGCAGGTAGGACTCCTCGCCGGCCATCATCTTCTCGCGGCGATCAGCCATGTCGGCTCGGCGGGAGAGCCGCTCGATCTTGCGCTCTTCCTTGGAAAGCTTCGGCCCGCGCAACTCCTTGCGGCGCTGACGAGCCTCGGCCGCGGTCAGGGGCGCGGGGGCGACCGGGCCGCGCCGCTTGGTGGCCTCGCTGCGTTTGGGGGTGGGCCTGCCCTTGGGGGCGGTGCCCGCGGTGGCACCGCCGGCGTCGGTCGGCGCGGCGTCCGCGGCACCCTTCTCGACCTGGTCGGTGCCGGCGGGTTCGCCTTCGTTGTCCTTCTTACGGCCCAGCAGCTTCACGCCAGCCAGGTTACTGCCCGCCGAAGGTGGCCTGGCCACACGCCCCGGCCTGTGGACAAGTCGGGAATAGCGCCGGAACAAGGTACCGTTGAAGTAGTAGACGCGCGGTACGTCCACGCGTCTTGATGCCCAGGGATGCTTTAGGGAGAGCTATGACTGTTCAGGACGCCACCACCGAAACCCACGGTGTGACCCTGTCCGACGCTGCTGCGACGAAGGCGAAGGCGCTGCTGGACCAGGAAGGTCGCGACGACCTCGCACTGCGTATCGCGGTCCAGCCCGGTGGCTGCGCCGGCCTGCGCTACAACCTGTTCTTCGACGACCGTGCCCTCGACGGCGACCTCACCGCCGAATTCGGCGGCGTCAAGCTGACCGTGGACCGGATGAGCGCGCCGTACGTACAAGGCGCCACCATCGATTTCGTCGACTCGATCGAGAAGCAGGGCTTCACGATCGACAACCCGAACGCCACCGGTTCCTGCGCCTGCGGCGATTCCTTCAACTGACGTGAGCTGACCGCCGGCGGTCAGTACTGACCGCCGGCGGTCAGTACTGACCGCCGGTGCGCAGCACGTACGAGCACACCAGGACCTGCTCGCCGTTTCCGTCTCTTTTCACCAGTAGCTGTGCCACGCCCTGTTGTTCGTCACTGATGGGGCGCTGTCCGCGTGCGGACCCACTGGCCGGTGCGACGCGCATGGTGAACAGCACTTGAGCCTGTGTGGTGGACCACGGCACGTTCGCGTCGATGCCGGTCACCTCGACCTGGCTGAACTGCTTCTGGAATGCGTCGCTGGCCAAGCCCGCCACCGCCAGATCCGCCTTGCGCTCCTTGACCCCGTCGTACAACCCGCACAAGGTGTGCCGCGCGACGGTCTCGTCATCCCCGTCCAGCAGGGCGTTGAGGTACTCCTGGACCGCGGCCTGGGCCCGGGCGTCCGAGAGCACCATCGGTGCGGCCGGACCACGGCGGCCGGCCACCAGCACTGCGGTCAACACGCCCACCAGCGCCACCACCGCCAACGTTGCCGCCAGGATCTTGGGCCAGCGCCGGCGGGTCGGGTAGGGCACCGGCGGCGGCAGCGTCCCTGGATAGGCGGACGGGGCGGACGACACCTGCTCGGGATACGGCTGAGGCGGAGTCTGCTCGGGGTACTGGTAGGAACCAGTCATTAAATGGCGCTCCCCGCGTGATCTGGAAGTTGGTCAGCCGTCTACGGTGACCGGGAATACGGTTATACGCAGGTTAGCGCAACCCGCGAAGTGCGACGGCGCGCGCCGATCGCCGATGGGCCGCCCGGGTACTGTTATGTAGCCGACTTAACGAAATGAGGGGTGACACCACGTGACCATCGCAGTTACCGGATCCATCGCGACCGACCACCTGATGCGGTTCCCGGGCAAATTCTCCGAGCAACTGCTGGCCGACCACCTGCAGAAGGTGTCGCTGAGCTTCCTGGTCGACGATCTGGTGATCCACCGCGGGGGCGTCGCGGGCAACATGGCCTTCGCGATCGGTATCCTCGGCGGCGACGTCGCGCTGGTCGGCGCAGCGGGTCAGGATTTCGACGACTACCGCACCTGGCTCGAAGGCGCCAATGTCGACTGCGGCAGCGTGCTGATCTCCGAGAGCGCCTACACCGCACGCTTCGTCTGCACCACCGACGAGGACATGGCCCAGATCGCGTCGTTCTACCCCGGAGCCATGTCGGAGGCACGCAACATCTCGCTGGCCGATCTGGTGGCCCGGGTCGGCGCCCCGGAACTGGTGATCATCGGCGCCAACGATCCGGAAGCGATGTTCCTGCACACCGAGGAGTGCCGCAAGCTCGGTCTGCCGTTCGCCGCCGACCCCTCTCAGCAGCTGGCCCGGCTTTCCGGTGAGGAGATCCGCAAGCTCATCAACGGCGCCGCCTACCTGTTCACCAACGACTACGAGTGGGACCTGCTGCTGCAGAAGTCCGAGTGGAGTGAGGCTCAGGTGATGAGCCAGATCGGCATGCGCGTCACCACACTCGGCGCCAAGGGCGTCGACCTGGTCAGCTCGGACGGCACCTTTGTGCACGTCGACGTCGTCCCGGAGAAGCTCCAGGCCGACCCGACCGGCATCGGCGACGCCTTCCGGGCCGGCTTCCTCACCGGACGCAGCGCGGGACTGAACCTCGAGCGCTCCGCCCAGCTGGCCTCGCTGGTCGCGGTACTGGTCCTGGAGTCGACGGGTCCGCAGGAATGGACCTGGGATGCGGCCGAGGCCGTGCAGCGCCTCACCGACGCCTACGGCCCCGAGGCCGGCGCCGAGATCGGCCAGGCGCTGGCCTGAGACCCGGCCGCGGCTCTGAGCCTGCTCGGCTCAGAGCTGCACCGGGTAGTGGGGCTCGGAGATCTGCGGGGTCACGCTGTGCTCGACGAAGATGGCGTGCCACAGCATGAAGATCAGCACGGTCCACAGCCTGCGACTGTGATCGCTGACGCCGTTGCGGTGCTCGTCGAGCATGGTGCGGACCGCGCCCAGATCGACGTGCTCGCCGGCACCCGAGGATGCCGTCATCGAGTAGGCCCAGTCCATCAGCTCACCGGCGCGCAGCCAGTGCCGGATGGGCACCGGAAAGCCCAGCTTCGGCCGGTTCAGCACGTGCGCCGGAATGATCGGCTCGAGCGCACGCCGCAGCGCGTACTTGGTTGTCGAGCGGGTGATCTTCTGATCGACGGGCAGCTTGGACGCCACCGCGAACACCTCGGGGTCCAGGAACGGAACCCGCAGCTCCAATGAGTTGGCCATGGTGATCTTGTCCGCCTTGACCAAGATGTCACCGCGCAGCCAGGTGAACAGATCGATGTGCTGCATCCGGGCCACCGGATCCCAGCCCTGGGATGCGGCGTACACCGGTGCGGTGACGTCGGTGTGGGTCCACTCCGGCCGGAAGCCCGGCAGGACCGCCCGCAGCTGATCATCGGAGAAGCTGCGGGCATTGCCGTAGTAGCGCTCTTCCAGCGTCAGCGAACCGCGATGCAGCAGGCTCTTGCCGCGCATGCCCTCCGGCAGCGGCTTGGATGCCTTACCCAGCGACTTGCGCACCGGCCGGGGGAGATAGTCGAACGGCCGCAGCGACAACGGCTCCCGGTAGATCGTGTACCCGCCGAACAACTCGTCGGCACCCTCGCCGGACAGCACCACCTTGACGTGCTTGCGGGCCTCGCGGGCGATGAAGAACAGCGGCACCAGGGCCGGGTCGGCTACCGGTTCGTCCAGGTACCAGACGATTTCCGGCAGCGCCTCGACGAACTCGGCCTGGCTGACCACCTTGGTGACATGCCGGGCGCCGATGGCCTCGGCGGACGCGACGGCCACGTCCACCTCGGAGAAGCCCTCCCGCTCGAAGCCGGTGGTGAACGTGATCAGCCGCGGATTGTGCCGCATCGCCAGCGCCGCGGTAGCCGTCGAGTCGATACCGCCGGACAGGAACGCGCCCACCGTCACATCCGCGCGCATGTGCTTGGCGACGGAATCCTCGAGGGCGGCGGTGATCTCGTCGTAGCGGGACTGCTCGGCATCCTTGAGGAAGGGCACCGGGGTGAACTTCGGGACGAAGTAGCGCGTTACCTCGGGGCGGCCGCCGGGCTTGAGCCGCGCGTAGCTGCCCGACTCCAAGCGCCGGATGCCGCGATGCAACGTCTCTGGTTCGGGCACGTACTGCAGCACCGTGTAGTGCTGTACCGCCCGATCGTCGATGCCCAGGTCCAGCCCGAGAACGTCGGCCAGGTCCAGCAGGCACTTCTTCTCACTGCCCACCGCGGTGCCACCCGGCCCGGTAGCCATGAACAGCGGCTTGATGCCGAACGGGTCTCTGGCGCAGAACAATTCACGCTCCACGGTGTCCCACACCGCGAACGCGAACATTCCGCGTAGTCGATGCAGCGCGTCGGCACCCCAGTGGTGGTAGGCGGCGACGATGGCCTCGCCGTCCCCGTCGGTGTGAAATACCGCACCGAACTCCGTGCGCAACTGCTCGCGCAACTCCAGATAGTTGTAGATCTCGCCGTTGAAGACGAGCGCGTAACGGTCCGGCGCATCGGCAGGTCCCCACCGCAACGGCTGGTGGCTGTGCGCGATATCGATGATCGACAGCCGGTTGAAGCCGAGCACCACAGTGCCCTCGCCACTCGTATCGGCCCATGTGCCGGGCTCGTCCGGGCCCCGGTGACGCATCAGGTGGGAGGCTCCAGCCACCGCGTCGACCAGCCGCGATCCGGTTTCAGCAGAGGCCTCAGCCTGGGAGGATTCGGAGGGGTCAGTTACCAACGCGAGCAGTCCGCACACCGCGCCAGTATGTCTGATCCGGCGGTTCGCCGAGACCACCACCCGGGGGGTCGCGCCCGTCGCTGCAGGGCCTTCGCAACCGCATTCCCGAGTCGCTTCGCTCCCGTGGACCGGCGTGGTCTACGCTGCGTAGTATTCGCAAAACAACGACCGGTCGCGGTCGCGAAATACCGATCTAGGAGGCGCCAACGTGACACCTCGCGGGCTTAAGGCGGTGGCCCGAGCGGCGTTGTTGACCATTGTCCTGGGTGGCTCGGCACTCTTGCTGAGCGGCTGCAGCTGGCAGGACGCACTCGCGCTCGGCTGGCCGACCGGGATCACCCCGGAGGGCAAACTCAACCGAGAGCTATGGATCGGCTCGGTGATTGCGTCGTTCGTGGTGGGTGCCATCGTGTGGGCCCTGATCTTCTGGTCGAGTGCCTTCCACCGGAAGAAGAAGGGCGACACCGAACTGCCGCGCCAGTTCGGCTACAACATGCCGCTGGAGCTGGTGCTGACGGTCATCCCGTTCCTCATCATCTCGGTGCTGTTCTACTTCACCGTCGTGGTCCAGGAACGGATGCTGCACAAGGATCCGAACCCTGAGGTCGTCATCGACGTGACCGCCTTCCAGTGGAACTGGAAGTTCGGCTACCAGAAGATCGATTTCGCCGACGGCTCATTCGATTACAACGGGGCCGATGAAGAACGCAAGGCCGCGATGACGTCCAAGCCGGAGGGCGAGGACGCGCACGGACAAGAGCGTGTCGGCGCGGTGCGCGGCTTGAACCCCGAAGATCGCACCTACCTGAACTTCGACAAGATCGAGACGCTGGGCAGCTCCACCGAGATTCCGGTGCTGGTGCTCCCGGTGGGCAAGCGCATCGAGTTCCAGCTCAACTCCGCGGACGTGATCCACGGATTCTGGGTTCCCGAATTCCTCTTCAAGCGCGACGTGATGCCCGATCCGGTGGCCAACCACTCGGATCACATCTTCCAGGTCAGCAAGATCGAGCAGACCGGCGCGTTCGTGGGGCGCTGTACCGAGATGTGCGGCACCTACCACTCGATGATGAACTTCGAGGTCCGGGTCGTTGAGCCCAACGACTTCAAGGCCTACATCGATCAGCGCAACGCCGGCAAGACCAATGCCGAGGCGTTGGCGGCCATCAACCAGGAGCCGCTGGCCATCACCACGCACCCGTTCGACACCCGACGCGGTGAGCAGGCACCGCAGGCGAGCAAGTAGGGGCTACACGCAATGCATATTGAAGCTCGACTGTTCGAGATCCTCACGGCGTTCTTCGCCTTGTCGGCGGTGGTTTACGGCGTGTTGACGGCGATGTTCGCCAACGGCGGTGTCGAGTGGGCCGGTACCACCGCGCTCGTTCTCACCACCGGCCTGACCCTGATCACCGGAACGTTCTTCCGCTTTGTGGCGCGTCGTCTCGACACCCGCCCGGAGGACTACGAGGACGCCGAGATCAGCGACGGCGCTGGGGAACTGGGCTTCTACTCGCCGCACAGCTGGTGGCCGATCCTGATCGCACTGTCCTTCTCGGTCGCTGCCGTGGGCGCTGCCCTGTGGCTTCCCTGGCTGATCGTGGCAGGCGTCTGCTTCGTGCTGCTGGCTGTCAGCGGCCTGGTCTTCGAGTACTACTGGGGTCCGGAGAAGCACTGATCCGTCGGAACGTGCCGATTGTGACCTTGCCCAAGGTCACAATCGGGCCGTAACTTCATCTGCCACCGGCAGCGCCAGACCCGCCGGCATCATCTCGTTCGGTAATGTTGCCGGGGCACTGTCACCAGCGAACGTCCTCGTTCGTTCCGCGTGGCAGTGAAGTTGTCGAGAAGGATAGGCGTAGATGAGCGGGCCGAATCCCCCGGAACCGGGTGCCTCCGGTTCTGATTTGCCGGATCAACCCGGAAAACACTCTGCACCCGAGGAGCCGACTCAGGTGACCGGCGCCGACGCGGACGGCGGCGAGACGGAGTTCTACTCGCAGGCGTATTCCGCGCCCGAGTCGGAGCAGTTCACCAGTGGGCCATACGTGCCGGCCGATGTGGCGCTCTACGACTACGACGACTACGACTCGGCTACCGAGCTGGTCGACACCGCCCCGCCGCCGCGCTGGCCTTGGGTGGTCGGCGTTACGGCCATCATCGCAGCCGTCGCCCTGGTCGCGTCTGTGGCCGTATTGGTGACCCGAGACGAAGACACCACCAACCTGGCGACCCCGCAGCCGAGTACCACCTCGTCGGCGCCGCCGGTGCAGGACGAGATCACCACGACGACTCCGCCACCGGCGCCACCACCGCCCCCTCCGACGTCGGAGGCGCCGCCCCCGCCACCACCGGAGACCGTGACGGTCACCGAGCCGCCGCCGCCCGCCCCGGCACCGCCCAGCGAGGCGCCGCCCCCGGCTCCCAGCACGCCGGCGGCACCGCCGACCACCACGACGACGCATGCCGGGCCCCGTCAGGTCACCTATTCGGTGACGGGTACCAAGGCGCCGGGTGACATCATCACGATCACCTACGTCGACGGCAACGGGAACCGGCGCACCCTGCGCAATGTGTACATCCCGTGGACCTTCACGATGACCCCGATCTCCAACTCGGACGTCGGATCTGTCGAGGCGTCCAGCTTGTTCCTGGTCAGCAGGCTGAACTGCTCGATCACGGCCAGCGATGGAACCGTGCTGTCGTCGAACGCCAACAACTCCGCACAGACTGCCTGCTGATGTCCCGGCCGATCAGCGAACTCGACAACACCGACCGAGTTTTGCTGGGCGCGTGCGCCGCGGTATGGCTCGCTGCACTGGGTGCTGGGGTGGCCGCTGTCGTCGCGCTGGTGGATCTGGGCCGCAGTCATCCGCAGGGCGTAGAGAGTGCTGACACTCCATGGGTGCTCTACACCGTGATGGGCTTGTCGGTCGTGGTGATCGCCGGGGCCGTGCCATTGCTGCTGCGGGCGCGAGCCCAGGCGGACCACCCCCAGCCCGGTCGCAGACCCCAGCCGCCGGCTCGGTCACCACGCCCGATCGGTGGTAGCTACCGGGCCGCACCGCCCGCGATGAGTCGCTACACCGCCGGCACCGGCGCGGCCGCCGCGGCGGTCGAGGCGTTATGGCTGCGATTTACCCTCTCTGTCGTCTGCGCCATCGGCCTGGGAACTGCAGCCGTCGGCCTGGCCACCTATCTCATGGCCACCGGAAGCAATGTGGCGGCCTGGTGTCTGTATGGCGTGGCGGGCCTCGCCACCGCCGGTCTCGTCGGCCTGTTGGTCGTCGCATTGCGCCAGCTGGACGCTCTGCCCTCCTGAACCCTGACTGTCTGCGCCCGCAGCGTGCGCCGTGGCGGGCGCTGGGAGCCGTTGCCTGGGCCCGTGTCACGCTGGCTGCCCAATGTCACGCTGGGGTGGCTCTCGGGCTCGACGGTTGCGCTGGCGTGACATGACCTCGGGTGTGGCCTAGCTCCCGGTTAGCCAGTGTCACGCTGGGGTGGCTCTCGGGCTCGACGGTTGCGCTGGCGTGACATGACCTCGGCGCCCGTCACCCGTCCCCAGATGCGGGCCGAAGAGATCCACCTGCACACAAAACAATCGCCGCAACCTCTCGATGAGGTTGCGGCGATTGTTTGGGGTAGGGGAGTGGTCAGTGGTGACCGTTGGTCTCCCCGTTGCCGTCTTGACCCTGGTATTCGCGCAGGGCGGTCAAGGCCTTGTGCTCCGAGGTGTGTGCGGCCTCGGTGAGCGCATCGTGCTCGACAGCCGGATCGGCGAATAGGAAGCTGCCGGTGCCCGGTGAGCCGGCCGAACCGAGCTTGTTCATCCGCTTCGGCAGGGCAGCACCCTGGTACTCCAGCGGAATCGGGTGGCCGTGATCGTCGACCGGTCCCAGCGGCTGGTGCAGCTCGACGTAGGCACCGTGCGGCAGGCGCTTGATGATGCCGGTCTCGATGCCGTGCTCGAGCACCGCACGGTCACTGCGCTGCAACGAGATTGCCCAGCGGTAGGCGACGAAGTACACGATGGCCGGCAGCACGACCATGCCGATGCGGCCGATCCAGGTGGTCGCGTTCAGCGAGATGTGGAACTTGAGCGCGATGATGTCGTTCATCGCGGCCAGGGTCAGCACCATGTAGAACGCGATCGCCATCGAACCGATGGCGGTCCGCACCGGCACATCACGCGGACGCTGCAACAGGTTGTGGTGTGCGTCGTCGCCGGTCACCTTCTTCTCGATGAAGGGGTAGGCGATCAGCAGACCGAAGACACCGCCCATGATGAGCGCGACCCAGACCACCGCCGGGATGGTGTGGCCGAACGGGTAGAACTCCCACGCCGGCCAGATACGCGCCAGGCCCTCGGTCCACATCATGTAGAAGTCGGGCTGGCTACCGGCCGACACCTGAGATGGCTTGTAGGGGCCCAGATTCCAGATCGGGTTGATCGTGAGCAGGCCGCCCATCAGGCCGAGCACACCGGTGATCATCGCGAAGAACGCACCCGACTTCACCGCGAACACCGGCATGACGCGCACGCCGACGACGTTGGTCTCGGTGCGGCCGGGGCCGGGGAACTGCGTGTGCTTCTGGAACCACACCAGCGCCATGTGGGCACCGATCAGGGCGAGGATGATGCTCGGGATCAGCAGGATGTGCAGCGCGTAAAGGCGCGGGATCAGGATCTCGCCGGGGAAGTCACCACCGAACAGCGCCCAGTGCAGCCAGGTTCCGATGATCGGCATACCCAGCGTGATCGAGGACAACGCGGCGCGCAGACCGATACCGGAGAGCAGATCGTCGGGCAGCGAGTAGCCGAAGTAGCCCTCGAACATCGCCAGGATCAGCAGCAGCGAGCCGATAACCCAGTTGGCCTCACGGGGACGGCGGAAGGCGCCGGTGAAGAAGATGCGCGCCATGTGCACCATGATCGACGCGGCGAACATCAACGCGGCCCAGTGGTGGATCTGGCGGACGAACAACCCGCCGCGCACCTCGAAGCTGATGTCGAGGGCGGACTCGTAGGCCCGCGACATCTGCACACCGCGAAGCGGTTGGTAAACACCGTCGTAGGTGACGTGTGCCATCGACGGATCGAAGAACAGCGTCAACCAGACACCGGTGATCAGCAGCACGATGAAGCTGTACAACGCGATCTCACCCAGCAGGAAGGACCAGTGGGTGGGGAACACCTTGTTCAGCTGCCGGCGTACCGCAGCCGACGGGTGATAACGGGAATCGATCGCATCGCCTTGGGCGGCTGCGACCTTGGCAAGGTCAGGGCTCATGATTTGCGCTCCCAGAATGCCGGTCCGACGGGTTCGACGAAGTCGCCGTTGGCGACCAGGTAGCCGTCTTTGTCAATGGTGATGGGCAGCTGCGCCAAAGCGCGCGCAGCCGGACCGAATATGGGCTTTGCGAAGTGCAACGCGTCGAACTGCGACTGGTGGCACGGGCAAAGGATGCGGTAGGTCTGCTGCTCGTAGAGCGAGGACGGGCAGCCCAGGTGCGAGCAGACCTTGGTGTAGGCGAACAGCTCACCGAAGTTGAAGCTCTCCTGGCCCTTCCGCTTGACCACGCGAGGCATGTCGGCCGGCTTGATGCGGATCAGCATGACCGGATTACGCACACCCATGGCGATCTCGGTCAGGTGATGCTCCGACTCGACCGTGGTGCCGTCGCCGTCGGACTCACGCCAGGGGAAGACGGTTTCCATGCCGCCGGCGTCGAGATCCTCGGGTCGCATCTTGACGAACGGTGACGAGCCGGGCCGGCCGGTTGCGCGGGCCAGGTAGATGGTCTCGCCGTGGAACCGGGGAGTCCACCCCGACGTCCACAGCACGGCCTTCTTGCCTTCGGCGGTCGGAACCACCGGCTTCCACGGGTTCTTGATCAACCCGCCGATGAACGCGACCAGGGTGCCGGCACCGAATGCGCCGAGGCCGATGCCCAGCGACAAGCCGATCAGCTTGCGGCGCTTGACGGTCGAGCCTTCCAGAGCGTCACCGAGGTTGGCCGCGATGGTCTTGCGGGCCAGCTCGGGGGAGCGTCCGTCGTGGCGATCCTGGACCGAGATCTCCTCGGGGATGAACTTCTTCTGGAACAGGACCGCGCCGATGCCGATCGCCAGGATCGAAAGCCCGAACGTGAGGCCGTACAGCGGGGTGGCCAACGAATAGAGGAACTCGCCTTCCGACCCGAAGGGCTGGTACTCCCACGGCCAGAAGATGAAGATCAGCAACAGTGCCAGGCCCGAAAGCCCGCCGAGCAGAAGCCAGTACGCGACCAGCCGCTCGGTGCGCTTCTCGGCCTTGGTGCCGGGGACCGGCCAGCGCGGCTCCTTGAAGATCGTCTCGACGCCGTCGATCTTGCCGCCGAGCTCAACGAGATCCTCACGCGACATCGAAGCCAGCTCGTCGTCGCTGGGAATCTTCGGTGTGTTGTCGGTCATGCTCGTGCCCCGATCCACATTGCCACGCCGATAGCGGCGACCATTCCGATAATCCACATCGCCATGCCCTCGGGAGCCGGCCCGAAGCCGCCGAGCCCGTAGCCGCCGTAGCTGGGTGTCTCAGCCGACTCGCGGACGTAGGCGACGATGTCGCGCTTCTCTTCCGGCGACAGCTGCCGGTCGGAGAACTTCGGCATGTTCTGCGGGCCGGTCTGCATCGCGGTGTAGATCTGGGCCGGTTCGGCGTTCCCGAGGTCCGGCGCGTACTTACCGGAGGACAGCGCGCCGCCCTTACCGGTGAAGTTGTGGCAGGACGCGCAGTTCAGCCGGAACAGGTCGGCGCCGCGGGCCACGTCGGACCCGATCAGCGATTCCTGGGCCACGCCGCCGTGCTCGTCGCGGATCACCGTCGGGCCGCCGCCGTTGGCCTGAACGTAGGCACCCAGCGCGTCGATCTGGTTCTCGTCGAAGTGCTCGGGCTTGGAGGGCGCCTGGGCCTCACCACGCATGGCGGGCATGCGACCGGTCGACACCTGGAAGTACACCGCTGCCTCGCCGGTACCGATCAGGCTGGGCCCGCGATCGGGCACACCCTGCAGGTTGGCGCCGTGGCACGAAACGCACGACGTCTCGAACAGTTGCTCACCCGTGCGCAGCAGTGCCGACTGCGATTCGTCGGCGACTGCGACCTGCGGTGTGGGCGTCAGCGTGGCCGCAACACCACCTGCGACTGACAGGCCGACCAGCAGCAGTAGGCCTGCTGACAGTCGTCGGCGCAGTCGTCGGCGCGACTTGCTGGTCATCGAACCCCTTCTCATCGAGTCGATCTTCGGCGAGCCCTTCGTCGGACGCATCGGCGAGCCGATCATCGGACAAAGTAGATGGTGGCGAACAGCGCAATCCAGACGATGTCGACGAAGTGCCAGTAGTACGAGACGACGATCGCCGCGGTGGCCTGCGCGGGCGTGAACTTACTCATCTTGGTGCGGGCCAGCAGCAATATGAACGCAACTAGTCCGCCGATGACGTGCAGGCCGTGGAAACCGGTCGCCAGATAGAAGACCGATCCGTAGGCGCTGCCCGGGATGGTGGTGCCGTGCTCGACCAGGTGGATGTACTCGTATCCCTGGCCCAGTACGAAGAACAGGCCCATCAGGAACGTGATCACATACCACCGGCGCAGCCCGAACACGTCGCCGCGTTCGGCGGCAAACACGCCCATCTGGCAGGTGAAGGATGACGCGATCAGAACCAGCGTCACCGGAACAGCAAGGGCCAAATTGAGTTCGGTCGGCTCGGGTGGCCAGTCGCCACCGGCTTGTGCGCGCGCCGTGAAATACATCGCGAAGAGTCCAGCAAAGAACATGAGTTCACTGGAAAGCCACACGATGGTGCCGACACTGACCATGTTCGGCCGGTTCAGCGAATGAACGCGCGACGTGATTGCCGTTCCCGAGGTACCTACAGCGCTCGTCACATCCGCAAGTATGACGCTTTGTAGTTGTCGAACTCCACCCGGGTCGAGCAATTGACCCCAAACGTGTCGCCTTCTGGTCGGCGTGGAGCGGGCCGCAGACGGGCGCGGAGATAGCATTCGGCGGTGGCTCCTGCATCTTCTCCTCAGTTCCCGCCGGGCGACCAGTCCTCCGCACGCGCCGGGGCGGCGCCGTCGTGGCCGCTCATCCTCGGGCGGCTGACCACCGAGCAGACCCTGCCCAACGGTTATGCGGGGTGGGCCATGGACCAGATCATGACCGGTGTGGCGACCCCGGCTCAGATCGCGGGCTTCGCGGTCGCGATGAAGATGAAGCGCCCGACCTCCGCGGAAGTCGGGGAGTTGGCGGACATCATGCTGTCGCATGCCCGCCGGGTGCCCACGGCTCAGATCGGCCACGAAACCGTCGACATCGTCGGCACCGGCGGCGACGGGGCCAACACGGTGAACCTGTCGACCATGGCGGCCATCGTGGTGGCGGCCTGCGGTGTGCCGGTGATCAAGCACGGTAACCGCGCGGCGTCGTCGTTGTCGGGCGGTGCGGACACCTTGGAAGCGCTCGGGGTGCGGATCGACCTGGGCCCCGATGAGGTGGCCCGCAGTGTCGCCGAGGTCGGTATCGGGTTCGCCTTCGCCCCGCAGTTCCACCCGTCGTACCGGCACGCCTCGGTGGTGCGCCGCGAGATCGGTGTCCCGACGGTCTTCAATCTGCTTGGACCGTTGACGAATCCGGCCGCCCCCCGGGCCGGCCTGATCGGCTGTGCGTTCGACGACCTGGCCGAGGTGATGGCCGGAGTGTACGCAGCCCGCGGCTCCAGCGTGTTGGTCGTGCACGGCGACGACGGCCTCGACGAGCTCACCACCACAACCACCAGCACCATCTGGCGCGTGCAGGCCGGCACCGTGGACCGGTTGAAGTTCGATCCCGCGGCCTTCGGCTTCAAGCGTGCCGACATCAGCGAGTTGATCGGCGGCGATGCCACCGCCAACGCGGCCTCGGCGCGCGCCGTCCTGAGCGGGGCCAAGGGGCCCGTGCGTGATGCGGTGGTGCTCAACGCGGCAGGTGCGATGGTGGCCCATGCCGGCCTAGCCAGCGACGCCAAGTGGGTGCCTGCGTGGGAAGACGGTCTGGCGCGCGCCACCGAGGCCATCGACTCGGGTGCGGCCGAACAGCTGCTCGCGCGTTGGGTGCGGTTCAGCCTGCAGTTCTGAGTGCTGCTGGGCCGCCGCCAGCCGGGCCGAGCGCGCGGTTGCGGCCCACTGCGCATAGCGGCCGGCCGCGCCGATCGGCGTCGCATAGCCGGTAGCGGCACGCACGATGCGCACCCCGGGGGCGGCCAGCCAGCGGGCGATGAGCGTGGTCTCCTCCACCAGCGCACCACCCAGAGGCGTTGCGGTGGGCAGGATTACCTGTGCAGCCGTGCAGATCGCATCGACCACGGGCATGGGCGGCACACCGCGCGGGGCAGTGCCGGCCCCGGCCAACTGGCCGTGGCGGATGACCGCGAAATGCCAGCCGCCATTGCCGTCACCGCGCGCAGCCACCAGCTCGGGCACTTCGGACAGAGCGCGAAGCCGCTGCCCGCGCCACAGCGCCTCGATGGCGACCGCGGCGTGGTCGCGCAATCGGGCGGCGGTCTCATACCGCCGGGCGGCCGCCAGCTCGCCGATGTGGGCCAATATCGCCGACAAGGCGTCGTGGTCGGTGCCGTTGAGCAGCGCGGTGGCCCGTTCCACGGCGGCCGCGTACGACGCGGCGGCAACATCCTGCGGGGCCGGGCACGGTGACAGTTCGACCTCGGGGCAATGGTGGGTCGCGGTCGTGCCGAAGCGGGCCGTGCAGGTGCGCACACCGGTGAACCGGGCCAGCACCAGAGCCGACTGTACGGCGTCGGCCCGGGCCGAGAACGGCCCGAAAGCGGTGCGGCGACCCGGGTTTCGCACCGCCGACAGTCGTGGGAAGGCCTCGTCGGTGAGGGCCACCCACCACCAGCGCTGCGGGAATTTGGAACGACGGTTGTACGGCGGTGCGTGGGCCGCGAGCATTCGCAGCTCGCGGACCCCGGCCTCCAGGTCGTGGGCGCATTCGACATGGTCGACGGCCTGCGCCAGGGAGGCCATCTCCTTCATCCGGGCCCGCGGATCGGCGCCGGTGAAGTACTGCCGGACCCGGCGTCGCAGATCGACAGCGGTACCCACGTAGAGCACCTCGCCGGAGGGCCCGCGGAACAGGTAGACGCCGGGCCGGTTGGGCAACCGGTCGGCCAGTGAACGGTTACGGCGCTGCGCCGGGGTGACATCCGGCAGGTAGTTCTTGAGGTCGACGAAGGTGTGGATGCCCTGGTTGCCGACTCGTTCGATCAGGCCGTGCAGGACGTCGACGGTGGCGCGGGCGTCGTCGAGCGCGCGGTGCGTAGGTGTCGTGGATGCGCCGAACAGCCGGGCCAGTGCGGACAGCTTCACGGTCGGCGCTTCGTCCCGGGTCAGCACACGGCGGGCGAGTTTCACCGTGCACAGCACCGGCGGGCGCGGCCAGTTGAGCCCGGCCCGCTCCGATGCCGCGCGCAGGAACCCGATATCGAACCCGGCGTTGTGGGCGACCAACACCGCGCCCCGGGAAAACTCGAGGAAGGCGGGCAGCACGCTCTCGATCTTGGGCGCGTCACGCACCATCGCCGTGGTGATGCCGGTGAGCTCGACGATCTGGGGCGGGATCGCGCGGCCCGGATCGATGAGCGTGGCCAACTCTCCGAGCACCTCGCCGCCGCGGATCTTCACCGCACCGATCTCGGTGATGGCGTCGTAGCCATCGCCCGGCGCCTTCGCGGTGGCGCGCCCACCAGTGGTCTCCAGATCCACCACCACGAACGTGGTCTCGGCGAGGGACAGTGCCCCATCGGGGTCGACGGCGGGGCCCAAACTCAAGGTCAGCTGCTCGGCTTCGGCGGTGATGCGCTGGCCCATGGCGATGACGGTAGGCACTGCCCCCGACAAACGCCGACAAGCTCGCCGTCCTTCGCTCCGCTACTTGTCGGCCCCGCTACTTGTCGGTGCGCGGCGATAGCGTGCGCTCAACACCGATCGAAAGGACGGTCAAGATGAGCGGAGTGCGGCAGGACAACTGGTCCTATGCCGACGAGCCTCGCCCACACGAGCTCGACACGGGCAGCGTGACCATCGACTGTGACGATTGCGCGGTACGCGGGCCCGGCTGTCAGGACTGCGTCGTGAGCGTGTTGCTCGGCGTCCCCGAAACTTTGCTGGATGACGAGCGTGCGGCGCTGGAAGTGCTCGCTGACGTGGGTCTTGCTCCACGGCTTCGGCTCGTGCCGATTCACCGAGACGGCAGAACGGGAGTCGCCTGACGACACGCAACGCTTCCCGCACAGGAAAATTCCCAGGGAGGGCTGTTAAATTTGCAGCTTCTGTTGGACAAGCCCGATGCCGTTTCGTAACCTATCTGAGACCTAAGAGCAGTTCGAGGCGGCTCGCCATCGCCAGTTGTGAGGACGAAAACTTGAGGCACGAGCGCGCGCACCGGCCCACAAGTCGTGTCAAGCGACCCATTGCAGGTGCAATAGCGGGCTTGCTCTTGATATCCGGATTGCTGGCCACCAGTTCGCACGCCGACCCTGGTGACGATGCGCTGGCAAAGCTCAACGAGCTGTCCCGCCAGGCCGAGCAGACCACTGAGGCGATGCACTCGGCGCAGCTCGATCTCAACAACAAGCTTGCCGCACAACAGAGCGCGGAAAAGAAGCACGCCGACGACACCGCGGCGGTCGACCAGGCCAAGTCGCAGCTGGCTATCTTCCAGTCATCGGTCAACAAGGTAGCTGCGGCTCAGTACATGGGCGGCCGAACCTCCGGTGTCGATGCGATCTTGACCGCCGGCTCGCCGCAACATCTGATCGAGCAGCTCGCCGTGCAGCGGGTGATGGCGACCGAGATGTCGGCGCAGATGAAGAACTTCCGCTCGATGGGCGAAAAGGCCGCGTTGGCGGAGAAGGAATCGGCGAAATCGGCCGCAGACGCCAAGACCGCCGCCGAGCAGGCCGCCGCAGTGCGCGCCGACCTGCAATCCAAGCAAAGTCAACTGCAGGTTCAGATCGCCATCGTCAAATCGCAGTACCAGGCGTTGAGCCCGGCCCAGCGGGACGCGATGAACGCCTTGCCGCCGACGCCGCCGGTGCCTGCGCCCGAAGTGTTGCCGCCGGCGCAGGATCCCGCCATATTGGCCGACCCGCCGAACGGCATACCGCCCGGTGATGTCGCCCCGCCGGAGGGGGCTCTGCCAGACGGGGGCGGTGGCCATTCGGGCACTGTCATCCAGGCGGCGTTGAGCCGGATCGGCTCGCCGTACTCCTGGGGCGCGGCCGGTCCGAGCTCCTTCGACTGCTCAGGTCTGGTGATGTGGGCGTTCCAGCACGCCGGGATCTCACTGCCGCATTCGAGCCAGGCCATGGCCCGCGGGGGTCAGCCGGTGTCGGCGGATTCGATGCAGCCCGGCGACGTGGTGACCTATTACTCCGATGCTTCCCACGTGGGCATCTACATCGGCGACGGAATGATGGTGCATGCATCGACCTACGGCACCCCGGTTCGGGTCGCCCCGGTCAACAATGCGCCGATCTACAACGTTCGCCGCTACTGAGCCGGCCCGATAGCGGTTCGCTTCTGAGTACCCGCAGGCGGCTGTTGGCCGCACTGCTGCTGGTGGAACTCGCGCTGGCGGCGGTGCTGCTCTGGACGGCCGCATCGCCGGCCCAGTTGGCCTCGCCGGCGGCGCCGTCTCGGAGCGCGGCCGCTCCGGCTGTCCCGGTACCGCCCGACCCCGTCACGTCGGTGGTGTTGCCCGACGGTCGCACCGCCCAGCTACTCGCCCTCGAAGGCTCTCAGTCCTCGGACCTGCCTCAGCGGCTGGCCGCGGAGCTTCCCGCCGCTGCCGCTGCGGTGACCGCGTTCTGGGGGCCGGATTGGCGGCAGAACATCGAGATCGCGGTCGCAGGCTCCGATCAGCAGTTCCGGGTTTTGGCCGGCGGAGCCGCCGACATCGCCGCGACCACGACTGCACAACGGATCATGTTCGCCCCCGGCGCAGCCCACATGAGTCCGGCGGCGTTGCGAATCGTGTTGCGTCATGAGCTATTTCATTACGCGGCCCGGTCAGCGACGGCAGCCGATGCACCGCGGTGGCTGACCGAAGGGGTGGCCGACTATGTCGGCCGCCCGCCCACGGCGGTACCGGAGCAGGCCGGGCTGCCGGTGCAGCTGCCTTCCGATGCGGACCTTGACACCCCCGGGCGCGTCCGCAGCTTGGCCTATGACCGGGCGTGGTGGTTCAGCCGTTATGTCGCCGACGTGTACGGCGCACCGAAGCTGCGTGAGCTCTATCTGCGCGCCTGCGGACCCGGCCATCCGGATGTGGCCACCGCCGTGCGGGAGGTCCTGGGCGCCGACCTCGACGTCGTGGTCGCCGGTTGGCGTCGCTGGCTGACCGGATAGCCTTGCGGCGATGGACACCAGACGGGTCGCAGAGGGCAGTCAATCGCGATGACGCGGGTTTTGTTGGTCACCAACGACTTTCCACCGCGACGCGGCGGCATCCAGTCGTACCTTGAGGCGTTCGTCGGTGAATTGGTGCGCGACGGCTCGCACGAGCTCACGGTGTACGCACCGAAATGGAAGGGCGCACCGGATTTCGATGATCGGGCCGTAGCGGCCGGATACCGGGTGGTGCGCCACCCGACGACGCTGATGGTGCCCGAGCCGACCGTCGCGTCCCGCATGCAGCGGTTGATCGCCGAGAACGGCATCGAGACGGTGTGGTTCGGGGCGGCTGCACCGCTGGCCCTCCTGAGCCCACTGGCTCGCAGAGCCGGGGCCCGGCGCATCGTGGCGAGCACCCACGGCCACGAAGTCGGCTGGTCGATGCTTCCGGTGGCGCGAGCCGCACTGCGCCGTATCGGCGACGATGCCGATGTCGTCACGTTCGTCAGCCGCTACACCCGCGGCCGGTTCGCCTCGGCGTTCGGCCCCCGGGCCGCGCTGGAGCATCTGCCGCCCGGCGTGGACACCGATCGTTTCGTGCCCGATCCGGTGGCCCGGGCCGAATTGCGTGCCCGCTACGGGCTGGACCGGCGTCCGGTAGTGGTGTGCTTGTCGCGTCTCGTGCCACGCAAAGGGCAGGACATGCTGATCCGCGCCTGGCCGGCCATCCGCCGTCGCGTTCCCGGCGCCGCCTTGGTCGTCGTCGGTGGGGGACCGTACCTGGGCAAACTTCAACAACTCGCGCACGCGCACGACGTGGCCGCTGACGTCACCTTCACCGGCGCGGTGCCCGGCGCGGAACTACCCGCTCACCATGCCATGGCCGACGTGTTCGCGATGCCTTGCCGAACCCGCGGCGCGGGCCTGGATGTCGAGGGGTTGGGCATCGTCTACCTCGAGGCCTCGGCGTGTGGCGTCCCGGTGGTCGCCGGAACGTCAGGCGGGGCACCCGAAACCGTCCTCGACGGCCGGACCGGCACCGTCGTGGACGGTACCGATGTGGCGGCGGTAGCGACGGCTGTCGGCGACGTGCTGGCCGATCCCGGCCGTGCCGCCGCGATGGGGACGGCAGGACGCCACTGGGCAGTCGACAACTGGCAGTGGCGCGCCCAGGGCGCCCGGCTGACCGGGCTGCTCTCGGGCTGAGCCGGCGCGATCAGCCGTAGAGCGCGGCGATGTCGGTGGCGAACTTCTCGGCCACCACCTTGCGCTTGACCTTCAGGGTCGGAGTCAGTTCACCGGTGTCCTCGGTGAAGTCGACCGGCAGGATCCGGAACTTGCGGATCGATTCGGCGTGCGACACCGCCTGATTGGCTTCCTTGACCGCGAGGTCGATCTCGGCCAGCAGATCGGGGTCGTCGGCGAGATCGCCCACCGATGCGGCCGTGTCTTTGCCGTTGCGCTGCTTCCAACCCGGGAACGCCTCGGGGTCGATCGTGATGAGCGCGGCGATGAACGGCTGTTGATCGCCCACCGCCATCGCCTGGCTGATCAGGGGATGGGCCCGCAACCGATCCTCGAGCAGCGCGGGGGCGACGTTCTTGCCGCCGGCGGTGACGATGATCTCCTTCTTGCGTCCCACGATGGTCAGGAAGCCGTCGTCGTCGATGGAACCCAGGTCACCGGTGTGGAACCAGCCATCGGTGAACACCGCGTTGGTCTCGGTCTCGTTGCCCCAATAGCCGCTGAACACCACACCGCCCTTGACCAGCAGCTCGCCGTCTTCGGCGATGCGCATGCTGTTGCCCGGCATCAGCTTGCCGACCGAGCCGACCTTGAGCTCGTTGACCCGGTTGACGGTGATGGCCGCGCTGGTCTCGGTGAGGCCGTAGCCCTCGTAGATGCTCAGGCCCACGCCGCGATAGAAGTGGCCCAGCCGCGCGCCCAGCGGCGCGCCGCCGGAGATCGCCGCCCGGCATTCGCCGCCGAGGGCTGCCCGCAGCTTGCCGTAGACCAGCTTGTCGAACAGTGCATGCTTGGCGCGGAGGATCAAGGACGCGCCCGCTGTGCCCTTATTGTCCTGGGCCTTGCTCCACTCGATCGCGGTGTCGGCGGCGATCGCGAAGATCTTGCCCTTGCCGTCGTTGCGGGCGTTCTGCTCGGCGGTGTTGTAGACCTTCTCGAACACCCGGGGCACCGAGACCACCAGGGTCGGCTTGAAAATGCCGAAGGTCGGGACCAGGTTCTTGATGTCACTGGTGAACCCGAGGGTGACCTTGTTGGTGAACGCCGCGATGGTGATGGCCCGGGCCAGCACGTGGGCCAGCGGCAGGAACACCAGCATTCGTTCGCCTGGGGCCAGTTGAGTGGGGAAGCAGGCCTTGGCGCCCCGGATCTCGTAGAGCAAATTCGAGTGGGTCAGCTGGCAGCCCTTGGGCTGGCCGGTGGTTCCCGAGGTGTAGATCAGGGTGGCCGGGTCGGCCGACCGGATCCCGGCCAGTCGCTTGTCGAGCTCGGCAGCGTCGGCCGATTTACCCGCTTCGGCCATGGCGTCCAGTGCAGGCGTGCCGGTGCCGTCGATGGTGAGCAGCTTGTGTAGTTCGGGCAGCTGGCCGCGGAGTTGTTCGACGGTCTCGGCGTGCGCGTCGGTCTCGGCGAAGACGATCTTCGCCGCGGAGTTGTCGAGGACGAACCGCACCTGTTCGGCCGAGGAGGTCTCGTAGATCGGCACGGTCACCGCGCCCACCGACAGGATCGCGAAGTCGATGATGGGCCACTCGTAACGGGTGGCCGACAGCACTGCCACACGATCGCCGGGCTGGATGCCCTCGGCGATCAGGCCCAGGGCCACCGCTCGGATCTGGCCGGCCGCTTCGGCGCAGGTCACGTCGGTCCACTCGCCGTCGACCAGGCGCCGGAAGATGACGTGGTCGGGGCTGTCGGCGGCGTGCGTGGATACCGAATTGACGATGCTGTCGTGCTCGCCGACGGTAAAAGACGCGGGCACGCTGTATTCCCGCTCTGACTCACGCACGATCTTGCCCTCCAGGCTTGTGGTACCGGCTTTGCGGGTCAGCCTAGTCGGCCGCAGTAGGCAGACGATCAGGCATGTGTGAAGCTAGTCCGCGATGAACAGCATTCAGATCGCTGACGAGACGTTCGTGTGCGCCGATCCGGTCGCCGTGGGCGCCGCGGTCGCCGACCCGGCCAGCTGGCGGCGGTGGTGGCCCGACCTGGTGCTCAAGGTTGTCGAGGACCGTGCCGAGAAGGGCCACCGCTGGAATGTGACCGGCGCGTTGACCGGCACGATGGAGGTCTGGCTCGAGAAGGTGATGGACGGTGTGGTGCTGCATTACTTCCTGCACGCCGAACCGTCGGGCGCCACGGCCAAGCAGTTGGCCCAGATGGATCTGGCAAAGATGAACCACGAACGCCGGGTCGCGGGCAAGGCGATGTCGTTCGGGATCAAGCAGCGTCTTGAGGCCGCTCGCCCGGTCGGGGTATCCCGACTGGCCTGACCGGGTCCCTCGACAGGAGGGTAGATTTCTCTCCCGAGAGCCAGGGCAGCCCCGTGGGGCGGGGAGAAGGGCGACGCGGTGGCCGACAAGACGACACAAACCATCTACATCGACGCTGAGCCGGCGACGGTGATGGATGTCATCGCCGATATCGGCTCGTACCCGCAGTGGGTCGCCGAATACAAAGAAGCCGAGGTCCTCGAGACAGACCCGCAGGGAAATCCCAAGACCGCGAGGCTCGTGCTCGATGCCGCGGTGCTCAAAGACACCATGGTGCTGGCCTACGTGTGGCCGGCCGACCGCAAGTCGGTGACCTGGTCGCTGGTATCCAGTTCGCTGTTGCGGGCACTGGAGGGGACATACCGGTTGGCGCCCAAGGGATCTGGCACCGAGGTGACGTATGAGCTCTCGGTCGACCTGATGATTCCGATGATCGGTCTGCTCAAACGCAAGGCCGAGCGGCGGCTCACCGACACCGCACTCAAAGACCTCAAGAAACGAGTAGAGGCTGAGTGACTTCGCCGGACGGAAGCGCACCTTCTCCCGCGAGGATCAGCCTGTTCGTCGGCAAGGGTGGGGTAGGTAAGTCGACGCTGGCGACGGCAACCGCGGTCCGTGACGCCGCGTCGGGACAGCGGGTGCTGATCGTGTCGACCGACCAGGCGCATTCCACGGGCGATGTACTGGGGATCACGCTCGCCCCCACAGGTCTGCGGGCCCCCACTCGGGTGCTCTGCGATCTGGACGCCGGATCGGCCGAAGCGGGCGGCGTGCTCGATGCCCTTGCGCTCGACACGCTGGCCCTGCTGGGTGCCCGCTGGGTTGAGACGGCCGGCCCGCTGGCAGCTCGCTTCCCCGATTCCGATCTGGGAGATGTTGCTCCTGAAGAACTTTCGGCGTTACCGGGAATTCAGGAGGTGCTCGGGCTGCACGAGGTGGGGGAGCTCGCCGATTCTGGTCGCTGGGATCACGTGGTCGTGGACTGTGCTTCGACCGCCGATGCGTTGCGGATGCTCACGTTGCCGGAGACGTTCGGCCTGTATCTCGAGCGGGCCTGGCCACGGCACCGCCGCCTGTCGGGTTCGCCGGACGCGGTCAGCGCGGCCATCGTCGCCTTGATCGAGCGGGTGGATGCCGGCATCCGCAAACTGGGTGCCCTGCTCACCGACGGATCCCGGGTGAGCGCCCATCTGGTGCTCACCCCCGAGCGGGTGGTGGCGGCCGAGGCGGCGCGAACATTGGGTTCGCTTGCCCTGATGGGCGTCGAGGTTACCGAGATCATCGTCAATCAGATTTTGGTGCAAGATGATTCGTTCGAGTATCAGAATCTTCCCGCCCATCCCGCCTTCGACTGGTACACCGAGCGGATCGCCGAACAGCAGTCGGTGCTCGACGGTCTCGATGCCGGCATCGGTGACGTGCAGTTGGTGCTCGTGCCGCATGTGCCGGGGGAGCCGATCGGCCCCAAGGCGCTGGGAGAGTTGATCGACCGGGCGCGACGGCGCGACGGGTCGCCGCCGCCGGGCCCGTTGCGGCCCATCGTCGACCGAGAGTCGGGGTCTGGACTCGAAGCGGTGTACCGGATGCGGCTAGAGTTGCCGCAGATCGATTCGGCCGACCTCACGTTGGGTCGTGTCGATGACGACTTGATCATCGGTGTTGCGGGCATGCGGCGCCGGGTGCGGTTGGCCTCTGTCCTGCGTCGTTGCATCGTGACAGATGCGCAATTGCGCGGTAGTGAGCTGACGGTACGTTTTCGTCCGAATCCGGAGGTGTGGCCGGCATGACGGGATCTCATCCCGAGCTGGGTTCGGAGCTGCGGCAATTGGCGCAGGAGATTCTCGACCGGCTTGACCCGGCGGTGCGGTTGGCCGCGGTCAGCTTCGCGGCCTCGGCCGACGGCAGCCCGGGCAAGTGTCAGCAGGTGTGGTGTCCGGTGTGTGCACTGGCCGCGGTGATCAACGGTGAGCAGCATCCGCTGCTGTCGGTGATCGGTGAGCACAGCGTGGCCCTGCTGACGGTGATCCGTGCGGTTCTCGACGATGGACGAGCCGACGGAACCGACGGGCCAGATGACGGCCCAGGCGGGGGTAGCCCGCCACCCGGCGGCGGTCCCGATACACCGCCACCCGACGACTATCCGTCCCCGCCGTCGCCCGGCCGCTACCAGCACATCCCGGTCACCTTCGAAGATTGAGCGGATTGAGCAATTTGCTGTACTGCTGAGACACAGCAGGCATACAGGGCTTGCTGTGGTAGCCACAACATGGCCTGGGTACAGTTGTCGCAGAGCATTGCGCAGTGCGCACAAGTGGAGGGTCCATGTGGTATTGGCTGTTCAAGTACATCCTGTTGGGCCCCTTGCTGGCCGTGTTGGGTCGCCCCAAAATCACTGGGCTGGAACATGTTCCGGCCGACGGTCCAGCCATCTTGGCCAGTAATCACCTGGCGGTGATGGACAGTTTCTATCTTCCGCTGGTGGTCAGCCGCCGCATCACATTCCTGGCCAAGCAGGAGTACTTCACCGGCACCGGGATCAAGGGCCGGTTCCTGGCCTGGTTCTACACCGTCGTGGGCCAGGTGCCCATCGACCGCACCGATGCCGATTCGGCGCAGGCGGCGCTGATCACCGCCAAGCGCATCCTGGGCGAGGGAAAGCTGCTCGGGATGTATCCCGAGGGCACCCGCTCACCGGACGGCCGACTCTACAAGGGCAAGACCGGGCTGGCCAGATTGGCGCTGGAGACCGGTGTGCCCGTGATCCCGGTGGCCATGGTCGGCACCGACGTGGTCAATCCGCCGGGGTCCAAGGGGCTTCGGTTCGGCCGGGTCGAGGTCAGGTTTGGTGAGCCGATGGACTTCAGCCGGTTCGACGGCCTGGCGGGCAACCGTTTCATCGAGCGCGCCGTGATCGACGAGGTGATGTACGACCTGATGGATCTGTCCGGTCAGGAATACGTCGACATCTACGCGGCAGCGGTCAAGGAGAGCGCGCAACAGACCAACGGCCAGCCGGTCGACGCGAGCAAGCCGGCTTCCCGGCTGCCGCACGCCGCTGCGGGTTAGGCGCTTTCGCCGCCGCTGAGGTGAACCAGCGGGGTCGCGGGCGCCGCAGCAGTCTTGCCCGCCCGGGGAGTGGAGACGACTCCGATCACCGCGATGACCGCGAGTGCCCACCAGAGGTAGGAATCGGCGGCCAGTTGCCGGACGACTGACGCCGCGGTCTCGTGGTGTGGGGTCAGCAGCGCGATCGGTGTCCACACCATCAAGGCGAATCCGATCAGCGTCACCGCGGCCAGGCACAGCGCGGCCAGATGTGTCTGGCGCATCCGGTAGGCGAGGACGCCGGTGACCACCAGGGCAGGCAGTGACCACACCCAGTGGTGTGACCACGACACCGGCGAGACCACCAGGCCGAACATCGCGACACAGATCAGCGCGACCACCGGTCCCTCGTCGATGCCGGAGCGCAGGACACGCCGAACCGCCCAAACCGTCAGAGCCAGCACCGCGAAGCAGGCGATCACCCACAACGCGAACCGCGGCCCCTCGGACAGGCCGAGCCGCGCCAGCGTGCCCGCGATGTTCTGATTCGTGTTGAGGGTGGCCGTTCCGATCCGGTCGGTGTTGCGCACCGTCTCCGTCCAGTACTCGATCGAGTCCGTCCAGGCCAGGACGAATCCCGCTACGGTCGCCACCACCGCGGCGGCGCCGGTCCGCAGCAGGGTGCGGAAGTCGCGACGCAGCAGGAAATACAGAACGAACACCGCGGGAGTGAGTTTGAGCGCGATCGCCAGGCCCAGCAGCATGCCGCGGGGCCACGGTGTCCGGCGCGGCACACAGTCGGCGATCACCAGCGTCATCAGGACCACATTGATCTGACCGAATTCGAAGTTCGACCGGATCGGCTCCAGCCAGATGACCGCGGGTGCCACCAGTGCGGTCGCCAACCAGCAGCGACGCAGCCAGGCCGGCTCCGGGGTGATCGTGGTTTCGGGCCAGATGTTCAGGCGCGTCAGCACGATGACCATCGAGATGATCAGGAGGACCAGGGTGGTGGCGGTGATCGCCACGCTGGCCGCAGGCAACGACAGCCAGGCGAACGGCGCGAACAGGATTGCCGCGAGCGGTGGATAGGTGAACGGCAGATCGAGGCCGCCCTGGGTGTGGAAGATGGCGCCGTCGGCATACAGCGGTTGGTTGTCCAACCAGGCCCGCCCGCCCATCCGGTACACGTCGATGTCGATGCGATAGGGCACGTGGCCCAGTAGCCGCCAGCCAACCAGGATCAGCCCGGCCACTGTGAGCAACTGAAAAAGCCGCCACCCGATCGTCGGTGCCCAACCAGCTGCGCCGGGCGACTGCCGCTTACTCATGTTCTGAACAGACTATCGGGGGTAGCCCGCGGACTGCGCAACCGCACTCGCGACGCGCGCAGGTCGGCGTAAGTTCTTTGGGCGTGCACGCGACCGTTCATCTCGATTTCCTCGCCCGCGATCGCCTGCCTTTGCTGTGCTGCCTGGTGGCGTTCATTCTCACGTTCTTCGTGACCCGCATCGTGGTGCGCTACATCCGCCGCAATGCCGGCAGCGACCGCCCGCCCAGGTGGTGGCAGCCGCGCAACATGGGGCACGGCTCGGTGCACATCCACCACATGGTGATCGGGGTCGTTTTGGTGATGGTGTCGGGCGTGACGATGGTGACGCTGGCGGTCAGCGGCGGGGTGGCGGAGTTCACCGTGGCAGCGGTGTTCTTCGGCATCGGAGCGGCCCTGGTGCTCGACGAGTTCGCGCTGATCCTGCACCTTTCGGACGTGTATTGGGCCGAGGACGGCCGCACCTCGGTAGACGCGGTGTTCGCCGCGGTCGCGGTGGCGGGGCTGTTGATCCTCGGTTTCAATCCGCTGTCATTCTTTGATATCGGTATCTGGCGTGAGGACCAGTCGCCGGCCGTGCGAGCACTCGTGGTCGCGATGGCGGTGCTGACCTTGCTGCTGGCGGTGGTGGTCCTGCTCAAGGGCAAGGTCTGGACTGGATTGGTGGGTATGTTCATAACCCCGTTGTTGTTCGTCGGAGCGGTCCGGCTGTCGCGGCCGCATGCGCCGTGGGCGCGCTGGCGCTACACCAGCCGTCCTCGCAAGATGCACCGCGCGCTGGAACGGGAGCGCTGGCTGCGCCGGCCCGTGGTGCAGGCCAAACTGTGGCTACAGGACGCGATCACCGGGATGCCGAAGTTCCCCGACGACGCTGCCGTCGACGCCCAGCTGGACCGGGAGATCCATGCCGCCCCGGCCCCGGGACGGACCGCCTGATGCGCTATTTCTACGACACCGAGTTCATCGACGACGGTCGCACCATCGAGTTGATCTCGATCGGCGTCGTCGCCGAGGACGGACGCGAGTACTACGCGATCTCGACCGAATTCAACCCGGACCGAGCGGGTCGCTGGGTGCGCAAGCACGTTCTGCCCAAACTGCCGTCCCCGTCCTCGCAGCTGTGGCGGTCGCGGCGGCAGATCCGGTCCGAGCTCGAGGACTTCTTCGACATCGACGGTGACGAGCCGATCGAGCTGTGGGCCTGGGTGGGTGCTTACGACCATGTCGTGCTCTGCCAGCTGTGGGGTCCGATGACCGATCTGCCTCCGGCGATGCCGCGATTCACCCGTGAGTTGCGGCAGTTCTGGGAGGACCGCGGATCGCCGCGAATGCCACCGCGCCCGACCGAGGCGCATGACGCCCTGGTGGACGCGCGGCACAACCTGCACCGGTTCCAGTTGATGACGGGCTTGGGGCTGGCGCCGGCGCGCGATCCCGGCACCGCGTAACCGGCGAAAACGGTTGTTCACCGGTGGTTACCATGAACGGGTGAACTGGACCGTTGACATCCCCATCGACGAGCTGCCGCCACTGCCTCCGCTGAGCGACGAGCAGCGTCATCGGCTCGACGCGGCCCTTGCCAAGCCTGCCGTGCAGCAGCCCAGCTGGGACCCGGAAGCGGCGAAGGCGATGCGCACCGTGTTGGAGAGCGTGCCGCCGGTCACGGTGCCGTCGGAGATCGAGAAGCTCAAGGGCCTGCTGGCGGACGTGGCTCGGGGTGAGGCGTTCCTGCTCCAGGGCGGCGACTGTGCCGAGACGTTCGTCGACAACACCGAGCCGCACATCCGGGCGAACATCCGCACGCTGCTGCAGATGGCCGTCGTGCTGACCTATGGCGCCAGCATGCCGGTGGTGAAGGTGGCCCGTATCGCCGGCCAGTACGCCAAGCCGCGGTCGGCCGACCTGGACGCGCTGGGCCTGCGGTCCTACCGCGGTGACATGATCAACGGCTTCGCCCCGGACGCCGCCGTACGCGAGCACGATCCGTCACGGCTGGTGCGGGCTTATGCCAATGCCAGTGCGGCGATGAACCTGGTGCGAGCACTCACGTCGTCGGGGTTGGCCTCGTTGCACCTGGTGCACGACTGGAACCGCGAGTTCGTCCGGACATCGCCCGCGGGCGCCCGCTACGAGGCGTTGGCCGGTGAGATCGACCGGGGCCTGAAGTTCATGTCCGCCTGCGGGGTGGCCGATCGCAATCTGCAGACGGCCGACATCTTCGCCAGTCACGAGGCACTGGTGATCGACTACGAGCGGGCGATGCTGCGCCTGTCCGACCCGGCCGAGAACCCGGACGGACCGCGCAAGTTGTACGACCAATCCGCGCATTACCTGTGGATCGGTGAGCGCACACGCCAGCTCGACGGTGCCCACGTGGCGCTGGCCGAGGTGATCGCCAACCCGATCGGAATCAAGCTGGGGCCGACCACAACTCCGGAGCAGGCCGTCGAGTACGTGGAACGGCTGGACCCGAACAACGAGCCGGGCCGGCTGACCCTGGTGACGCGGATGGGCAACAACAAGGTCCGCGATCTGCTCCCGGCGATCATCCAGAAGGTCGAGGCCACCGGTCACAAGGTGATCTGGCAGTGCGACCCGATGCACGGCAACACCCACGAATCGTCGACGGGCTACAAGACCCGGCACTTCGATCGCATCGTCGACGAGGTGCAGGGTTTCTTCGAGGTGCACAATGCGCTGGGCACCCATCCCGGCGGTATCCACGTCGAGATCACCGGCGAGAACGTCACCGAGTGTCTCGGTGGGGCACAGGACATCTCGGATACGGATCTGGCCGGGCGCTATGAGACCGCGTGCGACCCGCGACTCAACACCCAGCAGAGCCTGGAGCTGGCATTCCTCGTCGCCGAGATGCTGCGCGAGTAGGGCAGCGACGGTCTGGGTACCCGATCGGCATGGGTACCGCAACCAGGTGGGCGATCGTCGGCGCCACTTCGGCGTTGCTGACCGCGGCGTGTTCCGAAACGGCTGACTTCACACCGGACAACCGCGGTGAGGACACCGAGACGCCGCTGACGTCGGTGGACAACGCATACATCGTGCCGGCCCACATGCCGGGCAACTGCGCGGTCCAGGTCGGCAGCGATGCCGAGTTGCGGTTCACCGCGACCAACGGCAGATCGACCGGATCCGAAAGCCTGTTGTCGATCACCACCGACGCGGCGAATGAGGTGCGGATACCGGCCGAAGGCGCAGTGGACATCGGACCCAAGTCCTCACAGGAGATCGTCGCGGCCGTGCAGGGTCTGCGGGAAAAGGTTCGCCCGGCGATGTCGGTCAAGGTCACCTTCCGGTTCGATCAGTCGCGCGACATCGAGATGCGGGTACCGGTCGAAGCCTGTCCCGCCCAGCAGACCTAGCTAGAGCAGTGCGCCGATGTTGCTGCCGATCGTCCAGGCGGCGGCGGTGACGAGTCCGGTGAATGTGATGACCGCGATGACCCAGAACGCCAGCGCCCGTTTGGCGCGCTGGCGGGCCCAGTAGAACTCGCTCATCTCGACACCGGCGAATTGTGCGGCCCCGAAAGCGTATTCGGGGTCGGCGGGGATCGGTGCCCAATCGTGCTGGTCTCGGGTGAGTTCGCGGGTGGGCTGGCGCGGCGCGGGCGCCACCGCCGGCGAGACCAAAGGTGCGGCCGTCGCCACGGTGGCGGCCTCGACCCGCGGATCGTCACGCTCGGCGAGCTCGTGCACGCGGGTGGCGGCCAGGTGCTGTGCGGACTGCTGCGGTGCGGGCACCCGGAACGCAGGCAGGTCGAGGTCGTCGACGATCTCGTGCAGTTCGGCCCGCATGTCGTCGGCGTCGGTGAACCGGTGCGCGGCGTCACGGGCGGTGGCGCGGCGTACGAATTGATCGAATTGTGTTGGCACCCCGGCGATTACCGTACTGGGTGCGGGCACGTCGTTGTCCATGCGCTGGTAGGCGACCGTGAGGGCGGAGTCACCGGTGAACGGTGTGAAGCCGGTGAGCAGTTCGTAGGTGAGGATGCCGACCGCGTACACGTCGCTGCGTGGGTCGGCGTCACCGGTACTGACCTGCTCGGGAGACAGATAGGCCGCGGTGCCGAGGATCACGCTGGTTGAGGTGATCTTGGCCTCGGCCACGGCGCGCACCAGACCGAAGTCGGCGATCTTGACCTCGCCGTCGTCGGAGATCAGCACGTTCTCAGGTTTGATGTCGCGGTGTACGAGTCCGGCGCGGTGTGCCACCGCGAGGCCGCCCAGCACCGGCTCGAGCACTGCGGCCACCGCATGCGGGGGCATCGGGCCGCGCTCGGCCAGCAGCTCGCGCAGCGTGCCACCCTCGATCAGCTCCATCACGAGGAAAGGCGGCTCCTGGGCGTTGCCTCCACCGCCCTGGTCGTAGACCGCCACCAAGCCCGGATCCTTCAATCGGGCCACGGCCTTGGCCTCGCGGCCGAACCTGGTCAGGAAATGGCTGTCGCCGCTGTAGCGGGAGTCCATCACCTTCAGGGCCACGGGGCGGTCCAGCCGGACGTCGAGGCCGCGGTAGACGGTGGACATGCCGCCGGTGGCGATGGGCGTGTCCACGCGATAGCGCCCGTCCAGCATCGTGCCGACGAGTGGATCCGATTGCTGCCCCACCGGACACATGTTACGAGTTGCGGCTGAGGACCTAGAATCGATGCGGTGAGCAGCATTCCAGCGGCCGATGACGTTCTGGCCCCCGACGAGGCCGTCTACGACCTACCCACGGTGTCGGATTTGCTCGGCATCCCGGTCACCAAGGTGCATCAGCAACTGCGTGACGGGCAGTTGATGGCCGTGCGGCGCAACCGCGTGCTGGTGGTCCCGCAGATCTTCTTCGACGGCAATGGCCACGTGGTCAAGCACCTGCCCGGGTTGCTGGTCGTGCTGCGTGACGGCGGCTACCGCGACAACGAGATCATGCGCTGGCTGTTCACCCCGGACGAGTCGCTGACGATCACCAGTGACGGCCGCGCCGAGCAGATTTCCAACGCCCGCCCGATTGACGCACTGCACTCCCACCAGGCGCGTGAGGTGCTGCGTCGCGCGCAGGCGCTAGCTTACTGACGGTCGGCTGTCGGTCTCGACGGGCGCCTCGGGGGCGTGGTAGAGCGCGTACCAGGCCGCCGCGGCGCAGGCCGTGGTCAGCAGGACATGTGCCCACGAGTACATGCCGTGCGCCCCATCGGGTTTCCACATCACCATGATCCAGGTGGACAACCCGGCGGTGACCGCGATGGCGGGCCGGGTCTGGATCAGGGCGGCGGCCACCGCCAGCGGCCAGGTGTAGTACCACGGCAGCGCGGCGGGAACGAAGAGTACGACCACGGCCATGGCCAGCGAGATACCGATCAGGGCCTCACGGTCGGTGTGCCGGTAACGCCACCACAGCAGCGGCAGGGCGATCACGATGGTGAGGATGCCGATGATCCGGGTGATCTCGAGCACGCCATAGAAGTTGACCGGAAACAGCAGTCCGCCAATGCCGTTGATCAGGTTGGCCGCGGCGGTGGGCACGGTCAGCCAGTTGATGATCTTCACGTTGCCTGCGGCGAGGGCGGACAACCAGCCCAGGCCGACGCCGGCCAGCCAGGACATCACCGCGAAAACCGCGGCCAGTATCGCCATGGAGGCGGCGGTCGCCAGCGCGAATGCCCGGACCGGTGGGTGGCCGTGACGGTCGCGCAGCTGCCGTGTCCAGACCCATACGACGAACGGAAGTGCAAGTCCCGCGGTCGCTTTGACGGCAACGGCCATGGCGATCAGGCCGACGCCCCAGACCGGGTGTCGTCGGAACGCCAACGCGATGCCGGCCATCATGAGCCCGACCATCAGCATCTCGTTGTGCACGCCGCCCATCAGGTGGATGATCACCAACGGGTTGAGCACGCAGACCCACAGGGCAGTGGCGGGGCTCGCACCGATGTGCCGTGCGACGCGCTGCGTCGCCCAGATCAACAACACCAGCCCGGGCAGCATGCACAGGCGCAGCAGCATGGTGCCGGCGACCACGTCGTCGCCCACCAGCATCGTGACAAATTTCGCCACCAGGATGAATGCCGGGCCGTAGGGTGCGGTCGTCGTGGTCCAGATCGGACTGACGTTGTCCAGCAGGATGTTCGGATTCTGTACCGGCCCCACCACGTACGGGTCGAAGCCGTCGCGCAGCAGAGCGCCCTGGGCCAGGTATGAATAGGTGTCCCGGCTGAACAGCGGCACGCTGAGCAACAGTGGCGCCAGCCAGAAACCGGTGGTGGCCACCATGGTGTACTCGCCGGCGGTGCGGTCGATCACGCGCCGGCCCAGCCACAGCCAGGCGATCAGCATCGTCGCGACGCCGGCCCACAGCAGGATCGAGGACAACACCAGCCCGTGCCCGAATCGCAGCCAGGACAGGTGCAGTGACTCCAGGAGCGGATCGTGCAACCGGGTGCTGCCCGCGCCGAGCCCGCCGATGGTCAGCAGGGCTGCCCCCAGGAAACCCAATCGGGCCGGGCGGGCGTCGGCAGACACCGCGAACCCGGCCAGGCGTGAGAGATGTTGCGCGACCCCGGTATTCGTGGTGTCGGTCGGCAAGCGTGTCATGAGGGCGTGATCATGTCGTTGTGACGGTCTCCTACGCCGACCGGTTCGCCGCGAACCGGGCGATCTCGGCAAGGCCGGTCTTTGCCTGTTCGTGGATCGGTGCGGCGGCCAAGGTGTCCAGGGCGCGGTGGGTGAGAAGTTCGATGTGGGCTTCGACTGCGGCCAGCGCGCCGACCGACTCGATGACCCGGCACAGATCGCCGACTTGCGCGTCGGACAGTTCGCTACCCACGGAGGTGCGCAGCAGCTCGGCGGCTGCGGGGTCGGACTTGTCTGCCAGCTCGAGTGCCTCGGCCAGCAGCACGGTGCGCTTGCCCGATCGCAGGTCGTCGCCGGAGGGCTTACCGGTGACCGCCGGGTCGCCGAAGACTCCGAGGACGTCGTCGCGGAGTTGGAACGCGACACCGAGGTCGTTTCCGACCTGGTGGAAGATCTGCTGGATGTCGGGCCGATCGGCAGCCGCGGCGGCACCCAGCTGCAGCGGCCGGGAGACCGTGTAGGACGCGGTCTTGTAGGTGTTGACGTTCATCGCGGAGGCGACCGATTCGGCACCGCTGGACTCCGCGACGATGTCGAGATACTGGCCGCCGAGCACCTCGGTGCGGATATGGCGCCAGACCTGTTGGACCCGTTTCTGCGCGTCGGCCGGGATGTCGGCGGCGGCGACGATGTCGTCGGCCCAGGCCAGCGCCAGGTCGCCGGCCAGGATGGCCGCCGACAGGCCGAACTGCCGAGAGGATCCGTGCCAGTTGCGGTCGCGATGCCGGTCGGCGAACAACCGGTGCACGGTGGGTAGTCCGCGGCGGGTGGCCGAGTCGTCGATGACGTCGTCGTGCACCAGGGCACAGGCCTGCAGCAACTCCAGCGCGGCGAACAACCTCAACACGTCGGGGTCGGCGGGGCGGTCGGCCGGGTCGATCACCGCGCGCCAGCCCCAGTAGGCGAAGGCCGGGCGCATCCGCTTGCCGCCGCGGAGCACGAATTCCTCGAGGGCCTCGGTCAGCTCGGCGTAGTCGGTTCCGATGTACTCGCTGTCGCGGCGGCGCTCACGCAGATAGTCGCGCAGTTGGTCGGTGACGGCCCGGGCCAGCTCGACGGTCGACGGTGCCGAAGTTTGCACGCTCAGCGCCCGCCCCTTTCTGTCGTCAACGATGTGCCCCCGAGTGCATTCAGAGTAGAGCGTGCCGCGCGTTTTGTACCAAGCGAGGGCGTAGCTGTGAGTGCGGCGGTGAGGTCAGTCGCTGCCTGCGACCGGGTCACCCGGCTTGGCAGAGGTGTCGCGGCTCATCCAGGCCAGCGCGCCGATCACACCGGCGACCAGGAATGCGCCGACGACGAGCCAGATGGCCGCCGTGGTGAACGACCGGGCGCTCGGGTCGGTGTAGCGGGCCTGGGCGTTCATCGTGCTGACGATTCCCGGCCGCAGTTTCCATTCCACGATCGAGGAGCTCACCTGGTCGCCGTTGGTCGAGGTCACTTCGCCGGGGAAGGACACGGTCAGCAGAACGTCGGCGTCGGGGTCCGACAGCGAGGTGAGGTCGACCCGCCCCTCCAGGATCACCAGGTCTCCGGCGCGGCGCAGGGAGATGTCGACTCCTGCGGCGTCGCGGCTCATCCCGGCCAGCTGAGGCAGTTCGGCGAAGCTGAGATCGGAGAACACGGCCTGGGAGCCGACGTAGTCGTCGCGGCTGTACTCGGAGACCGCGACCTTCTTGGCGAACGGCAGATTGTTGAGTAGTTGCGGGCCCTTGTCGTCGGCGTCCCGTGGCTTGGCCGCCGCGATGATCTGGCCGGACACCCGGTCGTCGGGGGAGACGGTGATCGAGGCGCGGACCCGAACGCAGCCCACCACCATGGGCAGGATCAGCACCAACATCACCAACGTCAGGAAGCGGGTCCGTCGGCTACGTCTGGGAAGGCGGCTCGGTGGTCGGACATGCACGCTGGTCATCGTGCCAGATGTCACAGCGGCAGTGGGCGACCGAGGATGGCGAATGGCCGGGGATCGCCGGCGAAGTGGTAGCCGCGGATCACGTCGGTGAAGCCGAGCCGGCGGTACAGCCGCCATGCGCGGTTGGCCTCGCCGTTGATCTCAGGGGTCGACAACAACACGTGGGATTCGGCGCGGCCGGCCAACAGTCGCCTGGTCAGGGCCTCGCCGAGGCCCTGACCTTGCGCGCGGGGCGCGATGTGGAGCTCGGTGAGTTCGAAGTAGCTGGCCATCAGTTCGGCGATGTTTCCGGGGCTGGCGCCGACCCGCTGCAGGCCGGAGATGACCTGCTGTTGCCACCACTGATCTGGCGCTCCGCGGTAGCCGTAGGCGATCCCCTGCAGCGGGGCGTCGAGCAGGCCGGCGGTCTCAGGGCCGGGTGGTGCGTCGGTGCTGGATTCGGCGCCCGCGCCGGTGACCTCGACGGCGGCCACGCATTTCCAGCCCGCGCGCCGCGTGTGTTCGAGCCAGAGGGCGGCGCGCTGTTCCTCGGTTCCGCGCGGGTAGCGCATCGCGTCGACGTACACGCGCAACGCCTCGGGAAGCCGGCGCTTCATGTCGTCCGGCGACAGATCGATGAGATACGTCGCCAATGCCTCGCCTTTCGCCCGCCCGGTGTCCACCGAGCTCATTATCTTCAGCATTATCCGGTTGCGAGGCCGTCGGTCCCATCGACCGGTGTGATCCCGGAACCGCTTACAATCGACGCCGAACAAGGTGGTACGGCTCGGATCGACCTCGTATCATTAGGCTTAGGTGCCCGTAATTGCGGGCATGTGAAATTTTGAAAAGCGACGGCGGCGTCGGCAAGGAGGGACGAATGCCACTCTCCGATCATGAGCAGCGCATGCTCGATCAGATCGAGAGCGCGCTCTACGCCGAGGACCCCAAGTTCGCCTCGAGCGTTCGCGGTGGGACCTTGCGCGCGCCATCGGCTCGGCGGCGCTTGCAGGGCGCGTTTCTGTTCGTGCTCGGTTTGGCGTTGTTGGTCGTCGGCGTCGCGGTGAAGTCGCTGTGGCTCGGCGGCTTCCCCGTTCTTTCGGTTTTCGGCTTCGTGGCGATGTTCGCCGGTGTGGTGTTCGCCGTCACGGGTCCGCGCGTCGCCGGAGGCCGTGACCGCGCGGCTCAGGGGTCCGGTAGTGCGCCGCGTCAGCGTCGTCAGCGTGGAGGTTCGTTCACCACGCGGATGGAGGACCGGTTCCGGCGCCGGTTCGACGACTGAGCCGGCTGACGGTTTCAGGGGGTAGCCCGTAACGGGCTGCCCCCTTATTTTGTGCGTCGCTCCGAGTTCCCCGCCGGATGGATGTCCGGGTGGTCCCAGCGACACGCCGAGTAGTTCGGTGGCGCCTCGGTGTGGGGCGGGGTGGGGGAACGGTGCGCTACCTGTAGGGATTTTCGCCCCACAACGCCCCACCTCGTCTCGGCGGCCATCTACCTGGGATTTTCGATCGCCTGGCGGTGACAATCGTTGGTCGAGTCATGCGTTTTCGCCGTGTCCTGGGGGCGAGGGTGGGGAGAATGTCCAAACTCGCAGGACTAAATGGAGCAAAGTGGGGGATCGTGGGGTAAAGTGGCGGCCAACGGGGAAAACGGAGCCCCGTTCGGAGGGCAGAAGGCGAAGCGACCCGGGATCCGAACCGGGTGGCGGGAGGTGTCCAGATGTTTCTGGGTACCTACACGCCCAAGCTCGACGACAAAGGGCGGCTCACACTGCCCGCCAAGTTTCGCGACGCACTGGCAGGAGGGTTGATGGTCACCAAGGGCCAAGATCACAGCCTTGCCGTGTACCCGCGTGACGAGTTCGAAAAGGTGGCCCGGCGCGCTGCTGACGCGTCGCGCAGGAACCCCGACGCACGGGCGTTTCTGCGAAACTTGGCCGCCGCCACCGATGAGCAGCACCCCGACGCTCAGGGTCGGATCACCCTGTCGGCGGATCACCGGCGCTACGCAAGCCTGTCCAAGGAGTGCGTGGTGATCGGGTCGGTCGACTACCTGGAGATCTGGGACGCAGAAGCCTGGCAGTCGTATCAGCAGACCCACGAAGAGAACTTCTCCGCGGCCACCGATGAAGCTCTGCGCGACATCCTGTGATGCCGCCCAACAACCGGCGGCTGGCCCGGACCTAGCCCGTGCAGCGAGGCCTCTGCCCGAATTGGCCCTGGCGTACTTCCCCAACGCCAGGTCCGTGAATTCGGACAGAGACCCCGGTGCAGGGGCGATTCCGAGCGGAGGTGTTTCAGCGGTGCCAGATTCCCCAGATCACTCAGATGCCAAGGGGCACGGTCACATCCCGGTACTGCTCGACCGCTGTGTCGAGTTGCTCGCCCCCGCTCTGATCCGCCATCACGACGACGGGACCGGCGCGGTCCTGGTGGATGCCACCCTCGGCGCGGGCGGACATTCCGAGCGCTTTCTGACCGAATTTCCCGGCCTGCAGGTGATCGGCCTCGACCGCGACCCCAACGCACTCGGCATCGCCGGTGCCCGTCTGGCACCCTTCGGCGACCGAGTGCGGCTGGTGCGGACCCGCTACGACGGAATCGCCGGTGCGATCACCGAATCCGGATTCCGACAGATCGACGCGGTGCTGTTCGACCTCGGCGTGTCCTCGATGCAACTCGATCAGACCGATCGCGGCTTCTCCTACTCCGCGGACGCGCCGCTGGACATGCGGATGGATCCCGATGCTCCGCTGACCGCCGCGGACATTCTCAACACCTACGATGCCAAGTCGATAGCCCGGATCCTGCGCGATTTCGGCGAGGAGCGCTTCGCCGGCCGAATCGCCGACAAGGTGGTCAAACGGCGTGCCCAGCAACCGTTTTCCACCACCGGAGAGCTGGTGGAGCTGCTCTACGAGGCGATTCCGGCGCCCGCCCGCCGAACCGGAGGGCATCCGGGCAAGCGCACGTTCCAGGCGCTTCGGGTCGCGGTCAACGGCGAACTGGATTCGTTGCGTGCCGCGCTGCCCGCCGCCCTTGCCGCGTTGGTCGATGGTGGCCGGATCGTCGTGATGTCCTATCAGTCGCTGGAGGACCGGATCGTCAAGCAGGCGTTCACCGCGGCCACCGCATCGCGCACACCACCGGGCCTGCCCATCGAGCTGCCCGGTCACGAACCGGAATTCGTCACGCTGACCCGCGGCGCCGAGAAGGCCCGCCAAGTCGAGATCGACCGCAATCCGCGTAGCGCCCCGGTACGGCTGCGGGCACTGGAAAAGGTTGGGGAAGGGGGGAACTCATGAAGGTGAAGCGACCCGAGCAACTGCGTGAGTCAGATCGCAGGCGTCCGGTGCGTCAACCCGCGCGAGGCGGCGGGCGACGCACCGAGCAGGCTCCGCCGCGCAAGCGCCGGCCGGGTTCCGAGCAGCGCCCCGCGCGGACCGCACCCGGTACCGGGCCGATTCGGCGTCCGGGCACCCGACCGGCGCGGCCCAAGAGCACCAGTCAAGCCAAGGCCCGGGCGAAGGCACGTAAGGCCAAGGCTCCCAAGGTTGTCCGGCCACCACTGCGGGTGCGCCTGCGGGAACGTCTGCTGGTCCGGCTGTCCTCGATCGAGCTCAATCCGCGCGCCCTGATCTCCCGGGTTCCGTTCGTCGTCCTGGTGATCGCCGCGCTGGGCCTGGGACTCGCGGTGACGTTGTGGCTGTCGACCGGTTCGGCCGAGCGGTCCTACCAGCTGGGCCACGCCCGCGAGGTCAATCAGGGTCTGCTGCAACAGAAAGAGGCGCTGCAACGCGACGTGCTCGAGGCACAGGCCGCACCGGCGTTGGCCGAGTCTGCCCGCGATCTGGGCATGATCCCGTCACGTGACACTGCGCACCTGGTGCAGGACGCTGTCGGCAACTGGACCGTCGTCGGAACCCCCAAGCCGGCCGAAGGGGTGCCGCCGCCTCCGCTGAACACCCCGCTGCCGGAGGAGGCGCCGCCGGCGCCGCCCCCACCTCCGGCCCCGCGAGTGGTCGACCCGCGGGAGTTGACGGTGCGCACCCCGCGTTCGGGCCTGCCTGCGGTACCGGGCATTCCGATTCCGCAAGCAGACGCGCCGCACGGCGTCCCGGGGGCGCTACCGCCGGTGCCGGGTCCGGTACCGGCGGTGCCGTCGGCCGCCCCCGATGTGCTCGCGGCGCCCGTGCCCGGCGCGGTTCCCGGGCCTGTCGCCGGCGACCCCGCACAGGTTGCACCGCAGCAGGCCCCGGCCCCGATGCATCTGCCGGGCGTACCTACCGCGCCGGGTCCGGTGGCGGCACAGCCTGCCGCGCCGGTGGCCCCCGCCCCCGCCACGCCCCTGGAGCAGTTCAGCCCACCCACGGCGCCGGCGGTGCATGCCCCGTCCTTCGCGGTCAGCGCCCCGGTGCCCGCCGCATGAGCCGCCGCCCGGGCCGCCAGGGTCAGACGCCGAAGCCGCAGCGGGCGAAGAAGGCCTCTCCAGGGCCGGGGCACGAGGCCGGGGTCCGCCGTACTCGCGTTGCCGCTGCCGAAACCGGTTTGGCCAGTTCGTCTTTCGTGTTCCGGCATCGTGCCGGGAATGCTGTCATGGTGGCGGTGCTGGTGATCGCGGCCGCGCAGTTGTTCACCCTCCAGGTGCCCAGGGCGGCCGGCCTGCGCGCTGAGGCGGCCAGCCAGCTCAAGGTCACCGATGTGAACCCGGCCATGCGGGGTGCCATCGTCGACCGCAACGACGACAAGCTGGCGTTCACCATCGAGGCCAAGGCACTGACGTTTCAGCCGGTCCGAGTCCGCAAGCAACTCGCCGAGGCCAAAGCCAAATCCAGTGAGGCGCCTGATCCGGACCGCCGGCTCACCGAGATCGCCAAGGAGGTCTCGACTCGGCTCGACAATCGGCCCGATTTCAAGACGGTGCTCAAGAAGCTCAGGAGTAACGAGACTTTCGTCTATCTGGCTCGTGCGGTCGATCCCGCCATTGCCAGTGCGATCATGGACAAGTTTCCGGAGGTCGGTGCCGAGCGGCAGGATCTTCGGCAGTATCCGGGTGGTTCACTGGCGGCCAACATCGTCGGCGGAATCGATTGGGACGGCCACGGTTTGCTGGGACTGGAGGACTCGCTCGATGCGGTGTTGGCCGGTTCCGACGGCTCGGTGACCTACGACCGCGGTTCAGACGGCGTCGTGATCCCAGGCAGCTACCGCAACCGCCACGACGCGGTCGATGGGTCAACGGTGCAGCTGACCCTCGACGACGACATCCAGTATTACGTCCAGCAGCAGGTGCAGCAGGCCAAGGACGCCTCGGGTGCCAAGAACGTCTCGGCGGTGGTGCTGGATGCGAAAACCGGTGAGGTGCTGGCGATGTCGAACGACAACACGTTCGATCCCAGTCAGGACCTGGGGCGGCAGGAGAGCCGGCAGATGGGCAACCTCCCGGTCTCCTCGCCGTTCGAGCCCGGTTCGGTGAACAAGATCATCACGGCCTCCTCGGCAATCGAGTTCGGCCTGGCCAGTCCCGACGAGGTCCTGCAGGTGCCGGGCTCTATCGACATGGGCGGCGTCACGGTCCGCGACGCGTGGAACCACGGCGTGACGCCCTACACGATGACCGGGGTGTTCGGGAAGTCATCGAACGTCGGCACGCTGATGCTGGCCCAGCGGGTCGGTCCGGAGCGGTTCTACGACATGATCCGCCGGTTCGGGCTCGGTCAGCGCACCGATGTCGGCCTGCCCGGTGAGAGCTCAGGACTGGTGCCGCCCATCGATCAGTGGTCGGGTAGTTCCTTCGCCAACCTGCCTATCGGGCAAGGTCTTTCGATGACGCTGCTGCAAATGACCGGCATGTACCAGACAATCGCCAACGATGGCGTACGGATCCCGCCGCGGATCGTCAAGTCCACCATCGCGCCGGATGGCACCCGTACCGATGAGCCGCGCCCGGAAGGTGTGCGGGTGGTGACGCCGGAAACCGCACGTACGGTGCGAAACATGTTCCGCGCCATCGTGCAGCGCGACCCGACGGGCGTGCAGCAGGGGACCGGCCCGCAGGCCGGGGTCGAGGGTTATCAGATCGCGGGGAAGACCGGTACCGCTCAGCAGATCAATCCGGCCTGCGGTTGCTATTACGACGACGTGTACTGGATCACCTTCGCCGGGATGGCGCCTGCGGACGATCCTCGCTACGTCGTGGGCATCATGATGGACGCGCCGCACCGCGCGGCCGACGGATCTCCGGGATCGTCGGCGGCACCGCTGTTCCACAACATCGCGTCGTGGCTGCTGCAGCGTCACAACGTCCCGCTGTCGGCCGATCCGGGGCCGCAGTTGACCCTGCAGGCGACCTGACCGCGATAGTCGTGGGTGATGCGGTCGGTGGACCGCAGATGGGTACTGTGGCATGGCCATGAAGCTGCGTCCCAGCCGTCCCGCCGGCCAATACCTCGTGCCGCTCGCCGATCAGGTCCAAGCGGTGTCCGCTACCGGAAATCCACTGCCGGAACTTCGGGTCACCGGGGTGACCCTGCGCGGTCAGGACGCCCAGCCGGGAGATCTGTTCGCCGCGCTGCCGGGTGCGGCGGTGCACGGCGCGCGCTTTGCGCCCGACGCGGTCGCCGCCGGGGCGGTGGCGGTGCTCACCGATCCTGCCGGTGCCGGAGAACTGGGTGGCCTCGACGTCCCGATCCTGGTCCACCCCGAACCCCGGTCGGTACTCGGCGAGGTGGCGGCCGACGTGTACGGGCGCCCGTCGGAGCGGCTCACGGTCATCGGGGTCACCGGAACCTCGGGTAAGACCACCACGACATACCTGGTCGAAGCCGGGCTGCGGGCTGCGGGCCGGGTGGCGGGGTTGATCGGCACGGTCGGGGTGCGCATCGCTGGCCGCGATCTGCCGAGCGCGTTGACCACCCCCGAGGCGCCGGATCTGCAGGCGCTGCTGGCCGTGATGGTCGAAAGCGGCGTCGACACCGTGGTGATGGAGGTGTCCAGCCACGCGCTCACGCTGGGTCGTGTCGACGGGATCGGATTCGCGCTCGGCGGATTCACCAACCTGTCGCGTGACCACCTGGATTTCCACCCGACCATGGAGGAGTACTTCGAGGCCAAGGCCCGGCTGTTCGATGCCGCGTCGCGCAACCATGCCGTCGCGGCGGTGGTGTGTGTCGACGATGATGCCGGCGCGGCGATGGCCAGTCGCGCCGACAAGGTGACAACGGTGAGCGTCACCGGTGTCGCGGCGGACTGGCAGGCGCGCAACATCACCGCGGTCGGTGTCGGATCCCAGGAGTTCACCCTCGTCGACCCCGCTGGGGACTCGCATGAGCTTCGGATCGGGCTGACGGGCGGATACAACATCGCCAACGCCGCCCTGGCGACCGCATTGCTGGACGGGGCCGGGGTGACCCCGGAGCAGGCGGCTCCGGGACTGCGCACGGCGACCGTGCCCGGCCGGCTGCAGCCGATCGACCGCGGACAGCCGTTCCTGGCCCTGGTCGATTACGCACACAAACCTGGCGCACTGCAGGCGGTGCTGGAAACCCTGCGCGCGTCTGGCCCGGGGCGCATCGCAGTGGTTTTCGGTGCCGGGGGTAACCGGGATACCGGCAAGCGCGCGCCGATGGGGCGGGTCGCGGCGGAACTGGCGGACCTCGTCGTTGTCACCGATGACAATCCCCGCGATGAGGACCCCGCGCTGATTCGGGCGGCGATCGTGGCGGGCGCGCGTGAGGCAACCGCGGGTGCCGAGGTGGTGGAAGTCGGTGACCGGCGTGCGGCGATCGAGCATTCGGTGGCCTGGGCCGGGCCCGGCGACATCGTGCTGATCGCCGGCAAGGGGCATGAGAGCGGGCAGACCGCCGCCGGCCGCACCCGGCCGTTCGACGATCGTGACGAGTTGGCGGCGGCGTTGGAGGCACTCAAGTCAGGGGAGTCGGGCACGTGATCGAGATGACCATCGCCAGGATCGCGGAGATCGTCGGCGGCGAGTTGGCCGACATCACGGCCGAAGAGGCCGCCTCGACCCGCGTCACCGGCTCCGTCGAATTCGACTCTCGCGCGATCGGCCCCGGCGGATTGTTCCTGGCCTTGCCCGGCGCCCGCTCCGACGGGCACGACTTCGCCGCGGGCGCAGTGGCCGCCGGGGCTGCCGTCGTGCTGGCCGCGCGGCCGGTCGGGGTGCCCGCGATTGTGGTGCGTCCGGAGCCGGGGGCCGCCGATGCAGCTTCCGGAGCTTTGGAATTCGACACCGACGGGTCCGGTGCGGCGGTGCTGGCCGCGCTGGCGAAACTCGCGGCCGCGGTGGCCGCCGAACTCGTCGCGGGCGGGTTGACGATCATCGGGGTGACCGGATCCTCGGGCAAGACCTCGACCAAGGATCTGCTTGCCGCGGTGCTGGACCCGCTCGGGCAGGTCATCGCCCCGCCGGGCTCGTTCAACAACGAGTTGGGCCATCCGTGGACGGTGTTGCGTGCCACGCCGGATACCGATTACCTGATCTTGGAGATGTCGGCCCGGCATCCGGGCAACATCGCGGCCTTGGCCGCGATCGCGCCGCCGCAAATCGCGGTGGTGCTCAACGTGGGTACCGCCCATCTCGGTGAATTCGGCTCACGTGAGGCCATCGCGAACACCAAAGCTGAATTGCCGCAGGCTGTTCCGGCCGGAGGTGTGGTGATCCTCAACGTCGACGACACGGCCGTGGCGGCCATGGCCGGCAAGACCGCGGCGCGCGTGGTGCGGGTATCGCGCGAGCCTGGCTCCGAGGTCGACGTATGGGCCGGCCCGGTCACCCTGGACGAACTGGCCCGTCCGCGATTCACCTTGCACGCCGGCGGCGACCGGATCGACGTGGCGTTGGCGGTGCACGGTGATCACCAGGTCGGCAATGCCTTGTGTGCGGCGGCGGTCGCCTTGCAGTGCGGCGCCGGACTGGATCAGGTGGCCACCGCGCTGGCGAGCGCCGGCCCCGTGTCGCGGCACCGGATGCAGGTCGCCGGCCGAGCCGACGGTGTGACGGTGATCAACGATGCCTACAACGCGAACCCGGATTCGATGCGCGCCGGCTTGAAGGCGCTGGCCTGGATGGCACGCCGGGGCGGCGGTGAATCCGCCGGTGAAGTGGGTGGAAAGCGCCGCAGCTGGGCGGTGTTGGGGGAGATGGCCGAACTCGGTGAGGACGCCATAACCGAGCACGACGCCATCGGACGGTTCGCGGTGCGCTTAGATGTGTCTCGGTTAATCGTCGTCGGAACCGGGAGGACTATGAACGCCATGCACCATGGCGCGGTGATGGAGGGTTCGTGGGGATCTGAGTCCACGATGGTCGACGACGCCGATGCCGCGCTTGCCCTTTTGCAGGCTGAGCTGCAGCCGGGGGACGTGGTGCTGGTGAAGGCATCCAACTCGGTGGGGCTGGGTGCGCTCGCCGATGCGCTGCTTGCCGCGGCCGGCCCGGCCGCAGACGGGGATGCCGTTCGATGAAGCTCATCTTGATCGCCGTCGGTATCGCCCTGACGGTATCTATCCTGCTGACACCCGCGTTGATCCGGCTGTTCACCAAGCGTGGGCTGGGCCATGAGATCCGTGAGGACGGCCCGGCCAGTCACGCCAAGAAGCGCGGCACGCCGTCGATGGGTGGCGTGGCCATCGTGGCCGGCATCTGGGCGGGCTACCTGGGCACTCACCTGGTCGGGCTGGCGCTGGGCGGGGAGGGCCCGTCGGCATCGGGGTTGTTGGTGCTGGGCCTGGCCACCATGCTCGGCCTGGTCGGCTTCGTCGATGACCTGATCAAGCTTCGGCGCTCACGCAACCTGGGGCTGAACAAGACCGCCAAGACTGTGGGCCAGCTGACCGCGGCGGTGTTGTTCGGTGTGCTGGCCCTGCAGTTCCGCAACGGCGACGGGCTCACACCCGGCAGTCCCGAACTCTCGTACGTCCGCGAGATCGCCACGGTGACGTTGGCGGGCTGGGTGTTCGTGTTGTTCTGTGTGGTGATCGTCAGCGCCTGGTCCAATGCGGTGAACTTCACCGACGGCCTGGACGGGTTGGCGGCCGGCGCGATGGCGATGGTCACCGCGGCCTACGTCCTGATCACGTTCTGGCAGTACCGCAATGCCTGCGCCACGGCGCCGGGACTGGGCTGCTACAACGTGCGTGATCCGCTGGACTTGGCGATCATCGCGGCCGCGACGGCGGGCGCATGTATCGGCTTCCTGTGGTGGAACGCCGCACCGGCCAAGATCTTCATGGGTGACACCGGCTCGCTGGCCCTGGGCGGCATCATCGCCGGCCTGTCGGTGACCAGCCGCACCGAGATCCTCGCGGTGGTCCTGGGCGCACTGTTCGTGGCCGAGGTGACCTCGGTGGTGGTGCAGATCCTGGCGTTCCGCACCACGGGCCGCCGGGTGTTCCGGATGGCGCCGTTCCATCATCATTTCGAGCTGGTGGGTTGGGCCGAGACCACGGTCATCATCCGGTTCTGGCTGCTGACGGCGATCGCCTGCGGTCTGGGTGTGGCCCTGTTCTACAGCGAGTGGCTCACCGCAGTCGGGGCCTGACGTGGCGGGCCCGGTGGACGGTGACGACCAGGGGCTGCCCGCACGCGAGGCGGACCCGAGCCTGCTGTCGCTGCTGACCCGCGGAACGCCGGTGTTGGTGACCGGTGCGGGGGTCACCGGACGCGCGGTATTGGCTGGGCTGGCGCCCCTTGGTGTCGCTGCGACGCTGTGCGACGACCGGGCCGAGGCGCTGCAGGCTTACGCCGCGCAGGGCACCGCGGTCATCGATCCGGCCGACGCGATCGCCGGTGTCGCCGACTACGCGCTGGTGGTGACCAGCCCGGGTTTCCCGCCCAGCGCCGCTGTACTGGCCGCTGCGGCCGAGGCCGGTGTCCCGATCTGGGGCGACGTCGAGCTGGCCTGGCGGCTGGATGCCGCGGGTCGTTATGGTCCGCCTCGGCGGTGGCTCGTGGTCACCGGCACCAACGGCAAGACCACGACCACCTCGATGCTGCACGAGATGCTGTTGGCCGACGGCCGACGGAGCCTGCTGTGCGGCAACATCGGTGACCCGGTTTTGGCGGTACTGGATCAGCCCGCTGAGTTGCTGGCAGTCGAGTTGTCGAGTTTCCAGCTGCACTGGGCGCCCTCCCTGCGCCCGGAAGCGGGTGTGGTGCTCAACGTTGCCGAGGATCATCTGGACTGGCATGGCTCGATGGCCGCCTATGCCGCGGACAAGGGCAGGGCACTGGCCGGGCGGGTGGCCGTGGTGGGTCTCGATGATCCGGTGGCGGCGGGTCTGCTGCCCACCGCGAAGGCTGCGGTCCGGGTCGGATTCCGCCTCGGCGAACCGGCCGAGGGCGAGCTCGGTGTCCGCGCCGGCAAGCTCGTCGACTGCGCCTTCGGTGCCGACGTCGAGTTGGCTGATGCGACCACGATCAGCGTGGCCGGGCCGGTCGGCGTGCTCGACGCGCTGGCGGCCGCATCGCTGGCCCGTGCGGTTGGGGTGGCCCCGGGTTCGATCGCAGCCGCGTTGGCGTCGTTCCAGGTCGGCAGGCACCGGGCGGAGTTGGTCGGTGAGGCCGACGGGGTGCGCTATGTCGACGATTCCAAGGCCACCAACCCGCATGCGGCGCAGGCTTCGATCACCGCCTTCGACCGCGTGATCTGGATCGCGGGAGGCTTGCTGAAGGGCGCTTCGGTCGATGAGTTGGTGCGCCAGGTGGCGAATCGGCTGGTCGGGGTGGTGCTGATCGGCCGGGACCGGCAGATGGTTGCCGATGCGTTATCGCGACACGCCCCGGATGTCCCCGTCGTCGAGGTTGTGACGGGGGAGGATTCTGGGGTGCTTGAGACAAATGAGTCTATTGGTGACCATGTGACTCGTGTGATCGAAGTCGGCGACCGTCCGGTCTCCGATGCGGTCATGGCGGCGGTCGTCGATGCCGCCCGCGGCCTCGCCGGCTCGGGGGACACCGTATTGCTGGCCCCGGCAGGCGCGTCCTTCGATCAGTTCAGCGGCTACGGCCAGCGCGGCGACGCATTCGCCGGCGCGGTCCGCGCCGTGATCGGGTAGGCGCGGTGGCCGGCATCCTGGCCCGGTTGCGCAGCCGTGGCGGCGACGCGACCGGCGCTACCGCCGCCGAGGGCGGATCGGCTGAGACGGCTTCCCTCTCGACGGCCGCTACGCCGCGTACCCGGTTCGGCGCGTGGCTCGGCCGCCCGATGACGTCGTTCCACCTCATAATCGCGGTCACCGCTCTGCTCACCACGCTGGGCCTGATCATGGTCCTTTCGGCGTCGGGGGTGTACTCCTACGACTTCGACGGATCGCCGTGGGCGGTGTTCGGCCGCCAGGTGATGTGGACGGTGATCGGGTTGATCGCGTTCTACGCGGCCTTGCGGATATCGGTGCGGACCTTGCGCAGGCTGGCGTTCCCCGGGTTCGCCTTCACGATCGTGTTGTTGATCCTGGTGCTGATCCCGGGAATCGGCAAGGTGGCCAACGGTTCCCGCGGTTGGTTCGTCGTCTCCGGATTCTCGATGCAACCCTCGGAGCTCGCCAAGATCGCCTTCGCCATCTGGGGTGCGCACCTGCTGGCCGCCCGGCGTATGGAGCGGGCTTCGCTGCGCGAGATGTTGATCCCGCTGGTGCCGGCCGCCGTCATCGCGCTGGCGTTGATCGTCGCGCAACCTGACCTCGGGCAGACCGTCTCGCTCAGCATCATCCTGCTGGGCCTGCTCTGGTACGCGGGCCTGCCACTGCGGGTGTTCGTGTCCTCACTGCTGGCCGCGGTGTTGGCGGCGGCCGTGCTGGCGGTATCGGCCGGCTACCGGTCGGATCGGGTGCAGTCCTGGCTCGACCCGGCAGCTGACAGTCAGGGCATCGGCTATCAGTCCCGGCAGGCCCGGTTCGCCCTGGCCAACGGCGGCATTTTCGGTGACGGGCTGGGCCAGGGCACCGCCAAGTGGAACTATCTGCCCAACGCACACAACGACTTCATCTTCGCCATCATCGGCGAGGAGCTGGGATTCGTCGGCGCGGTGGGCCTCCTGGCGCTGTTCGGGCTGTTCGCGTACACGGGTATGCGGATCGCCCGCCGGTCGGCGGATCCGTTCCTGCGCCTGCTCACCGCGACCACCACGCTGTGGATCGTGGGCCAGATGTTCATCAATGTCGGCTACGTGGTGGGTCTGCTGCCGGTCACCGGCTTGCAGCTGCCGTTGATCTCCGCGGGTGGATCTTCGCAAGCCACAACGCTTCTGATGATGGGGCTGATCACCAACGCGGCCCGGCACGAACCCGAGGCCGTGGCGGCGCTGCGGGCCGGGCGCGACGACCGGATGACCCGGCTGCTACGGCTGCCGTTGCCCGAGCCCTACGTCCCGACCCGTTTGGAGGTCGCCCGCAACCGGCTGCACGACCGCAGGAGGTCGTCGCCGCGCAGTGCGGGCAAGCCCAACGGGAAGGCCGGTGTGAAGCCGGCCGCCAAACAGAAGGGCAAGCACAAGGACAAGCAGGCCGGGGCCAAACAGGCCAGGGCCAGACAACCGGGCTCGCGCCGGTCGCCGCACAGTGCCGACCGTCCCGTGCGCCGGTCGGGTCGCGCTAGGGGCCGGCAGCCGGCCGGGGGCGGCAGGTCCTCGGTCAGATATCCTGCAGGCCAGCGGAAACAGGGGCAACGGGCCCGGACTTTGGAAGGTCAGCGTTACGGGTGAGCGAAGGTAGGACGGACCGCGGGGTACCTGGTCCTCGGGGGCAGGAGCGCAGCGACCGGGGGATTTCCGTCGTTCTCGCCGGTGGCGGCACAGCGGGTCATGTCGAGCCGGCCATGGCGGTGGCCGACGCACTCCGTGAACTCGACCCGCAGGTGCGGATCACGGCCCTCGGAACCGCCCGCGGGCTGGAAACCCGGCTGGTGCCGCAGCGCGGTTATGACCTCGAGCTGATCACCCCGGTGCCGCTGCCGCGCAAGCCGTCGGGAGACCTGGTGCGGCTGCCGCTGCGCGTGCGTACCGCGATCCGCCAGACCCGTTCGGTGTTGGCCGGCGTGGAGGCCGACGTGGTGATCGGTTTCGGCGGCTACGTGGCGCTGCCCGCCTATCTCGCGGCCCGCGGCGGCTTCGGTTTGCACGGTCGTCGTCGTGCCGTCCCGGTGGTGGTCCACGAGGCCAACGCCAGCGCCGGGCTGGCCAACCGGGTCGGCGCGGCATCGGCGCGCCGAGTGCTCTCGGCGGTGCCCGAGCCGGGGCTGCGCAAGGTCGAGGTGGTCGGGGTGCCCGTGCGCGCGGCGATCACCTCACTGGACCGTGCCGCCTTGCGGGCCGAGGCCAGGGCTTTCTTCGGATTCGCCCCCGATGCCAAGGTCTTGTTGGTGTTCGGCGGCTCGCAGGGCGCCCAGTCGATCAACCGTGCGGTGTCGTCGGCGGCCGAAGCCCTTGGTGCTGCGGGTGTTTCGGTGCTGCACGCCCACGGGCCGAAGAACACGCTCGACCTGCCGCCGGCCGCAGCGGGTGCGCCGCCGTATGTCGCGGTGCCGTACCTGGACCGGATGGACCTGGCCTACGCCGCGGCAGACCTGGCGATCTGCCGCTCCGGGGCGATGACCGTGGCCGAGGTGACCGCCGTCGGGCTGCCGGCGGTCTACGTCCCGCTGCCGATCGGCAATGGCGAGCAGCGGCTCAACGCGCTCCCGGTGGTGTCGGCCGGTGGGGGCATCGTCGTCGACGATGCCGAGCTCACCGGCGGGTTCGTCGCCGATACGGTCGCGAGCCTGATGACCGATGACGCGCGCCTGGCGGCGATGACGTCAGCCGCGTCGTTGTCCGGTCACCCCGACGCTGCCAGGCGGGTGGCTCAGGTTGCCCTCGAAATCGCCCACGCTCAACGAAAGAGGCTGCAGTGAACGGTAATTCACTTCCGGCCGAACTGCAGCGGGTGCACATGGTCGGGATCGGGGGAGCTGGGATGTCGGGTGTGGCCCGCATCCTGCTGGACCGCGGCGGCCTGGTGTCCGGATCGGACGCCAAGGAGTCGCGCGGCGTGGTGGCCCTGCGGGCCCGCGGGGCCGAGATCAGAGTCGGTCACGACGCGTCGTCGCTGGATCTGCTGCCCGGCGGACCGACGGCGGTCGTCACCACCCATGCCGCGATCCCCAAGACGAACCCGGAGCTGGTCGAGGCCCGGCGCCGCGGCATCCCGGTGATCCTGCGGCCGGTGGTGCTGGCCAAGCTCATGGCCGGCTACACCACGTTGATGGTGACGGGCACCCACGGCAAGACCACCACCACGTCGATGCTCATCGTGGCGTTGCAGCACAGCGGGTTCGACCCGTCCTTCGCCGTGGGCGGTGAGTTGGGCGAGGCCGGGACCAACGCTCATCACGGTAGCGGAAAGTGCTTTGTCGCCGAGGCCGACGAAAGCGACGGCTCGCTGCTGGAGTACACCCCGAACGTCGCGGTGGTCACCAACATCGAGGCCGACCACCTGGATTTCTTCGGCAGCGAGGAGGCCTACACCGCGGTGTTCTCCGCGTTCGTCGACCGTATCGCCCCGGGTGGCGCTCTGGTCGTGTGCACCGATGATCCCGGTGCGGCCGCGCTCGCCGAACACACTGCAGCACTGGGGATTCGGGTGCTGCGGTACGGCAGCACGCCCGGTGGCGATCTCGCCGGCACCTTGCTGAGCTGGGCGCAGCAGGGGACCGGCGCGGTTGCCCATATCCAGCTGGCCGGTGAGCCGTACCCGCGCGCAATCCGGCTCGCGGTGCCCGGTCGGCACATGGCGCTCAACGCCCTCGCTGCCCTGCTGGCGGCGATCGAGGTGGGTGCACCCGCCGAGGCCGTTCTCGACGGGCTGGCCGGATTCGAGGGGGTGCGGCGGCGTTTCGAGCTGGTGGGCGCACTCGGCGGGGTCCGGGTTTTCGATGACTATGCGCACCATCCCACCGAGGTGCGGGCCACGCTCGAGGCGGCCCGGACCGTGGTCGACCAGACCGGTGGCCGGGTGATCGTCGCGTTCCAGCCGCATTTGTACTCGCGCACAGCGACTTTCGCGACGGAGTTCGGGGCGGCTCTGAGCGCTGCCGACCAGGTCTTCGTGCTCGACGTCTACGCTGCGCGTGAGCAACCGCTGCCCGGTATCAGCGGCGCAACTGTCGCTGAGCACGTGAGTGCCGCAGTCACCTATGTTCCGGACTTCTCGGCGGTCGCCGCCGTGGTGGCGGCCGCGGCGCGCCCCGGCGACGTGGTGCTGACCATGGGGGCCGGCGACGTGACCATGCTGGGCAAGGAGATCATCACCGAGCTCGGTATCAAGGAGAATCGCAGCGCCCCGGGCCGTCCGCCGACGGAGACGCCGTGACCGAGACGGGTTCTGACGGTCCCGAGGACGTGACCGAAGTTCCCGGCGAGGCTTCCACCGAGGCTTCCGCGTCCGGCGTGGCCGACCCTGACTACGAAGGGCCCCGCCGCCGCGCCCGGCGCGAGCGGGCCGAGCGTCGCGCCGCGCGGGACCGGGCGGTGGCGATCGAGAATGCCCGCCGTGAGGCCAAACGCAAGGTCGTCGGGCAATCGGCAGATGCTCCTAAAACGGTGGCCCGCAGCACCATTCGTGGTCTCAAGGTGTTGCTGTGGTCGGCGCTGGCGAGTGTGGTCGCGGTGGCGTTGGGCCTGGTTCTGTACTTCACACCGGTGATGTCGGTGCGCAGTGTGGCGGTAAATGGTGTGGCCGCGGTGCCTAAGGAACAAGTCCTTGCCGTCGCAGCGGTGGCGCCGGGAACACCGCTGTTGCAGGTCGACACGGACGCCGTCGCGGAGCGGGTGGCCACGATTCGGCGGGTCGCGACGGTGCGGGTTCAGCGCGAGTATCCCTCGACCCTGCGGATCACCGTCGTCGAGCGGGTGCCGGTCGTGGTCAAGGACTATCCCGACGGCCCCCATCTGTTCGACCGCGACGGGGTGGATTTCGCGACCGAACCGCCGCCTCCGACCCTGCCGTACCTGGACACCGACAATCCCGGCCCCACCGACCCGGCCACCAAGGCCGCGCTCGAGGTGATGCTGGCGCTGCCGCCGGACGTCGTGGCGCAGGTGGGCCGGATCGCCGCACCGTCGGTGGCCTCGATCGCACTGACGCTGACCGACGGCCGGGTTGTGGTGTGGGGGACGAACGATCGGACCGAGGAGAAGGCGCTGAAGCTGGCTGCCCTGCTGACCCAGCCGGGGCACACCTATGACGTGTCCAGCCCGGATCTGCCGACCGTCAAGTAGGCCGTCACGGCCATCTGGGGAAATTGCCGCGTGGCGCGTCGGCGCGCCTGCTGCGATCACCGGCGTCGGCGCCCTACCGTTCTGTTTGCGCGGAACTACTTGACATAACTCTAAGCCTATGGTTGAGGTTGAGGGTTTGCCCCAGGGAAGATTCGGCGCCAGGAACACTGTGAACACCCGACTTGGGAGGAAGACGATCCATGACCCCCCCGCATAACTACCTCGCGGTAATCAAGGTGGTTGGTATCGGCGGCGGCGGTGTCAACGCCGTCAACCGGATGATCGAACAGGGCCTGAAGGGCGTCGAGTTCATCGCGATCAACACCGACGCACAGGCACTGCTGATGAGCGACGCCGACGTCAAGCTCGACGTGGGTCGCGATTCCACTCGCGGACTCGGTGCCGGCGCGGATCCCGAGGTGGGCCGTAAGGCCGCCGAAGACGCCAAGGACGACATCGAGGAACTGCTGCGCGGCGCCGACATGGTGTTCGTCACGGCAGGCGAGGGCGGCGGCACCGGAACCGGTGGTGCACCCGTCGTCGCATCGATCGCACGCAAGCTCGGCGCGCTCACCGTCGGTGTCGTGACGCGGCCGTTCTCGTTCGAGGGCAAGCGGCGAAGCAACCAGGCCGAGAACGGAATTCAGGCCCTACGCGAAAGCTGCGACACCCTCATCGTCATCCCCAACGACCGGCTGCTCCAGATGGGCGATGCCGCGGTGTCGCTGATGGACGCCTTCCGCAGTGCCGATGAGGTGCTGCTCAACGGTGTTCAGGGCATCACCGACCTGATCACCACACCTGGCTTGATCAACGTCGACTTTGCCGACGTCAAGGGTGTGATGAGTGGCGCGGGAACGGCGCTGATGGGCATCGGCTCGGCACGCGGTGACGGGCGTGCGCTCAAAGCTGCCGAGATCGCGATCAACTCGCCGCTGCTGGAGGCTTCGATGGAAGGCGCGCAGGGCGTGCTGCTGTCGGTGGCCGGCGGCAGTGACCTCGGTCTGTTCGAGATCAACGAGGCCGCCTCATTGGTCCAGGACGCCGCGCATCCCGAGGCCAACATCATCTTCGGCACGGTGATCGACGACTCGCTCGGCGACGAGGTGCGGGTCACGGTCATCGCGGCGGGCTTCGACAGCGCCGGTCCCAGCCGAAAGCCGGTCGTCAGCCCCAGCGCGGCGCAGACCCAGCCGATCGCCTCGGGGCGCGCAGGCAAGGTCACCACCTCGCTGTTCGAGCCGACGGACGCAGTGAGCGTGCCGGCACACACGAATGGCGCCACCGTCAGTGTCGGTGGCGACGGAGACGGCGGGATCGACGACGATGATGTCGACGTGCCGCCCTTCATGCGGCACTGAGTCGGGCCCCGCGGGTTCGGATACTGGAAACGTGAGTGTTCGTATTCGGCGCGTAACGACAACCCGCGCCGGCGGCGTCTCGGCGCCGCCCTTCGATTCGTTCAACCTCGGAGACCATGTCGGTGACGATCCGCGGGCGGTGGCCCAGAATCGGCGGCGGCTGGCCTCCGCGATCGGCGCCGATGCACTGGTCTGGATGAATCAGGTGCACAGCGATCACGTGGTCACCGTGGACGGCCCGCGCGACACCGCGGTCGATAATGCCGATGCATTGGTGACGTCGACGCTGCGTTTGGCATTGGTGGTGGTGACTGCCGATTGCGTCCCGGTATTAATGGGCGATGCGCGCGCCGGAGTCATCGCGGCCGTCCATGCCGGACGGGTCGGTGCGCAGAAGGGCATCGTGGTCCGGACCGTGGAGGCGATGCAGGCCGCCGGTGCGCACGTCGGGGATATGTCGGTGCTGCTCGGGCCCGCGGTCAGCGGTGCCAACTACGAGGTGCCCGAACAGATGGCAGCCGAGGTCGAGGCGGTGCTGCCCGGGTCGCGCACCACCACCTCGCGCGGCACCTCAGGCCTGGATCTCCGAGCTGGAATCGCCCGGCAATTAACGGCTTTGGGTGTCACCGCGATCGACGTGGACCCGCGGTGCACGGTCGCCGACCGTGCGCTGTTCAGCCATCGCCGCAGTGCACCGACCGGACGCCTGGCGAGCGTGGTGTGGATGGAGCAGCCCCGGTGAACAACCCCCGAATGAGCCTGGAGTGACTGCGAGATGAGCACCGTGCAGCGCGGGCGTGATGCCGACCGGACGGCCGAGTTGACCGCCGCGCTGGGTGCGGCGCGAGCGCGGCTGGCACATGCCGCGGAATCGGTCGGGCGAAATGTAAATGAAATCGAATTGCTTCCGATTACGAAATACTTTCCGGCCACCGATGTCATTATTCTCAATCAATTGGGGTGCCTCGCATTCGGTGAATCCCGCGAACAGGAAGCAGCCCAAAAAGTCGAGACTGTTCGCGCGGAATTACCGGATGTGCCGATTCGCTGGCACATGGTGGGACGCATCCAGCGCAAGAAGGCGCGCGCCGTCGCCGGCTGGGCTCACACCGCGCATTCGGTCGACAGCAAGCGTCTGCTGACCGCACTGGACCGGGCCGCCGGCGAGGCGCTGGCCTCCGGTGCCCGGGTGCAGCCGCTGCGGGTCTACATCCAGATCAGTCTCGACGGGGACACCGAGCGGGGCGGTGTCGATGTGAACGCCCCCGGCCTGGTCGACGAAATCTGTGGGTCAGCGAACACCGCCGAGGCACTGGAGTTCGTCGGCCTGATGGCAATCCCGCCGCTGCAATCCGATCCCGACGACGCATTCGCGCGGCTGGCCGCCGAGCGGGACCGTGTGCAACGCGACTACCAGCACCGGCTCGAACTGTCGGCGGGGATGTCCGGAGATCTCGAAAGCGCGGTCAAACACGGATCGACGTGTGTGCGTGTCGGTACCGCGCTCATGGGGCAACGCCCGCTAACGTCACCGGCAGTAGTCACACCAGTCACATCTTCATCACAGACACCACCACCCCCATCGTCAGCAGAAGGGTCGCCGAGATGAGCACACTGCACAAGGTCAAGGCCTACTTCGGCATGGCGCCGATGGATGACTACGACGACGAGTACTACGAGGACGACGACCGCCCGGTTGCCCGCAGCTACGCGCGGCGCCCCCGTGACGAGCGCTTCGAAGACGACGGCTACGGCTACGAGGCCCCGGAGTACGACGAGGGCCCGGCCTACCGAGGCGGCTACCCGGGTGGCGGTTTCGCCGACGAGCAGCGGTTTGATGCCCGGATGCGCGCACCCCGTGAATTCGACCGTCCGGCACCGCGTCTCGGTGCGCTGGCCGGATCCACCCGCGGCTCGCTGGCAATGGATCCCCGCCGGATGGCCGAGTTGTTCGAGGCGGGCAGCCCGCTGGCCAAGATCACCACGCTGCGGCCCAAGGATTACAGCGAGGCGCGCACCATCGGCGAACGGTTCCGCGACGGCACCCCGGTGATCATGGACCTGGTCTCGATGGACAACGCCGACGCCAAGCGCCTGGTCGACTTCGCAGCCGGTCTGGCGTTCGCGCTGCGCGGTTCGTTCGACAAGGTCGCCACCAAGGTGTTCCTGTTGTCGCCCGCTGACGTCGACGTCAGCGCCGAGCAGCGCCGCCGGATCGCCGAGGCCGGCTTCTACGCCTATCAGTAGGAGCGGTCAGTAGGACTCGACGCTGCCGCACGTACCGGACATCCGGTACGTGCCCGGTAGGCTGGCGGCGTCGCACTAGCGGCTGACCACGTCGTCTGTGTGAGGCGTGTCCGGCCCACGGCGACCTGTATCCAATGTCACACAACCTGTGCGTAGTGAGGTCGGCTCAGTTGTCGCTGTTCTTCGAAATTCTCGGTTTCGCGCTGTTCATCTTCTGGCTCCTGCTGATCGCGCGCGTCGTCGTCGAGTTCATCCGGTCCTTCAGTCGCGACTGGCACCCCAAGGGTCTGACCGTCGTGGTCCTTGAGCTCATCATGACCGTGACCGACCCGCCCGTGAAGCTTCTTCGGCGGCTCATTCCCCAGCTCACGATAGGCGCCGTGCGGTTCGACCTGTCGATCATGGTGCTGCTCCTCGCGGCGTTCATCGGCATGCAATTGGCGTTCAGCGCGGCGATGTAGTCCGTGGATGCCGGCGGCGGGCGAAGAGTCGATCTTGCCGTTTGCCGAATGGTCCACAATTGCGTAAGAAGATTGAAATTCGTTCTTAAAAATAGGCCTCCACTGCAACCGCCGGGTCTGGTGTGACAGGATGGACTCCAGTTGCGATCAAGCGAGGCTTTACACTTTGAGATCGGTTGACGGTCCAAGACTTCAAGGGGGCAGACAATGCCGCTCACACCAGCGGACGTCCATAACGTCGCGTTCAGCAAGCCGCCCATCGGCAAACGTGGCTACAACGAGGACGAGGTCGATGCCTTTCTCGATCTGGTTGAGAACGAGCTGACGCGGCTCATCGAGGAGAACGCCGATCTTCGGCAGCGGGTGTCCGAGCTCGATCAGGAGCTGGCATCGGCTCGGGCCGGCGGCGGTGCTCAGTCCTCGTCCTCCCAGTCGATCCCGATGTACGAGCCGGAGCCCGAGCCGACCCCGGCGCCCCAGCCGGTGTACGAGGCCCCCGCGGCGCCGGCCGCCCCCGCCGCTGCGCCCAGCGAGGACACCGCCGTGCGTGCCGCCCGGGTGCTCAGCCTGGCGCAGGACACCGCCGACCGTCTGACCTCCACGGCCAAGGCCGAGTCGGAGAAACTGCTCTCGGATGCCCGCGCGCAGGCCGACGCCATGGTCAGCGATGCCCGCAAGACCGCCGAGACCACGGTCTCGGAGGCGCGCACCCGTGCCGACGCCATGCTGGCCGACGCGCAGACCCGTTCGGAGACCCAGCTGCGTCAGGCCCAGGAGAAGGCCGACGCCCTGCAGGCCGACGCCGAGCGCAAGCACTCGGAGATCATGGGCACGATCAACCAGCAGCGCACGGTCCTTGAGGGCCGCCTCGAACAGCTGCGCACGTTCGAGCGTGAGTACCGGACACGTCTGAAGACCTACCTGGAGTCTCAGCTGGAAGAGCTGGGCCAGCGTGGTTCGGCCGCACCGGTGGATTCCAGTGCCAACAATGACTCGGCTGGTGGTTTCAGCCAGTTCAACCGCGGCAATAACTGACCGGCAAGACCCACGTCCTCGCACTGTCGGGAATCGGCCCGATCCGGGGCCACCACACTTAGGGTTGAACGATGTTGATCATTGCGCTCGTGCTTGCCGTCATCGGCCTGGCTGCGCTGGTGACCGCGGTCGTCACCAGCAATGAGCTGATCGCCTGGGTCTGTATCGGCGCCAGCGTGATCGGTGTGCTGCTGTTGATCGTCGACGCACTGCGGGAACGCTCGCGCGGGACGAAGTCCGGCGACGACGAGGACGCCTTGGCGGGTTCCGGCTCCGCCCCTGAAGCTGACGCGACCGCGACGACGGACACCTTCGATGCAGTGGACGCGCCCGTCGACTATCCCGACGAGGTGGTCGCCGAGCCCGAGTCGGACGTCGCCGTGGAGCCCGACGCCGCGGATGCAGACGTCGAGGCCGACGACTCCGCAGAGCAGCACAAGAACTAGTCCTGGCCTGGCCCGACGGTTGGCTGGGCCAGTAGGCGGCGCACCTCGTCGTCGCTGACCTGATGGAAATCCACGAACGCCTGGCCCACCGCGTCGAACACGGCCGGGGTGCTGGCACACACCACCTCGTCGGCCTCATCCCGTAGCTGGCTGCTCAGCGTGGCCGGACCGACCGGCACCGCCACCACCACCCGCTTGGCCGCCCGGACAGCGCGGACCGCGGCCAGCATCGTGGCTCCGGTGGCGATCCCGTCGTCGACCAGGATCACCGTTCTACCGGCGAGATCAGGGGCCGGCCGCCCTTCGCGATAGGCCTGCTCCCGGCGCGCTATCTCGGCGGTTTCGCATCGGATGGTCTCGGCGATGGTGTCCTCGTCAATGCCGAGGCGAGCCACCAGGCCGTCGTTGAGCACCAGACCGCCTCCTGAGGCCACCGCACCCATGGCGAGCTCCTGCCACTGCGGCACGCCCAACTTGCGGACCACGAAGACATCCAGCGGTGCGTGGAGGTGGGAGGCGACTTCGGCGGCGATCGGGACTCCGCCACGGGCCAGGCCCAAGACGAGCACGTCGGGCAGATCCCGATAGGACACCAGTCGGTCGGCCAGGACCCGGCCTGCTTCGTGGCGGTCCTGGTAGATGCGATCTCTGCTGGTTCGAAGGCTCCAGGCGTTCATCAGACTGCTGCCGGCACTCAACGATTCTGCTGTCTCCTGCCAGCCTACGTCGAAGGGTTGGGCCGGGCCACCCGGTGCAGGAAGCCGCGGACCAGTGCCCGCAGCCGGGCTGCTGCGTCGTCGGTGAATTCCTTTGTTTGCAAGCGCAATTCATCATGGCTGCGGCCGATGCCGGCTACCGAGCCGTCGCGGTCGTGGGTCAACCACACTTCCAGCAGTTCCAGGTCGAGCTCGGGGTGAAACTGCAGCGCCAGCGCCGTGCCCAGGACGAAGGCTTGCGAGGCGTCAGGCGTGCGGGCGATCTCGGTGGCCCCGGCAGGCAGGGTCCAGCGGTCGAAATGCCACTGGAACCATCGGCCACCGGGGACCAATTGCCCGTCGCTGGTGGCCACGTCGTACCAGCCGATCTCGGGCGCGGGGGACCTGCCGACTGTTCCGCCGAGAGCTTGCGCGATGAGTTGTCCACCGAAGCACACCCCGAGCACACCCACCCCGGACTCCACAGCACGACGCACCATCGCCATCTCGGTTCCCACCCAAGTGTCGACCAGTGCATCGTCGTACACCGCCCAGCGGGCCCCCAGCGGGACGATCACGTCGTAGTGAGTCGGGTCGGGGAAGGTCACCTCACCGGCCGGGTGGTCGTCCCGCTCGGGCGTCACAACCGCGAATGTGTCGATGTCGAATCCGCATCCGCTGAACGCGTCGGCCAGCATGGCCTCGGTGGCCGTGCAGTCGTTGCGGAGGAACAGAACCTTCGGTGTCACAACCGTCATTATTTCGGTATTTTTCGACGGCGGCAGTTCAGGTCTACTTTTTGAACCTTCACGCTGCCCTCAAGATCACCGCCAGCTGGGATGGCCGGCGGGCCAGCACCTCACTATTACGCTCTGACCTGGGATTATGGTCCTCACAACGGGACGAGGGGCCCCGTGAGGATCAGTTTTCGTGGCGATAACGTCGCCGGAAAGATCCGACAACACCCTCACCACACGATGGGGGCATGGCGGACGGCGCGGGCCTGGGTTCTGGCCCGGACAGTACACAGCGAACGGGGTGTTCGTACTGTGGCGTCGGATGCGGTATCGAGGTCACTACCAGGGTCGATGACGGTCGCACGGTGATCGCCCGGGTCAGCGGCGACAAGCTGCACCCCACCAATTTCGGCCGGTTGTGCACCAAGGGGGCGATGCACGCCGAGATGATGGCCGCCGCCGACGACCGGCTCACGTCGGCTTTGCTGCGGCCGGCCCGTGGCGATGAGCTGGTACCGACGCCGGTGGACGACGCGGTCGCCGAGGCGGGGCGCCGGCTGCGGGCCATCGTCGACGAGCACGGGCCCGACGCCATTGCCCTCTATGTCTCGGGCCAGATGACACTGGAGGCGCAGTACCTGGCCACCAAGCTTGCCAAGGGCTTCCTGCGTACCGTCCACATCGAGTCGAATTCACGGCTGTGCATGGCGAGCGCGGGTACGGGCTTCAAACAGTCGCTCGGATCGGATGGTCCGCCGGGTTCCTACACCGACTTCGACCGGGCCGACCTGTTCTTCGTCACCGGCGCGAACATGGCCGACTGCCATCCGATTCTGTTCCTGCGCATGGCAGATCGGCTCAAGGCCGGCGCCAAGCTGATCGTGGTGGACCCGCGCCGGACCGCTACCGCCGAACGTGCCGATCTGTTCCTGCAGATCAAACCGGGCACCGATTTGGCCCTGCTCAACGGCTTGCTGCACCTGTTGGTGGAAAACGGTGCCATCGACCACGAGTTCATCGCCGAGCACACCGAAGGATGGGACGGACTGCTGGGGCTTCTAGCCGACTACCCGCCGGCCCGGGTCGCCGAGATCACCGGCATCCCCGAAGCCGACATCCGCACCGCCGCAACGATGATCGCCGAAGCCGGCGAGTGGATGAGCTGCTGGACCATGGGGCTCAACCAGAGCACCCACGGCACCTGGAACACCAACGCGATCTGCAACCTGCATCTGGCCACGGGCGCGATCTGCCGCCAGGGCAGCGGGCCCATGTCTCTGACCGGTCAGCCCAATGCGATGGGCGGACGCGAAATGGGTTACATGGGGCCGGGACTGCCCGGTCAGAGGTCGGTCCTCGCCGCTGATGACCGAACCTTCGCCGAGACCCGATGGGGCGTCGAACCCGGCAGCATCCGCTCCGATGTGGGCCCGGGAACCATCGGCCTGTTCGAGCAGATGGAGCAGGGCCAGATCAAGGCGTGCTGGATCATCTGCACCAATCCGGTTGCCAGCGTGGCCAACCGGAAGACTGTGATCAACGGTCTGGAAGCCGCGGAGCTCGTTGTCGTCCAGGACGCGTACCGGTCTACCGCGACCAATCACTACGCCGACATCGTGCTGCCCGCGGCGTTGTGGGCGGAAGCCGAAGGCGTCATGGTCAATTCGGAGCGCAACCTGACCTTGCTGTCTCCGTCGGTCGCCCCGCTCGGGCAGGCGCGGCCCGACTGGCAGCTGATCTGCCAGGTCGCGGCGCAGCTCGGCTTCGCCGAGCACTTCGACTACCAATCCCCGGCCGAAATATTCGACGAGATCCGCGGATTCGCCAATCCGAAGACCGGATATGACCTGCGTGGCGCCGACTACGACAGGCTGCGTCGAACGCCCCTGCAGTGGCCGGTCCCGCCCGTCGGTGACCCCGGCGGTGAGGATGATCGTCACCCCATCCGGTACCTCAACGACGGCGTGAGCCAAGACCTGTTCGTCGACGCCGACGGCCACCGGCCCCGGCTGGCCTTCGCGACGCCGTCGCGGCGGGCCGTCTTTCACGCCCGTCCGCACATGGACGCCGCCGAACTACCCGATGACGACTATCCGATGGTGCTCAACACCGGTCGGCTGCAACACCAATGGCACACCATGACCAAGACCGGCAAGGTGGACAAGCTCAACAAGCTCAATCCCACGCCGTTCATCGAAATCCATCCGCTCGACGCTCTGGAGCTCGACATCGGCGAGGGGCAGCCGGTCGAGTTGACGTCCCGGCGCGGTCGCGCCGTGCTGCCCGCCAAGGTGTCGGACCGTGTGCGCCCCGGCAACTGCTTCGCGCCGTTCCACTGGAACGACGAACACGGTGAATACCTCACTGTCAACGCCGTGACCAACGACGCGGTCGACCCGGACGCGCTGCAACCGGAGTTCAAGGTATGCGCGGTGAGCCTGCGTCCCGTCCGCACGGTTGACGGCTCGCCCGCGTTGCACCCGCTCGCAGCCGAGGTGGGGTTGGGCGCTGTGCCCAAGCCGACCCTCAGCCAAGACGAAAAGATCTACCTGGCAGGTTTTTTCACCGGTCTGCCGGATGAGCCCGTGGGCGTACCGGTACTCCCGGCCGCAGCGCCGGTCAGTGCCGGGGTGCGCTTGTGGCTGGACGGGGTGCTGGCCGGACGCTACTCGCGGGCCGGCGACGGTGTGCCGGCCCGGCGGCCGGTACCGGGTGGGCCAATGGTGCTATGGGCCTCGCAGACCGGTACCGCCGAGGAGTTCGCAGCCGGACTGGCGGGTCGCATCGATGGGGCCTCCTTGGTCAACATGGACGACCTCGCCCTGGCCGACCTGGCTGCCGCACGAGACATCCTCATTGTCACCAGTACGTTCGGCGACGGCGGGCCACCGGACAACGGCGCCGACTTCTGGAACCGGCTGCAGGCCCCGGATGCCCCGCAGCTGCACGGGCTGCGGTACGCGGTGCTCGGTATCGGCGACAAGTCCTACGACAACTTCTGCGGGCACGCCAAATCCCTGGATCAGCGGCTGGCAGATCTGGGTGCCACCAAACTGCTCGACCGCACCGACTGCGAGGCCTACGACGACGAGCCGATGCGGCGCTGGGCCGACACGGTCACCACGGCATTCACCGGTGCGGCGCCCGTACCGGCGGTCATCGGCGGCGGTATCCGCACCGTCATCCCCACCGAACCCGACGAATTCACCAGGGCCAAACCGATCTTGGCCGCGCTGGCGCGCAATGAACTGTTGACCACACCGACCGCGGCCAAGGAGGTGCGCCAGTTCGGTTTCGACGTCTCCGAGTACGAGGTGAGTTATTCGGTCGGTGACTCGCTGGGTGTCTATGCGTGCAACGATCCGGAGGTGGTGGACACCTGGCTGGCGGCCACCGCGCTCAACCCGGACTCGGTGATCGAGGTCGACGGTGTGGAGCAGTCGCTGCGCGACGCCCTCATCTCGTCGTACGACATCTGCCGGGTGACGCCGGACCTGTTGCGGTTCGTGGCGGATTCCTGCACCGAGCGCTCCGCGGCCAAGATCCTGCGCAATTCCGGTGGGCGGCGCAGCAACTGGCTGCGCAACCGCAACGGCCTCGACGTGGTGACGGAGTTCGCGGTGCGGGCCGAGCCCGAGCAGTGGCAAGAGGTTCTCGTCCGGCTGACCCCGCGCAGTTATTCGATTTCGTCAAGCCCGCTGGTCAGTCCGCACGAGGTTCAGCTCACGGTATCGGTGGTGCGCTACCGAGGGCCGGGCGGCGCGCACCGAGGTGGGGTGTGTTCGACATTCCTGGCCGACCGGGCCGCGGCGGCGCCGGTATTCCTGCAGCGCTCACCGCATTTCCGCCCGCCCGAGGACGCGGATACCCCGATGATCATGGTCGGGCCGGGCACCGGCATCGCCCCATTCCGGGGATTCCTTCAGGAGCGTCGCGCATTGGGACACGGTGGCCGGAACTGGTTGTTCTTCGGCGATCAGCACCGCAACGAGAACTTCTATTATCGCGACGACCTGGAGGACATGGTCAGCGACGGATTTCTGAACCGGCTGGATCTGGCGTTCTCCCGAGATCAGCCCGACCGGGTCTACGTGCAGCACAAGCTGCTCGACCGTGGAGCCGAGGTGTGGCGCTGGCTGGACGACGGTGCCCACTTCTACGTCTGCGGTGACGCCGGCCGGATGGCCAAGGACGTGGACGCCACGCTGTCCACGATCCTGCGGACCCACGGCGGGATGTCCGACGACGCCGTCCGGGACTACAAGCGAGAACTGGTCGCCCAGAAGCGCTACGTGCGCGACGTGTACTGAGCTCCCGGTGGATTCACCGAGCCAGGTCGTTCCACACGATCTTGGCCAGCTCATCTCGGTCAGCCACGCCGAGCTTGATGCAGGCACGGTAGATGTGGCCCTCCACCGTGCGGACCGAGACCGTCAGCCGTTCGGCGATGTCGCGGTTCGACAATCCCTGGGCAACGAGGCCGGCCACTTCGCGTTCGCGTCCGGTCACCGGTAGCGGGCGAGCGGCCGACCGGATGGCCGGGGTGGCCGCACCGCCACACTTGGATGCCAATTGCAGTGCGTGCGCGGCGGATTCGGTGCTGTTGCGGCGGTGTCCGGCTTTGTCGTGCAGGGGCACCGCCTGGGCGGCGGAGTCGGCAGCCGACAACAGCAACCCGGCTTCCTCGAACGCGGCGGACACTTTGTCCAGCTCGTTCGCGTCGGCCGCGGCCACCGCGGCGGCATGCCGCGCGTACAGAGCGGGCAGCGGCCCTGCCACACGGTCGACCAGATCCTGCAGCCGGCGGGTCACACTGCGGTCACCGAAGCGGGCCGCGCTGTGCAGCGCCTCGGCCTCGACCGCATATTGGCCCGAAGAGTGTGCCGCATCGGCGGCGGCGCGGGCCAAATCGATCGCCGAGCGATGCCCGCCTTTGGCTGCAGCCAGCCAGGCCTTGGCGACCATTCGGAGGGGTTCGTGGAGCGCCATGAACTCGCCCGAGTGTTCCTTGGCGTCCTCGAGTACCCGTTCGGCGTCGGCGGGATTGCCCACCGCCGCGTAGGCGCGCGCCAGCAGCAGCCGGCCGGGCAGTTGCCAGGGCAGGGAGCTTTCCGCGTTGAGCGCGGCCAGGGCCTGCTCGATCGACCGGATGGCGTCTTGGAACCGGCCGCTGTGGGTGGCGGCCACGCCGTCCATGATCCTGGCGATGGCCCAGCCGGCGAACTGGCCGGCCGACGAGAACTCGGCGTATTCGGCGGCGCGCTGCTGAGCCAGTTCGAGCTGACCGGTGTAGGCCAGAGCCAGCACCTCGCCGTAGAACACCATGATCCGGATCATTCCGTCGGTGGTCTTGCGCTCGGCCCGGCACCGGGACGCGATCGACAGGAAGTCGTTGCCGCGGCCCACGAGCGGCATCGACAGTCCGGCGGCGAACGCCGCGAAATCCACCGACTGCCGCGGAGCCTCGGGGTTGGCGAGCACCCGCTCGGCGATCTCCAGGCCTTCGGCAATCTTGTTCTGGTGCACCGCCATGCCGGCACCTGTCGCATCGACGACCAGCCTGAGGATGGGATGGGTTACCCGCTCTTGCAGGAGGGCGAGCACCTGATTGGCGCGCGTCACATCGCCCTGGGACCAGAACAGGTTGGACACCCGGGGAATGCCCCACTGCACGAGCTCCATCTCGTTGAGGTCGGCGGGTGCGAACTGCTCGAGGATGCTGTCAGCCTGGGCCGGATGCCCCTGCCACAACAACGCGCGTGACAGTAGCGCGGCCGCGCTGAGTCCGCCGCCGTGATCGAAGGCCGCGCGGGCCAGCTTCTCTCCGAGCGGCAGGTTGGACAGGAACACTGCGTCCTTTGCGGCGGTGATCAGCAGTTCGATGTCGGTGCCCTGGTCGCTCTCGATAGCCAACTCGGCCAACTTGATTCGGCTGGCGGGTGAGTCGAGGTTGCGCTCGTGCAGAATCTTGGCGATCCGGCCGCGCAGCTTGCGGGCCGACGCGGTGCCGACCCGACGGCGCACCGCCTCGCCGAACAGCGGATGGCTGAAGCGGACGTTGATCTGACCGTCGTCGGCGACGATCCGGATCAGGCCGCGCATCTCGGCGCCGTCCACCGCCTCCTCGCCGGCCAGTTCGGCCAGCGCATCGATATCGAGTGGCTCGCAGAGCGACAGGAGCTTCAGTGCGTGCAAGACGTCCTCGCCGGCGTGCGCCAGCCGTTCGTCGAGCAATTCGATCAGCCCGGAGGGTATGACGGTGGGGCCGCGAAACTGCCAGACCCCGTTGACCTTCGTCAGCGTGCCGGCGTCGACGGCGCCTTCGACCATGTTGCGCAGGAACAGGGGATTGCCACCGGAGGTCTGCCACATCACGTCGGCGCTGAGGCCCTCCAGCGTTCCACCCAGAACGGTTTCGATGAGCGCGATGCTCTGTTGTTTGGTGAACGGGTTGAGCTCGAAGCGCTCTAGATAGCCGTCTTTCCACAGCGAGGTGACGGCATCGGGAACCGGTTCGCCGCTGCGCACGGTGGCCACCACGTGGCCCGAGCGCTCGACGGCGATTTGGTGCAGCAGTGTCGCCGAGAGTTGGTCCAGCAAATGGGCGTCGTCGATCCCGACAATGGTGTCGCCGTCGGCCACAAGTGATTCACGGGCCGACCCGATGAGGGCGATGGGATCGCGTGATCCCGACGACGACACCCAGTGGGCGAACGCGCCGAGGGGGATGCTGCGCGACGACTCGGTGCACGCGGTCCAGTGCACCTTCCGGCTCAACGATGCGGTCACCGTGCGCGCCAGGGTGGTCTTGCCGACTCCGGCCGCTCCGACGAGGACCACTCCGCAGCTGTCCGTCCCGCTGAGGGCGGCCCGTATGGCCTCGTGCTCGGCGGGCCGGTCCAAGAGCTGCCACTGACCAGGCATGAACCCTGAGTCTAGGGGCATGGGGCCGCCAACGCTGCCGAACAGGGGGTCAACGGAGCGGCGTTTGTCGGCGGTGGCAGTGAATGTTCTTCCCATTGCAAGCAATTCCTGTTCGCCGGCGTCAATCCGGAAGCTCGGAGATGTCGGCAGGCTCGTGCCGCTCGATGTGGTTCATCTGATGCCGGAAGTCGCTCGACGCCTCGTACACCTTGAGCTTCAGCCGGTTGATGGATCCCAACGGCCGGTGGGCCTCCAGGCCGCGCCATGAGTTGAACGACAACACGTCGTCGCCGTACGCGCGGCGCAGTGCGCTGTACGGATTCTGGCGGGGAAAAACGACTTTGGCGACCGGCAGGTACGGGGATTTCCAGGGTTTCGTGGCATCCTCGATGGGCATCTCCTCCTCATCCAGGCACAGCTGCACGCTGAATGTGTATTCCGCGGAGTGCTTTTCGAAGAACTCCATGATCAGATCGCGGTGCTCGTCCTGTCCAGGGTTTCGCGGAAGGGTCTGCTCGGCAAGGGCTTTCGCCTCGGGTGAGGTGGGTTCGTATTTGAATCGGGCCACATGGTCGCCATAGCGAATCGGGGCGGAGGAGAAGAACGTCTCGCCCAGGATCGGGCGGTTGGGGGCGACGAACACGGCCAGATTCGGCGGTATCGGCAGGCCGATTTTCTTGAGCGCGCCGAGCAGCTCGCTGCCTGCCCACAGCGCGCCGTCGGACAACCGGGCCAGTAGGGTGGCGCTCAGCATGCCCAGGGTGCGGTACGCGTGGGCGTCGGCGAACAGGAATTCCTCGTGGGTGACCAGGACGAAGTCCTGCGTCACGTTGGATTCGTCGCCAGGGTCCTTCATGGCCCGCGCCCCGTGCACGCCGATGGCCTTGATGCCGAGCCCGCGCACGCCGCGGTTCCGGTCGCTGCGCAGTACCCCCGAGGTGGTCGAGATGCGGGCGATCACCGGGTAGCTGCGTGCTTGCGCGAACATCCCTTGGGAGAGCGCTTCGGGCAGGTCCGGGTTGACGATGAGGTCGCCGCGCAGGATGGCATGGCTCTTGGCGTGGGCGTCACGCAGGCCGTGCTTGAACTTCTTGTAGGCGCGTTCGTTGTTCTTGCGAAGTGCCTTGACGATCTTTTCGATGTCTTTGGCTTCGCCTGCCTTCGGTCGCTCGAGGTCGTCGCGGTAGCGGACCGGGTTGAGGGTTTCGGCGATGCGACGGACGTCGGCGGAGGTCATGGCTGCGGTCATACGGATGCCTTTCTGATTCAGCGGGGTGCGGCGACTTTCCAGGGGGCGAAGGGGTTGGCCACGCCGGTCAGGGCCGGGGACAGTTCGGGAAAGTGGCGCAACAACACCGAGCGCATGTCGTTGTCCCGCACCCAGGCCATTCCGGCGACGGTGTACGTCTCTTCACGGAAATCGGTGGTGAAAAAGCGGTCGCTCTCCAGCCGGCGGGTGGCCATCAAGATGAAGACGCGGAATGCGGTGTCACTGAAGCCGAAACCGGGAGGTTTGGGTTCGGCGTACAGGCCGATCATCAGGTCGACGAGGTCCACGTCGTCGTCGTAGACCTCGCGAAGCTCGGCCGCCAGCGCCGTCTCACCGGTCAGCTCTTCGAACGTCTTGACCGGCTTGAGCCGGAACAGCTCCCGGAACTGGTTGTAGCGCGGCACACCTCGCTCCCGGGCTCGGATCAGATCGATCGTCGCGAGGTCCAGCAGGGTGCCGTCGACCCGGTGCAGGTGCTGCAGATGCCGCGGGAAGTTGTGTAGCGACAACGCTCCGGGGTGGGCCCGGCCGAAGGAGTAGAAGAGGTCCGCCATGGGGCTCTCCGCCAGCCGGGCGCGCACATTGGTCACCGTCAGCTCGGGCAGCTCGTGCTGTGCGGTGACGCGGTCGTCGGCCAGCGAGCGGAAGGTGAACTCGTCGGGGATCAGCGGGTGCATGCGGTACACCGCAACGAACTCCTCGGTCAACGAATACGGCACGCCGTGGTGTGTGGTCGGGGAGCCGGGGATGCCGTGGAGCAGGGGGCTGGTGCTGATCCGGCCGAAGCGCTGCCGAAACCGGGGACCCAACCGCTCACCGAGGAGCCCGAACCAATTGACGCGCATGGCGGTCACCGTCGTCGGGTGCGCTATGATCGCCGGCGTCCAGTCCACGGTGTGGATCTTGGCCATCAGCGCGGAATTTACGAGGCGGGCCTTGTCATACAGCTGCTGGCCGGTCAGGTAGGGATATTTCCGGGCCAGGTGGTCGCAGATGGCGTTGTGCTCGCGCATGAACAGCGAGTGCAGCAGGGCCAGGCCCACCCAGAAGCTCCCCGCCGTACCGGTGAGGTCTGCGGTGGCCTCGACCTCGGGTGGCGGTAGGCCGGACTCGTCGATGCGTAGCTTGCCGCCGTCGGGCGCGCGCAGGGCGCAGGCGAATGCCGGTGTGGTCCCGTAGATCTGGGAGGCGTCCCACCAGTGCGACTCCTGGGTGACGAAGGTGGGAGGCCCGACTGGACTGGGGTGTGGATCGGGTGGGGTGCGCTCGACCCGCATGGGCCGCTCAGGCCACGGATCGTCGTCGAGCAGGGGCACCACCCAGGGCTGCGTGGGAACCGAACCGTGGGCGAACCAGTCGTGCACCTCGAACTGAATCCACGCCGCGGCCAGCAGATTCAGCGTGGTCGCCGGCTGGAAGCTGTCGCGGGTCAACAGCGCGCGGCTGATCAACCGCGGATTGGGATCGAGCAGCTGCTGGGCGGATTCGGGATACGAATGTTCGGGTGGCACGTTGCGGCCGAACCGGCAACCCACCGCACCCATCCTTGGCTCGCTCAGGTCGTTGTAGGAACCGTCACGCGTGCGGGCGCCCAGATAGTTGCCGATACCGACCGGCCCGGTCGGGGGGACCGGGGCAGGTTCGGCGGCATACAGATTCGACGTCCGTAGCTGGTGTCGGAGTCCGACGAGCACGGCCAGGCCGATGACCTTGGGCAGGCGTGGCCAGCCCACTGACTGGTCGACGTACTGAGCGACCCGGACCGCAACGTCGACCGTCACCGACCGGGCCCGAGACCAGACCGTGGCGATGAACGCTGGAGCCTGTCTCGCCGTGGTCACCATTCGTTGTTTCCCTCCGGGGAGAATGGGGTGCCGCCTACCAGAGTTGATTGTTGTGCACCGGGGCGCAAATGACATGAGTAGTGCAGTACTCGATCGGAAATGTGCGGGCCCGGTGAGCTTCGAGTAGTCGAATACGCGTGTACACCGGGCTCGACTGAGCGACGATCAATCGACACAGGAAAACCTGTGGTGGCGGAGTGTGCCGAGGAGCGCGGTGAGTTCAACTGGGGATGTCTGGGCAGATCGGGTGCTGGCGGCGCTGGGGGATCTGAAGGGCGGCACGACTGCTGACCTGACGTCGTTGGCCGAGGCCGTCGCTGCCAGGTTCGCCTCGACATTCACCGAGCGCGACCGGCAGTACGAGAACGCCAATCCTTACTGGCACAACCGGGTTAACGATGCCGTCACGATGCTGCGCAGGCGCAAGCTGATCGCGCCGAAGGCGGCCAAGGGCGACGCGGTGCGATTGAGCGCGGCGGGCCGCGATGCCGTGGCGGGTGCCCGGGACCGAACCGAGGGGGCGGCTGCGCCACGGGTGCGAGCCGTCGCTCCCTCGCCCGAGGGCGCACAGGCCACGGAGGTCGGGACTACCGAACCGCCCAAACACGATCCGGTTCTCGCCAGCGTCGTGACACCGCCGTTGCGCACGACGATGGCACGGGAGATCACTGACACCCCGATACCGATCATGATCGAGTTCAACCTGACCTTTCAGCCGTCGGTTACCGCCGCGATCGAGCGGATCGTGCGGTTGTGGGAGCTGGTCGGCGGGGCGGGGGCACCCGTGCCACTGGCAGACCAGTTCATGGCCGGTGAGCTCACGTCCGACCAGATCAAGTCGCTGGTTTCCGCGGACGCCGTCCCGCAGTCCTGGCCCGAACGGGCGGTCTACCGGATCTGGCCGGACTTCGAGGTGCACCCGCAGATCGATGCCTCCTCCGCCACCATCAAGGCCATCGCCGCACAGCGGTCATTCGCCAGCTTCGGCGAGGGAATTGTGTGGGCTGTAGTCGATTCCGGTATCGACAAGAAGCACGCGCACTTCGCGGCGCATCAGAACCTGAGTGATCCGGCGGTGGTCGATCTGCATCACGACTTCACCGGAGGCAATGCCCCGCTGACCGACACCGACGGGCACGGCACGCACGTGGCCGCGATCATCGCCGGCGGGTTGGTGGACCGCAAACCCGAAGATGTCGTGGTGGTCGAGAAGCGGCTCAATGACCCTGAGCACGGGGGCGATCCGATCACTGCGCCGCGCACCGTGGCCGACCCGTCGCGGCTGGCGGGGATGGCGCCGAAGGCCAAATTGGTGAGCCTCAAGGTGCTCGGCCGCGGTGATGAGGCCTCCAGGGTGAGTCGGGTGATGCAGGCGTTGGCCTACGTTCGGAAACTCAACGCCGGCAGTGAGCGGGTGCCCCGGATTCACGGGGTAAACCTCAGCCTCGGCTACGAATTCGACGCCGAGTGGTACGCCTGCGGTCAGAGCCCGATGTGCATCGAGGTCGACAAGACGGTGCGCTCAGGTGTGGTGGTGGTCGTGGCCGCGGGCAATTCCGGCTACGTGTCACTGAATACCGCATTCAGCAAGGACTCGGTCAAGTTCACCGCCGACATGACGATCAACGACCCGGGCAACACCGAGAGCGCGATCACCGTCGGCTCCACCCACCGGAGTTCGCCGCACACCTTCGGCGTCTCGTACTTTTCCTCGCGGGGCCCCACCGGGGACGGTCGGCGGAAACCGGACCTGGTCGCACCCGGCGAACGCATCACGTCGGCAGCAGCCGGGAGCCGCCGGGACAAGGTCACCAATCAGATCGATGTGGCCGACGACGTGCCGGTCTACGTCGAGGAAAGCGGAACCAGCATGGCGGCACCGCACGTATCCGGTGCGATCGCCGCATTCCTCTCGGTCCAGCGCGAGTTCGTCAGCGAACCGGAGGCGATCAAGCGCATCTTCGTCGAGTCGGCGACCTCGCTGAACCGGGACCCGGCATTCCAGGGCAGCGGCCTGCTGGATCTCATGCGCGCCCTGCAAGCGGTGTGACCTGAAAGGCGATTCGATGACCGACAATGTGGCAGAACGGATCTGGCGCCTGGTGTTCGATGCCGACGGCGATCCCGACCCGGCAGTGCTGGTGGACCTCAAGCAGCGCATCGGTGCGGCGGGGTTGACCGATCTGATCATCTTCTCCCACGGCTGGAACAATGACGAGGCGGCCGCGGCGAGTTTGTACGACCGGTGGTTCGGGCTGCTGGCACCGCAACTCGACCCGGCCCGCAGGGTCGGCTTCGTCGGAGTGCGGTGGCCGTCGCAGCTCTGGCGCGACGAGCCGATCCCGGATTTCTCCGCGTCGGCACACGACGGCGGCGGTGCGGCCGCACTGGGCGACGAGGCGGCCCCGGTGCCTGGCGGGCCGGCGACCATCGACCCGGCCCAACTCGCCGAGCTCAAGGACATGTTCCCGCGCGGCAAGCAGCAGTTGGACAAGCTCGCCGCCCTGCTGGCCGCCGCGCCGGACATCGATCGCCTGCCGGAACTGCTCGACGCGATGCGGGAGTTCAGCGCGGCCACCCAGACCGGATTCAACGACGGCGAGGCCGACGAGCCGGACGCCGGGCCGGGGATGCTCGCACCCGACCAGGACCCGGAAAAGCTGTTCACCACCTTCGCCGACGAATTGGCGTCCGCCGGTGTGGAATTCGATGATGACGGCGGGGGAGCGGCCGGACTGGGTGATATCGCGGGGCGGCTGTGGCGCGGCGCCAAGGAGGCGTTGCGTCAACTGAGTTACTGGAAGATGAAGAACCGCGCCGGAGTGGTGGGACGGCAGGGGCTTGGACCGGTCATCGATCAGCTTCACGCGGATTTCCCCGAGCTGCGGATACACCTGGTCGGTCACAGCTTCGGCGCCCGGGTGGTGTCCTACGCCCTGGCCGGGATGAGCGACATCCAGCCTTCACCGGTGAAGGCGGTGACCCTGTTGCAGGGGGCGTACTCTCGGTTCACCTTTGCCGAGCGGCTGCCGTTCCGGAAGGGCTCAGGTGAGCTGACGGGGCTGCTCAACCGCATCGACGGGCCGCTGACGGTCTGCTTCTCCAGCCATGACCGGGCTCTGGGGACGTTCTACCCATTGGCCTCGGCCGCGGCGGGCGAAGATGCGGCAGCGGTCGAAGATCCGTTGTTCCGCTGGCGGGCGATGGGTTCGCACGGGGCATACCAGTCACCAACCCAGAGCCTGGGTGCCGAGGGTGCGAGCTATCCGTTTCAGACGGGTCGGATTCTGAACCTGAACTCGTCGGATGTGGTGGCCAAGGACGAGGGACCATCCGGCGCGCACAGCGACATCTTCCACGAAGAATTGACCTGGGTTGCCGCGGCTGCCGGGAAATTGAACCCGGTTTGAGTGTGTCCGAGGGGGGACTTGGCCACTTACGACACGGGTTCTGACCTGGCGAATCGGTACCTGATCGTCATCCATGCCGGGGTCGACCCACCTCTGACGTCGAGCGGTCGGATTAGGGGTCGAGTTGGGCGGGGGCGAGTCGGCACCCGGCGGCTTGGGCTCCGGCGTGCAGGCGTCGGTCCCAAACGGCGACGATCAGGCCGGGTTCGCCGACTGCCAACGCGCTGGCCAGATGGACAGCGTCGGCTTCGCGCAAGGCATGGGCGCGGGCGAGGCGGCCGGCGTGCTGTTCAACCGTGGCGGTGAGTTCGATTGGGCGGGTGGCGGCCCAGAAGTCCTCCCAGTCACGCTCGGCGTCGGCGAGCTCGGATTCGGTTAGGTCGTGATTGCGGGCTGCTGCAGCGAGTGCGGCGCGGACTTCGGGGTAGGCCAGGCGGCTGGACAATGCGGCGTCGCAGCCGTCCCACAGCGCGGATGCCAGCGAGCTTCCTGTCTCGGTGGTGAGAAGTTTAACGAAGGCGCTGGCGTCGAAGTAGACGAGCGGCACCGGTCAGCGCCGCTGGTCGCTGACCTGGTCAGACACCGGCCGCCGCGGTCGGGGCCGGGACCGTCCCGCAGCGACGGGCCGCTGCGCGGTGGCCCTGGCAATCACGCCTTCGGCCGTGAGACGCTCCAAGGTGCCTGCGCTGTCCAGCGCAGCGAGTCGCGCGACCGGAATCCCGCGGTCGGTGATGACGACCTCATCACCAGCCCGAACTCGATCGAGCCAATCGCTAAGGTGCGCGCGCAACTCGGTCACGGATACCTCCACACCGTGAACTGTACACTCGCTGAACCGTGATTTGTACATGTCACTTCTGAGTGTGGCAACGACGACCTGAGAGATTGACCCGCGCAAGCCGGAGGCGAGGTGGCAACGGGCCGGTACACCGATTCGTCCGCGGTGCTGGCGACGCCGAGACGGTCGATATTATGGTGGCTGGTGGCCTTCCGTCCAAGCTGCATCCGAAGGTGTTGCGGCGGAAGGTGTTTGCCGTCCCCGGTGGGACTTCGGCGCGGCTGGCGTTCGTGGTCAGCTGTATGAAGACGGCAGCGCCTCGGTGTCGGACGCCGGGTCTAGCTTGCAGCAGCGGGCTCTTGAATTCTCTGCGTGAGGTGCTGTGTGCGGTGACTGCCGACGATCGCCTTCATTGGCGTTCTGTTGCCAGCGACCCGATTGAACGACTCTCCCAGTAGTAACAGTTGGCCTGAGTCGCGAAGAACCTCGACATCCCTTGGATCGTATTCGTATGACGGAGCGTGCTTCAAGCTGGTGTAGGCGTCCCAGAACAGTTGGCTCCACATGTCCAGTTGGTGGCATTACCCCGAGACCGTGGCTAAGAGACCGAAATCACAACTACCCGTTTGAAATTCAATAGCCCACAACTGACTAGGAACATAAGGGGTAACCGAGCTTCAACTTGGGTGCGATTGCTGAACAACCGTTTTTACTCAATCGTCACGTCGAGGGGCTCGCCCATCGGGCGGCCAGGAGTCGGTACCCGACTCAAGCGGAATATTCAAGGATCGAAGCAGGATCGAAAAGAGCCGCCAATTGGCGATCGCTCCGACAAGTTCGACCAAAACCGCGTGATCGCCATTGAATGCCTTGTGGCACGCGGCCCAGTTTTCCTCGGCAATGACCCCGTCACGTACCACATCATCGGTCGCCGCCAGGACCGCACGCTCGGCATGGCCCAGACGATTGGAACTCTGCCAGTCACGCACCGCCAGAAGGTCATCCGAAGCCACACCGAGCAGCGTCGCGATTCGCCAATGCTGTGTCCACTCATATACCGACCCCGTTACCCAGCCGATGCGCATGATGATCAATTCGCGTAGCCGGGCGTCGAGCACACCGTTAAATAGCAGCGCCTCAAGCATTCCGTACAGGGCCACTGCGAGGCTCGGCTGGTGAAGTGCCACGCGAAATACTGACAGTTCTGCCATCTCTGCGGGCAGCCCACACTCGGCAGCCCGCAGCCGGGCCTGCTCAAGGTCGAGCATCGGTACGCGTTCCGTTCTCGTCACGTGTGACCTTCCTCTGTTGAAGCTCCGCATGCTGTGAGGGCGTGGGCACGAAGACGTTGTGCAGGGCCGCACTCGATTTGGCATTTTCATCTGCAAGCGAACTGAGCAGCGGCGCGAGACCAGCGAATCCGGTTGATTCTCTTGTGATCCGGTCGAACGGCCAGCGGCGCGTGGCCAGAATCTCGAGGGCTGCCCGGTAGGCGGGATACTCCACGCCGAGTGCACCGGCGATGTGTAATTCCTTATACACCAGCGTGTCTGGTTCAAAGCCGGGCGCGCCGCCTCCGCCGCGGGTGCCAGCAACCACGACCCTGCCGCCAGGCCTGGCAAGGGCGACGGCGTCGGCGAACGCGGAGGGTGCTTTGGCGGTGACATCGATGACCACGTCGGCAAGCTGTCCGCCTGTCTCACGCTGGAGCGCTGTCACTGCATCGTCCTGCGATACGTCGATGGGCAGGTCGACACCGAATGATCTGGCTATGGCCAGTCGCTGATCGTCGCGTGGACCGATGCCGGTCATCGCGACGAAAGCGGCTCCCGCCTCTTTCGCCGCCACCGCCGCGCAGATCCCGCGGATGCCCGGTCCCAGTATCGCTACGATACCCCCCGCCTTGGTGTCGGGAAGAGTTTTCCCCCATTGGATACCGGCCCCGAGAGGGTTGAACAACGTGGCGAGAACGGGGTCCATGTCTTCGGCAATCGGGAGTAGCATCGCGTCCCACGGAAGCTCCACATGGGTGGCGTATCCGCCCCATAACCCGGCGCCGATCTCCACGTCGACGAACCCGAACATGGTGGCGATGCCGTTCACCGCACATCGCCGGTATTCGCCGCGGCGACACTCCGGGCAGTCTCGGCAGGACCGGAACACCTCGACGGCCACGCGCTGGCCGGCCCGGACGCACCAGCGTTCGCTGGCCGCATTGCCGACATGTTCGACGATGCCGACGATTTCGTGACCTGGAACGAATGAGAAGCCGGCAGGCAGGTGTCCGGTGAATTGTTCGTGATCTGTACCGCATAGACCACATGCTTCAACTCGCAGGATCGCACCGCGGTCACCGACGTCGGGGATGGTCATCTGGCGCCGCTCCAGATTCCGCGGTCCGGTCAACACCATGGCCTCGGCGATCATGGAAGCTCGAATCCCGTGGACGACCCTGTGTTTCGGAGGCAAACCGTTCTGCCAACGTACATCTCGCCCGCCATCGCCTCGGCAATCTGCGGATCGTCGCTGCGTGCGACGACTCTTCGCCCGTCGGACAGGTGCGCGATGGTCGGTGTCCATCGAGGTCGCCCGTCTCGGTCGTATTCGACCGTGTACCCGTCCACTGTCGCGCGACCGGTCGCCTCGTCGACGCCTGCGACGGCCAGCCGCGATGAATCGATCGGAGTTTGTTCGTCTGCCGTGTCGATCAGTCGCCACCCGGTTGGTGGAGGGGTGGCCGACCACACACCGACCGAATGTTTCGTCGAATACCAACCGAGGCCGGTGACGACGTCGTCCCCGCGATGGGTGACTTCGCCTACGCCGACCGCCACCGGAGTACGCGCTTCTACCGACAATCGATCACTCGCTCAGGGCCACGGGCTGTTGTGAGACACGAATGCGATGGTGTCATATCTGCAGTCAAGCCACAATGGTGTGCGCCCGCGGCATACTGGCTGTTGTGTCGACGAAGTTGGTGCGATGGGGTGCCGCCGCGCCGTCAGATCGTGATTCCGCTCGCGACCGATTGCTAGATGCTGCCGAGCGGTGCCTAGAGAGTTGCGGCGTGGTAGGCACGACCATGGAGGACATCGGCAGAACAGCGGGTGTCTCCAGGGCAACGGTGTATCGCTACTTCCCTAATCGGGAGGCGGTGATGTCGGGCGTCATCATTCGCGCCGCCGAGCGCTATCTCGATCGCATCAACCCCCGGATCGCGGAGCACACCGATCTGGGCTCCGCTCTCGTCGATTTCGTGGAATACACAGTTGAGGCCGCGCGCCGCGAAGAGATCATCGGATTGTTGTTCGGCAGCGACGAGGAACTCGCCGGCGTTGGCCTCGCGGCGGGGACCTCGACGTCACTCTTCGAACTCGTCACCGAGTTTCTCCGTCCCATCTTCAGGAGACACTGGAGTTACGTAGAACCGGGCGTCTCCGTCGACGACGCCGCCGAGTGGGTTCTCCGCACGATACTGAGCCTGCTGACTGTTCGAGGACCGCGGGAGCGCAGTCGTGACGGGCTCCGGACATTTCTTTCAAGGTTTCTCCTTCCCGCAATCCTGGCGAGCGACCATTGTCGACCGATGTGACAGACAAGGCGTAATGTCTCAACCACAGCTGAGGTAGGAGGCCGGACATGTCTGTGCAGTTCACCGCGTTCAACCAGCAGGTCGCTGAACAACTGCAGAGCGCAGCAGAAACCACGGGCGGGCTGGCCGGTTACCTCGGCTTCCGGCACACTGAATTCACTGCTGGACGGCTCGTCGCGGAGATGGACGCACGCGACGACCTGAAGACGCCTTTCGGCAACTTGCATGGCGGCTGCTTGTCGGCCATGGTCGACCATTGCCTTGGAGTGGTGTTTTATCCCGTGATTCCGATGGGATCCTGGGTCGCGACGACGGAGTTCAAACTGAATTTGCTTCGTCCAGTCTCCAGCGGAACCTGTGTAGCCACGGCTGAGATCATCTCGCTGGGCAGAACCAGCGGTGTGGCACGTATCGACATCTGCAACGACGGCAGAGCGGTGTGTGCGGCGCAGGGCACCGTCACCGTCGTCGCACCGAAGGCCATCTCTTGATGTCTGCAAACAGAGCACATGATTCGTCCGCTCCTGTCGTCGAGCGCGTGCCCACGGTGGATGGGCTCTCGCTGGCGGTCGACTTCTACCGCTGTGACGGACCGCGGGCGGTCGTGTTGCTCCTTCACGGCGGTGGTCAGAGCCGGCACGCCTGGGATGTCACCGCCCAACGATTGCATCAGCGGGGCTACACCGTTGCCGCCTACGACGCAAGGGGACATGGTGACAGCGACTGGGATCCAGACGGACGCTATGACATCGAACGGCTGGGGTCCGACCTGTTGGCCGTGCGCGCGTACGCCGGCTCCGCCCGCCCAGTTGCCGCGATCGGGGCATCGTTGGGCGGTTTGACCATCCTCGGCACGCACTTGCTCGCCCCATCGGAGCTATGGCAGGCCGTCGTCCTGGTTGACATCACTCCGCGAATGCAGATGCACGGCGCCCGCCGAGTCCTATCGTTCATGTCGGCCCATCCCGAAGGTTTCGACAGCCTAGAGTCGGCCGCTGACGTGATCGCCGCCTACAACCCGCACCGCCCTCGCCCCGAAAACGTCGACGGCCTTCAAAAAGTCCTCCGCCGACGTGGAGACGGTCGCTGGGCCTGGCGATGGGATCCGGCGTTTGCGACGTCGAATTTTCAGTTCCTGCAGAGTGATTCAGACGACGGCGCAGAGGAGTTCGAGATGATGAGCGCATTCCTTGTCGATGGCGCGCGACAGGTGTCCGCGCCGGCGCTGCTGGTCCGCGGCCTGCTGTCGGACATAGTCTCCGAAGAGACAGTGAAGGATTTCCTCACCTTGGTTCCCCACGCGCAAACCGTTGACGTGTCGGGCGCGGGCCACATGGTTGCTGGCGACAACAACGACGCATTCTCGACGGCGGTCGTCGACTTTCTCGACCGTACCGTTTGACGCCAGTCGTCGGGCTGCGCGGGAGATCCCAGTTCGCCACCTATTCTGCTCGTATGCCAACTGATTCGGCGCGGATGTCGTTTCGCCGACATATCCGCGAGCAGGTCTTGAGGGCGACACGGGAACTCACCATTGAGAAGGGCTGGGAACAAGTCCGAGTGAGTGAGGTCGCCGAACTTGTCGGCGTCTCCCGACCGACGCTATACAAGGAGTTCGGCGATAAGCAGGGACTTGGTGACGCGCTCGTGGTGGCCGAGGGTCAGCGCTTCCTGGAGGGTATCCACGCCATCCTCGCCGAACACACCGGCGACGTTCAGGGCGGCATCACCGCAGCGGTGCGGTTCACCCTGCGTGAAGCAGAAGCCAGTCCGCTCCTGAAGTCGGTGCTGACGTCCAGCCACTCAGGGGATGATCGCGCCGGTGCGCCGACGACGGGCGTTCTTCCTCTCCTGCCGACATCGGCGTCCCTGCTCCAGCTCTCCTCCGCGGCTTTGGTCGCGTGGTTTCACGACCACTTCGCCGATCTCGACTCCGAAGACGTCGAGGAGGTCGCAGACGTTCTGGTGCGGCTCACCGTGAGTCACGTCGTCCTTCCCTCCGCGGACATCGCCACCACGGGTGCGCGGATCTCGCGGGTGGCGCTCCGCTACCTCGGCGTTGGCTATAGATAGCTGTGACTTGAGCGGTCTTAGCCTCGATCCACTGACAATGGACTGTTTGTCGGGGTGTCGGGATAAGGAAAGTGCGTTCTGAGCTGGGAAGATTGATATTGTTCAGGCAACAATCGGTCCAGTTCGAGAACGGCACTTCCGGCGCGAGTGTCCCACACGTTCACCCCGCGGTCCGATGTGTTCGATGAGGACATCTGGTGTCGTGCGCGGGCCTGGTGCCGGTGATGGCGCTGGCTGAGCAGGCAGGCCTATCGGAGTTGTTGGCCAACAAGATTCACATCGCAGCTCCCAGGGTCAAGTCGAGGTCGGCCAATCCGGCTCCGAAACTGGCCACCCTGATCGCGAGCATGTACGCGGGCGCGGATTACATCGATGATGTCGACCTGGTCCGCGCTGGCGGCATAAAAACCCTTTTTCCGCCGGGTGTATCCCCCGTCAACGATGGGAACGCTGTTGCGGGAGTTCACTTTCGGTTATGCCCGCCAATTGGATTCGGTGCTGGCCGAGCATCTGGCCGGCTTGTGTGACCGGGTGAATCTGCTGCCCGGCGCGCAGGCTCGGGCCTTCATCGAACACCCGGGGAGAGGCGACGCTGCAGAAAGACGCCGCAAAGGTCGGGATCTCCGGACCCGCCGGGACAGCTCAATGTGGTGAGAGCCGAAACTCGCTCGGAGAGCGGCCGGTCCATCGCTTGAAGGCGTGTGAGAAGTTGGCGAGGTCGCTGTATCCGAGATCCGTGGCGATCTCACTCACCGATAGGGATCGGTCGAGTAGCTGCAGCATCGCGCGCTCGCGCAGGAATGCTTGGCGCAACTCGCGAAAGGTGGTCTCCTCTTCGGAGAGGCGCCGCTTGAGTGTGCTGGTGGACATCGACAGCTCATGTGCGAACCAATGTTTACTTCGGCGTCCGGGCTCCTTCTGCAGCAGCCGTCTCACCTTCTCCGAGAACGACGTGGTTTCGCTCCGCTGGTCGAGAGTTCGCTGCAGATCGACGATGGCGAGTCGGTATGCGACGGGATCGGAGAACCGGCACACCTCGTTGAGCGTGTCCGCGGGAACATGGAGGAAGGACATCGGAGCGTCGAAGAACAGGCGCCCGGCGGTAAGGTCGTCCTCGCGATCTTTCAAGGCGGCGGGCGCTGGCCAACTCAAGTGGAGTGTGAGGGTCGGCGCCGCACGGACGAGCATGTCCAGCAGTCGCAACAACGCCAACCCGGCGTACGTGACGGCGAGGCAGTCCAGGGCACGATCGCTGGTGTGTCCCCAGAGCCCGACGGTGAGGCCTTGGTCATCTGGATGAAACTGTGCTTTGACAGCCGTCGTGATCAACGGCAGATAAGTCAGCAGCTCTACGATCTCGGCCACTGAGCCCGCGCTGACCAGCGGAACACTCAGCGGGCCGAAGGACGTCAACTGTGCCTGTTCGGCTAACGCAAATCCGAGCAGCGTTGCCTGATCGATGTCTAGACCGGGGTACGCCTCACGAAACCACCGTAACGGGGCCTGGATATCACGCTGAATCAGCGTCGCCTCGTCGGTTCCTTCGCGAGCCATGATGTTGCGAAGCCGCGCGACGGCGTCTGGGTCAAACGCCGGGCTCTCGAGCATTTGCACGAATGCGAGTGGGGGCACACCCGCGTCATTGGGGTTCACTGACCATGGCCCCTTTGAGCCGAAATCACAAGTTTCTGACTCCGGCGAACATAGCCGCAGCGCTCATCTGGCGCAAGACTTGTGTCAAGTAACTGAGGACACGCAAGGAGCCTGGCTATGGCAGTTGTCACATTTGTCTCCCACGGCGGCGAGAAGTATGAGGCGCCTCTCGAGGAAGGTCAGTCACTGATGCGGGTCGCGACCAACAATGCGGTGCCCGGCATCGACGGCGACTGCGGAGGCGAAGCCGCGTGCGGCACCTGCCATGTGATCGTCGATCCGCAATGGTCCGATCGGGTCGGCCTCTCCGGGGCCAATGAAGAGGAGATGCTCGCGATGAACCCCGAGCGTCAGCCGACCTCCCGGCTGTCCTGCCAGATGCAGGTCTCTGAGGCGTGGGACGGTTTGATCGTCCATCTGCCCGAGTTCCAACTGTGATGACGAAAGAGAGGTGAGACGTGAGCAATATTCGCGAGGCAGTCACTGCCAAGGCTCAGGCAACAATTCCGATGGACCGAATAATCCAGGGCGCCCACCTCTACGACAGAACGCGGCGCTGGGTCACCGGCACCAACGGTGAAAAAATCTTCATCGAGCGACCGATCCCGCCGGCTGACGAGGTTGAACTGACCGACATCGACCTTAGCAATCCTTTCCTCTATCGTCAGGGTCGCTGGAAGTCCTATTACGAGCGCCTACGCAACGAGGCTCCCGTGCACTATCAGGCCCACAGCGCGTTCGGCCCGTTCTGGTCGGTGACGCGGCATGCCGACATCGTGGCCGTCGACAAGAACCACGAGGTCTTCTCCTCCGAGCCGTTCATCGTCATCGGGAGCCCGCCGCGCTTCCTCGACATTGCGATGTTCATCGCGATGGACCCCCCAAAACACGACCGGCAACGGCAGGCTGTCCAGGGTGTGGTCGCACCGAAGAACCTGCGTGAGATGGAGGGCCTCATCCGCGAGCGGGTGGTAGACGTGCTCGACGCTCTGCCGCTTGGCGAACCGTTCAACTGGGTGCAGCACGTCTCGATCGAGCTAACCGCGCGCATGCTGGCCACGCTGCTGGACTTCCCGTTCGAGCAGCGGCGCAAGCTCGTCCAATGGTCCGATCTCGCCACCTCCATGGAGCAAGCCAACGGTGGGCCCTCGGACAACGACGAGATATTTCGCGGCATGGTCGATATGGCTAGAGGTCTCAGCGCTCACTGGCGGGACAAGGCAGCCCGGACAGCTGCCGGAGAGCTGCCCGGCTTCGATCTGATCACCATGTTGCAGAGCGACGAGAGCACCAAGGACCTGATCGATCGCCCGATGGAGTTCTTGGGCAACTTGGTATTGCTGATCGTGGGTGGCAACGATACGACCCGCAATTCCATGAGCGGTGGTGTTCTGGCGCTGAACGAGTTCCCTGACCAGTTTGAGAAGCTGAAGGCGAACCCCGAGCTGATCCCCAACATGGTCTCGGAGATCATCCGGTGGCAAACCCCGCTCGCGCATATGCGCCGGATCGCCAAGGCCGACACTGTGCTCAACGGGCAGTTCATCCGCAAGGGCGACAAGGTCCTGATGTGGTACGCCTCGGGCAACCGCGACGAGCGCGTGTTCGATCGGCCCGATGACCTGATTATCGATCGGGCCAACGCCCGTAACCACATCTCCTTCGGTTTCGGCGTGCACCGCTGTATGGGTAACCGGCTGGCCGAGATGCAGTTGCGGATCCTGTGGGAGGAGCTGCTTCCGCGGTTCGAGAACATCGAGGTCGTCGGTGAGCCCGAGTACGTGCAGTCCAACTTCGTGAGGGGGATCAGTAAGCTGATGGTCCGCCTCACCCCGAAAGGTGGCGCATGACCGTGCAGCGAGCGGTCATCGCGGGGGCCAGCCACGCGGGCACCCAGCTCGCCGCCAGTCTTCGCCGAGAAGGGTGGGACGGCGAAATCGTCCTCGTCGGCGATGAGTCGGCGTTGCCCTACCAGCGGCCCCCGCTGTCCAAGTCGTACCTGGCCGACAAATGCGAACTGGCCGAACTCGCGATCCGCAACTCGGATTTCTACGCCAAGCAGCGGATCCGACTCCTGGATGCGACGGTGGCGGCGGTCGACCGCTCGGCTGGTCATGTCGTGCTGAGTACCGGCGACGCACTGCCCTACGACAAGCTCGCGCTGTGCACTGGCGCCCGGCCTCGTCGGCTCCCCACCCCGGGAGCGGACCTGGCCGGAGTCTTCTACCTACGCACCGCCGCGGACGGCGAGATGATCCGAGAGGCCGCCGGACCCGGGCGTCGGGCGGTGATCGTCGGCGGCGGCTACATCGGACTGGAGACAGCCGCCTCGTTGCGTGCACTGGGTCTGGAGGTCACCCTGCTCGAGGCGACCGGGCGCGTCCTTGAACGGGTCACCGCCCCGGAGGTATCGGAGTTCTTCGACCGGATCCACCGGGAGGAGGGCGTCAACATCCGGACGGGCACGCTGGTCGAGGCTCTGTCCGGCGACGGCAGGGTCCGCGAAGTAATCCTGGCCGGTGGCGAATCAATTCCCGCCGACCTCGTCATTGTCGGCATCGGCGTGGAGCCGAACACCGAGCTCGCCGCCACCGCGGGCCTGGTCGTCGACAACGGCGTCGTGATCGACGATCAGGCCCGGACTAGCGACCCCGACATCGTGGCCGCCGGGGACTGCGCCAGCCACGACATGGCCCGTTACGGCCGTCGCATCCGCCTGGAGTCCGTGCCGAGCGCGGCCGAGCAGGCCAAGGTCGCCGCCGCGACCGTCTGTGGGAAGTCCAAGAAGATAGCGGCCCTTCCATGGTTCTGGTCAGATCAATACGACCTCAAGCTCCAGATCGCCGGTCTCAACACCGGGTACGACGAGGTCGTCCTCAGCGGCGACCCGACCCGGGAGCGCGACTTCACCTGCTTCTACCTCCGTGCCGGCGAGCTTCTTGCCGCCGACTGCATCAACCGTCCCCGCGACTTCATGTTCAGCAAGCGGGTCATCACGCAGCAAGTCGCCGTCGAACGGGCCGAACTGGTGCTCGCCGGCTCGGACTGAGGTGCCGGCGGTGCGTAGGCGGTGGGAACGACGACGGCGGATGCGACGCGTGTCTTGGAGAGGTACTTCAGTGACAATTGCCATCCAGCCCCGCTGGCAAAGGAACGCTAGCGGCTGCCCGGCGGTCGCCTTGGCGCAGCGCATCAGGACCTAGTGGGGTTTCCCAACGAGCATGACGATTCTTTCCGGAGGAGCAGCGTCAGAAGTCGGTGCCTGTTCTGTTCTGTTCTGTTCTGACAATGAGGTTAGTTGAGGTTGACGGTGGCGGCATTTAGGGACGAGGACGAGGTCTATGCCTTCCTGGGCGGGATCTTTCGGCGGGGTTTGGAGAAGGAGGGTCTGGCGGACAAGCTCGCGAATTCGGGTGTGGTGTTGCGGGTGCATTACACAGATCCGGATGCGGTTGTGACGGTGGACATGCCGAACAAGGTGGTGGAGACCGGAGCGGCCAGTACCGCGGTGCCCAACGTGGAGTTGTTCATGTCGGCAGACACGGGGAACAAGTTCTGGTTGGGGAAGGTGAACTTGACGATGGCGATGGCCAAGGGAACGGTACGTGCGAAAGGTCCGGTGCCGAAGTTGATCAAGTTGATCCCGCAGGCCAAGAACCTGTTCCCCGAGTACCGGTTGATGCTGGAGAGCCAGAATCGGCAGGACCTCATCGATGCGTGACCCTCGCCTCACCGCGGGCTGTAGGGCGGGTGTGCGATGAGGAGCACGATGCAGGACGTTGCGTTGACTGTGCCCGCGATCGTGGCCCATGCTTCGGCAGTCCATGGCGATCGCGAGGTGCTGACTGCGCGCGGACCCCGGCAGATCTCTGGGGTGTCCTATCGCGAGGTGGGTGAGCGTGCGGCACGGTTGGCAAATGCTTTGCGCCAGATCGGCATCCGTGGAGATGAGCGTGTCGCGACGCTGCAATGGAGCAACCAGGAGCATCTGGACTGTTACGCGGCGGTGCCGTCGATGGGCGCGGTGCTGCATACGTTGAACCTGCGGCTGCCGCCGGAACAGCTGACGTGGATCGCCAATCATGCCGAGGATCGGGTGATCATCGTCGACAGTACGGTGCTTGCCCTTTTGGCGGCGGCGTTGCCGTCGATGACCTCGGTGCGCACGGTGCTAGTGACCGGAACCGGCGATCTTGCCGCGGTCGAGGGGTGCGGAAAGGACGTCCTACGGTACGACGATGTGGTGGCCGCCCAGTCGAGTACGTTCGAGTGGCCCGATGTCGATGAGCGGTCGGCTGCAGCGATGTGCTATACGAGCGGTACCACCGGGCACCCGAAAGGTGTTGTCTACAGCCATCGTTCGACGTGGTTGCACTCTCAGGCGGCGTGCACCTCGAATGCCTTGGGCATCGGTCATGACGACACGGTGTTGGCGATCGTTCCGATGTTCCACGCCAACGCGTGGGGGTTGCCGTATGCGGCGATGATGGCCGGCGCGCAGCTTCTGCTGCCTGACCGTTTCCTGCAGGCGGGGCCTTTGGTGGAGATGATCGAGGCGGTGCGGCCGACGATGGCGGGGGCGGTGCCGACAATCTGGACCGATGTTCTGCATTACTTGCGCGACAATCCTGGCCATGACGTGAGTTCGCTGAAGATGGTGGCCTGCGGTGGTTCGGCGGTTCCGCGGTCGTTGATGACCGCCTATGACGAGCTGGGCATCCGCATTGTGCAGGCTTGGGGGATGACTGAGACTTCCCCGCTGGCCTCGGTCGCTCTGCCGCGGAGTTCTGATACCCCGGAGAGGTCGCTTCACCTGCGCGCAACCCAAGGCCGGGTGGTGGCCGGTGTGCAGGCCCGCATCGTCGATGACAGCGGTGCAGAACAACCGTGGGACGGAAAATCGGTGGGGGAGATTCAAGTCCGCGGCCCGTGGATCACTCAGTCGTATTACGAGAATGACAGTCCGGCGGCGTCGCCGGACGGGTGGTTGCGTACCGGGGACGTCGGGACGATCAGCGCGGACGCGCTCATCGCGCTGACCGACCGCTCCAAGGATGTCATCAAGTCCGGGGGCGAATGGATCTCCTCGGTGGAATTGGAGAACGAGTTGGCCGCTCACCCTGCGGTGCGCACCGCCACGGTGATTGGAGTGCCCGACGACAAGTGGCAGGAACGGCCGCTGGCGGTGGTCGTCCTGGCTGCCGACCGCACCGCCACCGCGGCGGAGCTGACCGAATTTCTGCGTGCGCGGGTGGCCAAGTGGTGGCTACCGGAACGGTGGGCGTTCGTCACCGACATTCCGCTGACTTCCACTGGCAAGTTCGACAAGAAGAAGCTGCGCCGCCAGTTCGCCGACGGTGACCTCATCATCGAGACGCTGGCGTGAATCATCAATCCACTGCGACCGAAACACTGACGTTAAGGAGACACACATGAAGACACGTGCTGCAGTGCTGTGGGGCCTAGGAGAAAAGTGGGAAGTCGAGGACATCGAGTTGGATCCTCCCGGCCCCGATGAAGTGCTCGTCCAGCTGACCGCGACCGGGTTGTGCCATTCCGACGAACACCTCGTGACCGGCGACCTGCCCATTCCGCTGCCCGTCGTCGGTGGCCACGAGGGTGCCGGCACCGTGGTCGAAGTGGGTGCGGGTGTCGAGAACGTCGCCGAGGGCGATTCGGTGATCCTGACGTTCCTGCCGTCGTGCGGGCACTGTTCCTATTGCGCGCGGGGGATGGGGAACATGTGCGACTTGGGTGCCGCGCTCATGATGGGACCCCAGATCGACGGCACTTACCGTTTCCATGCCAGGGGTGAGGACGTCGGCCAGATGTGCCTGCTGGGCACGTTCTCGGAATACACCGTGGTCCCCAAGGCGTCTCTGGTCAAAATCGACCAGGGGACACCGCTGGACAAGGCGGCGTTGATCGGGTGTGGTGTGACGACCGGGTACGGGTCGGCGGTGCGCACCGGTGAGGTGCGTGCCGGGGATACCGTGGCGGTGATCGGAGCCGGTGGCATCGGCATGAATGCGATTCAGGGTGCCCGCATCGCGGGCGCGTTGAACATCGTGGCTGTCGATCCGGTGGCGTTCAAGCGTGAACAAGCCGGCGGTTTCGGTGCGACGCATGCCGTTGCCACGATCGACGAGGCCTGGTCACTGATCAGTGACATCACCCGCGGCAAACTCGCCGATGTCTGCGTCTTGACCACCGATGTCGCCGAAGGGTCCTACATCGGCGAGGCGCTGTCCTTGGTCGGTAAACGCGGCCGTGTGGTCGTTACCGCGATCGGGCACCCCGAAGACACCTCGATGTCGGGTTCACTGCTGGAATTGACGCTGTATGAAAAGCAGATCCGCGGCGCTCTGTACGGTTCTTCGAACGCCGCCCACGACATCCCGCGGCTCGTCGAGCTCTACAACGCCGGACACCTCAAGCTGGATGAGCTGATCACCCGTGAGTACACCCTCGATCAGATCAACGAAGGCTACGCGGATATGCGATCGGGCCGCAACATCCGAGGACTCATCCGATTCTGATAAAGCAGCCGAAGCGCGGGAGCGCGACCACGGGAGCAAGCGAGCTGAGTACAACGGTTGAGTGCTGCGCGTCTGTGGCTCTTACCGTTGACGTGTTGATGCAGGACTAGCGATCGAAAGTCAATGTGCCCCATCGCCATAGGCTGTCGAGATGCGCGGCTGAGGTTGGCTGCGGTCACGCGTGTTGGTGTTGGCACCTACTGTCAGCCGGGAAGCCGTGATGAAACGTAGCTTTTGACGAGTCTCAACAGTGCTACTGACAAGGAAGGAAGCGGCGATGACGAGGATTCAAGTTCCCTATCCCCATAGGAGGGGAGGGCACTGTGGTTCCGGTGCGCTTCGTGACCTTACTGAATGGGCCCAACTCGGATGGGGGACAGAAGCACTCAGTGAAGGATTGGTCTTCACCCTCGGCGGAGTCTTGGACTTCTCGTACGTCCGCTCTACGCAGTTGTTCCCCCAGGTGTACCTGGTAGGACGAGGAAGCGACCTGGAACAGGATTACCTCTCCCGGGTTGGCGCAAAGTTCGTCGTGCGATCGACCGATGACCCGGACGTGGGATGGGCATTTGTGACCGACGAAATCGACAAAGGTCGACCCGTCATGGTCTGGGCTGACATCGGCGAACTTCCTTACCTGCGCGTCCGATTGCACATGAGCCGTCACGACATTGTCATCACCGGATACGATGACGAACAACGGGTCGCCTATGTGGTCGATAATGACCGCGAGACAACCCAGACGGTGGCCTACGACGACCTACGCCGGGCGCGGTCCTCGGTCGGGTTTCCCACACCTACCCGGCACACCACATATCACGTCGACTGGCCAGAGCGAGTGCCAGACCTTGGGCCGATCGCGGCCGCTGCACTCGCCGCGAGCGCAGCGTTCATGCGCGGCGGTGCCGTAGGTGCGCCGCTACTGCGCATCGAGGCAGCTGAAGTCGAATCTTCCGGTTTGAAGGGTGTGCAGGACTTCGCCGATGACGTAGGGCATTGGCCAACGCTGTTCGATGACGATGCCCTGACCGCGGCATTGTTCGGGCTCGGGGCGTTCATCGAGAAAGCCGGTACCGGCGGCGGGCTCTTTCGTACGCTGCAGGCAGACGGTTGCCAGAACATCGCCGATCTCCTAGATGACGCCGCCACTGCCGAAGCGGCTGCCGCGGCCCGACATGCTTCCAAAGCGTGGTCTACGCTTGCGGCCGCAGCCACGGATGCCGGCACATCGCTACGGAGTCGTAGTCTAGCTGCGGCCAAAGTCGCCGCGACGATCCCGGACGCCGAAACGCGCCTCGTCGAAGCCCTCGAAACGGCCAGTCGATCCGTTGGCACTGTCGATACCGGCATCGAAGCTCATCTGAAAGGCTATCTGTGAGTGGCACTTCAAATCAATCGAGTTTCCTGAAGACTACTGGTTTCTCGATTGGCAGCATGACGATGTTCAGCGCTTCGCCCAGAACGCGGTCGGTGACGTTCGTGACCCTTGTGCAGAAGGCGAGGTTGACCGTCACCGCTGTGGGGGACAGGATTTGGTATGACCCCTATAGCACCGACGACGACCCCGAGCATTATCGGGCGAGCTATGCGGCGACAGCGTCGAGGGCGTATTGCGGGGCAGGACCAAATGGCTGATAGTGACGGAACTGGAAGGTGTACCGCAGCGATGATCTCGGCGGGCTAACGAGTCCTTTACATACTGTCTTCGGGCGATCAGCCCAGCCGACGTCGGCGCAGTTCTTCAGTCGCATGGTGGTCCATGCACTGCGTGGTCCTATTTAGGAGGATTTCGTCATCGACGAGCAAGCGGAAGAAGATTCGGCCATCGCGTGGTGGCATAACTTTCAGAATCGTGTTATCGCCGCCGACGGCGACTACCTCGATGCGCACCATCCGTGGTGCCTTGGTTGCGGCACAGACAATCCGCACGGTCATCGCCTGCGAGCGCGTCGGCGTGGCGACGGGGTGGGCGCCAGGCATATCTTCGACGGCCGACATCGCGGCGCACCCGGGATCGCACATGGCGGCGCAGTCATGACGGTTCTTGACGACACGGTGGGCATGCTGCTCTACGTCGTCGGTGAGATGGCCGTCACCCGTAAGCTCGACACCGAGTTCTTCGCGCCGGTATTGCTGGGGGTTCCCTACGAGGTCAGCGCGGAGCTCGTGTCCAGAACCGGCCGGAAACTCGAAGTGCGGACAGAATTGCGCGAGGAAGCCACCGGCCAGCTGGTCGCGTCCGCGTCCGGGTTATTCGTCGTCGTCACGCTGGATCACTTCACTAGCTCCATACAGAAGGCGTCGTCAATACGCTGCACTGCGCGACCACCCTGGGAAGGATGACTCAACCCGTAAATCTGCTCATTTTTCAACCGGCGCAGGCTGCTCAGGATTGAACCGGGGCCGACAGGGGGTTTGCTAAGCAAACGCGTACTCGACCACATCGTGGTGTACCAGCCTTCGGTAGCGTGACGCCGCAGCGTGTCGGCGAAAATACCGCCGGTCTCATCTGTTGTGGCCCGCCGGGGAGTTGATATCGACCTGGATGTGCGAAGCGGCCGGGTCAGGTTTCTGGCCGAGGGTATACAGGCCAAGACTGCCGAGAAAACCCGCACAATGCTCGATAAGCACTTCGGTCGATAGGTTTAGTTGTCCGTCTATCCAGCGACGGAGAATCTCGAACAGGCCCCCGACACCGTAGGTAGCGGCGAGATCTGCGACCTGAATCACCTCGCTGGGTATATCGAGATGCAGGCGGGCCTCTCTGAGGACGAGCTCCGCAAATTCGGACATCAGTTCGCTTCGCAGCTGCCGAAGCAGGGGTTCAGCGCCCGATTCGACAAACAATATGCGGGCCATGCTGGGATCGTTCTCGATCATCTGAACCAGGGCCTTTATCGGAGCGTAAGCGAGTTCTTGAGGAGCAACGGTGTCATCCGGTATCGCCTTGGTGATCACGGCTTGGAAGGTGGTGGAGATCTTGGTGAACATCGCACGCAGGAGCGCGTCTCTGTCGCGAAACTGCTGGTAGAAGTACCGGCTCGTCACTCCTGACTCCGTACACACAGCGGTCACGGTGCACGCGGCGGCTCCCTGCTTGCCCATGAGCGCGACCGCGGCGTCAATCAGCAGTGCGCGGCGCTGCGCATCGCGTTGAGTTGCGGACAGCCCGCCATAAACACGTGCTGGACTCATGCCCTACATTCTGGCAGTCTCATGTGACAAGGCCTAAAGTCAGATCACGCAACGGAGGAAGGACCCCGTCAAGATGCCGGAAGATCGAGCCTCGACCAAGAGCCGTGTATTGCCAAAACCCCGGCGCGTTCGTTTCCCCATGCCCACCTCCACGAAGCGGCGACACTTCGTGGATGGCGACCTGGTGATGAGCCATTTCATCTCGGTGCTTTCTGCGACCTTCCCGGAAGGGGAAGACTTCTTCATCCGCTCGGTCAAGTATTTCCAGAGTTCCATCGACGATCCCCAATTGCTGACAGCGGTCAAGGGTTTCATCGGGCAAGAGGCCACACACCGACACCAGCATCGGCTCCTCAACGAACGGCTCCAGGCCATGGGTTATCCGACCGCGCGGATCGACCGCCACGTCGCACGCCTGATCAAGCGATTGGAGCGGCGCTTTTCGCCAGAAATGCGGCTGTCGATGACCTCTGCATTGGAGCACTACACCGCGACGCTCGCTGAAATCATTCTCACCAGCGATGACGCGCAGAAGCTCATCGGACAGACAGAGGTTCGACCGATTCTGCTGTGGCATGCGTTCGAGGAGTCGGAGCACAAAGCCGTCGCCTTCGACGCCTATCGGCTGATTGGAGGCACCGAGCGCACCCGCGTACGGGGCATGCGGATCGCCTCTGCAATTCTGTTCGGCGAACTCATTCTGCAGACTGCGCTGTCGATGGCCTCTGACAAGGCCTCGTATAACCCGGTCACGTTGGTGCGTAGCCTACGTCGCTTCAGTCGCACCCCGATGTTCACCGCCGATGCGCTGCAGCGATTCCGTTCGTACAACCGCCCCGGCTTCCACCCTGATGATTGGGACAGCACCGCGGTCCTGGAGCGATGGAGCAAGGAACTGTTCGACCAAGACGGCTCACAGAAGGTCATCGCTCAGCCGGGGTAGCAAAAGTGCGTGAGGAGGGCGACGCAGAAAGACACTGTTTCTGCGTCGTTCCTCCAAACAATCGACAGCGCGCCTGTCGTCACGGATTGGATGCCCGGTGGCGGGTCAAGGCGACAGTCATACAGACAAGTGCAGTCGGCCTCGAAACTCACGGAAAGGTTAAGCCTCAGCCGCTGACGACGTAGCGTTGAGCCAAGGTTTCAGCCAGTCGGCTCGTGTGCGCGACCACTTCCTTTTCGGTCACCGCGAGCAAACCGGAGTGCCAGGCCGTGATGACTTCGACGAACCCCCCCACCGCAACCAAAGTGTCCATACGAAGGGCCGTCTCGTCGGCGTCTTCTCTGAGATGTGGCCGGCTTGCCTCGACGACCAACTGCGTTGCCTCCTGCAGCGCCACAGCGCGGCGATCTTGCAGCGGTGAGCTACCTACATGCTGAGCGAGGAGGATGTGCGCCCGGCCAGGATCGCGTGCGATCCGGTCGACCACGATGGCGATCGCCGCGGTGATGGTTTCGATCGGCGGCCGATCCACACGCTCGTCGAAGAGCGCGGAAACCTCGCCGAGCATGTCATTGCGAACGCCATCCCACGCTGCGACGAGAAGATCCTCGCGCGTCTTGAAGTCCTCGTAGAAGTATCGATCGTTGAGCCCTGTCCGGGCGCACACGCCGCGCATAGTCACTGCGGCCCAACCGCTCTCACTCCAAATCTCGGTCGCAGCCTCGATCAATTGCTGCCGTCGCTCTGCTCGACGCTCAGCACCGGTCCGACCACCCCAGCGCGTGTTTCTCGACCGCACATCAAACATCTTGACAAAACGTCGGGCTCACGACCAAACTGGTGGCATGCGACACCAATGGTGGCTGATGCCCCCAAATCAATGGTCTCCCGCACCGGAAATCAGTGTCGCGATCCGAAAGGCAAGCAGATGAGGTTCTTGCCGTTCGGTAGTTCACCAGGTAGAACCCACCGCGCCCACGCAGTAGTCACAGGCGCAGGGAGCGGTATCGGCCGCGCGTTCGCCGTTGAGCTTGCACGCCGAGGTGGACGTGTTGTGTGTGCGGACAAAGACCCCATCACTGCGAAAGAGTCGGCCGAGTTGGTGAGGCAGGCCGGCGGCGAGGGTTTCGACGTCGTATGCGACGTCACCGACCTTGAGCAGGTCCGTAACCTCGCTGATGCCAGTGAAGACTGGTTTGGCAAGGCGGCGAGCCTGGTGATCAACAACGCCGGAATCGGTGCGGGCGGCAATCGCATCGGCGCTACGTCGGTCGAGGACTGGAACGCTGCGATTTCTGTCAACCTTTGGGGTGTTATCTACGGGTGCGAGACTTTCGTTCCCCGGCTCCGGAGCAACGGCCGTGGCGGAGTGATCAATGTGGCGTCCGCCGCGAGTTTCGGCTCGGCGCCCCGAATGGGGGCATACAACGTGAGTAAGGCCGGAGTGCTCGCTCTGTCCGAGACCTTGGCGGCCGAACTGAGCGGTACTAACGTCAATGTCACAGTGCTTTGCCCCACCTTCGTCAAGACGAACATCGCCAAAAATCCTCAGATTGAGGAGTCGGCGGCGAAACTCGCGACCAACCTGATGAGGTGGACCGGCATTTCGCCGGATCAAGTGGCTCGAACGACCTTGAACGCGCACGATCGCGGACAAATCTATGTAGTGCCCCAACTGGACGCGAAAATTTTGTGGCAACTGAAAAGAGCTTTACCCGGTCAGTTTACGCGGGCGTTGGGGCTGGTGGAGCGCGTGGCCTCATGGAACGATCCAGCCGAACAGAGGGAGCAGTGAAATGGCGTTCGCATATAGCGACATGCTCGAGACGATCAAGAACAAGCAATGGGCTCTCGCCGATATCGATTGGGGCGCCCCTGGTGCGGAGTTGATCACCGACGAACAGCGTCCCAAACTCAAGCAATTCATGTCCGACGTGGTGTGGATTGAGCATGTCGGAGCGCGCGCCTTTGCTGCGATGGCCCCGAAGGCGCCCTTCGAAGCGCTCGGAGACATTTACCGTTACTTTCACGCCGAGGAGCAGCGTCACGCCAACGCCGAACTTGCTCTGATGCGTCGCTGGGGCATGATCGAGGAAGGCGAAAAGCCTGTACCGAATAAGAACATCCGTCTCGTGATCGAGTGGCTAGATCGGTACGCTGAGGCTCTTCCTCTGACTGTCATCGGCGCCGCGATTCCCGCACTGGAGACCGCGCTGGACGGGGCCCTGCTGAAATTTCTCCTTGATGAGGTCGACGACCCAATTTGCGGGGAAGTATTCAATAAGGTCAACAGCGACGAATCGCGGCACCTTGCAGTAGGTTTTCAAGTCCTGAATGACCTCGGCGCCAGTCCCATGCGAATCCATGCAATCCAAACGGTCGGCGCTGTGATGGACCCCCGTATTCTCACTGGCGCGTTGCTGTATATACCGCTTCTCACGCGCATGTTGATGAATCTCAACGCGATGGGGCTATCCGAAGAGAAGCTGTACAACGCGGTGACGCGATATGGCAATGTCGGGGACCGCAGTGAGCACACGCGGAGGGTGCCTGGATATCACATCTTGAAGGCCCACATGTCCTCCTCGATCAAGCGGTCCCAACCCCTTCACTTCGTTTCCCAGCGCTTAGGCAATGCGATCGACATCTTCCCCGTGCAAGTACTCGGGCGACCGCCTTCATGGACGGATGAACTGACCTATGAACCGGTCGCTAAATGACGGACACGGTAACGACTTTGATCGTCGGCGCCGGCTTCGCGGGTATCGGTACGGCGATGAGAATGCTTCAAGCGGGCGTTAACGACTTTGTCATCTTGGAGCGATCACATCGCGTCGGGGGCACCTGGCGTGACAACACTTACCCCGGCGCCGCCTGCGACATTCCGTCATTGCTGTACTCCTACTCGTTCGAGCCGAACCCAGGCTGGACTCGCGCATACTCGGGGAGCGCAGAGATCCTCGCCTATATCGACGCGATTGTCGCGAAATACGATCTTGGGAGGTTCATTCATTTCGGTGCGGACGTGAGTGCACTGGAATTCGACGAGGATGCCGGAGAGTGGGTTGTCGACACGACCGGCGGCAGGCGGTATCGGGGCCGTTCAGTCGTGATGGCTAGCGGACCACTTGCTGACGCCAGTTTCCCGGATATTCGTGGCATCGAGTCGTACGAGGGGAAAAAGATTCACAGTGCTCGGTGGGACCACTCCTATGACATGAGCGGTAAGAGGGTGGCGGTTATCGGGACCGGGGCGAGCGCTGTGCAGATCGTTCCCGAATTGGTCCAGTTGGCGGCGTCGGTCAAGGTGTTTCAGAGGACGCCCGGCTGGGTCCTACCGAGGGTGAATTTCCGGCATCCGGCCTGGGCGCGTTCGACTTTCAAGCGCATGCCGGCAACCGAACAGGCCCTACGAGGTGCGTGGTTTTGGGCGCATGAGGTCATGGCCGTGGGCATGGTTTGGGATACCGCTGCCACATCTGTCATCCAAGCGGCCGCGAAGGCGAATCTGCGTCGGCAGGTGAAGGATACCTGGTTGAGACGTCAGCTAACACCGCAGTTCAGACCTGGGTGCAAACGCATGCTTATGACTAACGACTATTACCCTGCTCTCCAGGCCGATAACTGCAAACTCGTCAGCTGGCCGATCGCCACACTGGCTCCGAACGGAATTCGAACCGCCGACGGCATCGAGCATGAGGTGGACTGCATAGTATTCGCGACAGGCTTCGATGTGTGTAAACGCGGTACGCCATTTCCGATCCTGGGGCGCGACGGGCGAAAACTCGAAGACGCGTGGTCTGAGGGGAGATTTGCCTACAAGAGCGTGAGTGTGGCCGGGTATCCGAATTTGTTCTTCACTTTCGGGCCTAATTCCGGTCCTGGCCACAACTCCGCTCTTCTATATATGGAGGCGGCAATCGATTACATCGTAAAAGCGATCGAGCTCTTGCGCGACCAAGGTAACGGAGTCCATACCCTGGATGTGAAAGAGAATAGCCAAAACGCGTACCACTCCAATATTCAGCGGCGGTTACGACGCACGACATGGAACTCGGGTTGCAGCAGCTGGTATTTAACAGAGGATGGCTATAACGGCACGATGTATCCGGGCTTTGCGACTCAGTTCACCAGGGAACTGTCCCGTCTGGATATGCGGGATTACGATATCACTCGGCGTGACGATGCTGACCTGAAGTTGACACAAACACGCTGAACTGCAGCAGCGGATAGGGTAAACATCAAAGCGCACGTGAGGAAGTAATGGGTTCTGAGTCTGGGCAGCACTACGAAATTGTAATAGTCGGAGCCGGGTTTTCTGGGATTGGTACAGCGATCAGCCTGTTGAAGGCCGGATTTGCGGACTTTCTTATAGTCGATGACGCCGATGGCGTCGGCGGTACATGGCACTGGAATACGTATCCGGGAATAGCGGTCGATATTCCGTCCTATAGTTACCAGTTCTCTTATGAGATGCGAACATCCTGGTCACGTACTTACGCTCACGGGGATGAGTTGAAGGCTTATGCAGAGCGGTGTGTAGAAAAATACGGACTCCAAAATTACATCCGGTTCAACACGACTGTGGACGAAGCCTGTTTCGACGAAGGCGCCGCACTATGGCGGCTGAGCTGCTCCTCTGGTCAGAATCTGACCGCGCGTTTTGTGATAAATTGCTCTGGCGTTCTCAGTCGGCCGAAGTGGCCTGATATTCCAGGAGTGCGCGACTTCGCCGGCGTGACGCTGCATACGGCCAGATGGGACCATACGAAAGATCTCACCGGTAAGCGGGTGGCGGTGATCGGGACTGGGGCATCTGCGGTGCAGCTGATTCCCGAAGTCGCGAAGATCGCATCAAGTCTGACGGTCTTCCAGCGAACGCCGATTTACTGCTTGCCGAAGCCGGATTTCTCCATACCGAGCTGGGCCGCGACAGTGATGCGGTTGGTGCCAGGGGCACAACTGATGACGCGCACTGCGAGTCAGGCGTTCGTCGAGTTCACATTTCCCATCGCAGCTCATTTTCACTCGTTGATCCCTGTGTCGGACCTCATGGAAGAGGCGGCGAAACGCTATATGCGTCGGGCGGTCGACGATCCGGTGACTCGAGACCAACTCATTCCTCGCTATTCGTTGGGTTGTAAGCGACCGAGTTTCCACAATTCCTATCTCGCAACGTACAACCGTCGCAATGTTTCGCTCGAGACCAGCGGCATCACCCATGTCGACCATGCCTCGGTTCACACTGAAGATGGCAAGAGTTATCCGATCGATGTCATGGTCTTGGCCACCGGGTTCAAAGTGATGGAGTCGGGCAATATGCCGACTTATGTGCTGAAGGGACGCGGTGGAGTGGAGCAGTCTGCCTGGTGGGATGAGCACCGCCTCCAAGCCTTCGAGGGTGTGAGCGTCCCAGGGTTCCCGAATCACTTCAATATCTTCGGTCCCTATGGTTACAACGGCTCCTCGTACTTCACACTCATCGAGGCGCAAAGTCGGCATATCGTCCGCTGTCTTCGTCGTGCGCGCACGCTGAAGGCTGATTACGTAGAGGTCAGACAGCAGGCGAACGATCGCTACTTCGGTGACATGGTTAGCCGCCGACATCGACAGGTTTTCTGGCAGCCGAGCTGTTCCAATGCCAACAGTTACTATTTCGACAAACACGGCGATGTTCCGTTGCGTCCGTCAACTACCCTGGAGACTTACTGGCGTAGCCGCACCTTCCGGCTCTCCGATTACCGATTTGAACGTCGCGCAGAATCCGTTGGCGCACGGTGACCAACACTGATGCGGCGGACCGGCGCCCCAGTCTTGCAAGTCATTTCGTGGCAATGACTTCGCGAAACACACTGCGTCCGCTGTCGCAACTCATCCCGTCGAGCGCCCACGGCCTCGCGGTGATGGATCGCGTACTCCGGATGGCGCTTGTGGGATCGCGGCCCCGCCGAAGCGTGGCGGTTCGCACAATAGATACCGAGTTCGCCGGGAATCAGATACGCGGGGATTGGATCACTTCTCCTGCAGTCGATCCACACGCGGTTCCGTTGCTCTACATTCATGGCGGCGCCTACTCCATGTGCTCACCGGCTACCCACCGCGGCCTGCTCGGTGAACTTGCCTCCGCGAGCGGTCGGCCCATCTTTGCGGTGAGGTATCGGCTAGCTCCACGCTATCCCTTTCCCGCTGCCGCCGACGATGCACTGAACGCATACCGCTGGCTCGTCACAGGGCAGCCTTCGGCTTCCGGCGAACGCGGTGTTGCGGTGGCCGGGGACTCGGCGGGCGGCCAGCTCACGATGGCCACCGCCCTTGGCGCACGTAGTGACGGACTGCCGCTGCCGGATTCGATGCTTCTCATGTCTCCGGTCCTGGATCTGACATGTGAACTCGCGAGGGCACGCGAACTTCGCCGCCGTGATCCTTTCGCCTCTGCTCGGTCCGCGGCCCGCGCTCTTGACCTGTACGTGGCTGGTGCAGATCACCGCAATGAGCGAATCAGCGTGCTCGACGCAGACCTCAGGTCCATGCCACCGATCCTGATTCAGGTAGGCGGAAGAGAAATGTTGATCGATGACTCGAGGCATCTTGCCGACCGCCTCCGATCGGCCGGATCAAGCGTTGAGATACAGGTGTACCGGGGACAGATCCACGTGTTCCAAGCCATGTTCCGAATCCTGCCCGAGGCTCGTGAGGCGATCCACCGCGCTGGAAACTTCCTGAAAGCTTCGGCCCACCGGTGAAAGTGTTGGGACCGTGGATGCTCCACTGCCACCGCGCCATCAACTGCTTCTTAGCTGTCTCATGACAGGCGGCTTTGCGAGGGATCCTCGAGGACACGATCCGTCGATAGTGATCATCGGGGCCGGCGTCGCGGGTATCGCCATGGCCCATCAGCTGAAGAGGGACGGATTGAATCGCCCTGGTTTTGCCGGAGGCTCGGGCTATTGGATTGCGACCAGTGGTTGGTCGGTCCGTTGTGCATCGTAGAACGTGGCTTCGTACTCGGCGGGTGGGACGTCGTTGAGGTAGCCGTGTAA
>NZ_MLCL01000090.1 GCF_001942625.1 Mycobacterium syngnathidarum
AAACGCCTGTGGAGCCTCGGTAAGTCCTCCCAACACACGGGATGCGCGAGGCGATGAAGCAGGAAGCACCCCAACCGCGGCATAGCCGCACGGGAATCCCCGCCATTCATGGCGGGGAGCACGTCAAGGACCGCAACGGTCACCGGTAACCCGATCGCATGTCTTCGACGATGCGGGGGTTCGCCAGCGTCGACGGCTCCATCGGACGGCGGCCGATGTCGTCGGAAAACACCGTCGCGGCGTCGAGCACCCGTTGGTCGAGGAACCGCAGCTGCGGCGTGTCGGGCGGCATGGCCGGTTTCGGCGGGGTCGAGCCGAGGCGGGCCAGGGCGAAACCCCAGTCGCCGAAGGTCGGCACATGAACGTGGTACGGCGTGACGGCGAAGCCGGCGGACTCGATCGTGGAGATGTTGCGCCAGAACGCATTCAACGTGGAGAACGGGCTTCCCGTCTGAACCGTCAGCAGTGCCTGGGGAGCCATCGCCCGACTGACCAACGCATAGAACTCCGTCGAGTACAAGCGGCCCAACGCCGGGGTGTCCGGGTCGGGCAGATCAACGATGACCGCGTCGAATCCGCCTGCGGGCATCGGCTGCGGATTCCGCAGCCATGTCAACGCATCGTCGACGACGACGTGTACACGGCGGTCCTGCAGGGAGCCCTTGTTGATGTCGCGCAGTGTGGTGCGGGCCAGATCGATCACCGCGGGATCCAGCTCGACCTGAACGATCGTGTCGATTCCGGGTTGCCGCAGCAGTTCTCGTGCGGCGAGACCGTCGCCACCACCGAGGATCAGCACCGAACGGGTGTCGGCGCCGAGCGCGGGGTAGACCAGGCTCTCGGTATAGCGGAACTCGTCGCGAGTGGAGAACTGCAGCGCTCCGTCGAGATACAGCCGGGTGTCGTTGTCCCTGCGGGTCACCACGATCTCTTGGTAGGCCGACCGCTGGAACGCCACGATGGGGTCGGCGTAAAGCGTTTGCCGCGTGGTCGTTTCGATGTCGTCGGCGGAGATCAGCAGGGCGGTGAGGACGCCGAGTGAGGTCGCGAGCACACCCAGGGCGGCGATCAGTTCACCGCGGCTGACCACCCGGCGCAACAGAAACACGCTCACCACGGCGGCCGCGGTCAGGTTGATGATGCCGGTGGCTGCCGCACCGCGGATCATGCCCAGCTGGGGCAGCAGAAGAAACGGCCACAGTAGTCCGCCGATCAACGCCCCCAGGTAGTCAGCCGCATTGAGGTTGGCCAGGACCCGACCGGCGTCGGCGGCACCGGCCTTCCGTCCGCGCTGCAGCAGCGTCATCAGTAGCGGCACCTCGGCCCCTACCAGGGCGCCGATGAGCGCTGTTCCCACCGCAAGTACCCACAGCGAGCCGCCGACGAACGCAAACGCCATATACAGCGCAGCCGCGGACAGCCCGCCGAAGATGCCCAGCAATGTCTCGACGGCGATGAAGGTGATCGCCGCCCGGCCCAGCAGCGGTTTGACCAGCAGCGCACCCGCGCCCAACGCGGCGACGTAGCCGGCGACGATCAATGACGTCGCGACGATGCCACCACCGTGGATGCTGGTCGACAGGGTGATCAGGGCAAGTTCATAGACGATCCCGCACGCTGCGCATGCGGTGACGGCCGCCAACAGCAACGCCCGCCAACGCGGGGTAGACCGCGCCAGGTCCACGTGGCTTCTCCTCTGCTCGTCCCCGTTGTTCGTCGATCCTGGCGGGGGCGCCAGCAATTACCCCGTGCGGGTCGGCGCCGCTTTGACAGTCATGACAAGGCCGCGGCGTTGACCGCTCCCACGGCCAGCAGGGCAACCGCCGTGGCGACGGCTGCGGGGTGCAGATGTTCTTCGGTGATCAGGTCACGGAAGCGCCCGGGCACGGCGATCTCGAGCACGATGAGCGCCACCCCCTGCAGGGCGACACCGACGAAGCCGTATACCGCGGCGTCGACCAGGCCTTGAGCGAGTTCGCTGGAACTCGCCGCGATGGCGGTGGCGACCACCAATGCCAGCGCGGCGTACATGCCACAGGCCACGGCGACAGCGTTGGGCCGCCGCTCGACGAACACCAGAGTGCGCAGGTTGCCCGGCGTCAACAGGTTGACCATCAGGAAGCCGGACAGCAGGACCACGACGCCGACGACGAAGTACAGGATCGCGGCGACCACGTTCTGCAGCAGGCTTTCGCCGCTGACCGTTCCGAATTCGACGATGGCCAAATACATGGAACTCTCCTTAATTGGTTGGCCGTGCTGTGGGCACTACTTCGCCCCACCGGGGCCGCCCGAGCTGCCGCCGGCGCCGCCCGCGGGTGAGCCGGGGGTGAATCCTGGGCCCAGATAGATGAAGCCGCCGTGGCGGTATCGGGCGTTGGTGTCCTCGACTCGGATGCTGCATGGGTGGTTGGCGTCGGGGCCGACGGACACGATGTCGTCGTCGTAGCGCAGGTAGGTGGTGCCGCGATCGGTCGCGCGGGCCTCGGGCGCCTTGAAGGCGGCGAGTTCGTCGGCCACGCGTTGGGGTGAGCCGTCGCACACATAGCGCGAACCGCCCGCGTCGCGCGAGTACTCCTGGTATCTGTCCGCCACATGTGAGCGGATGTTGTTGCCCAACAGTGCGATTCCCCACACCAGGAACACGACACCGGCGATTGCCAGTCCGCCGGCCAACCAGAACCCGTTGCTGCGGCTCATGACCGCCACCGGCTGCTGGTGTAAACGACGCTACCGCCGGTGGCGTCGGGATACAGATGCCAGGTCTGCCAGTGCCAGCCGGCCCCGTCGGGTTCGGCGGCCAGCGCGGTGAGCGCGGCCCGGTCACCGGGAAATGTGCCGCCCAGCCACCCGCGATCGTGGGTACATCGGTGGCGCAAGGTGTGGGCAAGCCGGCGAAAGTCGGCCGCGTCGTGGGCGCGGGTGTGCGAGTCGAGACGGTAGCCGGGCGCGACGGCGCGGCCAGGCAGCTTGGCCTCGGCCTGGGCTGTGCACGAAACCTCTTCGGAGAAATGGCAATTCGCGGTCGTGACGGTGATGATGTGCGATGCGCCGAGCACTCCGAGAATCAGGACGCCGCCGTCGGGGTGCACTACCTCGTGGGTCACCAGCGGCGATGCGGCCGGGCCGTTCAACGCGAGCCGCAATTCCGTTCCCGACACGTCGGCCGGGGGTATGGCGAGTCGATGCAAGGGCAAGGGCTGTCCTAGGCGGTGGCCGGCGGCGCCGGGTAGACGGTGAGTTCGCCGGGCCGCACCGGCCTTCCCACCGATACCTCCCACGGCATCTCCGGCGCCCATCGCTCGAACCCGAGGAAGTTCGTCTCGCCCGCGTCGGCGTAGTCGACGAACTCCATCTCGCCCCCGCCGGGTAACCCGGTGGTGCCTTCGGTCGTGTAGGACGCACGGCCCCGTTCGGTTTCCCCGTAGGCGACGCCGTCGACCGCCAGTTCGCCGCCGGGTTGCTGCGTGAGGTTCTTGCGGCGGGTCCACATCACGAGTTCCAGTCGGCCCTCGTCCTCCTCGACGCTGAACCAGATCGGTTCGGCGCCGCCTTCGAGGAGATGTTCCCACCACACGAACGGGCCCTGGCGCAGGGTGACCGTGCCGCGCACCACGTAGTCGACGCCGCCGTGGCTGACGATGGCTCCCGGTCCGAGCTGGCGTGGGCCGAACTCTGGTGCCGTCGCGGCGAATCTGAGCGGGTCCTGGCGTGCGCTTGGTGCAACAGGCTTTTTCCGCCGGCGCGACATGACGACAACAAGTACTACGGCTACCAATAGAACGATGACGAGCGCGATCAGGAGCGTGTCCACGCGAACCTTCCGTACGGCGATGGGAGCGGTGCGGGTAATCGCACCGTAGCAGTCGGGGGTGTGTCGGCCGGGCGCCGACAAGCGGAGTCGCTGTCCCGCGATACCGCGTCGCCCGGGGCGTCCTATCCGGTCGGGGGCGGGGCGGGGTACACGGTGAGTTCGCCGGGCAACACCGTGCGGCCGACGGAAACCTCCCAGGGCATCGTCGGCGCCCACTGCTCGAATCCCAGGAATCTGGTTTCGTCGGCGCTGTTGTAGTCGACGTATGTCACATCGCCGGCCGGTGGCAGACCGGTGGTTCCCTCGGTGGTGTAGGAGGCGCGTCCGCGTTCGGATTCGCGGTACCTGACGTTGTCGATGGTGTGGTCCCCTCGGGGGTGCAGTGCCAGGTCCTGGCGCCGGTACCACATGGTCAGGTCCAGCCGTCCGTCGTCCACTGCGACGCCGAACCAGACGGGTTCCGGTCCACCCTCCAAGAGGTGTTCCCACCATACGAAAGGACCGTCACGCAGCGTTACCGAACCACGCACCACGTAGTCGACTCCGCCGTGGCTGACGATTGCGCCCGGCCCGAGCTGGTGGGGGCCGAAGCCTGCGGTCTCGGCGAACCTCACCGGATCGTGTCTGCCGGGCGGCCGGTCGGCCGTACTCGGTTTGTTCCATGCAGCGATGAACACCACCGCCGCCGCGATGAACAGCAGGACGGCAAGGACAATCAGTAGGCTCCCCACCTGACGCCTCCTGTGGTGGATGCGGTTGTGTAGTGAATTCGGCTAGACGCTAACAGCTTCGACGGGTGCGTCTGGTCGGCCGATTCAGCGCAGGATCGTGGCCACGATCCCGGCCAGGTAACCCAGCCGCGCCACCTCCGACGGCCGGAAGCCCGGACCGCCGGGGCGGCCCAGCACGACCGCGGTGTCGTGGTCGCCCAACGGCGCGGCGGCCAGGGTGGTGTCCATGTCGCGCCAGACCTGCGGCACCCAGTCTTGCGTGCCGTCGAGCGGGGCGGCCTGCGCCAGTGGCAACCAGGGCGCCGACTGCGCCTGCGTCTCGGGCGCGCCGTGGCTCGCGGCGATGCGTTCCACGCCCGTTGCGGTGGAGCGGACCACGACGCACCAGCTGACGCGCAGCACCCGGGGTGCTTCTTCGGCGAGGACGCGCAGCCGGTCTGCCTTGGAGCGGGCGGCGGCGACATGGTCGATCAGCTCGAGCTCACGATGTGCCTCAAGCAACCCGGTGTGTGGACGGATGCTGTCGACGTAGACGCCGGACAGGTTCTCGGCAGCGGTGATCAAGGTGTCCGGCATGGAGCCCTGCGGCAGCTCGACGACCAGATCGTCGATGGCATAGTCGGCTCCGCGCTCGACGACGTCGAGCGAAAGGATGTCGGCGCCGACCGAGCCGAGCGCCACGGCGAGCGAGCCGAGGCTGCCTGGTCGGTCCTCGAGCTGGACCCGCAGCAGATACGAAGGCACGCGCAACACCTTTGCACAGCAGGGGTGCCGCGGCATGCCGGTGGCCGGCCCGGACCACCGCCGGGGCGAGCCTGGTTTGGTGCTTTGACTAGGCTGCTTTGTCGTGTCGAAGATCTCCCGAGACGAGGTTGCCCATCTGGCGCGTCTGGCGCGTCTGGCGCTGACCGACGACGAACTGGACAGTTACGCCGGCCAGCTGGACGCCATCCTCGGCCACGTCAGCCAGATTCAGTCCGTCGACGTCACCGGTGTGGAGCCGACGGACAACCCGCTGAAGGACGTCAACGTCAGCCGGCCTGACGTTGTCGAGCCGTGCCTGACGCAGGAGGAAGCGCTGGCTGCCGCGCCGCGTGCCGAAGACGGGCGCTTCGCCGTGCCGCGGATTCTCGGAGAGGGTGAATGACGAGCATGAGTGATTTGACCCGTCGCGATGCGGCGACCCTAGGGGCCCAGATCGCGGCCAAGGAGGTCTCCTCGACCGAGGTGACCCAGGCCCACCTGGACCAGATCGCCGCGACCGACGACCGTTTCAACGCTTTCCTGCACGTGGCAGCCGAATCCGCGCTGGCCGCCGCGGCCCGGATCGACGCGGCCGTGGCCGCCGGTGAGACGCTGCCGTCGCCGCTGGCCGGGGTGCCGCTGGCGCTCAAGGACGTCTTCACCGCCACCGACATGCCCACCACCGCGGGATCCAAGATCCTGGAAGGCTGGCGTGCGCCGTACGACGCGACGGTGACCGCGCGGCTGCGTGCCGCGGGCATTCCGATCCTCGGCAAGACGAACATGGACGAATTCGCCATGGGGTCGTCGACGGAGAACTCGGCTTACGGCCCGACCCGCAACCCGTGGAACACCGAGCGGGTGCCGGGCGGATCGGGCGGCGGTAGCGCCGCGGCGCTCGCGGCCTACCAGGCCCCACTCGCCATCGGCACCGACACCGGCGGGTCGATCCGTCAGCCGGCCGCGCTCACCGCGACCGTCGGTGTCAAGCCCACGTACGGCACCGTCTCGCGGTACGGCCTGATCGCGTGTGCATCCTCGCTGGACCAGGGCGGCCCCTGCGCGCGCACCGTGCTCGACACCGCGCTGCTGCACCAGCTGATCGCCGGCCACGATCCGCGCGACTCCACCTCCGTGGACGCCCCGGTGCCCGACGTGGTCGGTGCGGCCCGGGCCGGTGCGGCCGGTGATCTCAAGGGCGTGCGCGTCGGCGTGGTCAAGCAGCTGCGTGGTGAGGGATACCAGCCCGGCGTGCTGGACTCGTTCAATGCCGCAGTCGCCCAGCTGACCGCACTCGGCGCCGAAGTCAGTGAGGTCGACTGCCCGCACTTCGACCACGCGATGGACGCCTACTACCTGATCCTGCCGTCGGAGGTGTCCAGCAACCTGGCCCGATTCGACGCGATGCGGTTCGGGCTGCGTGTCGGCGACGACGGCACCCACAGCGCCGAGGAGGTCATGGCGTTGACCAGGGCCGCCGGATTCGGGCCGGAGGTCAAGCGCCGGATCATGATCGGCACATATGCGTTGTCGGCGGGCTACTACGACGCCTACTACAACCAGGCGCAGAAGGTGCGCACCCTGATCGCCCGTGACCTGGAGCAGGCCTACCAAAGCGTGGACGTCCTGGTGTCCCCGGCGACACCGACGACGGCGTTCCGGCTGGGGGAGAAGGTCGACGATCCGCTTGCCATGTACCTGTTCGACCTGTGCACGCTGCCGCTGAACCTGGCCGGGCACTGCGGCATGTCGGTTCCGTCGGGCCTGTCGCCCGACGACGGCCTGCCCGTCGGTCTGCAGATCATGGCGCCGGCCCTGGCCGACGACCGGCTGTACCGCGTCGGCGCGGCGTACGAGGCGGCCCGCGGTCCGTTGCCCAGCGCGCTGTAACCGTTTTATGCCCGGCACGGTCGTGCCGGGCGGGGCAAGATGGTGCCCATGCGCATCGGAGTTCTCACCGGCGGCGGTGACTGTCCTGGCCTGAACGCGGTGATCCGGGCGGTGGTGCGGACCTGCGATCAGCGTTACGGGTCGTCGGTGGTCGGGTTCCTCGACGGCTGGCGCGGTCTGCTGGAGGATCGCCGTATCCAACTGGCCAACGACGACCGCAACGACCGGTTGCTGGCCAAGGGTGGCACCATGCTGGGCACCGCGCGGGTCAATCCGGACAAGCTGCGGGCGGGCCTGGAGCAGATCAAGCAGACACTCGAGGACAACGGGATCGACGTGCTGATCCCGATCGGTGGTGAAGGCACGCTGACCGCCGCCCACTGGCTGTCCGAGGAGAATGTCCCGGTGGTCGGGGTACCCAAGACCATCGACAACGACATCGACTGCACGGACGTGACTTTCGGACACGACACGGCGCTGCAGGTGGCGACCGAGGCGATCGATCGATTGCACAGCACGGCCGAATCGCATCAGCGGGTCATGCTGGTCGAGGTGATGGGCCGGCACTCGGGCTGGATCGCACTGAACGCCGGCATCGCCTCGGGCGCGCACATGACGCTGATCCCCGAGCAGCCGTTCGATGTCGAGGAGGTCTGCCGGCTGGTCAAGAAGCGGTTCCAGCACGGGTCGTCACACTTCATCTGCGTGGTGGCCGAAGGGGCGAAGCCGGCCGAAGGCACCATGCAACTGCGCCAGGGTGGGATGGATGAGTTCGGGCACGAGAAATTCACCGGTGTGGCACAGCAATTGGCGCTCGAGGTGGAAAAGCGCATCAAGAAAGATGTGCGCGTCACGGTGCTGGGCCACGTGCAGCGCGGCGGCACCCCGACCGCGTACGACCGCGTGCTGGCCACCCGGTTCGGCGTGAACGCGGCCGATGCCGCACATGCCGGCGAATTCGGGATGATGGTGTCGTTGCAAGGCCAGGACATCGGCCGGGTATCGCTGGCCGATGCGACCCGCCAGCTGAAACTGGTACCGCAGTCCCGTTATGACGACGCCGCGGAGTTCTTCGGCTGATTTCTTCCCTGCCAGCAGACGCAAATGCACCGTTTCACCAGCGAGAACGGGTACATATGCGTCTGCTCGCCGAGGAGAATTGCGCCCAACTAGGATCGACACCATGTCTGTCGCTACCGCTGAACTCGTCGACTACGACGACGTCATCGCCGCCTACGAGCCGGTCATGGGCATGGAGGTGCACGTCGAGCTGTCCACGGCCACCAAGATGTTCTGCGGCTGCGCCAACCGGTTCGGTGCCGAGCCCAACACGCTGGTCTGCCCGGTATGCCTCGGGCTGCCCGGGTCTTTGCCAGTGCTCAACGAGGCGGCGGTCGAGGCGGCGATCCGCATCGGCCTGGCGCTCAACTGCGACATCGCGCCCTGGGGCCGGTTCGCCCGGAAGAATTACTTCTACCCGGACCAGCCGAAGAACTACCAGATCTCCCAGTACGACGAGCCGATCGCCGTCAACGGATACCTCGACGTGCCGCTCGACGACGGCACCACGTTCCGTGTCGAGATCGAGCGTGCCCACATGGAGGAGGACACCGGCAAGCTGACCCACCTGGGCAGCGACACCGGCCGCATCGCGGGCGCCACCACCTCGCTGGCCGACTTCAACCGGGCCGGCGTTCCGCTGATCGAGATCGTCACCAAGCCCATCGAGGGAACCGGCGCGCGCGCACCGGAAATCGCTCGGGCCTACGTCACGGCCCTGCGAGATCTACTGCGCGGCTTGGGTGTTTCGGATGTGCGGATGGACCAGGGGTCGATGCGGTGCGATTCGAACCTGTCCCTCAAGTCCGTCGGCGCCGCCGAGTTCGGCACCCGCACCGAGACCAAGAACGTGAACTCGCTCAAGAGCGTCGAGGTGGCCGTCCGGTACGAGATGCGCCGCCAGGCCGCGGTGCTCAACTCCGGCGGCACGGTCACCCAGGAGACCCGGCACTTCCATGAAGACGGGTACACCTCTCCGGGGCGCAGCAAGGAAACCGCGCAGGACTACCGCTACTTTCCCGAGCCCGACCTCGAGCCGGTCGCTCCCGACGCCGAATTGGTCGAACGGCTGCGTGAGACCATCCCGGAGCTGCCGTGGTTGGCGCGCAAGCGGATTCAGCAGGACTGGGGCGTCTCCGACGAGGTGATGCGCGATCTCGTCAACGCCGGTGTGGTCGAGTTGGTGGCCGCCACCGTCTCCCACGGCGCCTCCAGCGAGGCCGCGCGCGCCTGGTGGGGCAACTTCTTGGTGCAGAAGGCCAATGAAACCGACGTGGCCGCGTCCGACCTTCCGATCACCCCGGCCCAGGTGGCCGCCGTCGTCAAACTCGTCGACGAGGGCACACTGTCCAACAAGCTGGCCCGCCAGGTCGTCGAGGGCGTGTTGGCCGGCGAGGGCGAGCCCGAGCAGGTAATGGCCGACCGGGGCCTGGCCCTCGTGCGTGACGACTCGGTGATCCAGGCGGCCATTGATAAAGCGCTCGAGGCTCAGCCCGATGTGGTGGAGAAGATTCGCGGCGGAAAGGTCCAGGCCGCCGGGGCGATCGTCGGCGCGGTGATGAAGGCCACCAAGGGCTCGGCCGACGCCGCCCGGGTCCGTGAGTTGGTCTTGTCCGCGTGCGGGCAGGCCGGATAACCGGCCCGTCAGCTCACCGGCCGGCGATCATCGTCATCGCCGCGGCGGCATATTGCTCGAGCCGCTCGCGCGGGTAGTTGTCCGGATCGTGTACGGCCAGCCGGCCGAGCATCTCGGCGAACGAGAGCAACGTGTGGCCGAGCAGCTCCGGATCGAGCGCAGCAAGCCGGGGATCGACCGCTATGCCGGCTTTCGCCATTTGCTCGACCTGCGCGAGGATCTGGTTGCGTGCGTTGCGGACCGCCGCCCGATAGTCCCGCGGGGCACTGTCGGGCACGGTGAGGATGAGCCGCCAGCGCGTCGGATTCTCCAACACGCAACGGAGGAACCCGGTGACGGTCGCGGTGTAGGCGTCGGTGGGGCCGGAGGCAGACAGATTCTTGGGCAGGGCGGTCAGCACCTGGCTCAGCCCGTTCTGGTGCTCGCGGATGAGTAAGGCGGTCACCAGTTCGGTGCGCGTCCGGAACGCGGTGTAGAGCACGGGTTTGCCGACTCCGCCGGCCTCGGCGACCGCCTCCATCCTCAGCTCGTGCAAGGGGCAGTCGTGGAGCACGGTCATCGCCGCATCCAGAAGTTGCTCGCGCCGTTCTTCACGCGGGAGCCGCGGTGCATATCTGCGGCGCTGGCGGTCAGGCACCCGGACAATGGTACGTGATAGCCCAACCATTTCTAAGACCCGGTTGTGAGCCCGGTATGTGTATTCCGCCGGTGTTGTGGCAGTCGCCGGTCAGGCCCGGAGAGTCACCTCACGTCGAAATGTGTTGTGCGTCAGGTGTTGTCAGCGTTGCTGCGCGGGAAGCCGCCACCCTGCGGGAAGAGCGGGAAGACGACGTCGTCGAAACTCTCGGCATCTCCGGTCGTTCGATTCACCGTCGCGCCCCACACATTGCCGTCGGGGGAGAGCTGCAATGCCCACGCGTGCCCGCGCACGTTCTCCCGCACCACCTCGGGGTCACCGGTCACGGCGCCGGTGTCGGGCGCCAGGCGCACCGCAACGGTCTTCTTCGAGTCGACCAGGTTGACCAACACCGTGCCCTCCAGGGCCGCGCACCCGGCAACGCCCGGTCGGTCCGGCCACGTCCACACCGTGGACACCTTGGAATCCTTGGTGATCCGCTGCAGCCGATCGGCACTCGGAGTGCGGTCGGTGACGTAGAGCGAGCCGTCGGCCGAATCCACACACATGGACCCGGCCGCGCCGAGGCCGCTCAGCGCCGTGGTGATCGGCGCCTGGTTGACCGTGGTGGGCTGCTCGATGCGCAGCACCTTGCCGGCCAGTGAATTGGGATCGGCCGCCAGTGCCGGATCGCCGGCATCACCGGTCTGAACCAGCAGTGTGGTTTTGCTCGTGAAGGTCAGCGATCCCATGTTTCCGGTGGCCCCCTTGGGGATGCCGGTGAGAATCGGCTTCGGCACGTCGCCCTCGGCGATGCGGATCACCCGGTTGTCGGTCGGCGTGCTGACGTAGGCGTACATCAGCCCGTCCTGCCCGTACGTCGGCGACAACACGATGTCCATCAGGCCGCCGTCACCAGACGGATCGACCGGGATCGTCACCTTGACCTTCGGCTCGGCCTTCACCGAAACCTGCTTGACCGCGCCGGTGAGCCGCTCGGCGACCAGGGCGGACTGGCTGTCGGGCAGCATGACCAAACCGCTGGTGCTGTCCAGGCAGCCCTGCATGACGCCAGTCGCCTTGCATTCCTTCGGGAACGGCTTGGCCGGCAGTGGAGGTGGAGGCGGCGGGGTCGTGGTGGGCCCCGGCTCCATCTTCGGTTCCGTGGTGAACGGCTCGGACTGGGCCGCGTCGAATCGGGCGCAGCCCGAACCGACCAGCATCGCGGCACACAGAACGGCGGCCACCCCCGTCATCCGCCGGCGCGATTTCATGCCGCCAGATTACGGATGACCCGGCAGTGCGCGCCACGTCGGGACCGTGCGCCGCGTCCCCAGCGGCCCGATACCAGGCAGAAGCGCCGGGGTAAATGCTCGGATCGAACCGAACTTGCACTTACCCTGGCAGCTGTGACCAGTCACTCGCAGGACCCACAAGCCTGGCAACGACCGGGTTACTCGGACGATGCCGCCAGGCCGGCCGGAGCCAGCCTGGTCGACCCAGAAGATGACCTGCCGTCGGCGACGTACGGCGGGGACTTCGAAACCACCGCGATTCCGCGCTACGACTCCAAAACGGGTGATCAGTCGGCGTTCAGCCTGGTCGCCGACCCCGAGCCGCTGCCCTATGCACAGCCCGGCGGCCCCGCCCCGATGGCGCCCTTCTCGGCCGAGCCGGCCGAGATCGAACGCGACGAGTTCGTCGACGATCGCGTCAAGGCCGCCGGCCGCAGAGGCACCCAGGACCTGGGTCTGCTGATCCTGCGGGTGGCCCTGGGCGGGCTGATGATCATCCACGGCCTGCAGAAGGCGTTCGGATGGTGGGGCGGCCCGGGTCTGGACGGGTTCAACACCTCGCTGGGCGAGATGGGCTTCAAGAACGCCGACATCCTGACCTATGCGGCCACCGGCGGCCAGATCGCCGCCGGTGTGTTGCTGGTGCTGGGGCTGTTCACGCCGATCGCTGCGGCCGGCGCCCTGGCCTACCTGATCAACGGGGTGCTCGCCGCGGCGATGGCGGCCCATGAGCAGGCCCGGCTCTCGGAAGTGATCACCGACGGAACCGAATACCGGCTGATCGTTGCAGCCGCCGCGGCCGCGATCATCCTGACCGGCCCGGGTCGTTACGGATTCGACGCCGGTCGAGGCTGGGCCCGGCGGCCCTTCGTCGGATCATTCGTCGCCCTGTTGCTGGGCGTGGCCGGCGGCATCGCCATCTGGGTGCTGCTCAACGGCGGCAACCCACTCGGATGACACAGCGCTGAACGGCGCTGAACGGTCAGGCGTACGGATTCGGCACCCGGCCGCCGCTCACCTCGGTCAGCAACGGCAGTGTTGCGAACGTCACGGCCGGCAGGCGCAGGTCGGTTCCGTCTTTGAGGTCGGCAATCGCCCAGGACGCCCGGTCGAACCGCAGTCCTTTGATCTCGTCCCAGGACACCGTGCGGCTGCGCGTCAGAGCACGTGCGGTCACCGAGTCTGCATCGGCGGTGGTGCGGTACCGGATGATGGCCGCCGACAAGGCAACCGGGATCACCAGCAGCACCGAGAACACGGTCGGATTGCTCAGCACCAGGGTCAACAGGCCCAGCGTCAGGAAGCCGACTGCCAGGTGGGCCATGGGCGATATCCGGATGACGACGGGGGCGGTTGCCGAACGTGCGCTCACAGGCTCATCCTCGCATCAGCCGGCCGGCCGGCCCGCAGGCGCGGCCCGGATTGCCGAGAGCCAGGGCGGGCAATTTGACCTTTAACCTGTACGGCAGCTACCGTCAAGTGCTATGCAGACCCCCGGATTGCTCGTAGTAATTGGTTGGCGCGTTGATGCCGCGCTGGCCCTCTGCCGGGCATAGCCAACCGCATCGACGCGCCACCCTCGTACAGCTGCCGGCTGACGGGGGTTTTTTATTTGCCCAACAAGCGCGCCGGAACCATTGAAAAATTGAAGTTTCCGCCAAGAGGAATGTGACGCAACCGTGAAGAGGACATCGTGAGCGCACCGACAACACGACCGCCAGCCCGGTCGGGAACAGCGCCTGCCAACGGCGCAGCCAAGACCAAATCAGATTCGGGACAGCCCAATCGGGTTGCACCGCAGCAGCTCACCGGCGCCCAGGCGGTCGTCCGGTCGCTCGAAGAGCTCGGCGTCGACGTCGTCTTCGGCATCCCGGGCGGCGCCGTGTTGCCGGTCTACGATCCGCTGTTCGACTCCCAGAAGCTGCGCCACGTGCTCGTCCGTCACGAGCAGGGCGCCGGCCACGCGGCCAGCGGTTACGCCCACGCCACCGGCAAGGTCGGCGTGATGATGGCCACCTCGGGCCCCGGCGCCACCAACCTGATCACCCCGCTGGCCGACGCCCAGATGGACTCCATCCCCGTGGTGGCCATCACCGGGCAGGTGGGCCGCAGCCTGATCGGCACCGACGCCTTCCAGGAAGCCGACATCACCGGCATGACCATGCCGATCACCAAGCACAACTTCCTGGTGCGCAACGGTGACGACATCGCCCAGGTGATGGCCGAGGCCTTCCACATCGCCCGCTCGGGCCGACCGGGCGCGGTGCTCGTCGACGTCCCCAAGGACATCCTGCAGGGCCAGTGCACCTTCTCCTGGCCGCCGCAGCTGGATCTGCCCGGCTACAAGCCGAACACCAAACCGCACAGCCGTCAGGTGCGCGAGGCCGCGAAGCTGATCGCCGCGGCACGCAAGCCGGTGCTCTACGTCGGTGGCGGTGTCATCCGTGGTGAGGCCAGCGCCGAACTGCTCGAGCTGGCCGAGCTGACCGGCATCCCCGTCGTCACCACCCTGATGGCGCGCGGTGCGTTCCCGGACAGCCACCCCCAGCACCTCGGGATGCCAGGCATGCACGGCACCGTGGCCGCGGTGGGCGCCCTGCAGAAGAGCGACCTGCTGATCGCCCTTGGCACCCGGTTCGATGACCGTGTCACGGGCCAGCTGTCCTCGTTCGCCCCCGAGGCGAAGGTGATCCACGCCGACATCGACCCGGCAGAGATCGGCAAGAATCGCCACGCCGACGTGCCGATCGTCGGTGACGTCAAGGCCGTCGTCACCGACCTGATCGAGGTGCTGCGCCGCGACGGGACCACAAGCGCCGCACTGCAACTCGACGGCTGGTGGGGGTACCTGTCCGGCCTCAAGTCGACGTACCCGCTGAGCTACGGCCCGCAGAGCGACGGCAGCCTGAGCCCCGAGTACGTCATCGAGAAGCTGGGTCAGATCGCCGGACCCGAGGCGGTCTATGTCGCCGGGGTGGGCCAGCACCAGATGTGGGCCGCGCAGTTCGTCAAGTACGAGAACCCGAAGACGTGGCTGAACTCCGGTGGCCTGGGCACCATGGGCTACGCCGTCCCGGCGGCCATGGGCGCCAAGTTCGCCCGCCCCGAGGCCGAGGTGTGGGCCATCGACGGCGACGGCTGCTTCCAGATGACCAACCAGGAACTGGCCACCTGCGCCATCGAGGGCGCGCCGATCAAGGTGGCGTTGATCAACAACGGCAACCTGGGCATGGTGCGGCAATGGCAGACGCTGTTCTACGAGCAGCGCTACAGCCAGACCGACCTGGCCACGCACTCACGCCGGATTCCGGACTTCGTCAAGCTGGCCGAGGCGCTGGGCTGCGCCGGCCTGCGCTGCGAGCGGGCCGAGGACGTCGAGGACGTCATCAACCAGGCCCGGGCCATCAACGACCGCCCGGTGGTCATCGACTTCGTCGTCGGTGCGGATGCGCAGGTGTGGCCGATGGTTGCCGCCGGCACCAGCAATGACGAGATCATGGCAGCCCGGGACATCCGGCCGCTGTTCGACGAAAACGACAACGAGGGGCATGCCTGATGAGCAACACCACCCCCACCCACACCTTGTCGGTGTTGGTCGAGGACAAACCCGGTGTTCTCGCCCGGGTGGCCTCGCTGTTCTCGCGCCGCGGCTACAACATCCAGTCCCTGGCCGTGGGTGCCACCGAGCAGAAGCACATGTCTCGGATGACGATCGTGGTCAGCGTCGAGGAATCGCCGTTGGAGCAGATCACCAAGCAGCTCAACAAGCTGATCAACGTGATCAAGATCGTCGAGCAGGAGGACGACAACTCCGTCTCCCGCGAGCTCGCCCTGATCAAGGTGCGTGCCGATGCGTCCAACCGCGGCCAGGTGATCGAAGCGGTGAACCTGTTCCGCGCCAAGGTCGTTGACGTTTCGACCGAGTCCCTGACCGTCGAGGCGACCGGAACCCCGGAGAAGCTGGAGGCCCTGCTGCGGGTCCTGGAGCCCTACGGTATCCGCGAGATCGCACAGTCCGGCATGGTGTCGGTCTCGCGCGGACCGCGCGGTATCAGCGCAGTGAAGTAAGCACGTCAAGTAGCGTTAGTCGGCTGTAGAGCTAGAAAGAGAAGGAAAATTTCGCATGGCAGTTGAGATGTTTTACGACGCCGACGCGGACCTGTCGATCATCCAGGGTCGCAAGGTCGCCGTCATCGGCTACGGCAGCCAGGGGCACGCGCATTCGCTGTCGCTGCGCGACTCGGGCGTCCAGGTCAAGGTCGGTCTGAAAGAGGGCTCGAAATCCCGCGCCAAGGTCGAAGAGCAGGGCCTCGAGGTCGACACCCCGGCCGAGGTGGCCAAGTGGGCCGACGTGATCATGGTGCTCGCGCCCGACACCGCGCAGGCCGAGATCTTCAAGAATGACATCGAGCCCAACCTGCAGGACGGCAATGCGCTGTTCTTCGGCCACGGCCTCAACATCCACTTCGGCCTGATCAAGGCCCCGGCCAACGTCACCGTCGGCATGGTCGCCCCCAAGGGCCCCGGCCACCTGGTGCGTCGCCAGTTCGTCGACGGCAAGGGCGTGCCCTGCCTGATCGCCGTCGACCAGGACCCCAAGGGTGAGGGCCAGGCCCTGGCGCTGTCCTACGCTGCCGCCATCGGCGGTGCCCGCGCCGGCGTCATCAAGACCACCTTCAAGGAAGAGACCGAGACCGACCTGTTCGGTGAGCAGGCCGTGCTGTGCGGTGGCACCGAAGAGCTGGTCAAGGCCGGCTTCGAGGTGATGGTCGAGGCGGGCTACGCCCCCGAGATGGCCTACTTCGAGGTGCTGCACGAGCTCAAGCTCATCGTCGACCTGATGTACGAGGGCGGCATCGCCCGGATGAACTACTCGGTGTCGGACACCGCGGAGTTCGGTGGGTATTTGTCGGGTCCCCGAGTTATTGATGCCGGTACCAAGCAGCGCATGAAGGACATCCTGACCGATATCCAGGACGGCACCTTCGTCAAGCGCCTGGTCGCCAACGTCGAGGGTGGCAACAAGGAGCTCGAGGCGCTGCGCAAGGCCAACGCCGAGCACCCGATCGAGGTCACCGGAAAGAAGCTGCGCGACCTGATGAGCTGGGTCGACCGGCCGATCACCGAAACGGCCTGACCTGCACGCTGACTGGCCAGTTGTTGCACGCAAGCTAGGAAAATGCGTGCAGTAACTGGCCTTTCGCGTTCCCGGATGCCCAGGCGCGCCTCAGTGCGGGACGGCGACCTGCGGCGGGGTGGTGATCGGCGGGGTGGCCCTCGGGATCTCGGGACTCGTGGGCGGGTGCGACGGAGCTTCGGTGTCACCGGCCGGTGCTTCGGGCTCACCGGTTATCGTCTCGCCGATCGTCATCCGCGGGATGGTGACGTCTTCTTCGATTTCCCGCACAGGTTTTCCCGAGCCGCACGACGCCACCGCCGCCAGCACGATCACGGCTCCGCACGCGGCTGTCACACGGTGCAAGTATCGGTCCGACACCCGGCCACTCCCTTGAGTTGGATTCAAGGCTGACCAGTCGACTGTAGAGCGCCGGGACCCTGCCTTGGCCCCGGTTACGCGAAATGGCCCCGCGTCGGTGGCTAGGAACCAAGCCGTGCAGCCACACTCACCACACGCCGGGCCAGGTGATCGAGTGCGTCGTAGGTGGTGTCGTCGAACTCGTTGATGTTGTCGTGGTTGGCCAGCAGGCTCGCGCCGTACGGATTGCCGTCGGCGAACTTGAGCGGATCGGTGTAGCCCGGTGGCACGATGATCCCTCCCCAGTGCATCAGCGTCACGTAGAGCGTCAGCAACGTGGTCTCCTGACCGCCGTGGGCGGTGTTGGTGGAAGTGAACCCGGCGTACACCTTGTCGGCAAGCTTGCCCTGCGACCACAGGCCACCGAGCGAATCCAAGAATCCACGCAATTGCGAAGCGACCGAACCGAACCGGGTGGGTGAGCCGAAAATCACCGCATCGGCCCAGACGATGTCGTCCCCGGTGGCGTTCGGTTGTTCTTTGGTGGCTTCGTAATTCGCCGTCCAGGCCGGATTGTGGGCGAAGGACGCCGGATCGGCGGTCTCGGCGACAGGCCGCAACCGCACCTCGGCGCCCGCGGCCTCGGCGGTGGCGGTGACGCGCCGGGCCATGGTGGTGCCGTGGCCGGTCGCGGAGTAGTAGATGACGGCTACCTTGGGCTGGGTCATGGCGCCAGCCTAGGCAGGTCAGCGATGCCGAACTCGCGTTTCAGCACGGTGCGCGCGGCGTAGAACCCGGCCATTCCGTGCACACCTCCGCCCGGCGGCGTGGCCGACGAGCACAGGTACGCCTTGGGGATCGGTGTGGTCCACGGGTCGAACCGCGGTGTGGGGCCCAGCAACGCGCTGGCCATGTTGTTGCCGCCCACACCGATGTCGCCGCCGACCAGATTGGCGTTGTGCTCGTCCATCCGTGACGCCGACACGCTGCGTACCCCGACCACCAGATCGCGGAAGCCCGGCGCGAAGCGTTCGATGATCTCGGTCACGGTCTCGGCCAGGTCCAGCGTGGAATTGTTGGGCACGTGGACGTAGGTCCACATCGGACGGCGACCGGCGCCGTCGATACGGGACGAGTCGCCGATATGGGGGAGTGCGGCCAGCACCATGGGCCACTCGGCGTGGCGGCCCGCGGCGACCTCGGACTCGGCCAAGGCCATCTGCGCGCGGCTACCACCCAGATGCAGCGTCGGGGCTTGCGTCAGACGTGGGTCACGCCAAGGGATCTCGCCGCTCAACACGAAATCGACTTTCGCCACGCCAGGCCCGTACGTGTAGCGACTCAACGCCCGGGCATAGCGCGAGGGCAGGGATTTTCCGTAGATCGACAGGAGTGCCGTGGGTGCCGTGTCATAGAGGACCACGCCCGGTGGTGGTTCGGTGACCTCGTGCCCGAGGACCAGCTCACCGCCGTGCGCGGCGAGATCGGCGAGTAGTGCATCGGGGATGGCCTGCGATCCGCCGATCGGGATCGGCCAGCCCACCGCGTGCCCCAACGTAGCCAGCATCAACCCGGCTCCGCCCGACACCAGGGACGGCATGGTCGAGATCGTGTGCGCGGCAACACCACTGAACAGTGCGCGGGCGTCCTCACCTTTGAGGGACCGCCACAGCGGGGTGCCCTGGGCCAGCAGTCGTGGTGCGACGCGTGCCGCCGCGCCCAGTGACGGCGGAATCGAGCGTTTGTCGCCGAGGATGAGGCCCACCACGCCATCGCAATCGGCGGCCAACGGGCCGAGCAGCCGTCGCCAGGAATCTCCCGAATCCAGTTCGGCGCAGGTGCGCTCGATGTCGCGGTAGCCGATCGCCGCCGGGCGGTTCTGCAACGGACTGGCATAGGAGATCTCAGGCGCGGGCAGCTTCACTCCGCGGGCCTGCAGGTCATAGGCGGCGAAGAACGGTGAGGCCAACGCCAGCGGGTGCACCGCAGAACAGATGTCGTGGCTGACGCCGGAGAATTCCGGGTCGGGCAGGGTGCGCGCCCCACCACCGGCTGTCTGCTGCGCTTCGATCACGCGTACCGACAAGCCCGCCCGTGCGCAGATGACAGCGGCGGACAGTCCGTTGGGGCCGCTACCGACGATTGTGACGTCCACGCCCATCAGTACACCGCACGCGGTTCGGCTGTGGTAGGGCGCACACACTAGGCTGTCCGCGTGAGTCTTCCCGTTGTTTTGATTGCCGACAAGCTCGCGGAATCGACCGTCGCCGCCCTTGGTGACCAGGTAGAGGTCAGGTGGGTCGACGGTCCGGACCGCGAGAAGCTGCTCGCTGCCGTGCCCGATGCCGATGCGCTTCTGGTGCGTTCCGCCACCACGGTGGACGCCGAAGTCATTGCCGCGGCCCCCAAGCTCAAGATCGTCGCCCGCGCCGGTGTCGGCCTGGACAACGTCGACGTCGACGCCGCCACCGCCCGTGGGGTGCTCGTGGTCAACGCGCCGACCTCCAACATCCACAGTGCCGCCGAGCACGCGATGGCCCTGCTGCTGGCCACCGCCCGACAGATCCCCGCGGCCGACGCGACGCTGCGCGAACACACGTGGAAGCGTTCGTCGTTCTCGGGCGTCGAGATCTTCGGCAAGACCGTCGGCGTAGTGGGTCTGGGCCGCATCGGGCAGCTGGTCGCCCAGCGCCTGGCCGCCTTCGGCGCGCACATCGTGGCCTACGACCCCTATGTCTCGCAGGCCCGCGCAGCCCAGCTCGGTATCGAACTGCTGCCGCTGGACGAACTGCTCGGCCGCGCCGACTTCATCTCGGTGCACCTTCCCAAGACCAAAGAGACCGCCGGCCTGCTCGGCAAGGAAAACCTGGCCAAGACCAAGCCGGGTGTCATCATCGTCAACGCCGCCCGCGGTGGCCTGATCGATGAGCAGGCCCTGGCCGACGCGATCACCAGCGGCCATGTGCGCGCCGCCGGTCTGGATGTCTTCTCGACCGAGCCCTGCACCGACAGTCCGCTGTTCGAGCTGCCCCAGGTGGTGGTGACGCCGCACCTGGGTGCCTCCACCGCCGAAGCGCAGGACCGGGCCGGCACCGATGTGGCTGCCAGCGTCAAGCTCGCGCTGGCCGGCGAGTTCGTGCCGGACGCGGTCAATGTCGGCGGCGGTGCCGTCGGCGAAGAAGTGGCGCCCTGGCTGGACCTGGTGCGCAAGCTCGGTGTGCTGGTCGGTGCCCTGTCCGATGCGCCACCGGTTTCGTTGTCGGTGCAGGTGCGCGGCGAGCTCGCCTCCGAAGATGTTGAGATTCTGAAACTGTCGGCGCTGCGTGGACTGTTCTCCGCGGTGGTCGACGAGCAGGTGACGTTCGTCAACGCGCCGACGCTGGCCGCCGACCGTGGCGTGGCGGCCGAGATCAGCACCGCCACCGAGAGCCCCAACCACCGCAGCGTGGTCGACGTGCGTGCGGTGCACGCCGACGGCAGCGCGCTGAACGTGGCGGGCACGTTGTCGGGTCCGCAGCTGGTCGAGAAGATCGTCCAGATCAATGGCCGTAACTTCGACCTGCGTGCCGAGGGCTACAACCTCATCGTCCACTACAACGATCAGCCCGGTGCGCTCGGCAAGATCGGCACCCTGCTCGGCGGGGCCGACGTCAACATCCTGGCCGCACAGCTGAGCCAGGACGTCGAGGGCGACAGCGCCATCGTGATGCTGCGGCTGGACACCGATGTGCCCGAGGAGGTGCGTTCGGCGATCGCGTCTGCGGTCGACGCCACCACACTGGAAGTGGTTGACCTGTCATGAAACTCGCTGTTATCGCCGGTGACGGCATCGGCCCCGAGGTCATCGCCGAGGCGCTGAAGGTGCTCGACGCGGTCTTGCCCGGCGTGGACCGCACCGAGTACGACTTGGGTGCCCGCCGCTACCACGCGACCGGGGAAACCCTGCCCGAGGGGTTCGTCGACGAGCTGAAGGGCTATGACGCAATCCTGTTGGGCGCCATCGGCGATCCCTCCGTGCCCAGCGGTGTGCTCGAACGTGGCCTGCTGCTCAACATGCGGTTCGCCTTGGACCACCACGTGAACCTGCGGCCGTCGAAGTTGTTCGCCGGGGTTTCCAGCCCGCTGGCCGGCAACCCGGACATCGACTTCGTGGTGGTGCGTGAAGGCACCGAAGGTCCCTATACCGGCACCGGCGGGGCGATCCGCGTGGACACCCCGCACGAAGTCGCCACCGAGGTGTCCACCAACACCCGGTTCGGGGTGGAGCGCGTGGTGCGTTACGCCTTCGAGAAAGCTCGCGCGCGGCGCAAACACCTCACGCTGGTGCACAAGAACAACGTGCTGGCGTTCGCCGGCTCGCTGTGGAAGCGCACCGTCGACGAGATCGGTGCTGACTACCCGGACGTCGAGACGGCTTACCAGCACATCGATGCCGCAACCATCCACATGGTCACCGATCCCGGCCGGTTCGACGTGATCGTCACCGACAACCTGTTCGGCGACATCATCACCGACCTCGCGGCCGCCGTCTCCGGCGGTATCGGCCTGGCCGCCTCGGGCAACATCGATGCGACGGGCACCAACCCGTCGATGTTCGAGCCGGTGCACGGCAGCGCGCCGGACATCGCCGGGCAGGGGATCGCCGATCCGACCGCCGCGGTGATGAGCGTGGCGCTGCTGCTCACGCACATCGGCGAGACCGACGCGGCGGCGCGCGTCGACAAGGCCGTCAGCGAGCACCTGGCCACCCGCGGTGACGCGAAGCTGTCGACCAGCGAGGTCGGCGAGCGGATTCTGTCGCTGCTGTAGCGGCTGCTCGGCCTCGCCGTTGGCTCTGCGTTGCACCCTGAGCGCGGCGTCGATGGCGTGCTAGTCGACTGCTCAGCCCGGCTTGCGATGAGTTTTCGGGCCGGGCCGGGTCGACCTGGCATGGGACTCGTCGAGATCGAACTGTTCGCAACCCTGGACCTCGTCGGGCAGGCGCCGGGCGGCCCGGACGAGGACCCCGAAGGGTTCTCGTTCGGCGGCTGGCAGGCACCCCTGGTCGACGAGGTTTCGGGTGCACAGGTCGGCGCCGCGTACGAGGGCGCCGATGCGCTTCTGCTCGGCAGGCGCACGTATGACATCTTCGCCGCCTACTGGCCGCACCAGACAGACGAATTCGGTGCGCTGTTCAACAGCATTCCCAAATACGTCGCGTCCCGTGGCAAGCCTGATCTGTCGTGGGCCGGTTCCGAACAGCTGGGCCCAGATCTGGGTGCCGCGGTGCGCGAGGTCCGTGACCGGCATGAACATGTGAAGGTCGTCGGAAGCTTGAACCTGGTCCAGACGCTGATGCGCGAGAAGCTCTTCGATCGCCTCGACCTGTGGGTGCACCCGATCATGCTGGGGACGGGGAAGAAAGTGTTCGACGGGGGCTCGGTGCCCACCAATGTCATACTGCTGCAGCCGCCGGTCGCCAGCCCGAGTGGTGTCGTGTTCCTGCGGTACGGGATCGCCGACGGGGTGCCGGCGACGGGGGACATGAGCGACCCGGACCGCGGCGCTTGATGCTTGTGGGCTTAGCCGTCATCGGCCGGCACGAGCGGCACCGCCACCAACGGCAGCAACGCGCACACCGCGAATGCCGCGGGGTAGCCCGCCATGCCGATCAGCGCGCCGAACAGCGGTGCCGAACTCGCGGTCGCCAAATGCTGGCTGGTGTTCTGCGTGCCCAGCGCGCGCCCGCTCCAGAACGGACCGGCGATTTCGGCGATCGCGGTGAACGCCAAACCGTTGTCCGACACCGTGATCACCGACGCAATCACGATCAGCGCGACACTGATCGGTGAACCCAGCCAGTCGGTGAGGGCAAGCAGCCCCATCGTCGCAGCTGCCGCCAACGCGATGGTCCGGATCGGCCGCAGCCGCTGCCCGACGACATCGGACCACCGGCCCGCGGCGATCCGCCCTGCCGCGCCCAGCAATTGAGCGATGGTCACCAGGGTGCCCGCCGATGCCGCCGACCAACCCCGGTCGCTCATCAACCACACCAGTGTGAACGTCCACACCACACCCTGCGGCACCACCAGCAGTACCGAGACCGCGTGGATGCGCCACAACACATTCGAGCCACGGTACGGGTTGGCCAGGTGCTCGGCCGGGGCCTCATGACGCGGCGGCCGTGGCGGATCCAGCACTCCCACAGCGCAGATCGCCGCCGCCAGTACGCACACAATCGCGGGGAAGAGCAATGCGGTTGCCACGCCGTGAGATTCGGCCAGACGCGGAATCACCAACGCGCCCAGGCCGACTCCCAAAGGGGTTGCCGTCTGCCGGATTCCCATCGCCAGCCCGCGTTGTTCAGGCGGGAACCAGCCGACGACGACCCGCCCGCTCGCCGAATTGCTGCTCGCGGCAGCCATTCCGCCCAGCAACAGGAAGATTCCGACGGTTACCAGGGAGTGCGCCGCGGCCGCACCGAACGCTGCCGCGGCGGTCAGCGCAGAGCCCACCGTCAACACGATCCGCTCGCCGACCCGGTCCACGACGTAACCCCAGGCGATCAGGGTGACCACGAGGCCGAAGCTCGGCATCGAAGACAGCAGGCCGGCCTTGGCCAGATCCAGGCCGCGTTCGGCATGCAGGGTGGGGATGAGGAACGCCGCGCCGTTGATGAAGACGTTGGCACATGTGGTCGCAGTCAGGGCGATCGCCAACATCGACCAACGGCGGAAGGTGCTGATCGACGAAACCGGCATGCGGCCATAATTTCACGGATGTCCCAAAATATTGAACTTTGTTCCCAAAATATGAGACGCGTCCGAGCTGCCATAAGCTGTGGTGGTGAAGCTGTGGTGGACGGCAATCGTTTTGCTGATGTGTGGGCTCCTGACGGCACCGACCGCGGCGGCAGCCGTGCCGAACTGGTCGGGCCTGGATGCGCGTCACTATGACGCGCCGATTCCCGTGGCCGGCAGCCTGATCGAGACGGTGCCGTTGGACCCGGCACTGTCCCTGCCGGGCGCGGCCAGCGCTTACCGCATCCTGTATTCGACCGTCGATCAACATGATTCGCCGGCACTCAGCACTGCCGCAGTGTTCATCCCGCACGGTCAGCCGCCCGAGGGCGGATGGCCCACGATCGCGTGGGCGCACGGCACCGTTGGCCTCGGTGACGACTGCGCACCGTCGGCGCAGCCGCGCAGTCCACGGGATGTGGAATACCTCACGCACTGGCTCGACCAGGGCTACGCCGTCGTCGGCTCCGACTACGCCGGGCTGGGAACCCCCGGTTTGATGAGTTATCTCAACGGCGTGGCCACCGCGCACAGTGTCGTCGACTCCGTCATCGCGATGCACCACATGGACCTGCCGTTGTCGCCGAAATGGGCGATCGTCGGGCAGTCGCAGGGCGGCGGGGCCGCGATCAACAGCGCGCGATGGGCCACCGAGTTCAGCCGCGGGACCGGCCTGGACTACCGCGGCGTGGTGGCCACCGGGACGCCGTTCAACGTCGAGGGCGTGGTCAAACAGGCCGGGCCCGCCATGGCGCTGCCGCCCAACCTGGGGCCGGCCGCCAACAGTTACACCGCCTACATCCTGGCCGGGTTCCGCGAGGCCCGCCCCGACATCGACGTCAACAGTGTCCTCACCCCGGCCGGGCTCGATGCCGTCAACCAGGCCGAGACGCTGTGCAAGCCGCAGCTCGACCAGCAGCTCGCAGCCATGACGCCGAATGGATTCTTCCGTGCGCCGCTGGACACGCTGCCCGGCGTATCGGAAGCCCTCGATGCCTACCTCGGCACCCCGACGAGCGGCTACGACCGGCCGATCTTCCTCGGCGTCGGGCTCCAGGACCGCGATGTCCCACCCAACATGTCGCTGCAACTCGACGAGCAGCTGCGGGTAAACGGGCAGGATGTCACCCTCAAGGTCTATCCCGACCAAGATCACTCGGGCACCGTGCTGGCCTCGGTTCCGGACTCCACGCCGTTCCTCGCCACAGCGTTCGGGCGTGGCTGACCGAAACTGGCAGGCGTCCGCGCTGATCCCGAGAACCTGCGCACTACCCTGATCAAAATGCGCTTAGGTCGAATCGCCAGTCCCGACGGCGTCGCTTTCGTCAGTGTCGAAGGTGACGGTGCCGACGCCGTCTGCAAAGAGATCGCCGAGCATCCATTCGGCAACCCCAACTTCACCGGGCGGAGCTGGCCACTGGCCGACGTCCGCCTGCTGGCACCCATCCTGGCCAGCAAGGTGATCTGCATGGGAAAGAACTACGAGGCGCATGCCGCGGAGATGGGCGGCGCTCCTCCCGAGGATCCGGTGATCTTTCTCAAACCCAACACCGCGATCATCGGGCCCAATGTGCCGATCCAGTTGCCGGCCGATGCGAACCCGGTCCACCACGAGGGAGAGCTGGCGATCGTCATCGGCCGGCCCTGTAAGGACGTACCCGCCGCACGTGCCGCCGAGAACATCCTGGGCTACACCATCGCCAACGACATCTCGGCGCGCGACCAGCAAGCCAAGGACGGCCAATGGATGCGGGCCAAGGGGCACGACACCTTCTGCCCGGTGGGCCCGTGGATCGTCAACGACCTCGACCCCTCGGACCTGGAGATTCGCACCGAGGTGAACGGCGAAGTGCGCCAGCTCAGCCGGACCTCGCTGATGATCCACGACATCGGAGCCATCGTCGAATGGGTTTCGGCGGTGATGACGCTGCTGCCGGGTGACCTCATCCTGACCGGAACCCCCGAGGGGGTCGGCCCCATCGAAGACGGGGACACCGTGAGTGTCTCCGTCGAAGGCATCGGCACCCTCACCAATCCCGTTGTACGCAAGCAGAAGTAGAGGAAAGTGATGACGTCTCCCGCTGGACCGGTCAGGGTGCGGTTCTGCCCGTCGCCGACCGGAACCCCGCACGTCGGTTTGGTGCGCACCGCGCTGTTCAACTGGGCCCACGCCCGCCATACCGGGGGAGCGTTCGTCTTCCGGATCGAGGACACCGACGCCGCGCGCGACAGCGACGAGAGCTACGCAGCCATCCTCGACGCCCTTCGGTGGCTGGGCCTGGACTGGGATGAGGGCCCTGAGGTCGGCGGCCCCTACGAGCCGTACCGGCAGTCGCAGCGCAGTGAGATCTACCGCGACGTGATAGCCCGCCTGCTCGAAGCCGGCGAGGTGTACGAGGCCTATTCCACGCCGGAAGAGGTCGAGGCGCGGCATGTGGCGGCCGGGCGGAATCCCAAACTCGGCTACGACAACTACGACCGCGACCTGACCGACGAGCAGCGTAGGGCCTTTGCCGACGAGGGCCGTAAGCCGGTGCTGCGCTTGCGGATGCCCGATGAGGACCTCGGGTGGACCGACCTGGTGCGCGGCCCGGTGAGCTTTCCTGCGGGCTCGGTACCGGATTTCGCCATCACGCGCGCGAACGGAGATCCGTTGTACACGTTGGTAAATCCCGTCGACGACGCGTTGATGAGGATCACCCACGTGCTGCGCGGCGAGGACATCATGCCCTCGACCCCGCGACAGATCGCGTTGTACCGAGCGCTGATGCGGATCGGTGTGGCCGAGCGGGTGCCTGAATTCGCTCATTTGCCAAGCGTTCTCGGTGAGGGCAACAAGAAGCTGTCCAAGCGGGATCCGCAGTCGAATCTGTTCCTGCACCGCGACCGCGGCTTCCTGCCGGAAGGGCTGCTGAACTACCTCGCCCTGCTGGGCTGGGGCATCGCCGACGACCACGACGTGTTCAGCCTCGACGAGATGGTGGCTGCCTTCGACGTGGCCAACGTCAACTCCAACCCGGCGCGGTTCGACCAGAAGAAGGCCGACGCGATCAACGCCGAGCACATCCGGCTGCTGACGCCCGAGGATTTCACCGCCCGCCTGCGTGCCTATCTCGACGCCCACGGCCATGACACGGGCTTGGACGACACCGCATTCGCCGAAGCCGCGGCACTGATCCAGACCCGCATCGTCGTCCTCGGCGACGCATGGGGGCTGCTGAAGTTCTTCGACGACGGCTCCTACGAGATCGACGAGAAAGCCGCCGCCAAAGAACTGCGGGAAGAGGCCGCGCCGGTCCTGGATGCCGCGCTGAGCGCCCTGGAGGGCATCGGGGAGTGGAACACCGCCGATATCGAGGCGGCGCTCAAGACGGCGCTCCTGGACGGTCTTGAGCTCAAGCCTCGTAAGGCGTTCGGGCCGATCCGCGTCGCCGTCACGGGCGCCACGATCAGCCCGCCCCTGTTCGAGTCGATGGAGCTGTTGGGCGCCGACCGCAGCCTGGCGCGGCTACGGGCGGCCCGCGCCACGCTGTGAACCCTCGCGCGTGCACGGGGCTTGGTAAAGAGGGCCCAAAATCTTTGGTAGTCTGCTCGTCGGCCCGGAAAGCGAAGCGGGGAGGTCCCCGCCGAGCCGATCGGACCAAAAATTGCCTGTGACCTGCGGTGATGGGCAATTAATGGGGTATGGTGTAATTGGCAACACAGCTGATTCTGGTTCAGCCATTCTAGGTTCGAGTCCTGGTACCCCAGCCATCCGGAGCGGTTCAGCCGGATTAGGTGAGCACGACCGCCTAAGCTATGCTGACCAACCGGAAGTTCTAGCCCCCGTCGTCTAGCGGCCTAGGACGCCGCCCTCTCACGGCGGTAGCGTGGGTTCGAATCCCATCGGGGGTACAGAGGTAAAAGCGCCCAGTTCTTACGAACTGGGCGCTTTTGCGTTGGTCGAGGTTCGGGTCCGAGGCAGGGGTTCCTCCCGTGGCTCGCGCCCGTTTTGTCACGCCAGAGTGGCGCCGGGTGTCGAACGTCACGCCAGCGTGACGCCGGAGTGTTCTTCGGCGACGAGCCGGCCGCGACGCTCCCGCTTGGTCACGCCAGAGTGGGGCTGGGGGTCGACGGCCACGCTGGCGTGGCAATCGCCGGGGTGAGACGGCGGGACACCCGCAGACGGGGCACACCACGCCCGGGGCGTCGCGGAATTCCTGAGATTCGCCTCACAATCGGCGGGTGAGCGCGTCGGCGGCCGCGAGTAGGTCGGCGGCCCAGCGGGCACCTGGCCGGCGCCCCATGCGGTCGATCGGCCCGGAGACCGACACCGCCGCGATCACCGCCCCTCGGCTGTCGCGCACCGGCGCAGAGACGCTCGCCACGCCAGGCTCACGTTCAGCGGCGCTCTGTGCCCATCCGCGCTTGCGAACCTCGGCCAGCGTGCGGTCGGTGAACTTGGCCGCCGGCAGCACTGCCTGCTGGGTGGCCGGGTCGGCATACGCCAGTAGCACTTTGGCTCCCGACCCGGCCGTCATCGGCAGGTGGGTGCCCACTGGCACGGTGTCGCGCAACCCGGCAGGAGGTTCCAGTGCCACCACACAGACCCGGGATTGGCCCTCGCGCCGGTACAGCTGCACGCTCTCGCCCGTGATCTCGCGCAGGCGGGGCAGGACTGCGGCGCCGGCCGCCAGGAGCGGATCGTTGACGTGGGAGGCCAATTCGGTCAATGCCGGGCCCAATCGCCAGCGACCGTCACCGTCCCGGGCCAGCAGCCGATGAGTTTCGAGCCCTGCGGCGAGTCGGTGGGCGGTAGCCCGGGGCAGCCCGGTCCGCTCACAGAGTTCGGCCAGCCCGCAAGGTGACTCGGCCACGGTGTGCAGCACACCCACGGCTTTGTCGAGAACGCCGATGCCGCTATCATTTCTCACAGAGAGATACTAGCGTCTCGCATTGTGAGATGACAGGCGAGATGACGACAGTACCGCCCAGCCCTGGCGGACTCTTGATGCAAGCCCGCATTGCCGTTAATCGAATCGAGAAGTAGCGATGGACCAATCGACACAGACATCCGTGAAGCCGCGCACCCTGGCCGAAAAGGTTTGGGACGACCACGTCGTGGCGCGCGGTGAGGGAGAGGGTGCGGCCAGAGAGCCCGACCTGATCTACATCGACCTACATCTCGTGCACGAGGTCACCAGTCCGCAGGCATTCGACGGCCTGCGGTTGGCGGACCGGCCGGTGCGGCGGCCGGACCTGACGATCGCCACCGAGGACCACAACGTGCCCACGGTCGACATCGACAAGCCGATCGCAGACCCGGTTTCGCGTACCCAGGTCGAGACATTGCGGCGCAACTGTGAGGAATTCGGCATCCGACTGCACCCGATGGGCGACGCCGAACAGGGCATTGTGCACATCATCGGGCCGCAGCTGGGATTGACGCAGCCGGGCATGACGGTGGTGTGTGGGGACAGCCACACCTCGACCCACGGTGCGTTCGGCGCCATCGCGATGGGCATCGGCACATCCGAGGTCGAACACGTGATGGCCACGCAGACACTGCCGCTCAAGCCGTTCAAGACCATGGCGGTCAATGTCGACGGGGTACTGCCTGCCGGTGTGAGCGCCAAAGACATCATCTTGGCCGTCATCGCCAAGATCGGGACCGGCGGCGGCCAGGGACACGTCATCGAATACCGGGGCAGTGCGATCGAGGCGCTGTCCATGGAAGGGCGGATGACGATCTGCAACATGAGCATCGAGGCCGGGGCCCGCGCGGGCATGGTCGCGCCCGACGAGACCACTTTCGAATTCCTCAAGGGCCGCCCGCATGCACCCAAGGGCGCTGATTGGGACGCCGCTGTTGCCGCGTGGAGCCAGTTGCGTACTGACGAGGGCGCCGAATTCGACACCGAGGTCTACCTGGACGCCGCTGCGTTGAGCCCGTTCGTGACCTGGGGCACCAACCCGGGGCAGGGCGTCCCGCTGTCGGCGTCGGTCCCCGATCCGGAGTTGATGGGCGACGACGCCGAACAGCAGGCGGCGGAGAAGGCTTTGGCCTACATGGATCTTCGGCCCGGGATGGCCATGCGTGACATCGCCGTGGACACCGTTTTCGTCGGGTCTTGCACCAATGGCCGGATCGAGGACCTGCGGGTGGTCGCCGACGTGCTGCGCGATCGCAAGGTCGCCGACGGCGTGCGGATGCTGGTTGTCCCTGGGTCGATGCGAGTCCGTGCGCAGGCGGAATCGGAAGGTCTCGACCGGATATTCACCGCAGCGGGCGCTGAATGGCGTCAGGCCGGTTGCTCGATGTGCCTGGGTATGAACCCCGACCAACTGTCTCCGGGACAGCGCTGCGCCTCGACGTCCAACCGGAATTTCGAAGGCCGACAGGGCAAGGGCGGGCGCACGCACCTGGTCTCGCCGGCCGTCGCCGCAGCTACCGCGGTGCGCGGAAAGCTGGCGTCCCCGGCCGATCTGCCCGCCGCAACCCACTAAGCAAAGCAAAAGGAGAAGCCCGATGGAGGCTTTTAGCACTCACACCGGCATCGGCGTCCCTCTGCGACGGTCCAATGTCGACACCGACCAGATCATCCCCGCCGTCTATTTGAAGCGGGTTACCCGAACGGGTTTCGAGGATGGATTGTTCGCCGCCTGGCGCTCGGATCCATCGTTCATTCTGAATCTCCCGCCATTCGACAAAGGCTCGGTGTTGGTCGCGGGGCCCGATTTTGGTACCGGATCTTCACGCGAACACGCCGTCTGGGCGCTCATGGACTATGGCTTCCGGGTGGTTATCTCATCCCGTTTCGCCGACATTTTCCGCGGCAACGCCGGCAAGGCCGGGCTATTGGCGGCTGAAGTCGCCCAAGATGATGTCGAGCTCTTGTGGAAGCTGATCGAGCAGAATCCTGGGCTGGAAATCACTGTGAATCTTCAAGATCGAAATATCGTCGCCGGAACGGTTGTGGTGCCGTTCAGGATTGACGACTACACGGCCTGGCGGCTGCTCGAAGGACTCGACGATATAGGCCTTACGCTGCGGAAACTCTCTTCGATCGAGGATTACGAGAAGCGCAGGCCGGCCTGGAAGCCGCGCACTCTGCCAGCCTGATCGGAGGCCTTGTACGGGTGTTTCGGCACCCGAATTAGCCGCCTGCCAAACCGGTTTTGGGCCCTCCCGGCAGGAGTCCAAGTGGGGCAAGCGGATTGCCGGATTGTTCGCTAGCTACGCCTGAAATTGCGCGTGGCTCTTGGAAATCAGTGGTCGCAGGGTTTACCGTGTCCTCTAGTCGGTCCAAGGAGGACCACTGGTTTCGGAGGTTTTGGATGAACAAAGCGGAGCTCATCGACGTACTCACAACCAAACTGGGCACCGATCGTCGGCAGGCTACCGCCGCGGTGGAGAACGTTGTGGACACCATCGTCCGCGCGGTGCACAAGGGCGACAGCGTCACGATCACCGGCTTCGGTGTCTTCGAGCAGCGCCGCCGCGCTGCCCGAGTGGCGCGTAACCCGCGCACCGGCGAGACGGTGAAGGTCAAGCCCACCTCGGTGCCGGCTTTCCGTCCGGGCGCACAGTTCAAGGCGGTTGTCTCTGGCGCGCAGCGTCTCCCGTCTGACGGCCCCGCGGTCAAGCGTGGCGTGACCGCAGGCCCGGCCAAGCGCACGGCCGCCAAGAAGACCGCCGCCAAGAAGGCGCCGGCCAAGAAGGCGGCTGCCAAGAAGGCGCCGGCGAAGAAGGCCGCGACCAAGGCGCCCGCCAAGAAGGCGGCTGTCAAGAAGGCACCGGCCAAGAAGGCGGCTGTCAAGAAGGCACCGGCGAAGAAGGCCGCGACCAAGGCGCCCGCCAAGAAGGCCGCTGTCAAGAAGGCACCGGCCAAGAAGGCCGCGACCAAGGCACCGGCCCGGAAGGCCGCGACCAAGGCGCCCGCCAGGAAGACCGCTGCCAAGAAGGCACCGGCCAAGAAGGGCCGCAAGTAATTACGGTAAAGGCACGTCGTGAGTGGTAAATGAGCTCACGACGTGTCTTTTCTCGTGTGGATCTAGTGTTCCGCGGCCAGCGGACTGCACATGTGATCGGCGGCCACGAGCCGGCCGTCGACCAGCGACAGAACCCAGCTGCTGCCTTTGCGGTTTCCCGTCGTGGCCGGGCGGACGCCGTCGCGTTCGCACCACCAGGAAATCAGCCCCGGGATCACCTTGCCCTGTGAGCAGATCACTGGCGTTCCTGCGCGTGCGGCGACGTCGATCAGTCGGTGGCGGGCGGTCTTGTGGTCATCGACGTAGGCCTCTTCGGTCAGTGCCGGCTCGTTGTGAATGTCGACACCGAGTTCCTGGGCCAGGGGCTCCAGGGTCTGGTGGCAGCGCAACCGATCAGCCGCGTAAAGCGTTGTGGCACCGAATGCCAGTAATTGGGCGACCAAGGCTTCGGCCTGCGCCCGCCCCTTCTTGTCCAGCGGGCGCTTGCGGTCGTCGCCCTTGAAACGGGACCGCCGCCCCGCCGCCCCGTGCCGGACGACCAGTACGGTGTTGGTATCTGGTGGATGTTTCGCGAAGCGGCGCAACACTTTTCGGTCATGCGGGTATACCAGCTGATCTGCTGCCGCAGATACCGGCAGCCAGATGAGCTTGTCCACCTCGTCGTTGGGGGCGAAGTCACCACCTGTCGCGCGGGCCGCCCAGTACCAGACCCGTTTGGTTCCCTGGGGGATGTCGTAGGAGATCGACCCCAGCCGACGGCCGAGTTGTGCGGTGTAGCCCGTCTCCTCGTGGACCTCGCGCACGGCGGCAACAGGTTCGGTCTCGCCGAAGTCGACCTTGCCCTTGGGCAGGGACCAGTCGTCGTAGCGTGGACGGTGGATCACGGCGACCTCGGTGACGGCCGACGGGTCCTCACCGCGGCGCCACAACACGGCGCCGGCCGCGGGCACAAGATTGTTGCCCGGTTCCGCCGCTGGCGTGCTGTCCTTCGACACCTCAACTCCTGCAGGTCATTCACCGGCCCGAGCCGGGTGGGATCAAGGATGCCGGTGACGTTCCATCATCGACACCTGGTGGTCGCGAACCGTCTGTCCCTCCTGGGGCAGCGCCGTCCAGTGACCATCGTGTCGTAGCTCCCAGCATCGGGTGGCCGGATCCATCGCCGATTCGAACACCTCGTTGAGTTGCGTGGTCAGCCTCGGATCCTTGACCTGAGCCATCACTTCGACACGGCGGTCGAGATTACGATGCATCATGTCGGCGCTGCCGATCCAGAACTCGTTGATGGCGCGGAAGTGAATAATCCGCGAGTGTTCGAGGAACCGTCCCAGGATCGAGCGCACCCTGATGTTGTCGGAGTATCCGGGCACGCCCGGGCGTAGGGCGCAGATCCCGCGGACCACGATGTCGACCGGGATCCCGGCCTGCGATGCCCGGTACAGCGCATCGATCACCTGCTCATCGACCAGGGCGTTGGCCTTCAACCTGATTCCGGTCGTCGCACCCTCATGGTGGGCGGCGATCTCCCGGTCGATGCGCTCGATGATGCCCTTGCGTACACCGCGCGGAGCCACCAGCAGATTGCGGTAGGCATCTTTGCGTGAGTAGCCGGTCAGCGAATTGAACAGGTCCGTGAGATCGGCGCCGATGTCGGGATCGGCGGTGAGCAAGCCGACGTCTTCGTACAACCGCGCGGTTTTCGGGTTGTAGTTGCCGGTGCCGATGTGGCAGTAGCGCCGGATCGCCGAGCCCTCGCGGCGGACCACAAGGCAGGTCTTGCAGTGGGTCTTGAGCCCGATCAGCCCGTACACCACGTGCACCCCGGCTTGTTCGAGCGCCCTGGCCCACTTGATGTTCGCCTGTTCGTCGAAGCGGGCCTTGATCTCGACGAGTGCGACCACCTGCTTGCCGGCTTCCGCCGCATCGATCAGTGCGTTGATGATCGGCGAGTCACCGGACGTGCGGTAGAGCGTCTGTTTGATCGCCAGCACGTTGGGGTCGGCGGCGGCCTGCTCGATGAAGCGCTGCACGGTGGTGGAAAAGGAGTCATATGGGTGGTGCACCAGCACATCCCCGTCGCGCAGGGTGGAGAAGATGCTCTTCGGTGTCTCGCGTTCGCCGAAAGCCGGTGGGGTGGCGGGGACGAACGGCCGGTCCTTGAGTGCGGGCCGGTCCACGGCATAGATCTGCCACAGCGCGGACAGGTCCAACAGGCCGGGCACTTCGATGACATCGCCGGGCGCCACATCGAGCTCCCGCAAGAGCAGCTCGAGCATGCTCTCGGTCATGTCGTCGGACACTTCCAGCCGCACGGGTGAGCCGAATCTGCGGCGTGCCAGTTCGCGTTCGAGCGCCTGCAGCAGGTCCTCGTCGCGGTCCTCTTCGACCTCGAAGTCGGCGTTTCGGGTGATCCGGAACGCGTGGTGCTCGACGATCTCCAGGCCGGGGAACAACACGGGCAGGAACGCCGCGATCAGTTCCTCCATCGGCAGGAACCGCACCGCGGCCGAGCCGTCGGCGGGCGGGCTCAGTTCCACGAAGCGGCCGACGTTGTCGGGCACCTTGATCCTGGCGAAGTGTTGCCCGCCGTCCTCGGGATGTTTGACGGTGATCGCCAGGTTCAGGCTCAGCCCGCTGACGAACGGGAACGGATGGGCCGGGTCGACCGCCAGCGGTGTGAGCACCGGGAACACCTGCTCGTGGAAGTAGGTGGAGAGCTTGGCGCGTTCGGCTTCGTCGAGCTGGGCCCAGTTGACGATGACGATGCCCTCTTCGGCCAGCGCCGGGCGCACGGAACTGAGGAACACGTTGGCGTGCCGGTTGGCGATCTGCTGCGTGCGTTCGTTGATGCGGCGTAATTGCTCGCGCGGGGACAGACCGTCGGCCGAGCGCACCGAAAGACCCATCTCGTCGCGACGTTTGAGCCCCGCCACCCGGACCATGTAGAACTCGTCGAGATTGGAGGCGAAGATCGCCAGGAACTTCGCGCGCTCGAGCAAGGGCAGTGACGGGTCGGCGGCCAGGGCAAGCACCCGGGCATTGAAGTCCAGCCAGCTCAGCTCGCGGTTGAGGTATCGATCCTCGGGTAGCGCGTCGTCCACTGCCGGCGAGGTGGCCGCCGGCGGCGCCTCGGGTGTCGCCGACTCGATGGAGGGCCCCGATGCGGTTGAGGTGGTGTCCCGTTGGGAGTTGTTCGATCGGGTCCCCGGCTCGGCTTCGGTGGCTTCGCTCATCTGTCCGATCATTCCCTATCCACGGGTGCGCGGCTACCTACTGGCGTGCCTGCCGAGGGTGCGCGCGGTTGCGGCGCCGACGCCGAGGCGACGCGCCACCTGGAGATCGTCGGGGGTGTCGATGTCGCAGCGCAGACCCGGCCAGGCGCCGGTGAGCTCGATCGCACCGGAGTGTCGATGGCGCGCAGCTGAATCGGATCCGAAGTGCGGGTCCAGCGAAGTGCCGAACGCGAACAACGCCGAGGTTCCCGTCCCATGCCGGTCCCCGACGAAGCTGCGTGGATAGCCGCGGGCCAGGGTCAGGGCCTGCGCCAATTCCTGGGTCTGCAAGGCGGGTAGATCCCCTTGTAGAACAACGATATTCGGTCCGATGGCGCGCAGTTCGGCCTCGGCGGCGGCGATGGCGTTGTTGAGCGGGTCACGATGGCCGGGCGGTGTCGGGTCCAGCAAGACCCCGGCACCGAGTTGCCTGGCGGCCTCGGCCGCGGTGTCGTCGGGCGTCACGACGGTCACCGGCGCGATGGCGGACGCGGCGGTAATGGTGTCGACGAGCATCGCCAGCACCACCGCCTCGCGAGTGGGCGCGGAGAAGATTGGCGCCAGCCGGGTTTTGGCGGCCGACAGCCGTTTCACCGCGATCACCAGACTGACGTCGGCGGCCTGGGTTGCTGCGGCGTTGTCGCTTCGGGAGCCGCTCATGGGTTCATCCTGCCAGCCTGGCCGGCTCCGGCGAGCGACGCGGTCGCCGGGATAGGGTGAGCGGGTGGTAGAGGCTGCGGTGATGGGTGCCGGTGCGTGGGGGACGGCGCTGGCCAAGGTGCTGGCGGATGCGGGTAATCCGGTGACGATGTGGGCCCGGCGCCCCGAGGTTGCCGACGAGATCAACACCGATCACCGCAACAGTCGCTACCTCGGCGACGTCGAGTTGCCTCCGACGATTCGCGCCACCACGGACCCGGCCGAAGCCCTTGACGGCGCCTGCACGGTGTTGTTGGGTGTCCCCGCGCAGCAGCTGCGGGCGAACCTGGAGGGCTGGAAACATCTGATCGGTGACGACGTCACCCTCGTGAGTCTGGCCAAGGGAATCGAACTCGGCACGCTCATGCGGATGAGCCAGGTCATCGTCCAGGTGACCGGAGCCGATCCGTCCCGGGTCGCGGTGGTGACCGGACCGAACCTGGCCAGCGAGATTGCCGACGAGCAGCCTGCGGCCACCGTCGTGGCCTGCAGCGACTCCGGACGCGCGGTCACGCTGCAACGCGCGCTGGCCACCGGGTACTTCCGGCCTTACACCAATGCCGACGTGGTGGGGGCCGAGGTCGGCGGGGCCTGCAAGAACGTCATCGCCCTGGCCTGCGGCATGGCGGTCGGGGTGGGGTTGGGGGAGAACACCGTCGCCGCGATCATCACCCGCGGTCTGGCCGAGGTGATGCGGCTGGGCATCGCACTGGGCGCCACGCCCGCCACGCTGGCCGGGTTGGCCGGCGTCGGTGACCTCGTCGCCACCTGTACTTCCGGGCATTCCCGTAACCGCACCTTCGGCGAACGGCTCGGCAAGGGCGGCACCATGGAATCGGCGCTGATCGCGGGAGCCGGACATGTGGCCGAGGGGGTGGCGTCCTGTGAGTCGGTACTGGCGCTGGCCTCCAGCTACGGCGTCGAGATGCCGCTGGCCGACGCCGTTTATCGGGTGTGCCACAAGGGTTTGTCGGTTCACGAGGCGGTCGCCGGACTGTTGGGTCGCAGCACCAAGCCCGAGTAGCGACCTCGGGCACGAGGAGATGGCACCAATGGACGGCTTGTACGGGGATTCCACCCGAAGCGTCAAAGCCGTTGGCCTGGAATCTGTTCCGGGGCAGCCGGTGGCACCGGGCCCGGTTCCGGCGTCGGCGTACCACCTCTCACCCGACGAAGCCGAGCCACTGGACACCTACGGCCGCGGCTCCAACCCATCCTGGCGGCAACTGGAATCGGCACTCGCCGAACTGGAGGGGGCTGCCGGAGCGCTCACGTTCGGGTCCGGCATGGCCGCCATCACCTCGGCCCTGCGCGTGCTCGCCAAACCCGGAACCACGCTCGTAGTTCCGGCTGACGGCTACTATCAGGTCCGTCGATACGCCGCCGAATATCTTGCTCCGCAAGGGATTACGGTGACAGAGGCGAATGTGGCCGACATCTGTGAGGCCGCTGCTGGAGCCGACGTGGTGCTCGCCGAGACACCGGCCAACCCCGGGCTCGATGTGGTCGACCTCCATCGGTTGGCGATGATCTGCCGCCGCCGTGGGGCGACCCTTGTCGTCGACAACACCACGGCGACACCGCTGGGCCAGCAACCACTTTCACTCGGAGCCGATCTGGTGGTGGCCAGTGCCACCAAATCGTTGTCCGGACACAGCGATCTGGTCGCCGGCTACGTTGCAGGCAGCCAGCCCGAGCTGATGGCCGCGATAGAGCGGGACCGGCTGCTGGCCGGGCCGATCCTGGGCGCGTTCGAGGCCTGGTTGGTGTTGCGCAGCCTCGGCAGTGCCGGACTGCGTTTCGAACGGCAGTGCCAGAACGCCGCGGCGCTGGCGCTGATGCTGCGCACTCATCCGGCGGTGCGTTCGGTGCGTTACCCGGGCCTGCCCGCAGACCCGGCACACGAGCTGGCGGCCACCCAGATGAAGCGGTTCGGGGGACTGGTGTCGATCGAGCTGGCCGATGAGGCCGCCGTGCACGCCCTGGTGGAACGCAGCGCCCTGCTGATCGCCTCGACCAGCTTCGGCGGCATCCACACCTCGGTCGACCGCCGGGCCCGCTGGGGTGACCCGGTGCCTGCGGGGTTCGCCCGCATCTCGGCGGGGATCGAGGACACCGAAGACCTGCTCGTCGATGTCGAGCAAGCGCTTGCCGGCTGAAACCCCAGGTCAGGATGCGCCGACAGGCAGGGGCAGGCCGGGACGGTAGCCTCTCTAGGTTGTGAGTGCCCGCAATCGGACCGGATCCCGCACCCGTGTCGCCGTCGTCTACGGCGGGCGTAGCTCGGAACACGCGATCTCGTGTGTGTCGGCGGGCAGCATCCTGCGCAATCTCGACCCGGAGCGGTTCGAGGTGGTCGCCGTCGGGATCACCCCCGACGGCTCGTGGATGCTGACCGACGGACGCCCCGAGACGCTTGCGATCAGCGACGGCCAGCTGCCCGAGGTCACCGAGACATCCGGTACCGAACTGGCGCTGCCTGCCGCCCCCAACCGCAGCGGCCAGCTGCTGGCGCTGAGCAACGGGCCCGGTGAGCTGTTGGCCGCCGTCGACGTGGTCTTCCCGGTGTTGCACGGTCCTTACGGCGAGGACGGCACCATTCAGGGTCTGCTGGAGCTGGCCGGGATTCCGTATGTGGGCTCCGGCGTACTGTCCAGCGCCGCCGGGATGGACAAGGAGTTCACCAAGAAGCTCCTGGTCGCCGAGGACCTGCCGATCGGCGACTTCGTGGTGCTGCGCCCCAGCCCCGACGGTTCAGATCCCACCCTCGACTTCGAAGACCGGGAACGGCTGGGCCTGCCGGTGTTCGTCAAGCCCGCCCGGGGTGGCTCGTCGATCGGCGTGAGCCGGGTCGCGGCGTGGGACGAACTGCCCGCAGCGATCGAACTTGCGCGCCGCCACGACCCGAAGGTGATCGTCGAGGCCGCCGTCCCGGGCCGTGAACTGGAATGCGGTGTGCTCGAGTTCCCCGACGGCAGCATCGAAGCCAGCACGGTCGGCGAGATCCGGGTGGCCGGAGTGCGCGGACGCGAGGACGGCTTCTACGACTTCGCCACCAAGTACCTTGTCGACGCGGCCGAATTGGATGTGCCTGCGAAAGTCGACGATGACGTGTCCGAGGAGGTCCGTCGCCTGGCCGTGCGCGCCTTCAACGCGATCGACTGCCAGGGACTGGCCCGCGTCGACTTCTTCCTCACCGACGACGGGCCGGTGATCAACGAGATCAACACCATGCCGGGGTTCACCACCATCTCGATGTTCCCCCGGATGTGGGCCGCCAGCGGCGTCGACTACCCGAGCTTGCTGACCGCGATGGTCGAGACCGCCCTGGCGCGCGGCACCGGCTTGCGCTGAACGTTCTCCGCGCGCGAGGAGCGATCCAGACTTCAGCGCACCTGACCCGGCGCCGGCTCCTGGGCGCCCATCGTGCGGGCGATCTGACCCGAGATCTGCTGAATGGGTGTCGGCCCCGAGCCGGCCGGCAGCGTCAATGCGACGTACACCGGGCGGTCCACGGCGTACCACGTGCTGCGGCCCTGATCGTCGGCGGCCGGACCTGCCTCGCCCACCCGGAACCACTGCACTTCGTCGACCACCTGCAGCGGGGTACCCACGACGAAATCGGCGGGGCGTTCCAGCCCGCATCGCAGCACGACGGGTTCGGTGTCGCGCTGGGCGCGCCAAGCCGCGGTGGCGGGAGGTGTCGGGTCCACGGTCGGTGCCCGGCGGAAGTCCCCGAGCTGCTCGGGCAGCGCGTTCAGCAGGTCGTGGCACTGCTGGCTGTCGGCCTGCGGTGCCGGTATCGCCGGAATGGCGACGGGTTGCTGCGTGGGGGATCGCTGCCGGGATGCGGCGATGCCGAGCACGGTGATCAGCACCGAGACCGCGACGACAACCGCCGCGATGAGCAAGGCCCGGGGCGGTCCATCGGCGGCGTGCGAGTCGGTCACACCACCAACTCTATGGGTGACCGGCGTGGGCGATCGGGCAGGTCAGGGTCCGCGTGATCCCCGACACCTGTTGCACGGCGGGAACCACATCGGACTGCAGCGCCGCCAAGGTCTCTGCGCTGATGCGCAACACCACGTCATAGGGCCCGGTCACGTATTCCGCGGACACCACACCCGGCAGCCCGGCGAGCTGTTTGGCGACGACTTCGGCGCGGCCCACCTCCGTCTGGATCAGCACGTAAGCCTCCACCACCGGCTGTCTCCTCCGTATCGCTGCATAAACTGCTGGCCGCAGGCACCAAACGTACCGCAGGTCTGGTTTGGGTTCAGGACGCGGCAGCCGACCGGCAGGAGGCCACATGACACTTCCTGAGTCAACCTCAGGCCGTTTTCGGCAGGAGTCTTTGTGTTCCGCCGTGGAGGTTGGGGTTGTAGGGGCGGTGGTCGTGCCAGCAGCGGTAGATCACCCGGATCCAGGCGCGGGTGAGGATGCGTATGGCATGGGGATGGTCGTGTCCGCGGGCGCGAGCTCGGGTGTAGATGTCTGCGGCCCAGGGGCTTTGGTGGCGGCTGTTGTCGGCGAAGGTGGTCAGTGCTCGGCGGAATCGTTTGTTGCAGGCCCAGCGGAAGTGCACCGCGTGTTGTTTGCCGGACGCTTTGGTCACTGGTGTGGCTCCGGCCAGGGCGGCCACCGCGTCGGGTCCGTCGTAGGCTGCACGGGAGTCGCCCCACTCGGCGAGCACCTGGGCGG
>NZ_MLCL01000050.1 GCF_001942625.1 Mycobacterium syngnathidarum
GGCCCGTGCAGCGACCTACCCGGACTGGCTGCATCACTACAATCACCACCGACCCCACACCGGCATCGGCGGCAAGACACCCATCGAACGCCTACGCGTTCACAACCTGTGTGGGAATTACACCTAGTGGAGCCGCCCAACGGGCCGCCGTGTGCGGTGGACCGGGTGGTCGGTGACGGCGATGTGCTCGATTTCGCCGGGGGCGCCCGGGTGATCGGCGTGCCCGGCCACACCCCGGGCGGCATCGCGCTGTATCTCCCGACGGCGGACGCGGTGCTCACCGGCGACGTGGTTGCGGAGTTCAACGGCCAGGTGATCGTCGGTGTCTTCAACACCAACCGGAGCGAACTCGCGGACTCGGTGGCAAAGCTTGCCAACACGGGTGCGCAGCGTGCCGGTTTCGGCCATGGTGAGCCGGTTCTCGAAGATGCTGCGGCCCGTATCGCCGGGGCCGCGGACCCTTTCGCCGCCTGACTCCCGCCGAACTCCGCCCGACTCCCGCCGAAACGGTATTCCAGCAGGAAATGTTCGAGTAACGGCATGCTGGAATACCGTTTCGGCGAAAATTACACCCGGCGCGGCGCGGCCAGCCGTTCGCGGCGCAGCAGCTCGACCTCCCGCAGCTCCAGCGGCGGCAGTTCACCCACCACCTGTGAGAGCAGATGGTCGGCCAGTTCGGGATTGCGGGCCAGGCACGGGCCGTGTAGGTAGGTGGCCACCACGCTGCCTTGCACCGCGCCGTCGTAGCCGTCGCCCATGCGGTTGCCCGCGCCTTTGGTGACCGCGGCCAGCGGAGTGGCATCCGGTCCCAGAACCGTTCCGCCACGGTGGTTTTCGAAACCGGTGAGCGGCTGCGAAAGCCCATCGATCAAGGGTCTGGAGGCGACCTCGCCGATGGTGCGGGCCTGCTGTGGTGAGGTCGTGGCGTCGAGCAGCCCGACGCCTTCCACTCGCTCACCGGCCGAGGTCTCGTACCAGTGGCCGAGCACCTGGATCGCCGCACAGATCGCGAGCACCGGTGCCCCCCGTGAAACCGCTTGTTGCAGACCGGGATACCGGATGAGGTGTTTGGTGGCCAGCCGTTGCGCGTAGTCCTCGGCGCCGCCGAGGGTGTACAGGTCCAGCGAGTCGGGCACCGGGTCGGCCAGGGTGATCTCCACGATCTCGGCGTCGATACCGCGCAACCGCAAGCGCTGCTGCAGCACCACGGCGTTGCCGCTGTCGCCGTAAGTTCCCATCACGTCGGGCAGTACCAGCCCGATCTGCACCGGGGTCCTTTTGCTCCTCGCGTGCGCGCCACTCATGAGATCCGCCGATTCAGTTGCAGGAAGGCCGTGTAGTTGGCGATCACCTCGACGTGCCCGGGCGGGCAGCTCTCGATCGCGGCGACGGTGTCGTGCACCAGGGAATGTTCGACGCCGGCGTAGCCGAGCCGTACCGCCAGATCAGTCCCGCGCTCGCCGGCGGCGACGACGACAGTGTCGGAGCCTGTTTCTCTTCGCGCGAGCGGCTCATCGGCGAAGTGCTCGAAGCTCACGTCCCACAACCAGGACAGGTCTTCTCCGTCGGGCACCTGCCCGTTGACCGAGATGACCACCCCCGCACCGTGCTTGTCCACCATCGACAGGGCCTCCTGCCACCCGGCCGGGTTCTTGGCCAGCAGGATCCGCGCGGTGTGCGAGCCGATCTGAACCGTACGGTAGCGACCGGCGACCTCGTCGACCCTGGAGACGGCGGCCACCGCGGCGGCCGGGTCGGCGCCCAGCGCGACGGCGGCGGCGACCGCCTGGGTGGCGTTGCCGCGGTTGACGGCGCCCGGCAGCGACAGCGTCATCGGCAGCGAGAGGCCGTCCGGGCCGTAGATGTGGGTGTCGTCGAACCACCACTGCGGGCTGGGACGTTTGAAATCTGCACCGGTGGAATGCCAGCCCGGGCTTCCTCCGCCGTCGCGCTCGATGATCTCGCCGGAACGCGGGCAGCTCACCGAGTCGCCCGCCCAGCCGCCGCCGGCGGCTACCCACACCACATGGGGGCTGTCGTAGGCGGCCGACGTCATCAGTACGTCGTCACAGTTGGCCACGACCACCGCGTCAGGGTGCCGGGCCAGCCCGGCTCGCAGGGTGCGTTCGATGTGGTTGATCTCACCGACCCGATCCAGCTGGTCGCGGGACAGGTTGAGCAGGACGATCACCGACGGGTTCACCGCATCCGACACGTGCGGCACGTGCATCTCGTCGACTTCCAGGGCGGCCAGCGTGGCCTCGCGCGCAGAGGCCAGCGCCGCCACCAGGCCGGCGTCCATGTTGGCGCCCTCGGAGTTGCTGGCCACCGGACCGAGCGTGGCCAGTGCCGCCGCGGTCATCCGGGTGGTGGTCGATTTGCCGTTCGTGCCGGTCACGACGACGCTGCGGCGGTCCTGGCCCAGCTGGCGCAGGATCGAGCGGTCCAGCGTCATTGCCACCAGGCCGCCGATCATCGCGCCGGCGCCGCGCCCGGTGACCCGCGACGCCCAGCGCGCGGTTGATCCGGCGGCCAGTGCGGCACGCCCTCGAAGGGTCAGCATTCCGGCGATTTTAAGGGCACGACACGCTGCCGCGCCGCCTGAGGTTGTCGGGCTCGCGTGCCATCCTGGCGAATATGAGCAGCGCGTGGGGCAGGCCGGCCGAAGAGCCGGGCACGGGCTGGGCCGTCGTCGACGTGGAAACCACGGGGTTCCGGCCCGGGCAGGCACGCATCGTCAGCGTCGCCGCCCTCGCCGTCGGGGACGACGGCAATGTGGAGCGCAGTGTGGCCACCTTGCTCAACCCGGGGGTCGATCCCGGGCCCACCCATGTGCACGGGCTGACGGCCGAGATGCTGGAGGGCCAGCCGACCTTCGGCGACGTGGTCGACGACGTGAGTGACGTCCTGCGGGGGCGCACCCTGGTGGCCCACAACGTGGGTTTCGACTACAGCTTCCTGGCCGCCGAGGCGGAGTTGGTCGGCGCCGAACTGCCGGTCGACAGTGTGATGTGCACCGTTGAGCTGGCCCGCCGGCTGGCGCTGGGCACCGAGAATCTGCGACTGGAGACGCTGGCCGCGCACTGGGGTGTGAGCCAGATGAAGCCCCACGACGCCCTCGACGACGCGTTGGTGCTGGCACAGATCCTCAAACCCACTTTGGCCCGGGCCCGTGACCGCAAGGTCTGGCTGCCGCTGCGGGAGGTGAGCCGGCGCCGCTGGCCCAATGGCCATGTCACCCATGACGAGTTACGGCCGCTGAAGGTTCTGGCCTCGCGGCTGCCGTGTGAATACGCCAATCCGGGCATCTACGTGCCGGGCAGGCCGCTCGTGCAGGGCATGCGGGTGGCGCTGTCGGCGGAGGTGGCCCGCACCCACGAGGAGCTCATCGAGCGCATTCTGCACGCCGGGCTGGGCTATACCGATCTGGTGGATCAGCAGACCTCACTGGTGCTCTGCAACGAGCCCGCACCCGACCAGGGCAAGGGTTACCAAGCCCTGGAACTCGGGGTGCCGCTGCTCGATGACGAGACGTTCATGGGGCTGCTGGGCCATGTCGTCGGCGGGGCCAACATCGAGGAGTTCATCGACATCCCCGCCGAAAGCGATCAGTACACGCTGTTCTGATCCCGACTCGGTGAATCGGCGACATAGAGACCGCGAATCGGCGAAACGCACACCGCGAATCGGCGAGTGATTGATATGGTTTCTAAGTGAACCCGCGGTCTAGCATCGCTAGAAACCTGCTTCCGAGGGTTGAGGAGGCACTGTCTGACACACGGATCGTGGTCGTTCAGGGCGCGCGCCAGGTCGGCAAGTCAACCCTCGCTGCCGAGATTACGCGTCGCCGCGGCGGTCGGCTGGTCACGCTCGACGATGACGTGACCCGAACAGCTGCGGCTGCCGATCCCCTCAGTTTCGTCCGCCAGTTCCCCGATGGGCTACTCACGATCGACGAGGTGCAACGGGCTCCAGAATTGATTCTTGCGCTCAAGAGCACCGTTGATTCAACCCATCGGCCAGGGCAGTATCTGCTCACCGGGTCGGCCAATCTTTTGCAACTCCCAGCGACCGAAGACAGCCTGGCTGGTAGGGCGGAAAGCCTGGAGCTCTTCGGATTCAGTCAAGGTGAACTCGAAGGCGCCACTGAAACCTTCATCGACCGCTTGCTCGCCGGCGAACTATTCCTCGGTCACGAAAGTAGTCTGACGCGTAGCGACTATCTCGCCCGCGCCTGCACTGGCAGCTACCCCGAGGCCGTCAGCCGAGAGTCAGCCAGGCGCCGAAATGCATGGCTGGATAACTACGTCGACCGCATCGTCAAACGTGACGCGAAGGATGTCTCCAATCTCCAACGCATCGCCGACCTGCCGCGGCTGATCCGGCTCCTTGCCGCACGCAGCGCATCCGAGCTCAACCTGAGCTCCGTAGCTGCTGACGCTGAAATCCCCGTACGTACACTGCCGCCGTACCTCGCCCTCCTCGAGACCCTGTATCTGATTGGCCGCGTCCCCGCGTGGTCGACGAATCTTTCTAAGCGCGTTGTCGATCGGCCGAAAGTTCTCCTCCTCGACTCCGGGTTGGCCGCTCGTCTCGTCAACGTGTCGCCCACCGGAGCCGGACCCAACGCCAATCCTGACGCGGCGGGAGCGATCATCGAAACGTTCGTTATCACAGAACTCCGACGACAACTCGGATGGGCTGAACAGGCACCGCGGTTGTTTCACTACCGCGATCGAGACGGGGCCGAAGTGGACCTCATTTTGGAGACGGCAGACGGCCTCATTGCCGCTATCGAAATCAAATCGGCAGCAACGCTTCGCGGCAGGGACACCCGCTGGATCACGAAACTCCGCGACAAAGTCGGTACTCGTTTTGTCGGCGGCCTTATCCTCCACACCGGGCCACAAGCTCAGCCATTGGGCGACCGCCTCGCCGCTGTCCCAATCGATGTTCTCTGGTCCGCACGGGGACAGCTCCGAGACCCATAGCCAACTTGTGGTGGCTCAGCCCAGCGCCTTGGCCTTCAGCCCGTCGAACTCAGCCTGGCTGATCGTGCCGGCATCCAGCAGCGCCTTGGCATCGGCGATTTCCTGTGCCGGAGACCGGCCCGCAGCCTGACGGATGTAGTCGTCGGTCTCTTTCTTGGCGTCCAGCGCCGCCGCCTGGGCACGCTCGGACATGCCCTGGCCCCTGGCGATCAGATACACCAGCGCGGTGAGCCACGGCAGCAGGATCAGGAACACCACCCACACGGCCTTGATCCAGCCGGAGGTCTTGTGATCGCGCCAGAACAGGTCCGTGAGGATCTGGAACAGGACCAGCAGGTAGGCGATCCAGGCGAAGATGATCAGGAAGTGCCACAGGAAATCCCAAGTCGGACCCCAGTCCATGGGTTGCTCCTTGTAGTCGACGTCAGGCGCAGTGATCTACGCCGACGTCAGCTAACCACGCGCGGCGCGGTTGACGGCAGACACGACTGCGCGAAGTGATGCAGTTGTGATCGAAGTGGCGATCCCGACGCCCCACACGGTCCGACCGCCGATCGACGCCTCGACATAGGCCGCGGCCTGGGCTTCTTCACCCGAGGACATGGCGTGCTCGGAGTAGTCGAGCACATTGATGTCGTAGCCGATTGCGCCCAGCGCGTCGACGAACGCCGCCAGCGGGCCGTTACCGGCGCCGATGATCTCGCGTTCGGCACCGTCGATCTTCACGATCGCGGTGATGGTGTCGGTGCCGCCATCGACCTCGGAGGCCACGACCTTCTGCCGGATGCGTTCCAGTGGGCTGATCGGGGCCAGGTATTCCTCGGAGAACGCGTCCCAGATCTCCTTGGGTGACACCTCGCCGCCCTCACCGTCGGTGATTTGCTGGATGGCCTTGGAGAACTCCATCTGCAGCCGCCGCGGCAGCACCAACCCGTGGTCGGCCTTCATGATGTAGGCCACGCCGCCCTTGCCGGACTGCGAGTTCACCCGGATCACGGCCTCATACGTCCGGCCGACGTCCTTGGGGTCGATCGGCAGATACGGCACCTGCCACAGGATGTCGTCCATATCCCTGTCGGCGGCGTCGGCATCGAACTTCATCTGGTCCAGGCCCTTGTTGATGGCGTCCTGGTGGCTGCCGGAGAAGGCGGTGTAGACCAGGTCGCCGCCATAGGGATGACGCTCGTGTACGGGCAGCTGGTTGCAGTACTCGACCGTGCGGCGGATCTCGTCGATGTTGGAGAAGTCGATCTGCGGGTCGACGCCGCGGCTGAACATGTTCAGGCCCAGGGTCACCAGGCAGACGTTGCCGGTGCGCTCGCCGTTGCCGAACAGGCAGCCCTCGATGCGGTCGGCGCCGGCCTGGTAGCCCAATTCGGCTGCGGCGACACCGGTTCCGCGGTCGTTGTGTGGGTGCAGGCTCAGGATGATCGAGTCGCGCGGGGTCAGGTGCCGGCTCATCCACTCGATCGAATCGGCGTAGACGTTCGGGGTGGCCATCTCGACGGTGGCAGGCAGGTTGACGATCAACGGCCACTCGGGCGTGGGCTTGACGATGTCCGCGACGGCGTTGCAGACGTCGACGGCGTACTCCAGCTCGGTGCCCGTGTAGGACTCGGGGGAGTACTCGAAGCGCCACCGCGTCTGCGGATACTTCTTGGCCTCCTCGACACACATCTGGGCGCCGTCGGTGGCGATCTTCTTCACGGCGTCGCGGTCGGCGCGGAACACCACGCGGCGCTGCAGGATCGACGTCGAGTTGTAGAAGTGCACGATGGCCTGCGGAGCTCCGGCGCAGGCCTCGAAGGTGCGCTCGATCAGCTCGGGCCGGCATTGCGTCAGCACCTGGATGGTGACGTCGTCGGGGATGGCGCCGTCGGTGATGATCTCGCGGACGAAGTCGTAGTCGGTCTGGCTGGCCGAGGGGAAGCCGACCTCGATCTCCTTGTAACCCATCCGGACCAGCAGGTCGAACATGCGGCGCTTGCGCGCCGGGCTCATGGGATCGATCAGGGCCTGGTTACCGTCGCGCAGGTCGACTGCACACCACATCGGTGCCTTGTCGATGACGCGGTCGGGCCAGGTGCGGTCGAACGGGACGCCGGTGCCGAAGGCCGGGCTGCCGCCGGGAACCTCTTCGGCGAAGCTGCGGTAGCGACTGACCGGCATCGATGAGCCGCGCTGGGTGTTCCAGACCGGTTGTCCGGGGTTGGGCGAGCCGGCCGGCGTTCTGATCTCGCGGACCGAACTGAAGGCATCTACAGACATGTCGGGGGTGGTCATGATTCTTGCTCCGGGAGTTTGAGTGGGGGACTCGACCGGCGCATCGCAAAAACCCGCGACGGGAAGCCGGTCTGGTCAGACCCCGTCGCGGCGTCCGAGAAGGAGCACCCGCTGCACGCGCTCAACTGTACTCCGCGTCAATCCCAGGCCAAAACCAGCGGCTGACGTGGGCTTCCTCCGATCGGGGGAACAAATCTTCACCAGGCTCATCGCCTGATCGCCGGACAGACCGGAAACCGTCTGGATCGCATCCTTGTCTCAGTGGCTCAACAAGTCGCAGTCACATACGAAAAGCAAACTGAGGCAAAAGGATTCACGATCATGACCAAGTTCACCAAGGTTCTGGCACTGCCCATCCTGTCCGCGGGTGTGTTCGGCGCCGTCGCGCTCGGCCTGGCGGGCACTGCCGCCGCGCAGGAGCCCCACGGCCCGGGTAACCAGTTCAGCCCGGATACCTACGCCACCCCGGCACCGGGCATGAAGCCCGGCTGGCACAACCATCACGGCCCGCAGCGCCACCTGATCGTTTATGGCCAGTAGTTGCCGGCCGGGCTGCTATGCCATCGCGTCAGCGGGCCCCGCCCGAACGGCCGTTGCCGAACTTGACCTTGGGTGTGCCGGTGCTGTGCCGGGACCCGCTCGTCGTGCTCGTGCTCGTCCTCGTGTTGGTGGAGCCCGTGCGCGTCGTCGAAGATCCCGGCCGGGTTGTCGCCGACCGGGTGTCACCGTCGTCTCGACGCACAGCCTTGTCCGGCGTGGCGGTGTCGCTTTCAGCCGACCCGCCGGTTGATGCTGCGGGGCTGTCGACCGCGCGAACGGCGACGTTCGGCGGGCGCGGCGCGGTGAGCGGCGGCAGGTTCACCGGAGCCACACCGGTGGCGTAGGCCCGCGCCCAGCCCAGCACGTGGGCGACGTAGGCCATGGAGTGGTTGTAGCGAAGCACCGCGGCGACCAGCTGCGCCTCGTCGCGCAGTTTCGCGCCCTCGCTGCAGAGGTAGCCGGCCGCAGCCAGGGTGGCATCGAACAGGTTGTGCGGATCGGCCTGACCGTCACCGTCACCGTCGGCGCCGTGCAGCAGCCACGTGCTCGGCAGGAACTGCATGGGCCCCAGCGCGCGGGCGTAGGTCGTGCCGCCGCCGAAGCTGCCGGCAACGATGATCTCGTTGCCCGGCAATGAGCCGTCGAGGGCGGGGCCATAGATGGGACGGACCGGGTCACCGCGCTCGTCGGCGGCGCCGCCGAACGCATGCGTGGACTCGACGTACCCGATCCCGGCGAGCAGGTTCCAGGTCACACCGCAATCGGGTTGGCTCTGTGCCATCGCGGCGTCCGCGTTCCGGTAGGCCGCCAGTGCGATCGCCGGGATGTGCACGGCGCCCGGTGCCCGAACCTCCGGGGGTGGCGGTGATCCCGTCGTAGTCGGTGTCGCGGCAATTGGACGCGCCGTCGGCGTTGCCGCCAAGGGCTGGCCGGCGAGGTCGGGCAACGCCCGGACCGCGGCCAGCGTCCGTACCCGGTGCTCCTGGACCAGGCCGACCAGGCTGGGCGCGACGGCGACCGCGCTGGTCAACGCCATCCGAACGATCACGGCGAGGCAGGGGGAGGCGTCGCGGACCGCTCGACGAACACGGTGGCGCATCCCTCCACAGTGACACCCTCGTCGTTGTGTGCCAACTCCCGACACTCCGGGGTCAGTCGGCGGTCAGGGGCCCGCGAACTGCGGCGGGTGTCGGCTCACACCTGGGAATCGGGGAAGGCGATCACCGAAAGGAACCGGATCGGCAGTTCGATCAGGTCGACCGGTCCGTGCGCGCCTTCCCCGTCGATCTGTAGCGAGTCGCCGGGATGCAGCCGGTAGACCGAGCGGCTGTGGCTGTAGTCCATGATCCCTTCGAGCATGTAGAGGAACTCGGTACCGGGGTGCTGGAACAGCGGGTAGGTCTGACTCGTCTCGGTCAAGGTGACGTGCAGGCATTCCAGGCGCTTGTGCTCCCCGCGCAGCGAGCTCAGCAGTTGGTACTCGTGACCCTGCTTGGTGCCGTTGCGCACGATCTCCGGGCCGGTGCCCGCCTTGACGAAGGCGGCCGGGCGTTCGACGTCGGCCCCGCGGAACAGGCTGGTCACCGGAACGTCGAGGCCCTTGGCCAACAGCGCCAGGGTGGACAGGCTGCATGAGGTCTGGGCGTTCTCGATCTTGGACAGCATCGCTTTGGAGATGCCGACCCGGGACGCCATGTCGGCGACGGTGAGCCCGCGCTGCTGCCGCAGTTGACGCACGTTGCGCCCGATCGCGGCCTCGAACTCCAGTGCTTCGACCGGTTTGTGCGGATCGCGTTCGCGGGCCGTGCCGGAATTACGCAGCAGAGGCTGGTCGCTCACGGCACTCCTGACCTATCGCATCTCCCCGGCACCGACGTACGGGTACCGGCTGGTGAGCAGATTGTCCTCTGCGAACCGGGCGAGCCGGAAATCCGACTCGGGTATCCGCGGGTCGCAGCTGTGCCCCTCGGTCACCAGGTCGGCGACCAGCTTGCCGACCGCCGGTGCGATCTTGAAGCCGTGCCCGCTGAATCCGGCTGCCACGATCAGCCCGTCGATACCGGTCGGAGAGATGATCGGGTTCCAGTCCGGTGTGACGTCGTAGCAGCCGGCGTAGCTGCCGGTGATCGCCGCGTCGTCGAATCCGGGAAACCGGGTGCCCACCTTGTCGACGGTGAGGTCGATGAAGCCGTCGGTGGCTCGGTTCAGGTAGTCGTCGGGGTCGGCGAGCTCCAGCTCGGTCAGATCGGAATTTCCGAACAGCAACTCTCCGTTGGGTTCTGGCCGGATGTACTGCAGCGATACCAGGTCGGAGAAGACCGGTACCGGCCCGGTCCGCACCCCGGGTTTGATCGTCACGATCTGCTCGCGGTGCACCCGGATCGGTACGTCGACGCCGTAGGGCGCCAAGAACGGTCGGGTCCACACCCCGGTGGTGACGACGACGGTGCCTGCCGAGATGCGGGTGCCGTCGGCCAGTTCGACCCCGATGACCCGGGCCCCGTCGAGCGTCAGCCCGGTCACGTTGGTGCCCTGGTGGATTCGGACCCCGGCTGCCCTGGCCGTCACCGCGAAGGCCTGCGCGGTCTGGTAGGCGTCGCCGTGGCCGCCGCGCGGCTCCCAGCCGAAGGCCGCGAACGGTTCCAGGTCGGCCCACGGCCACAGCTTTGCCACGTCGGTGGCGTCGATCTCCTCGGTCTGCACGCCGACCTCGCGTTGGGCGGCCAGGCTCTTGCGCAGGTTGTCGACGTTCGGTTCACCGACGCCGACGACATAGCCGGTCTGCCGGAACCCGATGTCGGTGCCGAAGTACTGCTCGGCTTTCTCGAACACTTCCAGGCCGACTGTGGCCATCGCGGCCAGGGAGCTGACTCCGTAGTGGCAGCGCACGATGCCGCTGGATTTCCCGGTCATCCCGGAGCCGACGGTATTGCGTTCCAGGACAGTCACATCGGTGACGTCGCGCTGGCTGAGCGCCCAGGCCACCGCCGTGCCCTCCAGCCCGCCGCCGACGATGACGACATCCGCGGTGGTGCTCACTGGCCCGGAATCCAGTTCGTACCGGCCAGCGGAACCCGGGCCATCGCAGCCGCCTCGATGGTCACCGCCACCAGGTCCTCGGGCTCCAGGTGGCAGACGTGGGCCTTGCCGCAGGCCCGGGCGATCGTCTGGGCCTCCATGGTCAGCACCCGCAAATAATTGGCCAGCCGTCGCCCGCCTTCGATGGGGTCGAAGCGCGCCGCCAGGTCGGGGTCCTGGGTGGTGATACCGGCCGGATCGCGGCCGTCCTGGAAGTCGTCGTAGAAACCGGCTGCGCTACCGAGCTTCTCGTACTCTGCGGCGTAGCGGGGATGGTTGTCGCCCAGTGCGATCAGCGCGGCAGTGCCGATCGCGACGGCATCGGCACCGAGCGCGAGTGCCTTGGCGACATCGGCGCCGGTGCGGATACCGCCGCTCACGATCAATTGGACCTGTCTGTGAACCCCCAGCTCCTGCAATGCCTGTACGGCTTGGGGCACCGCAGCCAGGGTCGGGATGCCGACGTGTTCGATGAATACCTCCTGGGTGGCGGCCGTGCCGCCCTGCATCCCGTCGACCACCACCACGTCGGCGCCGGCGTGCACGGCGAGCTTCACGTCGTAGTAGGTGCGGGTGGCCCCGACCTTGACGTAGATCGGCTTCTCCCAGTCGGTGATCTCCCGCAGCTCGTTGATCTTGATGGTCAGGTCGTCGGGCCCGGTCCAGTCCGGGTGCCGGCACGCGCTGCGCTGGTCGATACCCTCGGGCAAGGTGCGCATCTGCGCCACCCGCGGGGAGATCTTCTGCCCCAACAGCATTCCACCGCCACCGGGTTTCGCACCCTGGCCGAGCACCACCTCGATGGCGTCGGCCTTGCGCAGGTCGTCGGGGTTCATCCCGTACCGCGAGGGCAGGTACTGGTACACCAGGTGCTTGCTCTGCCCCCGCTCCTCGGGCGTCATCCCGCCGTCGCCGGTGGTGGTCGAGGTGCCCGCTTCGCTGGCCCCGCGGCCCAGGGCCTCCTTGGCCGGCCCGGACAGCGCGCCGAAGCTCATGCCCGCGATGGTGACCGGGATATCCAGGTGCAGTGGGTGTTTAGCGTGCCGGTTGCCGAGCACCACGTCAGTGCCGCAGCGTTCCCGGTAGCCTTCCAAGGGGTAGCGCGACATGGATGCGCCAAGGAACAGCAGATCGTCGAAGTGGGGCAGGCGGCGTTTGGCGCCCCAGCCGCGGATGTCGTAGATGCCGGTCTCGGCGGCGCGTTGGATGTCTGCGATCGTGGATCGATTGAAAGTGGCGGATTCACGCATCAGTAGGCACTCGCATTGTCGACGTGGAAGTGGTAGAGGTTCCGGGCCGAGCCGTAGCGGGTATAGGCCGCGGTGTCGTCGTCGCTGAAGCCACTGGCCGCCAACAACTCCGCGAGTTCGGCATGGTGTTCGGGACGCATCGGCTTGGCGACGCAGTCCGCACCGAGTGAGGCCACTTCGCCGCGCACGTAGATGCGCGCCTCGTAGATCGAATCGCCCAGCGCCTCGCCGGCGTCGCCGCGCACCACGAGCCGCCCGGCCTGCGCCATGAACGCGCTCATGTGGCCGATGCTGCCGCCGACCACGATGTCCACGCCCTTCATCGAGATGCCGCAGCGCGCGGCGGCGTCCCCCTCGATGATCAGCAGCCCGCCGTGTGCGGTCGCGCCCGCGGACTGCGAGGCATTGCCTGTGACGCGCACCGTGCCGCTCATCATGTTCTCGGCCACCCCGGTCCCGGCGTTGCCGTTGATGGTCACCTCGGCGAGCTGGTTCATCCCGGCGGCGTAGTAGCCGACGTGGCCCTCGATGGTGACCCGCACCGGGGTGTTGAGGCCGACGGCCACGTTGTGCGCGCCGTCGGGGTGGGCGATGACGTGGTCGCCTTCGATATCCGGCTGGTGCAGCGCGGCGTTGACCTCACGCAACGGTGTTGTGCGCAGGTCGAATCCAACGAGCGTGGCTGCTATCTGGTCCATGCGTAGACCACCTCCGGCTCCGGTTCCCAAATACGTGCCTGCTCGACCCCGGGTAGCCCAGCCAGGGCGCGGTACTCGCTGGCCATCGCCACCCAGTCGGCGGTTTCGGCGATCACCGCGGGCTTGCAGGCGATGGCGTCGCGCACCACCGCGAACGAGTCGTGATCGGAGACCAGCAGGGTGTAGAAGCCGTCAAACGTCGCGCACAGTTCCTTGAGTGCCGTGGCCACGTCACGGCCGGCAGCCAGTTGTTCGGCCACGAACCGGGCGCCCACCTCGGTGTCGTTCTCGCTGTCGAACTCCACCCCGGCTCGGCGTAGTTCGCGGCGGATGGTGGCGTGGTTGGCGAAAGATCCGTTGTGTACCAGGCACTGTCCGGGGCCGACGGTGTAGGGGTGGCAGCCCGACGGCGTCACCGCCGATTCGGTGGCCATTCGGGTATGTCCGACACCTTGCCACCCCTGGGCTTTGGATAGGCCCCACGCCTCGGTCAGGGCGCGGGGGTGGCCCACCCCTTTGAGGACTGCCAGATCGGGACCGAACCCGGAGATCAGCGCGGTGGGGTAGGCCGCCCGCACCAGGTCCAGCAGTTCCTCGGATTCCATGTCGGCCGACAGCAGGTAGGTCGAATCGACTTGCACCACATCGATATCCGGGCCCAGGTCGGGCCTGCCAGGGACATCGGTCACCGACACACAGCCCTGCCCGTATGGTGACCATTCCGGGTCTCCGTAAACCGCGATGCCCGCCGAGTCGGCGCCGCGGTCGGACATCTCGCCCAACATCGCGGCGAGTAGTTCGCCAAGGCGCGGGTACAGCTCAGGTGTGCGCAGGTGTAGACCCACGATCCCGCACATGTGTTGTCTCCCTTCTAGAACGCCGTCAGGTAGTGGTCGATCTCCCACGGCGTGACGGTGCCGTGGTAGGCGAAGAACTCCTCGCGTTTGACGTCGGCGAAGTAGGAGGCGACACCGTCGCCGGCCACGTCGAGCACGCCGGTGACGATCGGATCGGTCTCCAGCGATTCGATCGCGTGCAGCAGGGTGGGTGGCAGCGCCGCCGGTCCCTGGGCGCCCACCGCTCCCGGATCGAGGCTGCGTTTGACGCCGTCGAGCCCGGCGCCAACGGCCGCGGCGATCGCCAGATACGGATTGGCCGAGCCGTCGCCGCCGCGCAACTCGATACGTTGACTGTCGGGCACCCGGATGTAGTGGGTGCGGTCGTTGCCGCCGTAGCTGGGTTTGCGCGGTGCCCACGACGCGCCCGACGCGGTCGAGGTAGCACCGGTTCGCTTGTAGGAGTTGACGGTTGGGGCGACGACGGACTGCAGCGCACAGGCGTGGTCGAGGATGCCGCCGATGAACGCGTACGCGGTTTCGGACAGTCCGAGGCCTCGCTCATCGGCATCGCCGGGAAACACCGGCGTCCCGGCGCTGGTCAGCGACAGGTGCAGGTGCAGGCCGCTGCCGGTGCGGTCGCGGAACGGCTTGGGCATGAAGGTGGCCACCATGTCGCGTTCGGCGGCGATCATCGACAGCAGGTAGCGCAGGGTGATCACCCGGTCGGCGGTGGTCAACGCGTCGGAGAACTCGAAGTTCTGCTCGAACTGCCCATTGCCGTCCTCGTGATCGTTGGCGTAGTTGGACCAGCCGAGGGTGTTCATCGCCGTCGAGATCGCCGTGAGGTGCTCGTACATGCGGGTGACGCCGCGCGCGTCGTAACAGGGTTGGGCCGCGGTGTCGGCCGCGTCGGCGGTGGCGAGAACGCCATCGGCGGTGCGCCGCAACAGGAAGTACTCGACCTCGGCGCCCACCCAGGCTTCGAACCCGGAGTCGGCGGCACGCTGGATCAGGCCCTTGAGGATGACCCGAGGCGCATAGGGCCACGGTGTGCCACCGACGTGGGGGTCGCAGTGCACCAGGGCCAGGCCCTCCTTGATGAACGGGATGGGGGTGAAGGAGGCCGGATCGGGCATCGCGATCAAGTCGGGGTCCTTGGGTTCCTGGCCCATGGCACCGACGGCGTAGCCGGCGAAACCGACGCCGTCGGTGGCCAGGAGCTCGACCGATTCAACGGGAACCAGCTTGGCGCAGGGCTTTCCGCGCAGATCCACGAACAGCGCAAGGATGAACTTGGTGCCGGATTGTTCGGCGAGGGTGGCGAGATCGGAGGGCATAGCACCAGCACTTTCGTCTCTTATTGAGAATCAAGGTATCACGGTAGGAAACTTCGGCAAGTCGAGGAAACCCCGGTCACCGGCTGCCGAGTGAGCGGACCTCGGCAGCCGGGCCGGGGAATCATGGTTCAGATCAGGCGAATTCGAGCTCGTAGGCCGAATCCCGGTGGAACGTGGTGTCGATACCCTTCTCCTCTTCCTCGGCGGAGATGCGGATGCCCATGGTCTTCTTGAGCACGTACGCGATGGCGAATGCCACGGCGAAGGAGTAGAGCATCACCGCCCCGGCTGCGACGGCCTGGCGCCACAACTGGTCGATGCCGCCGCCGTAGAACAGGCCGTTGGTGGCATTCGGCATGCTTTCGCTGGCGAAGAAGCCGACGAGCAGGGTGCCGACCACGCCGCCGACGAGGTGCACGCCGACCACGTCGAGTGAGTCGTCATAGCCGAGCTTCTCCTTGAAGCCCACAGCGTAGACGCAGATCGCCCCGGCGATGCCACCGACGAAGATCGCGCCGATCGGCGTGACCGCACCGCAGGCCGGAGTGATGGCGACCAGCCCGGTGATCGCGCCCGACGCCGCGCCCACACCGGTGACGTGGCCGGTCTTGTACTTCTCGACTGCCAGCCAGGCCAGCACCGCCGCGCAGGTGGCGACGAACGTGGTGACCATGACGATGGCCGCGGAATTGCCTGCGGCCAGGGCGGACCCGCCGTTGAAGGCGTACCAGCCGGCCCACAGCATGCCGGCGCCCAGCAGGGTCAGTGGAACGTTGTGCGGCTTGCGCAGCTGGCCGAACATGGCCGACTTGCCCAGCACGATGGCGACGGCCAGGGCGGCGGCTCCGGCATTGATGTGCACCGCGGTGCCGCCGGCGAAGTCGATGGCGTGCAGTTTGTTGGCGATCCAGCCGCCGACCGAGTTTTCGGTGACCACGCCGTCGAAGGCGAACACCCAGTGCGCGACGGGGAAGTACACCAGCACAGCCCAGACGGCGGCGAAGATCATCCAGGCGCCGAACTTCATCCGGTCGGCGACCGCGCCCGAGATCAGTGCCACGGTGATGGCCGCGAACAGGGCCTGGAATATGGAGAACAAACTGATCGGCAGCCCGGCGACGGTGGTCATCGGCTCCATCAGGTCTTTCATGCCGGCGAATTCGGTGATGCTGCCGACGAATCCGCCGTAGGACGTACCGAACACCATGGAGAACCCGAACAGCACCCACAGCACACCGACCAGGGCGACTGCGCCGAACGTCATCATCATCATGTTCGTCGAGCTCTTGACCGAGACCATGCCGCCGTAGAACAGGGCAAGACCCGGGATCATCAGCGTGAGGCCGATGATGCAACACAGCATGAATGCCGTGGTTCCTGTATCCATCAACATCTCCTGGGGGTGGCGGCCCGGACGGGCCGATCACCGGCAGTAGATGATGTTTCTGTTACGTGGACCGACTTGTCGTGTTGCGGTGCCGTTAACCTCACCGCCGGGGCCGGTGAGGACCTCGTAACCGGAGCTTTATGTGCCGAAACGCCCGAGAAATCCGTATACCGCACCGTATACAGCCATGGATACAGCGCCATCCGCCCTCGGCGAGGAATACGAGAACCAGCCCGTCCCGGAGTCCGCCCGCAAGTCGCTGTTCGCGGTGTCGGCAGTGTGGGTCGGGTTCCCGATGATCATGACCTCGGCGGTATTCGCCGGCATCGTCGTCTACAACCTCGGCTTCGTCACCGGGATGGCCGCGATCCTCGTCGGCGACCTCATCCTGATGGGCTATGTGGGCACGCTGAGCTACCTGGCCGGGCGCTCCGGCAAGAACTTCGCGCTCACCGCGGCGGACACCTTCGGTGCCAAGGGTTTCCGGATCGTCTCGGCATTCCTGTCCGCGCTGGTGATCGGCTGGTTCGCCTTCCAGACCGGCATGGTGGGTTCGACGCTCAATCTGTCGATGGGCTGGAGCGCGCCGTGGATCACCCTGCTGGCCGGCGTGCTGTTCGTAGCGCTGACCTTCGTCGGCATCCGGGCCATCTCGTGGATCGGGGTGGTGGCGTCGGCGCTGTTCATCCCGCTCGGCGTGGTCGCCGTGGTGTTGGCGGCGGCCGACGGCGGCATCGGTTCCGCACTGTCCTATGGCGGTGGAGCCGGTGCGAGCGCGTTCAGTTTCGGCGTCGCCGTGACGATGGTCTTCGCATGCTTCGCCGACTCGGGCACCATGACGGCCGATTTCACGCGGTGGGCTCGCAACGGCAAGGAGGGTGCGCTGGCGGCGTTCGCCGCCTTCCCGGTCGCTTACTTCATCGCACAGCTGGCCGGCGCGCTCGTGGTCGCGCTCGGCGCCGCTGCCGCGCCGGGGACGGCCGGTGGCGACTTCCTGCATGTCCTGGTCAGCGCCGGGGGAATCTTGGTGCCGTTGGCAATCGTGTTCGTCTTCGTCAACCTGGGCAGTGTGTGCGCGCACTGCCTGTACAACGGCGCCGTGGGCTTCGGCAATATCACCGGAAAGACGATGCGCCAGTTGACCATCGTGCTCGGCATCGTCGGTACCGCAGCCGCCGTCGCCGGCATCTGGTCGTACTTCGCGACGTGGCTGAACATCCTCGGCGTGCTGGTACCCCCGATCGGCATCGTGCTGATCCTCGATCAGCTGGTGTTCGCCCACCGTCGAGCCACCGCTGCGCTGGCGTGGAAACCGTTCGCGGCGTGGGCAATCGGGGCCGGCGGAGCGCTGCTGACGCACTTCTACGCGCCGCAGCTGTCCGACGCCGTGGTGGCGATGGTGGTGGGCGGCCTGGCCTTCACCGCCCTGGCGTACCTGCCGGTGCGCGCCGCGCAGCCCGTCCTGGTGGGAGAGACCGCATGATCACGATTGAGGCCAACCCCTACGTCTGGCCGTACGACGGTGACATCCCCGCCCGGCGCACCGCATTGATCAACGTCGACTGGCAGGTCGACTTCTGCGGCGAAGGCGGCTACGTCGACACCATGGGGTACGACCTGTCACTGGTGCGGGCCCCGCTCGGACCCGCCCAGGAGGTGCTCACCGCGGCCCGCGCGGCCGGGCTGTTCATCGTTCACACCCGCGAAGGGCACCGGCCCGATTTATCGGACCTGCCGGCGAACAAGCGCTGGCGTTCGGCCCAGATCGGGGCCGAGATCGGTTCGCCCGGCCCATGCGGACGGATTCTCACCCGCGGTGAGCCGGGTTGGGAACTCGTGCCCGAGATGGCTGCTCTGCCAGGTGAACCCGTCATCGACAAGCCGGGAAAGGGCAGCTTCTACGCGACCGATCTGGACCTGGTCCTGCGCACCCGGGGCATCACGCACATCATCTTCACCGGCATCACCACCGATGTGTGCGTGCACACCACGATGCGCGACGCCAACGACCGCGGCTACGAATGCCTGGTCGTCTCCGATGCCACCGGGGCCACCGACTACGCCAATCACGTTGCGGCGCTGAACATGATCACCATGCAGGGTGGGGTCTTCGGGGCACATGCCACCAGCTCCGATGTGGTGGCCGCGCTCAAGGAACTGCGATGACCACGGTGCGGGTCGCCGAGCCGGTCTCCCTGCGGGACCGGGTTTACCTCGACCTCGGCAAAAGACTCATGGCCGGTGAGATCGACCATCGCACCCGGCTGGTCGAGTCCCAGCTGTGCGAGACGCTGGAGGTCAGCCGGACGCCACTGCGCGAGGCGCTGGTCCGGCTGCATGCGGACGGCATGCTCGAACGCAGGCCCGACGGGTACTACCCGGTCGCGCTGGACATCCCGGGCGTGCGCGATCTCTACGAGCTGCGCATCACCATCGAGCTACGCGGCATCAGCCGGATCCTGGAAACCGACGAGCTGCACTACGACAAGGACCGGCTCACGGCGTTGCGCACGGAGTGGTCAGAACTGAAGGCCAGCCCACCTCCGCCGGACGGCGACATGGTGCTGCGCGACGAGTCTTTCCACGTCGAGCTGTGCGCGGCGTCCGGCAACCTGGCGATGGTCGCCACCCTCGACAACATCAACCGCCGGATCCGGTTGATCCGGATGTATGACTTCGTCACCGAGGAACGCGTGATCGCCACCATCGACGAGCACCTCGGAATCGTCGACCTGCTGCTCGACGACCAGTTCGACGCCGGCCGCGCGGCCTTGCACGAACATGTCGGGGCAAGCTTCGAGGTGGTCGAACGGCGTGCGTTGCGCGCGCTGAGCGCGCGGGCGTTGGGTCAATCGGTGACGTCGCTTGAGGCGATGTGGAAGTAGCTGGCAGTTACTCTTCGTCTGCGCCGGGCAGAGTACGTTGTCGCACACCAGGGGTGCCGAGTGTGCTGGCAAGCCACGGCAGGGCGGCGGCAAACGCCGCCCCGGCAGAGTCGAAGCTGTGCGTGCCTTTGTATCCGACCACTGAGCATTCGACGTTGTAACCGCTCAGCAGGGCGCACAGCTTGTTCGCGTTGGCGGCGTGCTCCTCGGAGAAGGTGTCCCAGTCGCCGATCGTCTCCTCGGAGGGCGGCGTCATGCTGGGGTCGCGATGGACGGTCGGGGTGTCTTCCGCGACACCGAGCCACGCAGCCATGTCTTTGTACGGGCCGTGCCGGGTGATGATCGTCCTGGGATCGAAGGCTTCCCACGCTGCTTGGTCGCCGCCGAACAACCTCGCGACGGTTTGGTCTTTCGTACCCGCATTGGGGCCGAGGGTCCCGTCGAGCCAGACGATGGCGCTGAACATCTCGGGGTTGCGAACCGCGGTGGTCAGCGAGCAGGTAGCGCCAGAGGACCAGCCGGCCAGCCCCCAGTTCTCGGCTTTCGGGCTGACTCCGAAGCGGGAGATCATGTACGGCACCACATCTTTGGTCAGATGGGCGGCGGCATTGCCGCGTAGGCCGTCGACGCACTCTGTGTCGTTGTTGAATTTCCCTGAGGTGTCCGGGAATACGATGATCGGCGCGTTGCCGTGATGTAGTGCCGCAAAGCTGTCCAACGTCTCCAGCGCATCGGTCGACTGCAACCAGTCGTTCGGGTGATTGAACTCGCCGCCCATCATGATGACCGCGGGCAGTTTGGGGGGAGGGCTGCTGGAGAACCAGGCGGGTGGTAGATAAACGGTCTCGGTCCGGTGCGCGAAACCCGATGCATCCCCAGGGATGTTCACTCGCACCACGGTGCCGCGGGTTGGCACCCCACCTGTTTGCTGAAGTGCCGCAAGCTGGGCTTCATCGATCCATTGGTCGGGTTCCGAGTGCGTCAACCGGAGCCAGGCTGCACGTACTGTCGGGAAATAGCCGGTCGCCGTGTTGAGGGCCGCTAAGCCGCAGACGACCACCATCACCACGGCGAGCACAGAGATCGACCGGCGCCACCATGGGCTGCCGGACCAACCGGCGATCAACACCGTCGCGGCGAAGCCGAACATCGCCGTCCAGAACACGGCACCGAACGAAATGGCCTCTGCGGACCAGCCCTGGTCCCTCACGAACAGCCGGGCTGCTGCGGCGAGACCCACACCTACGAGCACTGCGGCGAGCAGCCACCGCCGCATCCACTCCTGGGATCGTCCGCGACCGATTGCGACCACGATCGTGACCAGTGCCACCAGTTGCAGAGTGATCGGGATCAGACCGCTGGTCAGTGACATGGGTAATCCGAATTGGGTGAGGTCGATTCATTTGCCGGATTCACGATTCTCCAACTTTCGGACCTGAGTATGCGGAAAACCGCACTGGCATCGGACTATACCGATGGGTGGCTTCGCGAGTAGGTCAGGTGAAATCACATTGAGACGGTCGCAACGGGTGTTCCCGGCTGAAAACGCTGTTCGAGCAGTACCTACGCGCAATAATCACGGGGGCATAGTTGAGGATGGGAACGTCCCCTTGGAGTTGATTACGTCGTGAATGAGCCTCGGACTACGTCGGTTGGCGCGAAAACAGGTACCTTCGCCGACCCGGGCGCCGCACCCGCGGCGGTGCAGGCGCAAGCTCAGCGGTGGAGATCCTCATATCGTCGTCGTGTCCTGCTCGTCGACGCGTTCGTCCTCGCGGTGGTTGTCGCGTTCGCCGAATGGATCGGAACGGCTCAGGCGCATCGCCATTTCGCCAGCTTTACCACCGCAACTGCTTTTTCAGTCGGAATATATATCGGTTGGTTGATCGCGCTCGGATATGTGCATTCGCGCGATCTCACGCTGGTGGGGCAGGAGGCCGAGGAATACCGGCTCGTTGCCGCGGCGACCGGATGGACATTCGCGATTGCCGCGGCCGCCGAAGTCTTCCTCGACATGCCGATTTCGCGTATCCAATTCGGGGTCACCTTCGGCCTCGGGTTCATCGGCCTGTTCGTGGCTCGGCATCTGCTGCGCGCGGACGTGCGTCGCCGTCGAAAGCGGGGAAAATACCTCTCCCGAGTCGTCGCATTGGGCGGTCTCGATGCCGCGCGCATCTTGTCCGAGTATTTTCAGCGTTCGCCCAGCGCGGGATACCAGCTCGTCGGCGTCCTCATGCCGGATGCCGGCGACATGATCGGGCAGGACGTCGAGATGCCCACCGGTCCCGTTCCCGTCCTCGGGTTCAACCATGACAGCGAGATCGAGGCGGCCGTGCAAGCGGCCGGCGCGGACTCACTGGCGGCGGTGTATGCGGGGGACTTCGGGCCTGAGAAGGTCAAATTCCTCGCGTGGCGTATGCAGGCGATCAACACCGGACTCATCGTCGTCCCGGGTTTGACAGAGGTCGCGACGCACCGGCTGCAGCTGCGCCCGCTGGAGAATCTGCCGCTCTTCGTGATCGAAGCACCAACCCACGACAGAGTCTCGACGATCACCAAACGAATCCTCGATCTCACCCTCGGCGTGATCGGAACCATCATCGCGCTTCCGGTTATCGCATTGGCTGGGCTGGCGATCAAGCTCGATGACCGGGGCCCGGTGTTCTATCGGCAGGAGCGAGTCGGCCTCGACCAGAAGACGTTCAGGATCTTCAAGCTGAGAACCATGCATGTCGGCACCGACAAATTGCCGAAAACCAATGAGCAGCATGCCGAGAGCATGTTCAACAAGCGTTCGTCTTCGTCCAGCGTCACCAAGGTCGGAAAATTCCTGCGAGCCACCAGCATCGACGAGTTGCCCCAGTTGTTCAACGTGCTGGGCGGTTCGATGAGCGTCGTGGGGCCGCGCCCCCTAGTACCGGGCGAAGCCGGGACGGACGCCGCATTCCTGGAGCACAGAGAGCACGTCAAGCCCGGCATGACGGGATTGTGGCAGGTGTCCGGGCGTTCTGATCTCGAGGATAGAGACCGAGTTCGGCTCGATCGGTCCTATGCCGGCAACTGGTCGGTGATCGGGGACCTGGTGATCATCTGGCGCACGATCGGTGCGGTTCTCAAGCGCAAGGGCGCGTACTGACGCGCGGCTACAAGCCCATCGCGGTACGCACCTGGCCCGGCCACGAGGACGGATCCAATCCGTGAGTTCGCAGTAGTCCCAGGGCAATTCGCTCCATACCGAAACCCACGCAGGCGCTGTGTGCGACACCGCCATCGGTGGTGCGCAAGTTGAATGTCTGACCGAAGTGGTCTCGGTGGCAATTGGCCGACACCACGGCAGTGCCGTCATGCAGGTCGCCGTACAGCCGCACCAGCAGCTCGGTCTTCAGCTCCTCTTCACGCTGGTTTGCGGCCAGCATTTTGCCAACCCGGCCGAAGAAGGGGTCGTTGGCCGGAGCGGGCCGCGCGTCCAGGCCGAGCGCGGTCAGCACCGCCATGCCGTGGTCCACCCAGCTGTCACGATGTGTCTGCGCTTGTTCGGGGGTCCCGACCAGAACGTACTCGTGCATCCGAAACGCCTGCATCCGGGCCGGATCGATGGACGGCTCGTGCCGGAAGCAGTAACCGTAGATATCCATCAGCACACCGCCGTCCGGCAGATTCGACGGTAGCGTCGCATAGCTCGGGTGGCACGCCGCCGAAACCAGCATGGTGCCAGCGGAATTCAGATGTCCATCCCACGGCAGCCCGGCATCCCGGTCTGCCAACAGTGCCCGGTGCTCGGCGTTTCCGCCGGTGAACGTCGAGATGGCCCCGGTCAGGTCCGGGAAGGACGCGATGTAGTCGGTCTTCTCGAACTGATCGCGCGGGAAGACGGGTGGGAACCGAAGGACCTTCGCGCGGTCACCATGAACCTCGGTGCCTTTGCGTCGGACCGCGTAATCGACACCGTCGACGATATCCTCGAAAACCGCTCCACGGCCGTACAGGCCGTCGATGCCCATCGGCACGAGCAAGCCGGTGGCGACGAGTTCATCGCGGAACTGCCGGCGTGCGGATTCGAGTTGTGTATCCACGTCGCGAGCTTCGGTCATCCGCCAACCCTATCGTCGGCAGGCCGGTACCGGACCTACTTCTCGCCGGTCCCCGGCAGTGAGCGTTCCCGCACCTCGGGCGTGCCCAAGCGCACTGGCGAGCCAGGGGAGCGCTACGGCGAACGCGGTGCCTGCAGATTGGAAGACGTGCTTCCGACCACCGAGCATTCGACGTTGTAGCCGCTTGGGATCAGTCCATCGGTCAGTGACAGGTTCATCTGGGTCGGCTCTCGCAGTCGTTGGATGCCGGCACCGATCTGAATCGGTCGTTGATCCACGCCAGCGTCGCGGCTGAATCGGGTCGCGGCTCGGGTTGCCGTTGGACGGTGATCGTGTCGCCCATCTTGCAGGCGGCCTCTACCGCGCGATCGGTCCAGGCGGCCGGGCTGAGCGGCTCGTCACCGCTGTAGCTGACCAGCATCGGCGCCTGCGCCGGCCCCTGCGGCAGGTTGGTCTTCTGGATGAAACCCCGCAGGGTGTTCATCGCATCCGCGTCGGCAGGCCGCAGGTCGCCGGCCGGAACTTGTCCTGCCACCTGCCGGGCAGTGGGGGCCGGTTGACAGCCGAGCAGGGTATTCCATTGTTGGGTCGCGGCACCGCGTCGGTACTCGTCGAGGTTGACGACTTCGGGGTACTCGGCGTGGAGGGCCGCTACGAAGCGGGCAATTGCCACCTTCTGGTCGTCGTTCAATGTGCCGTTCTGGGCGGCCTCAGCAAGCCCGTTGAGGTCGGAAATCGGTGAGATGCTCACCGAACCCACGAAATTGCCATCGAAGTTGTTGTAGTCGACGGCAAGTTCGTTGGCGGCCCATGCGGCCTGACCACCCTCGTTGATCCCGATTGCCAGCCATGACGTCGATGACTGGGGCTCCTCGGTATGGGCCGCCTGTGCAGCGTCGATCATGTTGTATCCGCCGGTCGTGGAGTCGAGATACGGGTGATAGGTGTCGTCGTAGTTAGTGTCGGCCGTCGGCTTGCCGAGACCTTGGAAATCCGGAACCGCCACGACGTAACCCGCCTTCAGCAACGCCACAACCGTCGGTGCCAGGTCGAGCAGGGTGGGTGAGAGGGAAGGGGCGCAGTCCGCGGTTGTGCCGGTGACCGGACGACCCACCACTACGATCGGGAATCCGTCCTCGGGGGCCTCGGTCTTCGGTGTGAAAACCGATGTATTGAAATGGGTTTCACCGTCGTAGATACCTGATCGGGAAATGTGGGTGACGAGGTTCATGGCCGCGGCGGCATCACGGACGGAATCGGCAACGTTCGTCAGCGGAACGGAGCCGAGATGGTGGGGGTCGGCTGCGTCACCCGAACCGGCCTTCTCGGCGTCGGTCTCGGCGTGCGATCCGCAACCGGTGAGTGCCAGCATGGCTGCGGTGATCATTGCCAGACTGCGACGCATCATCAACTCCCCCTCGGGTGGTGTGCGGTTTTAGCCTAGTCAGGCCGGCGGCTGCGCTTCGCCGAATTCCTCATGGGAAATCGCCGGCACATTGCCTTCGGCCGCGTCTTATGCTGGCGAGCATGCGGGAAGCAATTCAGAAGGCATTGGCGGATCACGGAAGAATGTCGGTCGATCCGACCGGTGTCGATGCCGACGCTGACCTCTACGAACTCGGCCTGACCTCTCATGCGTCGGTCAACGTCATGCTGGCCCTAGAGGACGAGTTCGACATCGAATTCCCGGACGAGGCGCTGAAAAAATCGACTTTTGCTTCGATCAACAACATCGAAGCCGCCATCAACGGCCTTACCAAGTAGCACGTGTCGGTGCCGGAAGGCCCATGAACCCGCCTGAGGTCCCGCTACCAGGTCACCGCGTCCGCGTCGGGTGCGATGTGGTGGCCCTCGACGACATCGCGAACTCGCTGTCGTCTTTCGGGGACCGGTTTCTGACCAGGATCTACACCGCTGACGAGGTCGCTACCTGCAGCGGCACGAATCGGCTGGCACGGTTGGCCGCGCGCTTCGCCGCCAAAGAGGCGGCCATAAAGGCGTTCGCACAGCCGGACTCCTCATTTGTCCCGAATGAGATCGAGGTCGTCACCTCGGATCACCTCCCAACTTTGCGGTTTACCGGTTCGGCGGCGCGGTTGGCGGCCGAGCAACGGTGGCTGCAGGTCTCTGTCTCGCTCACGCACGCCGACTGTCACGCGGCGGCCGTGGTGGTGGTGGTTTGCGCAGGGTAGAAGTGGCGGGTATGCGATTTAGCTAAAATGGCGGTTTCTATTTGTGACAGTCGTGCGCCGAGATGCGAATCTGGTAGAGCGTCGAGCGTTATTGATGGATGACGGGATGGGCACACAGATGGCGGCGGAATCGGGTACGCAAGGCGTGCCGACGTGGTTCGGTCCCGAGCAATCGCGTCTTTTCGGCGTTGTGCATGTGCCGGATGGCGGAATTGCCCGGGCCGGCGTGGTCATCTGCCCGCCGCTCGGCCGTCAGCACCTGGATACCTACCGCGGATTGAAATTGTTGGCGCAACAGTTGTGTGCCAGGGGGTTTGCGGTTCTGCGGTTCGATTACCGGGGAACTGGGGATTCCACTGGAGCCCAGTGTCTGGACAGCGCCGTGGATGACTACGTCGAGAGCATTCGGACGGCCGTGGGCTATTTGCGGGCTTGCGGGCTGCAGAGTGTCTCACTGGTCGGCCTGCGGGCGGGCGCGCTGTTGGCAGCGACAGCGGCGCCCTCCATTGACGGCCTGGAAGGCCTGGTCATGTGGGACCCGGTCACCGATGGTCGCAGGTACCTGCGCGAACAAAAGGTTCTCTACCAGATGACCGTCGGGGGACAAGAATCCGCCGAGCTGCCGCCCGAAGCGGACTCGGTGCCACTTCTCGGCCTCACACTCTCGGCGACAGCTGCTGCCGACCTTGGTGCGTTGAAGGTACCGGACGAGGTCGGGGCGACGTCGATACTCGTGTTGAGCCGGCCGGAACTCGCTGGCGACCGCAGGCTGGCCGGCCTGCGCGCGGCGAATAACTGCACAATTCAGGAAATCGCCGGCCAGCCCGAGTTCGTTGAACCGCCCAGCATCGTGGTCAAGATTCCGATGGATACCCTGGCGATGATCGAGAAATGGCTCGATGCGAATCTCACGTCGGAGACAGTCGCTTTCCAACCGGCGTTCTCCGACCTTGCAGTGGTCGATGAAATGTCGGACGGCCGAAAGGTCATGGAATCGATCACCGAACTCGGTCCGAGCCGATTGTTCGCCATCCGAACTGAGCTCGCCGGCGATGGTGCGGGTGGCCCGACCGTGTTGTTCCACAACACCGCGTGCGAGCATCGGGTCGGCTCTGGGCGAATCTGGCCGGATACGGCCCGGGATCTGGCCGCTCTTGGCGTGACTGCGGTCCGCTACGACCGTCGGGGGGTTGGCGACACCGGCGTCGCTACCGAGGATTTCCCGTGGATGCACTCGCCGGTGGCCAAAGCCGATGTGACTGACGCGGTCGACGCCCTGGCGGTACCGGCAGAGCGGTTGATCATGACCGGAATATGTTCGGGCGCTTGGAATTCCGCCTATGGGGGTTTGGAGCGCGGAGCGAAATTGGTGATCCTGCTGAACATTCTGCTGTATTCATTGCGGCGTTCCGAAGGTGGATCGGAACGAATCGCGCAGGTGACTGACGCCGTTTCTGGCGATGAGGGCACCGGCGATGAAGACACTGAGACGAGGCGGGTTTGGGGCCTGGTCAAGCAGGGGCTGCGAAACTGGCTGCCGTATAGGGGTTGGTTGCTCCTCGGCCGGCTCGGTTATACGCAGGCACCGGAGGTGCTCCTGAGGGCGCTCGGCAAGGGCCGGGTGCCGACTGAACTCGTGCTGTCACCGATGGATTTCGATTGGTACGTCGGACATCGTGGCCCGATCGGGGCCAAACGGTTGGCACGTCGCGGGTGGGCTCCGAAGCTGACGCAGGCACCTGCCGGCGACCATGCAGTGCTGCATCGCGGTTTGCAGAACTTCATCCGCGAGTACCTGCTGGAGGCTACGCGACGGGAGTTCGCCGACCAGCTGTAATGGCCGGCTCTCAGATCGTCGTGAACAGGGCACACATCGCTGCGCCTGAGTTAGGACATTTGGCTTAGTAAGCCACTTTGATGCCGAGGCCGGCCAAGATCTCACGTTGGGGTTCTGGGATTTCTGGTGGGAAGGCCTGGCTGGCATCGTTGATGACGATGGTCGCTGAGC
>NZ_MLCL01000028.1 GCF_001942625.1 Mycobacterium syngnathidarum
TCGGCACCGGCGCCGGACTGTCCGCATCCTCGATCACCCGGCTCACGGCCCAGTGGCAGGACGAGGCGAAGGCCTTCGGCACCAGGGACCTCTCGCAGGTCGACTACGTGTACCTGTGGGTCGACGGCATCCACCTGAAAGTCCGGCTCGAGCAGGAAAAGCTCTGCCTGTTGGTGATGCTCGGGGTGCGGGCGGACGGCCGCAAGGAACTCGTCGCCCTGGCCGACGGCTACCGAGAGTCCACCGAGTCCTGGGCGGACCTGCTGCGGGATTGCCGCCGCCGCGGGATGCGCGCGCCGGCGCTCGCGGTCGGGGACGGAGCTTTGGGATTCTGGCGGGCACTGCGGGAGGTGTTCCCCGCCACCCGCGAACAACGCTGCTGGTTCCACAAACAAGCCAACGTTCTTGCTGCACTCCCGAAATCGGCGCATCCGGGTGCGTTGGCGGCGATGAAGGAGATCATCGGGGCCGAGGACATCGACAAGGCGCAGTTGGCGATCGCAGCGTTCGAACGTGACTACAGCGCGAAGTACCCGAAAGCGGTGAAGAAAATCGTCGATGACGCCGACGTGCTGCTCGAGTACTTCCGGTATCCCGCCGAGCACTGGGTGCATCTACGCACCACGAACCCGATCGAATCGACCTTCGCGACGGTTCGGCTTCGGACCAGGGTGACCAAGGGCCCGGGATCACGGGCGGCGGGCATGGCGATGGCCTACAAGCTGATCGAAGCAGCGCAGTCGCGGTGGCGGGCGGTCAACGCACCACACCTGGTGGCGTTGGTGCGGGCCGGCGCAGTGTTCCACCAGGGCAAGCTCCTCGAACGTCCGGTCGACATCACCCCGGAACCATCGCCCGACACCCCAGTGTCCGAGGTCGCCTGACGACCCTCGATCCACAGGATTTGACTATTTCTCGAAAGAGCGGTTTCGCGACCAGTAGGGAGGAAAGCGAAGAAGGTGTCGCATCCGTTGCTGTCGCCATACCTGCAAGAGGTCCCGACGTGAGGCTGGCACTAAATGCATCAGCGCCGAGCTATCGGTTACGGCCATCACATGTCCGCAAAGTAGCTGGCATCATCGGCGAAGCTGCCGCAGAGCTTGCTACTAAGCTGGTCTAACTACATTGGCAAAGGAGATGTTCTGTGTCGAGTACCCCCGACCTGCCGGCGTTCGTTTCGACGATCGATGACTACCTGCGCTTAGAACAGCGCCACTCGCCGGCCGAGCAAATGTTCGCAACCGTCCTCACAGACGACTTCGAAATCGGCTTTCGCGGCGGCCACCAATGGAAGGGACTCAATGGTCTGCGGTTGTATCTCACGCAGCGGGACGGGATTTTCGACGAACGCCTCGAACTGCGTCAAGTACTTTCCTACGTTCCGGTGCAGGAGGATGTCATCGAGCTGACGACACGACTCGAGTTCTTCTTCCGTCGCTGGAGAGCTCCTTCGCCGGTCAGCGAAGAATTCACCGGTGCGGCCTTTCACACGTGGCTGATCCGCATTGTCGACCATGAGACCCGCGTGGCCCGGGTGGTTATCGATGGATTTGCAAATCTCAACGACAACGCCAGGGCGGCGTTTGCTATCCCAGATGAAGGGTTCGACGAATAACGCATGTGACCGCATCGTGATCACTTTGCGCTTTACTCGCACAACCCGTGGGCCGACAACACGGGTGCAGATCAGGCCGCCTGCTTCGCCGGGAGACGCCGCGGCCACGAAAGTTGCAGGGCGGCTGGACATTAGCGCCGTGGATGGGTTGACCGGCCGCCGTGTGTTTGACCGCCGTCGTCAAGCGCCCTTCGAAGCGATTACCTTGACAATTTCTCCACTGCTTACGTGTCGCCGACGCCGAAAGCCTCGGCGAAGCTAACGTTGCCCCTGGTTTCCCTCTGGGTTGCGTCCACGGCAGCCAGGAGGCGGGAGTTCTCGATGACTATCATCTCGACGTCCTGTTGGTCATCTGCATAGTGGCGATGCCATACCCACGGCGGCGTATACACGAAGTCGCCTGCGCTCCACGTTACGCGTTGATCGCCAATCTCCGACCAGCCCGAGCCATGTCGCACGAAGTGAACTGACTCGTGTACGTGTCGATGAAGGTCACTGCCCGCACCGGCGGGGATCTTCTGCAGGAAGAACTCAATGGAGCGGGCGGGTATCCGCAGAAGCAATCCAATTTCTGATGGGCTTCCGGTCTGGATCCAGTGTGCCTCGGTGGAGTTCACGACGAGGTGCTCCTCGGTCACGTGCTGGGTGTCGCGATCCCCTGCGCGCGCCATACTTTCGGCGAAATCGGCTAGCTCGTCACGGGATAGGGTCATCAATCCACTCCTCTGGGAATTTCGTCGCTGAGCGAGCATGGAGTCACTTTTCGGCGACCCAAGCGCCAGGGTCACGACAGAGCTATGTGCAAGCGCTTCTCGAGCGCGGCGATACTGATGGCGAAGGTCTCGAGTACGCGCACGCGTCCGTCTCCGGCGTTGTCGATGTCGAAGATCGCGTACTCGGTATACAGCCGGCTGACGCACCGAAGCCCGGTCAGCGGGTAACTGCACTCCGGAACCAACTTCGCGGTCCTGTCCTTGCCGAACAGCGTCATCATCACGAATACGCGCTTCGCTCCGATGGCGAGATCCATCGCACCCCCGACCGCGGGAATGGCGTCCGGTGCTCCGGTGTGCCAGTTGGCGAGGTCTCCACGCTCGCTGACCTGAAACGCCCCGAGCACACACACGTCGAGATGGCCGCCGCGCATCATGGCGAAGGAGTCGGCGTGGTGGAAGTAGGACGCCCCAGGGGTTTCGGTGACCGGAACCTTGCCTGCATTGGTGAGATCCGGGTCAATGGCGTCTCCTGTCGCGGCGCCTCCCATGCCGAGCATGCCGTTCTCGGTGTGCAGCACCACCTCGGCGGCGGGGTCGAGGTAGTCGGCGACCATCGTGGGCTGGCCGATGCCGAGATTGACGTACGACCCAGGTGCGATGTCGCGGGCGATCATCGCGGCGATCTCCCCGCGGTCCAACGGGCCACGGTCGAGATGCTCGACACGACGCCGTGTCCTTGCATCGAGCGTTCCCGTCACGAGGCGGCCTCGGTGCGGGCGGCGGGAATCGAGGACAGGTCGAGGATGCGGTCGACGAAGATACCCGGCGTCACGACCGTCTCGGGGTCGATGCCTCCGGTCTCGACGACGCGGGAGACCTCAACGACGGTCAGCGTGGCGGCGGTCGCCATGACCGGACCGAAGTTGCGAGCAGTCTTGCGGTACAACAGGTTTCCGGCCCGGTCGGCCAGGTGTGCTGCGATGAGTGCGACGTCGCCGCGGATCGGATACTCCAGCACGTAGTCGCGGCCGTCGATCGTGCGGATCTCCTTGCCCGAGGCGAGCGGGGTGCCGACACCGGTCGGGCAGAAGAACGCGCCAATGCCCGCGCCTGCCGCTCTGATCCGCTCGGCCAGGTTGCCCTGCGGGACCACTTCGAGGTCGACCATGCCGTCCCGGTAGAGCCTGTCGAACACGTACGAATCGGCCTGTCGGGGGAAGGAACAAATGACCTTCGCGACCCGACCGGCAGCCAGCAGCGCGGCCAGACCGGTGTCGCCGTTGCCCGCGTTGTTGCTGACGATGGTGAGCTCGGCGGCGCCCTGTTCGATGATCGCATCGATGAGTGTGGTGGGCATGCCCGCCATGCCGAATCCGCCGACGAGAATTGTGGCGCCGTCAGCGATTCCGGCGACGGCTTCGTGGGCGGCGGCGCAGACGGCGGTGCGGCTCATGACGACGCCCGCTCGTCCTCGTCGAATTCCGGCAATACCTCGGCGGCGATGCGAAACGCGGAGTTGGCGTCGGGGACGCCACAGTAGATGGCAGTCTGCATCAGCAGCTCCTTGATCTCGTCGTTGCTCAAACCGTTCCGGCGGGCCGCTCGCAGGTGCATCGCCAGTTCCTCGCGGTGCCCGCGCGCGACCAGCGCCGTCAGGGTGATCATCGAGCGGCTGCGAAGGTCTAGACCTGGGCGTGTCCAGATGGTTCCCCAGGCGTACTGGGTGATCAGGTGCTGGAAATCGGCGGTCATGTCGGTGGTACCGGCGATTGCCCGGTCGACGTGCCCGTCGCCGAGCACCTGGCGCCGTATCGCCATTCCCGCGCGACACACATCCTCGACGGTCCTAGTCGCAGGCTGCGGAATACCCACCTGCTCTGCGATGAGGCCGGCGACCCGGTCCGGGGCTTCGGCGGGTGCCAGGTGGCCGACACCGTCGAGCACTACGAGGTCACCGTCCTGGACACCGGAGGCGATGCGCCGCAATGACTCCGGCGGTGTGGGCACGTCGGCGCTGCCTGCCACGGCCAGGACGGGAGTGACGATCTCGCGCAATCGGTCGGAGACGTCGAATGCCGCGAGGGCCTCGCAGGCCTGCGCATAGGACTCCGGATCGGTGTGGCTGAGGGTGTCCAGCAGCGCCGCGCCGACACCTGGTTGCCGGTCGACGAAGCCCGGCGCGAACCACCGCTGGGCCGCGCCCGAGAGTAAGGTTTCGACGCCCTCGGCGCGGACGGTGGCGGCGCGCTCGAGCCAGCCAGCTGGGGTGCCGATCAACGCACCGGTGCCCAGTAGGGTCGCCGAGTCCACCCGTTGCGGCGCGTCGAGCATCAGCTGCAGACCGACACAGCCACCGAGCGAATCACCGGCGTAGTGGAAGGTCTCGGCGTGCATGTCGTCGGCGAGTGCCAGCACGGCGACCGCGAGTTCGGCGATCGTGAAGGGCTCGCCAGGACCGCCTCGACCGTGACCGGGTAGGTCCCACCCGACGACGCGGGCGTGCGCACTCAGCCATCCAGCCGCAGCGCTCCACAGCGTGGCTGCCGAGGTACCCAGTGAAGGCCCCAGCACGAGGACAGGCGCACCGTCGGGTCCGCCGAAGTCGATTGTGGCCAAGGCCGGAATGGTCATGACGCAGACTTGATGAAGCGGCGGGCCCGACTCAAGGTCGAATCGATCAGCCGATCGGCGGCACCGGTGTAGTCGGGCCGTGCTGGGCTACCGGTCAACTCGGTCATTGCACGTTGTTCGGTGAGCAGCCCGCCCGCGTCGGCCAGGTTCGCGGCCGCCCGCGCCGTGTCCACCTGCAACCCGGAGAGCAGTTCGGAGGCTTGGATGGCCGCCACGACGGTGTGGCGGGCGAGCGTGCGCAGTGTGGCCCATTCGGCGTGCCACGCGCCGTCGGAGCGCTCGTCGACACTCGCTCCTGCGGCCAGGTGCAGGGTGGCGCCCAAGGTGCCCGCGGTGAGCGCGGTGCGCCGGATCAACACAGAGCGGACGGGATTGTTCTTGTGCGGCATCGTCGATGAGCCGCCACCAGTCCCCTCGGCCAGCTCGCCGACCTCGGGCCGGCTACCGGTCGCGATGTCGGCGGCGATGTGCCCCCAGGCGTCGCAGCAGCTCACCAACGCATCCCCGATGCGGGTGATCGCCGAGCGGGTGGTGTGCCAGGGCGGAGCCGGCGCCAGCCGCAGTGCGCCGGCGAGCGCGTCGCTCAACGCGATGGCGCCGTCCACCGAACCGGTCAATTCGGTAGCCGCCGCCAGCGTTCCCACCGCGCCACCGACCTGCACCGGCAGCGAGGGCAGCAGCCCGGTCAGCGGTTCGGCGGCGTCCAGTATGCCGGTAAGCCAACGTGCCATCTTGGCGCCGAAGGTGCTTGGTAGGGCGGCCTGGGTCAGGGTACGCGCGAGTGTTGGTGTGCTCCGGTGCCTCTCAGCGAGCTCGGACAGCGCCCGGACTTGGACGGTGAACTCGTCGCCGATGCGCATGAGGACATCACGGGCGCAGATGACGAGCGCTGTGTCGACGACGTCCTGACTGGTTAGCCCGCGGTGTAACCAGCGGGCTGTCGCCGCCGTTGAGCGCTCACGCAACAACGTGACCAGAGCGCTGACGGGGCTGCCGTCGGTGGCGGCGCGGCGGGCGATCGACTCGGTGTCGGCGTCGGCGATGAGGTCTGCCAAGCTGGCACGCGCCTCTTGCGGTGCGATACCGGCGTCGACGAGGCTGTCCAGCCACGCCCGTTCCACGGCCACCATGGCCTCGAGGAATGCGGGGCCGCTCATCAGGTCGCCTGCGAGGTCGTCGCCCGGCCAGAAGAGGTCAGTCATCGCTGGTGTCCCGCGTAGCGCAGGAAGACCGTCTCGGGTTTGCCTGGCGCGTCCTGCAATTGGATGTCGAAGCGTAGTCCGGCGCCCTCGCGGGTGGCGATGAGCGTGTCGCGACGCTCGGGCGGCAGGGACGCCAGCAGTGGATCGCCGGCCAGCTGCCCCCCGGGCACGTAGGCGCGGGTGAACAGCCGGTTGAGCAGCCCGCGGGCGAACACGGTGATCAGAAAGAACGGTGCCGCACCGGGATCGCAGGGACCTGGGATGACGGTGGAAAAGTTGTACCGTCCGCCATCGTCGGTGCCGGCGCGGCCCCACCCAGTGAAGGTCCAGCCGTCCCGGTGTAGCGAGCCGGTGGACGTGGGGATGGTGCCGTCGGCGTTTGCCTGCCAGATCTCAAGTAGGGCGTCGGGAACAGGCTGGCCGTCACCATCGAGGACCAAGCCGGAAAGCTGGACGGCACCCGGTGAGCCGGCCGGAACCAGCTGGTCGCACCGGTCGAACGGGAGTGCGTAACCGAAAAAGGGTCCGACGGTCTGCCCCGGGGTGGCGGTGAGCAGGGTATTCATCAGTGTTCGCTTCCGCGGTGGGGATCCTCGGTCGGAGTGCGCGTCGCGCCGGTGAGGATGATGTCCCACCGGTATCCGGTGGCCCATTCGTGGGTGGTGACGTCGTGGTCGTAGTTGGCAATCAGTCGGTCTCGGGCCTTTCGGTCGGTGATCGACTGATAGATCGGGTCCAGCGCGAACAACGGGTCGCCGGGGAAGTACATCTGGGTGATCAGCCGTTGCGTGAATTCCGTTCCGAACACCGAGAAGTGGATGTGGGCTGGGCGCCAAGCGTTGCGGTGGTTCCTCCACGGATACGGCCCTGGCTTGATCGTGGTGAAGCGGTAGCTTCCGTCGTCATCGGTCAGGCAGCGGCCGACGCCGGTGAAGTTGGGGTCGATCGCGGACGGGTGCTGATCACGCTTGTGGATGTAGCGACCGCCGGCGTTGGCCTGCCAGATCTCGACGAGTTGACGTCGCACCGGCCGTCCGTCGCCGTCGACCACCCGGCCGGTCACCACTATCCGTTCGCCGATGGGTTCGCCTGAGTGCTGGATGGTGAGGTCCGATTCAAGCGGATGCACGTCGCGTTCGGAAAAGCAGGGCGTCCACAGCTCGACGCCCTCCGGGTCAGCGTGGTGTAGGTCCTTCGTGGGATGACGCAGCAGGCTGCTGCGGTAGGGCGCGTAGCCGAGCCGCGGCTGCGTCTCCTCGATGCCAGCGCGCTGATACTCGGACTCGATCGCCTCGATCTCCGCGCTGATCGCCTGCTGCCTCGGCAACCCGCCGTCGGGATCGGGGTCGATCACTGCTGTCATAGCCTTGACACTATTGGCTCCTCGGCGACTGACCTACGCTAGATTACCACTGAGCGGAAAGGATCCGTGAGTGGCGGGAAATACCTCAACGCCCGGCACCAGCGTCGCTTCTCGTTTGCTGCGCATGGTCGCCGCCTTCGATGAGTGGCACCGGACACTGACGCTGTCCGAACTGGCGGGTAGGGCCAGCCTGCCGATGGCCACGGCCCACCGGCTGGCTGCCGAACTGGTTGCGGGCGGGGCGTTGCAGCGCCGCACGGACGGTCGTTTCGAGGTCGGCCGACTGATGTGGAGCGCTGGGCTGCTCGCCCCGGTCGGAGGCGGATTACGGCAGGTCGCAGAGCCGTTCTTGCACGATGTCTACGCGGCAACGCTCGCCACCGTGCACCTCGCGGTACGCGACGGCAACGAAGTATTGTACCTCGAGCGGATGATGGGTAGGGCATCCGTGCCGATCGTTAGCACCGTCGGCAGCAGGTTGCCGATGCACTGCACCGGCGTCGGCAAGGTGCTGTTGGCGCACGCGCCACGCGAAGTCCAGGATCAGGTGTTTGCCAATCTGACTCCGATTACTCCCTACACAATCACCCAGCCTGCGGTGCTGTCCCGACAGTTGGAGGGGGTGCGGCGCGAGGGGTTGGCTACCACCGTGGAAGAGATGTCGCTAGGCGCCTGTTCACTGGCCGTGCCGATCGTCCGGCAGTCCGACGACGCTGTGGTGGCCGCGATCGCCGTCGTAGTTCCGTCGTTGAAGCGAGGTCGCCAGCGACTGCTCGGCGCCCTGCAGGTGGCTGCCCGCGGCATCGTCCGGCTGCTGTGACCCACGGGCCGCCGCAGCAGCGATCGCTGTGCTGTCGGGCGGCTTCTGACAAAACGCGACACCGTCGCTAGCCGTCGAAAAAGTGGTGACTGCCATGACATCTGGCGCGAATCGGAGTCCGCGCCGCGGTGGAGGGATAGACGCGACCGATCCCCCAGTTGAAGCTGAGAAAGCATCAGCAAAGGGTCCGCCGTTCAACGATCAGCGGCGGAATCCATCCTGCCCACCTCGCACTCTCACCTCGCGAATCGTCACTTGGAGGAATTGTCAATACCTGTGGATCGGGGTGTTTCAGGCGACCTCCGTTCCGGCGTCCTGATCGTCGTCTGAGGGCGGTGTTGGTGGGGTGATGTCGGTGGGGCGTTCGAGCAGTTTGCCTTTGTGGAAGACCGCGCCGGCGCGGACCAGGGCGACCAGGTGCGGGGCGTTGACGGCGCGCCAGCGGGCCGAGGCGGCGTCGATCAGCTTGTAGGCCATCGCTAGTCCGGCCGTTCGCGATCCCGGGCCTTTTGTCACCTTGGTCCGAAGTCGCACTGTGGCGAAGGTGCTTTCGATCGGGTTCGTCGTGCGCAGGTGGATCCAATGTTCGGCCGGGTACTTGAAGAACTCCAGCAGCACATCGAGGTCGTCGGTGATCTTGGCGACCGCCTTGGGGTACTTGGCGCCGAAATCGACCTCGAAGGCCTTGACCGCGAGCTGGGCCTTGTCGATATCCTCGGCGTTGTAGATCTCCTTGAGTGCCGCCAGGGCCGACGGGTGTGCTGATTTCGGCAGTGCGGCAAGAACATTGGCTTGCTTGTGGAACCAGCAGCGCTGCTCTTTGGTGGCCGGGAACACCTCACGGACCGCTTTCCAGAACCCGAGTGCACCGTCACCGACGGCGAGCACGGGGCGGTCATGCCGCGCCGTTTGCAGTCGCGCAGCAGATCGGCCCACGACTCGGCCGATTCACGGTAGCCGTCGCTGATCGCCACCAGCTCCTTGCGGCCGTCAGCGCGCACACCGAGCATCACCAGCAGACACAGCTTTTCCTGGTCCAGGCGGACCTTGAGGGGGATGCCGTCGACCCACAGGTAGACATAGTCGCTGCCCGACAGATCGCGACGACCGAACGCGGCGGCCTCATCTTGCCACTGCGACGTGAGCCGGGTGATCGTCGATGCCGACAACCCGGCACCGGAGCCGAGGAACTGCTCCAGGGCCGGGGTGAAATCGCTGCTCGACAACCCGTGCAGGTACAACAGCGGCAACACCTCGGACATCTGCGGGGACTTGCGCGCCCAGGCCGGCAGGATCGCCGAGGAGAACCGCTTGCGTTCACCAGTGTCGGGATCGACACGTTTGTCGTTGACCCGCGGGGCCCTCACCTGCACCGCACCGGCTGCGGTCAGCACCTCGCGCGGCTGGTGGTAGCCGTTGCGGACCACCAATCGGTGGCCGTTGTCATCGCGCTGGTCAGCGAACTGCGCCACGTAGGCGGCGACCTCGGCCTGCAACGCCGCGGCCAGCATCTGCCGAGCGCCATCACGGACAATCTCATCCAACAACGACCGACCAGCACCACTGTCGGTGTTGTCGTTGGCCTCCGCGCCGTCGTGAACTACGGTGAGCATGGGCGTACCTTCCCAACCAGCGCGCCAACGCCGGTCTTGATCGAATACCTGATTCCGTGATGATCATCCTCGGGAAGGTGCGCTCATTTTCACGCCCCCACGCCGAGGCTCATCCACAGGTTCTGATCATTCCTCTCACTAAGCCTGATTCCACCGACCGACGGTGTGGTGGCCGGTTGAGCTGATGGTCTTGATCCGGGCTGGTGGTGGGCATGACGAGGCCGCTGGTCTGTCCAGCTTTTCCTGTCGGGTTCCTGGTTGTCGGGTCGGGTGGTCGGTGGTTCAGGCGCTGGATCGGTGGCCGATGGTGTTGTGCCACAGGGTCATCCATGCTGGTTCGGCGGGCCAGTGCCGGGGTAGGTGCAGGATCGGTCGTCGTTGGGGTCGGGCCAGACGAGCCGGGATATTGACCAGGTGACGGCGCAGGGTCGCCCCGCGCGCGGTGCGGTGACGGGTCCCGGCCAGGGTCGCGGTGGCGCGCAGCAGATTGTGGGCGATCGCGGCGCAGACGGCCCAGGCACTGTTGGCGCCGAAGCGCCCGGAGGGAATGTGGGCCAAGGGGCCGTCGATGAGGTCGGCGAAGGTGGTTTCGATGATGGCGTGGCGGCGGTGGGTGATGTCGGCGTCGGTGGCCGACTCGGTGGTGTTGGTGAAAAACGGGTGATACCGCCAGATCGGGAACAGCCCGTCTTGGGGTTGGTTGGCGTCTTTGACCCGGCGCACGATCAGCCGGGCGGTGACCGCCTCATAGGTGCCGGTTTTGGCCATGGTGTAGACGGCTTCAGCGACTTCGGCATCAGAGATCCAGGCCCCGGTCTCGCGATCGAGCACCGCACCCGGGTATTTCACCGGGGTCCAGGCGTTCTCGGGAATGCTGTCGATGGCGCGTTGCACCGCGGCGTTGCGGGTCAGCACCAGCGAGAACACCGCCCCGTAGCGGCGGCATACCCGGATCACCGCCCGCGATCCATAGGCGCTGTCACCGCGCACGATGATCTGCCCGGTGACGCCGGGGTCCCGGCAGTAATGGCGCAAAAAACAACGAGGTTCGCGTAGCGCCTGGTCCGGGTAGACGGACGAGTCGTTGTTGGTGGCCGCTATCGGTGGCCGCGGTCGGGACCGAGGAGGCTGGTGATGCCGCGCATGGCCGCCGGTGAGGGTTTGAAGTAGCGGCGCAGGTTGTCGGGTTTGCGGTGGCGGGACTTGGCCATTAGCTCGAGCAGGCTGGCTCCGGCCTCGCCGAGATGCGTCAGGCCAGAATGCCGGAGTTCGTGCAGGTCCCAGCCGGTGCCGGGTCCGTTGGTGGCGGTGGCGGCATCGAGCAGGGCGCGGGCCTGGCCGTAGGACAACCTGGCCAGGCCGGTGTCGGGGCAGATGTCGCGGTCGGCGACGGCTTTGCGGGGTCCGGGTCGGCGGTGGGTGACGAACAGCGGTCCGCGGGTGCGGCCCTTGGTGAGGCGTGGCAGGAGCCGGGCGGTACCCGCGTCCCAGTACACGAGCTCGTGCGCGTACTCGTGATGGGCGGCGCCGCGGCGGCGGGTGCGGGGCTTGGCGCCCTTGGACTTCACCGGGCAGCACCGCCCGGCCAGGTCGAGGTCTTCGATGTTGACCTGGAGCAGTTCCTCGGTGCGGGCGCATGTTTCGTAGAGCATCCGCCACAGCGTCTTATCCCGCAGGTCGATGTCGCGGCGGGTGATGAGCCGGTCGATCGCGGTGCGCGAGCGCACCGGGGTGGCCGAGTCCGGCGGGGTGGAGCGTTTCACCCACGCGGGGACCGCCGGGGCGAGGTGTCCGTGCTCGCGGCACCACGCCAGCCAAGACGCGACCGCGGCGCGGCGGGCGTTCCAGGTGTTGACCGCCGCCTCGCCCCACAAAGTTTCCAGGGTTTCGCCGATCTCGTCGTCGGCGACATTGGCCAGCGGCCGGGCCTCGCCGAGCCTGGCGGTGGTCTTATCGACGGCGATGGCGTAGGAGCGGCGGGTGTTCGGGGAGCGGATCGAGTCGAGGAAGCCGTCGCCGGCGGCGCGGACGGTGATCCCGGACGACAACATTGTGACCTCCCTGGCCTGCTTGCCACAGATAACAGGGCCGCTTCGCGCACCGCCGGAGCGGAGTCGTCGCAGGCCGGGTTTCATGGTGCCACAGATAACAGGGTGTTATCTGTGGGATCAGTCGGCGGCGGGTCGGTGGACGCCGCCGGCGGCGGCGTTGACGGCTTCGGCGAGGGTGGGGTGGATGTGGATGGCGGCGGCGAGTTGGCCGTAGGTGGCGCCGCAGGTCATGGCGATGACGGCTTCGTGGACGAGGTCGCCGCCGTCGGGTCCGGCGATGTGGCAGCCGAGGATCCGGTCGGTGGCGGCGTCGGCGACGAATTTGACCAGGCCGCGGGTGTTGCCGATGGCGCGTGCTTTGGCAACGCCGGTGAAGTTCTGGCGGCCGATGATCACGTCGTAGCCGGCTGCGCGGGCGGCGGGTTCGGTCAGGCCGACGGCTCCGACTTCGGGGTCGGTGAACACCGCGTGCGGCACGACACGTCCGGTGGTGGTGCGGTCCTGGTCGCGGTAGACGGTGCGGTAGACGATGTCGGCGTCGTCGCGGGCGGTGTGGGTGAACATCGGCCCGCCCCGCAGGTCGCCGATCGCCCACACGTTGTCGGCGGAGGTGTTCAGGGTGTCGCCGACGGTGAGGAAGCCGTGCGGGTCGGGTTGCAGGTCGAGGTGTTCCAGGCCCAGGGCGTCGGTGTTGGGGGTGCGCCCGGTGGCGAGCAGCAGGTGGCTGCCGGTGATCTCGGCGGTCTCGGTGCCGGTGCAGCCGATCCGGATGTTGCCGGCCGTCCCGGCGGCGTGAGTACAGGTGGTGGCGGTCGCGACAGTGATGCCGTCGGCAGTCATGCCGTCGGCGACGGCGGCGCTGATGTCGGGGTCTTCCCCGGGCAGCAGCCGGTCGGCGCGCTGGACGATGGTGACCTCGGCGCCGAATCGCCGGAACATCTGCGCGAATTCGCAGCCGACGTAGCCGCCGCCGACGACGAGCAGGTGGGCGGGTAGTTCGGTGAGGTCGAGCAGCGTGCGGGAGGTGTAGTAGGGCACGGCATCCAAGCCGTCGATGGCCGGGAGGGTGGTGCGGGTGCCGGTCGCGAGGATGATCCGGTCCGCGGTCAGGGTGGTGCCGTCGACGGTGAGGCGCCGGTTACCGGTGAATTGTCCTGCGGCGTGGTAGAAGTCGAGGTCGGCGGATTTTTCGACGGCCCGATACGATCCGGCCCGGATGGAATCGACGAGGGTGTTCTTACGCTCCACCACGGCGGCCAGGTCGACGGTGACCGGACCGCCGACGCGGACGCCGAACTCGGCGGCGCGGCGGGCCTGATGGGCGACGGCGGCGGAGGCGATCATCGTCTTGGTGGGGATGCAGCCCCGGTTCAGGCAGGTCCCGCCGAGCAGTTCCTTCTCGACGAAGGCGACCCGGCCGTGGCGGGCGGCGCGCAGCGCCAGTGGCAGCCCGGACATTCCGCCGCCGAGCACGAGGGTGTCGTAGCGTTCGGTCATTGCGGGCGCCCTTCCTCGATGACGGTCGTCGGGGTGCAGCAGTCGACGGGTGCGGCATCGGTAACGCGGCGCCGGATCATGCGGTGAGCGAGGACGGTGACGGCGGCGGTGAGCACGGTCAGTGCCGCGATCGTCGCCATCAGTGGTGTGTGGTTCTGCAGCCAGGTGCTGGCGGTGGTGGACAGGGCCGCGAATCCGTTGGTGCCGGTGGTGTCGCCGGTGACGGCGGGCAGCCAGTACCAGGCCAGGTAGGCGCCGGTGAGGATGAGCACGGTCGCGGTGATGCGGGTGCCGTGCCGGGCGAGGGCGGCGAGATGGTGGGTGAGCGCGGTACCGGCGGCCGCGGCGGCGAGGCTGACCAGCAGCAGGATCGTCGCGGCGCCGAGGGTGTAGGCGACGAACACCGCGAGCAGCGCACCCCAGCCCGCGGTGGCCTGGGCCTGGGCGATGACGGCCAGCAGCACCCCGAACGTGCACGACAGCGACGCCGCGGCGTAGCCGATCCCGGCGAGGACGATCCCGGTTGTGCCGCCCGGCCCGGTGGCCGGGCGCAGCGCTCGGGTGGGCAGTCGCAGACCGAGCACGCGGCCGGTGAACATGACGACACCGAGCAATACCAGGGCGACACCGACGACCAGACCGAGCCACGGCGCGGCGCTGATCAGCGCGCGGGCACCGGCGCTGATGGCCAGCCCCGCCACGGCCAGGGTGCCCGCGAACCCGAGGGTAAAAGCGACGCCGGTTCGCAGCGCCCGCGCCGTGCGTACCCCGAGCGGTTCGGTGGCGGTGTCGCCGAGGGTGTGGGTGATCCAGGCCGGCAGCAGCGCGAAACCGCACGGATTGACCGGGGCGAGCATGCCCGCGGTGAACGCCAAGGCCAGCAGCCCGTTCACCGGTCCCCGGCCTTCGCCAGCGCGGCGGTGATCTGATCGGCGGACGGGTCGGCGGCCCGGTAGGCGACCGCACCGCCGGGGTCGACGACGAGCAGGGTCGACAGGGCGGCCACGGAGTACCGCTTGGTCAGGGTCGCATCGGTGTCGATGACCGCGGGCACGGTGTCGGTCCCGGTTTGCTGCTGGAAGTCGGTGACGACCTGGGCAGGTTCGGCCGGATCCATGTCGACCAGGACGAAAGCGGCGGTGTCACCGAGTTGTCGCGCAGCCTGCGACAGCGACTTCGCGCCGCCCACGCATTCACCGCAGCCGACCGAAAAGAAGAACATCGCCGTCGGCTTGCCGCTGGGCACGGTCACCGGCGCCCCGGACAGCGCGGTGACCGTGACGGGGTCGGTGGCGGCGCGGGGCGAGGCGGTGTCGGTGCCGCAGGCAGCCAGCACCGTGACCGCCAGGGCGGCGAGCGCCGCGCTCACCGTGCGTCGGGTGATCGGCGTGGTCACGGCTGGGAACTCCGATCGGTCGACGCGTTGGGCTGATGCGATCGGCGGGTGCCCAGCAGTCCGCGGACTGTCCCTCGCTGCGGCGGCTTACGACGGCGCGCGGTGTAGCCGACGGCGGCGAGGACCATCACCGCGGCGGCCACGATCGGTCCCCAACTGCGCAGCGCACCGCCGAGGGCGGTGAGCGCACCGGCCGCGATCAAGGCCGGTCCGGCGCAGCACACGATCATGGCCACGGCGGCACCCACCACCGCGAGCGGGCCGCCGATCCCCGTGGAGTTGTTGCGTACGTTCATCAATGTCCTGCTCCGTTCACACGAGCGGTGTCGATGCGGGTGCAGCAGGTCAGCGCGGCGGCGTTGTCGGCGGCGAGGGAGCGGGCCAGCATCACCAGGTCCGCGACGCGTGGGTCGCCGACGGAGTAGCGCAGCTTCTTGCCGTCACGGCGCGCGGTCACATAACCGCAGTCGGCCAGGCAGGACAGGTGCACCGACACCCGCGGCTGGGAGATCCCGGCATGCTCGACACACTCCGCGGAGGTGCGCTCGGCGGCCAAGATGAACTCCAGCAGCTTCAACCGCGTCGGATCCGACAGCGCGCGAAAGAACTTCGCCGTCGCATCCAGGTGCGTGCAGGCCGTCTCGCCACCGGGCGCGGTGACGGCGGCGGTCGTGGACCGGGGCAAGGGGATCGCCTCCACAAGAAGAAAGTTGAACTATTCGGATAAGCGCATAGTATGATGTCCGGAGATATTCGTCAACGCGAATAGCAACCTGTTCCGTGACCGGAGTCCCCCAGCAAGGAGAACCCGCCGTGACCACGACATCCCCGCGCGCCGATCTGGCGATCATCGGTTCCGGTTCGGCGGCGTTCGCCGCCGCCATCGCCGCGGTCAACCTCGGCAAACGGGTGGTGATGGTCGAGCGCGCCGCGATCGGCGGCACCTGCGTGAACGTGGGCTGCGTGCCGTCGAAGGCGCTGCTGGCCGCCGCGGAGGCCCGGCACACCGCGGCGAGCGCCGACCGGTTCCCGGGGCTGGCGGCGACCGGGGCACCGGTGGACTTCGCCGAGCTGATCGCGGGCAAGAACGCGCTGGTCGACCGGCTTCGCGGCGAGAAGTACCTCGACCTGGCCGCCGACTACGGCTGGGAGATCGTCTCGGGAACCGCCGTCTTCACCGGTACCACCGACGCACCGGTGCTGCGGGTCGAGCAGGGGGCCGATGGCCCGCGGGTGATCGACGCCGATCAGTACCTGATCGCGACCGGCGCCGCGCCGTGGGCGCCGCCGACCGACGGGCTCGCCGAGGCGGGGTATCTGACCTCGACCACCGCGATGGAGCTCGACGTCCTGCCGGGGTCGCTGATCGTGGTGGGCGGCAACGCCATCGGTCTCGAACAGGCACAGTTGTTCGCCCGGCTCGGCACCCGGGTCACGGTGATCGAGGCCCTGGATCGGCTGGCGCCGTTCGAGGAACCCGAGATCTCCCGGGCCATCGCGCAGGTGTTCGCCGACGAAGCCATCACCGTGCTCACCGGCGCCACCCTCGACAAGGCACTGGCCGAGGGCGGCGAGAAACTCGTCACCGTCCGCACCGCCGACGGGGCCACCACCGAACTGCGGGCCGCCCAGCTGCTCATCGCCACCGGCCGCCGCCCCGACACCCCCGGATTGAATCTGGCGGCGGTCGGGGTACGCACCGACGACCGCGGCGCCGTCGTCGTCGACGCCCACCAGCGCAGCAGCAACCCGCGGATCTGGGCCGCGGGCGACGTGGCCGGCGGCCCCCAATTCGTGTACGTCGCGGCGGCGCAGGGCACACTCGCCGCCGGCAACGCCCTCGGGCACGCCGGCCGCACCCTGGACTACACGGCGCTGCCGCGGGTGACATTCACCAGCCCGGCCATCGCCGCGGTCGGCCACACCGACAGCCAAGCCGCCGCAGCCGGATTACGGACCGAGTCGCGGCTGCTCACCGGTGCGAACGTGCCGCGTGCCCTGGTCAACCGGGACACCCGTGGTGTGGTCAAACTCGTCGCCGAGGCCGGGACCGGGCGGGTGCTAGGCGTGCACGCCGTCGCCGAGGGTGCCGGGGATCTGATCACCGCCGCCGGGTACGCGATCACCGCGGGCATGACCGTCGACCAGCTCGCCCGCACCTGGGCGCCGTATCTGACCATGGCCGAAGCGCTGAAACTCACCGCCCAAACCTTCACCGCCGATGTCGCCAAGCTGTCCTGCTGCGCGGGCTGAGGACCGGATCGAGCCGTCATGAACACACCGGTGATGACCATCGGAGACCTGGCCCGCCGCACCGGAGTGCCGGCGAAAGTACTACGCCGCCACCACGACCTGGGCCTGATCTACAGCCTCGGCCGCAGCCGGGCCGGATACCGGCTCTTCGACGAACACGCGCTGTGGTGCGTCGAGGTCATCGCCACCCTGCGCGGCCTCGGCCTCACGGAGGCCGAAATCCGTCAGCTCGCCGCCACCTGCGACGACAGCGCCCGGCCGGTCGGACCGCAGCTGGCCGAACTACTGGCCCGCTCCCGGACCCGGATCGAGGACCGCATCCGCGACCTCGACGAGCAGCGCCGCCGCATCGACGAGTTCGAACACCACCACCACGACGCGTTGACCCGGGCGACCAGCCACGACCGAGCCGCCGCCCCGCCGTGGGTGCCGGATCCGAGGACATGCGGCTGCGGCGCTTGACCTTCCCTGCGGTGGCAAGCCCGACACTCGATCCCACACCCGTGACTACACGCTCCGAGGGGACACCAGCGATGACGACCAACCCGTTCGCCACCACCATCGTCGACACACTGTTCGACTCCACCGCCAATACGGGAACGAACCTGATGGGCACCGCGATGCGGCTGCTCGCGGCCGGTGAACCGATCACCATCGAACAGCTCGCTACCGCCGCCGGCGCCAGCGTCGCCGACGTCGAGAACGCGCCCGCCGCCGCGGACATCGAATACGACGACCGGCACCGCATCCTCGGCTGGGGCCTGACCCTCAATCCCACCCCGCACCGGTTCACCGTCGACGGCCACCAGCTCTACACCTGGTGCGCCGCCGACACCCTGCTGTTCCCCGCCATCATCGGTCGCCCCGCCACCGTCGAATCCACCTGCGCCGCAACCGGAACCACCATCCGACTGTCCGTTGACCCGGCCTCCGGGGTCAGCGGCCTCGACCCGGCCACCGCGGTCATCTCTGTACCCGGCCCCGACGAACTCGACCCGACCCGGGTCCGCGCCACCACCTGCAACCCCGGCCGCTACTTCGCCACCGCCGTGGCGGCCGCCGACTGGCAGAGCCGGCACCCCACCGGGCTCGTGCTGCCCGTCGCCGACGCCTACGCCCAGCTGCGCCCGATCAGCGACCGCGTCCTCACCGCCACCGAACCACCACGCTGTCGCTGACCCAACCCAGGCCACCGATGTGCCCAGCTACGCCCCAGCACCCTCTCCCGGAAGGTGGTAGCCGGCGGTCAGAAGAGGGTGTCGCGGACCCGCAGCGGCCGGTACCCGGTGGGGCCGAGCTGGGCCAGTTCGGCGTCGATGTCGACCTCGATGGCGCCGAAGAAGTTGATGTTCTCGCTGTGCGCCGGAGAAATGTGCGCCAGCACCTCGTCATCGATGCGCCGCCCGGCCCGCCGCATCTGTTCGGTCGCCAGACCGTAATACTCCGTGGTCCAGGCGATGACGGCGTTGGTCGCCAACGTGAGGCACCATGCCTGTTCGGTCTGTCCCTCCAGGTGCCTCGCGCGCACGGTTCCTTCATGCGCGTAGAGCAGGTCGCGGCGGAGCGCGTGCAGGGATTCGCCCTTGTTGAGCTGGCGGGAGATCTTGCGTCGATAGCCCGGGTCGGACAGATACCGGGCGGCGTAGATCGTGCGCCGCAGCGCCCCGTACTCCTTGAGCGCCGCCGCGAGGGCGTTCTGCCGGCCCGACGCCGACAGCTTGCCGACCAGCAGCGACGCGGTGGCGTGCCCGAACTTCAGCGACCCGGCCAGCCGGAGCAGGTCGTCGTAGTGCTCGGCGATCAGATCGAGATTGCACCGCCGGGTCAAAAGCGGGCCCGCGTGCGGGAACGCGGACTCGACCTGGGCTCGCGGCGCCGCCCGGTACAGGGTGATCCGGCCCAGGTCCCGGATGCGGGGCGAGAGCTGCAACCCGAGCAGGTCGAACAGCCCGAAGTTCACCAGGGTGACGCCGTGCGTGTCGGTCGCATGCTCGGTGATCGGCAGATCCGTTGCATTGCCGAGGATTTCGTCCAGCACGTAGTGAGCTTCACGTCTCGTCGCGACGATGACCTTCGTGCCGTAGGTGGCGTGCTGATCGGTGACATGGGTATACGTGCTCAGTCCTTCGTTCGCGAAATAGCGGCTCAACGCTCTGGCAGTGACCGATTTGCCACGGGTCGGGAACCGCTGCCCATCACTGGAGGACAGGGTGCCGGCCCCGAAGATCGGGGTCAGCGGCAGGCGTTGGTGGTAGTCGATGATCGTCAGGTTCGCCGCCCGCAGCGTCTCCTCCCGCACATACCACTCCGAAGTCCAGGCCAGGATGTCGTAGGAGATGCCGGAGGCCTCCGCCATACGGGTGAGACCCAGGTTGGTGGAGTAGGCCAGCAGCACCGCGATGAGGTTGCGCTTCAACTCCGGGGTGCGGGACTGCTTACCGCCGGCGTGGGTGAAGCAGTCCAGGTAGCCGGTGCGTTTGTCCAGCTCGATCAACAGCGACACGATCGGCGCGAACGGCAGCATCTCCGTCAACTCCTGCTTCAACGCCACCGCTTCGGCCGGAACGTCTTCTGCCGACAGCGGCGAGACCACCAGGTCACCGGCCTCATCGAGACGGACCGGGCCGTCGCCGTCGGCGAGCACCTTCTCCAACTCGCTCATAGCGTCGTGCAGCTCGTCGGTGGCGGTCGCCAGGGCGCGGGCCGGATCAGCGGACTTGCCGACCAGGCGGCAGAACTCGTCACGCTGCGGCTCCCACGCCTGCGGGGTCAGCAGGTAAGCGGCCGGGTCGGCGTAGCGGCGCGACCCCGGCACGAACACGTCGCCGCTGCGCAACCCGTCCCGCAGCCCCAGCAGCACGCACAGCTCCCAGTAGTGCCGATAGGCGGTGGTGTTGCCGGCTTTGCGGGCCTCGTCGAGGTAGCCGCGCCACTTCGTCGGCACGAACCCCGTCGGCGCGTCGTCGGGCACCTTGCGGGTACCGGTCGCATTCAGCTCCCGCAGCATGTGCACCCCGATCAGCAGCTCGATCGCCGCGGTGCCGCCGGCGAACCGGACTGTCGACAGCACCTGCGGGGTGAACTGCCGCAGATAGGAGTACGAGCTGTCCAGAGCGGCCAGGTGCCCGTGATCGCGCGGCAGCCGAGGTTTGGCCTGCGCGACCGCGGCCCGCAACCGCTCCCATCCGATCCGATCGCCCCGGATCAGGCCGCCGATCTCCTCGTCAGGGATCTGCGTGTCGGTGATGATGGCCAGCAAGTCGTCGAGCAACCCCTGCCGATCCTCTCCGGCCTTACCGCGCTCGGCGAGCTCGTCGCGCATCCGGCGTTCGGCTTTGCTCAACCTGGCCGAGATCGCCTGATCGAACAGCTGCACCACCTCGTCGAGCACATCGGTGGCCGACTGAGCCAACACCGTGAGCAGGATCGGGTAGCGGCGTTGCGGATCCCGGCGTTCCAAGGCTTGGCCCGTCAAGCGTCGGCCCACAGTCGCCAGGAACCGCCGCCGCTCCGCCGGCAGCACCGACATATCCAGCTCATCCGCGCCCAGGTTGCGCAGGAACACCAGCTTCTCGACCTCGGCCTTCACCGCGGTCGCCGACGCCTCCACCGGGCCGGTCGACAACCACCGCAACCGCGACATCCCGATAGACGGGTCGGCGACCAGCAACGCATCCAGTTCCTTACACCGCTGCGGCGTGAACTCGCGCGCCAACCGGTCATAGGTCTCCCGCTGCGCCTGCGTGCGAGCATGCGCGACCCGGCGGACCACCGTGTCCGGGCCCGGCCGGATCACCCGCGCCGAGATCAGGTACTCACACGCCAGCCGGAACAACAGCGTCGGCGAATCGTGCTCCATCGCCCGCGCCAGAAGGAACTCATCCAGCTCCTTCAACTCCATCGACCCGGCAGGCCGCCACCCCAGATACTGGGCCACCAGCCGCACATGCTCGGTCCGCGTCTGCGCCCGCTTGCCATACGAACGAAGCTGCACCGCATCGACATTCAGCTGATCCGCCAACCGGGCCACCGCCACCGGCGGCGCCGACGACACCTTGTCCGGCACGAACCCCAGCCACGGCAAGGTGCACAACGCCACCGCCAGGCCCAGACGGACCGCAGGGCCCCTGCCCTGCGGAGCAACGAACGCCAGATCCGCCGGGGTCAGCGTGAAGTACCGGAACAACTCCTCACGACTGATCTCCGGGAACTCCCGCAGGCGCTGCAACTCCTCGTCCGCGAATACCCGCGTCGCCACGAACCCCAGCCTCCAAAACGCCGACCAACCTCATCGGCAGCCAAGCCAAGCACCAACCACCCCGGCCCGCAGCCCGAACCGAGAAATCACCGCCGACCAGGCGCTACGCGAACCTCGTTGTTTTTTGCGCCATTACTACCGGGACCCCACGCCGGCCGCACGCGCAGTCTGCAGGGCTTGGGCGAGCATGCGGGCGGCCCCTTTACCGGAGTTGGCCTTGCCCGCACGCAGTCGGATGCCGGTGATCACCGGTGCGGCGGTGTCGGTGCTCAAGGTGGTGACCAGCGGGGACAGCCCTTTGCGCAGAACCTGCTTGCCAGCGATCTTGGTGTGTCCGTAGGAGGCGCCCTGCTTGGCATGTCCGTGCACCGGGCGCAGCAGGGAGTCGATGTCGAGGTAGGCACGCACATCGGCTCCGGGCAGCAGGTCCACTCGCTCGCACAGACCGGCCAGATGCTCGGCCAGTACCGAGTCGAGTTGGCGGGCGTGACCGAAGGTGAACTCGCGCAACAGGGTTCCCACGGTGGAGGGGGCATACACCCGGTTGAAGAGGGTTTTCATGCCGCCGGCTCGGACCACGTCGACATCGTCGATGTAGTCCGCGCCGGCGCACATGCTCGCGATCAGAGTGGCCAGTTTCGGTGCTGGTTTAGCCTCGATCCACTGATGAATTGGGGTAGGTGTGCCTCGCTGGGCTGTTGAGGGCTGGTCCTGGTCGCGGGCAGGGGGTATCTGCTGGTCTGTCCAGCTGTTCCTGTGCGCTCCGGTCGGGCCTTTC
>NZ_MLCL01000036.1 GCF_001942625.1 Mycobacterium syngnathidarum
ACCGTGAGCACGGGCGTGCCTTCCCGCCAGCGCGCCAACGCTGGTCTTGATCAGAATTCGGATTCCTTGCAGATCATCTTCCGGGAAGGCACGCCCGCCCGGGATCCACAGGTTCTGATCATTGCTCAAGGTGCGGATGGGCCACCGCCAGCAGCTTATGGCTCAGCAGATAGGCATCCCCGATCTCCAGCACTGCTAGCCGCAAGGAATAGCCACTGGCGTCGTAGGACAGATAACCCAGGTATTCCAGGGTGAGGATGAATCGCCCCGCCGCGGTCCTGGCGATCCCGACGAACTCGGCAACATCCGAGACCGACAATGGCCTGTCCTGGCTGCTGATAGGCCTTCAGCACGGACAAAGCCCGGGCCAACGCCTCGACATGGCCCGGGTCGCTCTTCTTCAAAAGGGAGGCGGTCTCCGGGAGGCTTGGCCCTATCCGAAGCTATCTCATGGCGATGCGTTTAATGGCCCCCACTGGCGAGGATTACAGGCCAGACGGCGCTGGGCGGGCGGCTACCACTGCCACACCGGCAGATCTCGCCAGTTCTCTGCTGAACGGAATTAACATCTGGACAGCAGTTATGCGTTGTGCTTCACTTGCTGGATTACGGCGACCGTGCCGAGCTGCCGCATCTGGCCAGTCTGTTCGACATCGACAACAAGTGTGGCGGCGGCGTTGGCTTGCAGGAGGCAAACGCCTACCTTGAGCTGACCGCACCCGTGATGGCCCAAACATAAAGAGCTGAGGCTTCAGCCGTTTAGCAAACTATCGACAGATCCGAAAGACGAGGCCCTCCGATGATAAATGAAACGAGTACGGCTCCGAGACCAGGTGCGACCTCAAGGCTGCCCTTGCTGAACGGACACAGTATGCCGCGGATCGGCCTCGGAACATGGCCGATGCTGGACGCCGAATGCGAGCAAGCCGTCCGCTGTGCCGTGCAGACCGGCTACAGGCTGGTCGACACGGCCGTTCAATACCGCAACGAAGAAGCCGTGGGCCGCGGCATCAGAACCGCCGGCGTCCCGCGGGCGGAACTCTTTATTTCCAGCAAGTTCAACAAGGAGTCCCACAGCGTCGACGGCGTCCGTCGGGCGTACGACGAAAGCCTGCGGAAGCTTAGGGTCGACTATCTGGACATGTTCATGTGCCATTGGCCGGTGCCGGCGCTTGGCGCGTATGCGGAGGCATGGAAAGGCCTTGTAACCCTGTTAGAGGAAGGCGCCGTCAAGGCCATCGGCGTCTCCAACTTCAAGCCGGCCCACCTGAGGAAAATCATCGAAGCGACCGGAGTCGTTCCGGACGTCAACCAGATTCAGCTAAGTCCTGCTCTGGCGCGCACACAACCGCGTGCGGTCCACCGGGAGCTGGGAATCCTCACCCAATCCTGGAGCCCGATCGGCCGTGAATCCGGACTGCGTGCGAACCCCCTTGTGGTGGCCATCGCCGACCGTCTGAACAGGTCACCTGCCCAGGTCCTGCTGCGATGGCACATTCAGCAGGACCTGGTGCCCATCCCGCAGGCTTCGGACCCCGTCTGGTTGAGAGAGAACATCTCTGCGTTCGATTTCACCCTGACCGCCGACGACATGAACGATCTGGCCCGCCTGGATATGGGCGAAACTGCTGCGCGGGACTCAGATGCTGCGGAAAACGGTCACTGAATCCCGGCCAACGGACGCGGTCCGGCGGGGCCTCGGCCACTCGGCCGACTGGGGCCGTGGTGCCTCATGTCAAGATGCTCGCCAAATGATTCCTGCGTGCCTCATCTATTGTGCTCGCGAAAGTCTCATGCTGCGTGGGGTGCTTGGGAGTAGGTCTTGGCGGCGGCCAGCCGGATGAGTCGCTGCTGGATCTCGTTGATCCGGTTCGTCAGGCCGGCCAGGTCCAGACTGGCGTAGAGCTCGTCCAGGTAGTGACGTTGGGGTTCGAGCATGATCCCGGTGTCCTTGATCCGGTCTGCCGGGGTCCGCGGGTCGTCGTAGCTGCGCACTGACTTCCCCTTGCGGCTCAGGTGATATCCGGTGACTTTCTTGGTGGGCAGGAACAGGTTTTTGCGCAGGTTCACCAGCGGCCAGAGCTCGTTCAGGAGCCCCAATTCAGCATCGGTGTCGTAGCGGTAGTTGAACGCCGAGCGGCGGACGACGGCCTCGTTTTTCTGCTCCACGAACGGGTTGTCGTTGGAGTGGTGGGGCCGGGACCGGGTCATGCGGATGTTATGGGCATTGCACCAGGTAGTGACCGGATCGTTGAGGAATTCAGAGCCGTTGTCGCTATGGATGTGGTCGATGGGGTATGGGAATTCGTCCAGGATTTCATCCATCGCCTTGACCACCCATTTGGCGGCTTTGTTCTTGATCGCCCGGTTGCTGGTCCAGCCGGTGTACACGTCCGTGGCGGTCAGTGTGAATGCGTACTGGCCTTTGGCATTGTTGCCGCAATGCGCGACCGTATCGATGGCAACCAGGCCAGGCTGCCAGTCAATATCCGGGATGCGGGACATGATCGGGATCGACTCGGTGTACTGGTTCCGCCGCGACCTGGTCGTGGACTTCCCGTCCGGATACATCGAGAGCTTGAACGGTGCCAGCAGCCGGTCGATCGTTGCCGCGCTCATCGCCAGCAACTGGTCATGCACTGCGGGGCTGTAACGGGCCCGCACCCTCCCGAAAGCGCCAGCGCGGATATGGGCGTCCATGTTGGCCAGTGTGGTGCCCATGACCGCGGCCAGGTACTTCCCGCAGGGCTGCCCAGCCACGACCCAGACCTGCTGGAGCACCTTCACCGTGTCATAGCCATACGTCGGCGGTCTCGGCTTGCGCACCTCCATACGGGCCGGGCCCCGCCGCTTGAAGGCCCTGCCCAGCTGCCGCCGGGCATTCGCCCTCGACCAGCCCACCTCCGCCACCAACCGGTCCAGGATCTCGCCCTTGGCCTTCTTCGACGCCGCCACATACGCGCCGGCTTCCTTCTTAGTGATTTCCCTGCGCGCAGACAACGTCAACCCATACATCCCTCCAGCACACCAAAGCACCCGACCATGCACCAGAGATTTCGCGAGCATTTCCCAAATGAGCGTGCCAGCGCCGCTGCGCGCCGTGGGTGTCGAAAGTCCCTCTTGACGCACCTTGCCTCTGGTGAATCGGATGGCTCAGCGGGATGATGGTGGTGTCTGCCGTGTCCGACGCCGGTCGTTCCTTGGTGCTGTTGTTTGGCCCGTAAATGAGCGTGGTGCGGAGGGTTCCACGGGAACCGTGGATTGTTGCTGTGAGCACGAGTATTAGAGTCCTGATTTAATTCCACCCTCTACATGGCAGGCATCACCACCCATTGAAACAAGCAGGTTAGGAGGTGTCCCGTGGACTTGGTTCATGAACGTGCCGCGGGCATTGATATTTCCAAGGGTGACGCGAAGGTCGCCATCCGGTCCCCGGGCAAGCGTGCCGGGACTTTTTCCACCGAGGTCACCACCTGGGGTTCCACCACCAATCAGATCCTCGCCCTGCGGGACATGCTGGTCGCCGCGAAGGTCACCACGGTGGTCATGGAGGCAACCAGTGATTACTGGAAGCCGTTCTACTACCTGATGGAGGACCTCCTGCCAGTGATGCTCGTCAATGCGAAGGCGGCCCGCAACATTCCCGGGCGAAAAACTGACGTGTCCGACGCTTCCTGGTTAGCTCAGCTCGGTGCGCACGGGCTGCTGCGCCCTTGTTTTGTCCCGCCTCAACCGATCCGCGTACTTCGGGATTTGACCCGGGCACGAACCATCGCCACCCAGGACCGGACCCGGGAAGTCCAACGACTGGAGAAATTTCTGGAGTCTACCGGCCTTAAGCTCTCGGACCATGTTTCGGACCTGATGGGTGTCTCCTCCCGGGCCATGCTCAAGGCACTTATCAAGGGTGAGCGGGATCCGCAGGTGTTGGCTGACCTGGCTCGGGGGCGCATGCGCGTGCGGGTTCCCGAGCTCGTAGAGGCGCTGACCGGACGCTTCGAGGTGCACCATGCTTATCTTTGCAACATGCATCTGGAACGCATCGATTCCATCACTCGGTGCGTCGAGGAACTCACCACCCGCATCAACGAGGCGATGGAACCCTTTCAAACGGCACGGGAATTTCTAGCTACCATTCCCGGGGTCTCCACCCTCGTGGCCGATGTCATCATCGCCGAAACCGGGGCAGACATGAGCTCCTTCCAGAGCCCGGGCCGACTCGCATCCTGGGCGGGCCTAAGCCCAGGATCCAACGAGTCTGCCGGCCGGGCAAAGTCCACCAGGACCCGACCTGGGAACCGCTATCTCAAGGGCGCTCTGGGCGTCGCGGCCTTGTCGATTTCCAGAAACCCCAAGAACAGCTACCTCGGGGCACGCTATAAGAGACTCATTGTGCGCCGCGGCAAGATGAAAGCCATCGTCGCCACCCAACACTCCATCCTCACCGCCGTCTGGCACATGCTCGCGGACGGCGAGTGCTACCACGACCCAGGATCCGACTTCTTTACCAAAAAGGACCCCACCCGCACCAAGAACAACGCCATCCGCCGCCTCCAAGAACTCGGCTACAACGTCACCTTAAGTAACCAGGAGGCAGCCTGACCCACCTTACTTTCGTATTAGGCACGCACCCCATTTCGCGAGGAGCAATGATCAGAACCTGTGGATCCCGGGAGGACGCACCTTCCCGGATGATGATCTTTGACGAAACAGGATTCTGATCAAGACCAGCGTTGGCGCGCTGGCGGGAAGGCACGCCCGTGCTCACGGTAGTACACGAAGGCCGAGACCCGAACGAGGCCGGCGACGCCGCCGGTGCAGGCCGGTCGCTGCTCGATGAGATCGTTCGCGACGGTGCCCGGCAGATGCTCGCCGCAGCCCTGCAGGCCGAGGTCGCCGATTACATCGCCCGGCACGCCGGTGAAGTCGACGACAACGGCCACCGCCTCGTCGTACGCAACGGCTACCACACCGAACGCGACGTGATGACCGCCGCCGGTGCGGTGACGGTGAAGGCGCCACGGGTCAACGACAAGCGCATCGATCCCGAGACAGGCCAGCGTAAGAGGTTCTCGTCGGCGATCCTGCCGGCCTGGGCCCGCAGGTCCACCCAAGTGTCCGAGGTGTTGCCGCTGCTGTACCTGCACGGCCTGTCGACCAGCGACTTCGGGCCCGCCCTCGAGCAGTTCCTCGGCTCCGGTGCCGGCCTGTCGCCGGCCTCGATCACCCGGCTGACCGCGCAGTGGCAGGACGAGGCGAAAGCCTTCGGACAGCGGGATCTCTCGCAAGTCGACTACGTCTACCTGTGGGTCGACGGCATCCACCTGAAGGTGCGGCTCGAGCAGGAGAAACTCTGTCTGCTGGTCATGCTGGGGGTGCGGGCCGACGGACGTAAGGAACTCGTCGCCCTGGCCGACGGCTACCGCGAATCCACCGAATGCTGGGCCGATCTGCTGCGGGACTGCCGCCGCCGCGGAATGCGGGCCCCGGTGCTCGCGATCGGGGACGGCGCGCTGGGATTCTGGAAGGCACTGCGGGAAGTGTTCCCCGACACCCGCGAACAACGCTGCTGGTTCCACAAGCAATCCAACGTCCTTGCAGCACTCCCGAAGTCCGCGCATCCCGGCGCGTTGGCGGCGATGAAGGAGATCATCGGAGCCGAGGACATCGACAAGGCGCAGATCGCGATCGCGGCGTTCGAACAGGACTACGGTGCGAAATATCCGAAGGCAGTGAAGAAGATCGTCGATGACGCCGATGTGTTGCTCGAGTACTTTCGGTATCCGGCCGAGCATTGGGTGCATCTGCGTACGACGAATCCGATCGAATCGACTTTTGCGACGGTGCGGCTTCGGACCAGGGTGACCAAGGGTCCGGGTTCACGAGCGGCGGGGATGGCGATGGCCTACAAGCTGATCGAGGCCGCGCAGTCGCGGTGGCGGGCGGTCAACGCACCGCAGCTGGTCGCACTGGTGCGAGCGGGCGCGCTGTTCCACAAGGGCAAGCTCCTCGAACGGCCGGTCGACATCACCCCGGAACCCTCGCCCGACACTCCGGTGTCCGAGGTCGCCTGACGACCCCCGATCCACAGGATTTGACTATTCCTCTTTCGCGAGCACTTTAGATGAGTCTCGTCGGGGGCTTGACGAACGCCACACTTTAAGTCATTCTCTTTCTAAAAGAAACTATCTCTGATTACCAGAGATGACTGGCGTCTTGCCGGCCCGGACAAGGAGATCCATCAATGACTGACCACAGCGGCGTGATTCAGGATGTACGGCAGGGCATGATCCCTGCACACATTTACAACGACAAAGAGATCTTCGAGCTTGAAAAGGAGCGGGTCTTTGGTCGCAGCTGGCTTTTCGTCGCCCACGAATCCGAGGTGCCCGAAGCTGGCGACTACGTGGTGCGCCGCGTCCTGGAAGACTCATTCATCATTTCCCGTGATGAACATGGAGAAATCCGGGCACTGTTCAACATGTGCCTTCACCGCGGCATGCAGGTCTGCCGCACGGAGATGGGAAACGCTTCCCACTTCCGTTGCCCGTACCACGGGTGGTCCTACCGTAACGACGGCCGCATAGTCGGACTGCCCTTCCACAAAGAGGCATACGGCGGCGAAGAGGGCTTCAAGAAGCAGGGGCAGACGTTGCTGCCTGCTCCTTCCCTGGGCATCTACAACGGCCTTATCTTCGTCAGCCTGGATCCTGACGCAGAGCCGTTGGAGGACTTCCTGGGTGACTTCAAGTTCTACATGGACTACTACACGAAGCAAAGCTCCGGCGGGATTGAACTGCGCGGGCCGCAGCGGTGGCGGGTCAAGGCCAACTGGAAAATCGGAGCCGAAAACTTCGCCGGCGACATGTATCACACCCCCCAGACCCACACCTCCGTCGTCGAAATTGGTTTGTTCCGCGAACCAAAGGCGGAAAAGCGCAAGGACGGGACAACCTATTGGGCCGGCAACGGCGGCGGAACTACCTACAAGCTTCCCGAAGGAAGCCTGGAGGACCGCCTCCGCTACGTGGGCTACCCGGACGAGATGATCGCCCGCATGAAAGAGCAGTGGAGCCAGGAGCAGCTCGACGTCGTGGGCAAGGACGGGTTCATGGTGTCGGCGGCGTCGGTGTTCCCGAACATGAGCTTCGTGCACAACTGGCCACGGGTCGAAGAAGACTCCGATGAAGTGCTCCCGTTCATCTCCATCCGGCAGTGGCAGCCAATCAGTGAAGACGAGACCGAGATCGTATCGTGGTTCGCCGTCGACAAGAACGCGCCCGAAGAGTTTAAGGCACTTTCCTACAAGGCCTATCTCATGTGCTTTGGCAGCGGCGGCATGTTCGAGCAGGACGACGTGGAAAACTGGGTTTCCTTGACCAGCACCGCCGGCGGCCCGATGGCACGGCGCCTGCTGCTGAACAGCCGCATGGGCATGCTGGAAAACGGACAGAACGTCGTCGAACCCCTGACCCCCGAGCAGTACTCCGGCCCCGGCTCGACCCGCGTCGGATACAGCGAATACAACCAGCGTGAACTGCTCCTGCGATGGGCCAACCATCTTGAACGACCGATGGAAAAAGCGGCCCAGGTGCACGTCGGCAGCAATCCGGTGCAGGACTGTCCGTCTGACACCCCGGATTCTTTCCCGGCTCCCGCTGAGCACAACGGGCACGCCCCGGCAATGACCGTTTCGAAGGAGGGCTAGCCGTGGGTATTGAAGCCGTAACCGAACGCAGCAACAAATCTCTCTCGGAGCAGTCGGTGCTGGGAGGGCACGCCCCCCGTACTCAGAGGACGGGTGACTCCCTGCCGTTCAATGATGAACTTCATCTGCAAGCCCACAAGTGGCTTGTCGATGAATCCTATTTGCTCGACGCACAGGAGTACGACGAGTGGCTGAGCCGCCTCACGGACGACGTGCACTATCTCATGCCGGTGAGGGTGACCACTGCCCTCGGGGCCGGTTACAGCACGTCTCCCGGGATGGCGCACATGGATGAAAACAAGTACTCGCTGAGCCGCAGGGCGGCGCGCTTCGCCACGGAACACGCCTGGACCGAAGACCCTCCGTCGCGGCTGCGCCACTACGTCACCAACGTCCGGACGTTCCGTACCGGTAACCCGGATGAGATCATCGTGGATTCGGCGGTCCTGCTGTTCCGCAGCCGGGGCGACGTCCGCGAGGCCGCGACCGTGTCGGCAGGCAGGGAGGATCTGCTGCGCCGCACCGGCTCCGGCTGGCAGCTCGCCCGCCGCACCATCATGGTCGACGAGGCGGTCATCCGGATGCAGAATCTGGCCATATTCCTATGAAACTCGAATGGGAAGGCGAAGAGGAGGACCGCCTTGCCGCCATTCGAGCGGCGGAGGAGCGCGACCGGCTGGAAGCACGGGTCAACGGCGCTCCGATCGTGATCGCCAACGAATTCTCCGAAGTCCAGGTAAGCCGCGTCGAGACGCGGAACGGCTCGCGGCTGATGATCAAGTCCCCGCGCTCCGGCCAGTGGGTGTCCCTGTGCCCCCTGGAGCTGGAAGCCCTCACCTGGCAGGCGCCGGCAACCTTCTCGGCCATGATCGGGCATCCGTTCGGGCCGCTTGTCACCGAGGACGAGCAGCCGCCCCAGAACAAAAACAACATCTAGAGGCCAAGGAGATTGACAATGCCTACCGTAAAAGCAGATCTGCAAGCCTGCCAGGGCTACGCCAACTGCGTCGTTGGGGCACCCGACTACTTTGATCTGGATGACGACGGAATCGTTGTTCTCCTCAGGACCAAAGTTCCCGAGGCCGAGCGTTCCCGTGTCACCGAGGCTGCCCGCAGCTGCCCGGTGTCCGCCCTAGTAGTGGAGGACTGATGAACACGACCACAGTTATCGTCGGCTCCTCAACCGGCGGCGTGCGTGCTGCCCAGTCCCTGCGCCTGGAGGGGTATGAAGGCGACATCGTCCTCGTCGGTGCTGAGACGGAACTCCCGTACGACAAGCCGCCGTTGTCCAAATCCGTCCTCTCCGGCAAAGCAGAGGAGTCGTCCATCCGCCTCCTTACCCGCGAGCAGGCGGAGGAAGCCAGCATCCGGCTGCTGCTCGGGCACGCCGCCACAGGCATCGATGTCGCCGGAAACCTGTTGTACCTCCAGGACCACGAACCCCTACACTTCGACAACCTTGTGATCGCCACGGGCGCATCTGCCCGACCCTCACCCTGGGGCCAACGGCCCGGGATCCACGTGCTCCGTTCCCTGGACGATGCCCGGAAACTGCGCGCCGACCTCCTCAAAGGCGGGGAACTGGCAGTGATCGGCGCCGGTTTCATCGGTGCCGAAGCAGCCGCGACGGCACGTACGCTCGGTCTGGAAGTGACAGTCATCGACCCGATGCCCATACCAATGAGCCGCATCTTCAACGCCGAAATCGCACAGCTGTTTGGAGAACTCCACCGCAACAACGGCGTCACCACGATCTTTGGCACCGGAGTCGAGGCCATTGAGGGCGAGCACGGGTCCTTCAGCGTCAGGCTTACCAACGGCCAGACAGTACAAGCCGCCACCGTTCTCATCGGGATCGGCGCGGTTCCCAACGACGCCTGGCTGGCCTCCTCGGGACTGCTGGTGGACAACGGCGTCGTGCTGGACGAGTTCTGCAGGGCTGTGGACGCCCCGAACGTGTATGGCGTCGGCGACGTGGCGCGCTGGCGGCATCAGAAGCACGGTGCGGACATCCGGATCGAGCACTGGACAAACGCGGTTGAGCAAGCCTCATGCGTCGCCCACAACATCACCCATCCGGACAGTCCCCGCGAGTACACACCGGTTGAATACGTCTGGAGCGACCAGCACGACTGGAAAATCCAGGTCGTCGGTCGCGTGGGAGGCAACGCCGACCATGTCCTCATCGGAGACCCTGAGCTGCACGGTCGGTTCGCAGCGCTCTACACCACCGACGGAGTGGAACTGTACGGTGCCGCGATCGTGAACTGGCCGAAGGCCCTGCTTGCCTGCCGCCGCGGCATGGGATCAGGGATCGGCGTGCAGGAACTGCGCGACAAACTCGAGCTCCTGCTCGAGCCCCGGCCGACGGCGGCACTCTGATGCGGGGAAGTCAGCCGCCGGTGGTCCACGAAGAGCAACGGCAGGCCATCGCAATGGCCTGCCGGGTCCTGGCCGGCCGCGGCCTCGCCGACGGAATCCTCGGCCACATCAGTGCGCGAACGGGGGAGAACGAGCTCTTGGTCCGTTGCAGGGGTCCCAAGGAGCGTGGCCTCGCGCACACCGAAGCCAACGACATCCGGCTGGTCGACCTCGACGGCAATCCCGCCGCCGAAGGCGAGCTCGACAGCGGCTACACGGTCCCCAACGAGCTGCCTCTGCACACCGAGCTGCTGCGGCGGCGCCCGGATATCAACTCCGTTGTGCATGCCCACCCCCCGCAGGTCGTGGCCGCCGACTTGGCAGGGCTCGCTATCCGGCCGATCGTCGGGGCGTTCGACATCCCGGGCACCCGCCTGGCGGCAGACGGAATACCCGTCTACCCCAGAGGAGTGCTCGTGCGAAACCGCGAGCTCGCAGCGGAAATGCTCGACGCCATGGGCGATCGGCCCGTGGTGCTGCTGCGCGGACACGGCCTCACCAGCGCGGCGCCGACGATGGAGCAGGCGGTCCTCCAAGCCATCAGCGTAAACACCTTGGCAGGCCTGTCGCTTCAGATCACAGCAGCCGGAGGGCAGCTGCACGACCTTCCCGGTCCCGACATGGCGGAGCTGCCAGATCTCGGAGGGCCGTTCAACATCGCGACCGCCTGGCGACACGAGCTCGCCCGGCTGAGCGTCAGCCCATGAAGCCGGCCAGCGCGGCAGTGCCGACAGTCCCGCCGACGCTGGGTACGATACAAGGCATGCGATCGACAGAGACAGAAGACGGATCCAAATACGGTCCGCCGCCGCAATACCCCATCGAGTCTGTTGATAACGCCCTGCGGCTGCTCCTGCTGTTCGAAACCCAGCCCAGCATCAGGCTGACCGATGCCAGCACTTACTTGGGCGTGGCGTCGTCGACGGCGCACCGGCTGATGGGCATGCTTCTCTACCGTGGCTTCGTTCGGCAGAACCCGGCGACCCGGGCCTACGAACCTGGGCAGGCGCTGAGCTCGATTGCCTTTGCGATCAGACGGCAGGTGGACATCCGGACACTGGCCCGGCCGGTCCTCGAGCGGATCTTCGAACAAACGGGAGAAACCGTCCACTTCGCCAGGCTTGAGAGGACTGACGTCCAATTCATCGACGCCATCGAAAGCAGGCGAGCGGTCCGCGTCGGTTCCCGCCAGGGCCTCACCTTGCCAGCAAACTGCACTGCGACTGGTAAAGCGATGCTGAGCCTCCTCGGTGAGAAGCAGCTGCGGAATCTGTACCCAGGGCAGGAACTCCCCAAGCTGACTACCAACTCAATTACCTCCAGGTCGGACCTTGAAAGGGAGCTCGACGAAATCCGGCACAGGGGTTACGCAAATAGCCGCGAAGAGAGCGAAGACGGGGTGACATCGGTCGCCGCCGCGGTTGCCGGCCCAAGCGGCACTGTCTACGGAATCAACGTATCTGTGCCGGCCCACCGCATGTCGGAGGAGCTTCGCAGCGACCTCGGGGGCATGCTCCGGGCAGCCGCAGAAGAACTCCAGGGGCGCCTGGTCTAGAAGACTTAAAGCGGCTTCGCGTTTAGGCATGGTTGGTCTGTTTGTTCCGGTAGGGGCGGTGGCCGCCGGCGGCCAGTAGGCATCTGAGTCTGTAGTTGGTGAAGTTGCGGAAGCCGCGGGCGATTCGGCGGGTGGTTTCGATGACGCCATTGAATCGCTTCGGTGGGTCCGTTGGAAGCGCCGTGGGTGTCGAAGTAGGCTAGGATCGCTGTCTTCCATTGAGTGTCCGCCCGAGTCGGGCGACTTCCGGGATGGGGAGGTCGGGAATGATGTGATTACTTCGTTGACGAGTTCCCGGCCCCGCTCCGGGCGGGCGTGGTAGATGTTGCGGAGCTTCTGGTAGCACTGCCAGGCCAGGGTGACTTCGTGGCCGTGATCCCCGGCGCTGAGCTTAGCATCGAGCCGGGCGGCTTGTTTGTCGGTGAGGTGTTCGGCGCCGATCTGCAGGGTTCGACGGATTCCGTAGAGCGGGTCGCCCTTGCGGCCGCGGTGTCCCAGGGTGTCCTGCTGGACCCGGCGGCGGACCTCGTCGATCATGGCCGAGCCGAGCTTCACGACATGGAACGCGTTCAGAACGGCGATGGCTTCGGGCAGCTCGTCACGGATCGCGTTCGCGTAGCCGCGGAACGGATCCAGCGCGGCGGTCTTGATCCCGGCAGTGAACCCTGCGCCGCGTTCTTTGAGCCAGTCCGCATAGGCCTTCCCCGACCGGCCCGGAACCAGGTCAAGCAACCTGGCGTGCACCACCCCCGCGGGGTCGCGGGTGTGGTCCACGATCCCGGTGACCATGCCGGTTCCGGGCGGGCCGGTGTGGGACCAGACATGCTCATCGACCCCGAGCGCATCTACCCCGGTCAGCCGGCCGGTCGATGCGATCCGCCGGGTGGCTTCGATCCTGACCGCGTCCCAGACGGTGTGCCAGGAGACGCCGAGCTGATGGGCCAAGGCGGAGACCGAGGTGTCGAAATGCTGGAGCGCATCGGTCGCCCACCCGGCGGCCCTGGCGGTGAGCTTCGCCCGTGGTCCTGCCAGCGGGTGCTCCTCTGTGAACGTCGTTCTCGGGCAGTCCGGGTCCGGGCACCGCCAGACACGTTTGGCCCACAGCAGCCGCACCGGGCGGCCGAAACAGGGAATGTCATGGAGACGGACCTGGCGGCGTCCATGCCCGACCGCGATGACGCCGCAGTCGGCGCAGCCGGTGACGTTCTCCCCGGTTTCGACGCCCAGAAGCAGGCCGGTACCGGTTGCCGTGACGGAGCTGACGCGGACGCCCTCGACACCGAGCAGCGCATCCGCGCGCGTGCACCAGCGGCCACCGGAACACGACATAGAGTTATTCATGTCAGGGTCTCTTTTGGGTATTGGTTGCTTGGTCGCGACCAATTCAAAGAGGCCCTGACCTCTTTCCTGCCGCACCACGCCGCAGCTGCATGCGGCCACGCCCTGCCCCCGGCGTCAGACGGCCCTCACCCTGCTCATCGTCGAAGGCCCAAGGCGACCGGCTTCCCGGCGAACGCGGCCGCAGGCGCCGGACTCCTCCGGCCGCCAGATTGTGTGCACGCCAACGTCGAGCAACTTCCGCTCACCGACGTCCGTGATGACCCAGACAAATCCGTGTTCCGGAAACGTCATGTCAACCCGCCCGTACCACAATGCCCCGGTTTCATGATCCCTCACAGCGATGCGGTGCCCGCGGGCCAGGGACAGGAAGACTTCGATTTCGCATTCTGTCAGCGACTCTTTCAACCCATTCCTCCCCGGCGCTGCGCCGAGAGCCGCCGTACGCAGGGAACAGCCGGCCTGGCGGGCGGCGGGGCAGACCATGCTAAAAACGCTGCCAGCCGGCGCGCCGGAGAGATCGCTCTGCTGTCCGTTCATCGCAGCCCGCTCCCCCACCTTTCGAGTGTCACACCGCGTGGAACGTCGCTGTCCAGGCGCGCTTCATAGCGGCCCGGGGCGAGGCGGGCCACCGAGATGCCGACGTGTTCAGCCATCGCCGCCGGCTTCAGCAGATCCACCGCTTCATCCAGGGCGGCGTCCAGTTCTTTTCGGGTGTGAACGGCGACGACGAGACAACCGGGTGCTGCGTGCATGGTCAAATCCTTAATCTGAGGGCGGTGATCAGTACTTTGGGACACGCCAAATGTCCCTGGGACGGAACGGAGGAGCGGCAGCCCGCCGGCATGATCAAGCCAGGGCCCAAATCCCGGCGGCCCCGGCGGAACCTAGGGGACCAAGGCTTCCGGCAGAAGAAGGGGCAGGACCGTGGAACGCTGCAGAACGGCGGCGGTTTACCTCCGACAGTCCCATGATGGTGGCTTCAACATCTTCCAGGGATTGCTGAATCCAGGCGAGGGCGGCCAGGTCATCGGAACTGTGGGCCGCGTCGATTGATGACGCCTCTAGGAGCGCAGCCCGGCGGCTGATCCTGCCGGAAAGTTCGAGGATCAACGGCGGAATCATGGCCAGGGATTCACCCCGCGTTAGGTGCGCGAAGGCTTCTTTTCCAGCGCCACGGTGGGTGACGGCGACCGTGAGGGCCAGATCTGAGGAGTTTGTGGTCATGGGTCTGTCCTTCAGGTTGTTCAAAGTCCTGGTCTTTTCGGAGTGCTTCCGGTACGACGGAAGGGGAGTCTCGGGTGGTTCGTCCCGCCGCAGATCGTCCGCGCCGCAGGCACACTGAGGTGTACTACTGATGTGAGACACAGTTTGAAAGGATTGTGCTCATGTCTGCTCGACCTACCTATTCCGATGAGTTCAAGGCTGATGCCGTTGAGCTCGTGGTTTCATCTGGCCGTTCGCCGGCTTCTGTCGCTCCGGAGCTCGGCATTTCCGTCACCGCGTTGAAACGCTGGGTGCGGGTGTCCCGTGAGGGGCAACCAGGCGGTGGGGGGAAACCGGATGATCCGGTGGATCCTGCGAAATACAAGGCGTTGGAAGCACGGATGCGTGAGCTGGAGAGGGAGAACGATTTCCTGAAAAAAGTTTCGGCGTTCTTCGCCAAAGAACAACGGTAGAGGACTTGTACCGAGTTGTTCAGGAGAAGAACGCCGACTTCCCGGTGGCCTGGATGTGCCGCCAGCTTGGTCTCCCACGGGCGACGTATTACCGGCGGCTGGACGCCGGCGACACCCCGACTGCGCTGCGCCGCCGGGAACTGACGGATCAGGTGAAGACCGTCTTCGATTCCTCCGACGGGATCTTCGGGCACCGCATGGTCCATGCGAAACTTGCCGCCGCCGGCATCGAGGTTTCGGTGGGCACTGTCGCGGGGATCATGGCCGAAAACGGGTGGGCGGCAAAGCGGATGAGAGCGTTCAAGCGCACCACGATCGCCTCGGATCCGGATAAAGTCTTCGAGGACCTCATCGGCCGGGACTTCACTGCAGAAGCCCCTGGAACGCGTCTGGTGGGCGATATTACCTACCTGCGCACCGGCGAAGGGTGGCTGTATTTGGCCACTGTCATTGACCTGTGCACCCGCATGGTCGTCGGCTGGGCCATGGCTGAGCACATGCGCGCCTCGTTGGTTACCGGAGCCCTGACGATGGCCAGGGACAGCGGCCACCTGAGCCCCAACGCCATTTTTCACAGCGACCACGGAACGCAGTACACCTCCCGGGAAATGGGCGCCTGGTGCGCAGGAAACAAGATCCGCCAATCCATGGGCGCCACCGGGGTGTGCTGGGACAATGCAGTCGCAGAATCGCTGTTCTCATCCCTGAAAAACGAGTTCTACCATCACCACAGCTTCACCACCCGCCAGGACGCCAGACGGGCGACCATGCGCTACATCGAAGTGTTCTACAACCGCTGGCGCCCTCACACCAACAACGAGGGTCTGCCGCCCGCGACAGCAATGGCCAACTTCACAACCAGAAACCAGCCGCTTCCCGCTGCTGCCTGACCGAAAAGAAACTACCCGACTGTCTCACATCCTTGACACACCTCACACCGTCCGCCACCGGAATGGGCCTGCGGCACGGACGGTCTGCGGCTCTACAAGCCCGGGCGCACCTCCCGATCGACGCAGCCAAATACGAAACGGCAGCTTTCAAGGCCGCGTTCTCCACGGCCCGGTCTTTGGTTTCAACAACACCGACCGTCAGTGCCCCTGCCCGGCCGAGACATCAACCATGCTTAACTGCGAAGGGCCCTTAAAGCGACCCCGTACTGCTCCGGCAGTACTTTCCAAAGGGCACGGACCTGAACGTGTGGAGTTAGACCAGCTCGATGACGTCTGCGACGGACTCAACGACAGGCCCCGAGCATGTCTCAACGACCGCTCGCCACGGGCAGCCATGCAACGATTAGGACACCGGATGCAAACACATCTAATTCGCAACGTTCACTAGAAACCGCCCCGTATATCGGGGGCTGATCCTCGGCGCCAACGCAGCACGGGACCTTCGCAGCAGGGCCTATCGGCACCCCTCCCGGTCCCGCGGAACGTCGATCTGCACCGGGCCTGTCGTCTCCGTCAGCACGGTCTGGGACCGCGTTCCGTTGCGCGAGTTGGCAGTATCCTTCGCCGCCGTGTCGTGCCGTTCATAACCGAGGTGCTCGGTCAGTTCCTCGTCCAGGGCGGTTTCGATGACGGTCTTGGTCAGCTGCTTGAGCAGTCCGTCAGGACCGGCCAGGGACAGCCCCTGCTCCCTCGCCATCCTGACCAGCTCGCGGGCAGCCTCGGCCTCGGATTTCTCTGTCAGTTCGTCAACGGTTTTCGTACTCGGCACAGCCTCAAGTGTTGCGGCCATATCGGGCTCCTTCCCGCCAGGCTTGCCGCCCCGGCGTGTCGAGCCGGATACACCGTTAATTCCCCAGTCCCTGCCCGGGCAGCACGCCGCTGAAGAAGGCGAGGTTCCTGAAGGTCACCGGCGCCGAGAAGATGTCCGCAGCAGCGGTGATCGGCGCGTATCACGACCTGTGGCAGGTTGAGGCGTCCTTCCGCATGACCAAGTCCGATCTGAAGGCCCGGCCAGTGTGAGCCCCGCCCGGCACCGATCTCAGACCCAGAACCGGCCGCAGCCGAGGGCTTCCACGATGGGGACCGCTTCTTCCTCCGCCCCCTCTGGCGGGGCCAGCCAGTGGCCCGTGGAAGGGGGAGCGGAATCAGGGGTAGAATCCACCCCGCGGGAGGACCGCCATGCCCCAATGCGGGCCGCCCTGCGGCTGTCGCCCGCCGAAGGATCCCGCGCTTGTGCGTCATCCGGCGCCTGCGCCGGGCCGGCCCGGCGCGCTGAGCGCAACCGGCACACCAGCCCGGGCAACAATTCCCTCAACCGGGTTCGTCCGGGGAGGACGGAGCCACGGGCGCCGCGATCTCTTTCACGGGCACATCACGCCCAGCCGAAAACCGCCGCTGTCTTCGGCCCCTCTCCCAGAGCCCACCGTGGTCGCCGGAAACCGGACACGAACAGGGGGGCCACTTCAAGAGATACAGGCCAGTTTGTCCGCGATCGCGGTGTTCGACTCGCACGCCGAAGCCAGCAGCACGATCTGGGCGCGCTGCGCCAATCCGGCACGGACTCGAAGACCCCGTCAAGCGGGATAGTTCCCCAGGATCACCATCAACGACGCGTCGCATAGCTGGCGCTGCGACGGCCTGCGTAGTCCGCCAGGATTCGAACGAAGTCCTCGGTTCGCTCCGCGAAGACGTTGTGGCCCGCGGTTCCCAGGATGTGCAGGCTCGTGGTCTCCGAGACGAGGGCGAGCTTCTGGTAGAAGGCGATGCCCAGGTCAACCGGCGCCGAGCGATCGTCGCGGCCCCAGACGACTTCGACGGGAATATTGACCTCGCCGGCGAAGAGGCGAGCGCGGATGTCGTCCTTCGCCGCCTGAAGACTCGGCTCCCAGTATTTCTTCTCAACCATCGGGTAGGTCTTGAGGGCGTTCTGGTGGTTCTCCTTGACGTACTTAGCGGCGGCCGCATTGATTTGTTCCTGCGGCACCGGGGTCACGTACAGCGCACGGAAGTAGGCTCCGCAGATCTCCTCCGGAGACGCGTCCGCCGGAAGCGAACGCGTGATCGCGTCGTAGAACTCAACGTCGCGGAACTTAGCGTCGGTGCCAGCGAGCGTCGCGCTCGACACGATGAAGAGACCTTTGGTCGACTCCGGCATGTCAAGAGCGAGCTTGCTCGCCAGCAGGCCACCGCGCGAGTGCCCGACCAGAATCATGTCCTCGAGTCCCAGAGCGTCGATGAAGCCCCTGGCGTGCTTGACCACCGCATCGAACGTCCACTCGGCATGCGTCGGCGCGAGGTCAGTCTCTCCCTGCCCCAGCTTGTCGAAGGTCACGACGCGGAAGCCCTTGTCGACCAGAGGAGCGATGACGGGAGCCCAACCATCCCCGCCGCCCGGCATGCTCATACCCGAGTGGCCACCGTGGATCAGGAGGATGACCGGACCCTCGCCCTGATCGATATAGCGCGTCCTGATTCCGCCGACGGATATGTAGTTCACGGACAGGTCTGTGTTCAACTCAAGCCTCCTGATCAAAGCAACTGGCTCGCCTATGGGGCGAGTATCTGCCATTTCTGTCACACAGAGAAGCCTTCTGTCAAGAGGGATCCGTGATTCAACGCCGGTGACAAGTTGAACGCCCGCGATCGCCGTCGACATCCCGGTCGTCGGTTGACGCTCGTTGTGCGCCAGCTGCTGATGGGGCCCGCCGAGCCCATCCCGATTGGTACGCCTTGGTTGACGTGAATACACGCCGATACAACAGCAACCACAACCGGCTGGCTGCCAGGCGCCATACCAACATCCGTGCGCCTACTCGACATTGGCTCTCCACGGCTCCACTGGGCCGCCTGGCCAGCGTCAACGCGATCGAGTAGGCGGGCGACCGCCACGAGCTGCGAAGCCCGGATTGAGCGGAACCATTGACGAACGACGAGCGAGTGGATAGCACCCATCAGAGTCACTCTCTGCCTAACAGAGGGCAGTGGCCCACAGGCCATCATGCTCCAACTGGAATGCAGCGCCAGGTCAATCTCCCCCAGGAAGAGAGATTGACCTTCGACGTGAAAATGCTCTCGAGCGAGACAAAAAGCTTCTGCGACGCGACATGCCGTCGCGTGTTCGACACAACTTCGCTTCAAGTGGTCGGATGCATCAGTGATCGCGAATTAGACACATGGAGAAGTTCGACATTCTCACCCTCCGCCTATTAGAGAAGGAAGACTGACCAATGAAACAAACACTGTCCAAATTCGAGTCTGAGTCGGTACGTACCCACTCTCGCCGTGCCGCCATCGCCGCCGCAGCCGGTAATGTCTTGGAGGGTTATGACATCGGGATTTATGGCTATTCGGCGGTTATCCTCGCCAAGCTCTTCTTTTCTGACAACGGAACCGGCGCGTTGATCTTAACCTTTGCCGTCTTCGCCTCCGGCTACCTCACGAAGCCACTGGGCGCCGTGCTGTTTGGCCACATTGGAGACCGTTACGGCCGGCGCTTGGCTCTCGTTACTTCAGTCCTGCTCATCGGTATTTGCACGGTACTTATTGGTGTGCTGCCAACCCAGGCCTCCATCGGAATTTCTGCGCCTATCCTACTTACAATTCTCCGCCTGCTCCAGGGCATCGCAGCTGGAGGCGAATCATCTGGCTCGGCCATCTTTATGGTTGAGTCGGCCCCGCCCGCGCACCGCGGCCTCTACGGAAGCTGGCAGCAGGTAAGTACAGCTGGAGGTCTATTGCTTAGCTCGGGAGCGATTGGTGTCCTGTCAGCCGTATTCACTCAGGAAGAAATTTTCGTTTGGGCATGGAGGATCCCCTTCCTTCTCGCCATATTCACAACTCTCGGAGCCCTGTGGCTGCGCCTCGGAGTCGAGGAGACCCCCACGTTTGAGGCACTCGAAAAGAGTGATGCAGTTGTGCACAACCCATTGATGGTTAGCATCAAAAAATTCTGGAGAGAGATAGTCGTGACCATCGGGGTCGCGAGAGCAATGATCAGAACCTGTGGATCCCGGGCGGGCGTGCCTTCCCGGAAGATGATCTGCAAGGAATCCGAATTCTGATCAAGACCAGCGTTGGCGCGCTGGCGGGAAGGCACGCCCGTGCTCACGGT
>NZ_MLCL01000038.1 GCF_001942625.1 Mycobacterium syngnathidarum
CGAAGAACCCGACCAGATCATCCAACGCCGGATCATTACGCCCCGCGATCGGAAAACCCACCGCCACATCGGAACTGGCACTCAAACTCGACAACAACACCGCCAACGCAGCCTGCACCACCATAAAACTGGTCGCATCATGCTCCCTGGCCACCGCAGCCACCCGCTGCTGCAACTCCGCAGGCCACTGCACTTCGACGACAGCTCCACCGTGATCGGCGACCGCCGGGTAGGGTCGGTCCGTCGGCAACTCGAGGCGGTCAGGCAGGCCCGCCAGTTCGTCCTGCCAGTAGGCCAGTTGCCCTGAGATCCGGCTCTCGGGGTCGGACAGGTCACCGAGCTGCTCCCGCTGCCACAACGTGTAATCCACGTACTGCACCGGCAGCGCAGACCACTCCGGCGCCGCCCCGGCACAGCGCGCGGCATAGGCGACGGCCACATCACGGGCCAGGGGCGCGAACGACCAAGCGTCCCCAGCGATGTGGTGCACCACCGCGACCAGCACATGCTCGTCCTCAGAGACGCGGAAAAGCCTCGCCCAGATCGGAATCTCGTTGTTCAGATCGAAGGGGTGCCGTACGGCTGCATCGATGGCGCTCGCCAACTGCTCCGCGGGCCAATCCGCGGCATCAACCACCTGCCATCCGAAATCAGCCTGGGCGGCAGGAAGGACCAACTGTTGGGGAACACCGTCCACCTCGGGGAAGACTGTCCGCAGACTCTCGTGCCGGGCTGCCACATCGGCCAGGGCCACACGGAGCGCATCAACGTCCAATCCGGTCACCCGGTACATCATCGGCATGTTGTAAATCGGCGAGGGACCATGCAATTGGTCCAGGAACCACAGCCGCTGCTGGGCATATGACAACGGCACCACGGCAGGCCGAGGCATGGGGGCCAACGGCGTCCGCCCGCCCGAGCCCGTGGTGATTCGCGGCTCCAACTGCGCCACGGTCGGCGCATCGAAGACCGTGCGGACTGCCAGATCCGTGTCGAATGCGGTGTTGACGGCGTTGATCAACCGGATGGCCGACAGGGAATCGCCGCCGAGATCGAAGAACGAGTCATCCAGGCCTACCCGGCCCAGGTCCAACACCTGCGCGAAGATGCCGGCCAGGATCTCCTCTGTCGGGGTACTCGGAGCACGGTAGCTGTCGGCGTCGCTGTACTCGGGCGCCGGTAGCGCGCGTCGGTCCAACTTGCCGTTGACGGTCAGCGGTATGGCGTCGACCACCACCACGGCGGCGGGCACCATGTAGGTCGGAAGGTGGTCGGCGAGCTGGGCGCGGGTCCTACCGGCATCGACCGTTCCGGCTACGGTTTCGGTGACATAGCCGACGAGTCGCTTCTCACCCGGGTGGTCCTCGCGGGCGACGACGACGGCTTGTTCCACGCCGTCCAAGTCGGCCAGGGCGACCTGGATTTCACCAAGTTCGATCCGGTAGCCCCGAATCTTGACCTGCTCGTCGGCGCGACCGAGATACTGCATCTGCCCGTCGCTGCCCCAGCGCACCAAGTCGCCGGTCCGGTACATGCGGGCTCCCGCGTCACCGAACGGGCAAGGGACGAAGCGTGAGGCGGTGAGCCCGGCTCGGCCGACATACCCCATTCCGACGCCGCGGCCGGCCACATACAGTTCTCCCACCACACCCGGCGGTGCCTTCCGCAACCAGCGATCAAGCACGAACAATGCCGCACCTGGGACGGGAGCACCGATCGGCACAACATTCGAACCTGATGATTCAGCTTTCAAGGGCGCAGTGATCGTCGCGTATACCGTGGCCTCGGTCGGTCCGTACGCGTTGATCAGCACCCGTCCCGGGGCCCACCGCTGCACCAGCTCGGTCGGACACGCTTCCCCGGCCACCACCAAGGCAGCGGACTCCAGCCCCTCAGGGGACAGCATTCCCGCGGCCGACGGCGTCTGGCTCAACACGCTGACCTTCTCGGCAACCAGCAGCGCGTGCAGATCTTGCGGTGAACGTGCCACCTCCTCGGGCACCACCACCAGACGACCGCCGTGCAACAGAGCGCCGAAGATGTCCCACACCGAAACGTCGAACACCAGCGAATGCCACTGCGACCACACGGTTCCGGGGCCGACCAAGGCCGGATCCACGGCACCGAGGAACTGCGTGACATTCTGGTGAGTGATCGCCACGCCCTTCGGAACACCTGTGGTCCCCGACGTGTAGATCAGATAGGCAACGTCATCGGCGGCCGGCCCTTGCAACGCGGCCTTTGATTGCGCCCCGATGCGAGGATCGGCGACGTCGATGACGACCAGGTCAGCGCCGGCCAACCGCGGCCGCAACTCAGCGGTGGTGATCGCTGCGACCGGGCGGGCGTCACCGAGCATGAACTCGATACGCGCATCCGGCACCATCGGGTCGATCGGCAGGTACGCCGCGCCCGCCTTGAGAACCGCCAGAATCGAGACGATCGCCTCGCCCGAATGGTTGAGCAGCAACGCCACGCATGCGCCGGGGCGTGCCCCGCTGTCGACAAGCAGCCGTGCCAAGCGATTCGATTCCTCATCGAGCTCGCGATAGGTCCACGAACTCTCCCCGCACACCACGGCCACCGCAGCTGGGTCTCGTGCCACCTGCTCGGCAAAGACTGCCGGAATCGACACGGCGTCCACCGAATCGGACAGCACCGCGCGGTTGCCCCACCCGTCGAGCGCGACGTGGTCATCGGCTCCCAGCAGATTTATCGACGACAACTTCGCAGCGGGGTCGACGGTCAGAGCTTCTACCACCCGCGTCAGTCGGTCGACGAAGATCTGGATGGTGGCAGCATCGAACACGTCGGTACGGAATTCCACCGCCCCGGTGATTCCGGCCGGCATGCCCGCACTCCAGCGTTCTGCCAGTGAGATCGTCAGATCCATGCGCGCGGCTTGAGTGTCGGCTTCCAGCGGTGTGGCCTGCATCCCGCCCAGACTCGACGCGGGCTGGTCGTCGTCCTGCTTGGCGAGGTTCTGCCACGCCGTCATCACCTGGACCAGCGGGTGATGCGTCAGGCTGCGGGACGGGTTGAGCCGATCGACAACCATCTCGAAGGGCACGTCCTGGTGCTCGTAGGCAGCCAGGCTGCGCCGGCGCACTTGGGCCAGGAGATCGGCGACCGTGGGATCACCGTCGAGCTCTACCCGCAGCACCAGCGTGTTGATGAAGACACCGACCAACTCGTCCAACGCGGGATCACTGCGCCCGGCAATCGGGAAGCCCACGGCCACATCCGCAGTCCCGGTCAGATTCGACAACAGCACCGCCAGGGCTGCCTGCACCACCATGAAGCTGGTCGCGTTGTGCTCGCTTGCGGCTCGCGCGATCTGCTGCTGCAGCTCGACCGGCCACTCCATCGCCAGACTGGCGCCCCGGTAGTCGGCGACCGGCGGATACGGCCGGTCGGTGGGCAGCTCCAGTCGATCTGGCAGCCCCGACAGCTCCTGTTCCCAGTACGCGAGTTGGTCGGCGATCCGACTGCCGGGATCGGCCACATCGCCGAGATACGACCGCTGCCACAACGTGTAATCGGCATATTGCACCGGCAACGGAGCCCAATTGGGGACCTGCCCTGCGCACCGGCTCGCGTAGGCAACCCCGATGTCACGCACCAGCGGACCGATCGACCAGCCGTCGCCTGCGATGTGATGGACTACGGCAACCAAGACATGGTCACCCTCGGCCACTCGGAAAAGTGTTGCTCTCATCGGGATCTCGGCTGAAAGGTCGAAGTGGTATCCGACCGCCGCACGGATCGCGTCGTGTAGTCGATCCACGGACCAGTCCACCGCGTCGATGACCTGCCACCCCGGATCAGCCTGTCCCACCGGGAGCACAACTTGTCGGGGTGCACCGTCGACCGCAGGGAACACCGTGCGTAATGACTCGTGGCGCTCGACCACGTCGGCCAGCGCCGCGCCGAGCGCGTCGACATCCAGCCCCCCGGTGATCCGATAGACGGTCGGCATGTTGTAGATCGGTGACGGTCCTTCGAGCTGGTCGAGGAACCACAGCCGCTGTTGGGCATACGACAACGGCAGGACATCGGGCCGCAGCTGTGCCACCAAGGGTTCGCGCCGACCCGAACCCTCACCGGCGCGCGTAGCCAATTGCGCCACCGTCGGCGCCTCGAACACCGCTCGCACCGCGATATCGGTATCCAGGCTGGCGTTGACCGCGTTGATCAACCGCATCGCCGAAAGGGAGTCGCCGCCCAGATCGAAGAAGGAGTCATCGGCCCCGACCCGCTCCAGACCGAGCACCTGAGCGTAGATGCCGGCCAGCAGCTCCTCGATCGCAGTGGCCGGGGCGCGGTATTCCTGGCCGTTGACGTAGTCCGGTGCCGGCAGGGCACGTTTGTCGAGCTTCCCGTTCACCGTCAGCGGCAACGCATCGAGCACCACCACGGCGGCGGGAACCATGTAGCCAGGCAACCGTTCCGACAACGCGGCACGAACAGCGACCGGGTCCGCGGTCCCGGTGATGTAGCCGACCAGGCGCTTGTCGCCGGGACGATCCTCACGCGCGACGACCTCCGCCTGCTTGACGCCGTCCAGACTTGCCAGCGCAGACTGGATTTCGCCCAGCTCGATGCGATACCCACGAACCTTGACCTGCTCGTCGGCACGTCCCAGATACCGCAACTGCCCGTCAGCGCCCCACGAAGCCAGGTCCCCCGTCCGATACATCCGGGCCCCGGCCCCACCGAACGGACACGCCACAAAGCGGGTCGAACTCAATCCGCCACGCCGCCAGTAACCGAACCCCAATCCGGCGCCGACCACATACAACTCACCCACCACACCGACCGGAACCGGCTGCAACGAAGGATCCAGCACGAAGAAACCGAGGTGCGCCAACGGCACACCGATCGGACTGGCACTGCCTTCGGCGTCACTCACCAGAATCTCGCGGAACGACGCATGCACCGTCGTCTCGGTGATCCCGTACATGTTGATCAACCGCGGTGAACCGGGATGGCCCTCAAACCACGGCCGAAGGCGCTGCGGCTCAAGCGCTTCCCCGCCAAAGATCACCGTATCCAACTTCAACTGGCGACCCATTTCCGGCAGCAACGCATCAGCCGACTGCAACGCATAGAACGCCGACGGTGTCTGGCTCAACACTGTCACCTGCTCGGCAACCAACAGCGCGAGCAGCTCCTCCGGGGCTCGGGTCACCGACTCCGACACCACCACCAGCCGGCCGCCGTACAGCAGCGCCCCCCAGATCTCCCACACCGAATAGTCGAACGCCAGCGAATGACACTGCGTCCAAACCTGTCCCGCCAGCCCCAGCTCGGCATCCAACGTCGCCAGCAACTGCGCCACGTTCCGGTGGCTGATCGCCACACCTTTCGGAACACCCGTCGTACCCGACGTATAGATCAAGTACGCCACGTCGTCGGCGTTGTGCGCCGGTAACGCGGTGTCGGGTTGGGCCTCGATACCAGCGTCGGCGACGTCGACGACGGTCAGGTCGATTCCTTCCAGCCGCGCCCGCAACTCAGCGGTGGTCACCGCGACGATCGGAGCGGCATCGCCGACCATGAACCGGATCCGGGTATCAGGGTGCATCGGATCGACCGGCACGTACGCGGCCCCGGCTTTCAACGACCCCAGGATCGCGACAATCGCCTCGACCGACCGGGGCACCAACACCGCTACGCACTCACCCGGGCCGGCGCCGAGTCCAACCAAGAAGTGAGCCAACCGATTCGACGCCTCATCAAGCTCTCGATAAGTCATCGAGCGGCCATCGAAACTCCCCGCGACTGCCTCAGGCGCGCGAGCCACCTGAGCAGCGAACAACCGGGGAATCGACATCACACGGCCCGGGGACTCGGCCAGCACCGCCCGGTTACCGACATCGTCGAGGCGAGCATGCTCGACGGCATCCAGCACATCGACCGACGACAGCCGCTGGGTCGGATCGCCCGTCAGCGCCGCTGCGACGCGCACAAGCCGCGCGATCATGGTTTCGATACTTGATTCGTCGAATACGTCGGTCCGGAACTCCACTGCGCCACCGATGCCCGCAGGCTCGCCGGCATCGTCCCACCGTTCCGCCAACGAGAACGTGAGATCCATCCGCGCCACGTGCGTATCCACCGGCAACGGACGGACCAGTGCCTCCCCCAGAGTCGATTCCGTCGCGGTATCGGCGGTGAAGTTCTGCCACGCGAGCGCCACCTGGACCAGCGGATGATGGGCCAGCGACCGGGTCGGCTTGAGCCGATCCACCAGTACCTCGAAGGGCACATCCTGATGCTCGAGCGTGGCCAGACTACGCTGACGCACCTGGGCCAACAGCTCGGCCATGGTGGGATCGCCTGCCAGATCCACCCGCAACACCAACGTGTTGACGAAGAAACCCACCACGCGGTCCAGCGCGGCGTCGCTCCGGCCGGCGATCGGAACCCCTACCGCCACATCAGAACTCGCACTGAGCTTCGACAACAGCATCGTCAGCGCGGCCTGCACCACCATGTATGTGGTGACATTCTGTTCGCGCGCAACTTCGCGGATCCGCTTGTGCAGTTCGGCCGGCAGCGACACCGGTATGCTCGCGCCGCGGTGATCTGACACCGGCGGATAGGGGCGGTCGGTCGGCAGTTCCAGTCGTTCGGGCAGCCCCGCCAACGCCTGTTCCCAGTACGCCACCTGCGCGGAGATGCGGCTGTCGGCATCTCCCAGATCGCCCAGCCGCGCGCGTTGCCACAAGGTGTAGTCCACATACTGCACCGGTAGCGGCGCCCAGCCGGGCACTTGTCCTGCGGACCGGCCGGCATACGCCAATTGCAGGTCCGAGATCAACGGAGCTATGGACCAGCCATCGGCGGCAATGTGGTGCACCACGGCCACCAGGACGTGCTCGTCCTCGGCCAACCGCAAAAGCATGGCCCGCAGGGGTATTTCGCTGTCCAGGTCGAAGGGATGGCCTGCCATCGCTTCGATGGCCGCGCGCATCTCAGTCGTCGACCACCCGCCGGCGTCGACAACTCGCCAACCGCAGTCAGCCTGCTCAGCAGGCAGCACCACCTGCTCAGGGACGCCCTCGGCCGATCGGAAAACCGTGCGTAGGGACTCGTGCCGCTCCACCACATCGGCCAGCGCCGCGCCGAGCGCGTCGGTATCCAGAGACCCACTGACCTGTAGTGCCACCGCCATGTTGTAGATCGGTGATGGTCCCTCCAGCTGGTCGAGGAACCACAAACGCTGCTGGGCATACGACAGCGGGAGCACATTTGGCCTGGGTTGTGCCACCAGCGGTTCACGCCGATCCGAACCCTCACCGGCACGGGTAGCCAATTGCGCCACAGTGGGTGTCTCGAACACCGCCCGCACCGCGAAATCAGCGTCCAGACTGGCATTGATGGCATTGATCAACCTGGTCGCCGACAGCGAATCCCCACCCAGATCGAAGAAGGAGTCATCGGCCCCGACCCGCTCCAGACCGAGCACCTGGGCAAAGATGCCGGCCAGCACCTCCTCGATCGCAGTGGCCGGGGCGCGGCATTCCTGGCCGTTGACGTAATCCGGTGCCGGCAGGGCCCGCCTGTCGAGCTTCCCGTTCACCGTCAGCGGCAACACATCCAGCACCACCACCGCCGCTGGAACCATGTAGCCAGGCAACCGCTCCGACAACGCGGCACGAACAGCGACCGGATCCGCGGTACCGGTGATGTAGCCGACCAGGCGCTTGTCGCCGGGACGATCCTCACGGGCGATCACCGCCGCCTGGTCCACACCCTCGGCTTCAGCCAAAGCGGTTTGAATCTCGCCTAGTTCGATGCGGTACCCACGAATCTTGACCTGTTCATCGGCACGTCCGCCATACCGCAACTGCCCATGCCTGTCCCAAGACGCCAGATCCCCCGTCCGATACATCCGGGCCCCGGCCCCACCGAACGGACACGCCACGAACCGGTTGGCGCTCAGCCCGCCACGACGCCAATACCCATACCCCAATCCGGCGCCGACCACATACAACTCACCCACCACACCGACCGGGACGGGCTGCAGCGAAGAATCCAGGACGAAGAAACCAAGGTGAGCCAACGGCACACCGATCGGGCTGACGCTGCCTTCAGCATCACCCGGGATGATCTCGCGGAACGATGCATGCACCGTCGTCTCGGTGATCCCGTACATGTTGATCAACCGCGGCGAAGCGGGATGCCGACCCAACCAGCCCCGGAGGCGCTGCGGCTCAAGCGCTTCCCCACCGAAGACCACCGTCTCCAACTTCAGCTGACCACCCGGGCCGGGTTGCAGGGCGTCAACGGCCTGCAGTGCATAGAACGCCGACGGCGTCTGACTGAACATGGTGACCTGCTCGGCGACCAGCAGGGCATACAGGTCCTCGGGAGCCTGCGTGACCGACTCGGGCACTACGACCAGCCGGCCGCCGTACAGCAGCGCCCCCCAGATCTCCCACACCGAATAGTCGAACGCCAACGAATGACACTGCGTCCAAACCTGACCCGCCAGCCCCAGCTCGGCATCCAGTGTCTCCAACAGGCCGACCACATTCGCATGGGTGATCGCTACCCCCTTCGGACGACCCGTCGTCCCCGAGGTGTAGATCAAGTACGCGACATCGTCAGCCGCCGGCCCCGGCACGTCGGGTGCCGGCGCGGTGTGCTGACGGACCTCATCATCGAAATCGAGGACGTTCAGATCGCGCCCGCCGAATCGCCCCGTCAACTCCGATGTTGTGATCGCTACGGCCGGGTCGGCATCATCGAGCATGAACTGGATCCGCTCATCGGGATGCATCGGGTCGATCGGCACATAGGCCGCCCCCGATTTCAACACCGCGACAATGCAGACAATCGCCTCGATCGAACGAGGGAAGAGCAACGCCACCCGCTCACCCGGGCCGACACCCAGGCTGACCAACCGATGCGCCAACTGATTTGACGCCTCATCCAACTCGGCATACGTCATCGAGCGGTCGTTGAAGACCACCGCCACCGCCCCGGAAGCACCGGCGACCTGAGCAGCAAACAGTTCCGTGATAGTCGCCGACACCGAGGACCGATCGGTCAGAACCTCGCGGTTACCCCACGCGAACAGCTCGGCGTGCTCGTCCTCGTCCAGGAAATCCATCGACGACAAGCGCCGACTCAAGTCGGCCGTCACGACGCCGCCTCGACCTCAGCCGTCATCGCCATCAATACCTTTCGCAACCGATCGATCAACCGCACGACAGTGGCCTCGTCATAAACGTCGGTGCGAAACTCCACAGTCCCTCCAATCCCGGCCGGCTCGCCGGTCTCTGTCCAACGTTCACCCAGTGCGAAAGTCAAATCGGTACGCGCAGTGTGAGTCTGAGCAGGTAACGGGGTGACCTGAACATCGCCCAGGGTCAACCCACCCGCGGTGTCGGCGCTGTGCTGCCATTCCAGGTTCTGCCACGACAACATCACCTGCACGAGGGGGTGATGGGTCAAACTGCGGGTGGGGTTCAGCCGATCCACCACCACCTCGAACGGCACATCCTGGTGCTCGAAGGCCGCCAAGCCGCGCTGACGCACCTGCTCCAGCAGTTCACCGATGGTCGGATCGCCGGAGAAATCGACCCGCAGAACCAGCGTGTTGACGAAGAACCCGACCAAGTTGTCGAGTGCAGGATCATTACGGCCTGCGATCGAGATGCCTACCGCAACATCGGAACTTCCACTCAGCTTGGACAGCAACAGCGCCAGCCCCGCCTGCACCACCATGAAGCTGGTCGCATTCTGCTCACGAGCCACCCGGGCAATTCGCTGTTGGAGCTCGGCGGGCCATTCCACCACCAAACCGCCACCCTGGTAGTCGGCCACCGGTGGATACGGCCGATCCGTCGGCAATTCCAGCCGCTCCGGCAGCCCGGCCAACGCGTTCTCCCAGTAGGCCAGCTGCCCGGATATGCGGCTGTCCGCATCGTCCAGGTCGCCCAGGTACGAGCGTTGCCACAATGTGTAATCCGCGTACTGCACCGGCAGCGGGGACCAATCAGGGGTCTGACCTGCGCACCGGTTTGCATAGGCTGCGCCGAGATCCGCCACCAGCGGCGTGACCGACCAGCCGTCAGCAGCAATGTGGTGAACCACCGCGACCAGTACATGCTCGTCTTCTGCGACACGGAACAGCGTTGCCTTCAAAGGCAATTCGGCCGACAGATCGAACGGATACCGGGCAACGGCGCCGGCGGCCTCCACCACCCGATCCGCCGGCCAATCAACTGCATCGACCACCTGCCAGAGCGAATGGGTGCTCTCCACCGGAGCCACCACTTGCCGCGGCTCCTCACCGTCCAGAGTGAACATCGTGCGCAGGCTCTCGTGACGGTCCACCACATCGACCAATGCCTGCCCTAGCGCTTCGGCATCGAGGTCACCGGTCAAACGCAAACCCACAGCCAGGTTGTAGACCGGTGACGGGCCGTTCAATTGGTCGAAGAACCACAACCGCTGCTGCGCATACGACAACGGAATCGCCTGCGGACGCGGCATCACCTGCAGCGGCGGTCGTGCCACATCGCTCTGTTGGCGGTCCAGGCAGTCCGCCAACCGCCCGACGGTAGGTGCGTCGAACAGATATCGGACCGGAACGTCCTTGCCGAGAGCCGACTGAAGCCGCGCACTGACCCGGATGGCGATCAGCGAATCTCCGCCCAAGGCAAAGAAATCGTCGTCGAGTCCGACGCGATCGAGGCCCAGCACGTCGGCGAACACCTCGGCGACGGTCTTCTCGGTCGGTGTCTGAGGCGACCGGAAGGTAGCAGCCGTGAACACCGGCTGGGGCAAGGCTCTCCGGTCGATCTTGCCCGAGGATGTCAGCGGGAACTCCTCAAGCACCATGATCTGGCTGGGCACCATGTATTCGGGCAGTCGTCCGCTCAGCCACTGGCGCACTTCGCTGACCTTGCTGTTGGTGTCAGGGTCGTTGGCGTAGGCGCTGCGTTCCTGCAAACCCGCAGGGGGCAGGTAGAGATCGGTCAGCACCGGGCCGTCCCCGCCGTCCGCGCCGTCGATGAAGACGGCGTCGACGGTGCCGGGTTGGGGGCCCCAGGTGACCGCAACGCGATACCCGGCTGCCTCACCGAGCCGGTACAGCAGTTCGGGCGTCACCACATTCTCTGGAGTCGCCACCACCTCTGCTTCCGTCAGCGCATCAGCTACCGAATGACCATCGGCGAGAGCCTGTTCGATGACCACATCGGAGATCACGCCCGTGCGCGGAATCGCGCTCACGCGCACAGCCGGCGGCCGTTGAGCCGTCAGCTCGGCGTGCAGTCCACTCAAGCCCGCGCAATCAGACCATTCCCAGGTGAGTGCGTTCTTGAGCGAATGGATGCGAGCGGCTGCCTTGTGAATGCTGACGTCGTAGCGGTAGCGGGTCAGCTCATTGTCAGATTCACCTCGTTTGACCTGGATGCTCACCCCGCTCACGGATGGGTGGTCAGCCGCCCAGGTCGCGAAGAACTCAGGGGCCAGCAACAACTCGGGCTCTCCCAGCATCGCGCGTTGCACGCGCTGGCGCAGATCGTCGGTATCCGCGTCGGACCCGCTGCGCGCCAGCGCGATACCGGTCTGGAAGGCACCCTGCAGGCTGTGGTTGCGCACATCGCCGACGAACAACGTTCCGCCCGGGGCCAAGAGTCCCACAGCGTGGTCGATGACCTCGGTGAGATAAGCCGCGTTGGGGAAGTACTGAATGACCGAGTTGATGACGATCGTGTCGAAGTACTCGTCAGGCAATCCGTCGACCACATCCGCCGGCTGTACCCGCAAGCGGACTCGGTCTCCCCACGGTTGCCCAGCCACCGCTGATTCCAGCGTCCGGATGGTCGGCGCCGAAAAGTCTGTGCCCCAGTACTCCACACACTTCGGGGCGACCTGTGACAGGACCAGACCCGAACCTACACCGAGCTCGAGCACCCGCTGCGGCCTCAGCGCCAGTATCCGATCCACCGCCGCAGACCGCCATTCCTCCATCTGGTCCAGCGGAATCGGCTCTCCGGTGTAGCTGCTGTTCCAGCCACGGAAGTCGCTTCCGAAGTCGGCCACTTCGAGGTCTGCGTCATAGAGCTCGTCGTAGACGTGTTGCCACTGATCGACGACTTCTGCATCGTGATCGGCGCTGCTGGCGCGTTCCAGGGCGACATAGGCAATGAGGTGGTCCGCGGCGTCATCGTGGTAGACCGCGGCGGCGGCTCGATTGACCTGCGGACAGGCCAGCAGGGTGTTCTCGATCTCGCCCAGCTCGAGGCGCTGCCCACGGAGCTTCACCTGTGCATCGGCACGGCCGAGGTATTCCAAGCTGCCGGATTCGGTCCAACGCACCAGATCGCCAGTGCGATACAGCCGCGTGCCCGGCGCTCCAAAGGGGTTCGCGACGAACCGATCCGCCGTCAGATCGGGCCGTCCCACATAGCCACGGGCCAGCATCGGGCCGGCGACGTACAACTCTCCGACCACCCCGACCGGTGCCGGGTTCAGACGTGCATCGAGAACGTACGCACATGTGCCCGGAACCGGCGCCCCGATCCGCACCGGCGCCCCGGCAGACGTCGCGCTCCAAGTGGCCCAAATGGTCACCTCAGTCGGCCCATAGGCGTTGAACATCCGCCGGCCAGGAGCCCACGCAGCCACCAACTCCGCCGGGCATGCCTCACCACCGGTGGCCAACATCGTCAAACCACCCAACCGGCTCGGGTCGAGCGTTGCCACCACCGTCGGGGTGATCAACGCCGCCTCGACCCGCTGACCTTCTATCACCGCCGTCAAGGCGTCACCCGCGTAGGAATCCGGCGACGCCACCACCAACGTGGCGCCCGAAGCCGTCGCCCACAACCACTCGAAGATCGAGGCATCGAACGTCGGTGCGGCCACCATCAGCAGGCGAGCACCCCGACCCACACCCAACAAGTCACGGGTGGCCGCAGCCACACCGAGCACACCGGTGTGGCTGATCGCCACACCCTTCGGAGTTCCGGTCGATCCCGAGGTGAAGATCGCGTATGCGGCATTGTCTATAGTCAACGGCGCCAATCGATCCGCGTCGGTGACGGGCTCTGCGGAGGCACTCGAGAGATCCAGCGCCTCGACATCGATCACCGGGCACGTCCCGGTTCCGGCCACGGGGTCGCCGCCACGAGTCAGTACACACACCGCTTCGACGGTGTCCAGCACCGTGGCGATCCGCTCGGCCGGGTGAGTCCGATCGACCGGAACGTACACCCCACCGGCCTTGAGCACCGCCCACCAGGCGACTACCAACTCGGCGGATCGGCCCATCGCCACGCCGACCGCACGCTCGGGGCCAACCCCTTCTTCGACCAATGCCCGTGCCAGCCGGTTCGAGATCTCGTCGAGTTGCCGATAGGTGAATTCCCGCGGGTGATCCACCAACGCCAGGGCCTCAGGATCCGCAGCCACCGCACTCGCCAACAACTCCGAAGCCAGACCCACCTGCGCATCGACACCGGCACCAGCCCACTTGTGCAGCACCAGATCGCGCTCGGCGCCATCGAGCAAACCCACCTCGCCGACCACGACCGACGAGTCAGCCACCACGGCTGTGACCACCTTGCCGAACCAGCCCACCAGACGCTCGATCGTGGACCGGTCGAACAGGTCGGTGGCGTAGGTCAGCACACCTGCGGCCATCGGGGCACCCGAAAGCTGGTCGGGCACCTCCCTGATGTCCACATCCAGGTCGAACTTGGCGGTGCGGGTGACCATCGACATCGGCTCGATGCCGGCGCCTTCCAAGACCACCTCGGGACGCACATTGTTCTGGAAGACCAGGGCCACCTGGAACAGCGGATGATGCGACGTGGACCGGGTCGGGTTGAGTTGCTCCACCAGCAACTCGAAGGGCACGTCCTGATTGGTGTAACCGTCCAGCGCCTTCTGTCGTACTTGGTCGAGCACGTCGCTGAACCGCTGTTGCGAGTTCAGCCCGACCCGCAGGACCCAGGTGTTGACGAAGAATCCCACCAGCTCCTGCAGGGCCTGATCATTGCGGCCCGCGATCGGGGTGCCCAGTGCGATGTCCTCACCGACGCCCGCCCGGTGCAGCACGACAGACATGATGGCCTGCAATACCATTGACGTGGTGACATTGTGTTCTGCGGCAACCGCTTTGATCCCCGCCCAGGACTCGGGTTCAATGCGCAGATTGACCCCGTCGCCGCGATAGCTCGGTACGGGCGGACGCGGCCGGTCGGTGGGAAGCGAAACCACCTCGGGCAGGTCCTCCAGCTCTTTCCGCCAATAGGACAGCTGCTCGGCGATCCGGCTGCCCGGATCCTCCAGGTCGCCCAGGTGGTCACGCTGCCACAGTGAGTAATCGGCGTATTGCACCGGCAGCGGAGACCATGCGGGAGCCTGTCCGGCGCAGCGGGCTGCGTAGGCGACACCGACATCCTTGACCATGGGTGCCATCGACCAGCCGTCGAAAGCGATGTGGTGCAAGACGATCCCGAGAACATATTGCTCGGGGCCTACGGCGTAGATCTGGGCCCGGATCGGAATCTCATTGGCCAGGTCGAACCTGTAGCCCGCCAAGGCGACCAACTCGCGCATGACAGCGTCTTCTTGGTCCGCTGCCACCGGCACCACGGCCGGGCCTCCGCGGCGCCACAGCCCGGGCTGTGCGGGCAGTACCTTTTGCGAGGGCACTCCGTCGATGTCGGGGAACACCGTGCGCAGCGATTCATGGCGGTCGATCACATCATCGAGAGCCGATTCCAGGGCGTCCAGATCCAAGGCGCCGTTGATCCGGAACGCGATCGGCATGTTGTACGTCGCCGCTCCGTCCTCGAACCGGTTGAGGAACCACAGTCGTTGTTGCGCATACGACAACGGGATGACTTCTGGACGTGGCTGCGGGACCAGTGGCCGGCGTTCGCTCGAGTCCGAGCCGAGGCGCGTCGCCAACTGCGCGATCGTCGGTGCGTCGAACAGCGTGCGCACTGCCAAGTCGACGTCGAGGTGACTGTTCACCGCGGCGAGTAACCGCATGGCCGAGAGGGAATCGCCGCCGAGGTCGAAGAAGGAGTCGTCGATGCCGACCCGTTCCAGGCCGAGGACCTGGGCGTAGATACCGGCCAGGATCTCCTCGGTCGCGGTGCCCGGCGCCCGATAATGATCGGTGCCGGTGTATTCCGGAGCCGGCAGGGCCCGCTTGTCGAGCTTGCCGTTGACCGTCAACGGCAACGCATCAAGAGCCACCACCGCGGCGGGCACCATATAAGCCGGCAACCGCTGCGCCAGCTGTGCGCGGACCACCGCGGGATCGGCGGTGCCGGTGATGTAGCCGACCAGCCGCTTATCCCCAGGCTGATCCTCACGGACAATCACCACCGCCTGCGCCACATCATCCAGATCAGCCAGCGCCGTTTGAATTTCACCCAACT
>NZ_MLCL01000048.1 GCF_001942625.1 Mycobacterium syngnathidarum
GCACCGCGGCGGCCTTCTCCTCCGGGCTGTAACGACGCGCCGTGGGCTTCCCGGCACACTGTTCCTTCGGCATACCTGCATCCTCGTTTCCAAGGTCAGGAGCCTCCGGGATTTCCAGGGCGATTCATGACCGTGGTCGCGGTGGACAACGTGCCCGGCGCCGTGCGGCTCGAACAGACCGAGCTACCTCGCGACTGCGTGATGATCTTCGGCCAGGAAGGCCCGGGCATCACGCCGGAGGCCCAGGCCGGGGCGGCCGTCACGGTTTCCATCGCGCAGTTCGGCTCGACCCGCAGTATCAATGCCGGAGTCGCGGCGGGAATAGCGATGCACGCGTGGATCACTCGTCACGCAGATTTCTCGCAGGCCTGGTGATCAAAAAGGCTTCGTCGGAAGGTATTTGCCGTCGAGTGTGATGACGGCACGCTCTCCGCCTTCTGGGTCGGCGACCTTGCGCACATCGAGTTTGAAGTTGATCGCGCTGATGATGCCGTCTCCGAACTGCTCGTGGATCAAGGCTTTGAGCGTGGTGCCGTAGACCTGCAGCATCTCGTAGAAGCGGTAGATGGTCGGGTCGGTGGGGACTCCGCCGGGGATCGAACCGCGGGTCGGGACGGTCTGGAGCAGCAGCGCGTCGTCGTCGTCGAGGCCGAGCAGCGCGGCGACTGCCACGGCCGACTGCGCGGGTAGCGCGTGCTGGCCCAGCACGGCAGCCGTCACGAACGCCGGCGAAAGCTCGGCCGCGTCGGCGATCTGCTGCCAGGTGAGATCCTTGCGGGTCTTGGCCTCTACCGCCGCGGCAGCGAGGGCCTGGCGGGCGGTCGGGTCAAGTTGGGCGTGCACCATTCGGGGTCCTTTGCGTGGGGGTTGGCCGTATCGGTTCGTTCGACCGGGATACGACAATCACCCTGCCCCGCTGGGGCTATAGCGTCCAATACCTGGTTGCCATGAAAGCCATAGTCAGTGCCTATCGATTGTCGAAGGCTGAGGAATGGCGCTTGGCCGTCGTCATGAAGGCTCGCGCCGCGGCGGTCTGATATCCGGCCGCCCGGTGCAAAAGCACGACCTCGCGTGATGGCAGCGGCGGAGCCGGCAGCATCGGATGCAGATCGGCGTGAACCCGGGTGATCGCGTCGGGAAGCACTGTCGCCAGTGATCCGAGGCGGACGAACTCGAGCAGAGCGCTGATGGAATTCGCCTCGATCGCGATGTGGGGTGTGACCTCCTGGGCGGCGAAATAATCGTCGATGTAGCCGCGGGTTGCGAAATCTCGGCTCAGCAGTGCCAGTGGCTGAGCGTCTCGGAGAACAGGGCCGACGCGGTGACCCCGGCGGCGTGCCGGCCGGCGAACGCGATGCCCAGGTCGATGCGGTCGGCGAGCAGGTCGGCTTCGATCAGGTCTTGAGTGGTCTCGATGACCGCCAGACTGACACCGGGGTGGTGAGCGTGGAACTCGCGCACCAGCGGACCGATCAGATAGGCGGTGATGGTCGGCGTCATCGCTATCCGCAGGTGTCCGCGACTCAGATCCTGGACATCGTGGACGGCCCGTGCGGCGGCATCGAGACCCTGCATGGCCAGTCGGGCGTGCCCGGCGTATGCCGCACCGGCGTCGGTGAGGCGGACGGTGCGCCCGGAGCGGTCCAGCAGTGGTGCGCCGACCTCGCGTTCGAGCTGTCTGATCTGCTGCGACAGTGTCGGTTGCGATACGTGCAGGGCCTCGGCCGCCCGGGTGAAGTTGCCGTGGTCGGCGACCGCGAGCAGATAGCGGAGGTGGCGCAGCTCCATGGCCCCCAATGTATAGACGGTGGCTATCAATCAAGCGAAAATCTGACTTCAGCTCTATGGCGCGGGGCGGATGGCAACGGCGCGCTTTTTGACCGGCACCCGGACATCACTTCGTCATGCCGCCAATTCGAAGGCCTGGTAAGGCAGGATCGGAAGCATGGATCAGCTATGGGCTAACCGTGCGGCCAGCGCCGAAGCTGCTATCAACCAACGGCACCTGAAGAAGCTCTGGGGCCTGCCGGGCACCCAACTCGGGGTGGTGGCCTGGCCATCGACCGGCAAGTACCGCAAGTTCGGAACCTGGCATTACTGGTGGCAGGCGCACCTTTTGGACACTCTGGTCGACGCGCAGGTGCGCGATCCCCAGCCGGAGCGCCAAACCCGAATCGAGCGCCAGATCCGTGGGCACTGGTTGCGCAACAACCTGTCGTGGACCAACAGCTATTACGACGACATGGCCTGGTTGGCGCTGGCGCTCGAACGGGCCGGGCGCCTGGTCGGAGTCGAGAAATCTCGCGCGCTCAAGAAATTGTGTGCACAGTTTGTCGATGCCTGGGTGCCCGAGGACGGCGGCGGGATTCCGTGGCGCAAACAAGACCAGTTCTTCAATGCCCCGGCCAACGGCCCGGCCGGCATTTTCCTGGCCCGGTACGACGACCGGCTGCGCCGAGCCCAGCAGATGGCCGACTGGATCGATGACACCCTGATCGACCCGGAAACCCACCTGGTGTTCGACGGCATCAAGGCCGGCTCGATGGTGCGGGCGCAGTACACCTACTGCCAGGGCGTGGTTCTCGGGTTGGAGGTTGAACTGGCGGTCCGTACCGACGACACCCGCCACGCCGAGCGGGTACGCCGTCTGGTGGCCGCGGTCGACAAGGAGATGTCCACCGACGGTGTGATCAAAGGCGCCGGCGGTGGTGACGGTGGGTTGTTCAACGGCATCACGGCGCGGTACCTGGCGTTGGTGGCGAACACCTTGCCTGGAGACACGGCCGATGACCAGGTCGCTCGTGAGACGGCGCGCTCGCTTGTACTCAAATCCGCGCAGGCGGCCTGGGACAACCGCCAGACCGTGGACGGGTTGCCGCTGTTCGCGGCGTTCTGGGACCAGACCGCCGAGGTGCCCGGTGCCGGGGGCCAGCAAGCGCAGTTCGTCGACGGTGCGGTGAGCGCATCGGCGATCCCCGAACGTGACCTGTCGGTTCAGGTTTCGGGCTGGATGTTGATGGAAGCCGCACACACCCTCGCCGAGTGACGGCGGCGACGGCCCCGTACTGAGCGGACGCTCAGCGGGGGCTAGGTTAGGCATCGTGAGAGATGTGCTCGCCGAGCTGCTGGCCGTCTGGCGCGCCGGCGGCACCGCGGGCATGGCGACGGTGGTGCGCACGTTCCGTTCCGCGCCGCGACCGGCCGGGGCGTCGATGGTGGTGGCCCCCGACGGCACCGTGACCGGCTCGGTGTCGGGCGGCTGTGTCGAAGGTGCCGTATACGAACTGGCCGCCGAGGTGGTCGCCGACGGCACGCCGGTGCTGCAGCGTTACGGGGTCAGCGACGACGATGCCTTCGCCGTGGGTCTGACCTGTGGCGGTGTGCTCGACGTGTATGTCGAGCCCGTGTCCCGGCGGACCTTCCCGGAACTGGAAGCGCTCGTCGGCGACATCGAGGCCCATCAACCCGCCGCTACCGCGACCGTCATCGCACATCCCGATCCGACATGGCTCGGACGCCGGTTGGTCATCCGGTCCGGTGAGGTGACCGGCACCCTCGGCTCGGCCCGCGCGGACGGGGCGGTCACCGACGATGCCCGCGGCCTGCTCGACACCGGACGCAGCGGGGTGCTGACGTTGGGCCCCGACGGGGAGCGCCGCGGTGAGGGTATGGAGGTGTTCGTCGCGAGTTTCGCACCGCGGCCCCGGATGCTCGTGTTCGGTGCGATCGACTTCGCGGCCGCCGTGGCCCGGCAGGGGTCATTGCTCGGTTACCGGATCACGGTGTGCGACGCACGTCCCGTTTTTGCCACTGCTGCCCGGTTCCCGACCGCCGACGAAGTCGTCGTCGACTGGCCCAACCGGTACCTGGCCGCGCAAGCCGGCGCGGGAGCCGTCGACGGCCGTACCGTCGTCTGCCTGCTCACCCACGATCCGAAGTTCGACGTGCCGTTGCTCGAGGTGGCGTTGCGGCTGCCGGCGATCGGCTACATCGGTGCGATGGGGTCGCGGCGCACACACGAAGACCGGCTGGCCCGGCTGAGGGAGGCCGGCCTGACCGAGGAAGAACTCGCAAGGTTGTCCAGCCCCATCGGCTTGGATCTGGGCGCCAGGACACCGGAGGAAACCGCAGTGTCCATCGCCGCGGAAATCATCGCTCAACGGTGGGGCGGCACCGGCAAGCCGCTCACCGAGACCGGCGGACGCATACATCACGAACACAACGAACCGAGTGAATTGAGGAGTGGTCAGTGACACGAGCCAAGATCGATTTTCCCAGCCGAATCGGTGTGTGGTGGGCCAGCGACACCTGGTCCATGCCGGACGCGCAGGAGGTGGCGCGGGAGATCGAGTCCCTCGGATTCGGCTCGCTGTTCCTGCCGGAGGTAGTCGGCAAGGAGGCCCTGACCCAGTCGGCGGCGTTCCTGGCCGCCACGGAGCGGCTCGTCGTCGGCACGGGTATCGCCAACATTCACGTCCGGGTGCCCTCGGCCGCAGAATCCGGAGCGCGGACCCTGACCGCGCTGTATCCGGGACGGTTCGTGCTCGGCCTGGGCGTCAGCCACGGGCCTCTGGTGGAACACGGCCTCGGCGGCACCTATACCAAGCCGCTGGCCACGATGCGCACCTATCTCGAGCGGATGGCCGCGGTGCCCGAGCAGATCGAACCGGGCGTCGGGCGTCCGCCCCGCCTGCTCGCCGCGCTCGGCCCGAAGATGATCGAGCTGTCGGGCACGCACGCCGACGGCGCCCACCCCTATTTGGTCACGCCCGAGCACACCGCGACGACGCGCGAGATCCTGGGACAGGATCGCTGGGTGGTGTCCGAGCAGGCAGTGGCCATCGGCGGTGACGACGCCGACCAGCTGGCGCGGGCGCACAAGCACCTCGAGGTCTACAGCGGGCTGCCGAACTACCGGAACTCATGGCTGCGACAGGGTTTCGACGAACCCGACCTGGTGCGCGGCGGATCGGATCGGCTGGCCCGCGGCCTGGTCGGGATGGGTTCGGCCGAGCAGGCGGCCGCGACGATCACCGCGCATCTCGATGCCGGCGCTGATCACGTCGTCGTGCAGGCATTGGGGGAGAGCCCGACGGCTGACCCCCGGCCGGCGCTACGTGAGCTCGCAGCCGCGCTGAGCCTCGGCTAGGCCTGAGGGGCGGCGGCCTTCTTCGCGGCCCGGCGGCGCTTGAGCCATTCGATGAACATCGGCGCCACCGAGGCCACGACGATCAGGATGAAGATCGGTTCGAGCAGTTTCTGGATGATCTCGAACTGGCCCAGCGAGTAGCCGAGCATTACGAGGCCGACGCCCCACACGATCGCCCCCAGCACGTTGAACGTGGTGAACACCGAGTAGCGCATCTTCGCCGCGCCGGCGACGATGGGCGCCAAGGTGCGCACGATCGGCACGAAACGGGCGATGACGATCGCGAACGGTCCGCGCTGCTCGAAGAACGTGTGGGCCTCGTCGAGGTATTTCTGCTTCAGCACCCGGGCGTCGGGTTTGAACATCTCGACGCCGATGAACCGACCGATGAGGTAGCCGACCTGGCCGCCGAGGATCGCCGCCACCGGGATGAACACCAGCAACTGCCAGAGGGCGAAGTTGGCGTCCACTGCCGTCCCCTGGGCGGCCGTGCCCGCGGCGAGCATGCCCGCGACGAACAGCAGCGAGTCGCCGGGCAGTACCGGGAACAGCACCCCGGACTCGACGAAGACGACTACCAGGATGCCCACCAGGGCCCAGGTGCCGAAGGATCCGATGAGGTGCAGCGGATCCATGAAATCCGGCATGAGTGCCAGATTGGTCGTAGCCTCAGGGAGGGCGGTGTCGATCACGACTCCCAAGGGTACCTGGGCCCCACCAGCGGTCTTCACCTGCGATAACCCGCGTCCAAATGGAAGGACATGCCATGCCGATCGCCACGCCTGAGGTCTATGCCGAGATGCTGGGCCGGGCCAAGGAGCATTCCTTCGCGTTCCCGGCCATCAACTGCACATCGTCGGAGACGATCAACGCCGCCATCAAAGGCTTTGCCGATGCAGGCAGCGACGGCATCATCCAGTTCTCCACCGGCGGGGCCGAGTTCGGCTCCGGACTCGGCGTCAAGGACATGGTGACCGGAGCGGTCGCGTTGGCCGAGTTCGCCCATGTGATCGCCGAGGTGTACCCGATCACGGTGGCCCTGCACACCGACCACTGCCCGAAGGACAAGCTGGACACCTATGTACGGCCGTTGCTGGCCATCTCGGCCGAGCGGGTTGCCGCGGGCCGCAACCCGCTGTTCCAGTCGCACATGTGGGACGGTTCGGCTGTCCCGATCGACGAGAACCTGACCATTGCACAGGAGCTACTGAAGCTGGCGGCAGCAGCCAAGATCGTTCTCGAGGTCGAGATCGGCGTGGTCGGCGGTGAGGAGGATGGGGTCGAGGCCGAGATCAACGAGAAGCTCTACACCTCGTCGGAGGATTTCGAGAAGACCATCGACGCGTTGGGCGCCGGTGAGCAGGGGGCCTACCTGCTGGCCGCGACATTCGGCAACGTGCACGGCGTCTACAAGCCGGGCAACGTGGTGCTCAAGCCCGAGGTGTTGGCCGAGGGGCAGCGGGTCGCCGCGGCCAAACTCGGATTGCCCAGCGATGCAAAGCCTTTCGATTTCGTCTTCCACGGCGGGTCGGGTTCGCTGAAGTCCGAGATCGAAGATGCTCTCAAGTACGGCGTGGTGAAGATGAACGTCGACACCGACACCCAGTACGCCTTTACCCGCCCGCTGGCCGCGCACATGTTCACCAATTACGACGGGGTGCTCAAAGTCGACGGCGAGGTGGGCAACAAGAAGGTCTACGACCCGCGCAGCTACCTCAAGAAGGGCGAGGCGTCGATGGCCGAGCGCGTCGTCGAGGCCTGCAACGACCTGCACAGCGCCGGGCGCAGCGTCACCGGCGCCTAGGGCGGCTCACGCGGTCAGTCGGCCGTACCCGAGGATCCCCGCGATCTCGGCGTCATCGAGGGTGTGCACCCGGATCTTGCCCTCCTCGTTGCCGCCGACCGTGGTGATCCCGTTGTCATCTACGGCCACAACAAAATTCGTGTGCAATCCGAGCGGACTGCCGTCGGTATACATCACCACGTCACCGGTGCGCGGCCGGTATCGGTCGGCCTCGGCGAACCGGCCCGCGGCTTGGTAGTACTCCTGCAGCGTGTAGACCCCCGGGATCCGCCAGCTCCCTGAATTCGGGTTGGTCAGCGGCTGGCCGGCCTCGTTGAGTACCCAGCTGACGAAATCGGCGCACCACGGCTCCTCGATTCCCTCGGAGTAGTGGCTGCCGCCGGGCTGGTCGTCGTATTGCGCCTGCAGCACGTCGACGATGCGGGCCTGGGCCGGATCGAGCGCGCCGCGGTCGATTTGGGGGAAGGCAACAGCTTTGCCCGGCAGGATGTCGACCGCGCCGGGATGTCGCACGACCAGCGCCGCGAGGGCCACGAAGACCACGGCGCCCAGCGCGCACAATGCCAACCAGAGCTTGGGCCCTCGCAGCTTCACGCGATCAGGTTAACCGGTGGGCGCCTGGCAGATCTTCCACTGATTGTCGCGGAACTGGAGGTCGAAGCTGCGGGTCGAGCGGGTTTGCGGGGCGAACGCCATGAAGCTGGTGACGTTGGCCTCGGCGTGGTCGCCGTTGACGATCACCTGGTCGATGCTGGCCACCACGGGATACTGCTTGGCCGCCGCCACTCGGGCGTGAGTTTCGTCCCATGCCTTCTGGTCGTATTTGACGTAGTTGTCGCTGGTGGTGCCGCAGGTGATCGACCGCAGGGTGGCCAGGTCTCCGCGTTGGATCGCCGAGTCGAAGTTCTGGATCGTGTCGCGCACGTCGTCCTCCTGGGAGGCACCCGGCGAGGATTCGCGGGTCAGCAGGACGGTGCCGAGCACCGCGATCGCCACCAGTGCGGCGATCACCAGCACGACCGCGACCACCCACCCCCAGCTGCGGCGGGTGGCCGGCTGCGGTGCCTGATCGGCTTCCTCGCGCGGCGGGATGACCTGCGGGGCGGCGCCTTTCGGAACCTCGGCAGCGACGGTATCGCTGTCGGCAGGCGGCGCGAAGATCTCGGTCTCCGGGTCGGGAGGCGTGTCGATCTTCCGGGTGGACTCGTCGTATCCGGAAGGCGCCGTGAAACGTCGCTCTTCGCTGCGCGCCACGGCCTCGGTGACCTCATCGGCTGAGCCGATGATCTCAGTGGCCGGATCGGTCACATCCGGCATCCGTTCGGTGCGGCCCTCGTCAGGTTCCGTTGGGTTCGACATCCCTGTTGCGGTCCTCCCGTACGTCGGTACCGGTGGAGCTTATCGGTCGGTGCACAATAGGCCCATGACACGGATGGGTGATTTGTTGGGGCCGGATCCGGTGCTCCTTCCGGGGGACCCTGAGGCCGAGGACGAATTGGCTGCGGGTGAGAAGGCTGCCGTGGTGGCCGCCGCCCACCCGTCGGCGTCGATCGCATGGGCCGTGCTGGCCGAGAAGGCGCTCGCCGATGACAAGGCCGTCACCGCGTATGCGTATGCCCGCACTGGTTATCACCGCGGGCTGGATCAGTTGCGGCGCAACGGCTGGAAGGGTTTCGGCCCGGTGCCGTTCGCCCACGAGCCGAACCAGGGATTCCTCCGGTGTGTGGCTGCGCTGGCGCAGGCTGCCGACGACATCGGAGAGACCGACGAGTTCCAGCGGTGCCTCGATCTGCTCGACGACTGCGATCCGTCCGCGCGCGGCGAGCTCGGCCTGGCCTGAGAGCCCTAGTCCTTCGCCTCGCACGAGCAGTCGTCGGCGGAGTCGGGCGGCTCCACCTGCACGGTGGCGTGGGCCAGGCCGCGCGCGTTCAGTACCGCTCGGGCGTCGTCGAGCACCCGGGCGGTGTCGGCGCTGCTGGTCAGGTGCGCGGTGACCATGTCCTTGCCGGGAACCAGCGTCCACACGTGCAGGTCGTGCACGCCGGTCACGCCGTCCACAGATTCGAGCGCTGCCCGCAGTTCGTTCACGTCGATGTGCTGCGGGGATGATTCGCTGAGAATCCGCAGCGCGGCGCGGGCCAATGCGATGGCCCGGGGCAACACCCACAGGGCGACGAGGACCGCGACCACGACGTCGGCGTACGGCCAGCCGGTGGTGACGGTGACGATGCCGGCGATCAGCACGCCGATGCTGCCGACGGTGTCGGCCATGACCTCCATGTAGGCGCCCTTGACCGCCAGGCTGTCCTTGGACTGCGACCGCAGCAGCATCACGACGACGGCGTTGGCGGCCAGGCCGGCGAGCGCCACCACGATCATGGGTACGCCGGGGACTTCGGGCGCATTGCCGAGGCGTTCGAAGGCCTCGTACAGGATGAAGACCGCCACACCCAGCAGCAGGGCGGCGTTCGCCACGGCGGTGAAGACCTCCGCCCGGTGCCAGCCGTAGGTGCGGGCCGGGGATGTACTGCCGCGCTTGGCGAGCAACACCGCGGTCAAGCCCATGAACATGGCGACCAGGTCGGTGAGCATGTGGCCGGCGTCGGCGAGCAGGGCGATCGAGTTGATCAGCAGCGCGGTGACCAGCTCAAGAACGAAGAACGCGCTGAGGATCGCCGCGGCGATGACCATCCTGCTGACGCGGGTATCGCTGCTGTGGCTGTGATCGTGGCCGGCACCCATGCCCGAAATATATGCGGAAATACGCATATGTGGCAAGTGTGCCGACCTCGTCGCGCGGGGAAGCTCAGAGCCAGGCGGACCAGAATCGGGTCAGTTGGCTGCCGATCGATACGAGTTGGCTCGGCACCCCCGAGAGGTCGACGAACCAGAAGACCACCGAGAAGAACCAGCGGTTGAGTGTGGGTGTGAACAGCAGGATCAGCAGGATGAACAGGCCCCACTGCTTGGCTGGTTCCAGTGCCCGCTGGGTGTCGGGGCTCAAATGCGGCTCCAGTGCGCCGTAGCCGTCCAGCCCGGGAACGGGTAGCAGATTCAGCACAAGTGCGGTGACCTGAAGAAATCCGAGGAAGGCCATCCCGGACCAGAACACGCTGTGGGCCGGATCGAAGAAGATCCGCGTGATGCCGAGCAGTAGGACTGCCAGCACCAGGTTGGCAGCCGGCCCGGCCAGGCTGACCAGGGTTTTCTGCCGGGCTGTCATCCAGGAGGTGCGGACATACACCGCCCCGCCGGGCAGCCCGATCCCGCCGAGCGCGATGACCAGCACCGGAAAACCCAGAGACAGCAGCGGGTGGGAGTACTTGAACGGGTTCAGCGTCAGATAACCGCGGACCGCGACATCGTGGTCGCCGAATCGCCAGGCGGTGAAGGCGTGGCCGAACTCATGCAGGCACAGCGAGACCAGCCAGCCTGCGATGACCAGTATGAAGACGCCGACGTAGGACAGCGGCTTGACGTTGTCGGCGGCGAACCAGGCCACCGCCCCGCCCGCGGCGGTGAGCGCGACGACGGCCAGGAACACCGGGCTCGGCCGTACCGATTGATGCAGCGGGCGGATGTTCACGGTTCGACGCTACCGGCTGTGGGCCGGGCTCAGCCCACGCGCAGCCAACCCTCGGTGTGCCGGTAGAACGTCGAGCGTCGCACGGTCCGCGGCGCGGGCACCCCGTCCCGGATCACCTGCGCACCCGGGCTGCCCAGCTGCGCGGCGCGGCCGGCCACCCAGTGGCGCGGCCGGCCGCGGTCCGTCAACACGCTCGCGCGCAGCCCCGGCATGTTCGGCGTGGGCTCGATCCGGACGCCCGGCGCCTCTCCGTCGAACAGCACGACGTCGTCGACGATGGCCTCGCCCTGGAGTGCCGCGCCGTCAGCCCCGGACCACTGTGCGGCGCTGACCAGCACCGTTCCCGTTTCGTCGCGGATCAGTGGGACACGCCGGGCCGGGGCGCGCAGTGCGCGTCGGGCCGACCATCCGCCGGTGGCTGTGGCGACCTCGACGTCGAGCCGATCGGCGCGCAGCAACGCACTGAGCACGGCGGCGAGCTCGGCTTCACCGCCGGTCACGACCAGTCTGCGGTGGGTACCGAGGTCGTCGACATCGACTCTCGGCAGGTCGCGGAGCGGCCGGGGAACGCGCGCCGAGCCGACCACCGCAACCCCGTCTGAGGTGGTCAAAACTGCTCCTTGCGGTCAGACAAATGTGTTCCTGGCGTGTGCTGGGATAAGGTGGCCTACCGGCTGCATCACATTAGTGCGGAAGATAAGGCGGGAGATTACGCCATGCCGGCAATCGTCCTCATCGGCGCCCAATGGGGCGACGAGGGCAAAGGTAAAGCCACCGATCTGCTCGGTGGACGCGTGCAGTGGGTAGTTCGCTACCAGGGGGGTAACAACGCCGGGCATACCGTCGTGCTGCCCACCGGGGAGAACTTCGCACTGCACCTGATCCCGTCGGGCATCCTGACGCCGGGAGTCACCAACGTCATCGGCAATGGCGTGGTGGTCGATCCGGGTGTGCTGCTCACCGAGCTGTCGGGCTTGGAAGATCGTGGCGTCGACACCTCGGGCCTGCTGATCTCCGCCGACGCACACCTGCTGATGCCGTATCACGTGGCCATCGACAAGGTGGTCGAGCGCTACGCCGGAAGCAAGAAGATCGGCACCACCGGCCGCGGCATCGGTCCCTGCTACCAGGACAAGATCGCCCGGATCGGGATCCGGGTCGCCGACGTGCTCGATGAGAAGTTGCTGGCCGAAAAGATCGAGGGCGCACTGGAATTCAAAAATCAGGTGCTGGTCAAGATCTACAACCGCAAGGCGCTCGAGCCGGCCGAGGTGGTGGAGAACCTGCTCGCTCAGGCCGAGGGTTTCAAGCACCGCATCGCCGATGCCCGCCTGCTGCTCAACCAAGCCCTGGAAAGCGGCGAAACCGTGCTGTTGGAGGGCTCGCAGGGCACCCTGCTCGACGTCGACCACGGCACCTATCCGTTCGTCACCTCGTCGAACCCGACCGCGGGCGGCGCCGCTGTCGGTTCCGGGATCGGTCCGACGCGGATCACCACGGTGCTGGGAATCCTGAAGGCCTACACCACTCGGGTCGGGTCCGGCCCATTCCCGACCGAGCTGTTCGACGAGCACGGTGCCTACCTGGCCAAGACTGGCGGTGAGGTCGGTGTGACCACCGGCCGGGCCCGGCGCTGCGGCTGGTTCGACGCCGTGATCGCGCGGTACGCGACCCGGGTCAACGGCATCACCGACTACTTCCTGACCAAGCTCGACGTGCTGTCCAGCCTGGAAACCGTGCCGGTGTGCGTCGGCTACAAGGTCGACGGCAAGCGCACCAACGAGATGCCGATGACGCAGTCCGACATCCACCGGGCCGAGCCGATCTACGAAGAGCTGCCGGGCTGGTGGGAGGACATCTCCGGGGCGCGCGAGTTCTCCGATCTGCCCGCCAAGGCGCAAGATTATGTGCTGCGGATCGAAGAGCTTGCCGGAGCACATGTTTCGTGCATCGGTGTGGGTCCCGGACGTGAGCAGACCATTGTGCGACGCGACATTTTGGCCGCCAAGTGAGCGACGAACCATCGGTCTTCGAACAGCACGGCGGATTCCCGGTATTCAAGCCGGCCGATCCCGGGCCGGGGTTCGAACGTTTTCTCACCGCGATGCGCCGCGCGCAGGACCTCGCGGTGTCGGCCAACCCGGACGGCGACACCTGGGAGCAGGCCGCCGACCGCGCCGAGGCACTGGTCAAGCTGCTCGGCCCGTATGAGGCCCCCGAGGGCGTCGGTCCGGCCAACCGGGTGCCGTCGCTTCCGGGCGCGGGCAGCCTGTTGATGCCGCCGTGGACCGTGTCGAAGTTCGAGCCCGAGGGTGTCGAATTGAAGGTGGAGTTCAGCCGGTTCCACGTCGGCGGCAACTATGCGGTGCACGGCGGTGTGCTGCCGCTGCTGTTCGACTCGGTGTTCGGCATGGTGATCCACGCCGCGGGCCGACCCATCAGCCGCACGGCCTTCCTGCATGTGGACTACCGCAAGGTGACACCGATCGACACCGTGCTGACGGCACGTGGCTGGGTACGAGAGGCCGAGGGGCGCAAGGCATTTGTGAATGCCGAATTGCGCGATCCGGACGAGAACCTGCTCGCCGAGGCCAACGGTCTGATGCTCAGATTGTTGCCTGGCCAGCCCTGAACCCTAGATCGCGGTGTGTCCGCCGTCGGCTGCCAGCACCGCGCCGTGGATGAAACTGGCGTCGTCGCTGACCAAAAACCCGATGGTTTTGGCGATCTCGGCGGGATCGGCAACACGTCGCGCCGGTGCCTGGGCGGCGAGCGCGGCCAGACGATCGGTGCCGTACTGAGCTGTCGTTCCCTCGGTTAGCGTCGGTCCCGGGGCGATGGCGTTGACGCGGACGCCCTTGGGTCCGTACTCGGCGGCCCAAGATTTGGTCAGCAGGTTCAACGCGGCCTTCGAAGAGGCATACACTGCCGAACCGGGTGCGCCGAACTGGGACACCATGGTGCTGACGTTGACGATCGCGCCGTCGCCGCGTGCGGCCATGGCTGGTGCTACCGCGCCGACGAGGAAGAACGGAATCTTCACGTTGAGCTGGTAGCAGTCGTCGAAGTCTTGTTCGGCGATGGCAGCGGTGGGTCCGAAGACTGCGATGGCGGCGTTGTTGATCAGGATGTCGATCTGGTCAGCCATTGACAGGGCGTCCCGTATCAAGGCATGAGCGCTGGCGGCGTCGGTCAGTGCCGCGCCGAGGAAGTCGGCGGTGCCACCGGCGGCACGGATCTCGGTCACCACTTGCGCTCCGCGGCCACGGTCTCGACCGCTCACCAGGACATGTGCACCGCGTTCGGCGAGAAGCGTTGCGGTGGCACGGCCGATGCCGCTCGTTGCTCCGGTGACCAACGCGGTTTTCCCGTCGAGTGACACCCGGGCATCCTAGGCGGCCGAATGTCAGCGCAGATGTGCGGCCGGAATGCCACGATGACCCTGTGGTCCAACAACATCTGCACCGCCTGTCCACGCCGCGGGCAGCTGCCTCGGCGGGCGTACTGTTCGCGGTGCTGTTCGGCGTGGCCCTGGTATTGATCCGCACGGCATTGCCCGAAGGAGCTGAGCCCGGTTCGCAATGGATCGACGGCGCGACCACTCGATTGCGGGTGGCTTCCGTGTTGATGCCGTTCGCCGGTATCGCGTTCCTGTGGTTCATCGGGGTGGTGCGCGACGGCTTCGGTCGCTACGAGGACCGGTTCTTCTCGTCGGTCTTCCTCGGCAGCGGAATCCTGTTCTTGGCGATGATGTTCGTGTCATCGGCTGTGGGCGCCGGGCTGATCGCCAGCCGGGCGGGGATTTCCGACGCCACTGCCTACAGCCATGTCGCCACGTTCGGGCAGATGGTGCTGATGGCGCTGAGCAAGACATACGGCGTTCGGATGGCCGCCGTGTTCATGATGTCGTTGGCGACGATCTGGTTGAAGACCGGATTGATGCCGCGCCCGCTTGTGTACACGACATACCTCGTCGCAGTGGGCCTTCTCGTGGCGGGCAATGTCAGCATGTGGATCGTTCTGGCTTTCCCGATCTGGGTGCTGGTGGTCAGCGTGCTGATCCTGGTCCGGGCCGGGGTGATCGACCTACACGGTGCGCGGGAGCATTCTGAGTAGTCCGGCTCGATTCATCCCGACGTGTCGGACGACGGGTCATCACCAGCGGCGAACGGGCAAGACCATCGTCACCCGAAACCAGTTGTCAGAATCAATGTCGTACCGGGGTGGCATAATCGCACATATGTTCGAACGTTCCGCTGCCGGCCTGATCGATGCGATCGGCGCTGCGGCGCGGGCCGAGTCGGTGGCGATCGCGGGCCGGTTGGCCGCGATCGGGGCGCTGGACACGCTACGCGAACAGGAGTTGGCCGAGTCGATTTTCTGGACCACCGATCCGTTTGAAGCGGTGGGGGCCGAGATTTCGGCGGCGATGCGGATCAGCCGAGGTCGGGCCGGCACCCAGATTCATCATGCCCGGGTGTTGCGGGACAAACTGCCTCAGGTGGCGGCGCGGTTCGCGGTCGGGGATATCGACTATCGGGTGGTGCGGATGCTGATCACCCGCACCGCCACCACCGACCCGGCGGTGTGGGAATCCTTGGATGCCGA
>NZ_MLCL01000018.1 GCF_001942625.1 Mycobacterium syngnathidarum
CTGAAACGCTGTCGGCCTCTTCACCCCCAACGCCCCAGCAACCGCCTCCCACGACGCACCACGACGACGCGCATCAGCCACCGCCACCACCGGGTCCATCACTGGCGCGACGATGCGGACCACCAGCAGCGCCCACCGCTTCTCGAACGGGGCCAGCAGCTCCCAGTGTTCACCGGCTTCGTCACGCGCCATCAGTAGTTTGACCAGCGCCGGAGGTCTCCCGACGCCCGACGCCGGCCCTTTTGCGAGCCGCGCCGCTGCGGCCAATCGTGCCGCCTCCAGTCCTGCCGCCGCGGCAGCGGCCGATGCCGCGGTCAGCTCGTCACCCGTCAGTTCATCGAACACAGCTCCCCACCCTACTTGCCGAACCCCAAACAGTAGCGTTAGGTTATACCTAATTAATTTGTTAGGTTATAACTAACAAACTGACTGGCTGGAGGTCCGCCGAAATGGATGTCTTGGACGCGCTCACCGCGCAAGCTCATATCCTTTTGACCAGCAGCAATCACCGTGTCAACCGGACTCCTTCTGTCCAGCTCGCTCGGTCGATCCACGCCACGCCGCCAGTCGCCCCGACAGGTGTGCGCTCTCATCTCAGAGACGCGTCACATGTCCTGCCAGCGCTCGCCCGTCACGCCCAAGCCGGCGACCGGTACGCGCTGCTGCTCGCGGCGGTGTTCATGCGCGATCTGCTGCGCGCGATCGCACAGCGCGCCGGCGGCGACATTGACGAGCGCACTGAGGACGCGCTTGCCCTGACGTTCGCGCTTCTGCGGGCCGCTGCCGAGCCCGACACCCTCACCGAGGCAGTCATAGCCGCCCAGCTGTCCAAACGGCTCCAGCTCCGCCACAGCGGTCCGGACGCCGCCGTTCCGGTCGATCCTCACGCCCCGGTGTTCGACCAGCCCATCCCCGAGCCCGACCAGCACCGGCACACCGCACTGCACTTGCTCGCTGATGCCCGCGCACACCAGATCATCACCGCGCTCGAATACCAGACCTTGCACGCCCTCTACCTGCGCACCGGCACGTTCGACCCCCGCGCGACCGCGCGCGCCCTGGCCGCCACCACCGAGACCATCCAGCAGCGCAGCCGCCGAGCAATCCGCAAACTCGCCGAGCACTACGCCTCACCGCACCGACACCGCGCCGCCGCCTGACCACGGCTTTCTGTTGACCGTGTCCTAAGCAAGCGATACACCCTGTACCAGCTGTACCAGCGAAAGGAACCACCCCGTTGCGGTCGGCGTAGTTGCCCCCTGGCCCGCAAGCAGGCCTCGATGGACGCCAAGATCGCCCAGTTCGGGAGCCACGACGCCGCCGGCGACGGGCCGGGTATCACCGGGTATCAATCGCCGGGTTGGTCGATCGTCTGATCGGCTCGCCGGTACCGGCGCGGAGCCCCTAACAGCTCGTCGCGGCTGGCGCGGGTGCCTGCCGCGCGGGCCGCGGCGCGCAGCTCGGCGCGGCGGGCGTCAGCGTTCTTCACGCTGTAGCGCAGCAGCTCAGTCAGATCGGCGTCGGGCAGCCCCGCCAGGTCGTCAAGGTGCATGGCTGGCACGTCGAACTCGATCAGCTCATCGACCACGGCCGCGTCGTCGTCCACGAACAGGCCGCACACCGGGGCACGGGCCACCATCGCCTCGATGTAGTGATCGCGCTTGTGCTCGGCAGGGTTTCGCCCCTCACCACCGCTGACGTAAATCCATTCCGCACGGCCCGGCAGATACCGCCGCACCCACCGGGCCACCATGCCGCCGTTCCACGGCGGCCTGGTCGTGGAGATCGCATACCGCCATCCCAGCCGATACAGCGTGTTCGCCAGCTGCAGACCGGCCGGCACCGGCGCAGCCTGCGGGGTGTGCCAGAGGAACCGGCGCCATCGGTCCGGGGTCTTGCGCTCCAGCTCGTACGCGAACGGTCCCATATCGCACAGCAGGCCGTCGAAGTCGAGCAGCGCCACGTAGCGCCGAAACTCCGACTCAGCCGGTGCCCGACGCTTCTTACCGCCCTTGCCCGCGGGCTTGGCCTGCGGACGTGTCGGTTGATCCACCGTCCTTTTATGTCACGGCAGCGGCCGGGTTGAGCGGAGCACCCGCCAACCGCGTCGCGTACAGCAGGTCAGCGCAGCCCTCGGTGGTCGCGTGATCCCGAAGGCAGGCCACCACCTCAGCGGCCCGCGCGGTGCGGAATGCCCACTCCAGTGGTGTGGGATCGCCACCACCAACCGCGCTGATTCTCGACTGGGCCATGAAGTAGTCCACATACGTTTTCGCGCACGCTTCCCGCACGTCGGCCCAGTCGGAGTCGCTGATCGGCTTCTGGCGCTCGAACAGGTCTATGACGCGGGTGCAGCGCGGCTCGGTCAGGTGGCCGGCGGTCGCCGCCAACGTTGCGTGCTGAGCAGCCACCTGCCACCGCTGCTGCTCGGTGAATCTGTTGGCCTGCTGCCACTCCCAGGGCATAGCCACCGCACACCGATGCTGACCCGCGCCGTTGGCTGACGCGGCGTCGATCGTACGGCTGTCCACGCTGACCGGCCGTGCGCCGAGATTGGCCGCCCAGTCCGACACCCTGTCCTTCGGTAGTGACGACGCCAAGACCAGCACCCGTGATCCGGGTGTGGCGGCGTCGTGCAGCTCTGCGTGCTGGGCCAGCAGCTTGAGCGGATCGGCACCGCCAGCCGCGGCCGACTCCTCCCACAACTGCCGTCCCACCACGGCATCGGTCACCGCCAGGCGGACATCATCGGGCACCCGCACACCTAACGGGATGTACGACGGCCCTTCGCTGGAGGCCAGCCATGCTGTCACCGCGCCCGTGCGCTCATAGAGCATCGACACTGCCCACGAAAAGCCGCTGCCGGCGTAACCCATCTTGCGGGTCTGGGCGATCATCGACTCCACAATCGAGCGGGCCGCATCGGCGGCCTGGCCGATCAACACCTCACCAGTGGCATCGGGAGTGGCGCTAAACGTCCGCATCTGCTGCATCGGCATCGCCACCGGCACCGGACCACCCGCCCCAGAGTTGGACGACGACGCACCGGCAAGGCCGATCGGCCCACCGAGACCAGGTGCACCCTGCGATGGTGTTCCCGGCACACCCGGACCCACATTCGGCCCGCCACCAACAGGCGACACGACACCGCCGGCCGGCGGGGAAGCCGGCGGCACCATCGCCATCGGCGCACCACCTACTGGGGCACCCGAAACAGGGGCGGACGACGCCGGTGGCGGCGCAGCAGCAGCGGCCGGTGTTGCAGCATGTGAGGCAGAAGCCGCCGCGCCCTGCGCCACCTGAGAGCCAACATTGCCCGCAGTTCCGAGTGCATTCGCGGTCGCATTGACCGCGCCCGTGCCCATCCGCGCCGCGGACTCCGCGATACCCGAACCGGCACTTGCCAGGCCCGCCGCACGCACACCCGGCGCGGCACCACTACCCCCAGGAGCCCCGGCACCCGCCGGTGAGCCCGGCGTGCCCGTGTGCGCAGCAGCCGACGTGGCCGACGCAGGACCACCCGACGAGGACACCCCGCTACCCGACGACGAGGCAGGCGACGAGGACGCCGGAGACGACGACATCGGCGGACGCATCATCTGCCCAATCACCGACGACGGACTACCGCCCGACGACGCCGGCGAACCACCCGACGACGGAGCCGACGACGGCGGCGACGAGTGCGACGGAGACACCGGCGACTTATCCGGGCTAGGCGTCGTCGCAGCGTCTTTCACCTTGTCTGGATTCCATGCAGCCTGTTGCTCTTGCTTCGTAAGAGTCTGCTGCTGGTTGCTATTTACAGCCTCCCGCTGCGGTGCTGCATCGGCTGACGGCGGCGAATCCTTAAAGGTGTTGTAGTCAACCGCTTCCACACCGTTGTTCGGCGATAGAGGGGCAGGTATACCCGACGAACCCGTTCCGGTGGAGAGCGGTGTTGCCGCGCCTGATCCGCCCTCGCTGATGGACTCGTTGGGCTTCCACGACAAGACTTTTGTGGTCTGCGCGGCGACCTCGGCCGCGCGGTCGGTATCCGCCGTCGCAGCGTCGGCCTGGGCGTTACCGATGATGGTCGCGATCTCACCCGCGAGAGCCGCGGCCTTGCCCAATCCCGCGTGGCGTGCTTCGGCGTCTTTGATCTGTTGATCGGCGGTCATGACGATCCAGTACAGATCGGATTTGAGCGAGATGATTGCCGCGCTAACCGCCTCGGCGGCAGGTGTTGCGGTCTGCAAGGCGGAGAGACGGTCAGCGAGCGTCATATTGCGGTGTGCGACCAGTTTCTTAAGCGCCGGGATCAATCCCACCGAGGTCTGGTTTTCCAAGTTTTGTTGGATGCTCTGCTGGCTTTCTTCCTGCAGAATTAGTCGCCCGAAATCTGCCCGCAATTCACCGGCGAATGCTTGCCACTCATACTCCGATTGCTTCGGCCAATGATCACCCAGAATCAAGCCCGCATACTCCGACGGCGGGTACTCAATGTAGGTCATCGCGGAGCCAACCGATTGCACAGCGCGTCCATCGTGTCGGCCGACTCACGCATGACGAAATAGGTGTTCCCGCTAGCCGGATCGAACGCGCCGTATCCCGACGAAAGTGTGCGCAGTGCACCGGCTGCCGTAGTAGCTGCTTGGTTGAGGATTGTTGTCGTTCCGGGTGCGATTCCGCCCGACAGTTTGTCGCCGGCTTGCTTGTACTGATCGGCTGCTCGCTGCACTGCCGCCGACCACTCCGGGTTTCCGCGCACCGCAGGGTCGAGAACCGTCGTCCCTTGCGGAATCACGGAAAGCGCCGCTGTTGCGTCATGAATCCGATCACCAGCCGACACCCACGCATCACAGGTGTGTCGGTTGGCTTCTGCTGCGGGTAGTGGTGCTGGTGTTGTGGGGGCGGGCGGTGTGGCGGTTGCGGTGATCGTTGCCGGCGTTGCGGTGGTGTCGCCGGTTTGGGTGGTGATCACGGCGGTGATCGCTGCGGCGAGGACGGCACCGATCGCCGCGCCGCCAGCGAACGCCGGCCAGCGGCGGCGGGGAGCTGCCTCTGCTGCTGTCGGTGGCGGGTACGGCGGTGGTGGCCAGTTGGGGTAGGCCGGCGGCGCGGCGGGTTCTGACATCAGACCGTCCTCACCTGCCCGTCAGTTGCCGACGTGGCGACTGGCATCGGGAACTCGGGAATGGTGGCCCCGGCCGCGGTGATCTCGTCAGCGGCCTGGTGGTCCTGCTGCACGATCACTGGCGGTGACTCGGTGAGCGCTGTCGCCTGTTTTGTCACCGCAATGGCGTCGCGGCCGGCGCTGGTCTTGATCATCGTTTCAATGGCGGTAGTCGTACCGCTGGCGGCAGCGTCCAGCAGGGATGGCCCGCCCGGCGTTGGCGGCGTGATCAGCGCCGGCGCGCTGGATGCCTGCGCCGCGGTGGCGGTCCCGGTGGCAGTTGCGATGTTCTCGGTGTTGATGTTGAGCGTGTTGTCGGTGCTGCTCATGCGGCTAATCCTCCCCGAGATAGGCGACACATGGAACCGGGTTCAGCGCGGTTTTGGCGGGAGAACTCCCCCGGAATGAGCTTCACACCCCGGCGGGCGGATCGGTGAGGTTGTCGGTGAGGTTGTCGAGCAACTTATCAGTGAACCTAGAGGGTGGACCCGCTCGGCTTTCCTCAGACTCCTCCGTCGCTTCGAAGCCGAGCGTAACACCCTTGTCAAGGTTTACGAGCAAATTTGCAGGTGCCAGTGTTTCTGTGTGCCCACACGCACGGAAACACGACTACCCGACCCGCTTTCGCCACCGCGATTCGGCGATGCCCGAACTGACAGTAACCGCACATCGTTATTGAATCGTTATCGGCGGGTTGTCGGCTCGAATTTCTGCGAAAAACCTTCTACCTGCACCGGCGTGTCGGCGCACTAGATATCTGATAGTTCGCAAGGGTGTCGGTTATGGCTCAACCACACAAGGGTCCGCGTCGCCTAGTTCAGTCGCGCATCTCCGAAGAGGTCTACGCCGAAGTGTCCGCACGTGCGCATGCTGCCGGCATGTCCGCATCTCAGTGGATAGCCGACAACGTGGCGCTGGCGGTTGGCCGTCCCGATCTTGTCCGCGAGCTGAACCGTGCCGAGCGTGAGGAGTTGCCGCTGGCGATTTGAGACCGCGCCCGGCGAGAGCCGGGCAGACGCACATCTCAATAGTTGGTTGGCCACGGAGCCCTCTAAACGACGAGAGCCCCGCCAGGGCGGGGCCACCACGTCTTTGACTCGCTATCAAACTGCGTCTCTCTAGAGGCTGCTTCAGAACCGAGCTGCGAACTCGGCTCTAGGCGTCTCCGTGCCCGTTAGCCCCCGAAGGGACGTGTCTTGCTCGACTCGTCTCACGGTAGCGCATTGCCGTACCAGATTCACGATGACGCGCAAAACCGTGACCACACATTTACTGATTTCCGTGCTTCCACATGCACAGACCGGCGTGTTTCTGTGCGTCGGCGCGTGTCTGGTTCACCGTCCCGGTTGGGACGTGCTGACGTTGCCGCGGCGGTCCCGGTTTCGGGCTCATCGTGCGGCGGTGCAACGTCGGATCGGCTGCGCAAAGTCCGCGCCACGGAGGCCCGCCGGGCGTGGATCGAACGGCAGGGCGAAGCCGACCTGGCGACGCCTATGTGGGTGTCGCGCGACGCGTGGGTTGACGATGTTCGGGGGGTGACAGAGTCACCCGATTTCGCGCCGCTGTGTGCATCGGAGGGGGTGTCGATCGCGTCAGCCACAGTGTTGGCGGTCGCGGTGGTGTGGGCGGGTTTCGCCGATCATGCGACGGGCCGCAATGCGGCGGTCACCAGAGATCGGATTGCGGCGAAAATGGGCTGTGCGGCCAAGACAGTCAGCCGGGCGTGGAAGGTGATCCGCGCGGCCGGATTGGCGGTGGAGGCGGCGCGTGGGCACGGCTCCAGCTCGGGGCACACGGCCGGCAATCGACCGTCGATCTGGCACCTGATGAGCCGCCGGCCGACCGCCCCGGCGGCTGCCGATTCTGGGGAAAATGTCCCGCTACCGCCGAAGGCGGGTAGTTGTCTTTTACTTCCCGTAGGGAATAACTCACCAAGCGTGCGCGAGCGCACGCGCGGGGAAATTTCAACCACAGACCAAGCCCAACCACGGGCGCGGCGGCGCTGCCGCGCCACGCCGCGCCCACTGGCGGTGCAACGGCTCGCCGCTGGGCTGGTCACGCCGGCGGTTGGTCACGGCGCGGACAATGAGGGGCGGCGAACCGCGTTGGTCGTCGGCTTGGACCGTGGCCATCTCGGAGCCATTTGCGACGCGATCACGCGGGCCGGCATCGACGCTACGGCCTGGACCCCGCACGCGCTGGCGGCAGCGCTGACCGCCGACATGAAAACCCGCGGGTGGTCGTGGCCGGATCGCATCGAACGACCGGGCGCGTTCCTGGCGTCGCGGCTGCGCCGCCTGCCCGCACGTCCAGACCGCACCGACCCGGTTGACGGCGGCACAGCCGCCGGCCTGGAGCAGCACCGTAGGCCACCTGGTGAGCCGTCAACGTCACCTGTGGCGTCGCCGGTACAGCCCACCACACCAGAGCCCGTCCAGACCGCGGCAGGGCGGGCCTACGCCCGTGCGCTGTTCACCGAGCAGCGGCAACGCCGATCACAGCCCCCTCGGACAGCCGTCGAACCTGTGCGCCAAAGTGCGCCACACGGGCCGCACAGTGCGCCAGAGGCCGCGTCGTGCGCCACCTGTGGCGGCGCTGGTGCGCCGCGGCGGCGGTTTCTGCCGGCGCATCGGGCGCATGTGTGCGACGTGTGTTGGGACGCGCCGGATCAGGTGGTGGGGGCGCGATGCAGCCAGTAGTCGGGCAGCCAGTAGTCGGGCAGGGTTTGCATCGCAATGTGCGTCCAGCCGCCAGCGGCGGCGGGTTCCGACATCTGCCACGGGTCTTCCAGCCCGGCAAGTTCACGTTCGGCTCGGATCAGCGGGACACCGTAGATGGTGTCTTGGCGGCGGTCCCAGGTGCCGATGCGGTCGCGGTACCAGCCTGCCCAGTCCTCGTTGTCGCCGCCGGCGGCGCGGCCGGCGCGGTACCAGGCTTCGAGGCGGTCGCGTTTACGGGCGTAGTTGATGGCCTTGATCGCTTGACTGTCAGCGTTGCGGCACGCGAGCTGGGCGGCGTGGTCGTTGTCCAGTGGTGTAGCGAACCGTGGCGGCTCACTGGCCGCGATCTCGGCGGCGTCCTGGTGCTGGCGGTCGTGCGCGGTGAGGGCGTCGCGGTACCAGGCGTCCAGCGCAGCGCGCCAGTCCCCGCCGGCGGCGTAGGGTTCCCACGGCTGCGTCGGCAGGGTGACGAACTCGTGCAGGACCAGGCCGTCGATGTCGTCGTGTACTTGTTCGCCGGCGATGGCGGCGACACGGGCGTGGTAGCCGGGCAGGTGGTCGCGCCAGTCGGCGGGCAGCTCGCCGGTGCGTGCCCAGCGCAGCACATCAGCCCACAGCCCGTTGCGCGTACCGGTGTAGCGCCGTCGCTGCCACCACTGGCGCTGGTCAATCTCGTAGCGCTCACGCGCGGCCTGGTCGCGTTGGTCCAGCTCGGCCGCGACCTGTTCGTAGATTTCGATGCGGATCGCGCAGGTTTGGGCTGTCTGGGTGTTGCCGTGCTGATCGGCCCACTGCTTGGTGTCCTGCGCTTCACGCAGGCCCGCGGCGATGGTCTGGTGCAGCTTGTCCGACACCTGCCACGTCCAGTCGGGGTAGGTTGCGCCGGTGTGCGGCCAGCGCGGGTGCTGCTCACCCATCCTGGGCACTGTCGCCGTAGTGCGCCTCGAGGAGTGCGCGTACTTCGTCGAGCATCGTCACGCCGGTGGTGGCGGCGCGGATCTTCATTGCGCGGTGGAGGCGTTCGGGGATGTCGAGGGTGAGCCGGCGGGTAGGTTCGCGCGGTGGTGGCGGTGTCGGGCTGGTGGCGGTCGCCGTGGTAGTGGCCGGCGCGGGCGTGGGATCACCGGCGTGGACCCACTTGTCGGCGTCGGTGGCACTGGGCCGTTGGGTGAGGTTGGGTCGCTTCTCAGCCATTGATTGCCTCCAGTTCGTTCGTGACATCGCGGATTTCGTCGTCAGCGACCCCGCCGGGGTCGGTTTCGTACACGGCCAGGCCGCGGGCCGCGGCTTCGGAGTAGATGACGCGCTGGGCGACGGTGGCTCCCAGCAGCCGCGGCCCGTAGTCGGACAGTTGGGCACGGATGTCGCGGCCGATCGAGGTTCCGACGATTTTGCGGTTGATTACCCACGCCGATTCCAGTTCGGGTTTGTAGACCTGGGATTGCTCCAGAAGGGCGAGCACGTCGGCGCTGGCCCACACGTCGTACGGGCTGGGCTGTACGGGGATGACGACGACATCGGATGCCATGATCACCGCGCGGGCGACGGCCTCGATGCGGCCGGGCGCGTCGATGATGATGTCGTCGTAGCCCTCCCCGAGCTGGTCGATTTCGCGGTGGATGGTGTCGCGCGGGAAGCCCACCACCGAGACCAGCGGCGGGTGTTCCTGCCGGCCGCGCTGGGCTTGCCAGTCCAGCGCGGAGCCTTGCGGGTCGGCGTCGAGCAGCAGCACGCGCCGACCGCGACGGGCTTTCTCGGCGGCGACGTTGACCGCCAGCGTGGTCTTGCCGACCCCGCCCTTTTGGTTCACAAAGCTGTACACACGCTTACGTGTCATTGCGCCAGTGTAACCACAAACGTACGCACATACACGGGTAACATTATTTGCGTGTTGTCGTGCACACGCAAACACGGGTATGCGAGAATCTTGTTAATCGTGCTTCTGTGTACACAGAAAGGGCAGGTGGCGGGATGGATGAGCACCTGATCACCACCGGCGGCCGGACGTTCCGGGTGCCCGCCGGCGATGAGGATCTTGACGCCTATCTGGCGTGGCTGGTGTCCGACCGCGGCGAACCGGTGTCAACGGTGGTGCCGACGCCGGTGGCGGCGTTGTCGCGTCAGCAGGTGTTCGCCCGGATTCGCCGTGCGGCGATCCCGTCCGGGTTCCCGGAGCCCGATGTGGTGATCGGTGACACCGACCGCGACAGCGGCGGGTTTGTCCGCGGCTGGCTGCCGGCGACGGTGCAAGCATGGCAAGACGAACACGATCAACACGACGAGCTCGCCAGCAGCACTGCCAGCGAGCCTGCCGGTCAGGTGGACTCCGCCGGTGAGGATGACCCGACCGGTACTGACAACGATGACGGGGCGTGGCGGATCGGTGCGCGGCGCTGGACCGGTGTCGGTGACCGCGCCGACAGGTTCGTGCGCATCCTGACCAGCCGGGGCGCGGTCACGCCGTCCGGGGTGGTGTCGGCGCACAAACCGTTGGATGCGCGGTGGCTGGGCGGGTACGTGTGGAAGCACTGGCCGCATAAGCCGGCGCTGACACCGCAGTTGTGGATCACCGCACCGGCGTTGGCGGCGGCGGGGATGAGCCCGCCGAAGCGGCCACCGGTGACCTCGGCGGATTTGTCCGATGCGGTGGCCAAGGCGTTCGGTTGCGAGGTCACCAGTGCGACGGCCGGGTGGTTTACCGCGACGTTCCGCGACCCTGCCGGAGGTGGGGAAGCGCGTCGGGTGTCTCTGGTGCTGCTGCCGTTCCGCTGGCTGGACCCGGCCTCGCAGCGGCCCAACGACGAGGGCATGGCCGGCACCCGCGGCGCGGCCTCGGAGCTGCCCGACGACGAGGACGCCGCGGTGGCGGTGCTCGGCGCGCGTATCGCGTGGCTGGCGGGGATGCCGGTCGAGGCCGATGCGCACAAGAGTGAGCCGCCGTTGCTGCCGGCGGCTCGGCCGGCGTCGATCGGGGCGGAGCTGCTGGACGTGGCACGCCGGCGGAAGCGGTCATCGCAGCGCATCGAGGCGTGCCCGATACCGGCCACGGTGACGGCGGAGACCCCGCGCCTGGACCCCGACCTGGAGAACTGGAAAAACAAGCCGCATACCGCCAAGGGGACCGATGTCGATGTCGAGGTCGATCAACGGGCGGCGTTCCTGGCCAGCACGGGTCACGTCCACTTGGGTTACGGCGTACCCCGTGAGTTGAAGCCAGACCCGGAGACGTTCGCCCAGAAAACCCCACCATTCGGGCTGTGGCGGGTGACCACGCCGCCGGGGGGGTCGCTGGACGGCCTGAGTCGCCGTCTACCGCTGCCGCACGAACACATGGCATGGGAGTCGGCGGCGACATTCTGGGCGACGACACGAGCCGTACAGCACTTGTTGGCGCCGGTTGATGATGGCGGCGCGGGGCTCTCGATCGCAGAGCTGGCGATCGACGGGGCGTGGGTGTGGCCGCAGCAGGACACCATGCTGCGGGGCTGGACGGAACTGCTGCGCAAGGCGCTGGCCGCGGCGCAGGCTGTCGACGACCAGTTTCAGACCGACCTGCTCAAAAATGTCTACAAGTCGTTTCTGGGGCGGATGGCGGGCAGCCAGCACCCGCCGGGGCAGCGGCACTATCAGCAACCGGCGTGGGTGGCCACGATCCACGCGGACACCCGCTGGCGGGCCATGCGGTACGCCGCCACGATCGCGGCCACCCACGGTCTGCATCCGATCGCGGCCCGCGACATCGACACGTTCGTGTACCGGGTGCCGGCGGACATGGACCCGTACGTGGTTCTCAATGAGCCGCCGAACCCTAAGACAGGGCTGTACAAGAACGGCAGCTATCGGGTGAAAAAGGTCAGGACCGGGGAGAACTGATGGAGCGCTGGGGGATGCCCGAACCGCGCGAGGCCGCGCCACCGCCCACACGGCCGGCCGCGGGTGGTGCGCCAGCGGCGTCCCCGCCGGTGCGCTCACGCGGGTTCGGCGCGGCGTTTAAGGCGTTGGTGGGCCGCAAGCTGAACGAGCTGCGGGGGCGACGTTGGGAGCACGTACGGGAGCAAGCCGAGCAGGGCCGCCGCGGCGCGCAGCGGGCAATGGAGGCTGAGGCCGCGCGGCGCGCTGCTGGAGAGATGGCGCGCCGGATCGAACGCCAGACCGGCCACCGCCCGGCCGAGGCCACCATTCGGCGTAATGCGCAGCAGGACCGCACACCGCGCGGTGCCGATCAGACCCGGATCGACCGGCAGTCCCGCATTGACACCGCCGGCGGCATTGACCAGTTCGCCCGACAGGTGGGGGCCAATCCGCGAGCGGTGCCGCAGTGGCGCGATGCCGGCGGCAGCCTGGTCGGGGACGGTGTGCGGGTGTCGGCCGATGTGGAGGGCATTCTGTGGGCCGATGGCGAGCCGTACCCGCGGGCGATGACGGTCAGCATCACGATCAGCGACCCCGACGTGGCCGACGAGATTCGCGCCGCCCACGCGGCCTACGACCTCGAATCAGTCGGGGAGATGCTGGGGCCGGCGATCACCGCGCAGACCGACTGGGCCGGCGACGCCGAGCGACGCTACGAGGTCGAGGTCATCACCGACATCACGGTCATCTGAGAGAGACGCCGATCTGCGATAGTGAGCGGGTGCCGGCACAAGCGTGGGTGACGCTGATCATCGGTGGTCTGGCCACTATCGGCGTTATCATCACGTGGCAGCAGAAGAACCGCGCCGATCGGCGCAGTGAGTGGTGGCGGCGTACCACGTGGGCGTTCGAGCGCACATTCAGCACCGACAACGTTCAAGCCGAACTGGGCTGGAAGGTGCTCTATACGCTGGTCAGATCTACACTGGCTACCAAAGATGACTCGGACATCATGCAGGTGATCAGCGAGCACGTGGCGTTGGGCGAGGAGGGCAATGACGACACCGACACCGAAGAAGTCGGACCGCCGCCAGCCGGTGGTGCGTAGCCTCGCTGTGCGCAGGGCTGCGGCAAAGGTCGCTGTAGCTGCCAGCGAAAAGACTGGTCGGCCGGTCGATCCACGGGTGAAGAAACTGGCCGAATCCCGCTGAGCCCCAAAGCGCTGATTGTGTAACACACCGTGTACACAATCAGCGGGGGCACAGGGTCAGTCCGTGAAGAACCCTTCGGTCCACTGTTCGGGGCCGTACAGCTCATAGTTGGCGTTGGCGTCGTGCTGCTCGCCGGTTGCGTAGTAGGCAGCGCCGGCCGTTGCTGTGGTGGCTTCGCCCGCGGGCTGGGGACGCGGGTCCGGTGGTGTGCTGCTGGGTTCGTCCTCGTCACCCGTCCAGTCCGAGATGTAGGTGAGACGGCGCAGGGGTTCGAAGTAGCTCAGCGGTTTTCTGACCCACGTGTTGCTGATGCAGGCAAGCCACTGGAGTTCCTTGGTTTCGTCATCGCGGATGCACACCGCGTGCGATGTTTCGATGGGGTCGGCTCCCAATGCCAGAGAGCGCACCCGCCACCACTGTCCGCAGTGGGGTGTTTGAGCGCCGGCGAGCTCGCCGCGCAGGGTGCGCAGCGCTACCAGGGTCTCGTTGACTGACGCTTCGAGCGCGTCGAGTCGATCCACTGCCGCTGCCGTTGTCGTCGCCGGTGGGGGTGTCATTGCCGCGACGATGTACCGGCTATCGCGGTTTTCTACCAGGCCCTCGGTGATCAGTTGGGCGTACGCGTGGCGACCGTGATTCGAGGTCGTTCCGAAATGCCATTCAAGCTGTTCCGGCTTGGGAAGTTCGTCGCCGACCGCGTAGACGCCGGCCTCGATCTTCCCGCGCACGTACCGGTACATCTGGCGGTACAGTGCGCCTTCCCACTGGGCAGGGCGTTGCACACGGGGTCGGGTGAGTTCGGGTGGTAGCTCTATCGGGGGCACAGTGCCGGAGAGTCGACACAGCGTCGCAGACGCCAGGACTGTACCGTCTGCTTGAAGGGTCATCACCGGATAGTTCGGTGCGACCGCATCATCGGCCATGAACGCTGCTACCTGGCCGCGCCACCGCTGCTCCTGTTGAGGCGGCACATCTGGGTATACGTTCCGCAGCGCGAGCGCGACAGCTTCTCCAAGAATCTCGCCTGGCACGACCCCCTCTAGGTTTCTCCCGTTCCGACTAACGCTGAACTGGTAGGTATCCATGCTGCCGATTGTCCACGTCAGAGGCAGTTGCGGTGTGTTCGGCGCAGACTGTGCATGGT
>NZ_MLCL01000059.1 GCF_001942625.1 Mycobacterium syngnathidarum
CCCTGGTGTGATGGTGTCTTTGGACGGACAATCCATCGATACCGGGAGTTCCGCTGTCCTACTGGTACCCCACGCGGCGTGTCACACTTGCCACACCAGTCACGCGCTTAACTGCGCGGCATTGCCGCTAACGCGCCCGCGGGTGCGCACCCGCCCAGACCTCGCGCAGCGTGTGCACGGTGACCATGGTGTAGATCTGCGTGGTGGTCACCGAGGCGTGGCCGAGCAGTTCCTGCACCACACGCACGTCGGCGCCGCCGTCGAGCAGGTGGGTCGCGAACGAGTGCCGCAGTGTGTGGGGCGAGACCGCCGAGGTGATGCCGGCCCGGGCCGCCGCATCCTGCAGCACCTGCCAGGCGCTCTGCCGCGACAACCGCCCACCGCGGGCGTTCAGGAAGATCCCCGGCGTGCCCCGGCCCCGGCGGGCCAGGTCCGGTCGCCCCCGCACCAGATATGCGTCGAGTGCGCTGACGGCGGGACGGCCGATGGGAACCAGCCGCTGCTTGCCGCCTTTGCCGTGCAGCAGCACCGAGCGCGCCTGGGTGTCGATGTCATCGACGTCGAGTCCCACGGCTTCCGAGATCCGGGCTCCGGTGGAGTACAACAACTCCAGAAGCGCGCGGTTACGTAGCGTCAGCGGACCGTCGGCCTCGCTGTCTCCGCCGGCGGCCTCGAGCAACGCGACGACCTCGTCGAGGGTGAGGCTCTTGGGCAGCCTCCGGCTCGGAGTCGGCGGTTTCACCCCGCGTGCGACATCGTTTTCGGTCATGCCCTCGGCGGTGGCGAACCGGTGCAGGCCCCGGACCGCGACGACCGCCCTGGCCGCCGAGACCGCCGACAGCGCAGCCACTCCCGTTTCGGGATCACCGCGGCGCAGTGCGATCAGAAAGTCGCTGACGTCGGTCTCGGCCACCTTGGCCAGATCGTCGATTCCCCGCCGGCTCAGGTGCTCGGCGTAGCGGCGCAGATCGCGTCGGTACGAACTCAAGGTGTTGGCCGCCACGCCCCGCTCGATCGTCAGGTGATCGAGGTAGCCCCGGAACTGGTCGTCGAGGGCCGAGCGGAGCGGGGCCGGCGTGGTCATGACAGGCCTTTTCGCCGCCTGAACGCGCTCGGCCGGTCGACCCACTCAGCCTCGACCGGCCGTAGCGATTCGGCTCCGGTCATTGCATGCGCCGCCAAAATGCCCGCCACCGCAATACCGTTCACGATCTCGCCGGAGAACACCTGCCGGACGGCTTCCTTGAGCGGTATCCGCTCGACCACCATGTCGGCTTCCTCGTGCTCGGGTTCAGGCCGCCCGATGTCGGTCAGCCCGGTGGCCAGGAAGATCCGCACGCTCTCGTCGGAGAACCCTGGTGTCGAGTCGAGATCCACCAGCACCCGCCATTGCTCGGCGGCCAGGCCGACCTCTTCGGCGAGTTCGCGGGCCGCGGTTACCTCGGGCCGTTCCCCGCCAAGGTCGAGCAGGCCCGCGGGTAGCTCCCAGAGCCGACGGCCCAGCGGGTGCCGGTACTGGTACACCAGCACCACGTTGCCGTCTTCGTCGAGGGCCACCACGGCCACCGCGCCGTAGTGCTCTACGACCTCGCGCCGGGCCGAACCACCGCCGGGCATGCTGACCTCGTCCGCCCGCAGAGCGAAAATGCTTCCCAAATAGACGGTTTCACTGGCCAGCGTCTCGAACTCGTGTTCAGCCAAGAGATGCGGCTTCGGATTCGTCCACCGGGCTCTCGCCGTTGTCGGCCTCCTCGGCGAAATGCTCGGGAAGATCCATGCCGGGCAAGCGCTCCTCGGCCTTGTAGTCCAGCGCCGCACCGATGAACGCCGCGAACAGCGGGTGCGGTCGAGTGGGCCGGCTCTTGAGCTCGGGATGCGCCTGCGTTCCGACCAGGAACGGGTGGACCTTCGCGTCGTACTCGACGAACTCCACCAGGTGCCCGTCGGGCGAGGTACCGCTGAACCGCAGCCCGCTCTCGGCGATCCGATCCCGGTAGGAGTTGTTGACCTCGTAACGGTGTCGATGCCGCTCGGACACCTCGGTGGCCTGGTATGCCTCCGCCACAATCGATCCCGATTCGAGCACGGCGGGATACGCACCCAGTCGCATGGTGCCGCCCAGATCCGCCTCGCCGGCGACGGCGTCCTCCTGATCGGCCATCGTGGAGATCACCGGATCCGACGTCTTCGGGTCGAACTCGGCCGAATTGGCGCCGGTGATCCCGACCGACCGGGCCGCTTCGATCACGATGCACTGAAGTCCCAGACACAATCCCAGCACCGGCAGGCCGCGCTTGCGGGCGAAGGAGATGGCGCCGAGCTTGCCCTCGATGCCGCGGATACCGAACCCGCCGGGGATCAGGACGCCGTCGACATCGGAGAGCGCGGCCGCCGCACCGGCGTCGGTCTCGCAGTCATCGGAGGCGACCCACCGGATCTCCACCTTGGACCGGTGCTTGAAACCGCCGGCGCGCAGTGCCTCGGCCACCGAAAGGTAGGCATCGGAGAGGTCGATGTACTTGCCCACCAACGCGATTCGAACGGTTTCCTGCGGCTCGTGCACCCGGCGCAGCAGATCATCCCACTCCGACCAGTCCACGTCCCGGAAGGGCAGGTTCAGCCGACGCACCACGTAGGCGTCGAGTTCCTCGCGGTGCAGCACCTTGGGGATGTCGTAGATGGACGGTGCGTCCGGGGTGGAGATGACACCGTCGACGTCGACGTCGCACATCAGCGCGATCTTGTTCTTGAGCGGTTCGGGAACGTCGCGGTCACACCGCAGGATCAGCGCGTCCGGCGTGATACCGATGCTGCGCAGCGCAGCCACCGAGTGCTGGGTGGGCTTGGTCTTGAGCTCACCGGAGGGAGCCAGGTAGGGCACCAGCGACACGTGCAGGAAGAAGCAGTTCTCCCGGCCGACCTCGTGGCGCACCTGGCGCGCGGCCTCCAGGAACGGCAGTGACTCGATATCGCCTACCGTGCCACCGACTTCGGTGATCACGACGTCAGGGCGGTGGCCGGCGGCGTCCGGCGCGGCCATCGCCAGGATGCGACTCTTGATCTCGTCGGTGATGTGTGGAATCACCTGCACGGTATCGCCCAGGTACTCGCCGCGGCGTTCCTTCGCGATCACCGACGAGTAGACCTGACCGGTGGTCACGTTGGCCGACTGCGACAGGTTGCGGTCCAGGAACCGCTCGTAATGGCCGACGTCGAGATCGGTCTCGGCACCGTCCTCGGTGACGAACACCTCGCCGTGCTGGAACGGGTTCATGGTGCCCGGATCCACATTCAGATAGGGGTCGAGTTTCTGCATCGTCACCTGCAGCCCCCGCGCGGTGAGCAACTGACCGAGGCTAGAGGCGGTCAGCCCCTTACCCAGGGAAGACACCACACCACCGGTGACGAAGAGGTGTTTGGTGGCGGTGTGCGGGTGCTTGCGTAAGGCGGGCAAAAGCATCCTCCGTGACGACGGGCAGGGGAATCGTGAAACAAGCTGTGGCCTGCCGACCCACGGAAGTTCACCTTAACACCGACACCGACAAGCCGTCGCTGGCGCGCCGCCGGCGGCAGCGGGAAAACCCCGGCTATTGCGGGACGGTTACCGAGGCGGCACCTTGCCCGGTCCCGTACTTGCCGGCCTTGCCGCCGCCGACGAGGTCGCCCAGCGCCAACACCGCAGTGATCTGCCCGGCACTGGAATCGGCGTCGTCCACGGTGCTGACGGCAGCCGCCAAGCCGGCATCTGACCTGGTCACGGCCACCGCGCCGGTCCCAGAAGCCGACCCCGACCGCCCGGCGAGCACGGTGCCGGCGCCGTGCGGCGCGAGTCCGGCCGCGAACCGGGCCACGGTGGCACCCCGGTTGCCCCCGTCGACGCCGAATCCGCCGCCGGTGATGATCAGTGCGGTGTCGGCCGCACCGATGTGTGGATCGTCATAAGTCAGGAAGCCGGTGTCACGCAAGGCGGCGAGTACGGTCTGTCGCTGGGTGTCGTCCACGGGCGCCGCGGCCGGATTCCGGTCGATCAACAGCGTGATTCCCAGCAGGTCGCCGGCTTGTGACCCCTGGTCCACCGCCGCGGTGCTCAGTTGCCTACCGGCGGGCACGATCGGTGAGTTGACCACCGAAAGTAATTTGTCCGCAGAATTCGCCTCGACGAACTCGCTGGTGAGCGAGACGTTGCCGGTCACCGTCCCGCCCGCGTCGCGGATGAACCGCGACACGGCATCGACGTCGCCATCGACGGCGTCGGGCGTGCGAAACAGCACCACCGACTTGTCCTTCAACGCGTCGCGCACCATGCGGGGCGCCATCTGGGCGTCGAATTCACCTGCGGCATTGAGCTTTTCGTTCAGAGCGTTCTTGTCCTCGGTGAGGGTCTCGATCTGGTGCTGCAGATCCAACTTGTCGTCACGAAGGCCCGACAGCACGGTGTTCGAAAGCAGACCCGATCCGAGGGCCACCCCGATCGCCAGCGCCAGGAAGACCGCCGCCAGCGAGATGGCATGGGCACGTAGCGTGATCACAGCTCACCGACCTGTTCAGCTGACGAGGTTCTGGACCCAGAGGGTGAAACGGTTCCAGTAGTCGACGACCCAGTCGAGCACAGCACCGTCGGCCCGGGAGACCCACAAGGCGACGACGACCGCGACGAGCATCGCCAGCACCAACAAGGCGATCGCGCCGCCGGACACCCGACTGCGGTACAGGGTCGCCACTGCCTTGGCATCGACGAGCTTCTCCCCCACCTTCAGCCGGGTCAGGAAGGTCGACGGGTTGCTGCGCTGGCGCGAGCGGTCGAAGAACTCCTCGATCGAAGCGGTGTGACCGACCGTGACGATCAGTGACGCGCCGTGGTGATCGCAGAGCAAGAGCGCCAGATCCGCAGCCGACCCGGCGGCCGGGAAGGTCATCGCCCCGACCCCGAGGTCCTGGATGCGCTCCAGACCCGCGGCGTGCCCGTCGGCGTCGGCCGGCAGCACCACCTGGGCGCCGCACCGCAGCACCTCGACGCTCATCTTGTCCGGGTCGCCGACGATCAGCGCGGGCCGGTAGCCGGCCTTGCGCAGCACGTCGGCGCCGGCCCCGACGCCGACCAGCACGGGCTGGTACTCCTTGATGAACGGTTTGAGCGCCTTGAGGTCGTCGGCGGCGTTGGGCTCCTCGGCCACGATCACCACATGCCTGCGGTGCAGGTCCACGTCGATGTTCGGGATTCCGATGCCGTCGATGAGCAGCGGGCTCTCGCTGCGGATGAACTCGATGGTGTTGCCCGCGAATGCCTCCAGATGCGCCACCAGACCGCTCTTGGCGTCATGCATGAGCTCGTGGATCTCTTGATCGTTGCGCTCGGTGCCCAGCGCGATGCGCCGATCACCGGAGTAGACGCCGCCGTTGTTCAGCCGGATCCGCGCCCCGTCTTTGATCTTCTTGAAGATCTCCGGCCCAGCCTCGTCGATGAGCACCACACCGTTGGCCACGAGCACCTCTGGCCCCAAGTTCGGGTAGCGCCCGGAGATGGACGGTGAAGCGTTGACGACGCCGGCGATCTGGGCCTCGACCAGCGCGTCAGCAGTGATCCGGTCGAGATCCTGGGCGTCGAGAACCACGATGTCGCCGGGGCCGATGCGACGCAGCAGCCGATCGAGGTCGCGGTCCACTCGAGCAGTGCCGGTCACTCCCGGACGAGAATTGGCATTGCGGGTGAGCAGCGTGGCCATCTTCATGCGCCGATTCTGTCGGGCATCGCCGGTCAGGGGGCGGAGGCGCGCCGTAACACCAGCCTCACAAGTTGGCTTTAGTCACATCAGTAACAGCAGTCCGGTCTCAATCGTGCTTCGCCGCATAATGTCGTGCAGCCTTCGCCCGGTTGCCGCAAGTGGCCATCGAGTGCCATCGCCGCGCGCCGTTTTTCGAGGTGTCGTGAAACCACAGGATGCAGCGCGGATGTGCGCATTGCTTGATCCGATCGGGCGCCTCGCCCAGCAACCGCAGCAAATCTTCGGCCGCCAGCCATCCGGCCAGCCATTGCGGCTGCGCCACCTCGACAGCCTCCGCGGGACCCGATGCCGTGAGTGTGCGCCGAATCCGACCTTGTTCCAGCACCTCGTTGACCTCGTCGACGGAACCGGCTTCGAGGGCCCGAAGGATCGCCTCACGGGCGGACATCAGCGCGATCCGCGACTCCTCGTCCGCCGCGCAACGATCCGCCAGGCCATTGGCCAGCAACCAGCGCCGCAGGCCCTCGACGTCAGAAAGCAGGTCCTGCGGCCCATCCGCCGACATCCACCGGGTGTTCAGCAGATCCAGCGCGAGGGGTTCGCCGACATGCGGTCGCGGATCACGCATACCTGAGGGTAACCAGGCCCCCGCACCCACAAGGACCACGCGCCGACGTAACCATCAAAAATAGTTTAGATGGTTGACGCGGCGCCGCCGCCCGGCCTAACCTGTTTGAGCAATTACATCGGTTAGGCCCAATCAGGAGGATCGCATGACCGGGACCACCACGCCCCAGCTCGCCACCGGACACGTCGGCATCAACGTCACCGATCTGGACCGCTCCGTGGACTTCTACCGAAACGCGTTGGGTTTCGAACCGCTCGCCGTCAACACCGAGGGCGGACACCGGTACGCCTTCCTCGGCACGAACGGGACACTGCGGCTCACCCTCTGGCAGCAGAGCAACGGCCGGTTCTCCACGGAAACACCCGGCCTGCACCACCTTTCGTTCGAGGCGGCCAGCATCGACGAGGTGCGGACCGTGGAGGCGGCCCTGAAGGCGCTGGGCACGCAGTTCGCGCACGACGGCGTCGTCGCCCACGGCGAGGGAACCGCCTCCGGCGGCATCTTCTTCACCGACCCGGACGGGACCCGGCTTGAGGTGTACGCCCCGAACGGGGCACAGGACGCTCCCGCGCCCAGTGGAGCCGCCCCCACCTGCGGATTCTTCTGACCGGAACAGGTGAACATGTATCACTCGGGTGAGTTGGCGGTACAGCGGCGCATGGGGCAGGAAGCCATCGCCACCCGCGTCGGTCGCATGATCCGCACCGAAGTTCCCGCGGCCGCCGCTGAGTTCCTCGCCGAGCAGCCGATGATCGTGATCGCCACGACCGACGACGATGGCCGGCTGTGGACCAGCTTGATCACCGGTCCACCCGGCTTCGTCCACGCTGACGATCCGCGCACGATCCTGCTCGACGCGCTGCCCGCCCCGGGCGACCCGGTCCGCGATTCGCTGCGCGGCGATCAGCAGATCGGCATGATCGCCATCGAGCCGCAGACCCGGCGCCGCATGCGGGTCAACGGCACCGCCGAGCCGGCGGGGACCGGCCTGCGGATCGACCCCGGCCAGGTCTATTCGAACTGCCCGAAGTACATCTCGCGCCGCCACGTCGCCGAGGTCCGGCCCACACTCGAGCGGCCCGCCGTGCACCGCGGCCAGGCGCTGACCGAGCGACAGCAGGCGGTCATCACCAGCGCTGACGCCTTCTTCATCGGTTCGGCCGACGCGGCGGGCAATGCCGACGCATCACACCGGGGCGGCAATCCGGGGTTTGTGCGGGTGCTCTCGCCCCGGCAGCTCCGTTGGCCTGACTACCGCGGGAATTCGATGTTCATGACGCTGGGCAACATCGACGTGAATCCACGGTGCGGGCTGCTGGTGGCCGACTGGGCTTCGGGATCGACGATCCAGCTCACCGGGACCGCCGAAATCAACTGGGATGAAGCCGATTCCAGTGCCGGCACCCAGTGCGCAGTCGACTTTACGATCGGCGAGGTCGTGGAACTGAGCCACGTCAGCCCACTGCGATGGACCTCCGCCGAACTGTCCCCGGCCAACCCGCCACTGGCCGACGGGAGCTAGGGTGTGCTGCGCTCCTGCTGGGCAGCCTCCAACAGCTCCCTGGCGTGTGCCCGGCCGCTGTCGGACTCCCCCAGCCCGGCCAGCATCCGGGCCAACTCGGCGACCCGGTCCTCATCGTCGATGCGGCGCACGCCGCTGGATTTGGCGCGACCGTTACCGCTGTCGACCACGAGATGGGCGTCGGCGAACGCCGCGACCTGAGGCAGGTGCGTCACCACGATGACCTGATGAGTACGGGCCAACCTGGCAAGTCGGCGGCCGATCTGCACCGCGGCCCGACCGCCGACCCCGGCATCCACCTCGTCGAACACCATCGTGGTTCCCGCCGTCGACGCCGACAACACCACCTCGAGAGCCAGCATCACGCGGGACAGTTCGCCACCGGAGGCGCTCTTGGCCAGCGGCAGCACATCGGCGCCCCGGTGGGCCGTGAAACCGAACTCGACCGCGTCCACCCCGTCATGGCCGGCATGCAACACCGCGCCGTCGGGCATGGTCACCGGCGCGGAATCATCGGCCCGCGCCTGCATGGGCATGACGCCGATGGTGAACACCGCATTGGCCATGGCCAGTCCGGCCAATTCCGCGGTCACCGCCTTGGCCAGGCCCTTGGCGGCCTTGGACCGGGCTTTGGTGAGTTCACCTGCCGCCGCGACCAATTGGGCCTCGAGCTCGACGACCTTGCGGTCCAGGGCAGCCAGGCTCTCCTCGGACACGTCAAGCTGCGCCAACCGTTCGGCGGCGTCGCGGGACCATTCCAACACCCCATCGACATCGGCGGCGTACTTGCGGGTGAGCGTACGCAGCTCGGCCTGCCGCGCCAGCTTGGTCTCCAAAGTGCTGGCATCGCTGGGCAATTCGGACAGATAGTCGCCGAGCTCGCCGGAGACGTCACCGATCACCGCCATCGCCTCGGCCAGCCGCGCGGCCAGTGCCTGCAACACCGAGTCGTCGGTGGACTCCAGCGCCGCCTGTGCCCGGCCCACACTGTCGGCCGCCGACGTGGACTCGGGAGTGGGCTCGTCGAGTTCCCCGGCCAGAGCGAACCGAGCGCTCTGCGCGGCCTCGCGCAGGGCATCGAGTTCCGACAGCCGACGGATATCGGCGATGATCGCTTCGTCCTCACCAGGTTGCGGTGCGACCGCGTCGATCTCCTGGATGCCGAAGCTCAGCCGGTCGGCCTCCTGGGCCAGTTCCCGGGCCCGCCGACGCCGGTCGGTCAGGTCACGACGCGCCGTCAGCCATTCGTCGCGGATGCTCCGGTAGCGGGCCAGCGGCTTGTCCACCTCGGCGAAACGGTCCAGGGCCGCGCGCTGCTCATCCGGGCGCATCAACCGCAGTTGATCGTTCTGGCCGTGCAGCGTCAACACCTGGGCGGTGAAGTTGCTCAAAGACTTGGCAGGCACGCTCCGCCCGCCCAGATAGGCTCGCGACGGCCCGGCCCGGCTGACCGAGCGGGCTGCGATCACGCTGCCGTCGTCATCACGCTCGGCGCCCGAGGATTCCAGCAGCTCCTCGACCCGTCCGGTCACGTCCTCACCGAGTTCGATTGTGCTGAAACGGCCTTCCACCACCGCGCGGTCCGAGCCCGAACGCACCCTCGACGCATCCGCACGTGCCCCGCCGAGCAGGTGCAGGCTGGTCACCACCATCGTCTTACCGGTACCGGTCTCGCCGGTCAGCACGGTCAAACCGCGGTCGAACTCCGCAGTGGCAGCACTGATCGCGCCCAATGACTCGATACGAATCTCTGACAGCACAGGTATCTACTGTCCCCGCCATCCGGTGACCGGCAACCGGAACTTACGCACCAGCCGATCGGTGAACGGTGCCGAGTCCAGCCGTACCCATTTCAGCGGGGTGCCGCAGCGGGTCACCTCCAGCCGGCCGCCGGCCGGCACCACCATCTCGCGGCGCCCATCGCAGAACACCAGGGCATCGTTGCCGCTCGCCTCGATCTCGATCGCGATACTGGCCAACGGACTCGTCACCATCGGACGTGCGAACAACGCGTGTGCATTGTTGGGCACCACCAGAATCGCTTCCAAGTCCGGCCAGAGCACCGGGCCGCCGGCCGAGAACGCGTAGGCCGTGGATCCCGTCGGCGTCGACACGAGCACCCCATCGCAGCCGAACGACGACACCGGGCGGCCGTCCACCTCCAACACCACGCCGAGCACTCCGAGCCGAGGCCCCTTCTCCAGGCTGGCCTCGTTGAGCGCCCAGCCCCGGTTGACGACATCGGCGCCCACCCGCACCGCGACGTCCAGGGTCATCCGTTCCTCGATGCGGTAATCGCGGTCGATGACGCGCTCGAGGACATGGTCGATGGCCTCGGCCTCGGCCTCGGCGAGGAATCCGATCCGGCCCAGATTGACGCCCAGCACCGGGATCTCGACGTTGCGTGCGAGCTCAGCCGCACGTAGGAACGTGCCATCCCCGCCGAGCACCAGCACCAGCTCGCACCCTTCGGCGGCACGCTCATCTGCGTCGACCACCTCGATATCCACGCCGAGCGCGCGCATGTCGTCGGGCGCCAGATGCAGCGGACCCCGGTCCACGGCCTCGGCCGAGAGCACCTTCAGACCAATACCGTTGTCCCCGAGCACCTTTTCCACTCGCCGGGCAACCTCGGTCGCCTCGTCGCGGCCAGTGTGTACCACCAGCAGGATCGTGCGTTCTTGAGTCATTGCGGCCCCTCCTCGACCGCCTGCCGAACCGCTTGCTCAAGCGACCCGCCGTCCAGCCGACGGTCGCCTTGGGCACGCAGGTGCAGGAAGTACTCGACATTGCCCGATGGTCCGGGAAGCGGGCTGGCCGTCACATCGACAGCATGCCACTGCAAGGCCGCTGCCTTGCGGGCGACCGTGCACACCGCGTCGATGCGCAACTCCGGATCGGACACCACACCGCCCGCCCCGACACGATCCTTGCCTACCTCGAACTGCGGTTTCACCATCGGGACGATATCGGCGTCGGCGGCCGCACAAGCCGTCAGCGAGGGCAGTACGGTGGCCAACGAGATGAACGACAGATCGGCCACGATCAGCTGCACCGGCCCGCCGATCGCATCCGGCGTCAGCTCCCGAACATTGGTGCGTTCCAGCACGTGTACTCGCTCGTCCGAACGCAGCGGCCAGGCCAGCTGGCCGTAACCCACGTCGGCGGCCACCACCTCGGCGGCGCCGCGGTCGAGCAGCACCTCGGTGAAGCCTCCGGTGGAAGCCCCTGCGTCAAGGCAGCGTCTCCCCTCGACGGCGACGTCGAATGCGTCCAGCGCACCGATCAGCTTGTGAGCCCCTCGTGACACCCAGGAGCGTTCCGCTGAGGCAATCACGGTGATGTTGGTGTCGGGGGCGACCGCGGTCGCCGGTTTGGCCGCCGGCATGCCGTCGATCCGCACCCGGCCGGCTTCGATCAATTCGGCCGCCTGCTGGCGAGACCGGGCCAGGCCCCGTCGCACCAGCTCGGCATCAACGCGAGCGCGCCGCGCCACCGGCGCTCACCGTTCTGTCGCCTGCGGTCCGCTCGCTTGCCCCCTGTCGACGGATTCGAGGGCAGCCACCAGCAGATCGTGGGCCTGCTCGAGCCGCGCGGCCACCACGTCGATGTCCATCCCCTCGAGCGCGGACGGGTCCTCCGCCGGGTCGGGGACGCCTGCCAGCACTTCTGCGACCTGGGCACGCAATTGGTCTGGATCGGTAGTCATAGCGATACTCACGCTAGTCGATCGGGGCCGACAGCAACGACCACCGTTGCAGCGCCTGGCGCGCTGTCTCGTCACCGGCGCAGACCATCAGAGCGCGCTGCCCCAGATTCGCGCCCCACACCGCGTGCGCGGCCGCCCGCACCACCGACAGGTCGTCATGGGGATCCTGACCCGTGGTGTGCACGGTGACCGTGTCGGTGTCGACGTCGATCCGCCAGGCCGGGCTGGGCCCGATACGCAGCGCGTCGGCGTCGGCGTGCAATCCCCGCAGGTCTGCAGCCAGGTAGCCGGGACGTTCCGCGGGCACGGCATGCACCGCCTCGCACGCCGTGCTGACACCGGTGAGCACCATGAGGCTCGGCAGCCCGGCGGCAACGGCCCCCGCGATATCGGTGTCGAGCCGATCTCCCACCACGAGCGGGTTCACGAAGGTCCCTCGGCTCATCGCGTCGTTCATCAGCGTTGGTTGGGGCTTGCCCGCCACCATCGGTTCCTGCTCGGTGGCCACCCGCAACGCGGCCACCATCGAGCCATTGCCCGGCAGTAATCCGCGCTCGGAAGGCAGGGTCAGATCGACATTCGCCGCCACCCACAATGCCCCGGCCCGAATCGCCAGCGCAGCTTCTGCCAGATTCGGCCACGCGGTATCCGGCGAATGCCCCTGCACCACCGCGACCGGGCCTTCGTCGAATGTGCGGACCGGGCGCAACCCGGCGTTGCTCACCTCAGCGGCAAGCGCCTCCGTCCCGACAACGAGAACCGGTGCATCCGCCGACAGATGAGCTGCCAGCAGGTGGGCCGCACTCTGCGCGCTGGTCACCACATCGTCGGGTATCGCGGCGAACCCGAGCTCACGCAAGTGTTCGGCGACCTGCTCGGGCGCGCGCGAAGCATTGTTGGTGACATAGAGGACCCGTGCGTCCAGACCGGCCAGGCTCTCAAGTGCGCCCACGGTCGGCTCGTGACCCCGAAATACCGTGCCATCGAGATCGAGCAGCAGGCAATCGTGTTCCCGCGCAAGCGTGGTCACGTCAGGAAAGCTCCGTGATCCGGTCTTCCGCGTCGGTGATGCCATCGGTGTCGGCCTGCTCAGCATGAACGAACCACTGCAACGCCTCATCGGTACGTCCGAGCGCCAGGAGCGTGTCGGCGTACACGTAGAACAGCCGGGCCGATGTCGGGCCCACCTTGGTCGGATCGAGCTGAGGTGTCGACAGGATCGCCAACGCCTGCTCCAGCTGGCCAAGATCCGAACGGGCACCGGCAGTCACGATCCGCAGCTCCTCGGCATCGTCTCCGGTGAGCGCGGCGGCCTCGTCGCTGCGAGCCAATTCCAGCGCCCGCTCTGGCCGCCCGACGCCGCGTTCGCAATCGGCGATCATCGGCAGCAGCGCCGACTTGCTACCCATCCGGCGGGCAGCGCGCAGCTCGGCCAGTGCCTGAGCCCAGTCGCCGCTGTGATAGGCCGCGATGCCGACAGCCTCGCGCACCACCGCGATCCGCCCGGCTCGGTTGCGGGCGGCGCGGGCATGGGCCAATGCCGTCTCGGGATCCTCGTCCAGGAGCTTGCCGGCCATCACGAGATGACGTGCGACGAAATCAGCGGTGGTTTTGTCCAGCGTCACCAGTTCCCGGCGCACGTCCGGGGCCAACTCCTTGGCCTCGACATCGGCGGGCAACTTCGGGCCGTCGTTTCTGGGTTCGGTGTCCTCGGTGGGCTGGGCCGGACGGGCCCGGCCAGGCCCGGAGTGGCGGGGCGCACTGGAACGTTGATCCCGGCCCCGCTGATCACGGGAGCGGTGGTGACCCGAATTGTTCGATGCGCGGTCGTTCGATGCACGCCGCGGACGACGCTCTGCGCCGCCTTGTCTGTCTCCGACCACGTGTGCCTTTCTACCTACTCTTCCCGCAAAGGATACTGGCAGCAGCCATGGCCGACATAATCTTGCCGGCGGCGGACCACCGATATTCACTCGGGCGCCCTGTGGAATATCGACTGAATGTCGAATTGGGGAAAGAGAATTCAAAACGAATCGCCCCCCACGTAAAACGTGGGGGGCGATCCTTAATTTGTGTTCGGCGGTGTCCTACTTTTCCACCCGTGTGGGTAGTATCATCGGCGCTGGCAGGCTTAGCTTCCGGGTTCGGGATGGGACCGGGCGTTTCCCTGCCGCTATGGACCGCCGTAACT
>NZ_MLCL01000085.1 GCF_001942625.1 Mycobacterium syngnathidarum
CCCGATACGACAACGAGACACCCTCGAAACACACCGCCACCGCATCCGCAGCACGCTGCACCTGAGCCCCGAACAACACCGGAACCGAAGACTCCACCACCGGCCGCATCAACACCGCCCGATGACCAACCTCATCCAACCGAGCACAATCAGCCGCATCCAACACATCTACCGCCGACAACCGCTGAGCAGTGTCAGCTGTGATCGCCGCCAATACACGTTGCAGCCTCTTGACGAGTGTGCGAACGCTCGCCGCGTCGAACACGTCCGTGCGGAACTCCACCACGCCACCGATCCCGGCCGGAGCACCGGCATCGTTGAAGCGTTCAGCCAGGGAGAACACCAGATCCATACGGGCCGTGCGGGTCTCCGCATCCAGCGGTGTGGCCTGGACATCGCCCAGGCGCAGACCGGTAGCTTGCTCGGCGGCGAAGTTCTGCCATGACACCATCACCTGCACGAGCGGATGGTGGGTCAGACTACGGGCGGGGTTGAGTCGCTCCACAAGTGCCTCGAACGGCACGTCCTGATGCTCGAACGCCGCCAAGCCGCGCCGGCGTACCTGGGCCAGCAGATCCGAAACTGTGGGATCCCCGCCCAGGTCCAGCTGCAACACCAGAGTGTTGACGAAGAAGCCGACCAGTTCATCGAGGCCCGGATCGCTGCGGCCCGCGGTTGCGATTCCCACTGCCACATCGGAACTGGCGCTCAACTCTGCGAGCAACGCTGCCAGCGCGGCCTGGACCACCATGAAGCTGGTCGCACCGTGCTCCCGGGCGACACGTGCCACCTGTTGCTGCAATTCGGCCGGCCACTCCACCGCCACACTGGAGCCCTGATAGTCGGCCACCGGCGGATACGGCCGATCGGTCGGCAGCTCGAGACGCTCGGGCAGATCGACTAGTTCTTGTTCCCAATAGGCCAGCTGCGTGGCGATCACACTGTCCGGATCAGATGTCGACCCCAACCACTCCTGCTGCCACAACGTGTAATCGGCATATTGGACTGACAACGGCGCCCACTCTGGCGCCCGGCCGGCACAGCGGCTGGCGTAGGCCGAGCCCAGATCCGCCACGAATGGCGTGATCGACCAACCATCGGCAGCGATGTGGTGAACCACCGCCACCAGTACGTGTTGCTCCTCAGCGACCCGGAAGAGTGTTGCCCGCAAGGGGATTTCCTGCGTGAGGTCAAAGTGCCGCCGCCCGACAGCTCCTGCTTCCTCCTTCAACCGATCCGCAGACCACCCACTGGCGTCGACAACCTGCCAGCCGAGTTCCGCTTGCCCGGCGGGCACCACCAACTGCTGAGGAATCCCGTCAACGGCGCCGAACTTCGTGCGCAGGCTCTCGTGCCTTCCCACCACATCGGCCAATGCCTGCCCGAGCGCGGCGGCGTCCAGGTTGCCGTCCAGCCGCAATGCCACCGCCATGTTGTAGATCGATGACGGCCCCTGCAATTGTTCCAAGAACCACAACCGCTGTTGCGCATACGACAGCGGAATGACGTCTGGTCGCTGTTGGGCGACCAACTGCGGACGTCCACCCGAACCGGCCTTGATGTGCGGCGCCAGCTGGGCGATGGTGGGCGCGTCGAACAAGGTACGGACACTGACTTCGGCCTCGAAGCCGGCATTGACGGCTGCGAGTAGTCGCATCGCCGTCAGGGAGTCGCCGCCGAGGTCGAAGAAGGAGTCGTCGACGCCGACGCGTTCCAGTCCCAGAACCTGGGCGTAGATGCCGGCCAGGATTTCCTCGGTAGCCGTGCTGGGCGCGCGATAGTGATCGGTGTCGGTGTATTCCGGTGCCGGCAGAGCGCGCTTGTCCAGCTTGCCGTTGACCGTCAGCGGCAACGCATCAAGGACTACGACAGCTGCGGGCACCATGTAGGCCGGCAGCCGCTCGGCCAGGGCCGCACGCACGTGCACCGGGTCCGCGCTACCGGTGAGGTAGCCGACCAGTCGCTTGTCGCCAGGCTGATCCTCACGGACGACCACCACCGCCTGCTGCACACCGTCCAGATCGGCCAGCGCGCTTTGGATTTCGCCGAGTTCGATGCGGTAACCACGAACCTTGACCTGCTCATCGGCACGTCCGGCATACCGCAACTGCCCATCCGGACCCCACGACACCAAATCCCCGGTCCGATACATCCGGGCACCGGGTGCGCCGAACGGGCACGCCACAAACCTCGATGCGGTCAAACCCGGCCGGCGTACGTAGCCCACGCCCACACCGCGGCCGGCCACATACAACTCACCCACCACACCCGGAGGAACCGGCCGGAGCGACCGGTCCAGGACGAAAAGCGCCGCACCTGGGACCGGCACACCGATCGGCACCACACCCGAACCAGCCTGCAACGGAGCACTGATCGTGGCATAGACGGTCGTCTCCGTCGGGCCGTACCCGTTGATCATCACCCGGCCCGGCGCCCACCGATCCACCACATCCGGCGGACACGCCTCGGCAGCCACCATCAACGCTGCGGATTCCAGGCCCTCCGGGGACAGGATCCCTACTGCAGAGGGCGTTTGGCTCAGAACTGTGACGTGTTCGTTAACCAGAAGGGCATGCAGATCTTGCGATGAACGGGTGGTCTGCTCAGGCACTACCACCAAACGCCCACCGTGCAGCAGCGCACCCCAGATCTCCCACACCGAAAAATCGAACGCCAACGACGAACACGCCGCCCACACCTGCTGCGGCCCCAACTCGACACCCACATCCATGCCGTCAAACAACCGCGTCACGTTCTGATGAGTAACCGCAACACCTTTCGGCGTCCCCGTCGTCCCCGACGTATAAATAATGTGCGCCACATCATCAGGAGCCGGAACCGGCAACGCAGCACACGACTGAGAATCAATCCGAGGATCCTCGACCTCCACCACCGGCACACCCGATCCAAGCAACCGCTCGGCAAGCCCACCCGCAGTCACCGCCACCACCGGCCGTGCATCGCCCAGCATGAACTCAACCCGAGCATCAGGATGCGCCGGATCAATCGGCAGATACGCCGCCCCCGACTTCAACACACCCAAAATCGCCACGACAGCCTGCGCCGAGCGCTCCAACATCAACGCAACACACTCACCGGGCCCAGCACCATACTCGGCCAGCAAGTGCGCCAACCGATTCGACGCCTCATCCAACTCCCGATACGACAACGAGACACCCTCGAAACACACCGCCACCGCATCCGCAGCACGCTGCACCTGAGCCCCGAACAACACCGGAATCGAAGACTCCACCACCGGCCGCATCAACACCGCCCGATGACCAACCTCATCCAACCGAGCACAATCAGCCGCATCCAACACATCCACCGACGACAACCGCTGAGCCGGATCCGAGACAAACACCGCCAGCATCCGCTGCAAACGTTGGATCAAAGTCTCGATCGTGGCGGCGTCGAACACGTCAGTGCGGAACTCCACCGATCCGTCGATCCCTGCCGGCGCACCGGCATCATTGAAGCGTTCCGCCAAGGAGAACACCAGATCCATACGGGCCGTCTGTGTTTCGGCCTCCAGTCGCGTGACGCCGACCTCACCCAGTGCCAATGCGGCAGCAGGGTCGCTGTGTTGCCATGGCAGGTTCTGCCAGGTCAGCATGACCTGCACGAGCGGGTGATGGGTGAGGCTGCGGGTCGGATTGAGCCGATCCACCAGCACCTCGAACGGCACGTCCTGATGCTCGAACGCCGCCAAGCTACGCTGCCGCACCTGACCCAACAGGTCTGCGACAGTGGGGTCCCCGGCCAGGTCCACGCGCAGCACCAAAGTGTTGACGAAGAAACCCACCAACTCGTCGAGTGCGGGCTCGCCGCGGCCGGCAGACGCGATGCCCACGGCCACATCGGTGCTCGCGCTCAGCTGAGCCATCAACGCCGCCAGAGCTGCCTGGACCACCATGAAACTCGTCGCGCCGTGCTCGCGGGCGACCCGGGCGATCTGTTGCTGCAATTCGGCAGGCCAATCCACCACCACACTGGAACCCTGGTAGTCGGCCACCGGCGGATACGGCCGATCAGTCGGCAGCTCCAACCGATCAGGCAGATCGGCCAGCTCCTCCTCCCAGTACTTCAGCTGCCCGGCGATCACGCTGTCGGCGTCGGATACCGAGCCCAGCCACTCCTGCTGCCACAACGTGAAATCGGCATACTGCACCGGCAGGGGCTCCCAATCCGGGGCCTGCCCGTCGCACCGGCTGGCGTAGGCAGTCGCCAGATCCACCACGAGCGGGGTGACCGACCAGCCGTCGGCGGCGATATGGTGAACCACCGCCGCCAGGACGTGCTCGTTCTCGCTGATGCGGAAAAGTGTTGCTTTGATCGGAATTTCACTCGTGAGGTCGAAACTGTGGCGGGCCGCTGCACCGATCTCCTCGTCGAGCCGGGCCGCCGACCACCCGGCGGCATCAACGATCTGCCATCCCAGATCAGCCTGTTCGGTGTCGAGAACCACCTGCTGGGGGACCCCGTCGACTGAAGTGAACACCGTCCGGAGACTTTCCTGCCGGCCCACGACGTCCGCCAGCGCGGCACCCAGGGCAGCCTCATCGAGGTGCCCGCTGAGCCGCAAGGCCACCGCCATGTTGTAGATCGGCGAGGGCCCTTGCAGCTGCTCCAAGAACCAGAGTCGTTGCTGGGCATACGACAACGGAATGGCCGCCGGACGATGCCGCGCAGTCAGCGGTGGCCGCGCCACACCGTCCTGATGCCGATCGAGATAGTCGGCCAGCCCGCCGACCGTTGGCGCGTCGAACAGGTAACGAACCGGCACATCCCGGCCGAGAGCGGACTGCAGACGTGTGCTGACCCGGATGGCGATCAGGGAATCGCCGCCGAGGACGAAGAAATCGTCATCGAGCCCTGCCCTGCCGAGTCCGAGAACCTCGGTGAACACCTCGGCGACAATCTTTTCCGTATCGGTCTGGGGAGCCCGGAAGGAGGTTGCGACGAACGTCGGCTCAGGTAGTGCTTTCCGGTCGATCTTGCCCGAGGAAGTCAACGGGAACTCGTCGAGCACCACGATCTGGCTCGGAACCATGTACTCGGGCAACCGTTCAGCCAACCACTGGCGGACCGCCGTGACCTTTGAGTTGGTATGCGGGTCGTTGGCGTAACCGCCGCGCTGACGGGCGTCGGGCGCCGGCTGGTAGAGCTCAGTGAGCGCCGGCGGCAAATCACCGCCGGAGGTTGCGATGAAGACGGCATCCAAGGTTCCGGGTTGGGTGCCCCACGTAATTGCGACGTGGTAGCCGGCTGCCTCGCCGAGCCGGTACACCATTTCAGGAGTGACGACATCCTGTGCGGCGGCGTCGGCGTGGACGAGTGCCTCGGCGAGTGGGAGTCCTGCACCCAAAGCTTGTTCGGTCACCACATCGGCGATCACGCCGGCACGTGGAATGGAAGTGACCCGTACGGTGGACGGCTGCTGAGCCGTCAACTCGGCATGCAGCCCGCTCAGACCCGCACAGTCCGTCCACACCCACGTCGAGGCGTTGGCCAGTGAGCACACCTGCGTGGGCGACTTGTGGACGATGACGTCGTAGCGGTATCGGCTCAGCTCGTTGTCGGCCTCACCACGCTTGACCTGAATGTCGATGCCGCCCACGGATGGATGGTCGGCTGCCCAGGTGGTGAAGAACTCTGGGGCAAGGAGCAACTCATGTTCGCCCAGCATCGCGCGCTGTACCCGTTGGCGGATCTCGTCAGTATCGGTACCGTTCCGGCTACGCGCCAACGCGATACCGGTCTGGAAGGCACCCTGCAGACTGTGATTGCGCACGTCGCCGATAAACAGCGTGCCGCCAGGAGCCAGCAATTCCACTGCCTTGTCGACGACCTCGGCCAGGTACCCAGCGCTCGGGAAGTACTGGACCACCGAGTTGATCACCACCATGTCGAACTGGTTCTGTGGCAACGCCTCGGTGATGTGCGCCGGTCGGGTCAGCAGATGAACCCGGCCTCCCCAGGGCTGGCCGGCCACCGCCTTCTGCAGCTTCTGGATAGTCGGCGCGGAAAAGTCTGTGCCCCAATACTCGACGCATTCGGGAGCCAGCTGGGACAGCAGCAGGCCTGATCCGACGCCCAGCTCGAGTACTCGCTGCGGGCGCATGGACAGGATCCGATCCACAGTGGCCGAGCGCCATTCCTCCATTTCGGGCAGGGGAATCGGATCGTCCGTGTAGCTGCTGTTCCAGCCGCGGAAATCGTTACCGAATTCGACCACGTCAAGGTCAGCGTCGTAGAGCTCGTCGTAGATGCCTTGCCACTGATCGACAACGTCAGCGTCGTAGTCGGCGGTGCTGGTCTGCTCGAGGGCGATGTAACCAACCAGATGATCGACACCGGTGCTGCCTCGATGCACGGCCGCGGCCGCGCGGGTGACCTGCGGGCAGGCCAACAGGGTGTTCTCGATCTCACCCAGTTCCAGGCGCTGCCCACGGAGCTTGATCTGGGCATCTGCACGGCCGAGGTATTCCAGGCTGCCTGATTCGGCCCAGCGCACCAGGTCACCGGTGCGATACAGCCTCGTCCCCGGTTCTCCAAAGGGATTGGCCACGAAGCGATCCGCAGTCAGATCGGGGCGTCCCACATAACCACGAGCGACCGCAGGACCGGCCAGGTAGAGCTCGCCCACGACTCCGACCGGCGTCGGGTTCAGCCGCGAATCGAGCACGAACGCGCACGTTCCCGGAACCGGGGCACCGATGCGCACCGGTTGTCCGGCTGTCAGCGCACTCCAGGTGGCCCAGATGGTCACCTCGGTCGGTCCATAGGCGTTGAACATCCGCCGTCCGGGGGCCCATGCGGCCACCAACTCGGCCGGGCATGCCTCGCCACCGGTGACCAAGGTGTCCAGCCCGTCGATCTCGGCCGGATCCAGGGTGGCCAGCACCGTCGGGGTGATCAATGCCGCATCGACACGCTCACCCGCCAATACCTCGGCCAGCGCGGCCCCGGCGTAGGAATCCGGCGGGGCCACCACCAATGCCGCCCCGGAGGACACCGCCCATAACCACTCGAAGATCGAGGCATCGAAAGTCGGTGCGGCGACCATCAGCACCCGAGCCTTCGGAGCCACCCCGAGCAGATCATGGTGTGCGGCCGCGACACCGAGCACCCCGGCATGGCTGATCGCGACACCCTTCGGAGTTCCGGTGGATCCCGATGTGAAGATCACATATGCCGCGTCGTCAACACTCAAGGGCGCCAGTCGATCCGGATCCGCTACCGGGTCCGCGCTGTGTTCTGACAGATCAACCACATCGAGCGGGACCACGAGTCGGCTCCCGGTCCCCTCGACCGCAGCGGTGCCGCAGGTGAGCACACAAACCGCCTCGGCGGCGTCCAATACCGTGGACACCCGCTCGGCGGGGTGAGCCGGATCGACCGGAACGTACACTCCGCCGGCCTTGAGTACCGCCCACCAGGCGATCACCAAGTCCGCGCAGCGCCCCATCGCCACACCGACGGCGCGTTCAGGGCCCACCCCGGCTTCGATCAGCGCCCGTGCCAGTCGGTTGGATACCTCATCAAGCTCCCGGTAGGACAGCTCGCGGCTCCCGTCCACGACTGCGACGGCCTCCGGATCCGCGGCGACCGCGGCGGCCAACAGCTCCGGGGCCAATCCCATCGGGCGAGTTGCGTCTGCACCGGACCACTTGTGCAGCAACAGATCCTGCTCGTCAGGATCGAGCAGACCGACCTCGCCGACAACCACCGACGAGTCAGCCACCACAGCCTCGACGACACGGCCGAACCAACCCACCAAGCGCTCGACACTGGATCGGTCATACAGATCCGTGGCGTAGGCGACTGTGCCTGCCGCCATCAGTGCACCGCGGCCCTCTTCGGGCACCGCGTGCAGATCGAACAGCGCACTCGCGTCCCCGTTGGACACTTCTCGCAGATCGAATTCGAGGTCGAACCGGGCGGTGCGAATGTCGGCGGCCATCGGCTCGACGTCGAGTTCGTCGAGCTGGATCTCGGGGCGCACATTGTTCTGGAAAGCCAAGGCCACCTGGAACAGCGGATGGTGCGATGTGGACCGGGTCGGGTTGAGCCGCTCGACCAAAAGTTCGAACGGCACGTCCTGACTGGCGTAGGCATCCAGCGCCTTCTGCCGGACACGTTCCAACACCTCGCTGAACCGCGACGCAGGATCAACGTCCACCCGGAGCACCCAGGTGTTGACGAAGAACCCGACCAGCTCATCGAGGGCCTGGTCCATGCGCCCGGCGATCGGGGTGCCCAACGCGATGTCCTCACCGACTCCGGCCCGGTGCAGCGCAACCGCCATCGCAGCCTGCAAAACCATCGACACGGTTGCGTTGTGGGCTGCGGCCACGGCCTTGAGCCCAGCCCAGGCCTCGGGGTCGATACGCAGACCGACGGCGTCGCCGCGATAGCTGGGCACCGGGGGGCGTGGCCGATCCGAGGGAAGAGAAATGACCTCGGGGAGTTCTGCGAGTTCCCGCCGCCAGTATGCGAGCTGGTTGGCGAGCACACTGTCGGGATCGGATTCTGATCCCAACCAATCCTGTTGCCACAACGTGTAATCGGCGTACTGGACGGGCAATGGTGACCAATCGGGCTCCTGGCCCACGGCCCTCGACCGATAGGCTGCGCCGACGTCGCGGGCCATAGGTGCCATCGACCATCCGTCAAAGGCAATGTGGTGCAGAACGATTCCGAGGACATACTGCTCGGGGCCTACGGCGTAGATCTGGGCCCGGATCGGAATCTCATTGGCCAGGTCGAACGTGTAGCCCGCCAGGGAGGTCAGCTCCCCGACCAGATCGTCGTCCGTCACCGGCACCACGGCCGGGCCTCCGCGGCGCCACAGCCCGGGCTGTGCGGGCAGTACCTTTTGCGAGGGCACTCCGTCGATGTCGGGGAACACCGTGCGCAGCGATTCATGGCGGTCGATCACGTCGTCGAGAGCCGATTCCAGGGCGTCGACATCCAAGGCGCCGTTGATCCGGAACGCGATCGGCATGTTGTATGTCGCCGCTCCGTCCTCGAACCGGTTGAGGAACCACATACGGTTCTGTGCGAAGGACAACGGGACCAGGGCAGGACGCTCGCCCGCCGTCAAAGGCGCACGCCGGTCCGAATCCTCGCCGACATGCGGTGCCAACTGCGCGACCGTGGGCGCGTCGAACAACGTGCGTACCGCCAGCCCGGCATCCAAATCGGTGTTGACGGCGGCGACCACCCGCATCGCGAGAATACTGTCGCCGCCGAGGTCGAAGAAGGAGTCGTCGATGCCGACCCGTTCCAACCCGAGGACCTGGGCGTAGATACCGGCCAGGATCTCCTCGGTCGCGGTGCCCGGCGCCCGATAATGATCGGTGCCGGTGTATTCCGGAGCCGGCAGGGCCCGCTTGTCGAGCTTGCCGTTGACCGTCA
>NZ_MLCL01000034.1 GCF_001942625.1 Mycobacterium syngnathidarum
AGTTGGGTGAAATTCAAACGGCGCTGGCTGATCTGGATGATGTGGCGCAGGCGGTGGTGATTGTCCGTGAGGATCAGCCTGGGGATAAGCGGCTGGTCGGCTACATCACCGGCACCGCCGATCCCGCAGTGGTCCGCGCACAGCTGGCGCAGCGGCTGCCGGCCTACATGGTGCCCGCCGCGGTGGTGGCTCTTGATGCGTTGCCGTTGACGGTCAACGGCAAGCTCGACAAACGGGCCCTGCCGGCTCCGGAATACACCGGCACCGATCACTATCGGGCTCCCAGCACGGCTACCGAGGAGATCCTGGCCGGCATCTACGCCGAGGTCCTCGGCCTGGAACGGGTCGGCATCGACGACTCCTTCTTCGACCTCGGCGGCGACTCCCTCTCGGCAACTCGCTTGGTCAATGCGGTCAATACCAGCCTGGACGCCGACCTCAGGGTTCGGTCGGTGTTCGAGACACCGACGGTGGCCGGGCTGGCGGCAGGTGTGAATGCCGGTGGCGGAGGCCGTGAGCCGCTGGTGGTCCGGCGACGGCCGTCGGTGATCCCGTTGTCGTATGCGCAGCAACGGTTGTGGTTCCTTGATCAGTTGGAGGGACCCTCACCCATCTACAACATGGCGGTGGCGTTGCGGCTGAGCGGCAGCCTGGATACCGGCGCGCTGGCGCAGGCATTGGCCGATGTGGTGGACCGGCACGAGTCGTTGCGCACAGTGTTTCGCGCGATCGACGGCGTCGCGGAGCAGGTGGTGGTGCCGGCCGACCGAGCGGATTTCGAATGGCAGGTCGTTGACGCCAGTAGCTGGACGGCAGTTGAACTACACGAGGCCATCGGGCGGGTGGCCAGCTACACTTTTGATCTCTCATCCGAAATTCCTTTGAGTGCAACGCTTTTCCGTCTAGCCGAGGACGAGCATGTACTGGCCGGGGTGGTGCACCATATCGCCGGCGACGGTTCTTCGGTCGCGCCGTTGGTCGCCGATCTGGGCGTCGCCTACGCCAGCCGGTCCGAGGGCCGGGCCCCGGCCTGGCAGCCGCTGCCGGTGCAGTATGTGGACTACACCCTGTGGCAGCGTGAATATCTGGGCGATCTGGCCGATCCCGACAGTCGTATTGCCGGGCAGGTGGCGTACTGGCGAGATGCGTTGGCGGGTCTACCTGAACGGCTGGACATGCCCACCGACCGGCCGTATCCCCGGGTCGCTGATTACCACGGTGACAGTGTGGACCTCGATTGGCCGGCTGAACTGCAGCAGCAGGTCAGGCGGCTGGCGCGGGAGCACAACGCGACCAGCTTCATGGTGATCCAAGCCGCATTGGCTGTGCTGCTGGGCAAGACCAGCGCCAGTTCTGATGTGGCGGTGGGCATCGCGACTGCCGGCCGGGGGGATCCGGCACTGGACGCGTTGGTGGGCTACTTTGTCAACACCCTGGTGCTCCGGGTCGATGTGAGCGGCGGCCTCACCGTCGCTGACTTGTTGGCGCAGGTGCGCCGGCGCAGCCTGGCTGCCTACGACAACCAGGATGTGCCTTTCGAGGTGTTGGTCGAACGCCTCAACCCGGTTCGCACCCTGACTCACCACCCGTTGGTCCAGGTATTGTTGGCATGGCAGAACTTCGCCGGCAATTCCGCGGCCGCGACAACCTTGCGCGATCTGCGGGTCACGCCGTTGACGGCGGAAACACACACCGCACGCATGGATTTGACCTTCTCTCTGTCTGAGCGTTTCGCATCCGACGGAGAACCCGCGGGAATCGGGGGGACGGTCGAGTACCGCACGGACGTCTACGACGCCTCCAGTATCGAAACGCTGATCGATCGATGGCGCCGGGTGTTGGTGGCGATGACCTCGGACACCAGCCAGCGATTGTCCTCGGTCGATCTGCTCGAAGACGTCGACCAAGTCTGGCTGGCGCGATGCGGTAATCGGGGGGCGTTGACCCAAGCCGCGCGGTCGGAGTCGATTCCGGAGCTGTTCACCCAGCAGGTCACTCGGGCGCCGGAGTCCATAGCGGTAACCTGCGAGGGTCGGACGATGACCTATCGCGAGCTAGATGAGACATCAAATCAGCTGGCACACTTACTGTTTGACCTTGGATCGGGCCCGGGTCAGTGCGTGGCGTTGTTGTTCAGCCGTTGCACCGAGGCTGTTGTGTCGATCCTGGCGGTACTCAAGACGGGGGCAGCCTATCTGCCGATAGATCCGGCGATTCCGGACTCGCGGGTGCAGTTCATGATCTCCGATGCCGCACCTGCGGTCGCGGTGACCATGCCTGAGTTGGCCGGGCGGCTCGATGGGACAGCTTTGGTGGTCATCGATGCCGACGACCCGCGTATCGACCGCTACCCCGTTGCAGCCCTGCCGGCGCCGGCACACGACGACGTGGCCTACGTCATGTACACCTCTGGCACCACTGGTGTGCCGAAAGGTGTGGCGATCACGCACGGCAATGTCACCCAGCTCATCAAGTCGGTGAATCCGGCGCCGCCGATTGATGCCCAACCGGCGTGGACACAGTGGCACTCCCTGGTTTTCGACGTCTCGGTGTGGGATATGTTCGGTGCGCTACTACACGGTGGACGCTTGGTGGTGGTGCCCGAGTCGGTGGCACGTTCCCCGCAGGACCTGAACGACCTTCTGGTCAGCGAACATGTCACCGTGTTGAGCCAGACGCCGTCGGCGGCCGGGATCTTGTCGGAGAAAGGCCTGGAGTCGGCGACGTTGGTGGTGGCCGGTGAAGCCTGCCCGCCCGAGGTGATGCATCGGTGGGCACAAGGCCGGGTGATGATCAACGCCTACGGTCCGACCGAGACGACGGTGTATGCCACGATCAGCGCACCGCTGCAGCCAGATTCGGGCGTCGTGCCGATCGGCGCACCGGTACCGGGGGCGGCGTTGTTCGTGCTGGATCAGTGGTTGCGTCCGGTACCCGCCGGGGTGGTGGGCGAGTTGTATGTGGCCGGCCGGGGCGTCGGAGTGGGTTACGTGCACCGGCCAGGGCTGAGCGCAACCCGGTTTGTGGCGTGCCCGTTCGGCGGGACCGGCACCCGTATGTACCTCACCGGTGACCTGGTGTCCTGGGATTGCGACGGACAGTTGCGGTATCTGGGACGTGCCGATGAGCAGGTCAAGATCCGCGGCTACCGCATCGAACTCGGCGAAATCCAAACAGCGCTGGTTGATCTGGATGGCGTGCTGCAGGCGGTGGCGATCACCCGTGAGGACCGTCCCGGCGACAAGAGGCTGGTCGCCTACGTCACCGGCACCGCGGATCCGGCCGAGTTGCGCGGCCAACTTGCGCAGCGGCTACCGGACTACATGGTCCCGGCGGCGATCGTGGTGCTGGAGGCGCTGCCGTTGACGGTCAACGGCAAGTTGGACCGACGGGCCCTCCCGGTACCCGAATATTCCGAGGCTGGTCGCTACCGCGCGCCCTCCACACCCACCGAGGAGATGCTGGCCGGGATCTACGCCCAGGTGCTCGGGTTGGAGCGAGTCGGAGCCGACGATTCGTTCTTCGATCTGGGCGGAGATTCGTTGTCGGCGATGCGGGTGATCGCGGCCATCCACACGTCTTTGGGCGCCACCGTCGCAGTGCGCACCCTGTTCGACGCCCCGGCGATCAGCCGGCTGGCTACGCGTATCGGCGTGGGCCCGGAGGGATTGCCGCCGCTGGTTCCAGTTCCGCGGCCTGAGGTGCTGCCGTTGTCGTATGCGCAACAGCGGTTGTGGTTCTTGAGTCAGTTCGAAGGTGAGGCAGCAACCTACAACATGCCCACGGCGCTTCGTATCGGCGGGAAGCTGAATGTGGATGCCTTGGGTGCGGCCCTGGCGGATGTGATCGGGCGTCATGAGTCACTGCGCACGGTTTTTGCCGCGAGTGACGGGCTGCCCCAGCAGGTGGTGCTGCCGCCTGGAGAGGCTGATTTTGGGTGGCAGGTGGTTGACGCCAGCGGTTGGTCTGCGGAACGGCTGATGGAGGGTGTCGGGGCGGCGGTATCTCACAATTTCGACCTAGAGGTCGAAATACCGGTTCGGGCCTGGCTTTTCCGCCTTGCCGACGACGACCATGTCTTCGTGGCGGTGGTGCACCACATTGCCGGGGATGGTTCGTCGGTTGGTCCGCTGGTGCGTGATCTGGGTGTCGCGTATGCGAGCCGGTGCGCGGATCGGGCGCCGAATTGGGCACCGTTGCCGGTGCAGTACGTGGATTACACGCTGTGGCAACGGGATTATCTGGGCGATCTGGCTGACCCGGACAGTCGTATCTCTGCGCAGGTGGCGTACTGGGAGCAACTTTTGGCCGGCATGCCCGAGCGGGTGGAGTTGCCGACGGACCGGCCGTATCCGGTGGTGGCCGACTATCGTGGTTCCAGTCTCACGGTGGATTGGCCCGCACGGCTGCAGCAACGGGTGGCCCGGGTGGCCCGCGAACACAACGCGACCAGTTTCATGGTGATGCAGGCCGGCCTGGCCGTTCTACTGTCGAACCTGAGTGCCAGTTCCGATGTGGCGGTCGGATTCCCAATCGCCGGTCGTAACGATCGGGCCCTCGATGATCTGGTGGGTTTCTTCGTCAACACGCTGGTGTTGCGCATTGATCTGGCCGGAGATCCGACCGTGGCTGAGTTGCTGGAGCAGGTGCGGCAGCGCAGCCTGGGCGCATTCGAGCATCAGGACGTGCCGTTCGAGGTGCTGGTCGATCGACTCAAACCGGCCCGCAACCTTACTCACCACCCGCTGATCCAAGTGATGCTGGCCTGGCAGAACTTCGCCGGCCAGGGCGGCGGTGCTCCCGCGGCCGGCGCGGCCATGGGTGACGTACATGTGACACCCCTTTCTGCTGAAACACACACCGCACGTATGGATTTGGCGTTCTTCCTGCAGGAACGCCGGACCGATGCCGGGGCCCCGGATGGGATTCACGGGACGGTGGAATTCCGTACCGATGTATTCGACGCGAACACCATTGAGTCGCTGATCAGGCGGTTGGAACGGGTGCTGGAGGCAATGGTGGCCGATCCGGCCCGGCTGCTGTCGTCGATCGCCGTTCTCGACGCCACCGAGTGCGTCGAGCTGGATCAGATCGGCAACCGGGGCGTGCTGTCCCAGCCGGAGACGCCGGTATCGATCCCGGAGGTGTTCGCACAGCAGGTCGCGCGGGACCCGGATGCGGTGGCACTGCGCTCCGAGGGGCGTTCGACCTCATATAGGGAGCTGGATGAGGCATCGAATCGATTGGCACGCCTCCTGATCAGCCGCGGAGCCGGACCCGGCCGATGCGTGGCGCTGCTGTTCAGCCGTTGTCCCGAAGCGATCGTGTCGATCATGGCGGTGCTGAAGACCGGTGCTGCGTATTTGCCGATCGACCCGGTCCACCCTGACGCACGCATCGCGTTCATGCTCGAGGACGCCGCCCCGATCGTCGCGGTCACCACGGACGCGTCGGCGGATCGGCTGGACGGCCACGGATTACCGGTCATCGACGTCGGCGACAGGGCCATCCAGGACTACGGATGTGCGGGCCTGCCGGCCCCGAAGGCCGACGACGTCGCCTACATCATCTACACCTCGGGAACCACCGGCGTCCCGAAAGGCGTGGCCATCGCCCACCGCAACGTCACTCAACTGCTGGAATCACTCGATCCAAGCCTGGCTGCACCTGGGCGAGCGTGGACCCAATGGCACTCCTACAGCTTCGACATCTCCGGCTGGGAGATCTTCATGGCTCTCCTGCACGGTGGCCGACTGGTGGTTGTGCCGGAGCCGGTCGCTCTGTCTCCGAAGGACTTTCACGCACTCCTGGTCGACGAGAAAGTCGATGTGCTGGGCCAGACACCGTCCGCAGTTGGCGGGCTGTCCCCTGAGGGCCTGGAGTCGATGGCCTTGCTGGTGGGCGGCGAAGCCTGCCCGGCCGAGGTGGTGGAACGCTGGGCGCCCGGGCGGTCGATGATCAATCAGTACGGCCCGACCGAGACCACGATGTGGGTGGCGATCAGTGGCCCGCTGAAGGCGCTGAACGAGGGTGGAACAGGCATTGTCCCGATCGGTTATCCGATGCCCGGCACCGCGTTGTTCGTGCTGGACCGATGGCTGCGCCCGGTCCCGGTCGGCGTGCTGGGTGAGCTGTATGTGGCGGGTCGAGGGGTCGGAATCGGATATTGGGGACGGGCGGGTCTGACCGCGTCGCGGTTCATGGCGTGTCCGTTCGGCGGTACCGGAGCCCGGATGTATCGCACCGGAGACCTGGTCCGTTGGGGCACGGACGGCCAGTTGTTGTACGAGGGTCGTGCCGACGAGCAGGTCAAGATCCGCGGGTATCGCATCGAGCTCGGTGAGATCCAGGCGGTACTGGCGGCTCACCACCGAGTGGCGCAGGCAGTGGTAGTCGCTCCCCCCGCCGCTCCAACCGTGGGCCAGGCCGAAGACCACGTCGACAAGCAGTTGGCCGGTTACGTCGTGTTCGACCAGGAGCAAGTGCTGGTCCGGGAGCCCGAGCGCGAGGCACACCTCGTCGAGCAGTGGCAGGGAGTGTGGGGCGGCGTCTATTCGGAGCCGACGACCGAAGATGATGCGCCGGTCGTGCTTGGCGAAGATTTCGGCGGCTGGACCAGCAGCTATACCGGTGAGCCGATACCGCTGGATCAGATGCGGGAATGGCGGTCGGCGACGGTTGACCGGATCATGGCCCTGCACCCGCGACGGGTTCTGGAGATCGGTGTGGGTTCGGGGTTGTTGCTGTCGCAGATCGCTCCGAAGTGCGTGGAGTACTGGGGCACCGACTTCTCCGCGCCGACGATCCAGAAGCTTCAGGCGGCGCTGGAAGATCAGCCGTGGGGCGATCGAGTCCAGGTCCTGATACAGCCCGCCGATTCACCAGATGGTTTGCCGGAGGGGCATTTCGATGTCGTGGTGCTCAATTCAGTGATCCAGTATTTTCCCAGCGCCGGTTACCTGCTGGATGTGCTGGCGGTAGTGAAACGCCTGCTGACACCGGCCGGGGCGGTGTTCCTCGGTGATGTGCGCAACCTGGCGTTGTTGCGCGCGTTCACTACCGGGGTCGTGTGCGCGGGGCCCGTGGGTGCAGAGGAGACTGTCGCCTCGGTGCGTGAGCGGGTGCGACGGGAAATGCTGGCAGAGCAAGAACTGCTATTCGCACCCGAGTTCTTCACGGCGCTACCGCAGCAGCTCGGCGAAATCGGCTCGGTGGAGATGCATCTCAAGCGGATTCAGGCAGCGAATGAACTGAGCGGTTACCGCTACGACGTGGTCCTGAGGAAGGATCCGGTGCAGGCACGCTCCGTCGCCCGGCTGCCGTCGGAACCCTGGCAGCGGTTTGGGAGCCTCGCCGCTTTGGCCGGATATCTGCGATCCCAGGAGCTGCCGGAGCTACGTGTGACCGGTGTACCTCATGCCGGAATCTCACCGGATGTACTTCTGGCGCAGGCGTCGACCCGAGCCAGGGACGGCCAGCCGGTCGGTCAGTTGCGTGCTGACATCCCCGCCGCCGATGCGGTGCTGCCGTACCAGTGTCATCGGTTGGGCGAAGATCTGGGGTACCTCACGTCGGTGACCTGGTCGTCCGCGGTCGGTCTGATGGATATCGTCTTGACCCACGACACCGGCGCACCGCAGGCCCTGACGGATCTGTACCTACCCGCCGCCCAGGTCGGATCGCTGTCCAGCTACGTCAACGATCCAGCGGTCATCGAGCGGGTAGCTGAACTGCGTGCCTACCTGGCCGAGCGGTTGCCCGACTACATGGTGCCCGCATCTATCACGGTGTTGGACGCACTGCCGTTGACGGTCAACGGCAAGTTGGACAAGCGGGCACTGCCCGCGCCCGAATTCCACAGTGGGATGTCCTACCGAGCGCCGCGAAACCAACGCGAACGTGCGTTGGCGGCTCTGTTCAGCGACATCCTCGGCGGAACCCGAGTCGGCATCGATGATTCGTTCTTCGATCTGGGTGGTCACTCACTGTCGGCGACGCGGCTGCTTGCACGAATTCAGAAGGAACTGGGCGTCGTCATCCCGATCCGGGTTTTCTTCGACGTATCCACCGTGGCCGGGCTCGCGGACTGGGTACGCCTGCATGCCGGTGACCGGCCCGGTGCGGCACTGACGGTCCAACCGCGGCCTGCCGTGGTGCCGTTGTCGTATGCGCAGCAGCGGTTGTGGTTCTTGAGTCAGTTCGAGGGTGAGGTTGCGACGTACAACATGCCGACCGCATTACGGATCAGCGGAGGGCTGAACGTCGCGGCGTTGGCCGCGGCCCTGGCCGATGTGGTGGGTCGGCATGAGTCGTTGCGTACCGTGTTCGCGGCTCCTCAAGGAGTACCCCAGCAGGTCGTGGTGCCTGCCGAAGACGCCGATTTCGGGTGGCAGGTGACCGACGCCAGTGGCTGGTCGTCGGATCGGCTGGAGCAAGCCATCGGTGAGGCGGTGCGTCATCACTTCGATTTACAGCTCGAATTACCGTTGCGCGCTGAGCTTTTCCGTGTCGCAGAGGGCGAGCATGTATTGGTGACCGTGCTACACCATATCGCCGGCGATGGATCCTCGATCGGCCCACTGGTGGCTGACTTGGCGGTGGCGTATGCCGCGCGGTGTGCCGGGGCGGCGCCGGAGTGGTCTGCGCTGCCGGTGCAGTACGTGGATTACACGTTGTGGCAGCGGGAGCAGCTCGGTGAGCTGTCCGACCCGGACAGTCGTATCTGCGCGCAGGTGGGGTATTGGGAGCAGACGCTGGCGGGCCTGCCGGATCGGTTGGAATTACCCACGGATCGGCCATATCCGGTAGTGGCTGACTACCGGGGTGCCAGCGTGGCGGTGGAGTGGTCGGCGGAGTTGCAGCAGCGGGTGGCTGCGGTGGCCAGGGAGCATGATGCGACCAGCTTTATGGTGGTGCAGGCTGCGTTGGCGGTGTTGTTGTCGAGTTTGAGTGCCAGTTCCGATGTGGCGGTGGGTTTTCCGATCGCGGGGCGTAATGATCCGGCGTTGGATGATCTGGTCGGGTTCTTCG
>NZ_MLCL01000086.1 GCF_001942625.1 Mycobacterium syngnathidarum
AGTTACGGCGGTCCATAGCGGCAGGGAAACGCCCGGTCCCATCCCGAACCCGGAAGCTAAGCCTGCCAGCGCCGATGATACTACCCACACGGGTGGAAAAGTAGGACACCGCCGAACACAAATTAAGTCCCGAGCCCTCCAATTTCGATTGGAGGGCTCGGGCATTTTTGTATGTATGGACGTTCCCAATTCCGATGGCGAATCGCGAAACGCCCGTCGTTCAATTGAAAAGGGCCGGGGTGGTTCGGCTTTTCTCCAATTCCAACAACGCTCGCTTGCGGTCCAGGCCGCCGCCGTACCCGGTGAGGCTGCCATTCGCGCCGATCACCCGATGGCACGGGACGATGATGCCGATCGGGTTGTGCCCGTTGGCCAGACCGACTGCTCGGAATGCGCTCGGCGAACCGATCTGCCGGGCAATCTCGCCGTATGAGCAGGTTTGTCCGTAAGGAATGGCCTGCAGCGCTTGCCACACCCGGCGCTGAAATTGCGTGCCCATCATGTCGAGCTCGAGGTCGAACTCGGTGCGGTCGCCGGCAAAATATTCCGAGAGCTGCTCGACGGCTTCGGGGAATGCGTTGTCGTCGACTTCCCACCCCTGGCGACTCGGCTCATAGGTCTGATCGACCATCCGTAGGTGCATGAGCTTTCCGTCCCGGCCGGCCAGTGTCAGGAGACCGACCGGGCTGTCCATGGTGCGGTAATGCAGTGTCGTCATGACTTCTCCTGTCGATCGTGCGGGGGCCACTGGTTCACCGCGTGGTCCAGTGTGGTCCACAGGTGTTGTGTCGCATACGCGCGCCACGGACGCCAACGGGCGCTGTGTTCGACCAACCCGTCAGGGGCGAGGCCGAGGTGTTCGGCGGCCGCGCGGACCCCGAGATCGGTGTCGGGGAAGGCATCTGGATCCCCGAGCCCCCTCATGGCGATCACCTCGGTCGTCCATGGACCCACCCCGGGTAAGGCGAGCAACTGCTCGCGAGCCCGATCCCAGTCGCATCCGGGGTCGAGGGTCAGATCTCCGGTTGCGATCGCGGACACCAACGCGACGACGGTGCGCTTCCTGGATGCCGGCATCGCCAGACCATCGGGATCGAGACCGGCGAGCTCGGCTGCGCTCGGAAATACCTGGGTCAGACCTCCGGCGTCGTCGGAGATCGCGGTTCCGTAGCGGGCGACGAGACGACCGACGTGCGTGGCGGCCGCCTTGATCGAGACCTGCTGCCCGATCACCACCCTGAGTGCGAGCTCGGATTCATCGACGGTGCGTGGAATGCGTTGCCCGGGCGCCTTGGCCACCACAGCCGCCAGTCGGGGGTCGTCTTGGAGTGCTTCCACCACAGCTTCCGGATCGGCGTCGAGGTCCAACAGGCGCCGGCACCGGGCGATCGCGGCCGCGAGATCGCGGAAGTCGTCGAGCACCAACTGGCAGCGGACATGATCGGGCTGTGGCGTCAGGCCCACCACGCCGTACCCATGTGGCAGCCGCAAGGTGCGCCGGTACTGACCGTCGCGAACCTCCTCAAGTCCTGGCACCGCGCTGGCCGCCAGATGCCCGAACATCCCTTCGTACGCGAACGGGGTGCGCACCGGCAGCCGCAGTGACAGGACGCCGGGAGTGGAGGCATCTGAGGAAAACCGGGAGCGCGCCCGCTGCCGCAGCTGAGTCGGGGTCAGATCGCACACCGCACGGACGGTGTCGTTGAACTGCCTGATGCTGGCGAAGCCCGCGGCGAATGCGACATCGGCGAACGGCAATTCGGTGGTCTCGATCAAGACCCGGGCGGTCTGGGCGCGTTGCGCCCGCGCCAGCGCCAGGGGATTGGCACCGAGCTCCGCCTGCAGGATGCGCTGCAACTGCCGGCTGGTGTAACCCACCCGGGCGGCCAGGCCGGTCACGCCTTCGCGGTCCACGGTGCCATCGGCGATCAGCCGCATGCATCGAGCCACGATGTCGCCGCGCACATTCCATTCCGGGGAGCCCGGTGATGCGTCCGGACGGCACCGCTTGCAGGCCCGGAAGCCGGCTGCCTGCGCGGCAGCAGCGGTCGGGTAGAAACGCATGTTGCGGGCGAACGGAGGGCGCACCGGGCAGCTGGGGCGGCAGTAGATGCCCGTGGTGAGCACGGCGGTGACGAACCAGCCGTCGAACCGTGCATCCTTGGACTGGACTGCCCGGTAGCAGCGGTCGAAATCCTCGTGCATGCGCTCCACGATGGCACGGGTTCCGCCGCTGCACTAGCGGAAAAACGACATCGTCGTGGGATGGTGCCCGCGGTTAGACTCCGACACGTGGCCGAGCTGGTGCAGCACTACCTGGACCGGATCCGTGCCGAGCAGATCGACCTGCGCGACGGCACCTTGGCAAGCTACATACCTGAGCTGGCCAATGCCGATCCCGAGGGCTTCGGGCTGAGTTTGTCTTCCTCGGACGGCTATGTCTACGAATCAGGCGATGCTGCAGTCGAATTCACCATTCAGTCGATCTCCAAGCCTTTCACCTATGCCCTGGCGCTGAGCCGGATCGGTCAGGATGCGGTCGATGCCAGGATCGGCGTCGAACCCTCCGGTGAGGCGTTCAACGAAATCAGCGTCGACAACGTCACCAAGACGCCGAAAAACCCGATGATCAACGCCGGTGCGATTGCAGCGGTTTCGCTGATACCCGGAGCAGGTCCCGACGAGCGGTTCGACCGGATCCACGAGTTCTACTCGGCATGTGCGGGCCGACGGCTCGAGGTCGACTTGGATGTGTACGCCTCGGAGAAGGCAACCGGCAATCGCAATCGGGCGATCGCCTACATGTTGGCCAGTTTCGGTGTGCTGGACGGTGATCCGGACGAGGTTCTGGACGTGTACTTCCGCCAGTGTTCGGTCAAGGTGACCAGCACCGACCTGGCCCGGATGGCTGCCACGTTGGCCCGGGGCGGGCTCAATCCTTTGACCGGCAGACGGGTGATCGACGCAAACGTGGTTCGCCGCACGCTCAGTGTGATGGTGACCTGCGGAATGTACGACGCAACGGGCGATTGGGTCAGCGCTGTCGGCATGCCCGCCAAGAGCGGTGTCGGCGGCGGCATCGTGGCGGTCCTGCCCGGCCAACTCGGCATCGGTGTCTACTCACCGCGGCTGGATTCCCGTGGCAACAGCGTGCGCGGGGTGCAGGTGTGCCTCAACCTTTCCTCGCAGTTGGGGCTCCATTTCCTCACCGTCGGTCGTGAGTCGTCGTCGACGCTGCGGGCCGTGTTCGATGTCCATCCTGGTGTCCGCGTCTACGAGGTTCAGGGTGACCTGCTGTTCGCCGGGGCTGAGCAGGTGCTGCGGAGTGCCGAGCACGAGCGTGGCGAGTACGACGTCGCCGTGCTCGACGTCACCCGCGTCGACGACATCAACGACGCTGCCCGCGGCATGCTGACCGGACTGCGGGCCGTCCTGACCGCGGCGGGCAAGGAGGCCTACCTCGTCGACCCCGATGGCCGCGTGGTACCGCCCGACCGGCGTGACGACTACGACGCCGTGGTGTTCCGCACCGTCGCCGACGCAGTGGACGCAGCGCGGCAGTGGGGCGCCGGCTAGGCCGGCACCGCGACCCGGGTCGGCTCGCCGAGACCGCGCAGCATCACCGATTCGCCCAGTGACCAACGGGCCCGCTCGGTTTCGGACGCGTTGGCGATGGTGTCCGACGACGCCACCAGGTGCCCGGGCACCTGCTTGGAGAAATCGCACAGCCGGGCGGCCTCGTTGACCGGCTCTCCGATCACGGTGTACTCGAAGCGCTGTTTGGCACCGACGTTTCCGGCCACCACCTGGCCGGCCGCGACCCCGATGCCTGCCTCGAGCTCGGGCACCTCGGTACGAAGCCGACGCGCGACCGCCCGGGCGGCGCCGAGCGCCTCGTCCTCGGCGTTGGGCAGTGAGGCGGGCGCACCGAACACGGCCAGTATCGCGTCACCTTCGAACTTGTTGACCAGGCCCCGGTGGTTGTCGACCTCGTCGACGATCACCGCGAAAAAGCGGTTGAGCAGATCGACCACCTCGACCGCGGGCCGCGTGGTGACCAACTGAGTCGAGCCGATCACGTCGACGAAAATCACTGCGGCGTGGCGTTCCTCGCCGCCAAGGACGGGCTTCTCCTGCTCGGCGAGTGCGGCGACCTCGCGGCCGACGTGGCGGCCGAACAGATCGCGAACCCGCTCGCGCTCACGCAGGCCGTGCACCATCGAGTTGAATCCGCGTTGCAGCTGGCCCAATTCAGTGCCGTCGAACACCACCAGGTTGGTATCCAGATCACCCTGCTCGACGCGATTGAGGGCGGCACGCACCACTCGAATCGGAGTTGCGGTCAGATAGGACAGGATCCACATCAGCAGGAAGCCGAAGACCAACGCGAACGAGCCGAGACCGATGACGGCGTAAGCGAATTGGGTCGGAGTCAGGTTGTTGAGCGTTACGGCGAACATCGCGGCCAGCATGATTCCGAGGATGGGAACACCCGAGCTCAGGGCCCACACCACCATGGTGCGCCCCATGATGCCCGGAGCCAGCCGGACCGGCGGCGGGCCTGCCTCCAGTGCTTGGGCGGCGACCGGCCGCAGTGCGAACTCGGTGAACAGGTGACAGCTGACCGACACCACGATGCCGGGAAAAGTGATGCCCAGCAGGAACTTCGGGATGTAGTTGGTGTCGACCAACCCGAAGAGCGTGGTCAGTAGGGCGGCGCCGAGCCCCCATAGGACCAGCAGCACGCGGGTGAGCCGGAACGGCGCGAAGAACGTGTTCCGCTGATCCGCGATGGTGGGTGGTCGTTCCTCGATCGCCCAGCGTACGTTGTCGATCACCCGGGTCGTCGCCCAGAACACCCCGACGATCAACGCCGAGGCCATGTAGATGGGGCCCACGATGAAGGTGATCCAGCGGACCTGCGGATCGAACACGCTCGGTGTCGGGAACAACAGAGTGACGATGATCATCGAGATGCCGATGCCGAGCAGGTTCACGAAGACTACGAACGTCGTGAGGATGACCTGGATGCGCACTCTGCGCCGGCGCTGGCTCTCCGATACGCGGCCCAACATCCACGATCCGTATTCCGGGGTGATCGGGATCCGGCTGTTCTGGCGGGTGACACCCTCAAGGACGCGGCCCAGCCGTCGTGCCAGCGATTTGTCGGAGTTCATTGTGGCGTCAGCCTAAAGCGTGGCGAACAACTCTGGAGAATGTTCGACACCGCCCTTCTCGGGCGTCCGTCGGTTCAGACCGCGCGTGGGGGCTGAACGTCCGTTCCCGTTTCATCCGGGCTGGTTTCACCAATACGCGATGAGTACTGGTCAGCGCCTTCCCGTCGGCGGGCATTGGTTGCCCGGCCCCTTCGCTTGGGGGTCCGGGGATCTGGTGAGGGGTGATGGTTTTGTCCCCAAAGGGCGAGGTTTACGGCCGCATTGGTGTCGCGGTCGGCGACGTATCCGCAATCGCAGGTGAACACTCGATCGGCTAATGTCATCGTGGCGTTTACAGCCGTGCAAGCCGAGCAGCGTTTAGTCGATGGATACCATCGATCCGCCTGAACAATGTCGCCGCTACGCCAGGCTTGTTTGTACTTCAACAGCCTGGCGAACTCGGTCCAGCTCGCATCGGCTATCGCGCCAGCGAGTCGATGGTTGGCCATCATGCCTGTCACGTTCAAGTCCTCGATGACGAGTCGGTCGTGAGCCTTGACCAGCGCGTTGGTGACATCGTGTAGGAAATGGCGTCGGACGTTGGCGACGTGGTGGTGATGTCGGCCCAGTTTGGTTGCGGCGTCCTTCCGGTTCCGTGATCCTTTCTGCTTGCGTGACAACGATTTCGCGAGCCGTCGTTGCTTGACCATCCCTTTGGCCAGCGCTTTAGGGGCCGCGGCAATTCGAGCTACCTCCTTGCCGTCTGCAGTGGCGGCGACTACAAACGCCGACAATCCCCGGTCGAGGCCGACCCACCCTGTGTCGTCGGCCGGATCTCGCGCCGGATGGTGCTGACCCGGGTGCAGGTCGACTGCCTCCACGTTCATCGACACCCACCACCGGCCGCGCCGACATGTGAGGGTCGCGAACAGAATCTTGGCTCGGTTGTTCGTGAGCATGCGTCTCAACCGGCGAGTGTCGTCGAACACTCCGATCTGCCCGATACCGGGCAGAGTGATGGAGCGTGGCCGATTGCACTCTCCTACTCGGATTGGCGGCAGCTGGCCCTTGGGGCGGTTGTTTCGTAGCCGAAACGACGGCACCGTATTGGTCTTCTTTTTGAACTGTGGAAACCCAATGTGCTTACCGCTGCGCTGATCAGATTGCGAATCCGACCAAGCCTTCAGCCCCTTACCCAGGTCGACAGCGGCTTCTTCGAAGACCTGCTGGCGCACCTCGGTCCGCCACGACAGTCCGGTCACCAACGTGGCAGCAACGCCATCGTTACCAACAGCGAAGATCCGTCCGGCTTCCTCGGACCGCTTCCACGAATTGAAGGAGTTGATCAAATCGAAACCGGTCCACGGCACCTCGGTGTCACGGCCGGCGTCGCGTTGGGTGAGTGCGGTTTTGACGATACGCAGACACTGGTTGAACGCGAATCGCGATGCACCGGCGTGTCTGGACATCAGGCTGTGCTGCTCAACCGTGGGGTCCAGACAGAATCGGAACGTGGTATGCCGGGTCATCTCAGCGGTGAGCATTGCACGCACCACCGACAAGTTGGGCAGGCACGCAGTGACGCATCGGTTAGTACGTCCGGGGATGGCCCTAAGGTGGTTCGAGTGCGCCTCGTGATTGCCCAGTGCACCGTCGACTATGTGGGGCGGCTGACCGCCCACCTGCCTTCGGCCCGCAGGCTGTTGTTGTTCAAGTCCGACGGTTCGGTCAGCGTCCATGCCGACGATCGCGCCTACAAGCCGCTGAATTGGATGAGTCCGCCCTGCTGGCTCACCGAGGATGACGGCGATGGTGTGCCGGTGTGGGTGGTCGAGAACAAGGCCGGCGAACAGTTGCGCATCACGGTCGAAGATGTCGAGCACGACTCCAGCCATGAGCTCGGCGTCGATCCCGGCTTGGTGAAGGACGGCGTGGAGGCGCACCTGCAAGTCCTGCTGGCCGAGCACGTCGAGCTCCTGGGCGCCGGCTACACCTTGGTGCGCCGCGAGTACCCGACCGCGATCGGTCCGGTGGATCTGATGTGCCGCGACGAGCTCGGCCGTTCGGTGGCTGTCGAGATCAAACGCCGCGGGGAGATCGACGGCGTCGAACAGCTGACGCGCTATCTCGAACTGCTGAACCGCGATACCGTGCTCGCTCCGGTGACGGGCGTGTTTGCCGCCCAACAGATCAAGCCGCAGGCCCGAACCCTCGCCACTGACCGTGGAATCCGCTGCGTGACATTGGATTACGACCAGATGCGGGGTATGGACAGCGACGAGTACCGGCTGTTCTGATGCGTCGTCGGCCCCGTGAACACCGCCGGTTGGCGCCGCTGCCGCCGACGCGCCGAATCGAGACGGGCCCGGACGGATACGACTACGAAGTGCGAACAGTCGCCGCGTCGCGTGCGGTGAAGGTCTATCGGTGCCCCGGCTGCGACCACGAGATCCGTGTGGCCACAGCGCACGTGGTGGTACTTCCGATCGACGTCGGCGACATCGAAGACCGCAGACACTGGCACACCGCCTGCTGGGCGAACCGGGCCAACCGTCGTCCGACGAGAAAGTGGTCCTGAGCGGTCAGTGCTCGTCTGCGGACGGTTCCACCAGCTCGATCAGCACGCCGCCGGCGTCCTTGGGGTGGATGAAGTTGATGCGTGAGTTCGCGGTGCCCTTGCGGGGAGCCTCGTAGAGCAGCCGAACGCCTTGGCTGCGCAGACGCTCACTCAGCGCGTCGATGTCGCTGGTCCGGTACGCCAGCTGCTGCAGGCCGGGGCCGCTGCGATCGATGAACTTGGCAATCGTCGACTTCTCGTCCAACGGAGCCAGAAGTTGGATCTGTGCGCTGCCCTTGGCGGCGCCGCGCACCGAGAGCATCGCCTCGCGGACACCCTGCTCCTCGTTGATCTCCTCGTGGAGGACGATCATGCCGAGGTTGTCGTGGTACCACTTTGCGGCGGCATCCAGATCGGGGACGGCGATACCGACGTGATCGATTGCCGTCACCAGTGCGGAAGCGAGCGCGGGACGGGCATCAACCTGATCGGCGGTCATAACGCAACGGTAACCTTTCCTTGAACGTTCGCGTATGTGTGATGGGCCACACACACTTATCGAGTACCCACTGGAGGTAGGAATGACAACGTCGGTGATCGTTGCTGGAGCGCGTACTCCGGTGGGCAGGCTGATGGGTTCGCTCAAAGACTTCTCGGGCAGTGACCTGGGCGCAATCGCGATCCGCGGGGCGCTGGAGAAGGCGAAGGTCGACGCTTCGCTGGTGGATTACGTGATCATGGGCCAGGTGCTGACCGCAGGCGCCGGTCAGATGCCCGCTCGTCAGTCCGCGGTAGCCGCAGGCATCCCCTGGGATGTCCCCGCGCTGAGCATCAACAAGATGTGCCTTTCGGGCATCGATGCGATCGCGCTGGCCGACCAGCTCATCCGGGCCGGCGAGTTCGAGGTCGTGGTGGCCGGTGGTCAGGAGTCGATGAGCCAGGCGCCGCACCTGCTGCCCAAGAGCCGCGAGGGCTACAAGTACGGCGATGCCACGCTGGTCGATCACCTGGCCTACGACGGCCTGCACGACGTGTTCACCGACCAGCCGATGGGTGCGCTCACCGAGCAGCGCAACGACACCGACAAGTTCACCCGCGCCGAGCAGGACGAGTTCGCTGCCCAATCGCATCAGAAGGCCGCCGCGGCATGGAAGGACGGGGTGTACGCCGACGAGGTGGTGCCGGTGTCGATCCCGCAGCGCAAGGGCGACCCGATCGAGTTCGCCGAGGACGAGGGCATCCGCGCCAACACCACGGCCGAGTCGCTGGGTGGTCTGCGTCCGGCCTTCCGCAAGGACGGCTCGATCACCGCCGGTTCGTCGTCGCAGATTTCTGATGGTGCGGCCGCGGTCGTGGTGATGAGCAAGGCCAAGGCGCAGGAGCTGGGGCTGGACTGGTTGTGTGAGATCGGTGCGCACGGTGTGGTGGCCGGGCCGGATTCGACGCTGCAGAGCCAGCCGGCCAACGCGATCAAGAAGGCGGTCGAGCGCGAGGGCATCAGCGTCGATCAGTTGGACGTCCTCGAGATCAACGAGGCGTTCGCTGCGGTGTCGCTGGCCTCGACCAAGGAGCTGGGTGTCGACCCGGCGAAGGTGAACGTCAACGGCGGCGCCATCGCCATCGGGCACCCGATCGGCATGTCGGGCGCCCGCATCACGCTGCACGCGGCGCTGGAGCTGGCCCGCAAGGGCTCCGGCTACGCGGTGGCCGCGCTCTGTGGCGCCGGTGGCCAGGGTGATGCGCTGATCCTGCGTCGCTGACAGCTAATCGGAGGGCGGCCAAAACGACGCTGTGTAGTAGCTGACGGTCCGCTGCGGCACAATGGCGGTCATGACACGCTCCTTCGACCCGCGCACGGTTGCCGGCTGGTTCCGGCTCATCGCTCTTGCCGAGGCGGTGAGCTGGGCCGGCCTGCTGGTCGGCATGTACTACAAGTACCTGGGCAGTCCGCGTACCGAAATCGGGGTCAAGGTGTTCGGGCCGATCCACGGCGGCATCTTCATCGCCTTCGTGGTGGCTGCCCTGCTGGTCGGATTCGCCCGCAAGTGGGGCCTCGGCACCTGGATCCTGGCTTTGCTGGCCAGCATCGTGCCATTGGGCAGTGTGATCTTCGTCATGTGGGCTGATCGGACGGCCCGATTGGGTTCGGGCCCGGAGGCGGCCGGTGCTCCGGTGCTGGTGACGCAACCGGGCGGCGCGGTGCCCGAAACGACGTGACAGACTTGGTGACGTGACTCGTCCACGACCTTCTGTCGGGCCGGCGCTGGCCGGCGCGGTTGACCTCTCGGCACTCAAACAACGGCCTGCGGCGGGCGGCGACAGCCCCAGCCCGGCCGGCGGCCCGAACGCCACCGAGGTCAACGAAGCGAACTTCGAAGCCGAAGTACTGGTCCGTTCGGGCCAGGTACCGGTGGTGGTGCTGCTGTGGTCCCCGCGCAGCGATTCCAGTGCCGCGCTGGGGGACACCTTGGCGGGCCTGGCAGCGGCCGACAACGGCAAGTGGTCGTTGGCCCTGGTCAATGTCGACACCACCCCGCGGGTGGCGCAGATGTTCGGCATCCAGGGCGTGCCGACCGTCGTGGCGCTCGCCGGAGGGCAGCCGATCGCCAGCTTCCAGGGCTCGCAACCAGCCGACGAACTTCGGCGCTGGGTCGATTCGCTGCTGCAGGCCACCGCAGGCAAGCTGACCGGATCCGGTGCCGGTGACGATGAGCCGGAGCAGGTCGATCCCGAGCTGGCAGCGGCCAGGACGCACTTGGACAACGGCGACTTCGCCGAGGCAGCGGCCGCCTATCAGGCGATTCTCGATGCTCAGCCCAACCACGCAGAGGCCAAGGGCGCAGTGCGACAGATCGCCTTCCTGCAGAGGGCGAGCGCGCAGCGTCCCGACGCGGTGGCCGCGGCCGACGCCGCCCCCGACGACATCGAGGCGGCATTCGCCGCCGCCGACGCCGACATCCTGGCCCAGAACGTGTCTGCGGCGTTTGATCGGCTGATCGCGTTGATCAAGCGCACCGCAGGCGACGACCGGACCAAGGTGCGGACCCGGCTCGTCGAGCTGTTCGAGCTGTTCGACCCGGCCGATCCCGAGGTGATCGCGGGCCGGCGCAACCTGGCCAACGCGCTGTACTGATTTCCGGCCGTTTTCCCGCCCAGCGAAAAAACTCAGACGGGCTCGAACCACAGCATCGCCAGCGGCGGCAGCACCATCACCGCCGAGGCCGGGCGGCCGTGCCATGGCTCCTCGGTGGCCTGGACCGCGCCCATGTTCCCGATGCCCGCACCGTTGTAGATCGTGGCGTCGGTGTTGAGCACCTCGCGCCACTCGCCGGCGTGCGGTAGGCCGAGCCGGTACTCGCTGTGCTCGCTGCCGGCGAAATTGACCACGCAGGCCAGCACGGATCCGTCCGCGCCGAACCGCAGGAAGCTCAGCACGTTGTTGGCCGAATCGTTCGCGTCGATCCAGGAGTAGCCCTCCGGGCTGGTGTCGCGGTTCCACAGCGCCGGGTGGCGGCGGTAGATCCCGTTGAGATCGCGCACCAGCCTCTGCACGCCCCCGGAGAAACCCTGCTCGTCGAGTTGGAACCAATCGAGCCCGCGTTCCTCTGACCATTCGGCCCGCTGGCCGAATTCCTGGCCCATGAACAACAACTGCTTGCCCGGGTGCGCCCACTGGTATGCGAGCAGGCTGCGCAATCCGGAGGCCTTGGCATGATCGTCACCGGGCATCCTGGTCCACAACGTGCCCTTGCCGTGCACCACCTCGTCGTGGCTGATCGGCAGGACGTAGTTCTCGCTGAACGCGTACAGCATCGAGAACGTCATCTCGTGGTGGTGATAACTGCGGTGTACCGGATCATGGCTGACGTAGTCGAGCGTGTCGTTCATCCAGCCCATGTTCCATTTCATCGAGAAGCCAAGGCCGCCAAGGTTGGTCGGGCGGGTGACACCGGGCCAGGAGGTCGACTCCTCGGCGATGGTGACGATGCCCGGGGTCACCTTGTGGACGGTGGCATTCATCTCCTGAAGGAACTGCACCGCCTCCAGATTCTCCCGGCCGCCATGGATGTTGGGCGTCCAGCCGCCCTCGGGGCGGGAGTAGTCCAGATAGAGCATCGAGGCGACGGCATCCACCCGCAGGCCGTCGACGTGATACTCCTTGAGCCAGTACAGCGCGTTGGCAACCAGGAAGTTGCGTACTTCGGGCCGGCCGAAGTCGAAAACGTAAGTGCCCCAGTCGAGCTGTTCGCCGCGGCGGGGATCGGAATGCTCGTAGAGCGCAGTGCCGTCGAACCGCCCCAGTGCCCAGGCGTCTTTGGGGAAGTGCGCCGGCACCCAGTCGACGATCACTCCGATGCCGGCCCGGTGCAGCGTATCCACCAGGAACCGGAAGTCGTCAGGGTCGCCCAATCGCGACGTCGGGGCGTAGTACGAGGTGACCTGATAGCCCCACGAACCGCCGAACGGGTGCTCGGCGACCGGCAGCAGTTCGACATGGGTGAAGCCTTGTTCCACAACGTATTCGGTCAGCTCCGTCGCCAGCTGCCGGTAGCTGAGCCCCGGGCGCCAGGACATCAGGTGCACCTCGTAGGTGCTCATCGGTTCGAATACCGGGTTCTGCGTGGCCCGCCGGGTCATCCACTCACCATCGTTCCAGGTGTAGGAGCTGGTGGTGACCCGGGATGCGGTCTGCGGTGGTACCTCGGTGGCGAAGGCCATCGGATCGGCGCGGTCGGCGGTCACGCCGCCGGCGCCATGTACGCGGAACTTGTACAGGCCGCCGACCGGGAACCCCGGCCAGAACAGTTCCCAGACCCCAGAGGACCCCATCACGCGCATCTGCGCCTCGTTGCCGTCCCAGTGGTTGAAGTCGCCGATCACACTGACACCCTTGGCGTTCGGCGCCCACACGGCGAACGAGACGCCTTCGACGATCCCGTCAGGGGTGGTGAAGCTGCGCGGGTGCGCGCCCAGAATCTCCCAGAGGCGTTCGTGGCGGCCCTCGGCGAACAGGTGCAGATCCAGTTCGCCGAGCGTGGGCAGGAACCGGTAGGCGTCGGCGGTGGTATGGGTGAAGAGGGTGTCGTCGGCGCCGGGATAGCTGATCTCCAAGCGGTAGTCCGCCAGGTTGGTGAACGGAACGGCCACCGCGAAGAGCCCGGAATCGATGTGCTGCAGGGGGTGTCTATCTCCACCGATCACCGCCACGACTTTGGCGGCGTGTGGGCGGAAGGCGCGGATCACGGTTTTGCCGCCGTACTCGTGGGCGCCGAGCACCGAATGCGGGTCATGGTGCTGACCGACCAGCAATCGCTGGATGTCGGTGGGGTCGGGCCGCAGATGTAGGTCGGTGAGGTGGTTGCTTCTTGTCATCTCGTTCTCATTCCCTGCGTAGCAAGCCCAGTCGTTGCTCATAGGGTACGAGCGGCATGTTCAACACATGCGCCACCGCCTTGGCGGGATCGATGCGGACGTAATTCGTCTGCCCCCATTGGTATTCCTCGCCGGTGATCTCGTCACGTACCCAGAACCGGTCATGTGATTCCATACCCAGAGCCTCCATGTTCAACCACAGGGTGGCTTCCTCCGGGCCGAACGGGTTGAGAGTGACCACCACGAGTACGGCGTCGCCGGTGATCGGGTCGAACTTGCTGTAGGCGAGCAGCGCGTCGTTGTCCACGTGGTGGAAGGTGAGCGTACGCAGCTGGCGCAAGGCCGGGTGCAGGCGTCGGATCTCGTTGAGCCGGGTCACGAATGGCTCAAGGGAACGGCCCTCGGCCAGTGCGCCGGCGAAGTCTCGCGGCCGCAGCTCGTACTTCTCGGAGTCCAGGTATTCCTCGCTGCCCTCGCGGACGGCCCGGTGCTCGAACAGTTCGAAGCCGGAGTACATGCCCCACGATGGGCTCATGGTGGCGGCCAGTACCGCACGGATCGCGAACATGCCGGGGCCCCCGTGCTGCAGCGACTCGTGCAGGATGTCGGGCGTGTTCACCCACAGGCTGGGCCGTGCACTGTCGGCGTTCGCGGTGATCTCGTTGCCGAATTCGGTGAGCTCCCACTTGTTGGTGCGCCAGGTGAAGTACGTGTAGGACTGGGTGAAACCACGTTTGGCCAGGCCGTAAAGCCGCGCCGGCCGGGTGAACGCCTCGGACAGGAACAGTACGTCCGGATCCTCGTTCTTGATCTCGGCGATCAGCCAGACCCAGAAGTTGGGTGGTTTGGTGTGCGGATTGTCGACACGGAAGACCTTGACGCCGTGAGAGATCCAGTACCGAACCACACGTAGCACCTCGTGATACAGCCCGGCGGGGTCGTTGTCGAAGTTGAGCGGATAGATGTCCTGGTATTTCTTCGGCGGGTTCTCCGCATAGGCGATGGTGCCGTCGGGTAGCACGGTGAACCACTCCGGATGAGCTGCGGCCCAAGGATGGTCGGGTGCGCACTGCAGCGCCAGATCCAGCGCCACCTCGACGCCCTGCTGGCGGGCGGCGGCCACGAACGCATCGAAGTCGTCGATCGTTCCCAGCGCGGGGTGCACGGCGTCGTGGCCACCCTCGTCGCTGCCGATCGCCCACGGCGACCCCACGTCGTCCGGTGCGGCGGTCACGGCGTTGTTGCGGCCTTTGCGGTGCACCTTGCCGATGGGGTGGATGGGCGGCAGGTAGACGATGTTGAAACCCATGCGGGCGATCCGGGGGAGTTGCTCGGCGGCGGTGCCGAACGTGCCGTGCACTGGATGACCGGCCTTGTCCCGGCCGCCGGTGGACCGCGGAAACATTTCGTACCACGAGGAGAACCGGGCCAGTGGCCGGTCCACCCAGACGCCGTATTGCTCACCGCGGGTGACCAACTCGCGCAACGGGTACTGGTCGAGGAGTTCGGTGACCTCCTCGGACAGCGCCGCCCCGGCACGCAGGAACGGGTCGCCGGGGGTGCGTAGCGTCGCAGCGGCCTCGATCAGGGGGTCGCGCAGTTTGCGGGGCACGCCGGCGGCGGCGCGCTCGATGAGGCGCGCGCCGACCAGCAGGTCGTTGGACAGCTCGGCCTCGCTCTGGCCGGCGCCCAGCTTGGCCTCGACCGCGTGGCGCCAGGTGGCCAGCGGATCGCCCCAGCCGTCGACCCGGTAGGTCCAGAGTCCGACGCTGTCGGGTGTGAACTGGCCATGGAAGACGTCTGGAGTGTTCCCGGTGGACATGGGCAGGGCCTGCGGTTTGATGCGCTGTGAAGGACGCACCGCAGCATTGGCCGGCAACACGGTGTCGATCGGTACGGGAGCCGTTGCGGTGCCGGGACCGGTGGCCAGCCGCGGGTAGTCCACACCGAGGTAGCGCACCACCAAGGTGGCCGCAACCGCGTCATGTCCCTCGCGCCAAACCGTGGCCCGGACCGGCACGACCTCGCCGACGACGGCTTTTGCCGGGAACTGTCCACCGAACACCACAGGCGCGACGTCGTCGATTCCGATCCGACCGGCCACCCATCCACTCCTCACGTCGCCTCGATCAAGCGGCTGTCTCTCGTTCACTTGCCTTGTCGCGTCTGATACCCACCGTAATGGGCTGCCCAATCTCGCGGGTGTTAAGCGCGACCTCAACGCCGTCTGAACGGATACCGCTCACCGGTGCATGAACCGGAATTGTCAGTAAGGTTGGTTCGCGTGAAAGCCCTCAGAAGGTTCACCGTCCGCGCGCACCTTCCCGAGCGGTTGGCGGCGCTGGAACGGCTGTCGATCAACCTGCGCTGGTCGTGGCACAAACCGACCCAGGATTTGTTTGCTGTCGTCGATGCCGAGCTGTGGGAGCAGACCAACGGGGACCCGGTGGCCCTGCTGGGGGCGGTCAGCCCGCAACGGCTCGACGAACTCGCCGGTGATCGATCGTTCCTGGTGCGGCTCGATGAGCTGACTGCGGACCTGGACACCTATCTGAGCCGTCCGTTGTGGTACCAGCAGCAGATCAGCGACGGAGTCGAGATGCCCAAAGGCATCGCGTATTTCTCGATGGAGTTCGGCGTCGCGGAGGTGCTGCCGAACTATTCGGGCGGTCTGGGCATCCTGGCCGGTGACCACCTGAAGTCCGCTTCGGATCTGGGCCTGCCGTTGATCGCCGTGGGCCTGTACTACCGCTCGGGTTACTTCCGGCAGTCGCTGACCGCTGACGGTTGGCAGCATGAGACCTATCCGGCGCTGGACCCGCAGGGGTTGCCGTTGCGGCTGCTCACCGATTCCTCGGGGGCACCGGTGCTGGTGGCGCTGGCGCTGCCCGATGCCCGCGAGCTGCGGGCCCGGGTGTGGGTGGCGCAGGTGGGCAGGGTCCCGCTATTGCTCCTCGACTCCGATGTCCCGGAGAACGAGCACGAGCTGCGCGGTGTCACCGATCGGCTCTACGGCGGCGATCAGGAGCACCGCATCAAGCAGGAGATCCTGGCCGGTATCGGCGGCGTGCGTGCGATCCGGGCCTTTACCGAGATCGAGAACCTGCACGCCCCTGAGGTATTCCACATGAACGAGGGCCACGCCGGTTTCCTGGGCGTGGAACGCATCCGCGAATTGGTCGCTGCCGGGCTGGACTTCGACACCGCGCTGACCGTGGTGCGGTCGTCGACGGTGTTCACCACCCACACCCCGGTCCCGGCCGGCATCGACCGGTTCCCGGTCGAGATGATCAGGCGTTACTTCGGCAGCCCGCCCGATGAGCGCTCGCGCGAAGAGCATCGATGGAGCGGGCCGCCCGACTCCCGCCTGCTGCCGGGTGTGCCGCTGGAACGGGTGGTCGCGTTCGGTGCCGAGGATGACCCATCGAAGTTCAACATGGCGCACATGGGTCTGCGGCTGGCACAGCGGGCCAATGGGGTTTCCTTGTTGCACGGTCGCGTCAGCCGGGCGATGTTCAATGATCTGTGGCCGGGATTCGACCAGGCCGAGGTGCCGATCGGTTCGATCACCAATGGCGTGCACGCGCCGACCTGGGCGGCCCCGCAGTGGTTGGCCCTGGGCCGTGAGCTGATCGGTTCGGAGGCAGCGGAACCGGCGGTGTGGCAGCGGCTGCAGGAGGTCGAACCTGCGCACATGTGGTGGATCCGCTCCCAGCTGCGGGAGACGTTGATCGCCGATGTGCGTGACCGGTTGCGTTGCTCCTGGCTGGAACGCGGTGCGTCCGAGGCCGAGCTGGGCTGGATCGCAACGGCTTTCGATCCGTCGGTGCTGACTGTCGGGTTTGCGCGACGGGTGCCGACGTACAAGCGGCTGACGCTGATGCTGCGTGACCCGGAACGGCTGGAGAAGCTGTTGCTCGACGAGAAGCGGCCGGTGCAGTTGATCGTGGCGGGCAAGTCGCACCCGGCTGACGACGGCGGCAAGGCGCTCATCCAGCAGATCGTGCGATTCGCCGACCGGCCGGAGGTGCGGCACCGGATCGCGTTCCTGCCGGACTACGACATGTCGATGGCCCGGTTGCTGTACTGGGGTTGCGACGTCTGGCTCAACAATCCGCTGAGGCCGTTGGAGGCCTGCGGCACGTCGGGAATGAAGAGTGCGCTCAACGGCGGGCTCAACCTCTCGATCCGGGACGGCTGGTGGGACGAGTGGTATGACGGCGAGAACGGATGGGAGATCCCGACCGCCGACGGCGTCGATGACGAGGCACGTCGCGACGACCTGGAGGCCGCCGCGCTCTATGACCTCCTCGAGAACGCCGTCACCCCGAAGTTCTACGAGCGCGACGAGCACGGGGTGCCCACCCGGTGGGTCGAGATGGTGCGTCACACGTTGCAAGTGCTCGGGCCGAAGGTACTGGCCTCGCGCATGGTGCGGGACTACACCGAGAAGTACTACCTGCCGGCCGCACAGTCGTTGCGCGAGACCGTCGAGGCCACCTCGGGCGAACCGTTCGGCGCGGCCCAGGAATTGGCCGATTACCGCAGGCGGGTCCAGGAGGCGTGGCCGAAGATCCAGATCACCGATGTGGACAGCTACGGGCTGCCCGACACGCCTCTGCTGGGGTCACAGCTGACGCTGACCGCCACGGTGCAATTGGGCGGACTGCTGCCCGATGAGGTCACGGTGCAGGCGGTGCTGGGCCGAGTGGACGCCAGGGACGTGATCCTCGATCCGGTGACGGTGCCGATGGCCCACACCGGTTCGGCGGACGGCGGGACCGAGGTGTTCTCCACCGCCACACCGCTTCCGGCGGCCGGGCCGGTGGGCTACACCGTCCGGGTGCTGCCGCACCACCGGTTGCTGACCGCCGACAACGAGCTCGGCCTGGTGGCACTGGCTTGAGTAAGGCGCTCAAAGTACGGCTCGACGGCGGACCGTACGCGCTGGCCGCCGGAAGCGACGGCGCGATGTGGGTGACCCTGGTGCACGGTGGCGGCGTCGCGCGGGTTTCGGCCACCGGGGAGGTCCGCACCTACTCGGTCGGGGAAGGTTCGCGCCCGTCGATCATCGCGGCAGGACCGGACGGGGCACTGTGGTTCACCCGGTCCGGCGACGATCGGATCGGCCGGATCACCACGGCGGGGGAGCTGAGTTCCTACGAGTTGCACAGTGGTAGTGCGCCTTTCGGTATCACCCCCGGTCCCGACGGTGCGTTGTGGTTCACCACGATGTCGTCCGGTGAGATCGGCAGGATCGATACCGACGGTGAGATCACCACAGTGGCCACCGTCGGCGGAATGCCGTCGATGATCACCCGGGGGCCTGACGACGCGTTGTGGTTCACACTCAACGAGTCCGGCGCGGTAGGCCGGCTGACCGTTGACGGAACCCTCAAGACGCGCGAATTACCCACTGCCGCAGCTGGTCCCGTCGGCATCGCGGCCACCCATGACGATGCCGTGTGGTTCACCGAGATTCGCGCCGACAAGATCGGCCGGATCCCGGTCGACGACGCCATCCAGGAGCTGGACCTACCGGGTAAACCACATGCGGTGGTCGCCGATCCCACCGACGGGGTGTGGGTCAGCCTGTGGGGTGCCGATCAGGTCGCCCGGATCAGCGGCGACGGGGACGTGGTGACCATCGACTTGCCCGCCGGCAGCGAACCGCACGGTCTGGCCATCGGTCCCGACGGCGCTTGCTGGGTGGCCCTGGAGTGTGGATTCGTCCTGAAAATGCCCACCTGAGTGCCGGGCGGCTCTGAGGGTCGGGTAAGTAGATAGGCGATACGTTCCCGCGGGGAACCGTAACGGGAGGCCGCCTGTGTTGATTCGCTCCTTGGGATTGCTCGCCGCCGTGTCGGTAGCCGGCGCGGCCTCGGTGACACCGGCCTGGGGCGACCCCATCGTGGCGCCGGAGGTCGAGGTCGTCGCCGATATGGCGCCCGCCCCGGGGGAGCCGGCCGCCGACCTCGTCGAGTCGACCCCACCCGCCCATCTGACGACCCCGGATGGCTGGCACCTGACCGTGTCGGCCAGTGACGAGACGCAGGCCGCGGTACCACCGTTGACCACCGCCATCTCGTCTCGCGAGTACGTGGTCGGCGGCACCTACCGCGGTTCGATGACCGGGCCGGACAGCGGTGAGGATCTGCGCGGCACGCTGGAGGCCGGCTACCAGATCGGTTGCGGTATCGACATGAGCACCTCCAACGGCGTCGCGCTGACCGGCACCGCAGGGCTCAACAGTTCGATCGGCATCCTCGGTACCGATGCGATCTCACCCTGGCCGGAGGGCATCCTGCCGGGCGTCGGCGCCAACATCGGCGGCGGCATCACGATCGGTCTCAAACCGGGCATCATCAACCTGATCCGGGTTACCGAGAAGGAATTCAAGGGCACCGAGCCGTGGGTGATGATCAGCAACTTCCGGGTGAAGATCGACGGCTGCGTCGGGCAGTCGTTCATTCGGTCATACGCCGTGCTGACCCGGTCGACCGATCAGTCCGAGGCGGTGCTGGCCTGGTACGGCACCACGAAGGTGGTCTGAGCCGGCGGTTCTCAGGCGAATCGCTTGAGGCAGCGCTGCTCGTCACCCAGAATGCCGACGCGGAAGGCGTCGATGCGGGCGAAACCGGAGGGCACCGACTCGCCGTTGACGTCACTGGCTGCCAAACCGTTGGTGAGGATGCCCGAGACCGCCTCGTCGACGTCGCCTGCGGTGAGCAGGATGGTGTCTCCGTTGGGCAGGTTCACGGGCTTGATCATCTTGGCGGTGGCCACCCCGGTCAGGCAGGCGGTGCGCAGCGCCGCCTCGGCATTGTCGAGCACCAGGCCGCGGGCGTGCTGCAGGGCCAGCACGTAACGCGAGATCAGCACCGAGAAGGCGGTGTTGTCGCCGCCGGCCAGGTCGCCGACATCGACCTCGTCGGACGGTGCTGCAAGAGCTTGTAGTTCAGCCAGGTCGATCACGATGGTGTTGGTGTCCGGGCAGTAGGACGCCGGCGGGCTCGGCCGTGCGCTCGGACATTCCACCGCGACGTCGGGTCGGAAGTTGAGCCGCGGGGGATCGGCGGGCCTGAAGACGGTGTTGAGCGCATCCACCATCGAGCGCACCCAGCGCTCGGTGATGTCCAGATCGCCGCTCTGGTCCTCGGGCAGCAAGACCGGTAGTTCGCCGCGCCGCTGGCTGATCTCTTTGACGTCGATAGCGGCACAGGCCGCCGGACCGTCGGTGAAGCCGAACTGGAACGCCGAGATCCGTTCGAACGCCGATCCGTGCTCATCGATACCGACCTGGGCCTCGGCCTCGGTCAGCAGCGGATCCCGGAACGCGATCACCGCGGCCAGCAGATTGTTGAGCCCGTCGGCGGTACTGAGCGTGAACCGCGCGGAATCGCCCTGGGCCACCCACCGCATGTAGCTGCCTGCCAGGCAGTCGGCCTGCTGCTCGGCGACCAGTGTCGGCGTCTTGCGGTCGATCAGTCCCGCCTGTTGCTGGATCGCATGCCCGTACTCGTGCGCGAGCACCATGACGGCGCCCATCTCGCCATTCTGTTGACGCAGACCAGGTATCAGCACGCCCCGGTCCCAGCCGATGGTCCGATCCGGTTTGCAGAACGCGGCATTGACCAGACCGTAGGTCTGCATTCCGCAGAACCGTCCATCGAAACTGTCGGCATCCCAGGAGATCAGCGCGCGCACCGGTTGGAACTGGCCTTCGAACGCCTCGGGATAGGCGTCCGACCAGAACTCCTCGAGATCGCTGACGGCGCTGGCCGCAAGATTGTCGTCCTTACCGCCGTCGGTGTCGTCGACCCGGCGCGACGGCGGCTGGGCGTCGGGACGCAGCCCGCTGGAACCGTCGGTCGCAGGCATGCCGGCGACCGAGAATGGATCGGCGAACACCGACACCGCCGCACCGTCGACCAGCGACGAGCATGACGCCATCGGCAACACCGCGCACACCGCCAACGCTATGCCGATCTTGGTGCGTCGGCTCATCCTCGCTGCCTTCCGGTGCACTCTGGCGGCCAACTGTCCGCGCGGTTATGCCGCACACATTAGTTAACTCTGCGGGCGTCGGGTGCGATTTGTCAGCTCGCGCCCCGAAGCCGATTCAGTGACTGACGCACCCGGTCAGGGTCGGTGGTGGACCAGAACGGCGGCAGTGACGAACGCAGGTATCCGCCGTAGCGGGCTGTGGCCAGCCGGGAGTCGAGCACCGCGATCACCCCGCGATCGTCGGTGTGGCGCAGCAGCCGCCCGGTGCCCTGGGCCAGCAGCAGCGCGGCGTGGTTGGCCGCGATCGCCATGAAGCCGTTGCCGCCGTGCGCACTGATCGCGCGTTGCCGCGCGGTCAGTAGCGGATCGTCCGGTCGCGGGAACGGAATCCGGTCGATCAGCACCAACGACAGCGACGGTCCGGGGACATCGACGCCCTGCCACAGCGACAGAGTGCCGAACAGCGAGGTTTCGGGATCGTCGGAAAACTGTTGCACCAAAGCCGAAGTCGTGTCCTCGCCTTGGCAGAGCACCGGCGTGGACAGCCGATCGCGCATGACCTCGGCGGCGGCCTTGGCCGCCCGCATCGACGAGAACAGGCCCAGGGTGCGACCGCCTGCCGCGGTGATCAGGCCTTCGATCTCGTCCAGCGTGCGGGTATCGGTGCCGTCCCGACCGGGTGGCGGCAGATGCTTTGCCACGTAAAGGATTGCGGATTTGGCGTGGTCGAATGGTGAGCCCACGTCGAGACCGCGCCAGCCCGGTTTGGCAGGCGCGCCATCGTCGGCGAAACCGCCCAGACCCCAGTTGCGCGCCATGGCATCGAAGTTGCCGCCCAGCGTCAGCGTCGCCGAGGTCAACACCGCGGTGGTGTTGGCGAACAGCCTGGTGCGCAACAAGCCCGATACCGACATCGGGGCCACCCGCAGGATCACCCGGGTGGCGTTCGCGCTTTCTTCCCGCGCCACCCAGACGACGTCGACGCGGTCGGGGATGGGCGGGACGAACGATGTGAGGATTCGGGTGGCGGTGTCGCTGACATCGCTGAGCGCGGTGACGGCCTCGGTGCGGGCCGAGGCCGCCTGTGGGTCGCTGGGGGTGGTGTCGATCGCTGTGCGCGCCGCATTGGCTGCGTCGCGCAAGGCGGTCAGGTAGGTACCCAGCTCTTCGCCCAGCACGTCGATGCGACCGGCGTCGAGTTCGTGCAGCAGCGAGGACAGTGTTGCGATGGCGGCCTCGAAGCGTTGCGCCAGTTCGTCATCCACCAATCGGGCCGTCCGGCGGTGCGCCACCGCCATGGACGTCGCCGACAGTTCGGCGGTGGCCACCCCGGTCACCCGGTCGGCCAGTTCGTGGGCCTCGTCGACCACCAGCAGCTCGTACTCGGGCAACACCGAGAAATCGGAGAGCGCGTCGATGGCCAGCAGTGCGTGATTGGTGACGACGACGTCGGCGGCACCGGCCTTCTCCCGGGCGCGCTCGGCGAAGCAGTCCGTCCCGAACTGGCACCGGGACACCCCGATGCACTCGCGGGCCGACACACTCACCTGCGACCAGGACCGGTCAGGCACCCCGGGAGTCAGCTCGTCGCGGTCGCCGGTCTCGGTGTCCGAGGACCATTCGGTCAGCCGCTTCACATCGCGGCCCATGGCGCTGAGTGCCATCGGCGAGAACAGTTCGTCTTGTGGACGATCGGCTGGTTCCTCGGCGGCGCCGTTGTGAATCTTGTTGAGGCACAGATAGTTTCCGCGTCCCTTCAGCAACGCGAACGTGGGCTTGCGGGGCAGTGCGTCGGCCAGTGAGTTCACCAGCCGGGGCAGATCGCGGTCCACGAGCTGACGCTGCAGCGCGATGGTGGCTGTCGAGACCACCACCGGTTGCTCGGTCTGCAAGGCGCGCGCGATCGAGGGCACCAGGTACGCCAGCGACTTGCCGGTGCCGGTGCCGGCCTGCACGGCCAGATGCTCACCGGATTCGAAGGCGTGGGCGACCGCCTCGGCCATTTCGACCTGGCCCGGCCGGCCGGCTCCGCCGAGCCCCTTCACCGCGATCTTGAGCAGATTGGTCACCACGTTGGCCACCTCGCGGGATGGCTTCGACTTGGTCGTCATGACTGGGGCGGCAGGACCCGGGTGGGGATGGCCGGCTCACCGCGAGACAGCTTGAGGCCGTCCCACGGCAGGCTGTGCAGCCCCGCGGTGACCCGCTCGCGGGCGGTGGACAGGTCGGCGGCGGGGTGGTGCCCTTCGGCCGGGACACCGCCCGTCACCAGCGGCACGGTGAGCCGCCGGGCGGTGAGCCCCGAATCCGGCGGGGGCTCCTGGCCGTATGGCTGGACGACTTCTTCGACGATCGTGCCCGAGGCCTTGGTGAGCCGCACGGCCTGCTTGCGGCCCCCGTGGGACTCCTTGTGGCTGCTGCGCTTGGCCACCGGCATGCCGTCGACCTCGACGAGCTTGTAGACCATGCCTGCGGTCGGTGCGCCCGAACCCGTGACCACGGAGGTGCCGACCCCGTAGCTGTCGACGGGCTCGGCGCGCAGGGCGGCGATCGCGAACTCGTCGAGATCGCCGGAGACCACGATCTGAGTGTTCGTGGCACCGAGGTCGTCGAGCTGCTGGCGCACCTGACGGGCCAGCACACCGAGATCTCCGGAGTCGATGCGTACCGCGCCCAGGTCCGGCCCGGCCGCCGCGATCGCGTTGGCCACGCCCGCGGTGATGTCGTAGGTGTCCACCAAGAGGGTGGTCTCGACCCCGAGGGCTGCCACCTGGCCGCGGAACGCAGCCTGCTCATCCGGTCCGGACTCGGTGGTGTGCAGCAGTGTGTAGGCGTGTGCCGCCGTGCCCAGGGCGGGCACGCCGTAACGCTGCTGGGCGGCCAGGTTCGACGATCCGGCGAAGCCGGCGAGGTAGGCGGCGCGGGCCGCTGCCACGGCGGCCAACTCATGAGTCCGCCGTGAGCCCATCTCGATCATCGGCCGGCCGTGGGCCGCACTGGCCATCCGGGCTGCCGCCGAGGCGATCGCCGTGTCGTGGTTGAGGATTGACAGCACGAGAGTCTCCAGCACGACGCACTCGGCGAAGGTGCCGTGCACCGACAACACCGGTGAACCGGGGAAGTAGAGCTCGCCTTCGGCGTAGCCGTCGACGTCACCGCCGAACCGGTAGTCCGACAGGAAGTCCAGTGTCTCCGAATCCAGGAACTCCGAGAGCGCGGCGAGTTCGTGGGCGGCGAACGTGAACTCTGCCAACGCTTCCACGAACCGCCCAGTGCCCGCGACCACCCCGTAACGGCGGCCTTCGGGCAGCCGACGGGCAAAGACTTCGAACGTGGTGCGGCGGTGCGCCGTGCCGTCGCGCAATGCGGCGGCAAGCATCGTCAGCTCGTACTTGTCGGTGAGCAACGCGACGGTCACATCAGCAACCGTAGCTGTTCGCGGCTGCTTCAAGAGGCCGGCACCCCGGCCGGTATTGTGGGCCCATGGTTACACCGGCGAAGGCCCGACCGGGGACCCGCGAAGAGCGGAGTGCGGGTGGGTCGCCCCGGGAAGATTCAGCGCCCGAAAGCCCGTGGGTGACCATCGTCTGGGACGATCCGGTCAACCTGATGACCTACGTCACCTACGTGTTGCAGAAACTTTTCGGATACAGCGAGCCGCACGCCACCAAACTCATGCTGCAGGTGCACAACGAAGGCAAGGCCGTGGTGTCGGCAGGCAGCCGTGAGTCGATGGAGACCGACGTATCCAAACTGCATGCCGCGGGCCTGTGGGCGACCATGCAACAGGACCGCTGATCGACAGTGCGCAAATGGAAACGGGTCGAGACCGCCGACGGTCTGCGGTTGCGTTCGGCGTTGGAAGCCCACGAGGCCGCATTGCTGTCGAGCCTGGGCGCTTCGATGCTCGGCATGCTCGAAGATCGTGGATCATCCGGACCCACAGACGAACTCGAGATGATCACCGGCATGAAGACCGGCAACCCGCAGCCGCCCGAGGACGCCACCATGAAGCGTCTGCTGCCGGATTTCTTTCGTCCACAGACCGAGCATCCGGCCGGTTCGGGCACCGCCGAGAGCCTCAACAGTGCGCTGCGCGGGCTGCACGAACCCGCCATCATCGAAGCCAAACGTGAAGCGGCCCAACGTTTGTTGGACACCATTCCGAATGGCGGCGGCAAGTTCGAGCTGACCGAGGACGACGCCGAGGCGTGGGCGGCTGCCGTCAACGACATCCGGCTGGCGTTGGGCACGATGCTCGACATCGGGCCACAGGGGCCCGAGGAGTTGTCCCCCGAACATCCGATGGCCGGGCATCTCGACGTCTACCAGTGGCTGACCGTGCTGCAGGAGTACCTCGTCCTCGGCCTGATGGGGAGATAGGTCTGATGGGTTCGATCACCGACGTCGGCGGCATCCTCGTCGGTCACCACCACCGCATCGACCCGGACGCGACTCTGGGATCGGGGTGGGCGTCGGGATCGACTGTGGTGCTGACGCCGCCGGGCACCGTCGGCGCTGTCGATGGCCGCGGCGGAGCCCCGGGCACCCGTGAGACGGACCTGCTGGACCCGATCAACACCGTGCGCCACGTCGACGCCGTCGTGCTGACCGGCGGCAGTGCCTACGGGCTGGCCGCCGCCGACGGGGTGATGACCTGGCTGGAGGAGCAGGGCCGCGGGGTGGCGATGGACGGTGGCGTGGTGCCGATCGTGCCTGCCGCGGTGATCTTCGACCTGCCCGTTGGCGGCTGGGCCAACCGGCCGACCGCGGAGTTCGGCTACGCGGCCGCCGCGGCTGCCTCCACCGAATTTGCCCTGGGCACCGTCGGCGGCGGGGTCGGCGCGCGCGCCGGAGTGCTCAAGGGTGGCGTCGGCACCGCCTCGGTGACCTTGGACTGCGGGGTGACGGTGGGCGCCCTGGTCGTGCTCAATGCTGCCGGCGACGTGGCAGACCCGGCCACCGGCCTGCCCTGGATGGCGGCGTTGATCGAGGAGTTCGGGCTCACCGCACCACCGGCCGACCAGCTCGCCGCCTACGCCGAGCGTCACCGGGAGCTGGGCCCGCTGAACACCACCATCGCGGTGGTCGCCACCGACGCCGCGCTCAGCCCGGCCGGATGCCGCCGCGTGGCCGTCGCCGCGCACGACGGACTGGCCCGGACCATCTCCCCGTGTCACACCCCGCTGGATGGCGATACGGTGTTTGCGCTGGCGACCGGCGCGGTGACCGTCGAGCCGGACGAGAAGACACCGGTGGCGATGTCGCCGGAGACGGCGTTGGTCACCCGGGTAGGTGCCGCCGCGGCGGACGTCCTGGCCCGTGCCGTCCTGGTCGGGTTGCTGGCCGCCGAGCCGGTGGCCGGAATACCGACCTACCGTGACATGTTGCCGGGAGCGTTCGCAGTGAAGGAAAGCTGATGGGAGTGATCAAGTGCTGGTGATCCGCCGGGACCTCGTCGAGGCCATGGTGGCGCATGCCCGCGCCGACCACCCCGACGAGGCGTGTGGGGTGATCGCCGGGCCTGAGGGCTCTGACCGGCCCGAGCGCTTCATTCAGATGGTCAACGCCGAGCGTTCCCCGACGTTCTACCGCTTCGACTCCATGGAGCACTTTCGGGTGTGGAAGGCGATGGACGAGGCCGACGAGGTGCCCGTCGTCATCTACCACTCGCACACCGGCACCGAGGCCTATCCGAGCCGGACCGACGTCTCGATCGCCGCCGAACCCGATGCGCACTACGTGCTGATTTCCACGCGTGACCCCCACGAGCACGAGCTGCGCAGCTACCGCATCCTCGACGGCGTCGTCACCGAAGAACCCGTCACTATCGTTGAGCAGTACATCTAAGGAGTTTCCATGGCAGTCACCGTTTCGATCCCGACCATCCTGCGTCCGCACACCGATGGGCAGAAGCGCGTCAGCGCTTCGGGCGACACCCTGCAGGCGGTGATCGCCGACCTCGAGGCCAACTACTCCGGCATCTCGGACCGGCTGGTGGATAACGGCAAACTGCACCGCTTCGTCAACATCTACGTCAACGACGAGGACGTGCGCTTCTCGGGTGGGCTGGAGACCGTGATCGCCGACGGCGACTCGGTGACGATCCTGCCTGCCGTCGCGGGTGGAGCCTGACCCTCCATGACCAGATACGACTCGCTGTTGCAGGCCCTGGGCAACACTCCGTTGGTCGGGCTGCAGCACCTGTCACCTCGGTGGGACGAGGGCGCGGACGGGCCGCATGTGCGGTTGTGGGCCAAGCTCGAGGACCGCAACCCGACCGGCTCGATCAAGGACCGGCCCGCATTGCGCATGATCGAGCAGGCCGAGCGTGACGGCCTGTTGAGCCCGGGCGCCACGATCCTGGAGCCGACCAGCGGCAACACCGGGATCTCGCTGGCCATGGCGGCGATGCTCAAGGGCTACAACATGATCTGCGTGATGCCCGAGAACACCTCCATCGAGCGGCGTCAGATTCTCGAGCTCTACGGTGCGAAGATCATCTTCAGCCCGGCTGAGGGCGGTTCCAATACCGCCGTGGCGACCGCGAAAGAGCTTGCGGCCCAGAACCCTTCGTGGGTGATGCTCTACCAGTACGGCAACCAGGCCAACTCTGACGCGCACTACTACGGCACCGGCCCGGAGCTGCTGGCCGACCTTCCCGAGATCACCCACTTCGTCGCCGGGCTCGGCACCACCGGCACCCTGATGGGCACCGGCCGCTTCCTGCGCGAGCAGGTGCCCGGCGTGCAGATCGTGGCCGCCGAACCGCGCTACGGCGAAGGCGTGTACGCGCTGCGCAACATCGACGAGGGGTTCATCCCCGAGCTGTATGACCCCGACGTGCTCACCACCCGGTTCTCGGTGGGTTCGTACGACGCGGTCAAACGCACCCGTGACCTGGTCACCCGCGAGGGGATCTTCGCCGGTATCTCCACCGGCGCCGTGCTGCACGCCGCGCTGGGCATGGGGGCCAAGGCGATCAAGGCGGGTGAGCGCGCCGACATCGCGTTCGTGGTCGCCGACGCCGGTTGGAAGTATCTGTCCACCGGTGCCTACGCCGGTAGCCTTGATGACGCAGAGGACGCGTTGGAAGGGCAGCTATGGGCGTGAGCGGGCTGGCTCGGATATGACCGGGCCTGGTCTACCGTCGCCGACGGCGCCGAAGAAGCGGCCGGCGTGGATGGTCGGCGGCGTCACCATCATCTGCTTCGTCGCGCTGCTCTATGTGATCGAGTTCGTCGACACCGCCATGGGCCACCGGCTCGACCAGGACGGCATCCGGCCCCTGCAAACCGACGGGCTGTGGGGGATCCTGTGGGCGCCCCTGCTGCACGGCGGCTGGCCGCACCTGATCGCCAACACCGTGCCGGCACTCGTGCTCGGTTTTCTGATGACGCTGGCCGGGATGGGGCGGTTCATCGCCGCGACGGCCATCATCTGGATCCTCGGCGGCTTCGGCACCTGGCTGATCGGCAATATCGGCCTGCGCTGCCCCTACGTGACCGTGCAGTGCACCAGCACCCACATCGGCGCCTCGGGCCTGATCTTCGGTTGGCTGGCATTTCTGATCGTGTTCGGATTCTTCACCCGCAAGGTGTGGGAGATCGTCGTCGGCATCGTCGTGCTCTTCGTTTACGGCGGCGTCCTGTTCGGTGTGCTACCCGGCAACGCGGGCGTCTCGTGGCAGGGCCATCTCAGTGGCGCCATCGCGGGCATCGTCGCGGCGTATGTGCTGTCCGGCCCGGAACGCAAGGCGCGCGAACTCAAGAATCGGCCCGCCCAGCCGCGACTGAACGCATGACCATATGAACGACCGCCTCGCACCCGTCGGCATCTTCGACTCCGGCGTCGGTGGATTGACCGTGGCCCGCGCCATCATCGACCAGCTGCCCGACGAGGACATCATCTACGTCGGCGACACCGGCAACGGACCGTACGGACCGTTGAGCATCCCCGAGATCCGGGCGCACTCGTTGTCCATCGGCGACGATCTGGTGGCCCGTGGCGTCAAGGCTCTGGTGATCGCGTGCAACACGGCTTCGTCGGCCAGCCTGCGTGACGCGCGCGAGCGCTACTCGCCGGTGCCGGTGGTCGAGGTGATCCTGCCCGCGGTGCGACGCGCGGTGGCAGCGACCCGCAACGGCCGCATCGGGGTCATCGGCACCGCGGCCACCATCGCCTCGGGCGCCTATCAGGACGCGTTTGCCGCCGCGCGTGACACCGAGGTGTTCGGGGTGGCGTGTCCGCGGTTCGTCGATTTCGTCGAGCGCGGGGTCACCAGCGGCCGTCAGGTGCTCGGTCTGGCCGAGGGATATCTGGAGCCGCTGCAGCGGGCCGAGGTGGACACCGTGGTGTTGGGCTGCACGCATTATCCGATGTTGTCCGGGCTGATCCAGTTGGCGATGGGAGACAACGTCACCCTGGTGTCCTCGGCGGAGGAGACGGCCAAGGACCTGCTCAGGGTGCTCACCGAGCTCGATTTGCTCAAGCCGCACGAATCCGGCCCGGCCCAACGGGTGTTCGAGGCGACCGGAGATCCCGAGGCGTTCACCACCCTCGCCACGCGGTTTTTGGGGCCGGGGCTGGACGGGGCACGGCAGGTCCGGCGTCACGCAGGGGTCGGAAAATGATCTCTGTCGCCCAAAGCGGCGATGTCTTGGCAACGCGCACGTCGGGCATGGCAAGCTAGACACTGTGCGATTGACCATCCTGGGATGTTCCGGCAGCGTTGTCGGCCCGGATTCGGCAGCCTCTGGCTATCTCGTCACCGCACCAGACACGATTCCGATGGTCGTCGACTTCGGTGGTGGCGTCCTGGGTGCGTTGCAGCGCTACGCCGATCCGAATTCGGTCAACGTGTTGCTGTCGCATCTACATGCCGATCACTGCCTGGATCTGCCCGGGTTGTTCGTCTGGCGGCGGTACCACCCGATCCCGGCCACCGAGCGCGGGCTGATGTACGGGCCGGCCAACACCTGGTCGAGGCTGGGCGCGGCGTCGTCGCCCGAGGGCGGCGAGATCGACGATTTCACCGACATCTTCGAGGTGCGGCACTGGGAGGACGGCTCCCCGGTGCAGTTGGGCACGCTCAACATCACGCCGCGGCTGGTGTGCCACCCCACCGAGTCCTACGGCATGCGCTTCACCGATCCGTCCGGTGCGACGCTGGTCTACAGCGGGGACACCGGATACTGCGATGCGCTTGTCGAGCTGGCTCGCGGGGCCGACGTCTTCCTGTGCGAGGCATCGTGGACGCACGATCCGTCGCGCCCGCCCAAGTTGCACCTGTCCGGCACGGAAGCGGGACGAGCCGCGGCTGAAGCCGGCGTCGGTGAGCTGCTGCTGACCCACATTCCGCCGTGGACTTCACGCGAGGATGTGATCAGCGAAGCCAAGGCCGAGTTCGACGGCCCGGTGCACGCCGTGGTGTGCGGCGAGACCTTCGACGTCACCCGGGGCTGACCCGCTAGGGTTGGCGGGTGTCCAAGCGAGAAGACGGTCGTCTTGACGACGAGCTGCGTCCGGTAACCATCACCCGCGGTTTCACATCGCATCCCGCCGGCTCGGTATTGGTGGAGTTCGGCCAGACCCGCGTGATGTGCACCGCCTCGGTCAACGAGGGTGTGCCGCGGTGGCGCAAAGGTTCCGGACAGGGCTGGCTGACCGCCGAGTACGCCATGCTGCCGGCCGCCACTCACGATCGCTCGGATCGAGAATCGGTCAAGGGCCGCGTGGGCGGGCGCACCCAGGAGATCAGCCGCCTGGTCGGACGCTCGCTGCGCGCCTGCATCGACCTCGGTGCGCTGGGGGAGAACACCGTCGCCATCGACTGCGACGTGCTGCAGGCCGACGGCGGTACCCGTACCGCGGCCATCACCGGCGCCTACGTGGCGCTGTCCGACGCGGTGACGTATCTGGCTGCGGCCGGGCGGCTTTCCGATCCGCGTCCACTGTCGTGCGCGATCGCGGCGGTGTCGGTGGGAGTGGTCGACGGGCGCGTCCGCGTCGACCTGCCCTACGTCGAAGATTCCCGCGCCGAGGTGGACATGAACGTCGTCGCCACCGACACCGGCACCCTGGTGGAAATCCAGGGCACCGGGGAGGGCGCGACCTTCCCGCGGTCCACGCTGGACAAGATGCTCGACGCCGCGCTCGGCGCGTGCGAGCAACTGTTCGTGATCCAGCGCGAGGCACTGGAACTGCCGTACCCCGGCGTGCTGCCCGAGGGCCCCGCGCCCAAGAAGGCGTTTGGCAGCTGAGTGCCCGCACTTCTGGTAGCCAGCCGAAACGCCAAGAAGCTGGCCGAGCTGCGCCGGGTGTTGGACGCCGCCGGGGTGGTCGGTCTGGAGTTGCTGTCGCTGGCCGATGTTGCGGCGTATGACGAGGCGCCCGAGACCGGTGCGACATTTGAGGACAACGCGCTGGCCAAGGCTGCGGACGGTTTCCGTGCCACCGGATTAGCTTGCGTGGCAGATGATTCCGGGATTTCCGTGGACGCGCTGAACGGCATGCCCGGGGTGTTGTCCGCGCGATGGTCCGGGGTTCACGGGGACGATGCGGCCAACACTGCGTTGCTGCTGGGGCAGCTGGCCGACGTGCCCGACGAACGGCGCGGGGCGGCGTTCGTGTCCGCCTGTGCTTTGGTGTCTGCGTCGGGTTCGACGGTGGTGCGCGGGGAGTGGCCGGGCGCGGTGACCCGCGAGCCCCGCGGTGACGGCGGGTTCGGCTACGACCCGGTGTTCCTGCCTGAGGGGTCCGACCGGACCGCAGCCGAGCTGACTCCGGCAGAGAAGGACGCGGCATCGCACCGCGGCCGGGCGTTGGCGCTGTTGGTGCCCGCGCTGCGGGAGCTGGCCAGGGCGTAGTCAGCCCCGTTTGTCACGCGAGAGTGGCTCCGGCCACCGAGCGTCACGCTGGCGTGACGCTGGGGAGCCGGCCGCGTGGAATGGATTCCGGGTTGTCACGCCAGCGGGGCGGTCGACTGCCCGAGCCACTCCAGAGTGACGGTGGGAACGAACCGTCAGAGCTCGAAGCGCTTCTTGAGGTCGAGCGTGTTGAAGTGTTCGACGATGATGCCCAGGAATGGGATCGTGCCCGCGAGCAGCACACCGATGGTCTTGCCGATGGGCCAGCGGACCTTGACCGCGAGGTTGGCGGTGAACATGAGGTAGATGAAGTACACCCAGCCGTGCACGATGCCGATCCAGCTCGGCGGATTGTCCACCTGCACGATGTACTTGAGCACCATCTCGTAGCACAGCGCGATGAGCCAGATACCGGTCGTCCACGCCAGCACGCGGTAGCCCAGCAGGGCTTTGCGGATGGTCTCCTTGGGCGTGCTGACCTCGGCCTGGGGTTCGGTCATCTATCGGTCCTGTCTTTCGTCTCGGACTGGTCGGACTTGGCCAGCTCGGCGAGGTAGGCGTTGTACTCCGAGAGTTCTCGGTCGCCGGCGTCCGTCGCCGCGGCCTTGGGACGTTCTGGCAGCAGGCCGGCGGGGATCTCGGTGACGTCGTCATGAGGCCGGGGCGACGGTGGTGTTTCTTCGTAGCGGACGAACTTGTAGTAGGCGTAGAAACAGAACCCGGCGAACATCGGCCACTGCAGGGCGTAGCCGAGATTTTGGAAGGTGCCCGAGGCCGATTCGTAGCGGGTCCACTGCCACCAGGCCAACGCCAGGCAGCCGGCGGCGCCAAGGCACACCAGCGCGATGAGCGCCGGTCTCCTACGCCGTGTAGTGGACATTCGTCCATGGTACGGCGCGGGTCTCGGGCGTCGAAAATACGTGCCTGGATGGCCGGTGAGTGGCGCTTAGGCTTTTCGCGTGCTCGAAGACATGCTGCTCGACGCTGCGATTGTGCAAGCCGAGGTCCAGGCCTATCTCGTCGATCTCATCGGCGACGGCACGCCGTATGACGGTGCCTGGAACTTCGACGCCGAAACCCATCTGTTCTCGTTGGCCTCGACGAGTGGTGTGGCGCCGTTCGTCGCGCGGGGTGAGCTCCTCGGTGCTGCCTCACCGGAGTGCGAGACGTGGCAGTGGGGTTGGGCGAACCCCGATTTCCCGCGTCCGGCCGAATACGGCATCGCCGTGCTCCGCGACTATGGCGAGCAGAACGGTATCGCCGAACTGCGTGACGCGGAGGTGCCGCTCGGCGACGCGACGGCGCGGGAGTTCGCGTGGCGGATGGGTGCCATCGCGTCGTTCAGTCTCGGGTTCGCGCCCTGCTATACCTTCGCGCTCGAAGACGGGATCGTGGGCGTGATCGTGCTGACCGACCAACGGCTCCAGCTGCCCGCGCCGAGCGCGCCTCGACTGCTGCGCTGCGTCGGCGAGGCGTTGCAGACCATGCCCGTCGCACCCCGCAGCGTGTACGTGTGGGCTGCGTTGCGGGAGGTGCCGGTCGAACAGATACCGGGCGGGATGCGGGTCGTCCTGCCCGACGGGCAGGCCGAGTTCCTGTTCGACGAGCACGACCGGCTAATCAACATGTCGGGTCAGGTGCTTCCGTCCGCGTAGTGCCGGCTCAGACCTTGGGGCCGATGAATTCGTCGAGGCGAGCGGTGGCGGCCTTGCGGTAGATCGAGACGACGTACTGGGTGGAACGGGTCCACGGGATGCCGAGAAAGTCCAGTGCGGAGGTGAAGAGGCCGAGGATGTCCTCCGAGGTACAGGCCGAGCAGGTACGCATATTCACGCGGAGGCAGCACCGAATACTCGTGATCAACGCCGCATGGCGAGGATGCGCCGGGTAGCCGGAGCCGATTGGGTGACCGGGTTCGCCAATCACGCACTGTCGGACGTGGAACGGCGGTTTCCCGTGCAATTGCGCAGTCGTTCATCCCCGACGCAATCAAGGCTTGGACTCTGTTGAACTCATCCGCCGACCGCACATCGCCTCTCTTGACCGCCGATGCCACCAACATATGACCGACCTCCGACAGATTTCGTCGAGGTGGGAGCTGTACGATCGGTGCTCTGCGGGCGTGGCGAAATTGGGCATACGCGCGGGCTTTAGGTGCCCGTGTTCGAAAGAACGTGTGGGTTCGAGTCCCACCGCCCGCACTCAACTCGCCTGTTTCAGGGTCGCCGGCCGGCACGGTCTGCACGATCCACGACGCGATCGTCGCGGTGATCGAACCGACCAGGCTGATCCCGCCAATCATCAACAGCGCGGCGATGACTCGTCCGGTCGTGGTTACCGGGTACACGTCGCCGTAACCGACAGTCGTGATGGTGGTGATCGCCCACCAGACAGCGTCGCCGAAATCGGTGATGTGGGCGTCGGGTTGGCCGCGCTCGGCTTGGAGCACTGCCAGTGATGCGACGTACACCAGCAGGACGGCACCCGAGATGGTGTAGAGGATGACCTTGCCGCGGATCGCGTGGCCGACGGCTTTCTGGATCACCCCGATCAGCACGATGATGAGCCGTAACAATCGCAGCGGACGCAACAGCGGCAGAATCACGATCGCCAGATCCACCAGGCGGGACCGACCATGCGGCTCCAACGGCGGGCCGAGTGTGTCCATCGAGAAGGCTGCCTGGCGCAACTGGCCGTGTTGAAATTGTGGCCATGGCACAGCAGGAAACTCTGGGTATGCCAATCGAAGAGGCCATGCGTACTCAACGGGCGATCCGTCGGCTCAAGAGCGATCCGGTTGATGACGCACTTGTGCTGCACCTTCTGGAACTCGCGATGAAGGCGCCGACGGGTTCAAATGCGCAGAACTGGGAGTTCGTTGTCGTCAAGGACCGCGAAGTCGTTGCGAAACTCGGCGGGTTGAATCGCCGAGCCCTGAAGTTCGGCGGGCCGATCTACAAGCGCGTCGTCGTGCGCAACATGACTGAGCAGATGCTGCGGATCGAGAAGGCCGTGCAATTTCAGGCCGATCATTTCGACGAAATCCCCGTCGTAGTCGTGGCCTGCCTCAAAGGTGTGATTCCGCTCTGGCCGTCGATGGCGGTGAGCAGTTCCTACGGTTCGATTTTTCCCGCGGTTCAGAACCTCTTGCTCGCGGCGCGTGCAGCTGGATTGGGCGCCGCCCTGATCACCTTGCCGTTGTGGAGCAAGTTCTTGGCGCGGCGTGCGCTGGGCTTGCCGTGGAACGTCACTCCGTGTGCGGTCATCCCACTTGGCTGGCCGATCGGCAAGTACGGTCCCACGACTCGTCGACCGGTCGGAGAATTCATCTCTCTCGACCGCTACGGCAATCGAGCTTTCCGGTAGGCAGCGCGACTGGCCGACCGGGCTTGGCGACGAGACCGTATCGTTCCATCTCGCCAAGGCGTGCGGGGCGCCGGCCGGCGCAGAAGGGATCGATACATGGGTAAGCGGTTGATCGCGTTGGTTCTGGCAGCGATGGTGATCGTCGCCGGTTGCGGTAAAGGCGGCGACGGGGCCGCGCAGACCGTCACACCTGACCATTCCCAGACAGCTCCGTCGGGCAATTACACCGCCTTCGCCGAGGAGGGACCCGAGGAGACCGGGGAGAAGTCTTGGGTCGTCGTGGTTCGGGACAAGGCCGGCAAAGTGGTGTTCCATGACCACGCCTCGTACGACAAAGGCGTGCTGATCACCTGGTTGCCGACGGAACCTGAACAGCTCTGGGTGTATTCGGGTGATACCGGCATCTACCGGATCGCTCCCGGCAGCCACGGTGGGTGGACCCGGAGCGTGGTGAACCGCGACAACGTACCGTCGGAAATATCGAGCCTCTGGGACTCTTCCCATTCCTGAATCAACCCACCGGGTGCAGACTCGAGTGTGAGACGGGAGGAGCCCAATGATCGATGTCCTCCCCGACATGCCCGAGGGCGTGTTCGGGATCCGGGTGTCGGGCCGAGTGCGCGGTGACGATCTGCGCGAATTCCGGCCGACGATGGACGAATTGCTGGAAACCGGTGAGATCCGGATCGTCGAGGTCATCTCGCCGGACTACGAGGGATTCGGCAGCGGCGGGCTCGTGGAGGATCTGAGGCTCGGCCTCGGTGCCCTGCTGCGCCATCACTCTGCGTTCAAACGGATCGCTGTGGTTTCCGACCTGGAGTGGGTAGCCCACGCCATGCATGCGTTCGCCTGGATGATCCCGGGGGATCTCAAGGTGTTTGGGCTGGGTGAACTCGACGCGGCGAAGGACTGGGCCGCCGCCTGAGATCGGTAACCGCCGTGTCACCATGTCGGACATGACAGTCGTTCTGGTGCATGGCAATCCGGAGTCCGACGCGATCTGGGATCCACTGGTCGAGGCGCTCGGACGCCGGGATGTCGTGCGGCTGTCACCGCCAGGGTTCGGGGCGCCGGTGCCCGACGGATTCTCCGCAACGTATGTGGCCTACCGGGACTGGCTTGAACGTGAGCTCGAAGCCATCGGCGCGCCGGTCGATCTTGTCGGACACGACTGGGGCGGGGTCCATGTGGTGAACGCGATGATGCATCGACCCGAGCTGGTGCGTAGCTGGGCCAGCGACATCGTCGGAGTATTCGATCCCGATTACGTCTGGCCTGAGATGGCCCAGGCATGGCGCACGCCCGGAAAAGGGGAGCGCCTCGTCGAGAACATGATGGGTGGCACCGTCGAGGACCGCACCGCCGTATGGTCCTCGCTGCTGCCGGAGGGCATCGCAGCGTCGATGGCACAAGCCCAGGGCCCGGAGATGGGGCAGGCGACCCTGCGGCTGTACCGCTCGGCCGGGGAGCCCGGTGACATGGCCGAGGTGGGCGGCGGGTTGGAGCGGGCGAGCGCCCGTCCGGGTCTTTCACTGCTGGCCACTGCGGATCCCTACGTCGGGTCCGAGGAGATCCGGCGCCGCGCCGCCGGCAGAGCGGGTGCGTCGACCGCGGTACTCGACGGGTTGGACCATTGGTGGATGGTGCAGGATCCGGCGCTCGGTGCTGCGGTCCTGTCGCGATTCTGGGAATCGCTCGACTAGCCGCCAGGTGGTCATCGAGGAGCCGCCTCGCTGAGATCAACGCTGTGGCGGCCCAACGCAACGCGGAACGACCGTAGCGTCGCACTCGGGGAAAGCCCGAGAGTCAACCCCTACTTGTTGAACTTCCCGCTCAAATACTCAGCGCGGCAAGCGCTTCGGGCGAGCTTTCCACTCGTCGTCCGGGGGATGACGCCGGCGGCGACCATCCGCACGTCGGCCACCCGGATCTGGTGGTGGCGGGACACGGCCGCGCGGATGGCGTCGACGATCGGACCGGGCTCGGCGCGGCCGGCGCCGGCGGCCCGCTCGGCGACGATCACCAGTTCCTCGCCGCGGTTGCCGACCACCGAGAATGCCGCCACGTAGCCCGAGCGCACAGCGGGTGAGGCTGCGCTGACCGTGGTCTCGATGTCGGTCGGGTAGTGGTTGCGTCCGTCGATCAGGATCATGTCTTTGATCCGGCCGGTGAGGTACAGCTCGCCGTTGAGGTAGACACCGAGATCACCGGTGGCCAGCCAGTGGCTGTTGTCGGGCACCTCTTCGGCGTGGCTGCCGGTCGCCAGGCGGGTCTGCAGCTTGTTGCCGAACACCCGCTCGCTCTCGTCGGGGCGGCCGAAGTAGCCCTGGCCGACGTTGTTGCCGTGCAACCAGATTTCGCCGACGACGCCGTCGGGGGCCTCGCCGCCGTCACCGTCGGCGATCACCGCCCACTGGTTCGGGATCGGCTGGCCGCAGGACACATGGGCCACTGCGCCTTCGTCGGTCGGGTCGACGATCACTGCCCGGCCGGCGCTGAGTTGTTCGCGGTCGAGGTAGACCGCGCCGGCTGCAGCGCTCGGGGCGATGCTGGCCACCGACAACGTCGCCTCGGCCATGCCGTAGGACGGTTTGACCGCGGTCGCGGGCAGCCCGTACGGGGCGAATGCCGAGGTGAACTTCTCGACGGCGGCCATGGTCACCGGTTCGGACCCGTTGAGCAGGGTCACCACGTTGGTCAGGTCCAGGGCTTCGCCGGCCGGGGGCAGGCCACGGTCGGCGGCCAGTTCGAACGCGAAGTTGGGTGCGGCGGCCAGGGTGCGGCCGTGGGCTGCCTCGATACCGAGCTGCTTGATCCAGCGGTAGGGTCGCCGGACGAAAGCCATCGGATCCATCAGCGTGATGTGGCTGCCGCACAGCGCCGGGAACATGATCATGATCAGGCCCATGTCGTGGTACAGCGGTAGCCAGCTGACGCTGCGGATACCCATGCTCAGGTCACCGGCCAGGATCATCTGCAAGACGTTGGTGCACACGTTGCGGTGGGAGATCTCCACACCGGCCGGGGTCCGGGTGGATCCCGAGGTGTACTGCAGATAGGCGATGTCATCGGTTCCGACGGTGGGCGCCTGGAACATCGATGCCAGCGAGTCCGGGACGGCATCCACCGCGATCAGGCGGGGGCGTTCGGCGGCGGGCAGCGTGCGCAGGAAGTTTCGCACCGACTCCGAAGCTGCGCTCGTGGTCAGGACCACAGTGGGTTTGGCGTCGGCCAGGACAGCGGCGAGTCGCTCGGCGTGACCGGCCAGGCTGGGCGCGAACAGCGGCACGGCGATGTTGCCGGCGTGAATGGCGGCGAAGAAGGCGGCCACATATTCGACGCCCTGCGGTGCCAGGATCGCCACCCGGTCGCGGGGCTGGGTGACCTGCTGCAGTCGGGCGCCGACAGCGCTCACCTGTGACCACAGGGCGTTCCAGCTGAGCTCGACGGCGCGGCCGTCCGGGTCGGTCGAGTAGTCGAGGAACCGGTATGACGGCTCGTCGCCAAACGTGAACCGGTTGCGATCCAGGAACGACGTGAGGGTGACGCCGTCGGGTACGACGATCGTGCCGTCCTCGCGAACATAGTTCTCGATGTTGGACGTCGACGAATCAACAGCACTGGTTGCGAAGGGATCCCGACCCATAACAGGCAAGACTAATAGCGCCTCTAATAATGCTTGGTGCCGTGGTCCGGTGTGGGTTGTCACCCACTGTGGAGAATGTGACTTGCGTCTCCTTATCGGGGTCCGTCTACGGCGTAAGTCCCGTTATTATCGGTGAATTCCACGATGACCCGGCGCAGTGTGTCGTTGATCTCAACCGCGCAGGTGAACGTCGCGCCGGTCCGCACCACCGGGTTCTTGCCGTCGTTGCATGCGACCGCGACGACGCGGTTGGCGCCGTAACCGTTGATGGGATCGGACAGGATCTGTGCCACGCCCGCCTCGGCCTGTCGGACGTCGAGTCGGGTGCCGGTGGCATCCGAGCGGCTCCATGCCCACAGTCCGACACCGATCACCGCGACTGCCACGACGGCGGCCGCGCCGATATAACGGCCTCGGTCAGAGAGCTTGGAATTGGGCTTGAGGTGCGACCGTCGTTGCGGTGCGCGCGACGGTGGTGGCGCGGGCCGGGCATGTTGTCGAGGCTGTTGGTGCTGTGGCGGGTAGGGCGGTGACGGCTGTCGCGGGGGAGGTGTCCACGACGGCCGGTCGGGGCGAGGCCCGGGTGGCGGGGTGCGGCCCGGTAGGGGGGCACCACCCGGGCGTGCCCACCACGGTTGCTCGGGACCGCTCATCGGCTCTCCTCGACTCGACTCATCGGATCACGCGAACCGTTGGTAGCACTGTGCGTCATCGCCTTGCAGCCCGGATCGGTAGGCCAGGATTCGGGTGAACCCAGCGGGCAGCACCCGGCCGTTGACGTCGCTGGCGGCCAGTCCGTTGGTCAGCAGGCTGCTGATCGCCTCGTCGGTGTCACCGGCTGACAGCGTGATGGGCAAACCCGGCTCGGTCATCCTCGCCTGCCCGACTCCGGTCAGGCAGCCGGTGCGCATGGCAGCCACCGGAGTGTCGAGCACCAGGCCCTTCTCGTGCTGCACGGCCAGCGCGTACCGCGATGTCAGCACGGAGATCGCCGAGTTGTCGCCCTGCAGGAGTTCCTGTTCGTCGTTTTCGTTCCTGGCTTCCCCCAACGCTTTCAGCCCGCCGAGGTCCACCACGATGGTGTTGGTCGCCGGGCAGTAGGACGCCGGCGGTGACGGCCCGGCGTCAGGGCACGCCCTGGGCTCGGTGCTCAACGTCGGCGGGTTGGCGGGTGCGTAGACGCGTCGCAGCGACTGCATGGTGTTGTCCAGCAGATCGGCGGTGATCGTGCTGTTGCCGTTCTGTGCCCCGCTGAAGAAGTCGAGGAATTTGGGCAGGTCACCGCGGCGCTTCTTGATCTCGTCGGAGTCCATGGCCGCGCACTGGTCGACGTTGCCGCTGAAGCCGATCTGGAATGCGCTGACCCGGTCCAGCGCGGACCCGTGTTCGTTGCCGGTGAGCACGGCGTCGACTCGCGTCATCAGGGGATCACGGATATAGATCAGTCCGCCCAGTACGTGGTTGAGACCGTCGCCGGTGCTCAACTCGAAGCGCGGTGAATTGCCCGCGGCCACCCAGCGCAGGTAAACCCCGGCGAGGCAGTCGGCTTGCTGTTCTGCCACGAGTACGGGCGTGCTCTCGTTGATCAGCCGGGCCTGTTGCTGAACGGCATGGCCATATTCGTGGGCCATCACCCCGACCACACCCATCTGCCCGAAATACTGGGCCGCAACGGGAATCGCCACGCCGCGGTCCCAGGCCATCACGTCGCTCTTGAGGCAGTAGAAGGCGTTGGTCAGGCCGACGGTGTTCTCCCCGCAGATATCGAGGCCGGGGGAGGCGTCGGAGTTGTAGGACACCAGGCGGGAGACGGGTGTGAAGGTTCCCGGCAGTGAGCCGCCGCTGTAGTTCTGCGACCAGAAATCCTCGATGTCGTCGACCGCGAGTAGCGCCAGGTCGTCGATTTGGCCGCCGTCGGTGTTCTCGGCCTTACGGGTGGGCCCGGGCGCTCCGGGCCGGATGCCGCTGTGGCCGTCGGTCACCGGCAGGCCACCGACCCGGTCGGGCAGAAACAACATCGAGGTGGCCCGGCCGGCGATCACCGTGGCGTCGCCGCAGCCGGCGAGCAGTACTGCGCAACAGGCCAGACCGAGCCACCAGCGAAGCCTCGCCACTTTGAGCCGCCTTCCGTGCGATTCACCCCAGCCAGTTCTACCTGCTCGCGCCGACGTTCGGGACCGGCGGCCGATCACCTGGGCGACAATGACCGCGCTATGTGCATTTTCGATGATCTGCTGGCCCGGGTGCTGGCCCGCGCCGCAGATCCGGGAACGTCCGTCATCGGGATCACCGGACCGCCGGGGGCGGGGAAATCCACGCTGACCGAGGCGCTGGTGGCAGCGGCGCGGGATCGGCTCGGCGCCGGCGCGGTGGCCCACGTGCCGATGGATGGTTTCCACCTTGCCGACGTCGAACTGCGCAGGCTGGGCCGGCTGCACCGCAAGGGTGCGCCGGACACCTTCGACGTTGCCGGATTCGCCGCGCTGTTGCGCCGCGTCCGGGCCCGTGACGAGGTGGTGTACGCCCCGGGTTTCGAACGCGATACCGAGCAGCCGGTCGCCGGCGCGATTCCGGTGTTCCCGGAGGCAGCCGTGGTGCTCACCGAGGGCAACTATCTGTTGCTCGAGGAGCTCGGGTGGTTGGCGGCGGCAGCGGAGATCGACGAAATCTGGTATTGCGCAATACAAGACGATGTGCGCGTGGCGCGTCTGGTGGCCCGGCACATGGCGTTCGGCAAGTCGGCGGACGCGGCGCGGCGCTGGGTCGCCGAGGTTGACGAACCCAACGCGCGGTTGGTGGCCGGCACCGCGGTGCGAGCAGATCTGGTTGTCTCGGCAACCGCCGTGATGCCCAACTCACACTGATGTCGTCTGTGTGGATAATCACGCCTGACCGAGTTGCTATAACCATCGGCGGACAGCCAGAATCGACATGTAAATCTGGAATCATTCCAGAAAGAACATGCGAGATTGGATAGGTTGCGATGGCACTTTTGACGATTGGTTCCCAGTTCCCGGAATACGACCTGACGGCCGTCATTGGCGGAGATCTGTCCAAGGTCGACGCCAAGCAGCCCGATGACTATTTCACCCGGGTCACCAACAAGGACCACGAGGGCAAGTGGCGGATCATCTTCTTCTGGCCCAAGGACTTCACCTTCGTGTGCCCGACCGAGATCGCCGCATTCGGCAAGCTCAATGAGGACTTCGAGGATCGCGACGCCCAGGTGCTCGGTGTGTCGGTGGACAACGAGTTCGTGCACTTCCAGTGGCGCGCGCAGCACGAGGACCTCAAGAAGCTGCCGTTCCCGATGATCTCGGACCTCAAGCGCGAGCTCGCCACGGCCACCGGCGTCCTGAACGCCGACGGTGTAGCCGACCGCGCCACCTTCATTGTCGATCCCAACAACGAGATCCAGTTCGTGTCGGTGACCGCGGGCTCGGTGGGGCGCAACGTCGACGAGGTGCTGCGCGTGCTCGACGCTCTGCAGTCCGATGAGCTGTGCGCCTGCAACTGGAAGAAGGGCGACCCGACCATCAACGCCGGTGAGCTCTTGTCCGAGGCGGTCTGACCATGAGCGTCGACAACATCAAGGAAGCCCTTCCGGAGTACGCGAAGGATCTCAAGCTCAACTTCGGCAGCATCGTGAAGTCCACGGAGCTCAACGAGCAGCAGCTGTGGGGTGCGTTGGTGGCCACCGCCGCGGCGACCAAGTCGGAGCGGCTGCTCAAGGAGATCTCCGAGGACGCGCTCGACGTGCTGAGCGAGGAGGCGTACCACGCCGCCCTCGGCGCTGCTTCGATCATGGGGATGAACAACGTCTTCTACCGCACCAAGGGGCAGCTCGACGGTCGCTACGACGATCTGCGCGCGGGCCTGCGGATGAACATCATCGCCAACCCCGGTGTGCCCAAGGCTGATTTCGAGCTGTGGTCGCTGGCCGTATCGGCCATCAACGGTTGCTCGCACTGCCTGTCGGCGCACGAGACCGTGCTGCGTGACGCCGAGGTGTCCCGCACGGCGATCTTCGAGGCCATTCGACTGGCATCGATCGTCTCCGGTGTGGCCCAGGCGCTGCTGACCGCGGACGCACTCGCCGCGGTCTGACGCAAAAGCCTCGAGGCTCAAGCTTCCGAGAAATGGGCTTATGCGCATAACCCAACAGATAAACTCGCCTCTCGCAATCTGAGAGGCGAGTTTTCTGTTGACGGAACGAGCAAGAACTACCCGCAGCTCCGCTGGTGACGGCACGGTGCGCAAGGCGATCACCGGCGCATCCATCGGCAACGCGGTGGAATGGTTCGACTTCGCCATCTACGGATTCCTGGCGACCTACATCGCGGCCAACTTCTTCCCGTCCGGCAACGACACCGCGGCACTGCTCAACACTTTCGCCATCTTCGCGGCCGCGTTCTTCATGCGTCCGCTCGGCGGTTTCGTCTTCGGTCCGCTGGGTGACCGGCTGGGCCGCCAACGCGTACTCGCAGTGGTCATCCTGCTGATGTCCGCAGCCACTCTTGGTATCGGCCTGTTGCCCACCTACGCCACCATCGGCGTGGCCGCCCCGTTGCTACTCCTACTGCTGCGGTGCCTGCAAGGATTCTCCGCCGGTGGTGAATACGGCGGCGGCGCAGTGTATCTCGCGGAGTACGCCAGTACGCGGTGGCGGGGTTTCACGGTCACCTTCATCGCGTGGTCGGGGGTGCTGGGCTTCCTGTTGGGCTCGATCACCGTCACGGTGTTGCAGGCATACCTGCCACCTGAGTCGATGGAGAGCTTCGGCTGGCGTATCCCGTTCCTCGTGGCCGCACCGCTTGGCCTGGTCGGTCTCTACATCAGGCTGCGCCTCGACGACACGCCAGAATTCACCAAACTCGACGAGGCCGACCGAGTGGCGGCCTCACCCTTGCGCGAAGCCGTCGGCACGGCCCGTCGGGCGGTCCTGCAAGTCATCGGCCTGTTCATCGTCTTCAACGTCGGCTACTACGTCGTCTTCACCTTCCTGCCGACGTACTTCATCAAGGCGCTGAACTTCAGCAAGACCCAGGCGTTCGTATCGATCACACTGGCCAGCCTGGTGGCCCTGATCCTGATCCTGCCGCTGGCCGCCCTGTCGGACCGGATCGGGCGCAAGCCCTTGCTGCTGGCCGGTTCGCTGGGGTTCGTCGTACTGGCGTATCCACTTTTCCTGCTGATGAATTCGGGCTCGGCGGTGGCGGCGATCGCGGGGCACTGTGTGTTGGCCGCCATCGAATCGGTGTATGTGGCGACCGCGGTGACGGCCGGCGTCGAACTGTTCGCCACCCGGGTGCGCTACAGCGGATTCTCGATCGGTTACAACATCGCGGTGGCATTGTTCGGCGGTACCACCCCGTATGTGGTCACCTGGCTCACCGCGGCCACCGGCAACAACCTGGCCCCGGCGTTGTATCTCGCTGGTGCGGGCATCGTCTCGTTGCTCACCGTTCTGACCGTGCGCGAAAGTGCGGGGCAACCAATGCGTGGCGTGGACGACCCAACCGATCAGCAACGTGCCACGATGGCACAGTGAGCACGACCAAGCCGACGGCCCGCCCGACCAAAGCCGATGTTGCCAGGCTCGCCAACGTCTCCACGGCGACGGTCAGCTATGTGCTCAACAACGTTCAAGGGCAACGTATCTCGGAGCAGACTCAGGCCGCGGTGCGTAAGGCCGCAGCCGAACTCGGGTACCGCCCCAACCTCGCGGCCCGCAACCTCGCGGTCGGTGGCAGCGGTGTGGTGCTCTACATCGTGCCGCGCACCGATCTCGGCGAACTGCCTCTGGAGGTGGGCAGTCGGCTGACCACGGCGCTCGGCCGGCACGGCATTGTGCTGTCGATGCAGCTGGAGACCGACGACGGCCAGAACATCGTCGACGCGGTGGCGAACCTCAACCCGGTCGCGGTCGCCGGCGTGTTCCCCCTCACGGGCGCCGCCGCCGCGGCGGTCGAGGCGGCCAACATCCCGCAGATCTACCTGGGCAGCGAGAAGTTGCGCGCGCTCGGCTCGTTGCACCTGACCGTCGGTGCGATGCGGGTGGAGCATCTGATGTCGCGCGGGCATACCCGCCTGGCCTTCGCCTATTCCGGCACTGAGGTGTTGCGACCGCTCGGTGACTACTGGTTGTCGGGTCTGCGGGTGGCCGCCGGTGAACACGGCCTGCCCGAGATCGAGGTCGACAGCGTGGCCGCCGACGGGTCCGACGCGGCCGCGGTCGTCTCGGAATGGGTGTCGGCCGGCGTGACAGCCGTATGTGCGCAAAGCGACGAGACGGCGTTCGTGGTGCTGCACGGGATCCGGGAGGCCGGGTTGCGCTGTCCCGACGATCTCGCGGTCATGGGAGTCGACGCAATCCCACTGGGCCCGGTGAGTTCCCCACCGCTGACGTCAGTCATGTTCGATGCCAAGACGATTGTCGACGCCGCGGTCCCGGCCATGATGGCCGAACTGGGATATCCCACGGACGCTGACGTCGACGGCAGCGACCATGCCCGGCTGATCGTGCGCGACAGCACCTGAGATTACAAGTGACCGGCAAACCGTAACCCGTGGTGGCCTTGTCCGGTGACCTGCCCGGCGTGTAACTTACGCGTGTAAGTAACTCTCCGCAGCCCTCAGAGAGGCGGACCGCCGTGAGTGTGAGCACCACCAGTGACGTCTACTTCGACCCCTATGACGTCGAGATCAACGCCAACCCCTATCCGACGTTCGCCCGGCTCCGCGAGGAGTCGCCGCTCTACTACAACGAGCAGCACGATTTCTACGCGTTGAGCCGCTTCGCCGACGTCAACAAAGGCCTCGTCGATCACGAGACGTTCAGTTCGGCCCGCGGCGCGATCATCGAACTGATCAAGGCCAACATCGACATCCCGTCCGGCGCCCTGATCTTCGAGGATCCGCCGATCCATACCGTGCATCGCAAGCTGTTGTCACGGATGTTCACCCCACGCAAGATCAATGCGCTGGAACCCAAGATCCGCGAGTTCTGCGCGCAGTCCCTGGACCCGATGATGGACACCGGACAGATCGACTTCATCAAGGACTTCGGCGCGATCATGCCGATGCGGGTGATCAGTGCGCTGTTGGGCATCCCCGAGGACGACCAGGAGATGATCCGCGACCACGGAAACGATCAGTTGCGTACCGAGGCCGGCAAGCCGATGAAGGCCGCCGAGAAGGGTCTGGTGGACGGTTCGATCTTCGAGGCCTATATCGACTGGCGCAAGGACAATCCGTCCGACGACATCATGACCGACCTGCTCAACGTCGAGTTTACCGACGAGCACGGGGTCACCCGCAAACTCACCCGCGAAGAGCTGCTGATCTACATCAATGTGGTCGCGGGCGCGGGTAACGAGACCACGACCCGGCTGATCGGCTGGGCGGCAAAGGTGCTCGCAGAGCATCCGGACCAGCGGCGTCAGCTGGCCGAGAACCCGGCACTCATCCCGCAGGCCATCGAAGAGCTGCTGCGGTTCGAGCCTCCGGCCCCGCACGTGGCCCGGTATGTCACCCGTGACATCGAGTTCTACGGCCAGACGGTTCCCGAGGGCAGCATCATGATGATGCTGATCGGCGCGGCCGTTCGGGACAGCCGCCAATTCCCGCCCGACGGTGAGGTTTTCGACATCCACCGTGAGCAGCGTCAGCATCTGGCATTCAGTGTCGGCACCCACTACTGCCTGGGCTCGGCGCTCGCACGGCTGGAGGGCCGGATCGCCCTGGAGGAGATGCTCAAGCGTTTCCCGGAGTGGGATGTCGATCTCGACAACGCGGTGCTGTCGCCGACTTCGACTGTCCGCGGCTGGGATTCGATGCCGGCGGTGTTCCGATGACCGCTGCGCTCACCGTCCCGAAGGACTGGGCCGAGATCACGCCCGAATGGATGACGGCGGCGCTGGCCGATCAATACCCGGAGGCGGTGGTGGACGGCGTGACCGTCGACATGCGCGACGACGGCACCAATCGTCGGGCGCGCCTGTCGGTCACGTACTCCTCGGGATCAGGGCCTGCCACGGTCTTCGCCAAGGCCGTCGACCCTGGCCACAAGGGGATGATCAAGTACACCAGCGGCTTGTTGCATGAACCCAGGCTGTTCAACGCGAAAGTTGACCTGCCGCTGGAACATCCGACGGTGTATGCCGCGCCCGTCGACGAGAGTGACGAAGACTTCGTGTTGGTCATGGAGGACCTCACGGCCCGAGCTGCCGATCCGCGAGACGCCACCCGCCCGCTCACGGTGGAGCAGGCCGCGCGCGGGGTGCGTGGCCTGGCCCGGTTGCACGGCGCGTTCTGGGACGAGCGCGTGCATCGTCCTGGCCTGGAGTGGTTGGAGCCGTTCGTGCCGTGGGACGGAATGCAGTGGGCGCCCCTGCCCGCCGCACTCGAGCGATTGGGCGACGACGCACCGGAGTCAGTGCACGCGCTGACCATCGATCAACTGGTGGAAGGGATTTGGAAGCCCTTCATCCGCACCCTGACCTTGCCGGGCACGTCCCAGACTCTGCTACACGGGGACCCGCACATCGGGAACACCTATGTGGTGCCCGGCGGCGATGTCGGATTCCTCGATTGGCAGGTGGCCCGCCGAGGCAACTTCTCACTGGATCTCGGCTACTTCCTGCAGGGCGCGCTGACCACCGAGGACCGCCGGGTGGCCGAGCGTGAGTTGCTCGAGGAGTACCGCGACGAACTGGGGCTGCCCGCTGACGAGATGCCGTCGCCCGACGAGATCTGGCTGCGTTACCGGGCTTCGGTCGCCCATGGCCTGATGACCTGGCTGGCCACTGCCAGCGCGGGGGAGCTGTGGCAGCGCCCGGACATCGCGCTGGCACTGGCACAACGGTATTCGGCGGCGTACGAGGACCTGCAGACAGCGCAGGCCCTGGCCGACCTCGTCAGTTAGCCGGCTGCAGCGCGTCCGCCACTTCGCGCGCGGCACGTTCGCCGGCCTCCACCGCACCCGAGATCCAGCCGCTCCACCGCAACGCGGTTTCCGTTCCGGCCCAGTGGATGGGCCCGACGGGGCTGCGTAGCGCCTCCCCGAAAGCAGTCAGCAGACCAGGTGGGGTGGCGCCGAGAACACCGGAGATGTGCGGTTCGAGCGCCCAGTTGTGGATGAGCACCGTGGTGGGCTCGGCGGCCGCGGCGCCGAAATACTCGGTGAGTGCCCCGACGATCTCGTCGCGCAGGCGTTCTGGGTCGTCGAGGAGCTCCGGTTCATTGCCGCCGAAGAGCCGGGGACTGTGGATTGCCAAGAAACCGAGCAGAATTCCCACCGAATCGTCCTCGGGTGAGCCGTCGAAAACGATTGGTGCACCAGGCAGATCCGAAAGAGCCGCGCCGCTCAGTCCAACGGCGCGCCAGAACGGTGTGTGGTAGAACACGTGAAATTTCAGGATCGCGTGCTGCTGCCAACTGGTCTGCAGCGCTTGGCGTGCGGTGGGTAGCTGGGGACCAAACTCGATATGTCGGGCGTCGGCCGGGCTCATCGCGATGATGAGGCGACGTGCCGTCAGCACCTCGCCGCCGGGCCCCGTCACCGACACCCCGTCGTCGGTCCGGTCGACGACCCGCAGCGGCCAGTCGCACCGGACGCGATCACCCAGGTCGGTGGCCAGCCGCTGAGCCACTGAACCGGCACCGCCGACGATGGTCAGGTCGACGTCGGCGCCCATGCCCTCGATGCCCCCCGCGCCGGCCAGAAACCACAGGGCGAACAGCATCGACAGCTGAGCCGGTGGCGCCACACACGCCAACGAAAACAACGCCGTCAACACATACGTCGCTTCCTCGTCGGTGACATTCGCATCGAGCCAGCCGCCCAGCGTCATCGCATCGAGGCGGGCAGCACCCGGTGAGTCCCACGGTTTCTCCAGGGATATGCCGTCGGACATGGCCTGCAGTTGTCCCATCGCGGTCAGCAATGCAGCACCGCCGGATTCCGACAACGGGGGCAGCTCGCCGCGATAGGTCTGGCGTTCCCCCTTGCGGTACCACACGTCGAGGTCGTCCGGATTGCGCATGGAGCCATTGGGTTTGGTTCCGATCTCCAGCTCCTCGAGCAATGCAACCAAGTGCCGCATGCCGGTGCCGAAAAATTGACCGCCCCGGTCGATGGTGATTCCGTGGGCCTCGGTCAGCATCGTGCGGCCACCGACCTGCGGGCGTGCTTCCACCACCGCCACGGTCAGGCCGCCGGACACCAGCCTGCGGGCTGCCACCAAGCCGGACACCCCTGCGCCCGCCACGATCACGTCGAGATCTGCGCTTGTCATGGACTCGAAGCTAGGCAGCGTTTACGAGCACGTCTGCGCAGTTTCCGGAGAATTCTGCAGTGAACATTGCGGTTTCCGTAAAGCACTCCCAGTGCGTTCCGGGCAACCGTATTCACATGTCTGACACCCGCCGATACCGAGACGTGCTCGGCCATTTTGCCACCGGAGTCACCGTGATCACGACGTTGCGCGACGCTGAACCGGTTGGTATGGCCGTCAATTCGTTCACCTCAGTCTCGCTCGACCCTCCGTTGATCGCGTTCTGCGCCGCACTCGGCTCCAGCACCTGGGATCACATCGCACGGGCTGGACACTTCTGCGTCAACGTGCTGTGTCGCGAGCAGGCTGAGCTGTCGCACCGGTTCGCCGCCCGCGACACCGACCGCTTCGCCGGGGTCGCCTGGACACCGGCACCCAGCGGCGCGCCCAGGCTCACGGGTGCCGCCGCGTGGTTTGACTGCCAGCTGGAATCACGCATCGTCGCAGGCGATCACGTGATCGCTCTCGGCCGGGTGATCGATCTCGATGCCGAACCCGAATCCGTGCCGCTGGTCTTCTTCCGCGGCGATTACCAGCTGCCCCGCGTCTGAGTCCCTACATCCGATCACCGAGGAGTTCACCATGTCCATGACGACACCTGTTTCCGATCCGACCACCGAAGATCTGGTTGCCCGCGCTGCCGCCCTGGTGCCCACGCTGCAGGGCCGCCAAGCCGAGGTCGACGCAAGCTGTCGCATCCCCGACGAGACCATGTCCGACCTCACCGGGGCCGGAATGTTCCGACTTGCGGTACCACGCGACTTCGGCGGCTACGCACTGACCATGTCCGAATACGTCGATGTGATGGCCGAACTTGCCAAGGGCTGCCCGGCCACTGCGTGGGTGACCGCGATCTCCAACTCGTCGGCCTTCCAGGTCGGAATCTTTCCGCCGGAGGGGCAGCGTGAGGTGTTCGCCGCCGGTGCCGATGTGCGGCTGGCCAGCGTGCCGCAGGCCAAGATCTGCACGGCCCGGTTCAAGGACGGTGGCGTGCAGATCGACCAGGCTCGGTGGTTCTTCAATTCCGGTGTGACACTCGCTGATTGGGCTGTCAACGGGGTCGTCGTGGTGGACGAGCAGGACAATCCGCTCGACCTGGTGCTGTGTTTGATCCCAGTGGCGCAACTGACGGTCAACAGTGACTGGAGCACGATGGGCATGCGGGGGACCCAGAGCGTCAGCACGGAGGCGCGTGACCTGTTCGTCCCGGCTCATCGCACGGTGTCGTCGATGGCTGTGCTGACGGGCCAACACGTGTCCCCGCTCGCCGATCAGCCGTTGTATCGCAGTGCGTCGGTTCCCGCGCTGGCATTGTTCGTGACACCGTGCGGCATCGGTATGGCCGAGGCGGCACTGGACCGGTTCAAAGCCAAGGCCGAAGGCAGGCCTGTCATCTACACCACGACCGACAATCAGGCCGACGATGCCCATGTGCATGCGAGGCTAGGGGAGGCGCGCATGAAGATCGATGCGGCCCGTGCGCTCACGAAGACCGCCGCGGCCGCGGTGGATCGCTGGGCAGACCTGCAAGGTGAGATGCCCGTCGAGGAGCGCATCCGGGCGCGCACGCAGTGTTCCTATGCACTGCAGTTGAGCTTTGAGGCCGTGGACGCGCTGTACGGCCTGAGCGGCGGCTCGGCGATCGCACAGCCCGAGCCTATGCAGCGGTACTGGCGTGACCTCAAGACCGCGACGTTGCACGGCCTGCTGACCACGACCACGACGCTGCCACTGCAAGGCCGCATCGAGCTCGGCCGCGAGCCCAACGCCGCATTCGTCTGACCGGAGTGGTCGAATGGATGGCGTGGCAGTGCGCCAGATCGATGCCTCGTTGAACGATCTCGCCGACGGACTTGAAATCGTCCTCGACGAGGTCGTCGACGAGATCATGCAGCGCGTGGTGGAGGAACTGCCGCTCGTCGATGAGCGGCTGCGGCTCCAACTCGACCGTGCGATGCGGCGCAGCGCCTACGGCAACACCAGGGGATCGCTGCAGGCGTTGCGGGATCGCCGGCACGAACCGATAGAGACGCCGTCGGAGGCGCTCGACGAGGCACGCGCGGCGGCCCGGGCGGGGCTGGCGCTTGCCGACCTGCTGACGATGTACCGCCTCGGTCATCAGGTGTGCCTGGACCGTTGCCTGCAGATCGCATCTGTCACCTGCGCAGATTCAAAGCTGCGCGCCGAGGTGTTGCGCATCGCGTCGCGGTTCATGTTCACCTATGTCGACAGCGTCGTGAGCGACGTCGAGGAGGCCTTCGAACGCGAACACGAACAGTTCCTTCGCAGCTCCGCCCAACGTAAGGTGCAGATGGTGCGTGACGTACTCGACGGTGCATATTTCGGTGCCGCCGAATTCGGTTACGACCTCCTCGGTCGGCATGTCGGTCTGGTTGCCGAGGGGCCGGACGCAGCGATCGTATTGCACAGGGTGGCGCAGGACCTGGCGGTACGGTCGTTCGTCGTGGCGGCTACCGGCGAGGTGGCCTGGGCCTGGCTGGCCGCCGACCGATTCGAGCCGTCGGACGAGCCGGGCCTGCACATGGGAATCGGAGATCCGCTCAGTGGCGCGGACGGATTCCGCACCACCCATCGCCAGGCGGCACTGGCCTGTACGGTTGCGTCCCGGCTCGACGAGAACGCTTGCCACTACGACGATGTCACGATCGAGGCGGCCGCACTCAACGATGAGGCAGGCGCACGGTATTTCGTGGAGCGGGAACTCGGTGCGCTCACCGGTGCCGGGGAGCGCAACCGGCGGATGCGCGAGACACTGGACTGTTACCTGCGTACCGGGCAGACCGCGGCAGCGGCTTGCGCCGAACTCTGCGTCACGGACCGAACGGTGGCTTACCGGTTGCGAACGTGCGAGGAGATCCTGGGCCGTCCTGTGCACTTGAGGGCCGCGGAGTTACAGGTGGCCCTGCGGTGGGGCCGCGTGCTCGGTCAGTTCGGATAGCCTCCTCAGCCCCGGCAAGAGTCCGCCTGGCGGGAAACCTGAATCCGAACCTCCGTCGAACCACTACGGTGTCCGGCATGACAGGTGTGGTGGTGACAGGTGCAGCCTCGGGGATCGGCCGGGCCAGCGCGGAGGCGCTGATCGCAGATGGTCGGCGGGTTGCGTTGTGGGACATGGCTCCCGAGGTTCGTGAAGTGGCCGACGCTCTGGGTATGCCTTCAGCGGTGATCGACGTGTGTGACACGGGTGCGCTGTCAGGCGCCGTCGAGGAAGCAGCTCAAGCGCTCGACGGCATCGACGGTCTGGTGCACGCCGCGGGCCGGGTGATCCCCGAACCGGTCGGTGCCTACACCGAGGAGTCCTGGGACGCGGTGCTCGATGTGAATCTGCGGGCACAGGCGCTGTTGACCCAGTTGCTGCTGCCGTACCTGGAGAAGGCCGCGGCCGACGGCGAATCGCCTGCGGTGGTCGGCATCTCGAGCATCGAGGGCTTGGCGGCCAACCCGTTCATTCCGGCCTACTGCGCCTCGAAGGCCGGGCTGCTCGGTATGACCCGGTCGATGGCTGCTCAGTTGGGCCCGTTGGGAATTCGCGTCAACGCAGTGTGCCCGGGCTTCATCCACACCCCGATGCTGCAGATTGCGTTGGACGTCGAGGAGATCCGCGCGAGCTTCGAGCAAGCCGCGCCGATGGGCCGGCTCGGTCAGCCCCAGGAGGTCGCCGCGGCCGTGGCGTTCCTGATGTCGGCAAAGGCGTCGTTCATCACCGGCACGCAGCTGGTGGTGGACGGGGGAGTGACCAGCCGTCACGCGTGAACTAGTCGCTGGCGGGCAGCGGCTTGGCCTCCTTGAGGCTGAGTGCGGTGGCTCCGACCGACAGCGTGCCTGCCCCGGCCTTGGTGACGAGCACCTCGGCGCCAGAGTCGTCGACGTAGCGCTTGCCCATCAGGTTTCCGTCGGAGAACGCGGCGTCGATCGTGGCGCCCGAGTCCTTGTCCTGGTCGAGCGGGATCATCGCCACGCCACCGGCGCGCAGGTCGTCGAGGCTGTCGGCGCTACGCACCACGATGACCTGGGTGTCGCACACCTGGCTCTGCAGGCGGGTGCCGTTCTTGATCATGCTGACTCCTTAGAGATCGGTGCGAGTTCGTCGACGAGTTGGCGGCGCAGAACCTTGCCGGTCGGGTTGGTGGGCAGTTCGTCGCGGAACACCACCCGGTCGGGGGTGCGGGATCCGCGCAGCTGCTGACGCACATGATCGCGTAGCGCTTCGGGGTCGGGGGAGGCGCCCACGGCCGGCACCACCACGGCCACGATGATCTGTCCCCACTGCGGGTCCTCGGGGCCGACGACGGCGACGTCGCGAACTTCGGGATGCTCGACGAGTACGTCCTCGATCTCGGCCGGGGCGATGTTCTCGCCGCCGCGGATGATGGTGTCGTCGGAGCGTCCGCCGATGAACAGGTAGCCGCCCTCGTCGAGCATGGCGACATCTTTGGTGGGGAACCAGCCTTCGGCGTCGAGCACGGAGCCGATGTCGGTGTAGCGACCCGACACCTGCTCACCGCGCACGAACAGCTCACCGGTCTCTCCGGCGCCCAGTACCGTGCCGTCCTCGGCGCGGATCTGGACTTCGATACCGGGCACCACCTGGCCCACCGAGCCGAGTCGGCGGGCGGCGGCAGCATCCTCAGCGGCCAGCGCCTCGCGGTGGTCGTCTGGCCCCAGAACTGCAATGGTGGAACTGGTTTCGGTCAATCCGTAGGCGTTGACGAAGCCGACGCCGGGCAGCAGTTGCAGGGCCTTGCGGACCAGCGGCAGCGCAACTTTGGAGCCGCCGTAGGCGAGGTTGCGCAGGGTCGGCAACTCGAGGCCGGCTCTTTCCAGTGCGGTGACGATACGGTCCAGCATGGTCGGTACCACCGTCGCCGAGGTGACGCCTTCGGTGCGGACCAGCTCAACCCATTTGTCGGCGTCGAAGTGGCGCAGATAGACCATCTTCCGCCCGGCGTACAGGTTGGACATGGCCGCGCTGACCCCGGCGATGTGGTAGGGCGGGACACAGATGAGGGCCGCGTCTTCGGGTGCCGCCGAGGCGAATTCGACCGTCCCGGTGATGTAGCTGGTCAGGTTGTTGTGGGTGAGTTCGACGGCTTTGGGACGTGAGGTGGTGCCCGAGGTGAACAGCACGACCGCGACGGCGTCGGGGTCGGCGAATTCGGCCGCCGGCTCGGCGCTTCGTGCCGCGGCCAGGAACTCCTCGGACGAGATCACCTGCTTGCCCGCGCCGGCGACGACGTCGGCGTACTCGGCGTCGGCGACCACCAGTGGCTGCGGTAGCCGCTCGATCAGCTCAAGCAAGCCGTCCTGGCTGAGCCGGTAGTTCAGCGGGGTGAACGGCACCGCGGCCCGGGCCGAGGCGAACAGCAGCAGCGGCAGCAGTGCGCCCCCGGTGCCGACGTAAGCGACGTGAGAGGCCCCGGAGGCCGCGATGACGCCGGCGCCGCCGTCGGCCAGGGCGCTGAGCTCTTCGGTGGTCAGGCGCAGGTCGTCGGACACCACCGCGGTGCGGTCCGGTCCGCCCGAGACCGCCATCTCCAGCAGTAGTGAGATGCTCACAGGCCCTGCCCCGGTGCGTCGATGAAGATGTCGATGATCGGATTGTCCCCGCCGCCATAACAGGACAGGTCGGTGACCCCGGCCTCGCCGAGTACGGCGGAGTCGATGAAGGTCTGACCGGTGACCTCGGCTGCCGGGCGGGACAGGATCTCGACCGCCGCGTCGCCCATGATCTCGGGGCTGCGAGACTGCGCAGCCATCTTGTCGCCTTCGGCCAGGTTGGCCACGGCCGAGGTCGCGATGTAGGTCTCGGGCCACAAGCAGCTGAAGCCGATACCCGGATACTCGGCTGCCCATCCCAGCGACAGCAGCGTCATGCCGTACTTCGACAAGGTGTACGACGGGTGTGCGCCCAGCCAGTAGGGGTTCATGTTCATCGGCGGGGCCAGCGTCAACACGTGTGGGTTGGTCGACTTGCGCAGATGCGGCAGGGCGGCCTTGGTGAGCAGGAACGTGCCGCGGACATTGATGTCCATCATGAGGTCGAACTTCTTGGCCGACAGTGCCTCGGTGGGTTCGGTGGCGATGGCGCTGGCGTTGTTGATCACGATGTCGATGCCGCCGAAGTGCTCGACCGCGGTCTCGACGGCGCGGGCCACGTCCTCTTCCTTGCGCACATCGCCGACGACGGCCACGCCTTTGCCTCCGGCCGCCTCGACCTCGGCGACCGCGGTGTGCACGGTTCCGGGAAGCTTGGGGTGCGGTTCTGCGGTTTTGGCCAGCAGCACCACGTTCGCCCCCCGGCGGGCGGCGCCGAGTGCGATCGCCAGCCCGATGCCCCGGCTGCCGCCGGATACGACCAGCGTGCGATCGGTGAATGACTCTTGCTGGCTGGACATGGTCCTCCTCGTCGAGCGCAGCGTCCGCTGTGCGCCGTGTGTCAACCGTACCCAAATGGTATTGGCATTCTCATTTTTAGCAAGTCTCGTAATCGTCGGGTGCGGCGGCCGAGGAATCGGCGTCGACCAGACGGGTTCGCGCGGGGCGCTGCCGGCGTCGGGCGCCCGGGTCGACGCAGTTCAAACCAGTCCAGGCGGCTCATTTCCACCGTGCGGTATTGGCATTCTCATTTTTAGCAAGTACGTTATCCACTGATGAGCGAGCAAGCTGTCCCTTCGGTAGAGACTCCATCGGGCATCCCGCTGGCGCCCGTCTACGGGCCGAGCGATCGCGCGGTCGAGCCGCCTCCCCCCGGGACCTATCCGTTTACCCGCGGCAACTTCGCCTCCGGCTACCGCGGCAAGACCTGGACCTTCCGGCAGTACTCGGGCTTCGGCACCGCCGAGGAATCCAACCGCAGGTACCGCTATCTGCTCGATCAGGGCGGTACGGGGCTGTCGGTGGCGCTGGACCTGCCGACGCAGTGTGGCTACGACTCCGACGACGAAGAGTACGGCGAGGAAGTCGGCCGCGTCGGCGTTGCAGTCGACACGCTGGCCGACGCCGAGATCCTGTTCGACGGGATCCCGCTGGACAAGATCAGCACCAGCTTCACCATCAACGGCACTGCCGCCATCCTGCTGGCCTTCTATGTCGCTGCCGCCGAGAAGAAGGGCGTGCCACGCGAGAAGCTGACCGGCACTATTCAGAACGACATCCTCAAGGAGTACGCGTCCCGCGGCACCTGGATCTGGCCGCCCGAGCCGTCGCTGCGCCTGATCGCCGACACCATCGAGTTCTGCGCCGCCGAGGTGCCGCGGTTCAACGCGATCTCGGTGGCCGGGGCGCACTTCCGCGACGCGGGTGCCAACGCGGTGCAGGAGATGTCGTTCACCCTGGCCGACGGCGTCACCTACTGCGACACCGTCGTCGAACGCGGGCGGATGACGATCGACAAGTTCGCCCCGCAGATCTCGTTCTTCTTCTACACCCACGGTGACTTCTTCGAGGAGATCGCCAAATACCGTGCCGGCCGCCGTCGTTGGGCAACGATCGTGCGCGAGCGCTACGGCGCGACCACCGACAAGGCCTCGATGTTCCGGTTCGGTTGTGTGGCCGGCGGAGCCTCTTTGTACGCGCCGCAGGCGCAGAACAACCTGGTGCGGGTGGCCTACGAGTCGTTGGCGGCAGTACTGGGCGGCGTGCAGTCGATGTTCACCGCAGCTTGGGACGAGCCGTTCGCCCTGCCCAGTGAGGAATCCGCGACGCTGGCCCTGCGGACCCAGCAGATCCTCGCCTATGAAACCGGTGTCACCAAAGTCGCCGACCCGCTGGGCGGTTCGTATTTCGTCGAGGCGCTCACCGACGCCACCGAAGCCAAGATCATCGAGATCATGGACGACCTGGAGAAGCACGGCGGTATGGTCCGGTGCATCGAGGATGGCTACCTGCAAGGCCTGATCGCCGACGAGGCGTTCAAGATCCATCAGGAGACAGAGTCCGGGGTGCGTCCGGTGGTCGGAGTCAACAAGTTCGTCACCGACGAGCCTGCACCCGACATCGACACCTATGAGCTCGATGCCGAGGGCCGCGATCTGCAGCTCAAGCGCCTGTCGAAGGTCAAGGCCGAGCGTGATGACGTTGCGGTCAAACAAGCCTTGGCCGCGTTGGCCAGGGGTGCCGATGGCGACGACAACCTGATGCACCGGTTGATCGACTGCGCCAATGCGTATTGCACAGTGGGAGAGATGGTGTCGACCTTGAAGTCCGTGTGGGGCGAGTTCCAACAGCCGGTGGTGTTCTAGCCATGGCAACTCGAGTACTTGTCGCAAAGCCCGGTCTCGACGGACACGACCGTGGCGCCAAGATCGTGGCCCGCACACTGCGTGACGCGGGATTCGAGGTCATCTACACCGGTATCAGGCAGCGCATCGAGGACATCGTGTCGATCGCATTGCAGGAAGATGTTGCTCTCGTAGGTCTTTCGATTCTCTCCGGCGCACACGTCGCGTTGACCACCCGCACCGTCGAGGCGTTGCGGGCAGCCGATGCCGGCGATATCGCCGTCGTCGTCGGTGGCACCATCCCGCAATCCGACGTCCAGAAATTGCTGGATGCCGGTGCCGCAGCGGTGTTCCCGACGGGGACGTCGCTGGAGACCTTGGTGACCGACGTTCGCGCCCTGACAGAAAAGGTTTCGGAGTCATGAGGCTGGGCGTGATGATCGGGGCCGAGCGCGGCGACATGGCCCGCAAGGTCTCCAAACTGGTATCAGACATCCAATGGGCCGAATCCGCCGGACTGGACAGTGCGTGGATGCCGCAGGTGCCCAACGATTTCGACTGTCTGACGATGGTGGCCCTGATGGCCGCAAACACCACGCGCATCGAGTTGGGTACCGCGGTGGTGCCGTTGCAGGCGCAGCATCCCATTGCACTGGCCCGCCAAGCGCTCTCGGTGCACGCGATGTCGGGGGGCCGGCTGGCGCTGGGCGTCGGTCCGTCGCATCACTGGATCGTGGGTGACATGCTCGGCCTGCCCTACGAGAAGCCCGCCGCCTATACCCGGGATTACCTGCAGGTGCTCAACACCGCGATCTCCGGTCCGGGTCCGGTTGACGTGGAGAACGATTCGTTCACGGTGCACAATCCGACCGTGCTCGCCGCCGACACCCCGATGCCGGTGCTGGTGTCCGCCTTGGGCCCGGTGATGTTGCAGATCGCCGGTGAGCACGCCGACGGAACCTCTCTGTGGATGGCTGACGAGAAGGCGATCGGTGAGCACATCGCGCCCAAGATCAACAAAGCCGCCGCGGAGGCGGGTAAACCCGCACCGCGCATCGTGGCGGGCATCCCGGTCACCCTGTGCGCAAACTCCGAGATCGAGGCCGCCAAGGAGCGGGCCAACCGCATCCTGGCCGAGGCCGAAACCTCACCGAACTATCAGCGGCTGCTGGACCGGGGTGAGGCCCGCAATGTCGGGGATCTGTGCGCGGCCGGTGACGAGGAATCAATCCTGAAGCGGTTCAAGCAGTTCGCCGACGCCGGGGTGACCGATCTGTCGGTACGGCTGCTGCCGATCGGCGACAACCGAGACGAGTTGATCGCGTCGAAGTACCGGACGCGTGAGGTGATCGCCGAACTTGCCAGGGCCGTTCGATGATCAGGTTCGCGGCGAAATGAGCGCGCCGCTCGCTGGTATCCGCATCATCGAGGTCGGCGTCATGCTGGCCGGCCCGTACGCCACCATGATGTTGGCGGATCTGGGGGCCGAGGTGATCAAGGTCGAACCGCCGGGCGGGGAGATCTCCCGTCAGGTCAGCGACAGCTATTTCGCCAGCCTCAACCGGGGCAAGCGCAGCATCTGCATCGATCTGGGATCTGACGAGGGCAAGGCGAAACTCGGTGAGCTGGTGGCTGATTCGCATGCACTGCTGGTCAACATGAAGCCTTCGGTGATCCGCCGGCTGGGCCTGACGTATGACAATCTGCGCCGCTTCAACGACAAGATCGTCTGCGTCGCGATGACGGGGTTCGGGTTGAACGGGGGAGATGACCCGGCGTTCGACTACGTCATCCAGGCCGCCACCGGGGTGGCCGCGATGACCGGTGATCCTGACGGCCCGCCCACGCTGCCGGGCTATTCTTCTGCGGACAACTCGACCGGTTTGACCGCCGCGCTCGGCCTGCTGGCGATGATCGTCTCGGGCAAGGGTGGTCAGGTGGACGTCTCGCTGCGTGACGTCATGCTGTCGCAGCTCAACTATCGTGCGTCGGCGTATCTCAACGACGGTGCCGAACCGCGCCGCCATCCGTTCGGCGCGCACTCGTATTACGTGCCCGCGCAGCTGTTTCCCACGGCTGACGGCTATCTGGCGTTGTTCATCACCCACGACGGGTTCTGGAAGTCGTTCGCCGGGGAGGCCGGGATCGAGGGATTCGGGACCATGGCCGAGCGGGCCGCCGGCCGCGACGAGGTTCTGGATGTGGTGACCGCGGCTCTGGCCACCGACACCGCTGCGGGCTGGGAGTCACGGCTCAAGCCGCTGGGGATCCCGGCGGCCGCGGTGCGGACCTTGCCCCAGGCGCTGGACGCGACGCCCGAGATGCTCGTGACGGCAGGGGATTTTCGGCTGGTGGGATCCCCGGTGCACGTCGCCGGCCACACGCCCGAGTACCGGCCCGCGCCTGTGTTCGACGAGTACACGGTTTCTGATTCACCGGTTTCTACCGCGGGGTCGTGACCGCTCCAAACCTGCGGCCCTGCAGTAGAAACCGGCGGTCACCTTGACCGAAAGCTCAGTCTTCGTCGTAGGAGACCGTCACCGAATCGCAGTCCGGAACTGCCTGGCAGGTCAACACGTAGCCGTCGGCCACCTCGTCGTCGTCGAGCGCATCGTTCACCCGCATGGTGGCGGTCCCCTCGAGAAGCTTGGCCATGCAGGTGCCGCAGTTGCCCGCCTCGCACGAGAACGGCGGCGTCATACCGGCCCGGCGCGCGCTCTCCAGCAGGGTCTCACCTTGCCTGCGGGGCACGGACAACTGCTCGCGGTCGAACACGATCGTGACCTTGCCGTCCGCTGCGCTGCCGGCCGTCGGTTCTGCGGTCATGTGACTCCCCTGTGCATGCACGTACGTTCTGATATGAAGAGAATACCATTCTCGCTAACTGATAGTATCTTCTCGGCGTGGTTGGCGCCTACCCGGTGTGCTCAAGAGAGGGGTTGAGAACTTGACTGACCCCGTCGTGCTCGCTTTCGACGACCGTGAGTACACCCTGGCCGAGCTCGACGCGCTGACCAGCGGGATGGCCACTGCGCTGGAACAGCGCGGAGTTCGCCCGGGCGGGCGCGTCGCGATCATGTCGTCCAACCGTCCCGAGTTCGTCGTTGCCCTGCGGGCGATCTGGGGCCTCGGTGCGGTGGCCGTGCTGATCAGCCCGGCCTGGAAGGCCACCGAGGTGGCGCATGTTCTCGCGCTGACCGCACCCGGCCACGCGGTGGGCGATCACGAAGCGCTGGCCGCGCAGATGCCCATGCTGCATCTGGATGAGCCGATCACCCCGGGCCGCAGGCAGTTCGACCCGCCCAACCCCGACGGTGATGCGCTGTTCGTCTTCAGCTCGGGAACCACGGGCCTGCCCAAGGCGGTGCGACACACCCATCGCGGGTTCGCGGCGGCCATCGACCATTGGCGTGATGCGCTCGGGTTCACCGGTGCCGACCGCATGCAGATCATGACGCCGCCGTCGCACATCCTGGGTTTGCTCAACATCGCGATGGTGCTCGACACCGGCGCCTGGATGCGCCTGCATCGGCGCTTCGACGTCGACTCCATGCTGCGCCACATCGAATCCGACCGCATCACGATCGAAATGGCTGTCGCGCCAATCGCTCTGGCCCTGGCTGCGCACCCCCGGCTGGACCGCTACGATCTGTCGTCGCTGCGCTACGTGATGTGGTGCGCCACCCCGGTGACCCGCAGCGTCGCCGACGCCGTATCGGAACGATCCGGAATCCGGTGGCTGACCGCCTACGGCACCACCGAACTCCCGGTGATCGCCTGTAATCCGCTGGATGCCGCCCGCATCGACACGGTGGGCACCCCGGTGCGCGGGGTCGACGTCCGCATCGATGAGGACGGCGAGATCCAGGTGCGGTCCGATTCGGTGATGGCCGGCTACCTGCCGACGGATGCCACCACGGGCGCATTCTGCGACGGCTGGTATCGCACGGGCGACATCGGCCACCTCGATGACGACGGATACCTGCACATCACCGACCGATCCAAGGAGATGGTCAAGGTCCGCGGGTTTCAGGTGGCGCCGGCCGAAGTCGAGGCGGTGCTGCACAGCCACCCCGCGGTCTCCGACTGTGCGGTGTTCGGGGTGACGGATGCCGCCGACGGCGAGGCCATCGTGGCCGCTGTGTCGAAACATGCTGAGGTGTCAGCCGAGGAGCTCATCGATCTTGTCGGTGCGCGGCTGGCCTCGTACAAGCGGCCCAGCCGCGTGGAGTTCGTAACCGAGATACCCCGGTTACCTTCCGGAAAGGTATTGCGACGAGTGCTGAAGGAGCGGCATGGACGTTCGTCTGACGTCTGAACAGCGGCAGCTGCGCGAGGCCGCAGCGAAACTGGCCGACGACCTCGGACCCGATGCGGTCGGAGAATTGTCGGATGAGGGCCGGATCGCCCGGTTGGAGAGCACGGTCGCCGCAACCGAGTGGCGCACCTTGCGTTCTGACGGCGCCTCCGGCGTGGAAGTGGCGATCATCGCCGAGGAGTTCGCACGCGGCCTGGTCGACGTGCCCTTCCTCGGGCCGGTGCTCGCCGACGATCTGGCCCGGCGGCTTGATCGGGAGGTGGCGGTCGCCGCCGAGGAAGCCGCCACTGCCGGTGTGGACCTGACCCGCAGCACGGTCGGTGTGGTCGAGGCACCGGCGGAGCTCGCCGAGCTGCCGGGCGAGGACGCTCTGCGATGGCAGGCACTGGCACTGGCGGCTACCGGCGCCGACCTGGTCGGTGCGGCCCGGGGTGCGCACGCGCTGGCCGTCGACTACGCGAAAGTGCGTGAGCAGTACGGCTCGACGATCGGCTCTTACCAGGCGGTCGCACACCTGCTGGCCGAGGGGCTCGCGCTGATCGAAGGGTCGATCAGCGTGCTGCGCCACGCGGCGTGGGCGGTAGACGAACTGCCGGCAGCCGAAGCCGTCCGGGCCGCCAAGATCGCCAAGGTCTACTGTGCCCGCGCCGCGCGCACCGTCTGCGAGACCGCGATCCAGGTACACGGCGGTATCGGAAACACCTGGGAGTGCCTGGCGCATGTGTATCTGCGCCGGGTTCTGGTGGCCACCGAGTTGTGGCCCGTCAAGCTAGAAGACTTGGAGGTCACTGATCTTGGACTTTCGTGATTCACCCGAGGAAGCTGCCTTCCGGGACCGGCTGCGGACCTGGCTGGCGGACAATGCCGCGTCGTTCAAAGCGTCCGGCGACGACTACTGGACCCGGATGGGGGACTGGCATCAGGCCCTCTATGCCGCAGGGTTTTTCGGCACCTCGTGGCCCGAGGAGTTCGGCGGCCAGGACCTGCCGCCGGTCTACGACGTCATCGTCGATGAGGAGCTGGCGCGGGCCGGCGCACCGCCACGGCCAAGCCTCGGCTACCTGGTGGTCGGACTCGGCCATCACGGCAGCAAGGAACTGCAGCAGCGGTTCCTGCCGGGGATGATCAACGGCACCGAGCGTTGGTGCCAAGGTTTTTCGGAGCCCGGCGCCGGTTCGGATCTGGCCTCGTTGACCACCACGGCGACACGTGACGGCGACAACTACATCATCAACGGGCACAAGATCTGGACCAGCTACTCCGATGTGGCGGACTGGTGCTTGGTGCTGGCCCGTACGGACAGAGACGGAGCCGGCCGCCTCCCCAAACATAAAGGGATTTCGGCGTTCATCGTGTCGATGCACCAGGACGGCATCGAGCAGCGGCCGCTGCAGATGATCAACGGTGTCACCACGGAGTTCGGACAGGTGGCGTTCGACGGTGCGGTGGTGCCGGCCTCCAACATGGTGGGCGAACCGGGTGACGGTTGGCGCCTGGCCATGACGGTGGTCAGCCACGAGCGTGAACCGTCGACCCTCGGTTACTCGGCGCGCTACGGAAAGCTGGTGCGCGAGATGGCTTCTCGGGTCAACGGGAAGGTTCCCGAAGATCTGGCGTGGGCCGGGGTGCAGGCCGAGATGCTGCGTCTGCACGTTCGGCGCCGGCTGTCCGAACAGCTCGACGGTCTCAAACACGGCCCGGACGGCTCCCTGGACAAGCTGCTCATGACCTGGGTCGAGCAGTCCGTCGGGCACGCCGCGCTTGCGGTCACCGGGACCGAGGACCCAGAACTTCTCAGTGCCTACCTCTACAGCCGCGCACAGAGCGTCATGGGTGGCACGTCGCAGATCCAGAAGAACATCATCGCCTCACGAATCCTCGGACTGGGAGTCTGAATGTACGGAATGCCAGACGAAATCGATGTGCAGGCCGACGGCGCCCTGCGCATCATCACGCTGAACCGCCCCGATGCGCTCAATGCGGTCAACGACAACTTGCACGTCGGTCTCGCACGGTTGTGGGAAGAGCTCAACGAGGACGCCGACGCGCGTGCGGCCGTGATCACCGGTGCGGGACGGGCATTTTCAGCGGGCGGTGACTTCAATTACCTCGATGAGTTGCGGCGCGACGAGGCCTTGCGGCAGAAGACGATCAAGCACGGGCGCGATCTCGTCATCGGCATGGTGCGTTGCCGCATTCCTGTGGTTGCCGCGGTGAACGGTCCGGCGGTCGGGCTCGGGTGCAGCCTCGCCGCGTTGTCCGACGTGGTGTACATGGCCGAGACCGCACACTTCGCCGATCCGCACGTACAGATCGGGTTGGTGGCCGCTGACGGTGGTCCGCTGGTGTGGGGCTCACAGATCAGCTTGTTGCAGGCCAAGGAGTTTGCGCTCACCGGTGTGCGGATCAAGGCTCAGCGCGCGTTGGAGCTGGGCCTGGCCAACCACGTGGTCGAGGACCCGCTCGCCGAGGCGATCGCGTGCGCGAAGAAGCTGATCGATCTGCCGAAGCAAGCCGTCGAGGCCACCAAGCGCTTGATGAACATCCAGCTGGAACAGCAGGTGATGGCGTCACTGGACTACGCCAACCTCGCCGAATATGTCTCGTTCGGCACGGCTGATTTCAACCGGATCGTGGATGGCTTGATCGCCAAGAACTGATCCGTCGGCACCGCGAGCTAGAAGGTGAGGGCCTCGGAACGCTGGACGGTCCCGGTGACGCCGCGGGCATCTTGCCCGGCCAGTCGGACGGCGGCGCGTCCCATCGCCTCGGGCGGTTCGACCATCTCCGGTGGGATCTGCAAGCCGCTGCCGCCGGCCTGCCAGCCTTCGGTCAGCACTACCCGCGACGGGCTCAGACAGTTGACCGCGATGTTGTCCTCGCGCAGGTCGGCGGCCAGGCCGAGGTAGAGGCGTTCGGCGGCGGCCTTGGAAACCCAGTAGGCGTTGGAGCCGTGCTCGATCATGTCGACGCCGGTGGTGGTGATCGCGATCAGCGAACCCCCGCCGCGCTTGCGCACCTCTGGGACGACAGCCTTGGTGACCAGGAACACCCCGGTGAGGTTGACGTCCAGGCACAATTGCCAGCGCTTGAGCGGCGTCGTCTCGATGGGACCCAGCCACAGGACGCCGGCATTGGCGACCAGGATATCGATGCCACCGAGTTCTGAAACCGTCTTGGCGACAGCCTTGTTCACCGATTCCTCGTCGGTGACATCGCAGGCGACGGGGAAGGCGTGGCCACCGGACTCGTTGATGGCCGCGGCCACCGACCCGATGGTGCCCGGCAGCTTGCCCTGCTCCTCAGAGCGGGCCGCGACCGCCACCGCAGCGCCTTCGGCGGCCAGGGCGGCAGCGATCGTCGCGCCGATGCCGCGGCTGGCCCCGGCGACGAAGGCGACCTTGCCGGTCAGGCTCATCGCGACAGACTATTACTTGGGCGGGAAGCGCAACGCCCCATCGAGGCGGATGACTTCGCCGTTGAGGTAGTCGTTTTCGACGATGCTCTGCGCCAGCTGTGCATATTCGCTCGAGCGGCCCATGCGCTTGGGGAACGGCACCTGCGGGCCCCAGTACTGCTCGAGCTGATCGGCGGCCTTGCCGTAGGCGGGGGTGTTGACCGTGCCGGGCGCGATGGTGCAGACGCGGATGCCCAGCGGCGACAGATCGCGCGCGGCAACAAGCGTCATCCCCAGCACCCCACCCTTGGCGGCCGAGTAGGGCAGCTGGCCGATCTGGCCTTCATAACCGGCAATCGAGGCGGTGTTGACGATGACGCCGCGGCCGCCTTCCTCCAGCGGTTCGGTCTTGGCGATCGCCGCCGCGGACAGCCGCATCACGTTGAACACCGCGGTCAGGTAGAACTCGATGGTCTTCTTGAACCCGTCGAGGCCGAGTGGGGAACCGTCCTTGCCGACCAGGCGACCGCCGGCAGCGGGGCCGCCGTGGGTGTCCACCGATATGCGCAGCGGGGCAAGCGCTTCGGCCTCGGCGATGGCGGCCAGCACCGACTCCTCGGAAGTGGCGTCGGTGCGCACGTAGCGCACGCCCAGCTGCTTCTCCAGCTCTGCGCCCTTCTCATCGGCCAGGTCCGCAACGACCACCTTGGCGCCCGCGGCCTGTAGGCGGCGGACGGTCGCTTCACCCAGTCCGCCCGCACCGCCGACGACGATCGCGGAACTACCGGCGATTTGCATACGGTTCCCCTTCTTGCAACTGGCACTCTCTGACTGCGAGAATAACATTCTCTTACCGGGTAAACCAGGGAGTAGATCAATGCCTGAAGCCGTCATCGTGTCCGCACTGCGCACCCCCATCGGCACCGCCAAGAAGGGCACTTTGCGTGACACGGATGCCTATGCGCTGGCTGACCATGTGGTGCGCGCGGCGGTCGAGGACCTCGCCGGGCGCGGCACCATTCCGGTCGACGACGTGATCCTCGGCGAGGGCCTCTACGGCGGCGGTGTCGTCGCGCGCCACGCCGCGATCACCGCCGGCCTCACCACGGTTCCTGGTGCCGCGGTCAATCGGCACTGCGCAGCCGGTCAGGCCGCCGTGCAGAACGCGGCCGCCGGCATTCGGGCCGGGATGGACCGGTTGGTTCTGGCCGGCGGGGTCAACTCGGCGTCCACCTCACCGCGGTTCCTCCGCGCGGTGAGCAGCGCCAAGGATGCCGAGTGGGTGAACTGGTTCCCGCCCACCCATCCGGATCGGCCGGACGCGCCGAACATGGACATGTCGATCACGGTCGGCTGGAACGCCGCGGTCAAGGCCGGGGTCAGCCGGGAGGAGATGGACCAGTGGGCGCTGGGCTCGCACCTCAAGGCCATCGCGGCGATCGACGAGGGTCGGTTCAAGGAGGAGATCGTCCCGATCGAGACTCCCCACGGGCTGTTCGACACCGACGAGCATCCGCGCCGTGACACCACCCTGGAGAAGCTGGCCGCGCTCAAACCGCTACATCCCGAGATCGAGGGATTCTCCATCACCGCAGGCAACGCGTGTGGTGCCAACGATGCGGCCGCACTGCTGACCATCGCCAGCGACGAGCTGGGTCTGCCGGCCCTGGCCACCATCAAGTCCTGGGCCTCGGTGGGTGTGGACCCGGCCTCGACCGGTCTTGCCCCGGTCGAGGCAATCACCAAAGCCCTTGGCCGGGCGGGCCTTTCGTTGTCTGATGTGGATCTTTTCGAGATCAACGAGGCATTCGCGTCGATGTGCGTCGCCACCATCAAGCTGCTCGACCTCAACCCGGAGATCGTGAACGTCAGCGGCAGCGGGTGTTCACTGGGGCATCCGGTGGCGGCCACCGGGGCCCGCATGCTGGCCACCATGGTCCACGAGCTGCGCCGGCGTGGCGGCGGTATCGGCGTGGCTGCGATGTGTGCGGGCGGCGGGATGGGCTCGGCGACCGTCATCGAGGTGGCATCGCCGTAGTGTCAACCGTGATGACGACGCACAACATCGAAGAGCTCATCGCCGCGGCACGCGGTGGATCCCAGCGTGCTGTCGGCAGGTTGTTGAGCATGGTCGAAAGTGACCGTCGTGATGAGGTTCTCGCGGTGCTCGGGCCCGCCTCGCCACGCGTCATCGGTATCACCGGACCGCCAGGAGCCGGAAAATCGACGACGGTTGGTGCGCTCGTGGGTGCCTACCGCGAGCGTGGCCTGCGGGTTGCGGTGCTTGCGGTGGATCCGTCGTCCCCGTACAGCGGAGGCGCGCTGCTGGGCGACCGGATCCGGATGGCCGCTCACATCAACGATCCGGACGTGCTGATCCGGTCGGTGGCCACCCGCGGTCACTTGGGTGGGCTGGCTGCCGCGGTGCCGGCGGCGATCCGGCTGCTGGCCGCGCTGTCCTATGACCTGATCGTGCTCGAGACGGTGGGCGTGGGGCAGTCCGAAATCGAGATCGCCGCAATCGCCGATCCGACCGTGGTGATCCTCAATCCCGGCGCGGGTGACGCCGTGCAGGCCGCCAAGGCGGGGCTGCTGGAAGTCGCCGATCTGGTGGTGGTGAACAAGGCAGACCGCGAAGGGGCCGATCAGACGGTCCGTGACCTACGGGCCGAGGCCAGCGTACCGGTACTCAAACTTGTTGCGGCTCAAGGTCAGGGGCTGGCGGAGCTGGTCGAGACCATCGACGCTCACCACCGGGCTGACACCGCGGCGCGGCGCGTGGCGCGGGCCCGGACGCAGATCCTGTCGCTGGCGCAGACCTTGTTGCGTAACCACGCCGAGCTGGACGGGCTGGCCGCCGCGGTGGCCGACGGCACCTCCGACCCGTACAGCGCTGCGGCGCAACTGATCGCGGATTCAGCCAGGTAGGGCCAGGACGGACGGCCCCTCAGCCCACCGATTTCCCGGTCGCCGCCGCATAGCCGCTGCGGTAGCCGAACACCATTGCGGGCCCGAGGGTACCGCCGGCTCCGCCGTAGGCCTTGCCGGTCACTCCGCCCATGGCATTGCCTGCCGCGAACAGCCCGGGGATCGGGGTGCCGTTGACGTGCAGGACACGGCCGTCGCGGTCGGTGCGTGGACCGCCTTTGGTGCCCATCGCGCCGATCTTGACCGGCACCGCGTAGAACGGTGCGGTATCGAGCGGTCCGAGCGTCTGGCCGGCCGGGGTGGCCGCCGAATTGTCGCCCCAGTACCCGTCGTACGCACTCGATCCGCGGCCGAAGTCGGGGTCGACCTCGCGAGAGACGTTGTCGTTCCAGCGGTTCAAGCTTTCGGCCAGGCCCTCGGCATCGATGCCGGTCTTGGCGCCCAGCTCGGCGAGGGTGGCCGATTCGCAGAACCAGTCCGGCACCGTCTCGCCCGGTTCGACGCCGAGGAAGCCGTAGCGCTGCAGGTGCACCGAGTCGAACACGATCCAGGCTCGATCGTTGGCGTAGCCGATCTTGGGGTCGAGGTACTGGAATGCGCCCGCCATCGAGTTGTACTCGCCGGCCTCGTTGAGGAAGCGTCTGCCCGCGCGGTTGACGATGACGCTGCGTGGCCGGGTCCGTTCCAGCCGCACGCTGCGGCTGCGCGGATGACCGTCGATGGTGTCACCGGGGATCTGCACGATCGGGACCCACCACGCTTCACCCATGTTCGCCAGGTCGGCGCCGTGCGCCATGGCCATCCGTAGGCCGTCGCCGGTGTTGTTCGGTGGGGAGACCGCACCGCGCATAGGCCCGCGCAGGTAGGCCTCGACGAGCTTGGCGTCCCATTCGAACCCGCCGGTGGCCAGCACCACTCCGCTGCGCGCCCGAACATGAATGGCCGCATCACCGGTGTTGGTGAAGCCGATCCGTACCCCGGAAATGCCCTCGGTATCACCGATCAGCTCGAGCGCGCGGGCCTGGGTGACGGGCTCGATACCGCGGTCGAGCAGTCCGCGCAGCAGCCCGGCGATCAGGGCGGTGCCCGCCACGCACAGGTCGGCGTCGGGATCGTCGTACACGGCGTGAATCCGCGCGCGGGTTTCGGCGTCGATGCCGACGTTGCTGAAATCGGCTGGGAACGAGGTGATCCGGTCCTTCCAGACGCCGAGCTTCGCGAGGTCTACCGGCGCGGCACTCAGTGAGCGGCCGCCGCCGGGCCGTCCGCCGGGGAGTTCTGGCTTGTAGTCGGGAAACCCCTCGGCGACGGCGAACCGCAACTCGCTGTTTTCCTCGACGAAGTCGAGCATCGACGGGCCGGTCCGCACGAAGGTGTCGACCAGATCGGCATCCAGGTAGCCCAGCGATTGGGCTTGCAGATAGTCGATCGCGTCCGAGACCGGCAGGGGTCCGTCGGCGCTGCGGTCGTGGGCCGGGATCCACACGATGCCGCCGGAGACCGCGGTGGTGCCGCCGACGGTCGGTGCCTTCTCATAGATCGCGACCGATGCGCCGTTGGCCGACGCGGTCAGCGCCGCGGTGAGTCCGGCGCCGCCGCTGCCCAGTACGACGACGTCGACCTCGTCGTCCCAATCGAATTCGATACGGGTCACTGTCATTTCCCTTTCAGTACAGGATGGCCGATAGTTCGTTTGCCGCTCGGACCACCGCGTCCTTGCCGCCCAGCACGACGTCTTCGCGGTGCGAGATGAGGTTGATGCAGGTGGGTGGCGACGCCAGACGCCGACGCACGGGAACCGCCAGGCCATAGGTGTCGGGTTCGATCTCGCCGTGGGTGATGACCCAGCCCTGTTCGCGGGTTTGGCGGACCAGCTCACGTTCGCCGGGACGCGGCGGCATGCTTGCCAGCAGTGCCACCCCGGCCGCGCCGCGGTCCAGTGGATGGCGGCTGCCCTCGTGAAAAGACAGCTGGTAGAACACCTGGGTCGGCACGATCACTGCCACCGCCACCTGTTGGTCGCCTTCGGCCACCAGCAGGGAGACGGTGCTGCCTAGTTCATCGGCGAGGGCCCGAAGGGTCGGCACACTGAGCGCGCGCATGTTGTTGTCGAATGACGCTCCCAGCGCGGCCAATCCGGCACCGGGCCGGTAACGCCCGTCCTCGCCCTTTGCCACATAACGGAACTGACTGAGGGTGGCCAGCAAGCGGTAGGCGATCGTGCGATGGGCCCCGACATGGTCGGCGACCTGCTGCACGGTGAGCCCGGTGGGCGCCGCGGCGATGGCGGCAAGTGCGCTCAAACCCCGTGCCAGCGTTTGTGATCCGGGCGCTCCGGTGGGATTGCCATCGGTCTTCGATTGTGCCTGCGGCTGGCTTGCCTTGGCCGGCATCGCGCCCCTCCTTGACAGATAGCACCGCGAGAGTGATGCTCTGATAATAATGCACTGAGATGTGCGTTATATGAGCAAAGTGCTTACAAATTTGGAGAATAGCATTCTCGCTACCTCTGGAGAGGGGAACATGACGAGCACTGCCGCCGGGCCGGCCTCCGGATCCGTTTCGGCCACCGAGTACGAGAGCGTCTGGGCTGACCTGCAGGGTGTCGCGTTCTCGCAGGGTTACCTCGATGTGAAGGGCATCCGCACCCGCTACCTGCATGCCGGTGATCCGAAGCTTCCCGTGCTGGTCCTGCTGCACGGTTCGGGCGGGCATGCCGAGGCCTATGTGCGCAATCTGGAATCCCACGCCGAGCACTTCTCGACCTGGTCGATCGACATGCTCGGGCACGGCTACACCGACAAGCCCGGCCATCCGCTGGAGGTCGCGCACTACGTCGATCACCTGATCGGTTTCCTCGACGCCATCGGCGCACAACGCGCCCACATCTCCGGCGAATCGCTGGGCGGCTGGGTGGCCGCGCGGGCCGCCGCCGATCACCCGGACCGCGTCGAGAAGCTGGTACTCAACACCGCCGGTGGTTCACAGGCCGACCCCGAGGTGATGAAGCGGATCATCACGCTGTCGATGGCGGCCGCGGAGAACCCGAGCTGGGAGACCGTGCAGGCCCGGATCAAGTGGTTGATGGCCGACAAGACTAAGGACTACGACGACATCGTGGCCAGTCGCCAGGCGGTGTACCGACAGCCCGGATTCGTCGCCGCGATGAGCGACATCATGGCGCTGCAAGATCCGGAGATCCGGGCACGGAACCTGCTGGGGGCCAAGGAGTACGGATCGATCACCGCGCCAACGCTGGTGCTGTGGACGAGTGACGACCCGACCGCCGACGTCAGCGAGGGCCGGCGGATCGCGTCGATGATTCCCGGCGCCCGGTTCGAGGTGATGCCGGACTGCGGGCACTGGCCGCAGTACGAAGACCCGGATTCGTTCAACCGGTTGCATCTGGACTTCCTGTTGGGGCGCGACCGTGGCTGACGACGTCGATGTCGTGATCGTCGGGGCTGGGCCGGTCGGCCTGACCCTGGCAAATGTTCTTGGTATCCAGGGCGTCCGGACGCTCGTAGTGGAGGAGCGCGACACTCTCATCGACTATCCTCGCGGAGTCGGGCTCGATGACGAGTCGCTGCGTACCTTCCAATCGATCGGGCTGGTCGAGGCGATCCTCCCGCACACCGTGCCGAACCAGATCCTGCGGTTCTACGACGGTAACCGCCGGCTGCTGGCCGAAATGGCGCCTCCGGACGCACGATTCGGCTGGCCCAAGCGCAACGGTTTCGTCCAGCCGCTCGTCGATGCGCAACTTCTGGTCGGACTGGACCGATTCGAGCATGTGCAGGTGGCGTGGGGCCGCCGCATGGAGTCGGCGGTCGAGACCGCTGACGGGGTGACGGTCGAGTTCGGACCCGATGTCCCCGCAGTGCGGGCCCGCTACGTGGTGGGCTGCGACGGCGGGCGTAGCGCCACCCGTCATCTGATGGGAGTGTCGTTCGACGGCACCACGTCATCGACCCGCTGGGTGGTGGTCGACCTGGCCAACGACCCGCTGGGACACCCGAACAGCGAGGTTGGCGCGGACCCGGACCGGCCCTATGCCTCGATCTCGATCGCGCACGGCATCCGTCGGTTCGAGTTCATGATCCATGCCGACGAAACCGACGAGCAGGCCGAAGATCCCGAGTTCGTGGCCCGTCTGCTCGCCCCATTCGTGCCGCACCCGGACAAGGTCGACGTGATCCGCCGGCGGGTATACACACACCATTCCCGGATCGCCGGGAACTTCCGCAAGGGCCGGTTCCTGCTGGCCGGCGACGCCGCGCACCTGATGCCGGTCTGGCAGGGCCAGGGCTACAACAGTGGCATCAGGGACGCGGCCAACCTCGGCTGGAAGTTGGCGGCGGTGGTCAACGGTCAGGCCGGCGACGCGTTGCTGGACAGCTACGACACCGAGCGCCGCAAGCATGCCCGGGCCATGATCGATCTGTCGACGTTGGTGGGCCGGGTCATCTCGCCCACCAACCGCAAGGTCGCGGTCCTGCGGGACAAGCTGATTCGCGGTGCTTCAGTGGTTCCGGCTCTCAAGCGCTACGTGCTGGAGATGCGCTTCAAGCCCATGCCGCGCTATGACCAGGGCGCGGTCTATCACTCGAAGGCGCCGACGGCGGACGCACCCGCGGGCACGTTGTTCATCCAGCCGCGGGTGGACACTCGCGAGCAGTCGAACGTACTGCTCGATGATGTGATCGGGCTGAACTTCGCGGTGCTGTGCTGGAACAACAATCCGCGTGCGTTGCTCGGCGAGCAGGCCTATGCGCGCTGGAAAGCCCTGGGGGCGAAGTTCATTGCGGCACGGCCACAGACTCAGCTGTTCTGGACCGGCCACGATGCCGACAACGATGACGGCTCAGTGGTGATCGTCGGCGACCGAACGGGTGCGCTCAAATCCTGGTTCGACGTGCACGCCGAGTCCGTCTTGGTGCTGCGGCCGGACCGCTGCATCGCCGGGGCCGACATCGCTCAGCGTGCCCCGGACCTGAGCGAAGCTCTGTTCGACGTCCTTCACGTGGTGGAAGGAGGTGTGAACGGTGCCAGTAGCCCTGTGCTGTATGTCCCACAGCCCACTGCTGAATCTTCCGGGACCGTCGGCTGAACTCCTCGACGAGATCAGAACAGCGGTCGGCCGTGCTCGCGAGTTCGTTGCCGCCTACGACCCCGAGTTGGTCGTCACCTTCTCACCCGACCACTACAACGGGTTCTTCTATCGGCTGATGCCACCGTTCTGCATCGGCACCGCCGCGTCCGGAGTAGGGGATTACGGGACGCACGACGGCGCCCTCGATGTCGCCGGCGACATCGCGCAGCAGTGCGCGCAGGCGGCGTGGGAGTCCGGGGTGGACGTCGCCATCTCCACGAGCATGGATGTCGACCACGGCACGGTGCAGCCGCTACAGGAGTTGTTCGGCGAGGCGACCGCGCGTCCCATCGTTCCGATCTTCATCAATTCCGTTGCCACTCCGCTGGGTCCGCTGTCGCGGTCCCGTGCGCTCGGCGCGGCCGTCGGTACCTTTCTGTCGACCCTCGACAAGCGGGTGCTGGTCCTGGGATCCGGTGGGCTCTCGCATGACCCGCCGGTGCCGACGCTGGCCACCGCACCGCCGGCAGCGCTGGACCGGATCGTGCACGGGGTGCCGATGACGGCCGAGCAACGCATGGCCCGGCAGACCGCGGTGAGCCAGGCTGCGCACGACTTCGCCCACGGTGACAGTGTGCTGCGGCCACTGAACCCCGAATGGGACCACAGCCTGCTGGAGATCTTCGACCAGGGCCGGCTCGCCGAACTGGACAGCTGGTCCAACACCTTCATCGCCGGCGAAGGGGGCAACTCGGCACACGAGATTCGTACCTGGGTGGCCGCCTTCGCAGCGCTGGCAGCCAACGGTCCATACCGGACGGAAAACCACTTCTACCGGGCGGCACCGGAATTGATCGCAGGATTCGCAATCAGGACGGCGGTAGGAATCGCAGCATGAGCTCAGACACCACTGCACACCCCTTCGACGAAACGGTGGATGTGCTCGTCATCGGATCCGGCGGCGGCGGCATGACGGCGGCGCTGGCCGCCGACGCAGCCGGGCTCAAGACCCTCGTGATCGAAAAGTCGTCCCACTTCGGCGGTTCCACCGCGCTCTCGGGCGGGGGCATCTGGGTGCCCGGGGCGCCGTCGCAGCGTCGGGCCGGTTATGTGCCGTCCCCGGACGGCGTGTTCGACTACCTCAAGCAAATCACCGAGGGCACGGTCAGCGACGCTCGGCTGCGCAAGTACGTCGAGGCCGCACCAGAGATGATGGATTTCCTCGAACACGACAGCGATTGGTTCGAATTCGTCTGGAAGCCCGGCTATGCCGACTACTACCCGGAGCTCCCAGGCGGCTCAGCCCAAGGCAGCACCATCAACGTCCCGGCCATCGACTTGCGCAAGCTCGGTGAGCACGAGCAGGAGCTGCTCGCCCCGCTGGCCTTGGCCCCGAAAGGAATCTGGTTCGCCCCCAAGGATCTTCGGCTCTTCTACCAGGTCCGGCAGAACTGGCGCGGCAAAGCCGTCTTGTTGAAGCTGATCTGGCGGATGGTGCGGGCCCGGGTGTTCGGCGACCGGATGGCCGCCATCGGCCAGTCGCTGGCCGCCCGGATGCGGTTGGCGCTCAAGCAGCACGACATCCCGCTGTGGCTGGATGCGCCGATGACCTCGCTGATCACCGGCCCGGATGGGGCAGTACTCGGCGCCGTCGTCGAGCGGGATGGGCGTGCGGTCAGAATTCGTGCCACCGGGGGCGTGATCCTGGCCTCCGGTGGGTTCGACCATGACATGGCCTGGCGCAAGGAACACCTGCCGATACTGGAGCAGGACTGGAGCTTCGGCAATCCCGCGGCCACCGGCGACGGAATCCGGGCCGGCGAGAAGGCCGGCGGTGCCACCGAACTGCTCGACGAGGCATGGTGGTTCCCGGCCATCTGTTGGCCCGACGGCCGGCTGCAGTTCATGCTCAACGAGCGGATGATGCCGTCACAGTTCGTGGTCAACGGCGAGGGCAAGCGGTTCATCAACGAGGCGGCACCGTACATGGATTTCGCCCACGCCATGATCAAGGGGCAGGAATCCGGAGTCGCCCACATCCCGTGCTGGTTGGTCACCGACATCGACTCGTTCCACCGCTACGTGGTGGCCGGGCATCTGCCCATCCCGAAGATCCCGTTCGCCCCGGTGCCCACCGGGCGCAAAGTGCCGCGGGCCTGGCTGGATTCCGGTGTGGTGGTCGAGGCCCACAGCTGGGAGGAGCTGGCCGGCAAGATCGGCGTACCCGCGGAGAATCTGCGGGCCACCGCCGAGCGGTTCAATCAGCTGGCGCATGGCGGGCACGATGACGACTTCAACCGCGGTGACAGCGCATACGACAACTACTACGGGGACCCGACGCTGCCGAACCCCAATCTGCGCCCGCTCGGCAAGCCGCCGTACTACGCGTTCCAGATCATCCTCGGGGACCTGGGCACCTCGGGTGGCCTGCGCACCGATGAACACGCTCGGGTGCTGCGCGCCGACGACTCCGTCGTGGACGGGCTCTACGCGGTGGGCAACGTCTCGGCGGCGGTGATGGGCCGCAGCTACGCCGGTGCGGGCGCGACCATCGGACCCGCGATGACCTTCGGGTATGTGGCGGCCACGCATATCGCCCGAGCTCAAAACGCGGTCGCACAACCAGTCACACAAGCAGCCAACCCACAGATCCAGGGCACCGTCAGCAACCCCTCAGGAGGAAACCGATGAAGATTTCGCTGTTCTACGAGTTCGCGCTTCCGCGGCCGTGGTCCGACGATGACGAGCACCAGATGTTCCAGGACGGGTTGGCTGAGGTGGAGGCCGCCGACAAGGCCGGGTTCTCCACCGTCTGGCTCACCGAGCATCACTTCCTGGAGGAGTACTGCCACGCCACCGCGCCGGAGATGTTCCTGGCCGCGGCGAGCCAGCGCACCAAGGACATCCGGTTGGGTTTCGGTGTCATGCACCTGCCTCCGCCGATCAACCATCCGGCCCGCATCGCCGAGCGCGTCGCCACGCTGGACCACCTGTCCAACGGGCGGGTGGAGTTCGGCACCGGTGAGGGGTCCTCGGTCGCCGAGTTGGGTGGGTTCAACATCGACCCGGCCGACAAGCGCACCATGTGGGAGGAGGCCCTTGAGGTTTCGATCCGCTGCATGACCGAGGCGCCCTTCACCGGTTTCAAGGGTGAGCACGTCGAAATGCCGGCACGCAACGTCATCCCCAAGCCGCTGCAGAGCCCACACCCGCCGGTCTGGGTGGCCTGCACCCGCCCGTCCTCGGTGCAGATGGCCGCCCAGAAAGCCATCGGTGCGCTGAGTTTCGCCTACACCGGACCCGAGGCACTCAAGGACCGGGTTGACGGCTATTACAAGGAATTCGAGGAGCAGGGCGCTCCCGTGACCCCGGCGATCAACCCCAACATCCTGGCCATCGGCGGCGACCTGTCGATGATGGTGGCGAATTCCGACGACGAGGCGCTCAAGCGCCTGGGCATCGGCGGCGGCTTCTTCTCGTTCGGCATCATGCACTACTACCTGACCGGTATGCACACCCCTGGCCGCACCAAGGTGTGGGAGCGTTACGAGCAGGCGGTCAAAGACGATCCGACGCTGGCCTATGGTCCCGGCCGTGGTGCGATCGGCTCGCCCGACACCGTGCGTGAGTTCCTACGCGGTTACGAGGCCAGCGGCGTCGACGAGATCATCCTGTTGCTCAACCCGCGCAGCCACGAGGGCACCATGGAGTCGATCGAGATCATGGGCAAGGAGATCCTGCCCGAGTTCATCGAGCGGGACGCGAAGGCGGTGGCCGACAAGGCCAAGCGCCTGGAGCCGGTGATCGAGAAGGTCGAGTCGCGCCGTCGTCCCTCCGACGCCCCGTTGTTCGACGAGACGTACGCCTTCGGCGGCCTGCCCACCGGTCGCGACAAGTTCACCGCCGGTGAGATCCCCGAGGCGATGGCCGAGATCAACGAGGGCCGGGTCAAGGCCGCCCAGGCGGAGAAGACTGCCCGCGAGACCGCCGACTGACCGTGGCCGCACTGGACGAGTTGGTGCGCTACGACGGAAAACACGTTGTGGTCACCGGCTGCGGGTCTGGCATCGGAGCCGTTCTCACGCGTGCACTGGGTGAGCTCGGTGCCCGGGTGACCGGCTTGGACATCCGGCCGCCGGCACATCTTCCCGATGCGTTCGTCGAACTCGACCTCGCCGATCCGGAGTCCGTCGACCGTGCCGCCGGTGCGGTCGACGGGCCGGTGGATGCCCTGTTCAACGTGGCCGGTGTGTCCTCGGGTATCGGGAATCCGCTGCTCGTGGTCCGGATCAATTTCCTCGGCACCCGCCAGTTCACCGAAGCTGTGGAGCAACGGATTTCGCCAGGCGGGTCGATCACCTCGGTGTCGTCACTGGCGGCCTCGGGGTACCGCGAAAACCGGTCCACCACTGCCGGGCTGATCAACACCCGATCGGTCGACGAGGGGTTGCAGTGGTGCGCCGACCATCCCGAGGCATTGGCCGACGGTGGCTACCGGTTGTCCAAAGAGGCCACGGTTCTCTACGGGATGTACCGGGTCGCAGAACTCGGTGCCCGGGGGATCCGGATCAATTGCACCGCGCCCGGGGTCACCGACACGCCCATTCTGGACCAGCTGAGGTCGGCCTACGGTCAGCAGTACCTCGATTCGTTCACCACCCCGCTGGGCCGCAACTCTGAGGCCGCCGAACAGGCGTCGCTGCTGGCCTTCCTGGGCAGCCCCGCCGCCAGTTACGTGACCGGGCAGGTGATCTGGGCCGATGGCGGCATTCTGGCCCATCGGGAGGCCGCCCTGGTCGATGCTGTAACGGGCACTGCCGACACCGAGAACAGGAGCTGAGAGTTGGCCGGGACGATGAGCGACTTCCGTAAGGTCGCCGATGACGTGCGTAACTGGGGACGCTGGGGCGATGCCGACGAACTCGGGACACTCAATCTCATCACCCCCGGCAAGGTCGCCGAGGGTGCGTCACTGGTCACCCACGGCAAGGTGTTCGCGCTCGGCGGCGATTTCTCCTCGGCCGGGCCGCAAGGTGCGTTCCAGTTCCGCCAGAACCCGACCCATGTGATGACAGTCGACGGCGGTGACGCCAACACGCTGGCGCAGTACGGCCCGCAGTGGCTGCGCAATTCAGTGGCCCAGGAGGTCAGCGGGTTCTTCGTGGACAACCCGTTTCGCTTCAACGACGACATGATCGTGATGCCACTGCAGGCGGCCACCCAGTGGGATGCGCTGAGCCACGTCTATTACGAGGACAAGCTCTACAACGGGTTCCCCGCCGATTCGGTCACCAGCTTCGGCGCCTTCCACTGCGGCATCGACAAAGTGGACGGCAAGGGCATCACTTCTCGCGGGGTGCTGCTGGACGTGGTGCGTCACCGTGGGGCCGAGCAGTTCCTGGAGCCGGGCAATCCGATCACGCCGGGCGAACTCGATGACGTCGCCCACGCGCAAGGCGTCAACATCACTTCCGGCGACATCGTGGTGGTCCATACCGGCTGGTGGACAAGGTTTTTGGCGAGCGGAGACGGGGCCGAGCCAGGATCAGGGCTCGACTGGCGTTGTGCGTCGTGGTTGCACGACCATCAGGTGGCGGCCGTCGCCGCCGACAATCTGATGGTGGAGGACCCCGACCCGGCCAACGGTGTCGAGGGCACGTTCCTGCCGATGCACATGTTGTGCCTGCGCGACATGGGCCTGATGCTCGGCGAGTATTGGGATCTGGGCGCGCTGGCGGCCGACTGCGCGGCCGACGGCGTCTACGAGTTCCAACTCATCGCGCCGCCGTTGCGGGTCACCGGTGCCGTCGGTTCGCCGGTGAATCCCATTGCGATCAAGTGAGGAAGTATGACGTCAACTGAGAGAGTGCCGTTCGTGGTCGGGATGGGTGGCACCTTGCGGGCCGACTCCTCGACCGAGCGGGCGGTGCGATACTGCCTGGAATCAGTGGAACGCCAAGGTGGCCGGACCCGGATGTTCGCCGGGCCCGACCTGGAGTTGCCCATGTATGCGCCACATTCATTGGAGCGCACGCCGGCAGCCCTGGAGTTCGTCTCCGCCTTACGCGACGCCGACGCCGTCGTGGTGGGTTCGCCCGGCTATCACGGTGCGATCTCCGGCCTGGTCAAGAACGCGCTGGACTACATCGAGGATCTGCGCGAGGACCCGCGGGTCTACCTGGACAACACCCCGTGGGGCTGCATCAGCTGCGCCTACGGTTGGCAGGCCGCCGTCGGAACTCTGGGACAGCTGCGCTCCATAGGGCATGCGTTGCGCGCCTGGCCCACCCCGCTCGGTGTGGCAATCAACTCCGCGGACAAGATCTGGGCTGAGACAGGTGAATTGGCCGATGGAACCGTGCGCGGCCAACTCGAGATGCTGGCCACCCAGTTGCTGAATTTCGGTCGGGCCGACGGGGCGGTGCAGTGACGGCACAGCGGACGTTCACCCGCAAGACCATCGACGTCGACGGCCTGGCCACCAGCTACCTGGAAGCCGGCCAGGGTGACCCCGTCGTCCTGCTGCATGGTGGCGAGTTCGGTGCGGGGGCCGAACTGGGGTGGGAGCGGGTCATCGGTGAGTTGGCCGGGCACTACCGGGTGCTGGCCCCGGACATGCTGGGCTTCGGTGAGAGCGCCAAAGTCATCGATTTCAACGACGGCCGCGGCATGCGTATTCGGCATATCGCCAGGTTCTGTGCCGAACTTGATGTCGCCTCAGCGCATTTCGTCGGAAACTCGATGGGTGCGATCAACCTGCTGGTCGATGCGACCTCGGATGCTCCCCGGCTCCCGGTGCGATCGCTGACCGCGATCTGCGGGGGAGGGGAGATCCAGCGCAACGAGTATTCGGCGGCGTTGTACGACTACGACGCCACGCCAGACGGGATGCGACGCATCGTGACCGCGCTGTTCGCCGATCCGGCCTATCCGGCCGACGAGGTGTATCTGCAGCGGCGGTATGAGTCGAGCATCGCGCCGGGGGCCTGGGAAACCTTGGCCGCGGCCCGGTTTCGGCGGCCCGGCCTCCAGCCGCCGGCGATGCCGTCGGCGCAGCGGGCATATGACCGCATCGGTGTGCCGACCATGATCATCGAGGGGGATCGTGACAAGCTGCTGCCGTCCGGTTGGGCCGCCGAAATAGCGGGCCAGATCGGCGGTGCCCGCAGTGCGGTGATCGCCGGAGCAGGGCACTGCCCGCAGATCGAACAGCCTGCCGCGCTGACCGTAGTGCTGCTGGAATTCCTGAAAGAGGTGTGATGAGCAACGAGTTGGCCGGAAAAGTCACGGTCGTCACCGGCGGTGCGTCGGGGCTTGGTGAGGGACTGGTACGCCGGTTCGCCGCCGAGGGCGCCAACGTGATGATCGGCGACATCGACGAGGAGCGCGGGAAGGCGCTGGCCGACGAGTTGGGTGAGAACTCTCGGTTCCTGCTCGCCGACGTCAGTGACGTCGAACAGGTGGGTCGCCTGGTATCGACGGCAGTAGAGACGTTCGGCGGCTTGGACGTCATGGTCAACAACGCCGGCGTCTCGGGTCGGATGCACAGGCGGTTCCTCGACGACGATCTCGCCGACTTCGATTCCGTGATGCGGGTCAACGTCCGGGCGGTGATGGCCGGCACCCGCGATGCCGCGCGGTATATGGCCGAGCACGGTGGCGGTTCGATTCTCAACCTGACCTCGATCGGCGGGATCCAGGCCGGCGGCGGGGTGATGACGTATCGCGCATCCAAGGCCGCAGTCATCCAGTTCACCAAGTCCGCGGCGATCGAGTTGGCCCACTACGAGATTCGGGTCAACGCCATCGCCCCGGGAAATATCCGCACGGCGATCGTGGCCAAGTCGGCCTCACCCGAGGAGCGTGAGCGCATCGAGGAATTCGAGGCGGGGATCCGCGCTCAGATGCGCAACGACCGCCCGCTCAAGCGGGAGGGCACCGTCGAGGACGTGGCCGAGGCCGCGCTCTACTTCGCCACCGACCGCTCCCGGTACGTGACCGGGACGATCCTGCCGATCGACGGGGGCACTGTCGCGGGCAAGGTCCTCGCCCGCAAGTCCAAACCGCAGTCCTGACCTGCTGCGCCGTCTGGTCAAAAGCCGGCTTGTCCAGCCAACAGGCGCAGTTTGGGCCGATCCCGGGGCGAATTTAAATCAACTGCTTGACTTAATTACAGGAGGGGCGTTGACTGTAACGGTGACAGCAGCCAACCGGACCGCCCGTGCCGACCGGGCAAGCAGTACCCAGGAGGCGATCCTCAAGGCGGCTGAGCGGCTGTATGCCGAACACGGCGTGTTCGCGGTGTCCAACCGTCAGGTGAGTGAGGCGGCCGGGCAAGGCAACAACGCTGCCGTCGGCTACCACTTCGGCACCAAGACCGATCTGGTCCGCGCGATCGAACACAAGCACCGCGGTCCCATCGAATGCCTGCGCGAGCAGATGGTGGCCGACACCGGGGCTTCGGCCGGCCTGCGGGACTGGGTTGCCTGCCTGGTGCAGCCGCTCACCGATCACCTTGCGGCGCTGGGGAACCCGACCTGGTACGCGCGGTTCGCCGCTCAGGTGATGACCGATCCGGCCTACCACAACATCGTGGTCCGCGATGCGCTGAGCTCGCGATCGCTGGTGCAGGTCATCGAGGGGATGAACAACTGCCTGCCGGATCTGCCCGCCGAGGTCCGCGCGGAACGCAACATCATGGCACGCAACCTGTTGATGCACAGCTGCGCCGACCGGGAGCGGGCGATGGCCCAGGGCGGCAACGTGCCGCGGGCGTCCTGGCACGGTGCGGCGTCGGGGTTGATCGACGCGATCGTCGGCCTGTGGATGGCGCCGGTTACCCAAGAAAGCGACCTCATATGAAAGTCACTGTCAATCAGGACAAGTGCGTCTCGTCGGGGCAGTGCGTACTCAACTCCAGCGAGGTGTTCGATCAGCGCGACGAAGACGGTGTCGTCGTCCTGCTGGAACCTGAACCCGGCCCGGACCATGTAGACAACGCCCGCCGTGCCGCGGCGGCCTGCCCAGCCCTAGCCATCGAGATTCAAGACTGACCTGAGGAATGACGTGTCCGAAACCGTGACCGAAGTTGACATCCCCGAATACCCGATGGAGCGTGCGGCGGCATGCCCGTTCGCCCCCCCGGCGCCCATGTTGGGCAACCCCAAAGGCCTGTTCCGCGTGAAGATCTGGAACGGCAGCACCCCGTGGTTGATCACCGGCCACGAGGAGGCCCGGACCCTCTTCGCAGACTCTCGGATCAGTGTGGACGACCGGATCGAGGGCTTCCCGCACTGGAACGAGCACATGCTCTCCACCGTCGACAAGCGGCCGCGCTCGGTATTCACCTCCGATGCCGAGGAGCACACCCGGTTCCGCCGGATGTTGTCCAAGCCGTTCACGTTCCGCCGCGTCGAGGGGTTGCGCGCGGCCATCCAGAAGATCACCGATGAGTGCATCGACGAGATCCTGGCGGGTCCGCAGCCGGCCGACCTCGTCGCGAAGTTGGCCTTGCCGGTGCCCACCGTGGTGATCAGCGAGATGCTCGGTGTGCCGTACGAAGACCACGAGTTCTTCCAGGAGCACGCGAACGCCGGGCTGGCCCGCTACGCCGCAGCGGACGCCATGCAGAAAGGCGCGATGAGCCTGCACCAGTACCTGATCAATCTGGTCGAGGAGAAGCAGGCCAACCCGTCCGAGGACGCGGTGTCCGATCTGGCCGAGCGCGTGAACGCCGGAGAGATCAGCGTCAAGGAGGCCGCCCAGCTGGGCACCGGCCTGTTGATCGCCGGGCACGAGACCACCGCCAACATGATCGGCATCGGGATCCTGGCGCTGTTGGAGAACCCCGAGCAGGCCGACTTCTTGCGCGATGCCGAGGATCCGAAGGTGATCGCCAACGCGGTCGAGGAACTGATGCGCTATCTGTCCATCATCCAGACCGGCCAGCGCCGCGTGGCGCTGGAGGATATCGAGATCAGCGGTGAGACCATCCGCACTGGTGACGGCGTCATCATCGATCTGTCCCCGGCCAACTGGGATGCGAGGGCCTACCCGGAGCCCGACAAGCTCGACCTCAGCCGCGATGCCAGCCAGCAACTCGGCTTCGGCTACGGCAGGCACCAGTGTGTGGGTCAGCAGCTTGCTCGCGCTGAACTGCAGATCGTGTTCCACACCCTGCTGCGCCGGATCCCGACCCTGCGCCTGGCCGTGCCGCTCGACGAGGTGCCGTTCAAGCACGACCGCCTCGCCTACGGCGTCTACGAACTCCCCGTCACCTGGTAGGTGCCGGCCAGCCGAACTCTCAGCCCTTACAGCCCGATTGGAGTACCACTCATGACCGCTTCGACGACCCTCTATCCGCCCGAGGGCTTCGGTGCGCCGAAGAACCGCAAGGGCCATGCGTCAGCGGACGGGCTGCCCGGATTACCACCGGGCACCACGATCTTCTCGGCCGACAACCACATCTCGGTAGCCGACGACATCTTCTACGAGCGCTTCCCCGAGGAGCTCAAGGGAGCCGCGCCACGGATCTGGTACGAGGACGGCGCCTACATGGTCGGCATGAAGGGCAAGGCCTGGACCGGGGGCGATTTCGGGCGTGTGCTGATGCAGTACGACGACCTGGCCGGGGCTGCGTCCAACAACATCGCGGCACGTGTCCGCGAGCTCAAAGAGGACGGCATCGACAAGGAGCTGGCGTTCCCCAACGCGGTGCTGGCGCTGTTCCACTATCCGGACAAGGCGTTGCGCGAGCGGGTGTTCCGCATCTACAACGAGCACATCGCCGCGCTGCAGGAGGAGTCGAAAGGGCACTTCTACGGCGTCGGGCTGATCAACTGGTGGGACCCCAAGGGGACGCGCAGCACCCTTGAGGAACTGAAGTCGCTGGGACTCAAGACGTTCCTGTTGCCGCTGAATCCGGGCAAGGACGACGAGGGCAACGTCTACGACTACGGCAGCACCGCGATGGACGCGGTCTGGGATGAGATCGAAGCATCCGGAATTCCGGTCAGCCACCACATCGGCGAGACTCCGCCGAAGACTCCCTGCGAGAACAACAGCGTCGTGGTCGGCATGATGGTCAATGTCGACTCATTCCGCGAGCAGTTCGCCAAGTACGTCTTCTCGGGCATTCTCGATCGTCACCCCAAGCTGAAGGTGGGATGGTTCGAGGGCGGAATCGCCTGGGTGCCCACCGCGCTGCAGGACGCCGAGCACATGTTGGCTTCCTACCGGCACATGTTCAATCACGAACTGCAGCACGATGTCCGGTACTACTGGGACAAGCACATGTCGGCTTCGTTCATGGTGGATCCGTTGGGCCTGCGGCTGATCGACGAGATCGGGGTGGACAACGTGATGTGGTCCAGCGACTACCCGCACAACGAAAGCACTTTCGGGTATTCGGAGAAGTCGCTGGCCACCGTTGTCGATGCGGTGGGTCCGGAGAACGCGACCAAGATCGTGTCCACCAACATCCAGAAGTTCCTGGGGCTCGCATGAGCATAGCCACCCAGGCGGGCGTCACCCAGATCGCCCGAACCGGCTTCACCCCGCTCGACATTCCAGACGAGCCTGACCTGGCCCGGATGCGCCGAGAGGTCGGGGCGCGTCTGCACGCGGCGATGGCCGATCAGGGCGTGGATGTGCTCGTCCTGCTGGGCAACAGCAACGTCATGTATGCCACCGGTATCGCCTGGCCGCTGGCCGACGCCGGACTCTCGCATGTCGAGCGGCCGGTCGCAGTCGTGCTGGCCGGTGACGAGCACCCGCACCTGTTCCTGCCGTTCCGGGAGGGTGCGGCCATGGAAACCGGGCTGCCCGATGACCACCTCCACGGTCCGGTGTATCTCGAATTCGACGAAGGTGTCGCGGAATTCGCGCAGATCCTGGCCAGTTTGGTGCCCGCGGGTGCGACAATCGCGACCGATGAGTTGACCGGGGCGATGCGGCTGGCCGGCAGCGCTCTGTTCCCCAGCGCACCGGTTGATGCCGCGCCGGCGATCGGCGCGGCGAAGATCGTCAAGACGATCGACCAGATCGCGTGCATCCGGCGTGCCTGCCGGATCACGGAGGAGGCCATCGCCGAGATTCACAAGTCAGTGGCGCCCGGTGTGCGGCAGATCGACCTGTCCGCCGAATTCGTGCGCCGTACTTTCGAACTCGGTGCCACCACGAACATGTTCGACTCGATCTGGCAGGCCATGCCGGCTTCGCGAGCGGAGGGCGCCTGGACCACCACCGGTGACCTCGCCCTGCCCCTGCTCACCACCGAGCGCGAGTTGCAGCGCGGCGATGTGCTGTGGACCGACGTGTCCATCGCCTACCACGGTTACTGTTCCGACCACGGCCGGACATGGATCGTCGGCCAGGACCCGACACCGGCCCAGCAGAAGCAGTTCGACAAGTGGAGTCGGATCGTCGACGCGGTGCTCGCGGTGACCAAGGCCGGCGCCACCTGTGGTGATCTCGGCCGTGCGGCAACGGAAGCCGCCGGCGGAGAGAAACCGTGGCTACCGCACTTCTACCTGGGCCACGGCATCGGTACCAGCGCAGCTGAAATGCCGATGATCGGAACGGATCTCGGCCAGGAATGGGACGACAACTTCGTCTTCCCCGAGGGCATGTTGCTGGTGTTCGAGCCGGTGGTCTGGGAGGACGGCACCGGCGGTTACCGCGGCGAGGAGATCGTGGTGGTCACCGAGGGTGGCTGGATGCCGCTGACCGCATATCCGTACGACCCCTATGAGGTGTCCCGTGGGAACTGAAATCGAGGCCGACGGCCGGGCCCTGCGCGTCAGCCGCCGGGAGCGCGCCATCGCACAGATGGAGGCCCACGACCTCGACGTGCTGGTCCTCGGCAGGCAGGCCAACGTCCGGTACATCTCCGGCGCTCCGCAGCTGTGGGTGGTGGGTACCCGGCCGTTCGGGCCGATCTGCACGTTCGTCCGCGCGACCGGCGAGATCCACTTGAACAGCACATGGGACGAGGGCATACCTGAGGAGATCCCGCACGAGAACCTGTACGGGTTGGCATGGAATCCGATGACCCTGATCGGTGTGCTGCAGAACATCGAGGGCACCGATACCGCCCGCCGGGTTGGAACCGATGCTCTGACGCCGACGTTCGCCAAGCTGTTGCCGATGGCCTTTCCGAACGCGGAACTGGTCGACGCTGAGCAGGCCATGCGCGCAGCGCGGCGCGTCAAGACCTCCGAAGAAATTCTGGCGCTGCGGCGGGCACTGGCTGTCGCCGAGGAAGCATTGGCGAGAGGGGCGGCAGAGCTGGCTCCCGGGATCAGTGAGAAGCGCCTTGCCGGCACGATATTGGAGGCCGAGGCGGCCGGCGGGGTGAGCACGCCCGCGACCCAGGACGCCGCGTGGGTCACTTCGAAGGACCACCCGTGGCGCCGGGCCGAAGGCGACGGACGAGTGAGCGAGGGCGACCTGGTGGCTTTGTCGGCGGGCGTGCTCGCCGACGGTTACGTCGCCGAGGTCGCGCGTACGCGGTATGTCGGCGAGCCGACGGATACGGTGCGCTCACTGTATCGGCGACGGGATGAACTGTGGGACAGGCTGATCGATGTCTGCCGCCCCGGCAAGCCGACGAGTGCTCTGCTGGATGCGTATGAGCAGGCGGGCGAAAAGCTGCCGGCGATGCCGGTGGCACACGGACTCGGGTTGGGATTCGACCCGCCGGTGGTGTCGCAGAACCTGCGGGCGACCGCCGAATCCGAGTTCCTTGAGGAGGGCATGGTGCTCGCAGTGACCGGGTACGTCTGGGAGCCGGGCGTCGGCGCGGTGTTCACCCGCGATGCCGTTGTCATCGGCGCCGACGGCCCCGAGGTGCTCACCCAAACCCCATCAGATAGTGAGGCGGCACATGCCTGACCGGCCCAAACCTGAGGAGATCATCCTCTACGAGAAGGACCCCAAGACCAAGATCGCCACCATCACGTTCAACCGGCCGGAGTTCCTCAACGCGCCGACGTCGATGGCACGGTTGCGCTACGCCGATGTGCTGCGCGCGGCCAACGCCGACAACGACGTGAAGGTCGTGATCATCCGCGGTGCCGGGGACAACCTGGGCAGCGGCGCCGACCTCCCAGAGTTCATGGAGGGCAACGACAATCCGGCAGTCCGGCTCGCCGAGCTGCGGCTGGAGGATGACGGAGTCGGCGAGGTGACCTACCCACCCAAGGGCACATTCCGTAACGGCGCCACAATCAGCTCCTGGTACGCCAACTCCCAGGCCGGCAACCGGGCGCTACAGGACTTCAAGAAGATCAGCATCGTGGAGGCCAAGGGCTACTGTTACGGCTGGCACTTCTACCAGTGTGCCGATGCGGATCTGGTGATCTCCTCAGACGACGCGCTGTTCGGCCACCCGTCCTTCCGGTATCACGGCTGGGGGCCCCGGATGTGGACGTGGGTCCAGATGATGGGTCTGCGCAAGTTCCAGGAGATGGTCTTCACGGGGCGGCCCTTCACCGCCGCGGAGATGTACGACTGCAACTTCCTGAACAAGGTGGTGCCGCGGGATCAGCTGGAAGACGAGGTACAGAAGTACGCGCTGGCATGTACCCGGAACCGACCGGTGGACACCGTTTTTCAGCAGAAGATGTTCTTCGAGATCTTCAAACAGCAGCAGGGTGAATACATGGGCAGCCTGCTGAGCGCATTCTTCGAGTCGATGGGCAACGGAGTGGCCAACGACAGCGAGGACGACCTGGACATGTTCGAGTCGATCGATACCGGTTTGTCGGCCGCGGTCAATGACAATGACAGCAAATTCCGGCCCGAGTTCCGGCTGTCCAAGAAAAACCGGGCGAAACCCGAATAGGCACATGAGCTCACCACTTGACGGTTACACCGTTGTCGACCTGTCCAGCGGTATCGCCGGGGCATACGCCACGAAGATGCTCGCCGACGGTGGCGCCGATGTGATCAAAGTCGAAGCCCCCGAAGGTGATCCGTTGCGCCGCTGGTCGGCGTCTGGTGCGGGCATCGCACCGGATGAGGACGGTGCCCTGTTCACCTTCCTGGCCGGCGGCAAACGCAGTGTGGTCGTCGAGCCCGGAGAAATGCAGCTGGTGGACCGGCTGGTGGCGGCGGCCGACGCAGTGGTCTGGTCTCCGGAATCGGCTGTCGCGCAGGCGGTCGCACCGGAGGAACTGTTCCGGCGGCATCCGCACCTCATCGTCACCACGATCACGCCGTTCGGTTTGGACGGGCCGTGGAGTGGCCGGCCTGCCACCGAGTTCACCTTGCAAGGCTGGTCGGGCGGCGCAATCGGCATCGGCCGAGGAGTGCAGGACCGCGCGCCGGTATCGATCGGCGGGCAGGTGGGCGAGTGGCTGGCCGGCGCCTACGCGGCGGCGATGACGCTGGCGTTCCGGGCCCGGGCGGTCAGGGACGGTCACGGGGAACTGGTGGATCTCTCGGCGCTGGAGGCCCAGATCCTGGGTCTGACGTACTACCCGGTCACCTATTTCGAAATGCTGGGCCGGCCGTGGCGCAGCGAGCGCAAACCCACAGTCCCCGGGATCGCCGAAGCGGCCGACGGTCTGGTGGCACTCGGATGCGGCACTGCCCAGCAGTGGTGGGACCTGTGTGCGATGTCGGGCCACGATGAATGGATCAACGAGTCCTCCGAGCTGACGATCACCGAGCAGGCCAACTTGCACGCCGGGGAGTTGTACGCGTGGCTGCGCGAGCAACGTGCCGACGACGTGCGGGAGCTCGCCGCGGCGTTCCGAATCCCCAACTCCCCGGTGGGCAACGGGGAGAACGTCACTGCCATGGACCATTTCGTGCAGCGACAGGCTTTCATCCGCAATCCGCAGCATGGGTTCACCCAGCCGGCGGCGCCGTACCGGCTCTCAGGCGTGGCACTGCGGGCGGCGTCACGCGCACCGCGCCTGGGGGAGCACACCAAGGAGGTCGCGGCGGCCACGTTGAGCCCACGCGACGTGCCGGCCGGTAGGCCCCGCGGGGATCGCCTGCCGTTCAGCGGCTTGCGGGTGCTCGACATGACGACGTTCTGGGCCGGGCCGTCGTGCACGCATCCGCTGGGCATGCTCGGCGCCGAGGTGATCCACCTGGAGTCGACCCCACGCCCGGACGGCACCCGGTTGATCGCCGGTATCCCGGCCAGCGTGGAGCAGTGGTGGGAGCGATCGCCGATCTTCAGTGCGCTCAACACCAACAAGAAGAGCTTGACCCTGGACTTCCAGACCGAGCAGGGCCGGGATCTGTTGCGCCGGCTGATTGGCACCTGCGACGTGGTGGTGGAGAACTTCACCCCCAGAGTGATCGAGCAGATCGGACTCGATTTTGACTCGCTACGGGAGCTCCGCGAAGACATCATCATGGTGCGGATGCCCGGATTCGGGCTCGACGGGCCGTGGCGGGACAACCCGGCATTCGCCTACATCATCGAGGACTCGTCCGGGTTGAGTTGGCTCACGGGCTACCCGGATCGCACCCCGTTCGAGCCTTATTCGATCGGTGATCCCAATGCCGGGATCCACGCATTGTCGGGGCTGATGCTTGCGCTCGAGCATCGCCGCCGCACCGGGCAGGGAGTGCTCGTCGAGGCCGCGATGGTCGACGCCGCGCTCAACATCGCTGCCGAACAGGTCATCGAGTATTCGGCCTACGGGGCGTTGCTGCAGCGCGACGGTAACCGTGGCCCGGCCGCGGCGCCGCAGAACATCTACCAGTGCGCCGATATCGATGAGTTCGGCCGCCCGGACAGCTGGGTTGCGATCGCGGTCAACTCCGACGCCCAGTGGTCCGCCCTGCGCGCGGCGCTCGGCCTGCCGGATTGGGCGACTGATCCAGAGCTCGATTCTGCCGACGGGCGCCGAGCACACCACGATCTGATCGACGAGAAGCTGGCGGCCTGGTGTCTGCCGCGCAGCGGCGACGAGATCGTCGAAACCGTGTGGCCGGCCGGTGTTCCGGTGGCGAAAGTCATGCAGCCGCACCGGCAGTTGGAATTGCCGCAGGTGCGGTTCCGGCAGTTCTTCGAACATGTGGGGCATCCGGTGAACAATGCCGCACCGCACAGCACTCTGCCGGTCTCGCTGGCCAACGGACCACGGGCGTTGCACCGTCAGCCGGCACCGCTGCTGGGTGAGCACAACCATGAATTGCTGACGGAACTGGGATTGTCGGAAGGGGAGATCGCCACGTTGGCCGAGGACGGCGTGATCGGCACTGAACCAGGAGTGGGCGGGCGTCGCAAGGCGGCGCGCTGACCGGGGCTCAACCCCGCTCGAACACGTCGAGCAGCGACCCGAAATCCTCGGTGTCCCAGAGGTGCAGAACGTTGCTGAGCATCAGGAGCGGGGACCGCACTGCTTCATGGTCGGCTATGCACGGGTCTGTGCGGTCGACGCCGTGGTCGGGCAACACGGACTGCAGGTAAGCCGGCGTGTCGAGCAGCCAGGTCACTCCCATCACCGCGGCGTACAGCATCAGCTGTGCGCGCAGGGTGTCGAGGTCGATGGCGGGCCCACCGGCGCAGCGGTACTCGGCCGCGAAATGGGTCAGCAACCCGTCGATGTGCTGTTTCCACAGCTCGGTTTCGGCGCTGCACAGCGAACCCCACAGCGCCATCGCCACATTCATCACGCTGACACAGCCCCAGTCCATCAGCCCGCAGCTCAGGGTCCCGTCCGGGTCGGCCCAGAACCAGGCGTTGTCCACGTTGGCGTTCCAGTGACACAGCGCCACCTGGTCTTCTGTGGAATGCAGCCGGGCCATGACGGCACCCTCGGCGGCGGCAATCCGGTCGACGTCGGCGAGCATCCGGGCGACGAACCCCGGATTCGCGACGGCGGGTGGTAGCAATGCCGGGTAACGGCCTGCGAATTCGACCAGCCGGTGGACCTGCGCGGTGAGCTCATCGGCAGAGTGGTGTACGCGGCGGCCGACGGCCACCTTGGCGGCGTCGTACCGGAATCGATCGGCCACCTCTTCGGGGAGGACGCCGGCCTTGTGGGCGCCGGCCAGCCGGGCAACCGAGGTGAGCAAGGCCCGGTAGTGACCGAGCGCGTCGGGCATTCGGTAGTCCAGGCACTTGTCGTAGTGCGGCTCAATACCGGCGTTACCGAACGAGATCCGCTCGGTCAACAGCATCCCGGTGCACGAGTCGTGGTGGTAGTCGGCGAACAGGCACGCCGGAACGGTCACCGGCAACGCGCAACCGGCCGACAACTCCCCGAAGGCCACCTCGAGGTCCATCTGTGACTTTCCGCGGTCGCGGCGCGGATTGTCGAAGTCGCGGGAGAACTTGACGAACAGCTCGGTGGGCAAGCCAACCCTTGGATGCACATAGTCCACGTCCAGTAGTGCCTTGCGTCCGGTGCTGCCGCCGCCGCATTCCTGGAAGCGGGTGATCGCGCTGACCCGGTTGCCTTGGGGGAGGGCGCCGAACGCCTGCAGGGCAGCGGTGAGAAAGTCCGGGCCGGCACCGAGAAGTGTTGCCGGATCGGCGGGAAATTCCAGGCCGGTCCTGCCGCCCTTCACCCACCGTGACATCTGGCCTCACCACCAGTCGAGGCAGTAGCTTCAATAACCATGGCTATCAATCCTTCTGACATCTTGCTCGCCGGACAGGTGGCGGTTGTCACCGGCGGTGGTACCGGTATCGGCAGGGGTATCGCTGCCGGCTTGGCGGCCTTCGGTGCCACGGTGGCGATCTGGGAGCGCGATGCGGACAGCTGCGCTGCTGCCGCCGAATCGCTCGGTGCCCTGGGCATTGTCGCCGATGTGCGCGACGCCGAGCAGGTGGATGCCGCGTTGACGCAGACCGCCGACGAGCTGGGCCCGGTGCGCATCTTGGTGAACAACGCCGGGGGCGTGTTTGCCTCTGCGCTGCTGGAAACCAGCGAGAACGGTTGGGATGCGCTGTACAAGAGCAATCTTCGTCACGTGCTGCTGTGCACACAGCGGGTGGCACGGCGTTTGGTCGCCGATGAGTTACCGGGCAGCATCATCAATCTCACGTCGATCGAAGGAGTGCGTGCGGCCCCCGGCTATGCCGCGTATGCCGCTGCGAAGGCCGGCGTCATCAACTACACCCAGACGGCGTCGTTCGAGCTTGCGCCGCACGACATCCGGGTCAACGCGATCGCCCCGGACCTCACCATCACCGAGGGGCTGCTGGCATTGTCTCCGGGCGGTCCGCCTGCCGGTATCGCCGACGGCATCCCGATGGGCCGCGCCGGGGATGTCGATGAAATCGCCGGAGCGGCAGTCTTTCTTGCTTCGAGCTTGTCGGGTTATGTCACCGGGCAGACGATTCACGTCGATGGTGGCACGCGGGCTGCGGGTGGCTGGTACCGCCACCCGCAGACCGGCGCCGCAACACTCGGTCCGGGTTAGGGCTCCGGACCTACTTGAGGCAGCTTCCCGCGTCCACCGGCAGGGTCACGCCGGTGACGTACCGGGCCTCGTCGGAGGCCAGGAACAGCACGGCGTTGCTGATGTCCACGGCCTCCACCCACGGGATGGGCAAGGTGTGGAACAGCTGGCAGATCGGTGCCATATCGTCGGGACCCGGGTTCTCCAGGTCGGGCCGGAACATCTTGAACGTGCCGTCGTTGTGCAGCATGGGGGTCGCCACATGTGTGGGATGCACGCTGTTGCAACGGATGTTGTGCTGGCCCAGCTCCACGGCGAAGCCGCGCATCAGGCCGACGACGCCGTGCTTGGCGGCGACATAGTTGCCGCAGTGCGGGTAGGCCTTGAGTCCGCCGACCGAGCTGGTCAGGACGATCGATCCGCCGCGACCACCTTCGATCAGGTGCGGTACACCGGCTTTGACTGACTTCCAGACGCCCGACAGGTTGATGTCGATCATCTCGTCCCAGTCGAGCTGGCTGGTTTCGTGCAGCACGTCGCCGCCGTTGCCGATACCGGCGTTGGCCACGATGATGTCGAGCCGGCCGAGCTGCTCCACGCCGCTGTCGACGGCCGCCTTGATCGCATCCGCGTCGCGGACGTCGACCTCGGCGGTCACCACCCGGCGGTCGAGCCCCTTGATGAGGTTGGCGGTTTCCGCCAGATCATCGGAGGTGGAGGCCGGGATGGCGGTCTCCACGCCGGGCCGGATCGGTCCGCAGATGTCGAGCGCGATGATGTCGGCACCTTCTTGCGCCAGCCGCACCGCGTGGCTACGACCCTGGCCGCGGGCCGCGCCGGTGACGAACGCGACCTTGCCTTCCACCCGTCCAGTCATTGATTACCCCAGTTCTGTCTCGTGTCTGCCACATGCTCGGTGAATTCTGTGCACCTGCTCAGTAACTCTGTCACCGGGTCGCCCGCCATGTCAACGACAGATACGTTTCTGGCAATTTGTACTCTCTGTTTAGAAGAATGAAATTCTCAAGCATGCGTCGCGGCGCCACCCATGGTGGGGTGGATCGCCCGCTACGAGACCCGCCATCCGGTGATTCGCTGCGCACCCGTCCGCATCGCTACCTACGTGGTCAGCCCCGAAGACATGAACAGCACTCGACTCCTGCTGTGGTTACTCGACGATCATGCACACAGCGCGGCCGTCGATGGTGCCAGTCGCCCAACTCGCGGCGAGACGGCGGTGAGTCCGGAGATCGGACAGGCACCTGAGCGCGAGGAAAATTCTTTCCTTAGGAGAACGAAATTCTCAGCTAGCTGGCGGCGAATCCATTGGCCACGAAGTCCCAGACCTCGTCGGCGGTGATCGGATGGACCGACGCCTCGTCGGCGCCACCGCTGGATTGGGCGACGAACATCACCGTCTGCATCGTCATCGCAGCCATCCGGCGCGGGTTGATCCCAGGGCGCAGCTGGCCGGCCTCGCAGGCTTCCTCCATGAGCTCGGTCAGCAGGGCCAGCAGTGGCGCGTGCGCGACCTTCACTTCAGAGGGATGCGAAACCAGCAAACGGGGTGCGAAATCGGTGAACAGCGGGCGTTTGGCCGCCGGATCGGGCCGGGACGATTCGAAGAGCAGCTGGATGGCGACCTTGAGCCGTTCGATCGGCTCACCCTGTGTGGAGGTGGCGGCCCGGATCTGATCTGCCGAGCGGCTCAACGCGTCCTCGAACAGCGCCAGCAGGAGCTCGTGCTTACCATCGAACTGCAGGTAGAAGCTGCGCAGCGACTGCCGGGAGCGGTCAACGACCTCCTGCACGGTGAAGTCGGTGCTGCCCTTCTCGATGATGATCGCCTGGGCTGCGTCCAGGAAGCGTTGCACCCGCTGGGCGGCGCGCAACTTGGCGGTTTTGATCGACCGCTCGACAGCTCGTTGCTTCCACGCGGGTTCTTCGCCAGCGGTGGTCACTGGCCGCTCCGACGCTTGTCGAGTGGGGAGAACATGAACTGACTGTACCGGAGAACGCCTTGCCATTGTGGTGCCGGACCCCCTCGCGGCCAACGTGTCGGAGATTGTAACTTTCGTGCTGTGAGAATAGTATTCTCATCACGGGAATTATAGAAGTCCTTTGAGAAGAAGGGTTTCGCGTCAGATGGGGCGCCGCCGGGGCGCTGTTTGCGGGAGGGTGCCGCGCTCGCACAGGCGGCTGTCGCGTGGCAGCTGTGAAACAGAAGGAAACACGTGTACATCGACTACGACGTCGCCGATTCGATCGCCACGATCACGCTCAACCGGCCGGAAGCGGCCAATGCCCAGAATCCCGAGCTTCTCGATGAACTCGACGCCGCCTGGACCAGAGCTGCCGATGACCGCGATGTGAAAGTGATCGTGCTGCGGGCCAACGGCAAGCACTTCTCGGCGGGGCATGACCTGCGCGGTGGTGGGCCGGTACCCGACAAGATCACCCTGGAGTTCCTGATCGAGCACGAGTCCCGGCGCTACCTGGAGTACACCCTGCGGTGGCGCAACGTGCCCAAGCCGTCGATCGCGGCGGTCCAGGGCCGCTGTATCTCCGGTGGCCTGCTGCTGTGCTGGCCGTGCGATCTGATCCTGGCCGCCGACGACGCGCTGTTCTCCGATCCGGTTGCGCTGATGGGTATCGGCGGTGTCGAGTACCACGGCCACACCTGGGAACTCGGTGCCCGCAAGGCCAAGGAGATCCTGTTCACCGGCCGCGCTCTGACCGCCGAGGAAGCCGAGCGCACCGGCATGGTCAACCGGGTGGTTCCGCGCGCCGAACTCGACACCCAGACCGCTGAATTGGCCGCACAGATCGCGCAGATGCCGGCGTTCGCGCTCCGCCAGGCCAAGCGCGCGGTCAATCAGACCCTCGACGTGCAGGGCTTCTACGCTGCGATCCAATCGGTGTTCGATATTCACCAGACTGGGCACGGCAATGCGCTTAGCGTCAGTGGATGGCCGGTGCTGATGGATATCGACGGGATGAAGCAGAACATCAAGTAGGCCTGGGCCTCTGAAGATGGGGGCGATCCGGCTCAGCGTGAGTTACGCGGCCAGACAGATCTACGCGCAGACCACCGCTGCGGCCGCGGTCACACTCGTGGTGCTGGCGCTGAGCCGCAACACCGTCGGTGATGCGCGCGAGCTGATGACCCAGGCGAATCTGATCGCGCTGATCGCACTGATGGTCGCGGCCGCGATCGTCGACACCGTCGTCGGCTGGGTCAATGTCCATCCGACGTTCAAATGGTTTGCCGCGGGCAAGGATCCGACACCGAAACAGCAGCAGGCGGCCATGCGTATCGCGCCGCGTCAGACCATCATCCAGTTCACCACCTGGGCAGTGAGCGCAGTCGTGTACACGCTGCTGAACCTCGACGCAGGCGGTGGTGTCGCCTATGTGATGGGCGGTGCGATCCTCTTCGGCGGCGTAGCTGCGGCCTGTATGGGATTCCTGGTGACCCAACGGATGTTGCGGCCGATCGTCGCCGCGTCGTTGACTGCGTCCTCTGCCGCGATCGTCCGGATGCCCGGCGTGCTGGCGCGCCTGATCACGATCTGGACCCTGTTCAGCGGGTTGCCCCTGGCCGGCATCGCCATGATCGTGCTGGCGCGCTCGAACGGCTGGTTCGTGCAGAAGACAGCGCCCGTCGAGGCGGCGGTGCTGGTGGTGGCGGTCATCTCGCTGGTCTTCGGGCTTCGGTCGATGGTGCTGGTGGCGCGGTCGGTATCGGACCCGGTCGGGGAAGTCGTGCTGGCCATGAAAGCCGTCGAACGAGGCTGGTCCGGTGTCTCGGTCAAGGTGTACGAGTCGTCCGAGATAGGCCGGCTCCAGTACGGATTCAACCGGATGCTGGCGGGGCTGGCTGAGCGAAATCGGTTGCGGGACCTGTTCGGTCGCTATGTCGGGGTCGACGTGGCCCGTCACGCGCTGCAGCAGGGCGCGGCGGTCACCGGTGACGTCCGGGAGGCGGCCGTGCTCTACGTCGACCTGGTCGGCTCTACCGCGTTGGGGGCGTCGCGGCCGCCGCAGGAGGTCGCGCAACTGCTCAACGGCTTCTTCAAGATCGTGGTGGACACCGTCGAGCGGCATCACGGCCTGATCAACAAGTTCGAGGGTGACGCCGTGCTGGCGGTGTTCGGCGCACCGCTCCGGCTGGACAATCCGGCCTCTTCGGCGCTGGCCACCGCGCGGGCGCTGGTGCCACGGCTGCACGAGCTCCCCGATGTGGAGTTCGGCGTGGGCATTTCGTGTGGAACGGTGTTCGCGGGAAACATCGGTGCCGAGAACCGCTACGAGTACACCGTGATCGGTGATGCGGTCAACGAGGCGGCGCGGCTGGCCGACCACGCCAAGGATCGCGAGTCCACGGTGTTGTGTTCGGGGAGTGCGCTGGCCCATGCCGACGCCGACGAGGGCCAGCATTGGGTGGTCCGCGGTTCAACTGTGCTGCGTGGCCGCTCGACGGCCACCGTCTTCGCCGAGCCGGTCACCCTTTAGCGCGAGCAGACGCAGAATCGCATGAATCCGTGTGCCGGAGTGCGATTCTGTGTCTGCTCGCGGGGAAACTAAAGCTGGGCCAGGCGGGGCACGGTCCCTCGGGCACGCAGGCCGGCACCGGCCTTGCGGGTGAGTTCCCGTGAGCTGCCCAGCAATCCGTCGAGCACCAGGACGCGCTTGACGTGGGTGTGCAGCTCATGTTCCTCGGTGAAACCGATACCGCCGAGCACCTGCTGGCAGTGCTTGGCCGCGGTCAGCGCGGCCTTGCCCGCAGCGGCCTTGGCCAGCAGCGAGTTCAGGTCGACGTTGTCGGCGCCGGGCAGGCTCAGTGTCGCCTCGGCACCTTCGATGGCCACGAGAGTCTCTGCCAGGCGGTGCCGGACAGCCTGGAAGGACGAAATCGGCTTGCCGAACTGGACCCGGTCCAGTGCGTGCTGTCGGGCCAGGGCCAGCATCCCCCGGGCCGAACCGACGAGCCACCAGCCCAATGCGCGACGAGCCTCCGAGATCCGCAGCAGCTGGCCGTCGGGTACCTGCTTCAGCGGCAGTCCACCCAGCGTCGGGTTTTCCGGGGATTCCCCACGTTCCCACACCACCCAGGTACCACCGGCATAGGGCATCGGCGGCGTACCGCCGGGCAGGCCCCCGATGGTCTCCAGGAGAACATCGTTGAGAACCGAAGCGTGTGAACCGGTTTCTCCGAGCAGCCGGAACACCAGCGGCATGGCGACCTCCGGCATGTCGGACAGCATCTCGGCCCAGCCGAGTTCAGCCAGCGCAGCATCCAGTTTGGCGCCGGATGCCGACAGCATGGTCTTGCGGAGTGTGTCTTCGAGCAGGCCCAGTGATTCGGTGTCCAAATCGGTCACGCCTTCACTCCTTCCCGAGGTCCAGCAGTCGGCGCGCGATGATGTTGCGCTGCACTTCAGCTGTGCCGCCGTAGATGGTCGACGCCCGCGAATACAGATACTCGGTGCGCCATTCGGAGTCTTCGAGCTCGATGACGCCGGGCATCAGGTTGCGCGCGGTGTCGTAGAGCAATTGTTCGGCGCCGGCCAGCAGCACCTTGTCGATCGAGGTGTCCGGTCCGAGCTTGTGGCCGTCGGCCAGCCGGTGCTGAGTTGCCGCGGAACGGCAGCGCAAGGTGTGCAAGGCCAGATAGACCTCGCCGAGGTCCGGATCCACCACCTGCCCTTGCCGTTTCACCGCTTCGACCAGGGCGTCGAAACGTGAGTACAGGTAGGCGATGCGCTGCCAGAAGCAGGTCGAGCGCTCATAGGGCAGCAGATCCATCGCCAGCTGCCAGCCGTCGCCCGGGTTGCCGAGCATCCGGCTCGCGTCGACCTCGACATCATCGAAGTACACCTCGCAGAACTCGTCGACATCGTGCATGGTGCGTAGCGGCCGGACCGTGATACCGGGGGAGTCGGTGTCGACGAAGAAGGCCGTGATCGCCTGATGGTTGGGAGTGTCCGCATCGCCGGTGCGGGTCAGCAAGATGCACCGGTGTGAGTACTGCGCGAAGCTGGTCCAGACCTTCTGGCCGTTGATCACCCATTTGTCGCCCCGTTGCACAGCGCGCGTGGTCAGCGAGGCCAGGTCGCTGCCCGAGCCCGGTTCGGAGAAGCCTTGGCACCATTGCTCTTCGCCGGACAGCAGTTTCGGCACCATCTCGGCGGCCAGTTCCTTGGGCGCGTAGTCGATCATCGTCGGCGCCAGCACTTCCAGCATCGAATACGGGCCGGGCTCGGCCAGCCTGCGGCCCACGACCTCCTCGCCGACGATGGCGCGCAGCATCTCCGGACCGCCCAGCCCGCCGGCATGCTCGGGCCAGCCGTAGCGGCTCCAGCCGCCGGCGTACAGCGCCTTCTGCACGCGGGCGAACTGACGCATGTGACCTGAAAGCGAATGGTCTTCCGGTGCCGTCAGGTCGTTCTCGGCGAGCCAGTCCTGCAGCGCCGTACGGAATTTCGCGGGTTCGAAAAGCTCGCTCATCCGGCTTCCGGCCTGCCGATCGCATGCGGCCGGCCATGGTCGTGATCACCACTGCGCCGGATGAAGGTCATCGCCCGGGTCTTGAGCCGCCAGCCCTCGGCGGTCCGCACGTAGGTGTCGCGGTAGTAGCCGATGCGCATGTCGTGCTTGGAGTGCTCGATGAAGCAGAGCGGTTGCGTGCCTTTTGCAGTGTTGCGGGTGTCGTCATCGTCGAATTCGATCAACGCTGTTCCGGTCATGAACAGGCCCTTGGGGGCGGCGTCGACGAGCACGGGGAAGCGATTGAGCGTGTAGGTCTCGCCAAAGGCGCTGTAGGTGCCGTCGGGGGTGAAAACGCTGATCAGTCCATCGATGTCGCCCTGGGTGATGGTGACCGCGTACTTGGCGAGCACCTGCTGGATCTCGATCAGATCCTCGGTGCGGCTCGGCTTGTCAGTTGATGTGGTCATTGCGGAAGACCTTACCGCCTTTCATTACAAAATCCACATGTTGTGTAACGCTGATGTCCTCGAGGGGGTTTCCCGGCACCGCGATGATGTCGGCGAGCAGCCCTTCGGCCAGTCGGCCGCGGTCGGTGACGTTGATCAGATCTGCGGCGATCGTGGTGGCCGAGCGCAGTACCGCGGCCGGCGGCATGCCCCACTCGACCAGTGTGACGAGCTCGTCGGCATTCTTCCCGTGCGGGATGGCGGGTGCGTCGGTGCCGACAGCGATCTTCACCCCGGCCTCGTACGCGGCCTTGATGGATGTCTCGGCCTTCGGGAACATCTCGGCGGCTTTGTCCTGCAAGACTTTCGGCGCCTTGGAGACATCCATGGCCTGGGCCAGGCGACGGGTGGTGACCAGGAACCGGTCGTTGTCGACGAGCATCTGGATCGCTTCGTCGTCCATCAGGAAGCCGTGCTCGATGCAGTCGATGCCGCAGTCCACGGCATGTTTGACGGCCTCGGCGCCGTGGGTGTGGGCCGCGACGCGCAGTCCGCGCCGGTGGGCCTCATCGACGATGACACGCAACTCTTCGTCCGAATAGTGTTGTGCCCCGGCCTCACCGGTGAGTGACATGACGCCACCTGAGCAACACACCTTGATCAGCTGGGCCCCGTGCTTGATCTGGTAGCGCACCGCCTTGCGGATCTCGTCGACCCCGTTGGCGATGCCTTCCTCGATGGTCAACTCCAGAACGCCGGGCATGAATGCCGCGAACATCGTCGGATCGAGATGTCCGCCGGTGGGGGTGATGGCGTGGCCTGCGGGGACGATGCGCGGACCGTCGATCCAGCCGGCGTCGATGGCCTTGCCCAAGGCGACGTCGAGCAGGTAGCCGCCGGTTTTGACGAACAATCCGAGGTTGCGCACGGTGGTGAACCCGGCGCGCAGGGTGCGGCGGGCATTGCCCACCGCGCGCAGTACGCGGGTCGGGGGATCGTCCTGCACCTGGGACAGGCCCGGGTTCTCGCCGCGGCCGCCCATGAGCAGGTTGACTTCCATGTCCATCAGGCCGGGCAGCAAGATCGAGTCGCCGAGATCGACAACCTCGTCATTGGGACCGATAACTGTGTCTGATGTGCCGTCTCCGACGGCGACGATGCGGTCCCCGTCGACACGGACAATGCCGGGACGAATGATCGTCCCGGCATCGACGTCGACCAGACCCGCGGCTTTGAGGGTCAGTACGTTCGACACGCCTAGACCACCGGCTCCTTGATCAAGTTGATGTAGGCAGCACCGCTGTCGAGCACGCGCGGTTGCTTCCACACCTCCACCGGAAAGCTGACTTGGACGATCGACTGACCCAGGTGCACAAGGGCTTTGGCGTCGTCGGGCATGCTCGCCAGAGGGAAGCGGGCATCCACGTAGACCATGATGTCCTCCAGCCGCGCCATCCCGGCGTCGTAGAGCTCCTGCATCTCGTCCATCGTCGAGTTCAGGCGCTTCTGGTAGCGCTCCTCCTCGGTGGGCAGACACCAATCGCTGAACCGCTCCAGATCGGCGAATTCCTCGGGCAGCTTAGACATTGACTTCATCCTTCTTGTCAGCACCGGCGTGCTTGCCATTGGTCGAACCATTGCCGTTGGCCTTGGTCTCTTGGTACCGGTCCACGTACTTGTGCGCAGTGTGGTGCAGGTGGCGTAGAAGAATTTCCTGATCGCACAGCGGGAAGTCGAGTACGGCACGGGTGCCGATCTGCGTCTGCGTGGCTTCGAGCGTGTTGGCGTCCTGGAACGCGTACTCCTTGAACGTGACCGCGGCCAGCTCCTGGGAGAGCCGTTCGCGCAGGTTCTTCGGCGGCACGAAATACAGGTCGGCCTCGAAGATGTGGCTGTCCACGCCGGTGGGCCAGTAGTTGTAGGTCAGATACCAGCCCGGCGCCCAGAAGAGCAGGGTGAAGTTCGGGAAGAACTCGAAAGAGTCCTGACCCCACGTCGGGTGCCGGCCGGGGTTGATCGCCGGCGGCAACTCGTCGGGCAGGATGCCCTTGATGTCGGGGCGATCCCACGGCCCGAACAGGCCACTGTGCAGGATGCGCTCGATGGGCTTGACCATCTTGAGGTCCTTCGGCGGGCTCATGCCGCCCCAGGACGAGATCATCGAGTGATCGCCCTTGATGTCGTAGTGCAGCGCCTCGAAGCCGAACTTGGCCAGCTTCTCGGCTTCCTCCTTCTCGGCCTGCTTCATGTGCAGGATCGGCGCGTGGTAGAACTCGACGAATGCGTCGATGAACAACTTCCAGTTGGCCTTGATCTCAGAGCGGTAGCTGTAGTGCTCGGTCATCTCGTGGAAGGGATAACCCTTGAGACCCTCGGCGAACTCACCCAGGTACTCCTCCAGCGACACGGCGTCGTCGTCGAAGTTGACGAAGATGAAGCCTTCCCACACCTCGCAGCGCACCGGCTTGAGCGGGTAGTCGGCCTTGTCGACGTCGAAGAATTCCTGCTCCTGCTGGATGAAGGTCAGGTCGCCCTTGAGGTTGTAGCGCCAGGCGTGGTACTTGCAGACGAACTGGCGGCAGCTGCCGGACACTTCTTCGCCGGGGTAGTCGTTCCACACCAGTTTGTTGCCGCGGTGGCGGCACAGGTTGTAGAAGGCTCGGATCTGCTCACCGTCGTTCACGATGACGATCGACGTGCCCGGGCCGACCGACGGCAGCTCACGGGTGATGTAGCTGCCTTTCTTGGGGATCAGCTCGACGCGGCCCATCTGCAGCCAGGTCTTGCGGAAGATGGCTTGCTGCTCCAGCTTCCAGTGCTCGGGATCGATCGAATCCTCGTAGTTGACCGGGGCGGTGCCGAGTTCGGGCCAGTTCTCGGTCCAGCTGCCCGCAGCCGGCTTCGGGAAGAACGCCATCATCTACCTACTTTCTTTCTCAAGCCTTGTTCGGGCTCAGTGGCCGGATTCCGGCGCTATTCCAAAGGTGTTGTAAGCCATGGCCATCAGGCCATAGCCGCCGATCGTGAAAACCAGGTCCATCCGCTGCTGCTCGGAGAGGTGCTCGCTGAGGGCGGCCCAAGTGACGTCCGATATCCGCGACTCCCCATCGAGTTCGTCGACGGAATTGATCACGTGCTGATCGAGGGGAGTCGTCCCTTCGCCGCTGGTGCTGCTCGCGATCTGCTCATCGGTGAGTCCCTCGGCCTTGCCGATGAATGCGTGGTGCGTCCATTCGTACTCGCACTGGCGCCGGTGGGCGATCCGCAGGATGGCGAGCTCGCGTATCTGCGCGTCGAGGGTCGAGCGGAACAGCAGGTGATTGCTGAACCGGAGGAACGCCTTGGTCAGCGCGGGGTGGCGGGCGAGCGTGGACAGTGCGGTCCCCGCACCCTCGGGATTGAGCCGCTCCGCCGGAAGCATGACCGACAGTGCTCGTCGCACATCGTCGTCCCACTCCTCGGCGGGCAAAGGGGCCAAGCGCACGGGATGGTTCTCCTCTCGATGACCCGGCTGTGACTCTCGGTTGCGAGAATCAGGTTCTCATTTCCGACTAAGAGGTTTCCATCTTTTGCGTCGATGGTCAACAAGAAGGCGCGAGTTTCTCCGGTGACCTGGCCAAATCTGCTTGTCAACCGGCTCAGACATTGATTCTCTCTAGATGAGAAGATAGTTTTCTCCCATAGAGAACCAATGTGACGGTCCATGGAACGGAGCGAGGCAGTGAACAAAGACGACATGATCTTGATCAGCGTCGATGACCACATCATCGAGCCACCGGACATGTTCCGGAACCACCTGCCGGCCAAGTACCGCGACGAGGCGCCGCGCCTGGTGCACAACCCGGACGGCAGCGACACCTGGCAGTTCCGCGACACCGTGATCCCGAACGTGGCGCTCAACGCTGTTGCAGGTCGCCCCAAAGAGGAGTACGGCCTGGAGCCACAGGGGCTCGATGAGATCCGAAAGGGCTGCTACGACCCCGATGAGCGGGTCAAGGACATGAACGCCGGCGGCGTGCTGGCGACCATGAACTTCCCGTCGTTCCCGGGGTTCGCCGCGCGCCTGTTCGCCACGGACGACGCGGAGTTCTCCCTGGCACTGGTGCAGGCGTACAACGATTGGCATATCGACGAATGGTGCGGCTCCAACCCGGGACGCTTCATCCCGATGGCGCTACCGGCGATCTGGGACCCGCAGCTGTGCGCCGACGAAGTGCGGCGAGTGTCGAAGAAGGGCGTGCACTCGCTGACCTTCACCGAGAATCCGTCGACGCTGGGCTACCCGTCCTTCCACGACCTCGAGTACTGGAAGCCGTTGTGGGAGGCACTGGTCGACACCGACACCGTGATGAATGTGCACATCGGTTCGTCGGGCAAGCTGGCCATCACGGCCCCTGATGCCCCGATGGACGTGATGATCACGCTGCAGCCGATGAACATCGTGCAGGCCGCGGCAGACCTGTTGTGGTCGGCTCCGATCAAGGCCTATCCCGGGCTCAAGATCGCGCTGTCCGAAGGCGGCACCGGGTGGATTCCGTACTTCCTGGACCGGGTGGACCGCACCTATGAAATGCACTCGACCTGGACCCACCAGGACTTCGGCGGCAAGCTGCCCTCAGAGGTTTTCCGGGAGCACTTCATGACCTGCTTCATCTCGGACCCGATCGGGGTGAAGAACCGGCATGAGATCGGCGTGGACAACATCTGCTGGGAGATGGACTACCCGCACAGCGACTCGATGTGGCCGGGTGCGCCCGAAGAGCTGTGGGCGGTGTTCGACACCTACGAGGTTCCTGACGACGAGATCAACAAGATCACGCATGAGAACGCCATGCGGCTCTACCACTTCGATCCGTTCGCCCATGTGCCCAAGGACCAGGCGACCGTCGGCGCGCTGCGCAAGCAGGCCGAGGGGCACGACGTGTCGATCCGCGCGTTGAGCAATAAGGACAAGACGGGCACCAGCTTCGCCGACTTCCAGGCGAACGCCAAAGCGGTTGCCGGCGCGCGAGACTGAACGCCGAGGCTTCTCGGCCGAGAAATTAGGAGAGCACCAGAGTGTCGGGCGGTATGAACTTCGAGCTGACCGAGGACCAGCAACTGATCCGCAAATCCGTTGCGGAGCTGGCGGGCAAGTTCGACGATCACTATTGGATGACCAAGGATCAGGCCCACGAATTCCCGCAGGAGTTCTACGACGCCATCGCCGGAGGCGGGTGGCTCGGTATGACCATCCCGGAGGAGTACGGCGGGCACGGCCTGGGCATCACCGAGGCCACCATCCTGGCCGAGGAGGTGGCCCGGTCCGGCGGGGCGATGAACGCCGCCAGCGCGATCCACATGTCGATCTTCGGGATGCAGCCAGTGGTGGTGTTCGGTTCCGAGGAGATGAAGAAGGCGACGCTCCCGCGGATCGTCGACGGCGATCTGCACGTGTGCTTCGGCGTCACCGAACCCGGTGCAGGACTGGATACTTCGCGTATCAGCACCTTCGCCAAGAAGGACGGCGACAGCTATGTGGTCAACGGCCGCAAGGTGTGGATCTCCAAGGCGCTTGAGTCCGAGAAGATCCTGCTGCTCACCCGCACCGAGTCCCGCGAGGATGTGGAGAAACGCGGTGGGAAGCCGACCGACGGGTTGTCGCTGTTCCTGACCGACCTCGACCGCGAGCACGTCGAGATTCGACCCATCAACAAGATGGGCCGAAACGCGGTGAGCTCCAACGAGCTGTTCATCGACGACCTGCGGGTGCCTGCCGAACACCTGATCGGCGAGGAGGGCAAGGGGTTCAAGTACATCCTCCACGGCCTCAACCCGGAGCGGATGCTCATCGCCGCCGAAGCTCTCGGCATCGGCCGCGTGGCGCTCGACCGAGCGGTGAAGTATGCCAACGAGCGGGTGGTTTTCGACCGGCCGATCGGTCAGAACCAGGGCATCGCGTTCCCGCTGGCGGATTCGCTGGCCCGTCTCGATGCCGCCGAGTTGATCCTGCGTAAGGCCACCTGGCTTTACGACAACGGCAAGGCGTGCGGGCGGGAAGCCAACATGGCCAAGTACCTGTGCGCCGACGCCGGGTTCGGCGCCGCCGATCGTGCACTGCAGACCCACGGCGGGATGGGCTACTCCGAGGAATACAACATCTCCCGGTTCTTCCGGGAGTCCCGACTGATGAAGATCGCACCGGTGAGCCAGGAGATGATCCTGAACTTCCTGAGTGCCAACGTTCTCGGCCTGCCCAAGAGTTACTGAGGAGACAGCGACACCAATGAAGACCTATTTCGACCTGACCGGGCGTTCGGCGCTGGTGACCGGAGCCGGTGCCGGCATCGGTGCTGCGGTTTCCGAGGCCCTGGCCGCGGCCGGTGCTTCCGTGCTCGTCACCGACATGAGCGGTGACGCCGCGGCCGCGGTCGCCGAGCGGATCAATACCGCGGGCGGCAAGGCGGACAGTGCTGCGCTGGATGTCAGCGACCGCGACGCCGCCGTGGCCGCCGCCGCGCAGGCGGCTGCACTCGGTGAGGGCAAGCTGCACATCGTGGTCAACAACGCGGGCGTCACCTCGCCGGCGATGTTTCCCAAGCTGACCGACGAGACGTTCCGCCTCACCTTCGACATCCACGTCATGGGGACCTTTCACGTCACGCAATCCGCACTGCCGCACATGCCCACCGACGGCACCGCACGCGTCATCAACGTCACCTCGGCGGCGGGCATCACCGGCACCCTCGGCCAGGTGAACTACTCGGCGGCCAAGGCCGGCCTGATCGGGTTCACCAAATCGCTGGCCCGCGAGCTGGCGCCCAAGAACATCATGGTCAACGCGCTGGCTCCGCTGGCGGCCACGCCCATGACCGAAACCATCCGGACCAATGAGAAGTTCGCGGCCAACATGATGAACCGCATCCCGCTCAAGCGCTGGGCCGAGGCCGACGAGGTTGCGGGCGCATTCGTCTTCATGGCCTCGGATGCCGCGTCGTACATCACCGGGCAGGTGCTGCCGGTCGATGGCGGCATGGTTATGTGACCCTGTGAGCGAGTTTACGAGCGAGCCATCAGGCCCAGCGGCCGATTCCGTTTTGCCGCTGGCCGGAATCACCGTCATCGCCATGGAGCAGGCGGTGTCCGCGCCGATGTGCACGCGGGTGCTGGCCGATTTCGGTGCCCGGGTGATCAAGATCGAGAATCCCAAGGGGGGCGACTTCGCCCGTGACTATGACACCGTGGTCAACGGGATGGCCGCCCACTTCGTGTGGGCGAACCGGGGCAAAGAGTCGATCACCCTCAACCTGAAGTCGTCCGAAGGCATGGAGGTGCTGCACCAGTTGCTCGACGGGGCCGACGCGTTCGTGTCCAACTTGGCCCCCGGTGCCACCGCGCGCCTCGGCTTGTCGCCGGCCGAGTTGAATGTGCGTCACCCGCAGGTCATTCCGCTGGAGATCGACGGCTACGGCCCGGGCGGCCCGTTGTCGGAGAAGCGGGCCTACGACCTGCTGGTGCAGGCGGAGTCGGGTTCGTGTGCAGCCACAGGGTATGCCGGGATGCCCGCGAAACCCGGTGCCGCGGTGGCCGATATCACCACCGGGCTGTACTCGGCGCTGTCGATCATGGCGTTGCTGCTCGGGCGGGCCCGAGCCGGAGACACCGGTGCGGCTGCCTCGGTGGCGGTCAGTTTGTTCGACACCATGACCGACATCATGGGGTACCAGCTGACCTACACCCAGCATTCCGGGATCGACCAGGTTCCGCTGGGGATGAGCTCACCTGCGGTTGCTCCTTACGGGGCGTTCGACACCCGCGACGGGCAGACCGTGGTGCTGGGCACCACCAACGACCGTGAATGGCAGCGGCTGGCCCGCGAGATCATCGAGCGTCCGGATCTGGCCGACGACCCTCGGTTCGCCACCAACTCGGATCGCTGCGCACATCGCGACGAACTCAACAAGGCCATCGAATCCTGGTGTTCTGAAAACGATCTCGACCACATCCAGGCGACGGCGGACAAGGCCGGGATCGGTAATTCGCGGTACAACCTGCCCAGCGAGGTCATCGAGCATCCGCACCTGAAGGCCCGCGACCGCTGGCGTCAGGTGGCCACCCCGAACGGTGAGATCGCGGCCCTGCTGCCACCGCCGGTGATCGCCGGGCTGGAATTGGGGATGGGGGCGGTACCGGGACTCGGTGAGCACACCGATGCCGTCCTGGGCGGGATCGGCCTGAGTGCCGAGGACATCGCAGCCCTGCGAGAGCAGGGTGCTGTCGGCCCCGCCTACTCGAAGTCCTGAACAACAGAAGCGGAGATTCCCATGCGTGAAACCGTCATCGTCGAGGCCGTCCGCACCCCGGTCGGCAAGCGCAACGGCGGCCTGGCCGGATTCCATGCCGCCGACCTGTCGGCGCTGGTGCTCAATGCGCTGGTGGAGCGGGCGGGTATCAGCCCGGACATCATCGACGACGTGGTCTGGGGCTGTGTCTCGCAGGTAGGCGATCAGTCCAGCAACATCGGTCGTTACTCGGTGCTGGCCGCCGGCTGGCCCGAACACATCCCGGGCACGACGGTCAACCGAGCCTGCGGATCAAGCCAGCAGGCACTGGATTTCGCCGTCCAGGCCGTCATGTCGGGTCAGCAGGACGTGGTGGTCGCGGGCGGTGTGGAGGTGATGAGCCGGGTGCCGCTGGGTGCGGCCCGGGCCACCGGTACTCCGTACGGGCCAAAGGTGTTCCAGCGGTACAAGGATTTCGGGTTCAACCAGGGCATCTCGGCCGAGATGATCGCGCAGAAGTGGGGCTTCAGCCGGACCCGGCTGGACGAGTATTCCGTCGCCTCCCACGAGCGGGCTGCGGCGGCCCAGGACAGCGGTGCCTTTGAGCACCAGATGATCACGGTGTTTCCCGACCCGGCCGACCAGGTGGACCCGGTGGTCGCCGATGAAGGTGTGCGGCGGGGCACCACTGTGGAGAAGCTGGCCGGTCTCAAACCAGCGTTTGCCGAGGACGGTGTGATCCACGCAGGTAACTCCTCGCAGATCTCCGACGGTGCCGCAGCGCTGCTGGTCATGACCGCGGAAGCGGCTGTGGCCATGGGTCTTTCGCCTATCGCGCGTTACCGCGCGGGTGCGGTGACGGGAGCCGATCCGGTGCTGATGCTCACCGGGCCGATCCCTGCCACCGAGAAGGTGCTTCACAAAGCCGGCGTGCGTCTGGACGAGGTCGGCGTGTTCGAGGTGAATGAGGCCTTCGCGCCGGTGCCGCTGGCCTGGCTGGCTGAGACCGGTGCCGACGAAGCCAAGCTGAACCCGCTCGGCGGTGCCATCGCACTGGGCCACCCGCTCGGGGCATCGGGTGCGGTGCTGATGACCAGAATGATCAATCACATGCGCGACAACGGGATTCGTTACGGCCTGCAGACCATGTGTGAGGGTGGCGGTACTGCCAACGCCACGCTGGTCGAGCTGATCGACTGACGCTAGGGAGAAGTAGTGCAACGCAATCTGTTCACCGAGGACCACGAGGCATTCCGCGCACTCGCACGTGATTTCATCGAAAAAGAGGTCGTGCCGGCCTATCCCGAGTGGGAGAAGGGCGGGCGCATGCCCCGCGACGTGTTCAAGCAGATGGGTGAACTCGGCATGCTCGGCATGGCGATCCCCGAGGAGTACGGCGGCGCGGGCATCGACGACTACCGCTACAACGTGGTGCTGCAGGAGGAGGCCGCCCGGGCCCTCGTCACGTTGTCGACCGTGCGCACGCAGCTCGAGGTGATCCTGCCGTATTTCCTGCATTACGCGAACGAAGAGCAACGGCAGCGGTGGTTCCCCGGGTTGGCCGCGGGCACGCTGCTGACCGCGGTGGCCATGACCGAGCCCGGGACCGGGTCGGACCTGGCAGGCATGCGCACCACCGCGGTGCGGGACGGTGACGAGTACGTTCTCAACGGTGCCAAGACGTTCATCACCGGTGGCATCCAGGCCGATCTGGTGGTCGTCGTGGCGCGGACCTCCACCGACCCGGACAACCGGCGCAAGGGACTGACGCTACTCGTCGTCGAAGACGGGATGGCGGGCTTCGAGCGCGGCCGCGAGCTGGAGAAGATGGGCTGCAAGGTGCAGGACACCGCGGAGCTGTCGTTCACCGACGTCCGGGTGCCCGTGGCCAACGTGCTGGGGGAGGAGGGAGAGGCGTTCAGCTACCTCGGCCACAACCTGGCCCAGGAGCGGCTCACCGTGGCCGTGGGCTCGGTGGCCCAAGCCCGCTCGGCGATCGCGGCGGCCATCGACTACACCAAAGATCGCAAAGCCTTCGGTCAGCCAGTGGCCTCGTTTCAGAACACCAAGTTCGAACTGGCCGCGTGCTCGACCGAGGTCGAAGCGGCGCAGTCGATGCTCGACCGCGCGGTGGCCCTGCACGTCGACGGCGAGCTGTCGGGCGCCGATGCGGCGCGGGTGAAACTGTTCTCCACGGAGATGCAGGCGCGGGTGATCGATCGTTGCCTGCAGCTCTTCGGCGGGTACGGCTACATGATGGAGTACCCCATCGCACGGCTCTACACCGATGCCCGGGTGGCCCGGATCTACGCGGGCACCAGCGAGGTCATGAAGGTGATCATCGCCAAGTCCCTCGGGCTCTGACCGGGCCTGTCCGGCGGTTGTGACAGCCGCCGGAAACTTCTTTCGCTGAGACGCTTGTCACAGCGGTCAAACCAACCTACTGTGTGTTCACTAGGTTGGTTCGACGAAGGAGTCCGGTGGCTTCGGTGGTAGGGGCAGAGGCGTCTTCTGGGGGCGCAAGGCCCTATGAGTCGCTCCTGGCCAAAGGGGAAGACCGCAGGCAGCGGATACTTTCCGTGGCTGAGAAGCTGCTGGCGCGCAACGGTTGGCGCAACACCTCGCTGGCCCAGATCGCCAGGGAAGCCGGTGTCACGCCGGCCGGGCTGCTGCACCACTTCGAGTCCAAGGAGCAACTGCTCAACGCGGTGCTCGACATCCGCGACCACGACGACGACACCCATGCCGACCGGTCCGGAGACTTGGCCCACGAGATCAAGCGAGTGGCCGACCGGTTCGTCCGGGCGCCCGAGCTGGTCGGCACCTTCACCGTGCTGCTGGTAGAGAACATCCAGCCCGACGCGCCACTGCACGATCGTTTGCTCAAACGGCAGCAAGCTGCACGCGACATCGTCACCGACATCATCACTCGCGGTCAGCTCGAGGGCCGCTACCGCTCCGACTTCGACGCGGCCACCAAGGCCGTGGAAATCCTGGCATTCATCAATGGAATGGAGACCTCATGGCTACTCGATCCCTCACTCCCGTTGACGGACGTGTTCAAGAGCTACGCCGAAATGCTGGGACGGGAGATCGAGCAGCCGGGCGGCCGCAACGGGGCGGCCGGTCAGTGAGATTGGAGGACGACATGCGGTATCGGCTTGATGTGGTCGCCCCCTGTGTGGTCGACGCGGTCCGGTTCGCCGGCGGCTGGTTGGTCGACCGGGTGATGGCCGGATGGGATGTCACGGTGCTGATCGGTGCCGACGAGGATGTCCGTCCACTGGCGATTCTCGGGGTGGAGACCATGCCCCTGGAGTCGGTGCTCGCATCGTGGGAGGACCGCCCGCATCCGCAGACCGTCGCGGTGGCCGCGGATCTGTTCAACGCCGACGAACGCGTGCGTCGCGGTGTCCTGGGTGCGTTGGAGCAGGGCCGCACCGAGGTGACATTGTGGGGTGACGAGTGTCCGGCGAACCTGAGCGTGGATCCGGTACGTCACGAACTGTCCGCTGCCGCACGTGCTTTCAAGGCACAGGCACTGGCTGCGGTCAACGATCCCGAAGCCAAGGTGGTCGGAAGTTCCGAGGCATTCCGCTGCGGCACGATGATCAGCCGTTCGGTGCCCGCGGATCTGATCCCGGCCAGCTGAACTCTGCCGAGCGTGCACACAGATCGCGATTTCACGCGATTTCGCGATCTGAGCGCACGGTCGCCGTCCACGCCCTCGACAGCCGCTGGAGCACTTCGCCGGTGTTGTGCCGCTTGGCGACTCTGACTCGCGTCCAACCGAGTTCGTCGAGATCCTCTGTGCGAATAATGTCGTGTGCGAACTGCTGCGGGTCTCTGCGGTGGTGGTCGCCGTCGTACTCAACGGCCAGCTTGCGCTCCTCCCAACCCATGTCCAGGCGGTACCTGCGACGACCGTCGACGCTCGTGACAGGTATCTGAGTGGTCGGGCGCGGGTATCCGGCGCGGATGATCAACAGCCGCAACCACGTTTCCTTCGGCGACTCTGAGCCGGGATCGTAAAGATCGAGCGCGGTCGACAATTGGCGCACCCCCCGTGCGCCTCGATGGTTCTCCGCCACTCGAAGTACATCGTCAACACGGAACCCCGACGCATGTCCCAGGGCGTCGAGTCGGGCAACGGCGTCGATGAGGTGCCCGCGACGGCCTAGGTCAAAAGCGGTCCGTCCAACGGTGGTGAGCGGAAGCCCGCGATGATCGGTGACCTCATCGGAGGCGAGGGTCATTTTCAGGGTGGCGATGCCGTTGGGGGGCCTACGGCTCGGCCAGACCAGTTCGATCGGGAGCGTGTCTTCGATGTACTCCGCGCCATGCAGGGCCGATGCGGTGAGCCCCGCGAGAACCCCGGCTCGACGTGACCACAACCATGCGGCGGCGGCACGGTGAGGAATCGTCAGTTCTGCCGAACGCAGTGTGTAGACATCGGGAAAAACCGCGGCGAAGGGACCACGACGACTGCGCAGCTGATGTTTGGCGATCAGCCCAGCCTTGATGGCCTCGCTGCCGACGAACGGTGTGTCCATGACATCACTTTGAGGCAGCCAACCTGGCGGCGGCGAAACGATTTCGCCATCTGGGGATGAACCGCGTTGTGTGGACAAACCGGCCCCTGCCGAGCGTGCACACAGATCGCGATTTCACGCGATTTCGCGATCTGAGCGCACGGTCGCTAGACGAATGTCGGCATCGCGGCCCATCCCCGCACCGCGGCGGTTTCCGACGGTTTGGCGTTGGCCCAGTCGACCTGCCACTCCGGGAAGCGTTTGAGGATCTCCTCCAGGGCAATGCGGCCTTCCAGCCGGGCCAGTGCGTTGCCCATGCAGAAATGTGTTCCCGCGCCGAAAGTCATGTGGGACTTCTGTTCCCGGTGGATGTCGAAGACGTCCCCGTCGGGGGCGAACCGGCGGTGGTCGCGGTTGGCCGCACCGACGAGCATCAGCATCGCTGAGCCCGCCGGAACCGTCTGGCCGTAGTACTCGACGTCGCGGGTGACGTAGCGGGCGATCTGCAGGGCCGGTGGCTCCCAGCGCAAGATCTCCTCGATGGCCTGGGGTATCAGAGCTGGGTTCTGCACCAGCTCGCGGCGTTGGTCCGGGTAGTCGGCCAGGGTCTTGCCGGCCCAGCCGATCAGCCGGGTGGTGGTCTCGGAACCGGCGGTGGCGATGACCGTCAAATACAGCAGCAGCTCGTCGCGGCGCAGCGTGCGTACGGTGCCGGTCTCGTCGGTGAACTCGGCGTTGAGCAGGTCGGTCATGATGTCGTCGGACGGGTGCTGGGTGCGCCAGTCGATGAACTCGGCGAACACCTCACCGGTCGCCAGGGCGTCGACCGTCTGCCCTTGCAGGGTCTGTTCGCCGTGATCGGTGATAGCCCGCTGGCGTTCCTCGGGGATACCCAGCAGCATGCCGATCACTCGCATCGGCATCTGCTCGCCGAGGTCATTGACGAAGTCGAAGCGGTCGTTGCCGACCAGCGGGTCCAGGCAGCGTGCGGTGAACTCGCGGATCTGCGGCTCCAGGGCCAGCACCTTGCGCGGGGTGAACACCCGGGACAGCAGGTTGCGGTGGATGTTGTGGATCGGCGGATCCTCGAAGATCAGGGTTCCGGGCGGAATCTCCATGCCGGACTTGATGATCTCGAGCAGGGCGCCGCGTCCCGAGATGAACGTGTCGTGATCGATGACGGCCTTGTTGACGTCGTCGTAGCGGCTCAGCGCGTAGAAGTCGTGCTGCTCGTTGTAATACAGCGGGGCTTCTTCCCTGATTCGGGCGAACACCGAAAAGGGATCCATGTTGAGCTCGACGCTGTACGGGTCGTAGTACAGGTCTGGTTCGGCTGGCGCCGTGGGCACTGTCATGAGGCCTCCATCGGGGTAGCGGGAGTGCTGCAGCGGGCTGGGTTCAGCTGGGCTCAGTAGTCCTGGGCACTTGCTTAGCAGGATCAGACCATCATTACAGTTGATAGTTAAAGTGTAAATAAGTGTCGCTATGGGCCGAGGAGAATCCGATGACCGCTGAGGAGATCGTGCGCGCCGAGATCGCCGCGTGGGGGAGCAACGACGTCGACGAGGTGATGAGTCACTTCGCCGAAGACGCCACCTTCGACATCGGGCCCGACTGGCCGAAGCTCTCCGGGCGCGACGCGATCCACGAGATGATGAAGGCGTTCTTCGCCGGCGGCAAATGTGTCGACCTTGAGATCCGGCACCTCGCGGTAGACGGGGAGGTCGTGTTGATGGAACGCCGCGATCACTGGGTCGTCGACGGCAAGCAGATGAGCTGGCCGGTCATGGGCGCTTACGAGGTGCGTGATGAGAAGATCACGGCTTGGCGGGAGTACTTCTATCCGCCGAAGGAGTGAGCTCGATCACGACCTTGCCCACAGCGCGTCCTTCAGCGACCCGTCGCAGTGCGGTCGACACCTGATCCAGTGGATAGACCGCACCGACGTGTGGCTGGACGGCGCCAGTGGCCAACATGTCCCGCAATTCGGCTTCGTTGCGGGTGAACTCGTCCGGGTCGATGTCCTGGAACTGAAAGCCCGACACGTGAATTCCCTTGACCAGAACCAGGTTCAGTGGGATGCGGGGGATCACGCCCGACGCGTAGCCGATCGTCACGAACCGGCCGCCGCGACGCAATGACCGCAGGGAAGGCTCCGACAGATCCCCGCCGACCGGATCGAGGACCGCATGCGCACCGTCGGGTAGCGCCTCGCGCAGGGCGGTGCGCAAGTCTCCGCGCTTGTGAGTGATCAGTGAGGCTGCGCCGTATTGTGCTGCAGTGGAGAGTTTTTCGTCCGAGGACGCCACCGCGGTGACCCGCGCGCCGAGCGCTACCGCGAGCTGCACGGCCGCCAGGCCCACGCCTCCGCCGGCTCCCAGCACGATCACGTCGTCGCCGGGTTGGATGCGGGCCACCGACCGCAACGTGTGATAGGCGGTGCGATGAGCCACCCCGAATGCCGCCGCCGTGCGATCGTCCACACCGTCGGGAATCCGGGCCAGCCCCGCCGTCGGCACACACACCTGCTCGGCGAACGCGCCGAACAATCCGGTGCCGGTTACCCGGTCGCCGACGGCGAAACCGTCGGCGTCAGCTGCGATCTCGGTGACCATCCCGGCGAACTCACTGCCCGGCACGAACGGAACCGGCACGTGGATCTGGTACTTGTCGGCGACCAAAAGCACATCGGGGAAGTTCACCGCGGCCGCACCGACCTGTACCCGTACCTGGCCGGATTCCAGCGGTGGTTCGGGGACATCTTCGAGGCGAACCACATCCGGAGATCCGTAGGCCGGGCAGACCGCGGCCTTCACCGGTAATCGGTGGATTCGGCGAGTTCGGCGGCAGATCGCATCAGTTCGGTGACCACCGGTCCGAAGGCCAGCAGTTTCTCGTCGTCACCGGCCCGTTGAAAGCCCTGTTCCAGGACGATCGCCAGCTTCCACTTGGCCAGCACCAGGTAGTAGTCCAGATCATCGACCTGGCGGCCGGACACTGTCGCGTAGTGCGCGACGACGTCGTCACGCGAGGGCATCCCGCGCATGTCGACGTAACCCATTTCCGAGGGCTCCGGGTGGTCCGTATCCGAAGGCCAGCTCTGCACCATCCACGCCAGGTCCAGCTTCGGGTCACCGACGGTGCCCATCTCCCAGTCCACGATCGCGGCCATCGTGGCCGGGGCGCCGTGGCGGTACATGACATTGGCGAACTGGTAGTCCCCGTGCATCAGACCGGGGAGGAAGTCGAGTGGCTTGCGGGCGCGCAGCCAGTCGGTGGCCACCTCGAGCCCGGGCAGATCACGATTCTTGATCCGGTCGAGGAAGCCGATCCACCGGTCGACCTGACGTTCGTGGAAGCCTTCGGGCCGACCGAGATCAGCCAGGCCCTTCGCTTGCCAATCCACCTTCGACAGCAGCGCAATGCCCTCGGCCAGTTGGTAACTCAGGCCAGGCCGGGTGCTCAGATCGCTGTTGAACGGCTCGGGCCAGCGGCCGTGGGTGTCCATCGGCGACCAGCCGTCGACGAATCCCATGAGGTAGAACGGCCGGCCAAGCACGTCCGGATCGGCGCAAACACCGACCGCGGCGGTGTGCGGAACATCCGTGCCGTCGAGTGCCTCGATGATGCGCCACTCCCGCAGGATGCCCTTGTCCCGGTCCGGCGGGGCGCCGGCCGGTGGCATGCGTAGTACACAGGCGTGTTCGCCCCGGCGGATCTCGTAGATGACGTTCTGGGTCCCACCGGACAGGAAGCGGGCCTCAAGCGGCTCACCTTTGCCGGGCAGGGCGGTGTCGTCCATCCAATCGGCAAGGCGCTCAGTGTCGATCTCGCTCACAAGTTGCCCACCTCGGCCTCCAGGAATTCGGCGAACTTGGCCTTCGCGGCCTCACGCTTGCGCGGGATCCACTCGGTGGGCCAGGTGTCGGTGGTCGGCTGGTAGTCGCGCAAGACCTGCCGGGCGACAGTGGTCTTGTGCACCTCGGTCGGTCCGTCGGCCAGGCCCATGACCGCGGCACCGGTGACCATGCCCAGGAACGGCATCTCGTTGGTGACGCCCAGCGCACCGTGGACCTGCATTGCGCGCCAGGCGATGTCGTGCAGCACGGTGGGCATCGCGACCTTGACCGCGGCGATGTCCTTACGGACCTTCTTGTAGTCGTTGTACTTGTCGATCTCCCACGCGGTGTAGAGCACCATCAGCCGGAACTGCAGTAGCTGGGCATACGAATCGGCGATGTAACCCTGGACGAACTGCTTGTCGGACAGCCGGCTGCCCTGGGTCTCCCGGCTCAAGGCGCGTTCGCACATCATGTCCAGCGCCTTCTGCGCCAGGCCGATCGTGCGCATGGCATGGTGAATCCGTCCGCCGCCCAACCGGGTCTGGGCGATCACGAAAGCCTGCCCCTCGCCGCCCAGGAGGGCCTCGGCCGGCACCCGGACATTGTCGTAGTGGATCAAGGCATGGCTGCCGTGGTCGTCCGCTTCGCCGTACAGCCCGACATTGCGGACGATCTTGACGCCGGGAGTGTCGGTGGGCACCAGGAACATCGACATGCCCTGATAGGCGCTGACTTCGGGGTTGGTGACCACCATGACGATCAGAAAGGACGCGGTCGCGGCGTTGGAGGAGAAGAACTTCCAGCCATTAATGATCCAGCTCGACCCATCCGCATCCCTTACCGCGCTCGTGGTGAACAGGGTGGGGTCCGCGCCGGCATGCGGTTCGGTCATGGAGTAGCAGGAGAACAGCTCACCTTCGAGCAGCGGATGCAGATAGCGCTTCTTCTGTTCCTCGGTGCCGTAATGCGCGATGATCTCGGCGTTTCCGGTATCGGGGGCCTGACAGCCGAACACGATCGGAGCCCACTGCGAGCGGCCCAGGATCTCGTTGAGCAGCGCCAACTTCAGCTGCCCGTATCCTTGCCCGCCCAATTCTGGACCGAGATGTGTTGCCCACAATCCCTTTTCACGCACCTGCTCCTTGAGTGGGGCGATCGCCTCGCGGCGCTTGCCCTCCAGCTGGGTGAATTGCAGATGCGGCCAGGCCAGGTCGAGCGGTTCGACCTGTTCGGTCACGAATTCGTCGGCCCAGTCCAGTAGTTCCTGATACTGCGGGTCGGTCTCGAAATCCCACGCCATCGGGGGTCCTCCGATCTAGTTGTTGGTGGAGTTGAAGCCGGTGATCATCGCACCGATGTCGCGTGCGACGACATCGGTGAACGTGCGGTTGCCGAAACTGCCTCCGGCCCAGTGCCGGACGCCCTCGCTGACCAGGATCTGCGCCAGCCGGGACAGGTGGTCGACGTCGACGTGGGAACCGAGCTTGCCGTCAGCCTGGGCGCGGGCGAACAACTCGCCGAACATGTCGACGTCGTGCGTCTCCGCGGCGACGTTGCCGGCCAGGATCCGGTGCTCGTGCCGGTACCCCTCGAGGATCGTCTCGACAATCAGTTCGGGTGGATTGCGCGCCATCGACCGCTCCAGGCTGCGCAGCGCCTCGGTGATGACACCCATGACGTCGTAGTCGCCAACCAACAGCGATTTGACCCGCTTCTGCGCGAGCCGGGTCGAGGTCAGACCGACTTCGAACAGGACGTCTTCTTTGGCCGGGAAATAGAAATAGAAGAGGGCCCGCGATACTCCCGCGGCGCGGCAGATGTCGGCGACCGTGGTCTTGGCGTAGCCGTTCGTTCGCCAGAGCGCCATTGCGGCTTGGACCAGGTCGCGCTTGGTCTGGTGGGAGCGGGCCCGCTGGAACGATGCCCGGCGTTGACTGCTGTCAGCAGTGTCAGCCGCGGTTCCCTTGGGCACGTCGGGCACTTTAGCAGCGGATATCCCAGTTTGAAATAGTTGACGTTTGTCTAACTATCTTGTTTCGACCGCGATGGCACACGGCCATCGGACTCTGAACGTCGGCAGCCCGGGCAGATCGAGGGATGAGAACCGTATTCTTGCTGCTTATCCCTGATGATTGGGGACCGGCGTTGACGCAAAACCGGTGCTATGGAAATCTACTATCCATAGATGAGAGCCGCATTCTCATACCTGCGGCTGGAACGGGAGCAGCTGATGGCGATCGACCCAACCGGTATCGATTTTTTTCGCGATGAACGATTGGTCGACAATCCGTACCCATTTTTCGAGGCGCTGCGGAACAAGTGCCCGGTCACTCGCGAAGACCATTACAACGTCACCATGGTGACCGGCTGGGACGAAGCCGTGCAGGTGTACAACGACGAAGAGACCTTCTCGTCGTGCGTGTCGGTCACCGGACCGTTCCCCGGGTTCCCGGTACCCCTGGAGGGGCGCAGCACCGATGAGGTGACCGCGCTCATCGAGAAGCACCGCAACGATCTGCCGTTCAGCGATCAGCTGCCAACGCTCGATCCGCCGACCCACACCGATCACCGCTCGCTGTTGATGCGGCTGATCACGCCCAAGCGCCTCAAAGAGAATGAGGACGCCATGTGGCAACTGGCCGACGAGGTCCTCGACAGCTACCTCGAACCGGGCCATGGCGAGTTCATCAAGGGTTTTGCCGGTCCGTTCACGCTCCTGGTGATCGCCGACCTGCTGGGCATTCCAGCCGAGGACCGCGAGACCTTCGTTCAGGGCATCAAGCAAAATTCCGGCGGCGGTGTCGGCAGTACCAGCAGCGAGTTGTCCCACAGCCCGCTGGAGTTCCTCTACGGGCAGTTCTCGGACTACGTGACGGATCGTCGGGCCAATCCGCGCGGCGATGTGCTCACCGGCCTGTCCGAGGCCACGTTCCCGGACGGGAGCATCCCCGACGTCGGCGATGTCGCGCGGGTGGCGACAAATGTCTTCTCGGCCGGGCAGGAGACCACGGTGCGTCTGCTCAGCACCGCGTTGAAGGTCTTGGGTGAACAGCCCGAGATCCAGCGGCGCCTTCGCGCCGACCGCAGCCTCATCCCCAACTTCATCGAAGAAGCACTGCGCATCGAGAGCCCCGTCAAAGGGGATTTCCGGCTGTCGCGCTGCCCGGTGACCATCGGCGACACCGAGTTGAACGCCGGCACCACGGTGATGGTGCTCAACGGTGCCGCCAACCGTGATCCTCGGCGGTTCGAGGATCCCGACACCTTCGACCCGGCGCGCAAGAACGCCCGCCAGCACCTGGCTTTCGGCCGCGGCATCCACAGCTGCCCCGGTGCCCCGTTGGCACGCGCCGAGACCCGGGTCGGTATCGAGCGATTGCTGGACCGGACTACCAACATCCGCATCTCCGAGGCCAAGCACGGTTCGGACAGCGACCGCCGCTACAACTACATCCCCACTTTCATCCTGCGTGGGCTGACCGAGCTGCATCTGGAGTTCGACAGCTGATGCGGGTCAGGGTTGACGAGGACCGTTGTGCCGGCCATGGCATGTGCTTGACGTTGTGTCCCGAGGTCTTCGAGATGTCCGACGACGGCTGGGCGGTCGCCTCGCCTGAAGAGGTTCCTGCCGGTTTGGAAGACGCGGCACGCGAAGCGGTACAGAACTGCCCGGAACGGGCGATCAGTGAGATCGACAACTAGAGAAAGAGATTCGTCATGGCATCTGCCAAGGGCTACGTCATCATCACCGAGGACATCAAAGACCCGGCCGGCATGGGGGAGTACGCCAAGCTGGCGTCGAAGGCGATGGGCGGCGCCACCATCGTGGCCGTGGACCAGAAGCCCGAGGTGATCGAAGGTAGCTGGCACGGAACGCAAACCGTGGTGCTGGAATTCGAGTCGGTTGACGCCGCACGCGAGTGGTACTACTCCGATGCGTACCAGGCAGCCGCGAAGGTCCGGCAGGGAGCTGCCGAGTGCAACGGAGTCATCCTGTCCGGTTTCCCCGCCTGATCGGAGCCGCTGTGCGCTACAGCATCACCTACCCGATGCACACCCACCCGTATCACCCGGATCTGGTGAGTGGCAGCGGAGTTGCGGCGATGGCCGCTGCGGCCGAAGCAGCGGGATTCGACGGGTTCGGATTCACCGATCATCCGGCTCCGTCCCAGCGCTGGCTCGATGCTGGTGGGCACGATGCGCTGGACCCGTTCGTGGCCATGGCTTTTGCTGCGGCGCACACCACGACCTTGCGCTTGGTACCCAACATCGTGGTGTTGCCGTACCGGAATCCCTTCGTGGTGGCCAAATCCGGTGCCAGCTTGGACCTGCTGTCGGGTGGCCGGTTCACGCTGGCGGTCGGGGTCGGTTACCTCAAGCGCGAATTCGCCGCGCTCGGGGTGTCCTATGACGAGCGTGCGGCACTGTTCGATGAGGCGCTCGAGGTGATCCGCGGTATCTGGACCACCGACGACTACACCTTCGAAGGCACGAGATTCAGTGCCCGCGGTATCACCGCACATCCCAGGCCTGCGGCCACTCCGCATCCGCCGATCTGGATCGGTGGCAACACGTCCGCGGCCCGCGCTCGGGTGGTCAAGCACGGCGACGGGTGGTGCCCGTTCGCCGCGCCGCCGGGCCTGGCGAAGACCGCGGGCACCGCTGCCATCGATTCGCTGGACGCATTGGCCGTCGGTATCGAGGACCTGCGGGTGCGGCTGGCCACGGCCGGTCGGGATCCGGACGGAATCGACATCGTGTTCAACAACTTCGAGGGGGGTAACCCCGGCAGCGACGACTTCAACGCCGATGCGTACCTGGCCGGTGTGGACAAACTGTCCGCGCTCGGGGTGACTTGGCTGCACGTCACCCTGCCCGGCGACAGTCTTGTTCACGCACTGGAGACCACCGAGAAATTCGGTAAGACGGTGATCGCCGCTTGACCTCGTTGATTCTGCGGTGAGGGCGTCGCGTTCTCGCACCTTTGCGCCCTCTGCGCAGCATCGAAGGTTTAGGCCGGGGTCAGGGCTGCGATCGGCTTGGTGGTCGTGGCGTGCACCAGCAGTTCGGCCAACTCGCGCGGCCGGCTCAGAAACGGCGAGTGCGACGCATCGATGGTCAGCTGATCGACCCCGAGGCGCTGGGTGACCGTGTCGGCCAGCCAGCGCGGCATCGAGCGGTCCTGAAGGCAGCGGATGAAGCTGCGGGGCAGATCGGCCGCCCAAAACTGAGGCACCGACACCGGCGTCACCGTGGTGTCACCGAACCGCTCCGGTCCGAGACGATCGAAAGCCCAACGGGCCGTTGCCTCGTCGCAGTCGTGGTAGAAGTAGCGCCAGGCCCCGTCGAAGTCGGCGAAGTGCATCGCGCCTTCCTCGTCGAAACGCAGGTAGCCCAGCATGTCACCGACGTCGGCATCAAAACCGGCGTCCAACTCGACCGGGCCGTTCGCGGCCGAGCGCATGGCCATGGCTTCGGGATAGGTCCGCCCCTCCCTGGGGAGCGCGGCGGCCAGATACACGATGTGGCGCACCAGTTCCGGGGCGGCGTCGGCAGCCAGCGTGGCGTCGAATCCGCCACCGGAATGTCCTACCAACACATCTCCGGACTGCATGACGTCGACGATTGCGGCGCGTCGGTTGGCCAGCGTGGATTCCTCGGCAAACCGGACACCATGCCCGGGAAGGTCCACCGCGACGGCGTCATGACCCAGATTTCGCAATTCGGCGATGGTGCGCTCCCAGCACCAGGCCGCATGAAAACCGCCGTGCACGAAGACAAATCGCATTCGCAGCGACTATTCTTCCTCGATCGAGATCGCCTGGCGGGGGCACTGTCTGACGGCTTCGCGAACCTGGGCCTCGTTCTCCGGCGTCACTTCTTCTTGCAGGACGTGCAGGTAGTCCTGATCGTCGAGGTCGAAGACCTCAGGGGTGATCCCCATACATACTGCATTGCTCTCGCAGATCTCGAAGTCGACGTGAATCTTCTTGCTCATCACCGCAACACCCGGACCGGAACATTGGAGTATCCCGCCACATTCTGCATCTGAACCCGTTGCAGCTGATCCCATTTCACCTCGTAGCGGGGCATGAAGTCGAGCAGCTTCTCCAAGGCGACGGCGCTCTCCATTCGGGCCAGTGCGGCCCCTAGACAGCTGTGGATGCCGTAGCCGAGGCCCAGGTTCTGTGCCTCCGTGCGATCACGATCGATGTCGAACGTGTCGGCATCGGTGAACGCGTCGGGATCCCGGTTGGCCGCCGCACTGATCAGGAACACCGGCTTACCTGCCGGAATGGTGCCGCTGGGCACATGGGCTTCCTTGAGGGTGTAGCGGACGTTGTACTGCACCGGGCCCTCGTAGCGCAGCAGTTCCTCGACTGCGGCCGGGATCTTCCCACGGTCGTCGAGCAGTTTCTGCCACTGTTCGGGGTTGCGGGCGAAGAGCACCACCGCGGTACCGACCAGCTTGGTGACGGTCTCCGCACCGGCGCCACCGAGAAGCGTGGCGAATCCGGTGATCTCGATGTCGTCCAGACTGCGCATCTGGCCGTCCTCGCCGGGGATCTCCGCAGCGATCAGCCGGCTGATCATGTCATCCTGCGGGTTCTCCCGGCGCTTCTGCACCAAACCGTAGTAGTAGATGCCGGTGTCGATGTTGGCCTGCATACCGGCCTCGGAGGTGCCGATCTGACCGGGCTCACGGGACAGGCTGGTGTCGATCCAGTGCCGCACCATCTGGCGGTACTCGGGCTCCACTCCGGCCATCCGGGTGATGACCTCGACCGGGAACGGGCCCGAGAAATCCTGCACCACATCGAATTCGTCGGAGTCGATCTTCCCGAGGAAGTGCTCGATCTGCTCGACGACGGTGTCGCGCTGGGACTGGATCATGCGCGGGGTGAACGCCTTGTTGAGCAGGCTGCGCATGTGTCGGTGATCCGGTGGGTCCATGAAGATGATCGACTTCTGTGGCGGCTCGTCGCTCTGCACCATGGCCAGGTCGCAGCCGCGCGTCGAGGAAAATGCCTCATGGTCCTTCAGCGCCGCTGACACGTCCTCATGCCTGGTCAGCGCATAGAAGTCGGAGTCTTCGTTGTAGTACAGCGGCGCGTCCTGGCGCATCCTCCGGTACATGTCGAACGGGTTGTTGAAGAACTCCTCGGAGAACGGATCGAAAATCACCTGGGCCTTGGTCATTGGCTGGCTCCTCCTTCGCGGCGGGCTGGGCCGGAAGTGCTGTGACGCGTTACGGGAAACTGTTGAACTGTAACGCTAACAGTAATCCTTTTGGGTGTGTTTGAAAAGCACAAAATGGGTGCTGATCAGGTCGTGACGTCCGGCTGCGTCACTTGATCGCGGCGTCGAGCAGGTCCTCGAGTCGGCCGAGGTCACTGTCAAGTTCAGATGCAGTTCTGCGGACCACGGCCACGTCCTTGCCGATGAACTCGCCGACCCGCGCGATGAAGGCGTCGGCCGAGCCGGTGGCGGCGATGCCGCCCAGCGCGCGACTGGCCGCGCTGCCGTGCGTGAGTGCGGTCAGCAGCGTCGCCTCGTCGATGCCCAGTCGATCGCCCAGGCGCACGCCCTCGGCGACGGCGCCGATCTGTGCGGCGAACAATGCGTTGTTCACCAGCTTCACCCGCTGCCCGGAGCCGACGGGACCGACGTGCAGCACCGGATCGGCGTAGGCGCTCATTGCTTCGCGGGCGCGGGTCACCGCGTCCTCGGGGCCTCCCGCGAACACCGTGACCGTCCCGGCCGCGATGTCATGCGGCCCACCGCTGACCGGGGCGTCGACGACGGCGATGCCGCGTGCGGATGCACGCGCTGCGAGGGCTTCGGCCGTGCGGGGGCTGCCGGTGGTGTGCAGCACGAGCACCGAGCCTTCGGCCATCTCGTCGATCAGATCCGGACACAGGTCACGCACCTGCTCGTCGGTGAACACACAGACGATCGTTACGTCGGCACCCTCGACTGCCTCACGCGGCGAGCTCACCGGCTCAGCGCCGAGGTCAGCTACCGCAGTGCGCTTTTCGTCGTCACGGCCCAACGCCCGTACCTGGTGTCCTGCGGTGCTCAGCCGGCGCACCATCGGTGCGCCCATGCGGCCCGCGCCAATGAAGCCGACGCGCATCAGCGTGGATGGTTCATGATGGCCAGGGCATTGTCCGCGGCATCAAACACGGCCCCCTGCGGGGCTGAAGCGTTGTCGGCCAAGCTGGCGGCATGCCGGCAGTCCTTCTGCAGCAGTGCCCCGGCGATCGGCGCCAAGTTGTCCAACGTGCCGCCGAACATGGCGATGCTGTTGAGCGCCTTGCTGGTAGCCGAACCGCGCGTGACCACCTCGCACAGTGCCTGACGTGGAACTCCCAGTGCTTCACCGAGTTCCAGTGCGCTCATGGCGGCACCCAGGTTGGCGCTGAACAACAGGTTGTTCAGGATCTTGGCGACCTGGCCGGCGCCGACACCACCGAGATGCACGATCGGGTCTGCATAGGTGGCGAACACCGGACGCACCCGCTCGACGACTTCCTCGTCGCCACCGACCATCACCAGCAAGGTGCCGGCGGATGCGGCTGGCTCGCCGCCACTCACCGGGGCGTCGATGACGGTAACCCCTTGTTTTGCAGCCTGTTCGGCCAGCTCCCGACAGGTGTCAGGGTGCACGGTGGAGTGGATGGCGATGATGCCACCAGGGGCCAGGCCGGCCAGCACGCCGGTCTCGCCGTCGAGCACCTGGCGGACGTCGTCGTCCCCGACCACGCACAGGCAGACGAGGTCGCTGGCGGCAGCCAGCTCGGCGGGAGAGCCTGCCGTCTTGGCCGCGGTGTCGGCGTAGGGCTCCAGGGATGCCGGACGCCGGGCCCACAGGGTGGTCTCGAAGCCACCTTCGATGATCCGTCGGGCCATCGGCGCCCCCTGGCTGCCCAGCCCGATAAATCCGACTCGCATCAACCTGCCTCCACTTCCACATCGGTTTTCACGGTCTCGTGCCCGCGGTCAGCCACGCATTCGTCGGCGAACGACAGCACTGCGCGGTGGTAGCTCGCGGCGGACAGGCCCACGCTGAGGTTGTGCCCGCTTTCGGCGAGCTCACCGGTCTGTACCCGCGGTGCGGCGGTGAACATCGCGGCGATCTCGGCCAATGCCTCGGCGTCGGATTCCCACACGTTCTCGAACTCGCCGGCGAGGAACTGCACGGGCACTTTGGTCTGTCCGGCCAAGGCCGGAAACTCTTGGCGTGACCAGGTTTTGACGACATCTCCCTCGTATGCGGTGCCACCCGCGGACAACCCGGCGCCGATCACATCGGACGGGTAGAGCCGGGCCGGCTCCCACAGCAGTTCGCGCAGACCGCGCGGCCGGTTCACGGGTGAGGCGTCCTTCAGCAGCTGTTGCGCAGCCGGATGGTAGCGGCGGCCGGTGCCGGCCAGCGACACGCCGAGTACCTCGGGCCGGTGTACGGCCAGGTGCAGGGCCAGTTCGCAGCCCATCGAATGGCCCAGGACGAACAGTTCTCCAGCGCCGGCGATGCGCTGAATTGCGCCGAACGCCAATGCGCCCCGCTGATCGGGGTGCACCATGGCGTCCGGGTAGGCGGCCGACGCACCGTAACCGGGACGATCCAGCGCGATCACGGTGTATCCGTGGTCGACCGCGAGACGCAGCAGCGAGAGTTCCGGATGGCCGGGGCAGTCGAAGTACGCCGATGTGGTGGCCCCGCCGTGCAATGCGACGACAATGGCGCGCGGGTCAGGGGCCTCGGCGACCAGGGCCGACATCGGGATGCCGTCGACCATCACCACTCTGGGGTGCGGGTCTGTCTTACTCATGGGGTACGTGCATGCTTCAGTCGTCCCTGCGCATCAGTAGCACGCCGCTCGGCGTCAGGCCGCCGCTGCTGGCCACGGCGACTTTGGCATTGGCCACCTGGCGCTCACCGGCCTCACCGCGCAGCTGGGTGACAGCCTCGTGGATCAGGCCCATGCCGTGGGTGCGGCCGTGCGAGAGCTGCCCGCCGTGGGTATTGAGCGGGATGACACCGTCGCGCGCGATGTTGTGGCCGCCGTCGAGGAAGTCCTTGGCCTCGCCGATACCGCAGAAGCCCAGGCCCTCCAGCCAGGACAGGCAGTTGAAGCTGAATCCGTCGTAGAGCTCGGCGACGTCGACATCACTGGGGCGCAGCGAAGTTCGCGACCACATGTGTGCGCTTTGGCCCAGTACCTGCGGTTCGTGAGTGAGCGTGGTCTGGTCCCAGTCGAGCCGTTCGATGATCTGGGTGCCGACCGCCTCGAACAGGATCGGCGGCTTGGCCAGGTCCCGGGCGGCGTCGACAGCCGACACAATGACGGCGACCGCGCCGTCGCACGGCACATCGCAGTCGTAGAGACCGAACGGGGTGGTGATCATGCGGGCCGACAGATAGTCGTCCATGGTCATCGGATCGCGGTAGATGGCGGTCGGGTTCAACGCGGCGTTGGCGCGTTGGTTCAGCGCGATCCAGCCGAGCGTTTCGCGGGTGGTGCCGTACCGGTCGAAGTGGCGACCGGCGTTCTGCGCCAACGTGTGTGCGGCCGAGGTCGACCCGAACGGGTGCTGCCAGCTGTCGCTGCGGCCGCCCATCGGAGGGGACATCTTGCCCTCCTTGACCAGCTGGCCGAACGTCGCCTCCCACAGCGTGCGGAAGCACAGCACGTGCCGCGCCAGGCCGGTGGCCACGGCCATCATCGCCGCGATCACCGAGCCACCCGGACCGAAGGTGTCCATGCCGCCGTTGATCCACGTCGGCCGGAGTCCGAGCGCACCCTCCAGTGCGGTCACCCCGCCCTCGCCCATGCCCGCGATGGCCAGCCCCGGATAGGTGGAGAGACCGTCGATGTCATCGAACGTCAAACCGGCGTCGGCGACGGCTTTTTCGGCCGCATCGATGGTCAGCGACAGCGGCGGCACCATCTGGCGGCGACCGATCTTGGACATCCCGATTCCGGTGATGGCCGAGTGGTCCTCGAACTTGGCCTTGGTCAGCATGGGGCGAACAAATTTGGCGATGTCCTGAGGCGCCACGGGTTCGGCCACCTGCGGGGTAGCGCTGGTGTCCGTCGATGGCTTGAACACCGGCAGCCAGACATCTTCGACGTGCTGGAAGTCGACCTCTACCGGCATGCCGAGCTTGAGGTCCTCGGAGTCGCAGTCGACGATGTTGGTGGTCAGCCGGACCCGGGGATCTTCGGCGATGGCCACCTCGGCCACCACGTACGGCGGTGGCAGGTCAGGGAACCCGAACCGGTGGTTGACCGTGAACCCGGCGAGCGAACCGCGCCCGGACACGTCGCGCACGCCCATGTTGTGGCTACGGCAGTACCGGCAGACCGGTTGCGGCGGATGGATGAGGGCGCTGCAGTCCTGGCACTCCTGGATTCGCAGCACCCCGTCGGCGCCCGCGGTCCAGAAGTACTCGTTGAGCGTGGTGACCGTCGGGAGCGGACGTCCCGGTATCTGTGACAACTCGACTCCGGTGGTAAGCGGGTTATTCTGTGTGGAGAATCACGTTACCAGTTTCCGGGATCGGTGATCCATACCCCTGTGCGCTCAGCCGGCCTCACGCGCGGTGCGTGTGTCCGTCAGCTCGATGATGGCGTGTACCGGGCAGTCCAGCAGGGCGCGTCGCACCGCATCCTGGTCGGCCTCGGGGATGTTGCCGTCGCCTTTGAGCACGGCGTAGCCCCAGTCATCCAGCGGGAAGTACTCCGGCGCGTGTTTGGCGCACAGCCCGAAGCCATCGCACAACGTGCGGTCCAGCTTGATCTTCATACCGCCACCACCGCCTCCAGAGACTCCACTTCGTATGGCCGCGCCGCGGTGAAAGCGCCGGAACGGCAGGTCTGGCAGCCATTTTCGAGGTGACGCTGCACGAGGTCGGGGAACTGGGCGAGCAGGCTGGCTGCCACGTTCGCGGCACCGTCGAGGGTTGCGCACGCGCCACGACCGCGCAGCACCACTGACCAGCGCTTGAGCCGGTCAAGGTCCTCGGCGGTGGCGTTGCCGTCACGCAGTCCGGTGGCGACCGCGGCCATCGCTGCCGTCCCGTTGAAACACGAGCCGCACTGGCCGGCATTCTCCCGGTCGAAGTAGGCCAGCACAGACGCAGCGACCGCAACCGGGCAGTCATCGGTGAGAATGCCGATCGCGCCGCAGCCCAGCCCGCTGCCCAGCGTCCGTACCGATCCGTGATCCAGTGTGGTCCCGACGATGTCGCGGTTGACCAAGCCGGCGAAGTATCCACCCATCAGCGCGCCGCGAACGTGGTCCGGGGACACCCCGTGCAGGGTCAGCAGATCGGCGAACGGGATGCCGTGCGGAAGTTCGTAGAGCGCCGGCGGGCGGCCGGCGCCGGTGATCGTGGCCAGGAAAGTGCCGGGGCAGGACTCGGTGCCCAGTTCGCGGAACGACTGCGCTCCGTGCTGGTGGAGATATGCCAGGTGGGCCAACGTCTCGACATTGCTGATCAGCGTGGGCTTGCCGGCCACGCCCTCTTCGAACGGGCGCGGCGGTTTGTCGGTCGGCTTGGCCGGTCCGCCGTTGACCACGTGCACGGCAGCGGATTCCTCACCCGCCACGTAACCCGGTGTCACGGTGACCAATTCGATGCTGGGACGGTCCAGGTCGCCAGGCAGTTCGGCCAGCGCACGTTCCACACACTCGGCGGCATGCGCATCCGACACATACACCACGGCGCGATCGGCGCCGACAACCCCTGCCGCCAGCCGCAGGCCGTCGAGCACGGCATGCGGGCGGTTGCGCAGCAACCAGCGATCCTTGATCGAGGCGGGCTCGCCCTCCTCCCCGTTGGCGATCACCACGGAGCCGGCCCTGGCCTCGCCGCCCTGCCGGCCGTTGTCACGCACGGTGCGCAGCTTCACCGCCATGGGGAAGGCCGCACCGCCACGGCCGAGCAATCCGCTGGCCTGCACCTCGTTCAGAAGATGTTCCGGATCCGCAAGGGGCGCATAGCCCCCGGCAGTCCGGTAGGCCTCGAGAGACTCCGGCCCGTCGCGCAGTAGCCGCGGGGTGATCCCCGGCCATGCGGCGACCGTGAGTTCGGCTGTCATGGTCACATCCCGTCCCCGGCTAGGCTTACCGGTATGAGAACTGCGGTGGTGCGCGTCGGAGTGGATCCGGCTGGTGAGCTCGGGGCGCAGGAGCTATCCGAGGGCATGGCAACACTCCGTGACTTGCTGGGTGTGCGCGGTGCCGAGGTGCTGGACAACCAGCTCGCCGGACTCCCCGCGCATCGTCGCGAGGTCGAGGTGCTGATCGCCGGAGACGACGCACCAGAGCTGCAGATCATTGCGATGGAGCTGTGCGCCAAGGCGTTTGGCACCGCACCCACGCCCGGCGTGGTCACTTTCGTCAGCCGCGGGACCGACGAGGATGCCCGCGGCGTACTGGCCGGATTCGGCCTGTCGGGTGACATCGTGCGCTCCGTCGATGACGAGGGCTGGGATGTGGTGACGGTGACCCTGGACAAGGCTGACCTGACACGCATCCCGGAAAGCCGCATCCATACCGCCCTGGAGGCTTCGCTGAACTGCGAGGTGCACATCCGCACGGTGTGACACGCGGGCAGCGCGTACCGCCGTCACGACGACCTCAGGAAGTCGATGATCGCCGGGGCCGCCTGAACCCAAGTGTCGAACAGGCAGAACGTCTTGCCGCCGCTCTGTGCGAACTTCTCGCCGGCACGCTCCCACGCGTCCTCGGGCCAGGGCGGATCGATCAGCTTGGAACCCTTGATCAGGCAACTCACTTCGAGCGAGGTGCGCTTGGGGTGATCCCAGTCGTTCTCGCCGCCACGGATGATCAAGGTGGGCACGGTGATGTTGTCGAACATCTCGTCGGGGACACCCGGGATGGTCTGGCCCGGCTTCGACACGAACGCGTTGAGCCACCGCAGCATGACTTTGAGGAACTCGTCGGCGTCGAGGTCGAGCAGACGCTGCCGGTTCGCGGGGTTCTCCGCGATCCGCTCGCGCCACTCGGGCACATTCAGCAGGCCTTCGATGCCGAGACCGCGTACCGCCAGGATGCTCGGGGTGACGTAGTGGCCGCCGAGGACGAATGAACCGTACACGCCACCGACGATGTTCCACACCACCAGTTTTCGAACGATCTCCGGATACAGCATGGTGGTCAGCATCGAGTCACGTGCGCCGCCGGAGCCACCGAGGATGAAGCACGGTCCGACGTCCAGGGCGGTGATCAGTCGGTACAGCGTCTCGGCCCGCATGTGTGATTCGCTCTGGCCGTAGAACTGCACGTCTGATCTGCCGCAATTCGGCCGGTCCCACAGCAGAACCCGGTAGCCGCCCGCGACCAGGGCTTCTGCCAGCGGTCGCAGACCAGGAATGTCCTTGCTGAACCGGCCGCCGGGCGTCAGGGCGATGAAATCACCTTTGTCGCCGAGGATTTCGTAGACGACGTTGCCGCCGTTGATCTCCATGGTCTTCTCGCCGGGCTTGAGCTGCGGAACTGCAGCCAGGGCTGTTGATTCGCTCGCAAGCTCGCTCATCAGGCCATCACCAACACATCTTCTCCAACCACACGGACCGGGTAGGTACGGATACTCCATTCCGGCTTCACCGCGGTGGTGCCGGTTGCCAGCTCGAAACCCCATTGGTGCCAAGGGCAGTAGATGAACTCCTTGTCGCGCACCATCACTGCGTCGCCGGGTACCTCGTCGTCGACCACCGTGCGCCCGCGGGCACGGCCCGAACACAGCGGACCGCCCTCGTGCGGACAGTAGTTGGCGATGGCATAGAACGTCCCGTTGACGTTGTAGACGCCGACGCCGTGGCGACCGATCGGCACGAGTTTGTGTGTGCCGGGCGGGATCTCGTCGACGGTGGCCACGACGTGCTCGCGTCCTTGCGCGAGCCGCGGGCGCTTTTCGGGTTGGCCCATCTCAGAACACCCGGGCCTGTCCCTCGAGGACCGGGACGGTCTCGGGCAGCTTGTAGGTCTCTATCCCGTTGCGGAACATGATGGCCTCGCGCGCGTGCTCGGGCAGGTGCTTGACCAGCCAGCGCGGGTCATCGAAGGTCCAGTGCGGGTAGTCGCTGGAGTACAGCAGGATCTTCTCGCATTCCATCCATTCGAAGGCCCGGGACAGTTCGGTCTTGTCCTCGGGGTAATCCAATGGCTGGGTGGTGAACTTGATGTGGTCCTTGACGTACTCGGATGGCTTGCGCTTGATGTCCATCCAGGACTTGCGGGCTTCGTAGATGGCGTCCATGCGCCACATCAGCGGCAGGATCCAGGTGAAGGCGTGCTCGACGAACACGATGCGCAGTGTCGGGAACCGGTCGAAGACCCCGTCGAAGATCAGGCTCATCACCTGATTGGCCGCCAACAGCGAGTAGCTGACCATGAAATCGTGGTTGTAGCTGGGCAGGCCGACCGGTGGTGCCGGCAGGGTCTCGTATTCACCCCGGGACAGGTGACAGCTCACCGTGATGTCGTGCTTGGTGGCCGCGGCCCAGATCGGGTCGTACTTCGGGTCACCCCACGACGGACGTGGCTCGGCCTTCATCAGAACCTGGGCCATATACGGGTGTTCGGCCCACTGTTCGATCTCGGCTACTGCGGTCTGCGGCTCCTCGATGGCGACACAGATGGATCCCCGCCAGCGTTCATGCCAGTTGTTGTGACTGTCCAGCCAGTGATTGGCCAGCCATAGGTTGACCGCGGTGCAGTAAGCCGCGGTCGCTTCGCCGAGGCGGTGCTCGGAGTGGGTCGGCTCCAGAATCGCGATGTCGGAGCCGGCCTCCATGATGAGCTGGCGCAACGCCATATCCGGGTCGCTGCAGGCGAACTCACCGTCGGGTGGGAAGGCGTCCACACGCATGGCGTAGGCATGCGCGTAATCGGGTGCGTCGTAGTAGATCTGCTCACCGACCTTGTGGCTCAAGAAGTACTTGCTGCGCCACGGCTCGGGGATGTAGTCGATCAGCTCGCCGCGGCGCGGCATCGGGTGCACGTCGGAGTCGACGCACCGAATCGCGATCCGCTCTTTCGCCGGCACCCGCGGGTTCGTCGTGACTGGCTGTGTGGTCGTCATCAGGGCCTCCCTCAGCTGCCTTTACTGTGCCGCAACCGCGGATGCTGAACCCACACCGGCGAACGCGGCCTCGAGGCCGTACAGCTGCGCGGCATTGCGCCACAACAGCTTTTCCCGTTGTTCGGTGCTCAACACAGTGGGGATCTGCGGCTCGTTCAGCTGCCAGTGCGGGTAGCTGGAACCGAACATCACCATGTCTTCCTTGCCGGTGAAGCTCAACCACTCTCCGGCGAACTCGGTGTCGCCCGGGCCGTCGAGCGCGCCTTGGACGAAATACACGTGCCCGGGTAGATAGTCGCTGGGCATCTTTGGCGCCCAGGGGGTCTGCTCGAGGTGGGGACGGCCGAAGCAATCCATGCGCCACATGAACGGCGTCAGCAGGTCCGCGGCGCCGTCGGCCCAGACGAACTTCAGATCGGGGGTCCGCTCGAACACGCCTTCGGCGATCATGTTCATCAGGTGGTAGATGTAGTTCAGCGCCATGAATCCGAGGTACTGCTCATACGTCCTGGTCTTGCCCGACGGCGTCGGGGCGAATTGGATGCCCGCCCCACCCTCGATGTGCACGGCCACCGGTAGGCCGGCGTCGGCCGCGGCATCCCACAACGGCCAGAATTGCGGCTTGCCATAGAGCTCGCGCGACTGCATCGGGATACCGATCTGGACCACCCGAGGGTGGTCCTTGTACTTGTCGATCTGACGCAAGGCCCCGACGATGTCGTCCGGGTTGATCCGGATGGTGCCGCGGAACCGCTCGCCGTGTTCGTCGTGTTCGAGCCAGCGCGTGACCATCATTTCGTTGTGCGCCGCCGCCAAGGCGGTACCGAGGTGACGGTCGGGCATGATGCCGCGGGTCATCGGATGCAGGATCGCGATGTCGACGCCGCGGTCGGTGAACAGATGCTGTGCGGCGATGTCGGGATCCGAACCGGGATACTCGCGGTTGGGTCCCTTGGTGTCCTTGGCGTACTCGCCACCCGGTGCGCCGTACCAGTTCATCTCGTAATCCGGAAAGCCACGGCTGGCGAAGGGTTCTTTCAGAAAGTTCCGCCGCAGATCCTTGTTGGATTGCATGAAGATGTGCACGCTGGCGTCGATGAGCGGCGTTCCCGCGCTGCCGGGCTGCGCCGGGTCTTTCCAAGTCAAGACTGTCCTCCGATGTTCGTCCGGAAACGAGCGGGCACGAGCTGATGACGACGTGCCTGGTGCGCCGGATCTTACAGCCAGTCTAGATCCATATTCTTCTATGGCAAGAACATAGTTCTCAAAGCGTTGCGGCCCTTTCGCCCAGGTAAGCGCCGGTGCTGGTGATCCGTCCAGCGCACTGGCATGGAGAACCGGTACTTGCTGGAGGAGAAGGAGTCGCCTTAGAAAGAGAATGCTATTCTCCTCCGGACGTGAAAGTGCGGCAGGAGGCGGCGGGTGCTACTCGAATTCGATGCCGATCAGCGGCTATGGCAGGAAACCGTGCGCGATGCGGTGACCAAACAATGCCCGGCCACGCTGGTCCGTGAAGTGGCCGAGCAGGGTGTCGACCCGACACCGCTCTGGCAGAGCTATATCGACCAGGGCTGGACTGAGCTCACCGAATCGGAGAATGCGGTGGAACTGGCCATCGTGCTCGAAGAACTCGGCCGGGCCACGGATCTGACGCCGTACCTGGCGACCATGACCCAGTACGCGCCGCTGGCGGGCGACCGGTTCGATCCGGCCAAGGCCGGGACCGCGGTGTACAGCGGTGTGACGGCCAACCGGGACGCCACCGGCTGGGTGCTGGCCGGAACCGCCCACCACGTCCTCGACGGCGACCGGGCACAGAACCTGGCCGTGGTGACCGACGGTGGTGTGTTCCTGGTCGATGCGGGCAAGGTTTCCGCCAAGCGCAGCGCGGTGTTCGATCCGGTGTTGCACGTCGCCGAGGTGTCATTCGACAACGTGCATGTCGATGACACGGACCGGGTGACCGCGCACGCGAGGAGCGAGAAGAGTCCAGTCGACACCGAGAAGGCACACCATCTCGCATTGACCGGTATGGCCATCACCATGGTCGGTGCCTGCCAGCGGGCGCTGGACCTCGTGCTCGACCATGTGAAGCAGCGTCAGCAGTTCGGCGTGGCGATCGGCTCGTTCCAGGCCGTGCAGCACAAGGCCGTCGACATGCACGTTGCCATCGAAAGAGCCCGTGCGCTTTCGTATTTCGCTGCACTGACCATCGCCGCCGACGATCCGCGGCGCCGACTGGCGGCGAGGATGGCCAAGGCGGCGGCAGGAGAGTGCCAGACCGTGGTGTTCCGCCACGGTGTGCAGTTGTTCGGTGGGATGGGCTTCACGTGGGAGAACGACGTGCAGTTTGCGCTCAAGCGGGCCAAGGCCGGCGAGCTTCTCCTGGGCGGCGCTGCCGAGCACCGAGCCGTCATTGCCGCTGAGTACCGCACGACCTACAGGGGACTGTAAATGCAGCTGACATACGATTCCGACGTCGAGGAGTTTCGCGCCGAGTTCTCCGCGTTCCTCGATGCGAACCTGCCGTCGGAGGCCGACACGCTGGAGCGGCCCCGTTCGGTCTCGCACATGCCGCAGTGGGCCCGCGACTGGCAGCGGCTGCTCTTCGACAACGGCTGGTTGCTGCCGGCTCAGCCACCGGAGTTCGGCGGGCGCAACGCCACCGTGGTACAGACCTTCGTCCACCTCGATGAGCTGTGCCGACGCCGGATTTACCACAGCTTCAATCCGCAGGGCGTCAACATCATTGCGGCATCACTACTTGCGTTCGGCTCCGATGAGCAGAAGCACCGCTGGGCGGTGCCGGTGTTGCGCGGTGAGAAGACCGCCTCACTCGGTATGAGCGAGCCGAGCGCGGGTTCCGACCTCGCCTCGTTGCGCACGCGTGCCGTCCTCGATGGTGATCATTTCGTCGTCAACGGACAGAAGGTGTGGACTTCGGGCGCCCACGACGCCGACTTCCTGCTGACCTTCGTGCGCACCGACCCGGATGCGCCGAAGCACAAGGGAATCAGCGTGCTGATCGTCCCGACCGACACCCCCGGTGTGGTGTGCCGGCCGTTCGCCGACATGACCGGTGAGGAGAACCTCGACTTCAACGAGGTGTTCTTCACGGACGCCCGGGTGCCCGCCGAGAACCTGGTGGGTCCGCTCAACGGCGGCTGGGGTGTGGCCAACGGTTCGCTGGGTCACGAGCGCACGATGATGTGGCTCGGCTTCGCCGACCGGATCGACAACATGTTGGCCGACTTCCAGCCGAAGACCGAGTTGGAACGCGACCAGTACGCCACGACGATCATGGACTATCAGGCCTTGCGTGCCATGGGATCTGCGGCGCTGGCCAAGGCGTCGCGCGGTGAGGCGGACACCGCGTCGGTGTCGGTTCTCAAGCTGTTCGGATCCGAAGCCGAGCGCAATGCGTTCGAGAACGCGCTGACCGCGGCCGGGCCGGACGGGTTGATCCACCCGACCACCTCGGGTCCGTACGCGCACATGAACCTCGACCACTACTTCGCCAGCTGGTTCGAGCGCTACGCCAGAAGCTTCGGCGGCACGATCGCCGGTGGGACCTCGGAGATCCAGCGCAACATCATCGCCACCCAGGTGCTGGGGTTGCCCCGGCGCTGACGTGGCTTTGGACCCCAGCGTCACGCCAGAGTGGCTGTCGAGCTCGACAGCCACTCTGGCGTGACAATGCGAGGTCGGCGCGGCCACCGCGATGCGGGTGGTCAATGCGATTCCCTACGTCGTGGACGCACCCGCAGGCTTGTTGAGCTCACTCGACATCCCGAATACGTTGCCGCGACACGCTTTCGACTAGCCTCCTGGGCCGAGCAGACGCTTAGGCACCCGAAAACTGTTGATTCCGGGTACATTCACGTCTGCTCGAGCTGGGGAGGTCGGTGTCTAGCGCGCGACGACACCGCGCAGGCTCGTATCCCGCACGTGGATCTGCGCTGCCCGGGTATCCAACTGCCGCAGGATGTTCTCGGGTATCCAGCCTACACAGATCACCGACCGGGCCAGCATCTCGTTCGACGGACTGTCGATGCTGATCTCGCCGGCCCTGATCCCTGCGGCGAGCAGTGACTTGACCTGTTTGACGCGCTGCGTGAACAACCAGCCGGGGTTGGGGGTGTCCGGCGGGGACTGGCGCATCCATGCGAGCTGGATCCTGAACTCGTCTCCGAACTGGTCCAGCGCGTTGGTGTGAATCCAGCTCAGCGCGTCGAGCTTTTCGATCGTGGTGCCCTCGGATCCGAGGACTTCGGTCCAGCCCACGGCGATCTTCTCCCCGAAGGACTGCATGATCGCCGCCAGCAGTTCGTCCTTCGAACCGATCAGCCGGTACACGGTGCCGGTACCCATGCCTGCGGCCGAGGCGATGTCGCGCACGGTCGTGCCCTCATAGCCCCGCCGGCCGAACTCCGCCCGCGCTACCGCACGGATATGGGCGGTCTTGTCATCGGCCTCGGAGGCGGCCTCCTCGATCCAGGTCCGCACCACGGCGTCGGCCGCGATGAACGGGACCGACCTGTCGAGTTCGGTGTCGGTGGGCCGGCCGGTGGACAAGCCTTCCAACAGAATCCGGCATAGCAGGGTGGCGACCTTCTCCGGTGCGGCATTGTGGCGCATGACGTCGAGGCCGACCTGCAGCATGGTCTGGCAGATCCGGTCGGCCAGAACGGCCAGATCGATATCCGAGCGCAGGTAGCCGGCCCATCGGGCGGCTCGCAGCGTCTGCTGCATGGCATCCAGCGTGGCCGTCGGGCGGCGCTGTGCCAGGGCGACGAGGTCGGGGTTGGAACTCGGGCTCTCGTAGAACGACATCTGAAGAGCGGCACGATGTGCGACGGCGCATCGCGCGATATCCGAGCCGAGCTCGGCGATCCGGTCGAACGGCGACGCCGGATCGGGGCCGTCCAACCGGCGCTGGGCGTGCTCGGCGATGCGGTCGAGGTCCTCGTGATACCGCTCGAGCAGTTCCACCAGGATTGCTTCTTTGGATTCGAAATGGTGGTACAGGCTGCCCGGCAGAATGCCTGCCGCGTCCGCGATCTCCTGCAGCGATGTGCGCAGGCCCGACGTGGCGATCAACGTGGCGGCGGTCTCGAGGATCTCGGTCCGGCGCGTACGATCCTCCGCTACGGTGCCGGGTTCGGTTGCGCGACCTGGGGTGCGCTTGAGCGTCTTGCGCTCCCCAGGGGTTACCTGGGGACGGCCCACAGCGGCTCCACGATGATTGCTGGCTCCCGTCATACGATTTGGGTTTCCGACCCAATATTTGGTTAGAGGCTACCAGAACAGCGCTTGTGCGCCGGGGATCCCGTGAAGCCAAAGACGCCGGTAGACCCGGCACGGCCGGGTTGCGGGCCTTGCGCCGAACGTGCCGACGGCAACGCTGTCGCCGGACTCACCCGGTGACGCCGAGCCGCTCGGTAACCGCGAATACCTCGTCGTAGATCGACCCCGGCACTGTGAACGGCTCTGTCGCAGCCACTTCCGACAGATGAGCGGCGACATCGTCAGCGGTCGGGTTGCTGTCGGTGGGTGCCAGCCAGCCCTCACCCAGCCCGACGAACACCCGGGCGAACCGTCCGGCGCAGGCAGAGAAGTTCTGATGACTGAACTCGCAGTCACGGCTGGCCAGGTACACCACCAAGGGTGCCACCAGCTCAGGCCGGATCGCCTTGAAGAAGTCGTTGCCCTCAAGCGCTTTCGGATCGCCGAGGGTCTCGGTGACCATCCTCGAGATGCCGAACGGCAGTACGGTGTTGGCCAGGATTCCGTGCGGCGCGCCCTCGAGCGCGATCACATTGGCGAGGCCGACCAGGCCGGCCTTGGCTGCAGCGTAATGGGCTTCGAGGTGCTGGCCGAACATCCCTGCCGACGAGGCGATGAACACGAACCGGCCGTAGCCCTGGTTCTTCATGACCCGGAACGCAGGCTGGGACAGGTAGAAGCCGCCGTCGAGGTGCACTCGCAGCATGCGACGCCAGTCTTCGGGGGAGAGCTCGTCGAACGGGATGCTGTTGAAGATGCCCGCGTTGCTGATCACCGCGTCGAGCCGACCGAACTGATCGATGGCGGTGCGCACGATCGCCTCGCCACCTTCGGGACTGCCGACCGAATCGTAGGACGCCACCGCGGTACCGCCGGAGCCGACGATTTCGTCGACAACCTGATCGGCCACCGCGACGTCCGAACCGTCGCCGGACATGGACCCGCCCAGGTCGTTGACCACCACGGTGGCGCCGCGCCGTGCCAGCTCGAGGGCGTATATCCGGCCGAGTCCGCGGCCGGCACCGGTCACCACGGCGACCTGGTCGTCGAAGTCGATCACTTTGTAGCCCTTGCCAGTTGATGTTCCGGGTCGGTTGATTGACTCCGGTCGGCCCGAACTCTACGGTGGAACAGATATTTGGTCAACAGGGTGCGGAGGTGGAAAGTGCCCGGTGGCGGTGACGACGACGGCCGGTTCGCCGGGCTGGGCATGCTGGCGTCCGCCCTGGCAGCTCGTCCGGTTGCGGTGACGGCGGCCGCCCCGGGTGCCACGCCGTGGACCGATGGCAAGACCGTGTTCGTCGATCGGTCGGCGTCCACGCGTACGCAGCTCGAATCGGTGGCGGTGCAGGCATCGCTGATCGCGGCAGGCAGCCTGGACCCTGATGTGCTCGGAGCCCTGGTCCGTCATCGGCGGTTGGCCGGCCGCTATCTGGCCGTCGAGGGACAACGCGCGCTGTTGGTCAACCGCGCACTCCTGCCGAATTCCCTTGGCGCCCTCGCGGACCCGAGGGTCTGCGAGGGCAGCGATTCACCAGCAGCGTCCCTGGCGATGGCGAGCGGCAAGGGTGCGCTACCCGATCCGCCGACGGGATTCGGTGTGATCCAGGCCAGGAAGGTCCTGGCGGCGTGCGCAGCGGCCAAGCCTGTAGATGAGCGGTCGGTGGCACATGTGCCGCGGCGCGATGAGAAGCAGGAGCTCGAGGAACTCGATGAAGACGACGTCGACGACTCTGATGACCCCGATCTGTTCTCCAGCCCGATCGGCGGGGGTGGGGCCATCGGAAAATGGCTCAAGAAGCTCTTGTCGTCGTCCCGCAAGACGGGTGGCAGCAGTGGGGGGCCGCCCGGTGCCGATTCGCCGACGCACCGAACCAACTCGACGAAACGCGGGGCGCACGCGGTCTCCTCGCTCGCCACGGTGTCGTCGGAGGAAATCGTCGACGTCAAGACCGACGGGGTGAAGTATCCGGAATGGAACGCCGAACGCCGGGTCTATCGACCCGCCTGGTGCACCGTCCGCGAGGCTGACCCGCAGATCAAGCCGCACGCGACCCAGCAGATCGAGGACGCGATCAGCGTGCGGCGCCCCCTGGCACGTCTTGGCATGGGACTGCATCGGCGTCATCGGCAACCGCAGGGCGACGACATCGACATCGACGCCGCGCTGGAGGCCCGGGTCGAAGTCCGGGCCGGATCGGTGCCCGACGAGGCCGTCTACCTGGACAGTCTGCGCCGCCGGCGGGACCTGTCGGTGCTGTTGCTGTTGGATATCTCCGGTTCAGCCGCTGAGCCGGGCACCGTCGGGCGCACGGTGCATCAGCAACAGCGGACGGCAGTGGCCCATCTGATGGTGGCGCTTCACGACCTGGGTGACCGGGTGTCGCTGTACGCCTACTACTCCCAGGGTCGGTCGGCGGTGACGATGGTTCCGGTGAAACGGTTCGACGACCACCTGGATGCACAGGTGTTCCGGCGGCTGAACAGCCTTGAGCCGGGCGCGTATTCGCGTCTCGGAGCGGCGATCCGGCACGGTTCGGCGGTCTTGGAGGAGCGTGGTGGCACCTCGCGGCGGCTACTGGTCGTGCTGTCCGACGGACTGGCCTACGACCATGGTTACGAGCGCGGCTACGGTGCTGCCGACGCCCGACGCGCTTTGACCGAGGCTCGGCGTCGGGGGACCGGTTGCGTGTGCCTGACCATCGGTGCCAGCACCGACGTGGAGTCGTTGCGTCGGGTGTTCGGGAGTGCCGCTCACGCCACCATCGCAAGTCCCGATCAGCTCGCCGGCGTGATCGGGCCAGTGTTCCGCTCCGCGATTCGTTCCGGCGAGGTTCGTCGCCGAGTGTCGTGATATCAAGTCCCAGAATCTCATTGGGGCTGACCGGATATGAGCAGCCGCGTTCTGAAGAATGATTGAAACAAACATCTGTTCCACGATAGGCTCACTTCCGTACCGCAGCGTTGCGGCTACGGCGAAAGGTGTGTTGATGGCCAACGAGTCCGGGCTCGCTCACCAGAACGGCGCCAGTTCGCAGGCTCTGAGTGCACGTCCCTACTACCGACCGGTCGGCAACGAGGAGATCGTGTTCAAGGCGGCGTACCGCCAGGGCCTTTCGCTGGTCTTGAAGGGGCCGACGGGGTGCGGTAAGACGCGCTTCGTCGAGGCGATGGCCCACGACCTCGGCCGGCCGTTGATCACCGTCTCCTGCCACGACGACCTCACCACCGCCGACCTTGTGGGTCGGTATCTGCTACGCGGCGACGAGACGGTGTGGATGGACGGGCCGCTGACCCGCGCCGTGCGGGAAGGTGCGATCTGCTACCTGGACGAGGTGGTCGAAGCTCGGCAGGACACCACGGTGGTGCTGCACCCACTGTCCGACTACCGGCGCCAGTTGCCGATCGAACGTCTCGGCATCACGCTCGATGCGGCACCGGGATTCGGTCTCGTCATGTCCTACAACCCGGGCTACCAGAGTGTGCTCAAAGACCTGAAGGACTCGACGCGCCAGCGGATGGTGGCCATCGAGTTCGGTTTTCCGGATCCCGATGTCGAAGAGGGGATCATCGCTCACGAAGCGGGCGTGGATCATGCCACGGCTGTCGAGTTGGTGCGGTTCGGCCAGGCGATCCGGCGCCTGGAGACCGGAGGCCTGCGTGAGGTCGCGTCGACCCGGGTGCTGATCGCAGCGGGACGGCTCATCGCCGAAGGCCTGCCGGTCGCGGTGGCGGCCAGGGTGGCGATCGCGGGGCCGCTCACCGATGACGTTGCGGTGGGTCGCGGTCTGCACGAGTTGATCGACGTCTACCTGGGTGGATCCGCATCACGTGATTGACGGTGTGCCCGGCCGCCATTAGTGTCTGAACAAATATTAGGTCTGCCCACGGCGCCTGTGCGATGAGCGCCGAAACATGGAGGTCAGATGTCGTACGAGAGCACTGCGCAGCCCATCAAAGTCGGCTATTTGATGGATTTCACCTTGCCGCCGGGTTTCCCGGAAGAACTGATGGCCTCGTTCACCCAGACGTTTGAGCTGGTGTTCGAGGAGGCAGTTGAGCAGGGCCTGATGGATCGCCCGGTGCAGATGATCTACCGCGAGGTGGAAGGGCTGCCGAAGGGATCGGTCAAGGCAGTGATCGACGCCTTCGGTGAGCTTGTCGACGAGGGTTGCCTGGTGGTGTTCGGGCCGAACATCACCGACAACTGCGTGCCACTGCGCGAAGCGATCGAGGACCGCTTCAAGGTGCCGGCGATCAGCGTTACGGGCACCGACGACTGGCTCGGCGAGTGGACATTCGCCTTCCCCCAGGGGTCGATGACCGACGAACCCATCTTCCTGGCGGATTTGGTCTCCAAGCGGGGCCTGACCGAGATCGGCGTCCTGGTCGAGCAGAACCTCATCGGTGACAGCTATTTGAATAATCTGCGAACTGCATGTGCGCGCAAGGGTATTCGTATCGTCGCGGAAGCCGCGATCGCACAGACTGCCCAGGACATCAACGCCGCGGTGAGCACGCTGCACGAGGCGAAGGCCGAGGCGATCGTGCATCTCGGTTTCGGTTTCGGCATCGTCTTCATCAACCCCGCGCTCGAGGCCGTCAACTGGGACCCGCCCCGTTTCACCACCACCGCGTTCCAGAACGCATGGGTCAACCCGATCATGTGGAGCGCGTTTCTGGGCTGGGTCGGGGTCGACCAGTACGACGAGGGAAACACCGTCGGACAGGCCTGGTTGGATCGGTATGCGAAGCGGTACAACGGGAGTCGCCCCGAGTACTGCGTGTCGGTGGTCAACCACGACGTAGCGGCCACGCTGGTGCGCGCCTTCACCGACGCGCATCCGTTGAGCCCGCGCGGGGTCAAAGAAGCGCTCGAGCGCGTGAAGATGATGCCCGCGGCGTCCGGCGCGCCGGGAACCCGGGTGTCCCTGGGGAAGTGGACGCGACGCGCATGGATGGGGCCGGGATATCTGGTCGCGCGGACCCTCGATGCCGACGGCATCAACTCGCACCTCGTCGACCGGTTCGGGGCGGAATGACATGACTACCAGGGAATCCCTACCGCCTGACACACAGGTCAAGCCGCCGCGCAAAGGGCCGAACTGGGGCCGGGTGGTGGCGCTGCTCGCCTGGCTCGGCTTTCTCGGCCTGTTCGTCGCGGTCGGGCGGACGGACGTCGACTCGCGGGTGGCCAACCCGAACGTCGAGGGGCGGCCACGTCCCGTCGCGTTCCTGACCGCGTTCGACCACTGGCAGATCATCCCGCAGGTGGGTGCCGTGATCATCGTCGTGGCGTTCACCGTCATGTTCGTTGTCGGCTGGCGGAAAAACCCCGGCAGTCCGGTACTGCTGATGGTGCTGTGCACGACGCTGATCGTCTGGCAGGACCCGATCATGAACTGGTCGCCGTACGCGGTATACAACCCGATGCTGCTGCACTGGCCAGAGAACTGGTACCTGATCATGATGTCGCCGACGGTGGAACCGTTCATCGTGTTCGGCTACGTATTGTTCTATTTCGGACCGTACTTCCCGGCGATCTGGATTCTTCGCAAGCTGCAGGCCAAACACGGTCCAGAGGCCTTCGTCACCCGACACCCGCTGGTCAGCCTGGGCGCCCTGGTGCTGGTCATCGGGTTCATCTTCGACGCCATACTGGAAGTCAGCCTGGTGCGGACCGGACTCTACATCTACTCGCAGGCGATTCCGTTCGGAACGATGTTCGGTGGCAGCACCTTTCAGTTCCCACTCATCTGGGAATCGCTCTCGGTGACGTTCGTGATGATCCCGGCGGCGATCCTCGTTTATCGCGACGACACGGGAAAGTCGGTGGCCGAGAAGCTCGCTGCGAAGGCGAGGCTCTTCCCGACGAAGCCCGTACTCGGCACGTTCCTGGTGATGTTCGCGATCATCAACGTGTCGTACTTCGCCTACGGTGGCTGGTTCTGGGCGATCAAGGCCAGCGGACTCGCCACCTCGGTCGCCTGCCCGTGGCCATATCCCGAGGCCAAGATCTATGACCCCCAGGGCTACTACCGGGCGAACGGTGCCGAGGGGCCGTACTCGGTGGGCAAGTGGTCCACCTGGCAGCAGGGACCGTCCCGCAACCTCGACGTCGAGCTGGGTTCGAAGAGCGATCGGTGCGCAACGGGGAACCAGCATGACTGAGCGCACAGTCCTCATCACGGGTGCGTCCCGCGGGCTCGGCTTCGCTTCGGCCACGCACCTTTATCGCGAGGGGTGGCGCGTGGTGGCTGCGATGCGCTCGCCGGATCGCGGAATGACACTGCTGCGGGAGGCGACGGGCGCAGGGAACGATGACGACCGGCTGATCGGCATCCAGCTCGACCTCACCGACGCTGCTTCGATCGCCGCGGCGGCCAAGGCTGTTACCGAAACCCTCGGGGCACCGCATGCGGTGGTTCACAACGCCGGGATCTCGGCGGCCGGAATGGTCGAGGAGACACCTCCGGACCTGTGGGAGCGAATGTTCGCGACCAACCTCTTCGGACCGGTGGCGCTCACCAGGGCGTTGCTGCCGTCGATGCGAGACGCCGGACGGGGCCGCATCGTGCTGATCTCCAGCGCTGCCGGGGTTCGTGGAATGCCGGCCACCGCACCATATTCGGCGGTCAAAGGGGCGCTGGAACGGTGGGGGGAGTCGATGGCCGGTGAGGTCGGGCCGTTCGGGATCGGCGTCACGATTCTGGTCACCGGTACCTACGACACGGAGATCATCACCGACGCGGGCACGACGGACGTCCGCGACCTCGACGGGCCCTATGCCCGCCACCACCGCACGATGGACAAGCGGGGGCGGGCCATGATGAAGCGCGCGGCCCGGCCCCCCGCAAAGTTCGCCGCGGGTCTGGCCAAAGCCCTCGACAGCCCGAAACCCTTCGTCAAGACCGCTGTCGGCCGCGACGCACGAATGTTGTTGATCGCCAACCGTTTCCTGCCCGCGGCGGGTTTGCACCAGATGACCCGGCTGATGATGGGCATCCCGCGGTTCGGCGCACTACGAGGGGAAGGTGCGGGCCGTGACTGACTTCGAATCGAGAATGCTGCTCGACGGCAAGCTAGTCGACGGTCAGGACGGCACGTTCACCAACATCAACCCGGCGAATGAAGCAGTGCTCGGGGAGGTGTCGGACGCGTCGAAGGCCGACATGAACCGGGCGATCGACGCGGCCCGCCGGTCGTTCGACGAGACCGACTGGTCCACCGATCATCAACTCCGCAGCCGCTGCCTCGAACAACTGCACGAGGCCATCGAACGTGAGGTGGAGGAGCTGCGCGAGGAGCTCATCTGCGAAGTCGGTGCTCCGCGTGCGGTGACGCACGGACCGCAACTCGACGCGCCCCTCGCCGACGGACTCAAGTACCCGGCCGGGCTGATCGAAACATTCCCGTGGGAAACCGATCTCGGTGACGCGGTGGTCTCGGTGACCGGCGTGAACACCACCCGAAAGGTGTGGCACGAGCCGGTCGGCGTGGTCGGTGCCATCGTGCCGTGGAACTTCCCGTTCGAGGTGGCGATCAACAAGCTGGGGCAGGCGCTGGCGACCGGCAACACCGTGGTGCTCAAGCCTGCGCCGGACACGCCCTTCAATGCCACCCGGCTCGGCCGGCTGATCGCCGAGAACACCGATATCCCCGCGGGTGTGGTGAATGTCGTGACGGCCTCGGACCACCTGGTCGGCGAAGAGCTGACCGTGTCGCCGAAGGTCGACATGATCTCGTTCACCGGCTCCACGGCCGTGGGCAAGAGGATCATGGAAAAGGGTGCCGCAACCATGAAGCGGCTGTTCCTCGAACTCGGCGGGAAATCGGCGACGATTGTCTTGGAGGACTTGGATGACACAGCGTTCAATTCCGCATGTTTAATCGGTATCGGCCCGTTGCTGCACGCCGGGCAGGGCTGCGCTGCTCCCACTCGAATGCTGTTGCCGCGCTCCCGCTACGACGAGGGCGTCGCGATCCTGAAAGCCATCTACGAGAACATCACCCCTGGTGATCCGCAAGACCCCGGAACCCTCTGCGGTCCCGTCATCTCGGCCAAACAGCAGGCACGCATCCTGGGCTACATCGCCAAAGGAGTCGACGAAGGCGCCACGATGCTCGTCGGCAGTACGCAGGCGCCGACGGCATCTGGGCTGTATGCCAAGGGATTCTGGGTCAACCCAACCCTTTTTACCGATGTGGACAACTCGATGACGATCGCGCAGGAGGAGATCTTCGGCCCGGTCCTCGTGGTCATTCCCTACGAGGATGAAGACGACGCCGTCCGTATTGCCAACGACAGCCCGTACGGACTCGCCGGCAATGTGATGTCCGGCTCGCTGGACCGCTCGCTCGCCGTCGCCCGCCGGTTGCGCGCCGGGTTCATCGGGCTCAACGGCACCGCGGGGTACGGCGCGGACACCCCGTTCGGCGGCTACAAGAACAGCGGTGTCGGGCGCCAGAACGGCACCGCCGGATTCGAGCAGTACACCGAGATCAAGTCCGTCGCATACCCGGCCGGCTAGGAGGGGAGAACTTTGTCGCAGCTATTTGACGACCTCGAGGACTTCGGCTCGTTCGACGACGCCGTCTCGGGAGACGTCCGGGATCCGTTCCCGGAGCTCGCCAGGCTTCGGCGCGAGGAACCGGTCCAGCGGATCGACATGTCGGCGATGCCGGGGGAGGCGGGTAAGCCCGTCTTCATCGTGTATCGCTACGAGGATGCCCAGCAGATGCTGCGCGACAATCTGACGTTCTCGTCGTCAGGCGTCATCGCGGCGTTCGGTCCGGTGCTCGGCGACCGGGTGATGCTGGGTATGGACGAACCGGTGCACGGCCGGCTGCGTTCGCTGGTGTCGAAGGCGTTCTCGCAAAAGGCCTTGGCGCGTTGGGAAGACGAGCTGGTCGGTCGCGTTGCCAACGAGCTCATCGACAGGTTCGCGGCCAAGGGCAAGGTCGACTTGGTCAAGGAATTCACGTTCGACTATCCGAGCCGCATCATCGCCGGGCTGCTGGGACTGCCCGAGCAGGACTATCCGCAATTCCAGCGGTGGTCCATCTCGCTGCTGAGTTGGATCATGAACCCGGAGCGCGGGCTGGCGGCGTCGGCCGCGTTGTGCGAGTACTTCGCGCCGATCCTGCAGGCCTGCCGTGCCGAGCCGAAGGACGACATGATCAGTCTGCTCGCCGAGGCCGAGATCGACGGCGAAAAGCTCACCGATGAAGAGATTTTCTCGTTCCTGCGGCTGCTGTTGCCTGCCGGCGTGGAGACCACCTACCGGTCCCTGGGCAACCTGCTGTTCGGGTTGCTCACGGACACAACGCAGCTGGGTGCCGTCAAGGCCGACCGGTCATTGCTGCCGCAGGCCATCGAGGAAGCGGTGCGGTGGAACCCGCCACTGCTGACCATCACGCGTACCACCACCTGCGACACCGAGCTCGGAGGGGTGCACATTCCCGAAGGTTGTTCGGTGATGCCGATGCTCGGTTCGGCGAATCGACAGGAAGATCGGTGGGAGAACCCGGACCAGTTCGACATCTTCCGCACCGCCAAGGGCAGCCTGGCCTGGGGTCACGGCGTGCACGTGTGCCTGGGCATGCATCTGGCGCGGCTCGAAATGCGTACTGCCGTCAACCTTCTGCTGGACCGGCTGCCCAACCTGCGGTTGGACCCGGACGGAGACGACCCGCACATCCGCGGGCAGATCTTCCGGTCACCGACGTCGCTGCCGGTTCTGTTCGGATGACAACCCCGCGCAACGAAAGCCATCAGGAGAGCGTGAGATGACCGACTTCGAGACGGTGGATTTCTTCACCGACCCGGCATTGATTCCCGACCCGTATCCATACTTCGACCACTTGCGGTCCAAATGCCCTGTCACCCAGGCCACCCCGTTCAACGTCGTCACCGTCACCGGCTACGACGAGGCGCTGGCCGTCTACAAGGATCCGGCGTTCTCATCGTGCGTGTCGGTAGCGGGCCCGTTTTCCGGGATGCCCTTCGGGCCGGGCGACAGTGACGACGTCACCGACCTGATCGAACGACACCGCGGTGCAGTTCCGATGGCCGAGCACATCACCTCGCAGGATCCCCCGCTGCACACCCGGACCCGGGGGCTGATGAACAAGCTGATAACGCCGAAGCGCCTCAAGGAGAACGAGGACTTCATGTGGCGGCTGGCCGATCAGCAGCTCGACACCTTCATCGACAAGGGCGGCTGTGAGTTCCTGTCGGACTACGCGAAACCGTTCTCTCTGCTGGTCATTGCGGATCTGCTCGGGGTCCCGGCCGAGGATCACGAGGAATTCAAGGCGGCGTTCGCGCTGGAGACAGTCGGCGAGCTCGGCAAGGAAGCGCCGACGACGCACAACCCCCTGCAGTGGCTCAACGAGAAGTTCTACGGCTACATCGAGGACCGCAGGCGCGCGCCACGCGAGGACGTGCTGACCGGGCTGGCGCAGGCGAAGTACGAGGACGGTTCGACGCCTGATATCGAAGACGTGATGAACCTGTCGACATTCCTGTTTGCGGCAGGTACGGAGACCACCACCAAGCTCGTCAGCTCGGCGGTCCGGTTCATCGGAGACAACCCGGGATTCGAAGAGATGCTGCGCGGGGACCGCGGCAAGATTCCGGCGTTCCTAGAGGAGGCGCTGCGGATGGAAAGCCCGGTCAAGTCGCACTTCCGGATGGCCAGCAAGACCACCAGCATCGGTGCTGTCGAGGTTCCGGCGGGTACGACCGTCATGGTGCTTCCCGGCGCGTGTAACCGTGATGAGCGGAAGTTCCCCGAACCCAACTCATTTCAGCCCGACCGCAGCAATGTGCGGGAACAGATCGCGTTCATCCGTGGTGTTCACTCCTGCCCCGGTGCCCCGCTGGCCCGTGCGGAGGGCCGGATATCGCTCAATCGGATCCTCGACCGGATGAGCGATATCACGATCTCCGAAGAGCATCACGGGCCGGTCGACAACCGCGACTACACCTACGAACCCACGTTCATCATGCGTGGTCTCGCCGAACTACACATCACGTTCACCCCACTCGGCTGAACCCGGCCGGCATCAGACTAAGGAGTCGTACATGACCGGAAAGCTCGACGGCAAGGTCGCTTTCATCACCGGTGCGGCGCGCGGGCAGGGCCGGGCACATGCGGTGGCGATGGCCAAGGAGGGCGCCGACATCATCGCGGTGGACATCTGCCGTGACATCCCGTCCAACCCCTACCCGTTGGCCACCCCCGAGGATCTGGCCGAGACCGAACGCAAGATCAAGGAACTCGGCCGCCGAGTGGTTGCCCGGGTGGCCGACGTCCGCGAGCGCCACGAGCTGCGCGACGCGGTCGAGGCGGGTCTGGCCGATCTCGGCAGGATCGACATCGTGGTCGCCAACGCCGGAATCCTGCCGATGGCCATGGGCAACCCCGATCCGATGGGCTTTGTCGATGCCTCCGACGTCGACCTGCTGGGTGTGATGAACACCGTGGCGGTGGCGATCCCGCATCTGCCCGACGGCGCATCCATCATCGTCACCGGTTCCACTGCCGGGATGATCCGCGGCACCACCACCAGTCCCGACATGGGCCCCGGCGGTGCAGGATACGGCTGGAGCAAGCGCATCGTCATGGAGTACGTCGACGAGATGTGTCTTCACCTGGCGCCGAGGATGATTCGGGTCAACGCCATCCACCCGACCAACTGCAACACCCACCTGCTGCAGAACGAGGGCATGTACGGCGTGTTCCGGCCCGATCTCAAGGCCGCAGGCAAGACCGCGACCCGTGAAGATGCCGAGCCGCTGTTCAACCTGTTCCAGGCGATGCCGATCCCGTACATCGAGCCGGAGGACATAGCCAATCTGGGTGTGTTCCTGGCCAGCAACGACTCCCGCTACATCACCGGCCAGCACATCCGTGTCGACGCCGGTTCACTGCTCAAGTGGCCCAACGGACCTCAGTAGTTCTCTGCGGCGGGACGGTGCAGGAAGCCGTGCAGCAGTGCCTGCACGAGCTCGTCGACGATCGCCTCTCGGGACGGGGGGCGATCGCCGAAGAACGTCGAACGCAGGGCGACTGTACCGACGATCAACGCCACCGCCGAGTGGGCCGGCAGATCGGGATGCGTCGACCGCATTCCGCGCAATTGCATGCCCTCCGCACTGATCTGACCGAGTTGGCCGAGGGCACGTCTGATGTCGGCGATACCGGTACCTTCGAGCTCTTCCGTACTGAGCCCGTCGGACGCGACGAGCGTCAGGAGCAGGCCTCGATGGGCTACGAGAAGGTCGTAGAGCCGGCCGGCGAATTGCCGGGTCAGCTCTTCCTCGTCGGTTTCTTCTGGCACCACGGCCCGCCAGGTCTGGCCGAATTCGTCGATGAAGTCCGTGAACGGCAGCACCAGAGCTTCCCGGAACAGCCCGGCTTTGGAACCGAAGTGACGGAACAGCAGGTATTCACTGACGTCGGCGGCGTGAGCGATCTCCCGGGTGGTGGTGCTGCGGTAGCCCTGCCGCGAGAACAGCTCGCGCGCCGTGTCGAGCAACAGACGGCGCGCCTCGCCGCGGGGTCGTTTGGGCGCCGAACGTCGCTGGGGCATGGCGTGTTTCTCCTGTCTCCCCATATCGGCACCGGCTTGCCGCCTTCACGATAGGCGACCTTGACCGGCGCAAAATAATAGTGTCCACTATTAAAACTGGCGCAACGTATCCCGAGGGGGTGGAAGTGGGCGCAATCATCATGTTGGGCACCCTGTTTGGCTTGATCGTTCTGATCGTCGGCCTGGTGCTGTATTTCGACCCGGAGGCGCGTCGTACGCCGCCCGAGGCGCCGCAGGTGTCGGACCGGGAGGTAGGACGGTGAGCCTGCAGCTACTGATCAACGCCGGCGTCGCATTCGCCTACATCAGCGGTCTGGGATTCCTGGCCGTCGGTATCTACCTGAGCGTCCGACGCGGCCGGCTGCACCCGTTGCTGCTGTTGTGCGTCTCGGCGCTGTCGTTCTCCTGGATCGAAGCGCCCTACGACTGGGCGGTGTACGCGCAGTTCCCGCCGGAATTGCCGCGGATGCCGTCGTGGTGGCCACTCAACTTGACCTGGGGTGGCGGACTGCCTTCGGCCGTTCCGGTCGGCTACATGGGGTACTTTGTGCTGCCGGCCATCATCGGTGCGGCACTTGGCCGTTGGACGAGCCGGAGATGGAACTGGCGGCGACCACAGACATTGCTGCTGGTTGGTTTCGGTGTCGGGTTTCTCTGGGCCTTCGTCTTCAACGCGATCGTCGGTGCCCGGCTCGGCCTCTTCTACTACGGCTACGTCATCGAGGGTCTGGCGGTGTGGGAGGGGACCAAACACCAGTACCCGATCTACGACTCCATCGCGATGGGCCTGCAGATGATGCTGTTCACCTACCTACTGGGGCGCACTGATTCGCAGGGCCGCAACGTGATCGAGATTTGGGCCGACAAGTTGGCAAAGACGAGGCTGCAATCGGGCGTCCTGTCAGTGCTCGCAGTGATCGTGATCGGCCACGCGGCCTACGCCTCGGTGTTCGCACCCCATCTGATCACCAAGCTCGGTGGCTGGGTGAACGTCGGCCCGAGCGGGCAGTTCTTCCCTGGTGTGCCGAACCAGCCCCAATAGCGTTCGACAGCGAATCGCAGGGACACTCCACATGATTGGAAGGTAGAACGGCAGTGAGTATCGACCCGGCGGTGGAGTTGTACTACGACCCATTCGATTTCACGATCGACGATGATCCGTACCCCGTGTGGCGGCGGATGCGCGAAGAAGCCCCGCTGTACTACAACGACAGGTACAACTTCTACGCGCTGAGCCGCTACGACGACGTCGCCGCTGCCCTGCCCGATTGGCAGACCTACAGGTCCGGGCGTGGCACCACCGCCGACATCCTGTTCAGCGGCATCGAGGTGCCGCCGGGCATCCTGCTGTTCGAGGACCCACCGTTACACGATCTGCACCGGCGCCTGCTGTCTCGGGTCTTCACCCCGCGCCGCATGCTGGCGGTCGAGAATCTGGTCCGCGGATTCTGTTCTCACGCGCTCGATGCCCTCATGGAAGCCGACGGATTCGACTTCGTCGTCGACCTCGGCGCGATCATGCCGATGCGCACAATCGGCTACCTGCTCGGGATTCCCGAGGACGGGCAGCAGAAGATCCGGGAACGCACCGACAAGAACATCTCGGTGGGCGACAACGCCGGCGACGTCAGCGCCACGATCTTCGCCGAGTCGCTCGCGGAGTTCGCCGAATACATCGAATGGCGCTCTACCCATCCCTCCGATGACCTGATGACAGACCTGCTCAACGCCGAGGTCGATGAACCGGACGGCACCCGCCGGCGCCTGGACCGCACCGAAGTTCTGGCCTACACGGCGATGATTGCCGGGGCCGGCGGTGAAACTACCGCCCGGCTCATCGGCTTCATGGGGCAGTTGCTCGGAGAGCATCCAGACCAGCGTCACGAGCTCGCCGCTGATCCCAGCCTGATCCCGTCGGCGGTCGAAGAGACACTGCGATTCGAGCCGCCGTCACCGGTGCAGGCGCGCTACGTGGCGTGCGACGTCGAGTTGTACGGGCAGACCGTGAGCGAAGGCTCTTACATGCTGCTGCTCAATGGCTCGGCCAACCGGGACGATACCCGCTACACCGATCCGGACCGGTTCGACATCCACCGCAAAGGCAGCCATCTGAGCTTCGGTCAGGGGCTGCACTTCTGCCTCGGTTCAGCACTGGCTCGGGTCGAGGCGCGGGTGGCCTTCGAAGAAGTGCTGAAGCGCTGGTCCGACTGGGAGGTCGACTACGACCACGCGGACCGAGCACACACCTCAAGCGTGCGGGGCTGGGCCCGGATGCCCGTCAAGACCGGCTGACCGATCAGTAGTTGTTGCAGCTGCCCGCGATCATGTTGATCGGCCCGAAGTACTGCTGGGCGGCCGGGCTGGCCTGCAGCTGCGCCACCGTCTGCTGACGTTCGGCAGGCCCCGAGGCCAGGAAGTTACGCAGCGCGCCCTGAGCGAACGGGGAAGCGTTGAACTGCTGAGCCAGGTCGGGCCGCTGAGCGTTGAGCGCCGCCATCACCTGCTCGTAGCTGCAGGTGGTGTTGACGACGCCGCTGAAATCCGGCTGGGCAGACGCCACACCCGTCACCAGCGGAACCGACAGCGCCAGACCGCCGATGGCGGCCGCGATGTACTTGTAAGAAGACTTGATCACGTGTTGGAACCCCCATGTTGTACGCCCGAAAGGCGACGCCTTGCACGTTTGCCGGACCCGACCTCATTCGAGGTTAACAGGCGGCAGACGGACAAGGCGTCCTCGCGAAAGCGGCCTCAGTCGATGACGGCGGCTTCCTTGCGCTCGGTGATCGGCCGGGCCAACTCCTGCTCATTGCAGATGCGCTGCAACTTCTCCAGGGTCTCGTCCAGGCCGGGGCCGAGCTTGTTGCCCGGGGTGAACCGCGCGGGAAGGTTCCGCATGCCCTGGATGACGCCGATCGTGTCATAGTGCACGGTGCCCTCGGGGTCGCACACATAGTCCGGCATCCGGTCCAGCACGGCGGTGAGCATCGACTTGAACACCGTGCGAGCCACGTTCGAACCCACACAGCGGTGCACGCCGATACCGAAGCTGAAGTGCCGGTTGCCCTTCCGATCCAGGACGATCTCGTTGGGCTTGTCGAACACCGACGGGTCGCGGTTGGCCATCGCCCAGGACAGCCACAGCCGCTCGTACTGCTTGAACTGGTGCCCCGCAACCTCGACGTCCTCGGCGAACGTGCGCCCGTCCCCGGGTGCCGGGGTGAAGAACCGCAGGAACTCCTCGGTCGCCGGGTGCAGCAGGGTGTCGCGCTCCCGGCTGAGCCGCTCGCGCTCGTCAGGATGATCGCCCAGCCATTCCAGGGCATGAGCGGTCAGGGCGGTGGTGGTGTCGAACCCGCCGCCGATGACCAGGCCGAGGTTGCCCAGGATCTCCATATCCGGTGCCGGCTCACCGTCGATGCGCAACTGCAGCAGGGCATTGACGAGACCCGGCCGAGGTGTCTCCCGGATCTCCATCATGTTGTTGATGATGTCAATGCCCATCTCGCGGTGCTGCTCGTTGATCTTCTCGCGATCGGGGGAGTGCTCGGGGGTGTACACCGACGCGTGGGTGGGCTCGCTGTAGACGTTCCACTTCTTGAGCTCGATACCCATCATGGCCAGGGTGAACACCGCGGGCACCACGTTGGCCAGATGCTCGACGAAGTCGATCTCGCCGGATTCGATGTGCTCATCGAGTGCGGCGCGGGTGATCTCGTCGACGAATGGTTCCCAGCGCTTGATCGCCGCGGGAGACAGATACGGATTCAGCGCACCGCGGTAGGCGCTGTGTTCGGGCTCGTCCATTTCCAGGATGCCGCCGCGAACGACGGTGGCACGGCTGGCCTTCGGGATGGTGATGCCCTGAAAGGGGGTCTCACCGCTGATGTCGTGGTGGTTGGACACCACTGGACAGCGAGCCAGTTCGAACACGTGCTTGCTGTCGGCGGCGATCCAGTGCCCGTTGTAGACATCGGTCCAGGCCATCGGGCACTTGGCGTGCATTTCTTCGGTGATGTCCTGGAACTGCTCCCGGTACTCCGGGGTGTGCCGGTCGAAATGGATCTTGTGTTTCTTGCGGTCGTCGTCGGTAACGACATCGCGGTCGATACTCACGGCGTTGTCTCCCTTTGTCATTGGCCGGCCTGATTGGCCGTCGTCATTCCTCGATGAGGATGGCCTGCTCGGGGCAGGACTGTGCTGCCTCCCGGACCGCGTCCTCCTGGTCGGCGGGCACCACCTCGGAAACCGGCGACGCGTGGCCGTCGACGTCGTCGAGTTCGAACGAGTCGGGCGCGATCATCGAGCACAGGGTGTGGCCCTGGCACCGACTGGAATCGACCGAAACCTTCACTGCGCCAACTCCTTTCCAATCACTGGATACGGCATCAGACGTGGTAGTCGTACCACTTGAGGTAGCCGCCGGCGTCGACCCGCAGCTGCATGCCGGTGACGTAACGGGCCTCTTCGGAGGCCAGCCACAGCACCGCGTTGCTGATGTCCTCGGGCTCGATGAAGTTGACCTTCATGGCCTGCTGCACGCCGAACACGGGCTCGGCATCGGCGCGGGTGGGGTTTTCCAGGTCCGGCCGGAACGAGCGGTACATCGGCTCGCTCTGCAACATGTTGGTGTTGCAGTTGGTGGGGTGGATGACATTGGCCCGGATGCCGCGCACGGCGAGTTCGGTGGCCAGCGCATGGACGTATTCGGAGATCAGCCGCTTGGACACCATGTAACCCATGCCGCCCGGATCGCTACCGGGGTTGGGCTTGCTGTGGGCGTCCATCAGAGCTGCGGCCGACGCGGTCGCGATGATCGAGGCGCCTTCCTTGAGGTGCGGTAGTGCGACCTGGATGGCGTTGATGGTGCCGACGAAGTTGGTGTTGATGCCGTCGGTCCAGGCCTGCATCGCGGGCTGGCCCTTCATCGCTGCGACCCCGGCCTGGGCCACGACGATGTCGAGCTTGCCGAATTCCGCGAGCCCCGACTCCAGCGCGGAGCGCAACTCGGCCTCGTTGCGGACGTCGGCCTGGGCGGTGACGATGCGCCGGCCGGTCTTCTCGACATAGTTCTTGGTCTCTTCGAGATCTTCTGCCGTCGCCATTGCATAGCCGACGGTGTCGTAGTTCTTACAGATGTCGACCGCGATGATGTCGGCGCCCTCTTCGGCCAGCCGGATCGCGTGGCTGCGGCCCTGACCACGTGCCGCGCCGGTGATGAATGCGACCTTGCCCTCTACCCGTCCCACTGCATGTGTCCTTTCGCTTCAATGATGTTTTGTGTGCGTCGCTTACGCGTCAGGTGTTGCGGCCGCCGTTGACCCCGAGGATCTGGCCGGTGATGTAGCCCGCCTCCTCGGAGACGAAGAAGGCGCAAGCGGCGGCAATGTCCTCCGGCTTGCCCATGCGCCGCACCGGGGTCTGCTCGATCTGCTTGTCGGTGTCGCCGAGGAAGCCCTTGCCCGCGGCCTTGCGCAGCATCGGGGTGTCGATGAAGCCCGGCGGCACGGCGTTGACCGTGATCCCGCTCGGTCCGAGTTCCAGCGCCAGGCTCTTGGTCAGGCCGTTCACCGCTGACTTCGCCGCGACATAAGGCGACATGAAGGGCTGACCCGAATGCGTGCTCGACGAGGAAATGTTCACGATGCGGCCCCAGCCGGCTTCGAGCATGTCGGGAAGCACGGCCTGGATGCAGTGGAATACACCGTTGAGGTTGACGTCGATGATCTGCTGCCACTTCTCGAACGAGACGTCGCTGAAGCGCTTGAAGCAGTCCAGGCCGGCGGCGTTGACCAGCACCGAGATCGGGCCGAGTTGGGCGCGAACCGCATCGAGTGCGGTGTCGACCGCGGCCCGATCGGTGACGTCGGCGACGTGTGCGAATTCGTCATCTGATGGCTGCAGGTCGAGGACTGCGACGTTGAGGCCGTCGGCGCGCAACCGAGCGGCGATGGCCGCCCCGATGCCCGAACCTCCTCCGGTGACAACGGCGTTCTTCATGACAGTTCTCCGGTCGCCGGGCGCCGCCGGGCTTTCTCAAGGCTCAAGAATCATCCTTCCGATTATGAGAACCGTACTCTCGGATTGGCTCTCGCCGCAAGATCTGGGCCCAACCTGCATGCCGCCTGCGCGGATGGTGGATTCGCAGCGAACAGGGCATGACTAGCTGATCTAGCTTTCACTTGAGTTCTCATCGAGCGAATGTATGATTCGCCGGTGATGAGAATGCAGTTTCCATCACAGTAGGGAATCGCCTGAGGAGGATGATGCAGCAGGAAGCGCCGACCATCGCGCAAGAACAGCGGGCTGACCGGAAGTTGTTGATCGGCGGAGAGCTGCGCGAGACGCCGCGGACGTTTCCTTCCGTGAATCCAGCTACCGGTGAGGTGTTCGGTTACGCACCCGACGCCACCGTCGCCGATGCGCAGGCTGCGGTCGCCGCGGCCCGCGAGGCATTCGACAACACGGACTGGTCCACCAACACGGAACTGCGGATCCACTGCCTGGAGCAGCTGCACCAGACCCTGATCGAGCATCGCGACGAACTGGCCGCACTGACCACCACCGAGGTGGGCGCCACCGCGGCGCTGTGTGCCGGCGCGCAACTGGACGGTCCGATCGACATCGTGCGGTACTACGCCGAGTTGCTCAAGACCTACCCCCTGACCGAGGACCTCGGAAACATCGAGAGCCGCGGCATGCAGCATCACCGGTGGGTGGAGAAGGAAGCCGGCGGCGTGGTGGCCGCGATCATCGCCTACAACTATCCGAACCAGCTGGCGCTGGCCAAGCTCGCGCCCGCGCTGGCTGCCGGTTGCACCGTCGTGCTCAAGTCGGCTCCGGACACCCCGCTGATCACGCTGGCGCTCGGCGAGCTGATCGCCAATCACACCGACATCCCGGCCGGCGTCGTCAATGTGCTCTCGGGTGCCGACCCAGAGGTCGGTGCGGTGCTCACCACGAGTCCCGACGTCGACATGGTCACCTTCACCGGTTCCACGCCGACCGGCCGGCGCATCATGGCCGCGGCCAGCGAGACCTTGAAGAAGGTGTTCCTGGAGCTCGGTGGCAAGTCGGCCGCGATCGTGCTCGACGACGCCGACTTCAACACCGCCGCACTGTTCTCGGCGTTCAGCATGGTCACCCACGCCGGTCAGGGCTGTGCGCTGACCTCGCGGCTGCTGGTGCCGGCCAAACACAAGGACGAGATCGTCGAGCTGATCAAGAACAACTTCGGCCTGGTGAGGTATGGCGATCCGACCGATCCCAAGACCTACATGGGGCCGCTGATCAGCGAGAAGCAGCGCGACAAGGTCGACGGCATGGTCAAGCGCGCCGTTGAGGCCGGTGCCACGCTGGTCACCGGTGGCGAGAAGGTCGACCCCGGCTACTTCTACACGCCGACGCTGCTGGCGGATGTCGACCCCGACAGCGAGATCGCCCAGGAAGAGGTCTTCGGACCGGTGCTGGCCGTCATCGCCTACGAGGGCGACGACGACGCGGTGCGGATCGCCAACAACTCGATCTACGGGCTGTCCGGCGCGGTGTTCGGCAGCGAGGACCGCGCGCTGGCGGTGGCCCGTCGCATCCGGACGGGGACGTTCTCCATCAACGGCGGCAATTACTTCAGTCCCGACAGTCCGTTCGGCGGATACAAGCAGTCGGGTATCGGCCGGGAGATGGGTGCCGCCGGACTCGAAGAGTTCCTGGAGGCCAAGACGTTCGCCCGGGTGCTGTCATGACCGCCGGTGGTCCATTGGCAGGCGTCCGCGTCCTAGAGGTCGCGATGTACGGCTTCGTCCCCTCAGCCGGGGCCGTGCTGGGGGAGTGGGGTGCCGACGTCATCAAGGTCGAGCACGCCGTCACCGGTGACCCGCAGCGTGGTCTGCGCCAGACCGGGCCGCTGCGCGTCGAGGGCGATCCCAACCCGAACATCGAGCATGCCAACCGCGGCAAGCGCAGCATCGGGCTGGACATGTCCGTGTCTGAAGGCCGCGAGGTCCTGCTCGAGCTGGCCAAGAAGGCCGATGTGTTCCTCACCAGCTTCCTGCCCGGGCACCGGCAGAAGTTCGGCATCGACGTCGAGGACATCCGCGCGGTCAACCCGAAGATCATCTACGCCCGCGGCAGTGCCCTCGGCCCCCGCGGCGAGGAGTCGGTCAAGGGCGGCTACGACATGACCGCATTCTGGTGCCGGGCCGGCACCGCCGCGACGATCACGCCGGCCGGCATGGAGGGCATGATCGCGCCCCCGGGGCCCGCCTACGGTGACACCATCTCGGGCACCAACCTGGCCGGCGGGATCACGGCAGCGTTGTTCAAGCGCGAGCGGACCGGTGAGCCATCGATCGTGGACGTGTCGCTGTTGGGCAGCGGCCTGTGGTCGATGGGTCACACCGTGGCGCTGACCCAGCATCTGAACCAACTGATGGTGACACCGCCGCCCGGGGTGCACGGCTCGCCGATCAACCCGCTCGTGGGTCTCTACGGGACGGCGGACGACCGCTACATCTCGTTCGTGATGATGCAGCCCACCAAGTTCTGGGCCGACGTCTGCCGGCACATGGACCTCGAGAGCTACATCGACGACCCGAGGTTTGCGACTGCCGAATCGTTCGCGGAACACACGCCCGACGCGGTCGAGATCCTCACCGAGGCGATGAAGAAACGCACTTTGCCAGAGTGGAGCGAGCGATTCGCCACGCTGGCCGGTCCGTGGGCCCCGGTGCAGGACACCCTGCAGGCGGCACAGGATTCCCAGATCCGGGCCAACGAGTACCTGGTGCAGGCCGGCGAGCTCGAGTTGGTGGCCAACCCGGTGCAATTCGACGTCACGGCGCCGAGCACCGGGCCGGCGCCGGGCTTCGCCGAGCAGACCGATGACATCCTGGGCGAACTGGGTTTGGACTGGGATCGCATCATCGAACTCAAGACCGCCGGCGCTGTCACCTAGGCTGCCGTCCCGATGCCATTGATCGCCACCGTCGCACTCCGCCCGTCGTCAGCGGCTGCCGTTGCAGCCCACGGCGTGGACGGTCGCACGGTGCAACCGTCCACCGGGACCGGTCCCAATTGTCAACTACGGGAGCAAGTTCTGCGTTATTTGCCCTCGCGACAGATAGCAGGTCCGATAGCATCAGGCAGTCGGGGGGCGGTCGCGGGGACGAGTCTGTCCGGCTTCATCGGTAGGTCCGGTGGGGTCAACAAGATCCGCGGAAGGCAGGAGGTGCGTCAAATGTCCGAGCGCACCTCGCATTTGCCGGCCAGTTTCGAGCCGAACGGCTCGGTATCGCGCTGGTACGTGAAAGGCATTGCACCCCAGATGGTTTCGGTGAAGATCGGGTGCCCGGCCAGCCGGTTGGCAGGTACCGGGTACGACACGACGCTGTTGGCTCCGCAGGCTGCACCGACCGCGGCGCCGGCAGCCACCAGCCGGGACAGGAGCGCTCATGGCGGATAAGTGGTCGACCGGGGTATCGCTACGCAACCTCTCGGGTCCGATGCAGGCGGTCGGAGCGTTGTTCGCGATGTCGCTGGATGCCTTCCGGTTCATCTTCAAGCGGCCGTTTCAGGGGCGCGAGTTTCTGGAGCAGTGCTGGTTCGTGGCGCGGGTGTCGATGGCACCGACGCTGCTGGTGGCGATTCCGTTCACCGTGCTGGTGAGCTTCACGTTGAACATCCTGCTGCGAGAGTTAGGTGCCGCCGACCTGTCGGGCGCGGGTGCGGCCTTCGGTGCGGTGACCCAGTTGGGCCCGATGGTGACGGTCCTGATCGTCGCCGGCGCCGGGGCCACCGCGATGTGCGCGGATCTCGGCTCACGCACGATCCGCGAGGAGATCGACGCGATGGAGGTGCTGGGCATCAACCCGATCCAGCGCCTGGTGACTCCCAGGATGCTGGCCTCGGGACTCGTGGCGCTGCTGCTGAACAGCCTGGTGGTGATCATCGGCATCCTCGGCGGCTACGTGTTCTCGGTGTTCATCCAGGACGTCAACCCCGGCGCGTTCGCGGCCGGGATCACGCTGCTGACCGGGGTGCCCGAGGTGATCATCTCCTGCGTCAAGGCGGCACTGTTCGGGCTGATCGCCGGGCTGGTGGCCTGCTACCGCGGGCTGACGATCAGCGGCGGCGGCGCCAAGGCAGTGGGTAACGCGGTGAACGAGACCGTGGTGTACGCCTTCATGGCGTTGTTCGTGATCAATGTGGTCGTTACGGCCATCGGTATCCGGTTGACGGCGTGAGGCAGGGGACGCAATGGGAACGATGACGATCCTGCGGTCGACCTATCCGCGGGTGACCCGGCAGTTCAACAAGCCGGTATCGACGCTGAGCCGGATCGGCGATCACACGCTGTTCTATCTCAAGGCGCTGGCGGGCACTCCGCACGCGGCCATGCACTACCGCAAGGAACTGGTCCGGCTCATCGCCGAGATCTCCATGGGTGCAGGCACCTTGGCCATGATCGGTGGCACGGTCGTGATCGTCGGGTTCCTGACCCTGGCCACCGGTGGTGTGCTGGCTATCCAGGGTTACTCGTCGCTGGGCAACATCGGCATCGAGGCACTCACGGGCTTCCTGGCAGCCTTCATCAACGTCCGGATCGCGGCCCCGGTGGTGGCCGGTATCGGCCTGGCCGCCACCTTCGGCGCCGGCGTGACCGCCCAGCTCGGGGCCATGCGGATCAACGAGGAGATCGACGCGCTGGAAGCCATGGCGATCCGGCCCGTCGAGTACCTGGTGTCCACCCGCATCGTGGCCGGGATGATCGCCATCACCCCGCTGTACGCGATCGCGGTGATCCTGTCCTTCCTGGCCTCCCAGTTCACCACCGTGGTGCTGCTCGGGCAGTCGGGTGGCCTCTATGACCACTACTTCACGACATTCCTCAATCCGATCGACCTGCTGTGGTCGTTCCTGCAGGCGGTCCTCATGGCCATCACCATCCTGCTGATCCATACCTATTTCGGCTATTTCGCCTCCGGCGGGCCCTCCGGGGTCGGGGTGGCCGTCGGCAATGCCGTACGTACGTCGCTGATCGTCGTGGTCTCGGTGACCCTGCTGGTGTCACTGTCCGTCTACGGCTCCAACGGAAACTTCAACCTGTCGGGTTAAGGGAGACGAGTTGACACGAAACGTTGGACCGGGCCCAGCCCACCGGTCCGAAACCACAAGTAGCGCATCGCCGGTGGCAGCCCGTCCCGGGCGTAGCTTCGGCGCGCGGGGCTCCGCACGGCCACTGGCCGGTCTGGCGACCGTCGTCGCGATAGGCCTGATCTTCGCCCTCGCGGTCGCATTGTTCCGCGGCAGCTTCACCAAGACCGAGCCGATCACCCTGATCTCCGATCGGGCCGGTCTGGTGATGAACCCGGACGCCAAGGTGAAGATGCGGGGCGTTCAGGTCGGGACCGTCAGCTCGATCGAGCAGCGCCCCGACGGCAAGGCCGTGTTGCACCTCGCGATGAACCCGGCGCAGCTTCGCCTGATCCCCGGAAACGTCCAGGCTGACATCGCCTCGACCACGGTGTTCGGTGCCAAGTACGTTCAGCTCGTCGCCCCGGACAATCCCTCGTCCGAGAAACTGCGCCCCGGTCAGACACTCCAGGGCGACCATGTCACCGTCGAGATGAACACGGTCTTCCAACAACTCACCAATGTCTTGGACAAGATCGACCCGGCCAAGCTCAACGAGACCTTGGGCGCGCTGTCGTCGGCCTTCTCCGGCCGCGGCGAGGCGATGGGGCAGTCCCTGTCCGACTTCAACGCGGTGCTGAAGAAGATCGAGCCGAGCTTGCCCAACCTGACCGGCGACATCGAGAGCATGGCGGCGGTGTCGCGCGCCTACGGCGACGCGGCGCCGGACCTGCTCAAGACCGTCGAGAACACCAACAAGCTCAGCGACAGCATCGTGGCCGAGCAGAACAACCTGGACAACTTCCTGGTCAGCTCGATCGGCCTGGCCGATACGGGCAACGAAGTCATCGGCGGCAACCGGCAGGCGCTCAGTACCACGCTGAACCTGTTGGCGCCCACCACCGATCTGCTCAACGAGTACGCCCCCGGCATCGAATGCGGCCTGAAAGGCATGAACTACATGGCTCACACGCCACCACAGCCGGAACCCGGTGTCGTGGTGAACGTGGCCTTCACTCTGGGCATCGAGCGGTACCGATACCCGCAAAACCTCCCGAAGGTGGCGGCCAAGGGTGGTCCACACTGTATGGGCCTGCCTTACATCGGATTCGGCAACAAGTCCAAGTACCTGGTCATGGACACCAACGCCAACCCGTGGAAGTACGGCAACCAGGGCATCCTGTTGAACTCGGACGGACTCAAGCAGATGCTGTTCGGCCCGCTGGACGGCCCGCCCCGTAACACCATGCAGATCGGACAACCGGGATGAAACGCGGCAAAGGCACATTCATCAAGTTCGCGTCCTTCGCCGTGGTGATGGCGGTCCTCACCGCCTTCCTGTTCATGACGTTCTCGGAGTACCGCGGCGGTTCCTACTCGGGCTACTCGGCAGTCTTCGGTGACGCCTCGCGACTGGAGGCAGGAGATTCGGTGCGGGTGGCCGGCGTCCGGGTCGGAACGGTGAAAAGCGTTTCGCTGCAACCGGACAAGTCGGTGAAGGTGGATTTCGACACCGACCGCAGCGTCGCGCTGACCACCAGCACCAAGGTCGCCGTCCGCTACCTGAACCTGGTGGGGGATCGCTACCTGGAACTGATCGACAGCCCCGGCTCGACCAAGCTCCTGCCGGCCGGATCTCAGATTCCCCAGGACCGCACCGCGAGCGCGCTCGACCTGGATCTGTTGCTCGGCGGCCTGCGCCCGGTGATCCAGGGGCTCAACCCCCAGGACGTCAACGCGCTGACGTCGTCGCTCATCCAGATCTTCCAAGGGCAGGGCGACACCCTGGACTCGCTGCTGAGCAAGACCTCGTCGTTCTCGAACACGTTGGCCAACAACGATCAGGTGATCCAGCAGTTGATCGACAACCTGAACTCGGTGGTCGGCACGATCGCCAAGGACGGCAAGAAATTCGACGGCACCGTCGATCGCCTCGAACAGTTGATCAGTGGCCTGTCGCAGGATCGTGACCCGCTGGGCACGGCGGTGACGCAGCTGGACAACGGAACGGCTTCGCTGGCAAGCCTGCTCACCGAGGCACGGCCGCCGCTGAAGGGCACCGTCGATCAGATGAACCGACTGGCGCCGTTGCTCGATGACCACCAGATCGTTCTCGACCGGGGTCTGCAGAAGGCCCCCGACAACTTCCGCAAGTTGGCCCGGCTGGGCTCCTACGGCAGCTGGATCATGTACTACATCTGCGGACTTTCCATCCGTGTCACCGATCTGCAGGGGCGCACCGCGCACTTCCCGATGATCAAACAAGAAGGCGGGAGGTGCGCGGAGCCCTGATGCTCAAGTACCGCGAATCAAACCTGATCAAGGCAGGTTTCATCGGTGTCGTGCTGATGATGCTCGTCATCGCCGTCGGGTTGCAGCCCGAGCGGCTGCAGCAATGGGCCTCCTCGGTGCGCCACCAGGCGCTGTTCACCGAGGCCGGCGGGATCGCCGCCGGCAACGACGTGACACTTTCGGGGATCAAGATCGGTTCGGTCACCGACGTGTCGTTGGAGAACGGCGACGCGCTGGTCACGTTCACCACGGAAGGCAAGTACCCCCTGGGATCGCTGACCACGGCGCACATCCGCACCGGTTCACTGCTGGGCGAGCGGGTGCTGACGTTGGAGTCCGACGGTGGCGGCACCTTGCGCACCACGGATGTGATTCCGACGTCGCGTACCTCGTCGCCGTACTCGCTGACCGACGCTGTCAGTGACCTCACCACCAATTCGGCGGGTACCGACACGGCTTCGCTCAACCAGTCCCTGGACACCCTGTCGGCGACCATCGATCAGGTCGCACCGAAGCTCGGGCCGACATTCGACGGTCTGAGCCGGCTGTCGAAATCGATCAACGGCCGCAACGAGAGCCTGGCCAGCTTGCTCAAGAGCGCCAGCGACGTGACCGTGGTGCTGTCACAGCGCAGCGATCAGCTGAACACGTTGATCCTCAACGCCAATGATCTGCTCGGGGTGCTCAACGACCGGCGCCAGGCCATCGTTGATCTGCTGGCCAACACCGCAGCCGTCTCGCAGCAACTGTCCGGCCTCGTCGCCGACAACGAGGCACAGCTGGCGCCGACGCTCAAGAGGCTCAACTCGGTGACCGCAATGCTGGAACGCAACCGCGACAACATCACCAAGGCGTTGCCGAACATGAACAAGTTCCAGTTGTCTCAGGCCGAGACCCTGGCGAACGGGGCGTACTACAACGCTTATGTGCCCAACCTGCAACCGGCCCAGCTGCTGCAGCCGTTCTTCGACTATGCCTTCGGATTCAGGCGCGGAACCAATGCCGGTCAGCCACCGGACAATGCCGGCCCGCGTGCTGAATTCCCAATGCCCTACAACGGAATTCCCGGAGGTTCACGCTGATGAACCGCAGTCGTCTCGGTAAATGGCTTGCGGTGGCGTTGGTGGCGCTGCTGGTCGTCGGCGCGGCAGTTGTGCTGCGTCAGGCCTTCTTCGGGCAGAAGACCTTCTCCGCTCTCTTCACTTCGGCCACCGGTGTCTATCCCGGTGACGATGTCCGGGTCTCCGGCGTCAAGGTCGGCACGATCGAGTCCATCAAACCCGAGGGCACCCAGACCCGGGTGACCCTCAAGGTCGACCATGACGTGCCGATACCCGCCGATGCCAAAGCGGTGATCGTGGCCCAGAACCTGGTGGCCGCGCGTTATGTGCAGCTCGCGCCGGCCTACCGGTCGAGTGGTCCGACGCTGCCTGACGACGCGGTGATCGGCCTGGACCGCACCGCGGTTCCGGTCGAGTGGGACCAGGTCAAAGAACAGCTGATGCGGTTGTCCACCGACCTCGGACCGCAGAGCGGTGTCGACGGGACCTCGGTGTCCCGGTTCATCAACAGCACGGCCGACGCGATGGCCGGCAACGGCGACAAACTGCGGCAGACGATTTCGCAGTTGTCCGGTGTTGCCCGGGTCTTGGCCGAGGGCAGTGGCAACATCGTCGACATCATCAAAAACCTCCAGACGTTCGTGACCGCCTTGCGGGACAGCAACCAGCAGGTAGTGCAGTTCCAGAACAGGTTGGCCACCCTGACCAGCGTGGTCGACGGCAGCCGGTCGGATCTCGATGCGGCATTGACCAACCTGTCGGTGGCGGTCGTCGATGTGCAGCGGTTCGTCGCGGGAAGCCGTGACCAGACTTCCGAGCAGGTCCAGCGCCTGGCGAATGTCACTCAGAACCTGGTCGACAACAAGATGCACATCGAGCAACTGCTCCACGTGGCGCCCAACGCATTCATGAACGGGTACAACATCTACAACCCGGACTCAGGTAGCCCGGTCGGTCAGTTCGTGATGAACAACTTCTCCAACCCGGTCGAGTTCGTCTGCGGCGCCATCGGCGCCGTCGAGAACACCACCGCGCCCGAGACCGCGAAACTCTGCTCGCAGTATCTCGGGCCGGCGTTGCGGCTGATCAATTTCAACTACCTGCCGTTCCCGATCACGCCCTACCTGATGCCATCGGCCAGCCCCGAGATGATCGAGTACTCCGAGCCGCGGCTGGCACCCGGCGGTGAGGGTGGGGAGCCCACGCCGCCCGAGACGCCGCCGGCGATCTCGGCGTACAACCCCGGTCCGGAGCCACCACCGCCGTTCACCGGCCGCGCGCCCGGCGTGCCGCCGCCAGGCGCCCAGCAGCTACTGCCCGGCGGTGAGTACTATCCGCCCAACATGCCGAACACAGTGTCGGACATGCTCAATCCGACTGCCGGACAACCGGGCCCGCCACCGGGACCTGCGCCAGGTCCCCTGGCCGCCGAAGCGTCGGCACCGGAAGCGCCGGCACCCGAAGCGCCGTTACCACCAGAAGGGACGCCGCCAGCATGATCAGGGACAAGCGGCTGCGGCTGGCGATCGCCACCGGGTCCTGCGTTGCGCTCACCGCGAGCGGATGCGCCTTCCAAGGCGTAAACTCGCTGCCCCTGCCCGGGGCAGTGGGCCGCGGCGCGGACTCCAGCGTCTACCACGTCGAAATCGCGAATGTGGCTACGCTGGAACCGAATTCGCCGGTGATGATGAACGATGTCGTCGTCGGTAGTGTGCGCAGCCTGTCGGTGAGGGACTGGCACGCCGACGTCGAGTTCTCGGTGAAACCCGGCGTCGTGGTGCCGGCCAACGTCGTGGCCAGCATCGGACAGACCAGCCTTCTGGGCTCGATGCACCTGGCGATCAATGCGCCTGCCGGTGAGGCTCCCCGCGGGAAACTCCAGCCGGGAACGACGATTGCGCTGAACAACTCGTCGACCTATCCGACGACCGAGCAGACGTTGTCATCGCTGGCCGCGGTGGTGAACGGGGGCGGTCTCGGCCAGATGGGCGACATCATCCACAACTTCAGCGCCGCGATCAACGGCCGGGAAACTGACTTCCGTGACCTGCTGACCCGGCTGGATACGTTCGTGGGCGCCCTGGATGCCCAGCGCGACAACATCGTTGCTTCCATTCAGGGCTTGAATCAGCTGGCCTCTACCTTCGCCGGACAGCGTGATGTCATCACCCGGGCATTGGAGAAGATCCCGCCCGCACTCGACGTCTTGATCAAAGAGCGACCGAGATTCACCACGGCGCTGCAGAAGCTCGGGACCTTCAGCGCCACCGCCAACCAATTCGTCAACGATTCGCAGGCCGATCTGGTCAGAAACCTGAAGAATCTGGAGCCCGCGCTGAAGGCCTTGGCCAACGTCGGGCCGGACCTGGCTTCGGTGCTCGAATATGCGCCGCATTTCCCGTTCACCCAGAGCTTCATGGACCGGGTGATCCGCGGCGACTATTACAACCTGTTCGCGTACTTCGACATGACCATTCCGCATCTCAAGCGCAGCCTGATGATGGGAACGCGATGGGAGCAGGGAGACGCCCAAAACGCTCCGGTGCCCGGGGATCCGAGCTATCTGAACTACACGTATGACCCGCTCAAGACCGGGGTCAACCCGCCACCACCGGATGCGTTCCCGCCGGCTCCGGACGCACCGCCGCCACCGGATGTTCCACCTCCCACCTATGCAGGTCCGGTGCTACCCGTGGTACCGCCGGCGCCGATGACCATGCCCGGGGGAGCACCCCAACCGGTGAACCCCTCCAGCGGGTCGACCTCAGTTTTCGCGGGACCGTATGCGCAGCAAGGCGGTTCGGCGCCCAGTGATCAACCGCCGGCACCTACTGCTCCTACTCCACCGACAGGGGGTGGCGGATAAATGCTCACCCGCTTCATCCGGACTCAGCTGATTCTCTTCACCGTCGCATCTGTCGTCGGTGTGGCCGTCATGCTGTTCGCCTATATGCAGGTGCCCACGCTGCTCGGCATCGGACGCATCACGGTGAAGTTGGAACTGCCGGCCACCGGCGGGCTGTACCAATTCAGCAATGTCACCTACCGCGGATCCCAGATCGGCAAGGTCACTTCGGTGGAGTTGACCGAGAAGGGGGCCGAGGCGACCCTGTCTTTGGACCGTTCCCCGAAGGTGCCTGCAGACCTGGCGGCTGAGGTCCGGAGCATGTCGGCGGTCGGCGAGCAGTACGTCGAGTTGTTGCCGCGCACCAATTCTGGGCCGTATCTGGAGAACGGCTCGGTCATCATGATGTCCGACACCAAGATCCCACAGCAGGTCGGCCCGATGCTCGATCAGCTCAGTGCGCTGGTGGACACCATCCCGAAGGACAAGCTCAGCCAGCTGCTGGACGAGTCCTACAACGCGTTCAACGGCACCGGCTACGACTTCGGCTCGCTGCTGGACTCGGCATCGACGATCACCAGGGACTCCAACGCCGTCTCCGATCAGACACGGGCGTTGATCGACGACTCCAAGCCCTTCCTCGATGCACAGGCTCAGACCACCGATTCGATCCGGACCTGGGCGGCCAGCATGGCTGGTATCACCGGGCAGGTCGCCGAGAACGATCCCGAGATTCGATCACTGCTGCGCAACGGTCCGGGTTTCGCTCAGGAAACCACCAAGCTGCTCGAGCAGATCAAGCCGACGTTGCCAATCCTGCTGGCGAATCTGACCACGTTCGGTCAGATCGCGGTCACCTACAACCCGTCGATCGAGCAACTGCTGGTGTTGTTGCCGCCGTACGTCGCTCAGCTGCAGACGTACTCGCACACCAACAACACGAGCGGTCTGCCGATGGCCGACTTCTCGCTGGGCCTGGGGGATCCGCCGACCTGCACGGTGGGCTTCCTCCCGCCTTCGGCCTGGCGCTCACCGGCCGATACCACCGTGATCGACACTCCCGACGACATCTACTGCAAGCTGCCACAGGATTCCCCGATCGGCGTTCGCGGTGCCCGCAACTACCCGTGTATGGCGCATCCGGGCAAGCGCGCGCCCACGGTTGAATTGTGCAACGACCCCAAGGGTTTCCAGCCGCTCGCGCAGCGCCAGCATGCCCTCGGCCCCTACCCGCTCGACCCCAATCTGATCGCCCAGGGCATACCTCCGGATACCCGGGTGCTGCCTGACGAGAAGATCTTCGGGCCGCTCGGCGGCACTCCGCTGCCAACGGGGGTCACCGCCCCGCCACCGGGTGCGGCACCCGAGCCGCAGCCGGCGCCGAGTTTCGCCGGGACGGGTCCTGGCCCGCTGCTGCCGGGGCAGCCGATGTACCTGGAGCCGCCGGTGCCCGGCGTGCCACCGCCTCCGGCAGGTGATCCCAACGCGGTTCCGGTGCCTGAGGCGCATACGCCGCAAGCCACCGAGCTTCCGTCGGTCCCGCACGGCCAAGGGGTGTTTCCGGATGCTCCGGAGCTTCCCATGCCCGCGGAACCTGGCGTGGCCCCGAGCGCATTCAAGGGTGATGCCGGAAATGGGCCGTCGGTGGCGATTGCCAAGTACAACCCGCGCACGGGGGAGTACATGGGCAGTGACGGCAATCTGTACAAGCAGACGGATCTGGTGTCCACACCCAAGACGTGGCAGGACCTGATGCCGACCTAGCGTGCAATGCATGAGAACTGGCCACGGGCAATCGCCCGTGGCCAGTTCTCTTTTCTGTCTTCAGTTTTCGTTCCGGGCATGCCGAGAGGATCTACGCAAGCTTCATATAGAACGGCATGCGAACCACTGGCCACTGGTTGCGTCCACACGAACCGCTGGGGCCCTTGGTCACGTCCTCGCCGGCGTATTCGTTCGAGGATGTGTCCACGTGCCCGTCGAAGCCCACCGGGTAGAACTTGTACACCTGCATGCCCTCGACGGGGGTGCCGTCGGCACAAAAACGCCAGTTGGGTACCACGCGCTTGACATACCAGAGACCGTTCGTGGTGTAGACCGGTGCGGACCAGCCGGCGTCGCTGTTGACCGTGCCGCTGCATTCGGTGGGCGAGATGCACTGGGTCGAGATCGTCCAGGTGCTCACCACCCGCGGTTGCTCCTCGTAGCGGTCGTTGATCTTGGCCCATGCGCCATTCGACGACGTGGCGAAGGTGCCGTTGATACCCCACTGCTCGCCTGCGACCGCAGGCGAGGCGCCGCTCAGGCTGACCGTCGCCGCAGCGGCGATTGCCACCGCACCGGCACGTACCCGGGTGACTGACATGAACGCTCCTTCTGGCCGACCTGATCGCCTGGTAGCCATGTTCTCAGTTTGGGAGAATATCACTATCAACAGTCGGTCCACGGTGGATTCGGTTCCGTGGGACCCGTGGTCGCGGGGTGTGGGAGAGCTGCGGCGGGACCCATCGTAGTAATATTCTCCAAAATCGAGAGTTTAATTTCCAGCTATGCGAAAGTGGCAACGTGCGTGTGACGGTGATGGCGACCGCTTCAGTGATTGTCGCCGGGATGCTGGCTGCCCCGCAGGCAAATGCGGGACCGCAGACATGTAATGACGCGTTTTGCACGCCGGGAATCAATCCCAATGCGGTACTCGGCGCGCCGTGTGACAACACGTCCTACTACGTGTTCGGTGTCGATGCGCGCAATGGGTGGGGCCGGCTGCTGTTCTGCGGCTCGCCGCGGCGCTATGAGCCACGGTGGTTCCGCTCGCCCCCCATGGTGGGTGTCAGGGACGAGAACAGCCTGTGCATCAACGAGCAGAACTCGGTGGCGCAGGCGCCGGACGGGTTGTTCCTGAGCTGTGTTCCGATGAACGGCGAGACCCGATGGCTGCGCGGCGACGCCTGAGTCGCCACGACGCAGAAAACACTTGAGGCGACGCATATTGCGTCGCCTCAAGTGTCTTGGCGTTTGACCGTGAAGCCGGGTTACCAATTCCGGATCGAACACAGCGCACCCTTGGGGCCGCTGTCGGTCTTGACCACCACACCGTCGACTGCCAATTTGCAGTTGAACCCGGGGGTCGGAAAGTTCGGCGACTCACCACTCTGCACCAGCACCATGGCCCACAGGTCTGGATCGGCCAGCATGGTGTCCAACACCCACGGTTTGTCCGGCGCGACATCGACATCGACTCGTGGGCTGAATTGGTACGGATTGTGGCTGTAGTCCGAGAAGATCGCGGGCTCACTGTCGCGGTAGTAGATGTGCACCCAGTACGGCGCGTCGGTGGTCACCGTGTACTGCACGTGGTGCAGCGGCGGACCGGGGGGCGGCGGTGGGTCATCGGCGAATGCCGGTGCGGCAGTGGCGACCGCGCCGGCTGCCAGCGCGGTGGCAGCGGCAGCGGCGAGCATCCGGACGAGGGGGTGGCGCATCGATCACATCCTCGTCAAGGTGAACGGGTAGGTAAAGGAGCCGCCGGGCGCGCCGTCACAGCCGGCGTCGAACGACGAGACCATCTCGCCGGCAAGGGTGTTCGCGTCCCACGTGTAGACGTCGTGGGTCGGGATGGTGGGACCGTAGTAGATGTCCCCGCAGCGCAGGCCGTAGAACTCATCGATCGTCAAGGTGTAGCGACCGTCGACCAATCTTGCGTCCCCGGTGTTGGGGACCGCTTTGGCGACCGGTTGCGGGATCGTCCGGATGGTGATGCAGTCCTTCACAAAAATGTCGGTCCCGGGTTCGTGGCACGGTGTGATCGCCGACCAGATCCAGGTGTGGAAATCGCGGCGATCCGGAATGTTGAGGTTGTAGTTGCCGAAGTACATGGCCTGCGAGGGCGGCGCCAATGCGATTGCTGTCCCCAACCCGAGCGCGGCGCTCATCGCCACGCGGATCAAGCTGGATTTCACAGGCACACCTCCACGGATCAGGCACTGGTCGGCTGACTATAGAACGTGATCAGGCTTCAGCGTGCTGAAACCGGAATCTCGTCTTCGCCAGTGAGATTGTCATTCTCGTAATCGGAGAATAGCAAATGCGGCGAAGACGAGATCCGCGGAATCGGCCTTCGGGAGGTTGTCAGCGCACGGGCTTGAACCTGATGTGGACATCGGTCAAGCCGCGCAGGATGAACGTCGGCTCGTAGTTGTAACGGCGATCGTCGGCGGGGCCGTGAAACTCCTCGTCGATGGTGATATCGGCCATCCGGTCCAGGATCCGCTCCAGCGAGACTCGACCCTCGACGCGCGCCAGGGGGCCACCGGGGCAGCTGTGCACGCCACGGCCGAAGGCGATGTGCTCACGCACGTTCTTGCGATCCAGGCTGAAGGTGTGCGGGTCTTCGAACCGGACCGGGTCCCGGTTCACCGCGCCCGGGCAGACCATCATCGTGGTGCCGGCCGGTACGTCGATGTCGCCGAGCGTGGTGTTCTTCTTGGCGAGCCGGAACTGGCTCTTGACCGGTGCGTCCATCCGCAGTGCCTCCTCGACGAAGGTCGGGATCCGGCTCCGGTCGTCGCGCAGGGCCTGCTGGATGTCCGGACGGTCGCCGAGCACTCGAAGCGACGCGGACAGCAGTTTGGTGGTGGTCTCCTGCCCGGCCGCGAAAAGGAAGGTTGCCGACCGAACCACCTCGATGACAGGAGGTACGGATCCGTCCGGGTAGTTCGCGGTGGCGAGTGCCGTCAGCACGTCGTCTCGAGGTTCTTTGCGCCGGTCTTCAAGGTAGCTGATGAACTTCTCGTCGAGCCATTCCAATGGATTGCTGGCAACGAGATCGCCGTCGAGGGAGCCGACCTGAGCTCCGGGCCGGGGGGCGCCGAGCACCGTGCGGAACTCCTCGTGGTCCTCTTCGGGCACGCCGAGCATGTCCGCGATCACCAAGAGCGAGAAGGGCTTTGCGTAGGCGCTGAGGAACTCGCATTTGCCGTCGGCGATGAAGTCGTCGAGGCACTGGTCGGCCAGCCGCCACATGAAGTCCTCGTTCTCCTTGAGCCGGCGCGGTGTGAGCAGCCGATTGAGCAGGGAACGGGCGTTGGTGTGGTCGGGCGGGTCCATCGTGACCATGTGTTCGAACATCGGCATCTGCGGGCGGTGCGCAGCGATCTGCTCGGTGATGTCGTCGCCCTCGGGGGTGAAGGGCAGGGGCGGGAACGGTCCGGCCACCGCGATACAGGAGGAGTAGGTGTCGGTGTCCTTGAGGACCGTGGTGGCCTCCTCGAACCCGGTGATCGCCATGACGCCGTAGTTCGGCTCCGTCACGACGGGGCACTTGCTGCGCAGGTGGTCGAAGTACGGGTGCGGGTCGGGTACCAGCGACGGGTCGGTGAAGTAATCGACGGTGTCGTAATCGGTCGTGCTGGAATCGCTCATGGTGTGTGCTGCCTCCCGAAATCGATATGCGCTGCGGTGGTTTCGCGACGGGCTGCACCGCGCGAAGAATTTTCGAAAATTGCTGAGCACCTGCTTAGCATGGCGGTAGAGTCGTGGTCAAGATCACCTGGCTGGGCGAAAGTTACGATCAGCCAGACATCGTCGGGGACATGTTGTGAGGAGGATCGATGGCATCGGCGCGAAGGATCGGGGCGCCGGACGCGAAGAACCGGATCGTGCTGCTCGACGCCGCTGAGGCGCTCATGATCGAGGAGGGGTACGTCGCGGTGACGTCCCGCCGGGTGGCCGAGCGGGCCGGTCTCAAGCCCCAGTTGGTGCACTACTACTTCCGCACGATGGACGACCTGTTCCTGGCGGTGTTCACGCGGCGTGCCGAGGAGGGGTTGGCGGCGCAGGCCGCAGCCCTGAACTCGCCGCAGCCGCTTTGGGCGCTGTGGCGATTCGGCACCGACCCGAGTGCAACGCGCTTGACGATGGAGATGACGGGGCTCGCCAACCACCGGCCGGCGCTGCGTGCGGAGATCGGCCGCTACGCCGAGCTGTTCCGCGAAGCGGAGACCAACGCGATCGACGGGGCGCTGCGGCGCTACGGCGTCGAGGCGTCCGAGGTGCCGCCCATCGTCTGGACTTTCATCGCCGCCAGCGTGTCTCGGGTGATGGTCATGGAGCAGGCGCTGGGCATGACGGCAGGGCATGCCGAGGTGATGAAGTTCTGCGAGGACTGGCTGCGGCGCCTGGAAGGCGAACCGCAGCCGTTGGAACTGCCGGCCTGACACCCGACCCTGCGCGAGCAGACGTGAATGTCCCCCGAACCGATGGTTGCGGAGGACAATCACGTCTGCTCGCCAGGGGAACTAGAGCGACAAGATGGTGGCCGAGGCCGTGCCGGGTGCGCCGTAGACCTGGGCCAGGCCGACACGGGGGCTGCCAGGCACTTGGCGTTCCCCGGCCTCGCCACGGAGCTGGCGTACCAGTTCGTGCATCTGGCGCAGCCCCGAGGCGCCGATGGGCTCGCCGTTGGCGATCAGGCCGCCGTCGGTGTTGACCGGGATCGAGCCGCCGATCTCGGTGGCGCCGTCGGCCAGCAGCTTCTCCTGCTCACCGTCGGCACACAGCCCGGTCTCGGCCATGTGGATCACCTCGGCGCCGGCGTCGGTGTCCTGCAGCTGGGCGATGTCCACGTCCTCGGGCCCGATGCCCGCGGCTTCGTAGGCGGCCTTGGCGGCGAACACCGTCGGTGAGGGATCCTCGTCGAGCGGAGCCGAGGTGGCATGGACCTCGTACGCACCGAATGTTCGGGTCCGGATCTCGCTGGCGCGCACGTACACCGGCTTGTCGGTGTATTTGTGGGCGATGTCGGCGCGGCACATGATCACCGCGGCCGCGCCTTCGTCGGGTGCACAGAACATGTACTGCCGCAGCGGGTAGTTCAGCACCGGCGAGGCCATGATCTCCTCGACCGCGATCTCCTTGCGCCGGAACGCGTTCGGGTTCTTCTCGCCGTTGCGGAAGTTCTTGTTGGCCACCCGCGCCAGCGTCTCCTCGGAGATGTTGTGCTTGTGGATGTAATGGTTGGCCTTCATCCCGAAGAACTTGGTGGTGACGAACTGGCCGTTCTCGGCATACCACTGCGGCAGGGCGAGTTTGGCCGGGTCGTCGGTGAACGCGCCGCGGGGGTGCTTGTCCAGGCCGATCGCGATCCCGATGTCGTACTTGCCCAATCGGATCGTGTCGGCGGTCTGCTGGATCGCGCTGGCGGCAGTGGCGCATGCGTTGAACACGTTGGTGAACGTGATGCCGGTCAGCCCCACCAGGCGGGTGACCGCGTCGGGGTTCGACACCTCGTAGCTGCCGCCGAAGCCGAACTGGATGTCTTTCCACTGAAGGCCCGCGTCCTCGAGCGCGAATTGGATTGCCTCGGCGCCCATTTGCATCGCGGTCTTGTCGAACCGGCCGAAGGGGTGCAGGCCCACGCCGATGATGGCGACGTCATTGGTCATGGCAATCCTCAGATGGGTTGGAAGGCGAAGGTGTCATGGTGAGTTCGACGTCCATGCCGAATTGCAGTTTCGTCGGGTCGTTTTCGGTGAGTCGGCCTTCGACGCGGATGACGGGGCCGGTGTCGTCGGTGAGTTCGACGAGGCCGACGCCGAAGGGCACGAAGTTCTTTCCGGTGGGGCCTTTGTAGGGGGCGCCGGGTGGGAAGCCCTGGGTGGTCCAGGCGATGACGGTGCCGCGCCGGGGAAGGTGCACCTGTTCGGTGTTGCCGCCGGAGCACTTGGGGCAGCGAGCCTGGGCCGGGAAGGCGGTGGCCGCGCAGTCGGTGCACCGGCTGCCGATCAGCTGGGGTTCGGCGTCGGGCCAGGTCGAGATCTCGGGCGCCAGAGCAATCTGTGTTGACACGTCGTTGACGATAACCGGAAATGTAATTCTCGTCTAGTGAGAACCGGCTCTCGTCTAGGCTGGCGCAATGGCTGGTGTGCTGCCCGGTGAGATCCGTCAGATCGGCTACGTCGTCACCGATCTTGACGACGCCATCGCGGACTGGACCGACATGGGTGTCGGACCCTGGTTCGTGCTCCGCGACGTACCGCAGAAGGTGACCTATCGTGGCGCGCCCTGCGAGGTGAACGTGTCGCTCGCGTTGTCCAACAGCGGCGACCTCCAGGTCGAGTTGATCCAGCAACTGGACGAGACGCCCAGCATCTTCACCGAATTTCTGACCGCCACCGGCGGAGGATTTCACCAACTTGCTTACTGGGCAGAAGACTTCGATGCGGCGATGGTCAAGCTCGGCGAGGCCGGTTGGCCCAGGGTGTGGTCGGGCGGGGAAGGCGAGGGTGTCCGGTTCGCGTACTTCGAGCCGCCGACGGGTGCCGCGATCGTCGAGATCATGGAACTGACCGAGGCCTCGGCCGGAATGGGCGCCTACGTCCGAGCGCAGGCCGCCGACTGGGACGGCAGCGACCCGGTTCGGGAGTTGGGCGGCAGACGTCGGCCCAGTGGCCAGCTGTGACACGGGTTCTTGGCGAAACTGTGTGACACGTGGCCACTCGGCACGCGCGCAGGGCCTACTTGCCCTTGTTCATCACCTTGTCCGCGGCGGCCCAGTGCTCGTCGGCGCACCAGAGCCGGGCGAAAGCCGAAACTGCCTCGGTGGTGGACACCCCGTTGATCACGCGCTTGACCTCGCCGGCCTGACGTCGGGCCAGCAGTTGGGCCGCCGACCGCCAGGCCTCGGCGAACTCGGCGCGGGGAACCACCTGGTCGACCAGGCCGACCTGCTCGGCCTCCCGCGCGTCCAGAATGCGGCCGGTCCCGGCCAGCAGTAGCGCCCGGCTGCGGCCGACCAGCGTGGCGAGCCGCTCGGCCCCGCCCCAGGCCGGCATGATCGCCAGCGCCACCTGGTTGAAGCCGATCTTGATGTCGTCGGCGGCGATCCGGATGTCTGCTGCCACCGCCACTTCGGCCCCACCGCCCAAGGCGTGGCCGTTGAGCGCCGCGATGACCGGCCCGTCGAACCCGGCGATGCGGTCGCAGATCGTGCGCATCCGCCAGGCCATCTCCGACGCCTCGAGTTCGGTGCGCAGGGCTGACAGTTCCTTGAGGTCGCCCCCGGAAACGAAGGCGCGGTCGCCGCCGCCGGTGATCACCAGGGCGCGAGCGCCGACGGCCCCGTCCAGCGCCTTGTTCAGCGCATCCATGGTGTCCAGCGAGATGGCGTTGCGCGCCTGCGGCCGGTCGATCGTGATGACCGCCAGTTCGCCGTCGATTTCGAGGTCGACCATCAAACGTTCTCCAGTTCCGGGATTGGCATTCTCGTCTGATGAGAATAACATCACCGTTGTGCGCGACATCCCCGTTGAGCTGACCAAACGGTACGTCGAAAACGGCTGGTGGCGGCCCGAAACCCTGGGTCAGATGCTGGCCGACGGTCTGGCTGCCAGCCCCGATGCCGGGTTCTGCGTGCACTCCGCGACCCGCCCCTACCAGGGCACATTCGGCGAGGTCGAGCACACCGCCCGCCGTCTGGCCGCTGGGCTGCGTGATCGCGGGGTCGGAGCCGGCGACGTGGTGGCCCTGCAACTGCCGAACTGGATGGAGGCTGCGGTCGCGTTCTGGGCCTCGGCATTCCTCGGCGCGGTCACGGTCCCGATCGTGCACTTCTACGGCCGCAAGGAACTCGGCCACATCATGGCCACGGCAAAGCCCAAGGTGTTCATCACCACCGAGCAGTTCGGCCGGATGAAGTTCGAGCCCGATCTGTGTGCCGATGTCCCGATCGTCGGGCTGGTCGGGCAGTCGTCGTTCACCGACCTGCTCGCCGACGAACCGATGAGTGGCACCCTGACCGCGGATCCGGCGGCGCCGGCCCTGATCGCATTCACCTCGGGAACCACCCGCGAGCCCAAAGGCGTCATCCACAGCCATCAGACGCTGGGCTTCGAAACCCGCCAGTTGCTGGAGAACTATCCGCCGGACCGCGGCCGCCAGCTCACCGCCACGCCCGTCGGGCATTTCATCGGCATGCTCGGCGCGTTCCTGATCCCGGTGCTCGAAGGCGCTCCGATCGATCTGTGCGACGTCTGGGATCCCGGCAAGGTGCTGGAGTTGATCGAGCGTGACGAACTGTCGATCGGCGGCGGACCGCCCTACTTCGTCACCAGCCTGATGGACCATCCGCAGTTCAACGAGCGCCATCTGGCCCGGTTCACCACTGTCGGCCTCGGCGGCTCGACGGTGCCCGCAGCCGTCACGCGGCGACTGGCCGATCTGGGTTTGTTCGTCTTCCGTTCCTACGGCAGCACCGAGCATCCGTCGATCACCGGGTCGGGGGCCGGGGCCCCGGAGGACAAGCGGTTGTACACCGACGGCAATGTTCGCCCCGGTGTGGAGATCCGGCTCGGACCGGACGGCGAGATCTTCAGCCGCGGGCCGGACCTGTGCCTGGGGTACACCGACGATGCCCTCACCGCAAAGCATTTCGACGCCGATGGGTGGTATCGCACCGGGGACATCGGAGTCCTCGACGACGACGGCTATCTGACGATCACCGACCGCACCACCGATCTCATCATCCGCGGCGGGGAGAACATCAGCGCGCTCGAGGTGGAGGAAGTGCTGCTGGCGCTGCCCGACGTGATCGAGGCGATCGTGGTGGCTGCCCCGGACGCGCGGCTGGGCGAGCGGGTGGCTGCGGTGCTTCGGGTGCGCGACGGCGGCACGATGCCGACGCTCGATCAGGTCCGGTCGCATTTCGAGGCCGGCGGGGTGGCCCGGCAGAAGTGGCCGGAAGAGCTACATCAGGCCGAAGATTTTCCCCGAACGGCCAGCGGCAAGGTGCAGAAGTTTGTCATCCGTCAGGAGATTGCTGCAATCGCCCGGTGAGCAGCCTCCGGGGCGAGTTGGGCATTGCGGCAGCTAGTAAGTGAGAATATGATTCTCGTGAATTGCAAAGGAGTTTTCCATGGGACAACTGTCGCACCGGGTCGACATTCCGTTTCCGCTGTTCGACGCGGACAACCACCTGTATGAGCCGCCGGAGGCGATGACCAAGTACCTCCCCAAGGAGTACAAGGACATCGTCCAGTACGTCGAGGTCAACGGCCGCACCAAGATCGCGATCGACGGCCACATCAGCAACTACATCCCGAACCCCACGTTCTCGCATGTGGCCAAGCCCGGTGCCTGGGAGGAGTACTTCAAGTTCGGCAACCCGGACGGCAAGAGCAAGCGTGAGCTGTTCGGTGAGCCGATGCGCTCCATCCCGGCCTTCTTCGAGCCGGCTCCGCGCCTGGAGCTGATGAACGAACTCGGCGTCGACCGCAGCCTCATGTTCCCGACGCTGGCCAGCCTCATCGAGGAGCGGCTGCGCGACAACCCGGTCGCCATCCACGTCATCATCCACTCGCTCAACCAGTGGCTCGACGAGGTCTGGGGCTTCAACTACCAGAACCGCATCTTCGTCACCCCGGTCATCACCCTGCCGATCGTCGAGAAGGCGATCGAGGAACTGGAGTGGGCCGTCAAGCGCGGTGCCCGCGCCATCCTGGTCCGCCCGGCGCCGGTGCCCGGCTTCCGTGGCCCGCGCTCGTTCGCGTTGCCCGAGTTCGACCCCTTCTGGGAGCGTTGCGTCGAGTACGACGTGTTCGTCGGCATGCACTCCTCCGACAGCGGTTACTCGCGCTACACCTCGGAATGGGACGGCACCGTGCAGGAGATGCTGCCGTTCCAGACCAACGCGATGGGCATCCTCAACGAGTGGCGCCCGATCCAGGACGCGGTGGCATCCTGGGTCATCCACGGAGCGCTGTTCCGGCATCCGAAGCTCAAGGTCGGCATCGTCGAGGCCGGCTCCAAGTGGATGTTCCCGCTGCTGGATTCCATGGCCGAGGTCTGGAAGAAGGCTCCGGAAGCTTTCCTTGGCAATCCGATCGAGGAGATCAAGAACCGCATCTACGTCAGCCCGTTCTACGAGGAAGGCATCGATGACCTGATCAACCTCATCGGTGTCGACCAGGTGCTGTACGGCTCCGACTGGCCGCACCCCGAGGGTCTGGCCGAGCCGACGCATTACGTCACCGCGCTTGAGCACCTCGCTGTCGAAGATCAGGCCAAGATCATGGGCGGCAACCTCGGTCGTCTCGTCACGACCTAAGGGGCCGACACATCAATCAGTGGCAGACCATCCCCGAGATGGTCTTGAGTGCAGCGGACCGGTTCGGCGATGCCGAGGCTGTCGTGGACGGTCCGCTGCGGCTGTCTTTCACCGAACTCGTCGAGCGCATCCGTAAAGCCTCGGGTGCGTTCGCCGAGTTCGGCGTCGCCAAGGGGGACCGGGTCGCAATCTGGGCGCCGAACTCGGCCGAATGGATCATCGCCGCATTCGGGATCATGGCCGCCGGCGGTGTGCTGGTCCCGGTCAACACCCGGTTCAAGACCGACGAGGCCGCCGATGTGGTCGCGCGCAGCGGAGCGAAGGCGGTGATGGTCCAGAAGGGTTTCCTCGGACAGGATTTCACCTTCGCCGGGACCGAGGTCGATGTCCCGGTCATCGACCTGAAGTCGGACTTCCTGGGCAGCGGTTCGCCGTTCACCCGGGACATGGCGCCCACGGACATCGCTGATGTCATCTTCACCTCGGGCACCACCGGCAGGCCCAAGGGCGCGATGATGAACCACCGCCAGACGCTGCGGGCCTACGAAGAATGGGCCACCCTGGCGGATCTGCGCGAGGGCGACCGCTACCTGATGATCAACCCGTACTTCCACACGTTCGGGTTGAAGGCCGGGTTGGTGGCGTGCTTCCTGCGCGGCGCGACGATGCTGCCGGTGGCCGTGTTCGATGTCGATGATGTCGTGGAACTCATCGAGCGCGAGCGCATCACGATGCTGCCGGGCCCGCCCACGCTGTACCACTCGCTGCTCGCTGTCCCAGACCGAACCCGGCTGGCGACGCTGCGGGCAGGGGTGACCGGCGCCGCGGACATCCCGGTGGAGCTGGTGCGTCGTATCCGGGACGAGCTGCCGTTCCAGACGCTGATGACCGGTTATGGCCTGACCGAGGCGGGCAACGTCACGCTGTCGCGGCCGGGCGACTCGGCCGAGGACGTGGCCACCACCGCCGGGCTGCCGTGTGAGGGCGTCGATGTTCGCATCGCCGGCGACACCGAGGTGCTGGTGCGCGGATACAACGTGATGCAGGGCTACCTGGACGATCCCGCCGCCACCGCCGAGGCGATCGACGCCGACGGCTGGCTGCACACCGGAGACCTCGGCGAGTTCACCGAGTCCGGGCGGCTGCGGATCGTCGGACGTAAGAAGGACATGTTCATCGTCGGCGGATTCAATGCCTATCCGGCCGAGATCGAGGGGTTCCTCCTTGAGCATCCGGCGGTTGCGCAGGTTGCTGTCATCGGTGTCGCCGACGAGCGGATGGGGCAGGTCGGCAAGGCGTTCGTGGTGCTCCGGGACGAGCCGGGTACGTCGGGGATCGCCGCCGAGGAATTGATCGCCTGGAGCCGCGAGCGAATGGCCGGCTACAAGGTGCCGCGGTATGTCGAGTTTCTCGACGAACTACCGCTCAACGCCACGGGCAAGGTCATGAAGAATGAGCTCGAGACGCGGGTAGCGGCGATCCACGCTAAGTGAGCGCACAGCACGTAAACATCATTTCCGCAGGTGAATAGACATTTAAGCGCCTGCTGTCGATGATGTACTCTCGGGTCACTACCGCAAACTGATAACGTAATTCTCGTTAAGCAGGCTGCTGAACGGACAGGAGGTCGGCATGCCGTCCCGCAAGCCTTCGTCGCCGGTAATCGATACTAGCGAAGATGATGCGTCGCCCGGCGACGCGCTCAAGTTGGCCGAACAGGCCGAAGCCGAGGCTGCCGAGGCCGAGGCAGTAGCAGCTGCCGCGCGCGCCCGGGCCAAAGCCATCCGGCTACGCAATGAGGCCGCCGCCGACAACGGTGCCGCCGACATCGTCGAGTTCCCAGAAGAGGTCGACGACGCCGCCGTTGCGGAGTCGGCCGGTCGTCCTGACGACGCCGAGCCGGCCGAGACCGGGGCCGCCGAGATCACCGACAGCACCGGGGTAGAGGCCGACGCCGAGAGCAAGCCGTCGAGCCGGGTACCGCGGGTGAGGGTTTCTCGCCTGTTCTGGAAAGTGCTGGCGACCTGCATCACGCTCATCGTCATCGTCGGCCTGCTCGTCCTCAGCGGGTTGATGATCTGGAATCATCGCCAGGCCCAGCATCGCGAGCAGTTGACCGCCGAATACACCGCGGCGGCCCGTCAGACGGTCGTGACCTTGATGTCGCTCGACTTCAACCACGCCCAGGACGCGGTCAAGAACATCCTCGACAACTCCACCGGCGAGTTCCGGGAGGATTTCGAGGCTCAGTCGAAAGACTTCGTCAAGCTCGCCCAGGACGCGAAAGTGGTGACCGAGGCCAACGTCACCGGCGCCGCCGTCGACAGCATGAGCGACGACAAGGCGGTGGTCCTGGTGGCGGTGAACACCAAGGTCACCAACACCACGGGGGCCAACAAGCAACCGCGACCGTGGCGGGTGGCCGTGAACTTGGTCCGCGAAGGTGACCAGATCAAGCTGTCGAAAGTCGAGTTCGTGCCGTGAGCCTGGATCAGGAAACCAACGAGACCGAAACCAAAGAGACCGAGAACGACGACACCGAGGCGGCAGTCGAGAAAGACGAGACCGACACGGTTGCCGAGGTCGAAGAAACCACCGACGCCGGCGAAGAGCAGGCCGAGGCCGACGCGTCCGGCGAAGCCCCGGCTGATCCCGAGCCGAAGCACGGGTGGCGGCACAAGCTGACCAAGCTGTGGTTTCCGCTGGCGTTGGCGGTGGCGCTGATCGCTTCGGCTGCGCTGGCCGGCTGGCTGTACTTCGCGCAGTACCGGGTGGACCAGCAGACGGGTCCGGCGGCGTCGGAAACGGTGCTCAAGGCCGCGAACGACGGCACGGTAGCCCTGCTGAGCTATGCACCGGACAGTCTCGACCGGGATTTCACCGCCGCCAAGTCGCACTTGACCGGTGATTTCCTGTCGTACTACACCCAGTTCACCCAGGAAATCGTCGCGCCGGCAGCCAAGCAGAAGTCGGTCAAGACGGCGGCATCGGTGGTGCGGTCGGCCATCTCGGAGATCCATCCTGATTCAGCGGTCGCACTGGTTTTCGTCAACCAGGCCACCACCAGCGCCGACAATCCGAACGGCAGTTTCTCGGCCAGCGCTGTCAAGGTCGGTCTGAGCAAGATCGACGGCAACTGGTTGATCTCGTCGTTCGACCCGGTATAGGCGCCGTCGCCGGCGGGGCATCAGTCCTGCGCGTGCCGCTCGTAGGCCCATCGCTCGAGCCAGGTCTGCAGGTCGTGCACCGCCAGCGCGGTCACCACCGCGCCGGCCACGGCGAGAACGAGCAACAGCGCACTCATGGCAGGCACCTCACGTTGTCGTTTTGGCGGCCTCCGTGCGACGCGGGCCGGCGCGGTGCGCCCGGCACTGCGTAATGCGTTACCTGCCTGGGTACCGGAATTCCGGGAGCGTCCAGGACAGACCGTTTGATGGCCCGGTAGCGGTCGCGCTCGGCGGCACACCAGGAGTCAGTCCAGCCTTCGAGCAGATCGCGGCTCCGGATCAGCCGGTGTAGGACGGGATGGGTGCCCGCGGGTGCCGGTCGCGCGTCGATCGCCATCGCCTCGTGCAATGCGAGGGCTTCATGCCAGTCAACCTTCACCTCGGGAGCGAGGCTGACGTACTGATGCCGGACCACGAGCAAGGAGTCGGCGCCCAACGGTCGCAATCGCCACAGCGCCGATCGCAGCGAGGACACCGCCTTGTGCGGCGGGGTCCCCGGCCACAGCAAGTCGCACACCCAGCTGCGATGCAGCTCCCGGTGCTTGACCGCGGCCAACGCCACCAGTCGTCGACATGAGGGCGGCAACACCACCGGCTCCAGGTCGCGGTATACGGCGAACTCGCCGAGAACGTTCAGCGTGAATTGCTTGGACACACGCTCATCCTCGAGCCTGGCGGAGGTGCTGACATCAGTAGTGCACTACCTGTATTTGGCGTACGTTTCGGCCAGCACGCCGTAGCCAATCCATGGCCCGGCGCCCCGATGCGGTGGAATTGCGGTGCAATCTGGCGAGAAAGGGACATACAAGGGTGAACGAGGACAGGCCGAGCCCGGTTCAAACCCACCGGCTGAGCCGGATGAGTGGACGCGACCCGCACGAAGAGCACCGGGCGGCGACCCCACTGGAATTGTTGTTCGATCTCACCTTCGTGATCGCTTTCGGCGTGGCGGCCGCACAACTTGCGCACCTGATGGCCGAGGGGCACGTGTCGGCCGGGTTGGCGGGGTTCGGTTTCTCCGCGTTCGCGATCTGGTGGGCGTGGATGAACTTCACCTGGTTCGCGTCTGCCTATGACACTGACGACTGGATCTATCGGTTGATGACGATGCTGCAGATGGTCGGCGTCATCATCCTGGCAATGGGCATATCCCCGGTCTTCGCCTCGATCGAACACGGCGGCCACGTCGACAACGTGGTGATGGTGGCCGGCTATGTGGTGATGCGAGTTGCGTTGGTGGGGCAGTGGTTACGGGCCGCCGCGCAGGATCCGCCCCGCCGGTCGGCGTGCCTGACCTACGCGTGCGCGGTCGTCGTCGCGCAGATCGGGTGGGTGGTACAGATCTTCGTGCACACATCGCTGACGGTCTTCTTCGTCACCGCACTGGTGCTGATCATCGTGGAGATCAGCGGACCGATGCTGGCCGAGCGGGTGATGGGTGGCACCCCGTGGCACGCCCATCACGTGGCCGAGCGCTATGGACTGCTGGCGATCATCGCGCTGGGTGAGGGTGTGGTCGGCACAGTGGCGTCCCTGACCGCTGCCGTGGGGGAGCACGGCTGGTCCACCGATGCCATCTTGCTGGTGGCCGCCGGAATCGGCCTGACATTCGGCATGTGGTGGGTGTACTTCCTGGTTCCGGCCGGCGCCCTGTTGCACGCTCAGCGCACGCTGTCGTTCTGGTACGGATACCTGCACCTGGCGGTGTTCGCGGCGATCGTGGCCACCGGCGCGGGATTACACGTGGCCGCCTATTACATCGACGGTGAATCGAAGCTGGATTCCGTCGGCACCGTGCTGGCCGTGGCGATCCCGGTGGGCGTGTACCTGGTGGCGATGTACGTCATCTACTCATTCCTGGTGAAGGAACTCGATCTCATGCATGCGTTGCTGCTGGTGCTGGCCGCGGCGGTCCTGGTGGTCGCGGTCGTGCTGGCCGCGCAGGGCACGTCGATGACGCTGTGCCTGTTGGTGGTCACCGCGGCACCGGTGGTGGTGGTCGCCGGGTTCGAGGCGGTCGGGCACCGGCACGCTGCCGAGATCGTCGGTCGGCGGTTGGACACTCACTGACCGGGGTGAGTCTCGAAGGTCTCCAACAGCATTCGTTCCTGTTCGGCTGCCAGTAGGCGTCGGGTCTTGGTGCGGGTGATCAGGATGCCGATCGTGGCCAGGATCCACACCGCGTACTGCACCGACCAGGCCAGCCGGAACGACGTGAACGAGTAGCTGTCGGCGCCGGACAGGATCAGGCCCATGGCCTGCATCACCAGCAGTGCCGCCAGGAACCCACCCATGTTCACCATGCCCTGGGCCGTGCCGAGCGTGTGGCTCGGATTGAAGGTCCGGGCGAAGTCGAAGCCGACCATCGAACCGGGGCCGCCCACCGAGATGACGACGATCAGCACCACCAACAACCACATCGGTGCCGGGCCGGGCAACGCCAGCACCACGGTCCACACCAGCGCGTTGCTGGCGATGATCCACAGCACCAGCCGTGACCTGCGGTGGGGACGACGCCCGGTGAACACGCCGATGATGATCCCGGCCGAGATGGCGGCGCACACCGAGATGGTGAGCAGAGCGCCCGCCGCGGTCTCCGAAAGTCCCTGCGCCACCGTCAGATACGGCACACCCCACATCAGCGCGAACACCGTCACCGAGAACTGGGTGCCCATATGGGTGAAGAATCCGAGCCTGGTCCCGGGACGTAGCCAGACGGTCTTGATGCGAGACAGGGTGGTGTGCAGGGAGATCGGTTCGGATGTGAGGGCCGAACGGTGCGGGGTGTTGCGGATGAGTGCCAGCGCCAGCACGATCACCACGATGCCGAATGCCGCGACCGACAGGTATGCCGGTGTCCATCCGGAGCCGGTGAGTATCGCGAGGAATGGGACGGCGGACAGGACCTGACCGAGTTGCCCGCAGATGCCGGTCAACTGCGCCACCAATGGAACGCGTTCGGGCTCGAACCAGTACGGCACCAGGCGAAGAACCGAGATGAAGGTCAAAGCATCGCCGAGGCCGACGATGGCGCGTGCCCCGATGGCTGCGGGCAGCGACTCGCTGAGGGCGAGCACGAGCTGGCCGGCTGTCATCAGCGCGGCCCCGGACACGATGAGCGCACGGGAACCGAAGCGGTCCAACAGCAGTCCGGCCGGCACCTGGGCTGCGGCGTAGACGATCACCTGCAGCACCACGAACGTAGAGAGCACACCAGGGCTCGCGGCAAATCTGTCGGCGGCCTGTAGACCCGAGACGCCGAGGGTGGTGCGGTCGAGGACGGCGATGATGTAGGCGAGTAGCCCGGTGGCCCACACGATCCAGGGACGCACGCGGGCACCTTTCGTCGAATGAGTTTGTCGGGGCAGACGTACATGCTCTCGCACCGGAGGCAATGAAGCGAACGGCCTCCATTGTGCTGGTTGTGAATTTGGTCTCGCGGCCGTCTTTCGGCCGATCACGGAGTTGGCTGAAAATGCACACTCACGTGAAATGTGAGACAGATGATGCAGCATATCCGCTGATAACAGGCATACGTGCGGAGGCGTCGGGTGCTCGAACCATCTGGGTACAAATTCGCTCGCGCCTTTAACTGAGGGTAGGGTGTCGACATGTTTCGCTGTTCAAACCGGCGCGGAGGACGTCGGCTTGGTTGAGTATCGTCTGGAAGACCTGGCGCGCATTTCCGGCGTCAGCGCCCGCAATATCCGCGCTTATCGGGAGCGCGGATTGCTGGATTCGCCGCGGCGCGTAGGGCGCTCGGCGTACTACGGCGAGCGGCATCTGGCTCAGTTGGCGGCGATCAGCCAGCTACTGGCCAAAGGTTTCAACTCGGCGCACATCGCCGAGTTCTTCGCAGGCTTGCGCAGCGGTAAGGACCTGCCCGAAGCCCTGGGGATCCAGGCCTCGGACTGGTGTCGGCCCAACGTGTCGACTCTGAATGTGGATCCGGCCGACGACGATGTGCGCACGCTCGTGAAGTTCGGATTGCTGCGTATCGTCGACGGCTCTGTGCAGATGCCCGACCCGGCGTTGGCCGCGCTCGTCACCGGCGCGCAGGACCAGCTGCGCTGTCTGCGCATCATCGCCCACGTCGCTCGGTCGACAGATGCTGCCGTTGATCGGGTAGCCGAGGCCGCGGTCACCGCGCTCACCGAAACCCGGGGCGTTCCGTCTGACGCGGACCTGTCTCAGCTGACTCGAGCGGTGGTCTCGGTCGAGGTTGAACGCGCCCTGCGCAAGAGCCTGGCCGCCGCCGACTAGGGTGACGGCGATCGCCGCGATTCGGCCTGCGGAACTGAAATAGTTACCGACGAGTAAGATATTTCAGCAAACTTTTTGTTCGGACGCTCAGGATTCGCTGGACAACATCGGCTCGATTGTCTGCTGGATCTCCGCCACTTCGAGGGCTCGGATGTGGCGGAAAATTTAGATAACGATTCGATAACAATGCTGCCTTGATCTGCGCAGTTGTGGCTACTCGACCGTAACCACCTGCCAACAGGACGTTTGTCCCGAATAGCTTTGGCCGCCAGTCCGTGCCGCGTTACGTTACCGGCGGTTACCCATGCGTAGAACTCGCCAGTAACCAATCTGGGCGGAAAACGCCCACTGGTTCTTATGACACTCTTAGTACGGCGGGAATGCCAGTGCACCGTCCGGAGCGCTCTCCGGACGCCAGCGTTCCAGCCTGATTCGACGCTGAATCGCCGTTGGCCTGTCGCCGGGCAGCCACACGCCCCAGACCACGCAGACACCGAACACCGCACGCGACAGCCGCACGCGACACCTTTCATCGCAGAACCACAGCAGCACCGAGGAGATAGCGCCAGTGACGATCTATGAACACGACCGGGTGTCGGCCGGTCGCAACGACGACTCAGGATCCGTTGGTCGGCAGGCTGACTCCACCCATGCTCTCGTCGACCGGCTGAGCGCCGGCGAGCCCTATGCCGTGGCCTTCGGCGGCCAGGGCAGCGCCTGGCTGGAGACCCTTGAGGAGTTGGTGTCCTCGGCCGGTATCGAGGCCGAACTGGCGACTCTGGCCGGCGAGGCCGAGCTGCTGCTGGAGCCGGTGGCCTCCGAGCTCGTCGTGGTGCGGCCGATCGGGTTCGAGCCGCTGCAGTGGGTTCGCGCGCTGGCCGCGGAGGAGCCGGTGCCCTCCGACAAGCAGTTGACCTCGGCCGCCGTGTCGGTGCCGGGCGTGCTGCTGACCCAGATCGCGGCCGTGCGTGCGCTGGCCCGCCAGGGCATGGACCTGGCCGCCACCCCGCCGGTGGCCGTCGCCGGGCATTCCCAGGGCGTGCTGGCCGTCGAGGCGCTGGCCGCCAAGGGCGCCAAGGATGTGCAGCTGCTGGCACTGGCGCAGCTGATCGGCGCCGCGGGCACCCTGGTGGCCCGTCGTCGCGGGATCACCGTGCTGGGTGACCGCCCGCCGATGGTGTCGGTCACCAATGCCGAGCCCGAGCGCATCTACGAGCTGCTCGAAGAGTTCAGTCAGGACGTGCGCACCGTGCTGCCCCCGGTGCTGTCCATCCGCAACGGCCGGCGCTCCGTGGTGATCACCGGCACACCCGAGCAGCTGTCGCGGTTCGAGCTGTACTGCAATCAGATCGCTGAGAAGGAAGAGGCCGAGCGCAAGAGCAAAGTCCGCGGTGGCGCGGTCTTCGCCCCGGTCTTCGACCCCGTGCAGGTCGAGGTCGGTTTCCACACCCCGCGCCTGGCTGACGGCATCGAGATCGTCGCGCGTTGGGCCGAGGCCGTCGGCATCGACGTCGAGCTCGCCCGCGAGATGACCGAGGCCATCCTGGTCAGCCAGGTGGACTGGGTCGACGAGATCACCGAGATCAGCGACGCCGGCGCCCGGTGGATTCTCGACCTCGGCCCCGGCGACATCCTGACCCGCCTGACCGCACCGGTGGTGCGTGGGCTCGGCATCGGCATCGTGCCCGCCGCGACCCGCGGCGGCCAGCGCAACCTGTTCACCATCGGCGCGGTGCCCGAGGTGGCCCGGCCGTGGTCGAGCTATGCCCCGACCGTGGTCAGCCTGCCCGACGGATCGGTCAAGCTCTCGACCAAGTTCACGCGACTGACCGGACGTTCGCCGATCCTGCTGGCCGGTATGACCCCTACCACAGTGGACGCCAAGATCGTCGCCGCCGCAGCAAACGCCGGCCACTGGGCCGAACTCGCCGGCGGCGGGCAGGTCACCGAGCCCATCTTCAACGACCGCATCGCCGAGCTGGGCGAGCTGCTGGAGCCCGGCCGGTCCATTCAGTTCAACACGTTGTTCCTCGATCCCTACCTGTGGAAGCTGCAGGTCGGTGGGAAGCGGCTGGTGCAGCGCGCCCGTCAGTCCGGTGCGCCGATCGACGGCGTCATCGTCAGCGCCGGCATCCCGGACCTGGAAGAGGCCGTCGAGCTGATCGGCGAGCTCAATGATCTGGGCATCAGCCACGTGGTGTTCAAGCCGGGCACCGTCGAGCAGATCCGCTCGGTCATCCGGATCGCAGCCGAGGTGCCCACCAAGCCGGTGATCGTGCACATCGAGGGCGGCCGCGCCGGTGGCCACCACTCGTGGGAGGACCTCGACGACCTGCTGCTGGCCACCTACTCCGAGCTGCGCAGCCGCTCTAACATCACCATCTGCGTCGGGGGCGGCATCGGCACCCCGGAGCGGTCCGCCGAGTACCTGTCCGGCCGCTGGTCGGCTGCCCACGGCTACCCGCTGATGCCGATCGACGGCATCCTGGTCGGCACCGCCGCCATGGCCACCCTCGAGGCCACCACCTCACCTGCGGTCAAACAGCTGCTCGTCGACACCAAGGGCACCGAAGCCTGGGTGGGCGCGGGCAAGGCCGCCAACGGGATGGCCTCGGGCCGCAGCCAGCTCGGCGCCGACATCCACGAAATCGACAACACTGCCTCGCGTTGCGGTCGTCTGCTCGACGAGGTGGCCGGTGACGCCGACGCGGTGGCCGCCCGCCGCGACGAGATCATCGCCGCGATGGCCAACACCGCCAAGCCCTACTTCGGCGATGTCGCCGAGATGACCTACCTGCAGTGGCTGCGCCGCTACGTCGAACTGGCGATCGGCGACGGCAACAGCACCGCCGACACCAAGCGCGACGATTCCCCATGGCTGGACGTCACCTGGCGTGACCGCTTCGAGCAGATGCTCAAGCGTGCCGAAGCACGTTTGCACGCACAGGATTTCGGCCCGATCGAGACCCTCTTCGGCGACGAGCAGCTGCTCGAGGACCCGAAGGCCGCGCTGGCCGCGCTGGTCTCGGCCTACCCGGACGCCGCATCCGTTCAGCTGCACCCGGCCGACGTACCGTTCTTCGTCGAGCTGTGCAAGACGCTTGGTAAGCCGGTCAACTTCGTCCCGGTGATCGACAAGGACGTGCGCCGGTGGTGGCGTAGCGATTCCCTGTGGCAGGCCCACGATGCGCGCTACGACGCCGATCAGGTGTGCGTCATCCCCGGCACCGCCGCGGTCGCCGGCATCACCCGGGTCGACGAGCCCGTCGGTGAACTGCTGGACCGCTTCGAGAAGGCCGCCGTCGACGAGGTGCTGGCCGCCGGCGCCCAGCCGCAGCCTGTTCTGTCGCGCCGTCGGTGCCGCGGAGATGTGACCGGCCCGCTGGCCGTGCTGCTCGACGCCCCCGACGTGTTGTGGGCCGGGCGCACCTCGGTCAACCCGGTGCACCGGATCGCCCCCGCGGCTGAGTGGCAGGTGCGTGAAGGGTCTGAGAACCGTTCCGCCACACATCCTTCCACCGGAGCCCGGCTCGAGGTCGCCGACGATCGGCATGTGGTGCTCTCGGTGCCGCTGTCAGGAACCTGGATCGACATCCGCTTCACCCTGACCGGCGCCGTCCGTAGCGGTGGCGCACCGGTCGTCGAGGTCGAGGACGCGGCGACCGCGATGCGGTCGGTGCTTGCCATCGCCGCCGGTGTCGATGGTCCTGACGCGTTGCCGCCCGTCGTCGATGGCACCGCCACGGTCACCGTCGGCTGGAACCCCGAGCAGGTGGCCGACCACACCGGTGTCACCGCCACCTTCGGTGCCCCGCTGGCGCCGACGCTCACCGTCGTCCCCGACGCGCTGGTCGGCCGCTGCTGGCCCGCGGTGTTCGCCGCGATCGGCTCCGCCGCCACCGACTCCGGCTTCCCGGTCGTCGAGGGTCTGTTGAGCCTGGTGCACCTGGACCACGCCGCGCACCTGGTGGCGGCCTTGCCGACCGAGCCCGCCGAATTGACCGTCACCGCAACGGCTTCGGCTGCCCACGACACCGAGGTGGGCCGGGTCGTCCCGGTTTCGGTGACCGTGCGCGCCTCGGACGGCACCGAGCTGGCCAAGCTGGAGGAGCGGTTCGCGATCCGCGGCCGCACCGGCGAGGCCGAGCTGACGGACCCGGTTCGGGCCGGCGGCGCGATCTCGGACAACGCCACCGACACCCCGCGTCGTCGCCGTCGCGACGTCACGGTCGGCGCGCCCGTGGACATGCGGCCGTTCGCCGTGGTCTCCGGTGACCACAACCCGATCCACACCGACCGGGCAGCCGCACTGCTGGCCGGCCTGGAATCGCCCATTGTGCACGGCATGTGGCTGTCGGCCGCCGCGCAGCACGTCGTCACCGCCACCGACGGCAAGCCCATCCCGCCGGCCAAGCTTGTCGGCTGGACCGCCCGATTCCTCGGCATGGTCAAGCCGGGAGACGAGGTCGACTTCCGCGTCGACCGGGTCGGAATCGACGTCGGCGCAGAGGTTGTCGAGGTTCAGGCCCGCATCGGCTCCGAGCTGGTGATGGCTGCGACCGCGCGGCTGGCCGCACCCAAGACCGTCTACGCATTCCCCGGCCAGGGCATCCAGTCCAAGGGCATGGGCATGGAGGTCCGGGCCCGGTCCAAGGCCGCCCGCAAGATCTGGGACAAGGCCGACAAGTTCACCCGCGAGACGCTGGGCTTCTCGGTGCTGCACGTGGTCCGCGACAACCCGACCTCGCTCATCGCCTCCGGTGTGCACTACGAGCACCCCGAGGGCGTGCTGTACCTGACGCAGTTCACCCAGGTCGCGATGGCCACCACGGCCGCCGCCCAGGTCGCCGAGATGCGTGAGCAGGGCGCGTTCGTCGAAGGCGCGATCGCCTGCGGTCACTCAGTCGGTGAATACACCGCGCTGGCATGCGTTTCCGGCGTGATCGAGCTCGAAGGTCTGCTGGAGGCGGTGTTCCACCGCGGCTCCAAGATGCACGACATCGTGCCGCGCGACGAGCGGGGTCGGTCCAACTACCGGCTGGCCGCGATCCGGCCGTCGCAGATCGACCTCGCCGACGAGGACGTGGAGAGCTTTGTCGCGGAAATCGCGGCGAATACCGGCGAGTTCTTACAGATCGTCAATTTCAACCTGCGCGGTTCGCAGTACGCGATCGCCGGAACCGTGCGCGGGCTGGAGGCGCTGGAGGAAGAGGTCGAGCGTCGTCGCGAGATCAGCGGCGGCAAGCGGTCGTTCATCCTGGTGCCGGGCATCGACGTGCCGTTCCACTCGAGCGTGCTGCGGGTGGGCGTTGATGACTTCCGGCGCAGCCTGGAACGCGTCCTCCCGCGCGACCGCGACCCGGAGCTGGTGGTCGGCCGCTACATCCCGAACCTGGTGCCCCGGCCGTTCACCCTGGACCGCGACTTCATCCAGGAGATCCGCGACCTGGTGCCGGCCGAGCCGCTCGACGAGATCCTCGCCGACTACGACACCTGGCGTAACGAGCGGCCGATCGAACTGTGCCGCAAGGTCGTCATCGAGCTGTTGGCCTGGCAGTTCGCCAGCCCGGTGCGCTGGATCGAGACCCAGGACCTGCTGTTCATCGAGGAGGCCGCGGGTGGACTCGGGGTGGAGCGGTTCGTCGAGATCGGCGTGAAGAACGCGCCGACGGTCGCCGGACTGGCCACCAACACGCTCAAGCTGCCCGAATACGCCCACAGCACCGTCGAGGTGCTCAACGCCGAGCGCGATGCCGCGGTGCTGTTCGCCAGCGACACCGATCCGGAGCCGGAACCTGAGGTGGAAGAAGCCGCGCCCGCAGCTGAATCCGCTGCAGCCGCTCCTGCCGAGGCGGCCCCGGCCCCCGCGGCCGCTCCGGCCGCCCCGTCCGGTGGCCCCCGGCCAGACGACATCACGTTCGACGCGGCCGACGCCACAGTCGGTCTCATCGCACTGAGCGCCAAGATGCGCATCGACCAGATCGAGGCGCTGGACTCCATCGAGTCGATCACCGACGGTGCGTCCTCGCGACGCAACCAGCTGCTGGTCGACCTGGGCTCCGAGCTGAACCTGGGTGCCATCGACGGCGCCGCCGAGGCAGATCTGGGCGCGCTCAAGGGGCAGGTCAGCAAGCTGGCGCGCACCTACAAGCCGTTCGGTCCGGTGCTGTCGGACGCCATCAACGATCAGCTGCGCACGGTGTTCGGGCCGTCGGGCAAGCGCCCGGGCTACATCGCCGAGCGGGTCACCAAGACCTGGGAGCTGGGTCCGGGCTGGGCCAAGCACGTCACCGTCGAGGTGGCGCTCGGCACCCGTGAGGGCAGCAGCGTTCGCGGTGGCGACCTGGGTGGTCTGCACCCGGGTGCGCTGGCGAGTGCCGCCGACGTCGACAAGGTGATCGACGCCGCAGTCGCCGCGGTGGGTGCCCGTCGCGGCGTGCCGGTGAGCCTGCCCTCGGCCGGCGGCGCCGCCGGCGGCGTGGTGGATTCGGCCGCCCTAAACGAGTTCGCCGAGACGGTCACCGGCCCCGACGGTGTGCTGGCCAACGCGGCCCGCACGATCCTGGGCCAGCTCGGTCTGGATGCCCCGGTCAGCGCGCCCGACACGGCGACCGATGCCGAGCTGATCGACCTGGTCACCACCGAACTCGGTTCGGACTGGCCGCGATTGGTCGCTCCGGCGTTCGACGGCAAGAAGGCCGTCGTGTTCGACGATCGCTGGGCCAGCGCCCGTGAGGACCTGGTCAAGCTGTGGCTCGCCGACGAGGGCGAGATCGACACCGAATGGCCGCGCCTGTCGGAGCGGTTTGAGGGTGCCGGGCATGTCGTTGCCACGCAGGCGAATTGGTGGCAGGGCAAGGCGCTCGCCGCGGGCCGTACCGTCCACGCCTCGCTGTTTGGTCGCATCGCGGCCGGTGCCGAGAATCCCGGAACCGGTCGGTATTCCGACGAGGTCGCGGTGGTGACCGGTGCTTCGAAGGGCTCGATCGCCTCGTCGGTGGTCGGGCAGCTGCTCGACGGCGGGGCCACGGTCATCGCCACCACCTCGCGTCTGGACGACGACCGGTTGGCGTTCTACAAGGAGCTCTACCGCGAGAACGCCCGATTCGCCGCCACGCTGTGGGTGGTCCCGGCCAACATGGCGTCCTACTCCGACATCGACAAGCTGGTCGAGTGGGTCGGTAGCGAGCAGATCGAAAGCCTTGGGCCGCAATCGATCCACCTCAAGGATGCGCAAACCCCGACGCTGCTGTTCCCGTTCGCCGCACCGCGCGTGGCCGGGGATCTGTCAGAGGCGGGTTCACGCTCCGAGATGGAGATGAAGGTCCTGCTGTGGGCCGTGCAGCGGCTCATCGGCGGGCTGTCGACGATCGGTGCCGAGCGGGACATCGCCTCGCGCCTGCACGTGGTGCTGCCGGGCTCGCCCAACCGCGGCATGTTCGGCGGCGACGGCGCCTACGGCGAAGCCAAGTCCGCGCTCGACGCACTGGTGAGCCGCTGGAGTGCCGAATCATCGTGGGCCGAGCGGGTCAGCCTGGCGCACGCGCTGATCGGCTGGACCAAGGGCACCGGGCTGATGGGGCACAACGACGCGATCGTCAGCGCGGTCGAAGAGGCCGGCGTCACCACCTACAGCACCGACCAGATGGCAGCGATGCTGCTGAACCTGTGCACGGTGGAGTCCAAGGTGGCCGCGGCCAACGCACCCATCAAGGCCGACCTGACCGGCGGTCTGGGCGACATCAAGATCGACATGGCTGAGCTGGCCGCCAAGGCCCGTGAGGACATGACAAGCGCCGCAGCCGAATCCGAGGACGATGAGGACGAGGGTGCTATTTCGGCACTGCCGTCCCCGCCGCGCGGGTACAACCCGGCGCCCGCCCCGGAGTGGGCCGATCTCGATGTCGACCCGGCCGATCTGGTCGTCATCGTCGGTGGCGCCGAGCTCGGGCCGTACGGCTCGTCGCGCACGCGCTTCGAGATGGAGGTCTCCGGCGAGCTGTCGGCGGCCGGTGTGCTGGAGCTGGCCTGGACCACCGGTCTGGTCAAGTGGGAAGACGATCCCAAGGCCGGCTGGTACGACACCCAAACCGGTGAGCTGGTTCCCGAATCGGAGATCGTGGAGCGCTACCACGATGCCGTCGTAGAAAGATGTGGAATTCGCCAGTTTGTTGATGACGGTGCGATCGATCCCGATCACGCCTCGCCGCTGCTGGTCAGTGTGTTCCTCGACAAGGACTTCAGCTTCGTGGTGTCCAGCGAGGCCGACGCCCGGGCATTCGTGTCCTACGACCCCGAGCACACTGTGGCCCGGCCGGTGCCCGATTCCAGCGACTGGCAGGTGATCCGCAAGGCGGGCACCGAGATTCGGGTCCCGCGCAAGACCAAGCTGTCGCGCACGGTGGGCGCCCAGATCCCGACCGGGTTCGACCCGACGGTGTGGGGCATCACCCCGGACATGGCCAATTCCATTGACCGGGTGGCGCTGTGGAACATCGTGGCCACGGTCGACGCGTTCCTGTCCTCGGGCTTCACTCCGACCGAGCTGATGCGCTGGGTGCACCCGAGCCTGGTGGCCTCCACCCAGGGCACCGGTATGGGCGGCATGACCTCGATGCAGACCATGTACCACGGCAACCTGCTGGGCCGGGCCAAGCCGAACGACATCCTGCAGGAGGTGCTGCCGAACGTTGTTGCGGCACACGTCATGCAGAGTTACGTCGGTGGGTACGGCGCGATGGTCCACCCGGTCGGCGCCTGCGCCACCGCGGCGGTCTCGGTCGAGGAGGGTGTGGACAAGATCCGCCTCGGCAAGGCCGACCTGGTGATCGCCGGCGGTTTCGACGACCTGACCCTGGAAGCGATCATCGGCTTCGGTGACATGGCGGCCACCGCCGACACCGAGATGATGCGCGCCAAGGGCATCAGCGACTCGAAGTTCTCCCGCGCCAACGACCGTCGTCGTCTCGGCTTCCTGGAAGCCCAGGGCGGTGGCACGATCCTGCTGGCTCGCGGTGACCTCGCCGCCAAGATGGGTCTGCCGGTGCTGGCGGTCGTCGGCTACGCGCAGAGCTTCGCCGACGGTGTGCACACCTCGATCCCGGCTCCGGGCCTCGGTGCCCTGGGCGCCGGACGCGGCGGCAAGGATTCGCAGCTGGCCCGCTCGCTGGCCAAGCTGGGTGTCGGCGCCGACGACATCGCCGTGATCTCCAAGCACGACACTTCGACGCTGGCAAACGATCCCAACGAGACCGAGCTGCACGAGCGGCTGGCCGACTCGATGGGGCGCTCGGCAGGTGCCCCGCTGTTCATCGTCAGCCAGAAGACGCTGACCGGGCACGCCAAGGGCGGGGCGGCAGTGTTCCAGATGATGGGTCTGTGCCAGATCCTGCGCGACGGCGTCATCCCGCCGAACCGCAGCCTGGACTGCGTCGACGACGAGCTGGCCACCTCCGGCCACTTCGTCTGGGTGCGCGACGCCCTCGACCTGCGTGGGAAATTCCCGCTCAAGGCCGGTCTGGTCACCAGCCTCGGGTTCGGTCACGTCTCGGGTCTGGTCGCCCTGGTGCACCCGGAGGCGTTCATCGCGGCGCTGGATCCGTCCGAGCGCGACGACTACCGCAAGCGCGCCGAGCAGCGCACGCTGGCCGGTCAACGTCGCTTGGCCGGGGCGATCGCCGGTGGGCGTCCGATGTACGAGAAGCCTGCCGACCGCCGCTTCGACCACGATGTGCCCGAGAAGCGCCAGGAAGCCGCAATGTTGCTGAACACGGATGCCCGCCTCGGCGACGACGATCTCTATGTGCGGTGAGTGCGTGCCGACACAGGTGAGCTAGGTTCGCTTCCATGGCGATTATGGGCATAGGCATCGACGTGGTTTCCATACCTGATTTCGCCGAGCAGGTGGATCGGCCGGGGACCGTGTTCGCCGAGACGTTCACGCCGGGTGAGCGCCGGGACGCCGCGGACAAGAGTTCGTCGGCGGCCCGGCACCTGGCGGCCCGGTGGGCGGCCAAGGAAGCTGTGATCAAGGCCTGGTCGAGTTCACGGTTCTCCAAGCGGCCGGCCCTGCCGGAGGGGATCCACCGCGATATCGAGGTGGTCACCGACATGTGGGGCCGGCCCAAGGTGCGGTTGTCCGGCGAGATCGCCAAGCACCTTGAGACCGTGACGATTCACGTCTCGCTTACTCACGAGGCCGATACCGCCGCCGCGGTGGCGATCATCGAGGAGCTCTAACCCTTCTGCGCGAGCAATAGCTCCTATGTCAAGCCGCCACTGATTGTGGCGGCTTGACCGGGTTTTGGTGGTCGTTGCGGGGCGCGTCTTGGTGTAGTGCTTGGTAGACCCGGCGGGCGATGCGGCGTTTGACGCAGCGGCGGGCGGCGGCTTTGGTTTTGCCGGCCTCGAGCAGCTTTTGGAAGTAGATCTGCCCGGCGCTGCCGGTCATGCGGATCTGGGTGAGGACGATGCGGTGAATGGCGGCGTTGAGTTGGCGGTTACCGGCCCGGCTGAGCCGCATCTGCCCGGCGCTGGCACCTGACCACGCTGGGATGGGCGCCACCCCGCAGTGACAGGCAAACGCCGCCTCACTTTTGAACCGGCTGATCCCGGCGGCTTCGCCGACGATCTTGGCCGCGGTCAGCTCCGCACACCCGGGGATCTGCAGCAGCGCCGGGGCCGCCTGGTGGGCGCCGGCGGCCAGACGTTTGGCCAGGGTGTTGATCTCGACGGTGAGCCGAATGATGTCGGTCAGCTCGGCGCGGGCGATTTCAGCGACCAGGCCCGACCGCTCATCGAGCCAGGCCATCAGAGCTTTCTGATGTTTGACGGTGTTGAGTGAGCCCAACGCCGCAGAACGCTCGGGATCCAGATCATGAACATGCCAGTGCAACCGGTTGATCGCCGAGGTACGTTGAGCCACCAGCACATCACGACGATCGGTCAACAACTTCAGCTCCCGCGACACCTGGTCATGCGAGGCCACGGGCAGGTCGGGTTCACGCAGCACCGCCCGGGCCACCGCCAGCGCATCGATCGGATCGGACTTGCCCTTGGTGCGCGCGGATTTTCGGGTGGCGGCCATCAGTTTGGTGGGCACCCGCACCACCTTCTGCCCGGCCCCGAGCAGGTCACGTTCCAACCGGGCCGACATGTTGCGGCAGTCCTCGATGCCCCAAATCAACTCGACACCGAACTGCTCGCGAGCCCACATGATGGCCGTGTGATGCCCGTCAGTGGTGGCCTTGACGGTTTTCTCGCCGAGCTTGCGCCCGACCTCATCGACAACGACAAAAGTGTGGCTGCGCTTGTGTACATCGGCTCCAACAACAACCATGGTGGTTGCCTCCTTCAATCATGAAGAGGGGTGTGTTGAGGTTGGGCCGGTCGGCGGACACTTCTCAGTCGGGGGCGATGCCACGCTCCTATCAAGTCACGCCGGCCGGTCCTTCACACCTGGTGCCGGCACTACTGCTCAAATGCCAACCCACAACGGGCGACAGACACAAATCGAGCCAGACACCAGATGATCCAGACCCAACCACCGCAACGCGGCAAAAGCCAGACTGACACTGAGACACATATGTACCGTTCGCCAACGGCGTCTCGGCTACATCTGCGTCTGCTCGCGATGGGGGAGTCACCTACTACGCTCGTCAGCATGACTGACGTCGTACAGCGAGTTCAGCAGGTATTGCCGTCGGTGCGGTCCGATCTGGAGGATCTGGTTCGCATCCAGTCGGTGTGGGCCGACCCGGCCCGCCGCGCCGAGGTGCAGCGCAGCGCCGAAGCGGTGGCAAAACTGTTGTCGGACGCGGGCTTTCCCGACGTCAGCATCGTCAGCGAAGGCGGTGCACCTGCCGTCATCGCGCACTACCCGCCACCGGCGGGCGCACCCACGGTGCTGCTGTACGCCCACCACGACGTGCAGCCAGAAGGGGATCCGGCACAGTGGGACACCGCGCCGTTCGAACCCACCGAACGTGACGGCCGGCTCTACGGCCGCGGCACCGCCGACGACAAGGCCGGTATCGCAACACATCTGGCAGCCATACGGGCCTTCGACGGCCAGCCTCCGGTCGGCGTCACGGTCTTCGTCGAAGGCGAGGAGGAGTCCGGCTCGCCGTCACTGGGCGCGCTGCTGACTGCGCACAAAGACGCCCTGGCCGCCGACGTCATCGTCATCGCCGACTCCGACAACTGGAGCACCGACACCCCGGCCCTGACCGTGACGCTGCGCGGCCTGGCCGACTGCGTGGTAGAGGTGGCCACCCTGGACCACGGCCTACATTCGGGTCTGTGGGGTGGTGTCGTGCCGGACGCGTTGAGCGTGCTGGTGCGGCTGCTGGCCAGCCTGCACGACGACGACGGCAATGTCGCGGTCGCCGGTCTGCACGAGGCGACGGCGGCCGACGTCGATCGTGGACCCGACTGGGTCCGGGAAGAGTCGGGCCTGCTGGACGGAGTGTCCGAAATCGGCGCCGGCTCAGTGGTGCAACGCATGTGGGCCAAGCCCTCCATCACCGTCATCGGCATCGACACCACGCCCATCGACAAGTCGTCGAACACGCTGATCCCACGTGCCCGCGCCAAGATCAGCATGCGGGTGGCGCCGGGCGGCGACGCCCACGCGCATCTGGAGGCGTTGACCCGGCACCTCGAAGCGAACGTCCCCTGGGGCGCGCAGGTCACCGTCACCCCGGGTGATGTCGGCCAGCCCTACGCCATCGATGCCTCGGGTTCGGTGTACGACGCGGCCCGTTCGGCATTCCGCACGGCGTGGGGTACCGACCCCGTGGACATGGGGATGGGCGGATCCATCCCGTTCATCGCCGAATTCGCCGAAGCCTTCCCGGCCGCGACGATTCTGGTCACCGGAGTCGAAGACCCCGGCACCCAGGCACACAGCGTCAACGAAAGCCTGCACCTGGGTGTGCTGGAGAAGGCGGCTACGGCCGAAGCGCTGCTGCTCGAAGCGCTCGGCCGGCTACACCGATAGGTCGCGACGCAACTTGGCGACGTGACCGGTCGCCCGCACGTTGTACTGCGCGACGGCGATCTTGCCCTTCTCGTCGACCACGAACGTCGAGCGGATGACGCCCTGAACTGTCTTGCCGTACATGGTCTTTTCGCCGAACGCGCCCCAGGACGTGAGTACCTCACGGTCGGGATCCGACAGCAGCGGGAAGGTCAGTGCTTCCTTGTCGCGGAACTTGGCGAGCTTCTCAGGCTTGTCCGGGGAGATACCGACGACGTCGAGCCCGGCACCGTTGAGTTCGGTGAGGCTGTCACGGAAGTCGCAGGCTTGCTTGGTGCACCCGGGCGTCGAGGCGGCGGGGTAGAAATACACGATGACCTTGCGGCCCTTGTAGTCGGAGAGCTTGACGACATTGCCGTCTGCATCGGGCAGGGCGAAGGCCGGGGCGGTGTCTCCCACCTCGAGGCGCGGGGTTGGCGGCATGCGTGGGTATCCCTTCTTGTCGACCGGTTCCGTCGTCACGGCGCCGGCTGATCTAGGGTAGTGCGGCAGGGCAGCACGACGTGGAGCGGCTTGGAGGAGCAAACAGTGGCGAACCGGGACCCGGAGAGCATAAAGCGGGACATCGATCAGGCTCGCGATCAACTTGCGTTGACTGTCGACTCGCTGGCCGAGCGGGCCAACCCGCAGCGTCTGGCCGACGACTTCAAGTCAGCGGTCATCGGCTTCATCAAGAAACCAGCGGTGGCCGCTTCACTGGCGGGCGCCGGTGCGCTGGTGGTGGTCGTGGTCGTCCGGCGGATAAAGCGGCGCTGAGCAGCCTGTTGCGCCGCTCAGCGGCTCCAGCCTGTTGCGCCGCTCAGCGGCGGCGGAACAGGAGCCAGTCGGCCAGCGAAAAGCTCGGGGGATTGGCGATGCGTCCGAGCCGGTTGCAGCTATACACCATGACAGGCTGATTTGCAGCAACAAATGCGGAAGTCGATGCAGCTGTGGGGTCGACGCCACCCGCGGTAGCCATCAGCTAACACCTCTTATCTTGGCGTGACCGCCACCAGGAAACCAACCAAAACTAATCAGCTAACTTGAGATTAACACGGTTTCTTGCGTCTGACCAGCGGAAGTGCTGCTATGAGAATTTTGACAGTAACTTACATGGACGTCAACACCTGGCGTCGCCCATATCGGACTAGATGGGGACGCGGCTCTCAGCACATTATTCGACAGGTGTCAGCAGAGTGCGTTCGCCGATTTTGCAGTGGTTGTCCGCAAATATTTCCGCGGACTGTGTCGGCGCGCTGTCGGGGTGGGCGCTGCGGGGCCCGGAGAAACTGGTGGCTGGGCTGAATGTTTGCTGTGACCGTCGGCCCGGGCGACGCGGCGTTGGGCTCTTTGCGGTGATTTGGTGGCGATTTAGTGGAGAAAACGATTGGCAAACGTGGATCCGTCTGATAACCCGAGGTGTTTCGCGCAACTCGGAGTCCGACGCCGGCGGTAGCTGAAATCTCCTGCATTGCACGGCGGGAACGGCTCTTTCTCGTGGAACCGGTTGCTACTGCATAGGTGTCCAGCTAAGGTCGACCTCGGGTCAGGATAGGGGAGTCGGACCCGGTTCTTGATCTCGGCCGCAACACGGGACGAACGTGTGACAAGGGGGTATTGCGTTGCAGCTAACATATTTTCCGTTTGCCAGGGCTGCCGCATGTGCCTTCGCTGGTACAGCTGAACTCGACGGACTGGTCGTCGGGATTCGCTGACAACACCCAATGGCTCATGTCGAACCTCTAGGCGGCGATGTGGGCCATGGTCACACCGACTGGAGGTAGCCATATGGCGCATGTGAGCGATGAAACCCTGGGCGATCTACGCCGAGAACTCGACCGCTTCAAAACTGAGCAGTACCGGGATAACGGCTATGCGGCCGCACATCTGGCGGGCGCGGTGGAGATGTTGTTGGAGGAAGCCGAACCCAGCGTTGGTGACCGGCTTGCCGAAAGGTATCGGGCCTGACCGTCAGACAAGAGGTCTACTGCCGCAGTAACTCTCAAACCCTGAAACGCAAAAACCCTGCCGAGGCAGGGTTTTTGGTTGGTGCGCCGTCAGGGTTTCGAACCCCGGACCCGCTGATTAAGAGTCAGCTGCTCTACCAACTGAGCTAACGGCGCGCGTGAGAGACAATAACAGGAGTTTCGCTCAACAGTGAAATCCGCTGGTCGCAGGGCTGCGCGAGGTTTCCGGTGGGCCAGAGTTCCAGGCAGCCCTTAGACTATTGCCAAGAATTTGCTGTTGACCGTGTGAGGGGTGGGACGAACATGGGGCACGCCCAGACGGCGACCCGTCCGTACCGGGATGTCTTCCGGCGAGCGGTGGCTGCCATGGTGCCGGCGATGATGCTGGGCCTGGCCGCGTGCGGCGGGCAGGAGACGCAGGGCCCGCCGCCGGTGATCGCCGACAAGGGCACTCCCTACGGTGACTTGCTGGTGCCCAGGGTCAAGGCATCGGTGACCGATGACGCGGTCGGGGTGACCGTGGACGCGCCGGTCACCGTGAGCGCCGAGAACGGTGTGCTCGGCGGGGTCACCATGACCAACGAAGAAGGCGCCAGCGTCGCAGGGAAGTTCAGTGCCGACGGGTTGACGTGGTCGACCACCGACCCGCTCGACTACAACGAGCAGTACACGCTCAATGCGCAGTCGCTCGGGCTCGGCGGAGTCGCCAACCGGCGCCTGCGGTTCGAGACACACTCGCCGGCGAATCTGACGATGCCCTATGTCTTGCCCAACGACGGGGAAGTGGTCGGGGTCGGGCAGCCCATCGCCGTTAGGTTCGACGAGAACATCCCCGACCGCGTTGCCGCCCAGCGGGCCATCACCGTGAAGACCGATCCACCGGTGGAAGGCGCCTTCTACTGGCTCAACAACCGCGAAGTGCGTTGGCGCCCAGCCAAATACTGGAAGCCCGGCACCTCGGTGGACGTCACGGTCAACACCTACGGCGTCGCGCTGGGCGACGGATTGTTCGGGCAGGGCAACGTCACCACCCACTTCACGATCGGCGACGAGGTGATCGCGTCCGCCGATGACAACACCAAGACACTGACCGTCCGCCGCAACGGCGAAGTCATCAAGTCCATGCCGATCTCGATGGGCAAGAACAGTTCTCCGACGGACAACGGTGTGTACATCATCGGCGACCGTTTCGATCACATGGTGATGGATTCGTCGACCTACGGGGTACCGGTCAACTCGCCCAATGGATATCGCACCGAGGTCGATTTCGCGACTCAGATGTCTTACAGCGGCATCTACGTGCACGGGGCCCCGTGGTCGGTGGGCAGCCAGGGCTACAGCAACGTCAGCCATGGTTGCCTCAACGTCAGCACGGCCAATGCCCGCTGGTTCTACGAGAACACCAAGCGCGGCGACATCGTCGAGGTGAGAAACACCGTGGGTTCGGTGTTGCCGGGTACCGAGGGCCTGGGCGACTGGAACATTCCTTGGGAGCAGTGGCGCACCGGCAACGCCAGCACCTGATAGTCGCTAACTGACTGAACGTTCCAGTGCCGCAAGCGATTCGTCGAGAAAGTCGGGGCCGAACGGGGGCATTCTCCGATCTGGTCGCGGAAGCTCTGCGGGGTGTCGGTCCAGTCGTAGGTGATCGTCACGTCGGTCTGGTCTCCGTTGGGGGCCAGGTCGTAGCGCCAGCTCCACCCGCCCGGAGCATGGTGGCCCTCCTCGTCGAGCTGCCCGGGCAACCAGGCGATGGTCCGGTCCTTGTCGAAGGCGGTCACCAGGTTGTGCATGACGTAGTGACCGCCGGCGGCGGGCAGGAACATGTTGACAGCGAAGATCTGGCCCGTCCCGGTGATCGGCTCGGGGTCGATCGCGTCGCGCACCCAGTCGCCGGGCTCGGTGTCGCAATGGCGGGCCGGATCGGCCAGGACGGCGAACACCTGGGCCGGAGACGCGGAGACGGTGCGGGTGACGACGTAGCGCTGCTGGTCGGTCGCTGAAGTCATTGAGAGTCCTTTCCATACAGCTGGGCGATGTCGGGGCTGTCGAGCCAGCCGGAGTACGTGGGACGCTTGGGCCAACCGTCGGGCGAGTCCTGCCATTCTTCCTGCCGGCCCCAGGGCAGCAGATCGATCAATGCGAACGAGTGGCTGAGTTGTTCGGTGCCACGGCCGTTGGTGTGCCAGGTTCGGTACACGGTTTGTTCGCCCGACGGCCCCGTCGCACGAAAGAACACGTTGACCGCGAACCCCTCGCCCGGGGCGGCGTCGACGTCGGAGCCGAAGGAGCTCTCCGACGACGAGTACCAGTCCATCCGGTTGCCGACCTTGTCGCGATACGCCAGCGCCTCCTCGATGGGCCCGTTGGTGACGATGACGAAGCGGGCGTCGTAGTTGTCCAGGAATTCGAGGCGGGTGAACTGCGATGTGAACCCGGTGCAGCCGCCGCACTGCCATTCGGCCCCGTCGGTCCACATGTGGTGGTAGGTGATCAATTGGGCGTGCCCGTCGAACACGTCGGCCAGGCGCACCGGGCCGTCCGCGCCGATCAGTGTGTACTCCGGTAGTTCCACCATCGGCAGCCGGCGCCGCGCCGCGGCGATCGCGTCCAGTTCCCGGGTGGCGGCCTTCTCCCGACGCCGCAGGTCGTCGAGCGTGGTGCGCCACGTCTGCTGGTCGACTATCGGAGGTTTTCCTGTCGTCATGAAGGGCTCCTGATCGCTGCTCGGAGAATCTCGTTCTCTCAAGTGGACCCGCCGCGCGTCCGGAACTCATCGCACGCGGTAATGTCCGACGAGCAAAGGGTGACCTAACACCCAGAGATGAACCATGGAGGGTTGATCGAATGAGCGGTCAGCGAGCCGATGCAGGCGGACTGCGTCTCCTCGTCGTCGGTGCCTCGTCGGGCATCGGCCACGCTGTCGCGATCAGTGCCACCGAGCGCGGCGCCAAGGTCGCCGTGGCAGCGCGGCGCATCGAACTGCTGAATTCCCTGGCCGAGGCGACCGGCGGACACGCCTTCGAACTCGACGTCGAGGATTCCGGGGCGATCAACCGGGTGGTCAACGATGCGGCGGACGCCCTGGGCGGCTTGGATGCCGTGGTGTTCACCAGCACGGTGATCCCGTTCGCCTACATCGAGGACACCGATGTCGCGACCTGGCTGCACGCGTTCAGCGTCAACACCGTCGGTGCCAACAACGTGCTGCGCGCCGCGGCACCGCGATTGGCCGAGAACGGGGTGGTCCTGGTCGCCTCCAGCTACGACGTGGGCCGCCCCCGTGCAGGTGTGGCGGCGTACAGCGCGAGCAAGGCCGCCCTCGACGAGATCCTGCACTCCTGGCGCATCGAGCATCCCGAGCTGTCGCTGATCCGGGTCGGCGTCGGCCCCACCGACGACACCGAGATCCTGCGCGGCGCCGACCGGGACCTGCTCGAACAGTTGGTCAAGACGTGGGTGGCCCAGGGTGCCCTGCCTGCTCGGATGTCGGCCCTGGACGACGTCGCCAACACCCTGGTGTCACTGGTGACCACCGCCTACGAGAATCCGACCGTGGTGCCCGAGATCGTGCAGCTGGCTCCGCGGATTCGCCGACGGGACGACGTGGCGGATTAGTCCCGGATTAGTCCGCAGGACCATTGGTGCGCCTTCTGGTGCATCTGGGCGGCGTGCACCCGCGGCGCATGATGTCCGAGCCATGTGGTGGTTCCCCGCCATTTTCGGCACGGTGCTCGTTTCTATGAGTTGGCGATGAATTCATTGAGAATGACAATCATGGTCAATAACTTGGATGCCGCGGATCGACGGTGTTCAAGGAGGGTTCCTCATGTCCGGGGTATGGATGGCCTCGCCGCCCGAGGTGCATTCTGCGCTGCTGAACGCAGGCCCCGGCCCGGGCGCGATGTTGGCTGCCGCCGGCGCGTGGTCGTCGTTGAGCATCGAATATGCCGCCGTGGCAGACGAACTCGCTGCGGTGCTGGGTGGCGTGCGGGCCGGGGCCTGGCAGGGGCCGAGCGCGGAACGGTATGTGGCAGCACATCTTCCGTATCTGGCGTGGCTGCATCAGGCCAGTGCCGACAGCGCCGCGATCGCGGCCCGGCATGAAACTGCGGCCGGTGCGTATGCCGGCGCCCTTGCGGCGATGCCCACCCTGGCCGAGCTGGCGGCCAACCACACCAGGAATGTAATCCTGGTGTCCACCAACTTCTTTGGGATCAACACTATTCCGATCGCATTGAATGAAGCCGACTATGTGCGGATGTGGATCCAGGCTGCCGTCACGATGGAGGGCTATCAGGGAGTGTCAGAGGCCGCGGTGGCATCCACCCCTACGACTCCGGCCGCGCCAAGGATCTTGCGCAGTGAAGATGGCCACGAGCACGACGACGACCACGAGCACGACGACGACCACGACCACGACGACGACCACGACCACGACGGCGATCATGACCACGATCACGATGATCACGGCCACGGAGACCTGAGCCCGCTCGATCCGCGGTGGTGGCTGGAAGTCGGTCATGAGCAGATCGAGAACATCGGCTTGCTGATCGACAATCTGCTCAACGACCCCGCCGCCCTGTTGACCAACCTGCCGATGGTGTTGGCGGACATGGCCTTCCACGCGGCGCAGCTGCTGCAGGTGGTGGCCCAGTTGTCCCCGGCCCTGATTCAGCCGGCTCTGGGTCTCGTCGCCGCGAACCTGGGCTGGGCGGTCGCGGGACTGGCCGCAATCCAGCCGGCCGCGCCTGTGATGGCAGAGATTCCGGCCGGTGCTGAGCCGGGCTCCTGGCCGGCGGCCGGCGCGACTTCGACAGTGTCCGGCAGCCCCTCGGCCCCGGCCGCCTCATCCGCCCCTGCGGTGCCGTCGACCGGTGCGTCGGCGACTGCCACCGTCACCGCGGCGCCGGCGCCGCCGTCGGCCCCGGGTGGCGGCCCCGGGTTCTTCCCGCCGTACTTGATCGGCTCGCCCGGCATCGCGGTGCCCGCCGCGGCCCGGTCCAAGTCCGCGACTGCGGTCAAGAAGAAGTCTTCTGAGTCCGACACCGCTGCCGCGGGTGCTGCCGAACTGGCCCGCGAGGCACGGGCGCGCCGCCGTCGCCGAGCCGCGATGCGGGACAAAGGGCATGGCCATGAGTACATGGACCTTCACAGCGATCCACCCGCTGGAGCCGCGCCGGAACCGTCGCCGACGGTATCGGATCGCGGCGCCGGACCACTGGGCTTTTCTGGCGTGCGGGACAAGGCCGAAGCGACGACGACGGGCCTGACGGCGTTGGACGACGACGAATTCGATGCCGGCCCGACGGTGCCGTTGTTGCCGTCTACTTGGGATCCGGATTCGAAGGACTGAGTGGCTCGGATGCATTCACTGAAAATGGGAACGCCGCCTGCTTGCGCAGACGGCGTTCCCGCTATCACGGTCGGGACTCGAACTCCTGTCAGTCAATTCACCTACCGTCATCTCCCACGGCCCAGCCTTTCGCTGCGGCATACTCAGGCGCGTGAGCGACTCGGTGGACTCTGGCGAATCGCATTTGCAATCTCAGTTGCGACAGTTAAGCGCGGAAGTAAGGCAGTGGCGAGAACGAAATGGAACACCGCCTCCTGCGCGGGATGACGGCGACCGGCTGTTTGATCTAGTCGTGGGCTTGGAACGGCAGAAGCCGACGTGGATTCACCGTCGGGTCGAGCGTCTTGTCGTCGAGGGGACGGGTGAGTGCACGCGATGCGTTTCGCTCGACTTCACGCTGCCAGCCGATTGTCGGATCGAAGGCTCGCGTGGCAAGGTGCTGGTTCCAATCGGGATCGTTCGCAAGGGGCCGTTGCACGGGTTCAGCATCACTGGGCCGTCCGGCAAACCCGTACCGCTCCTCGGAACCGAGGAGAATACGGCCCTGTCGGTCAAGATGATTTCGGCCATCGCCCGGCGGTGGGGGGGTGAACCTCGCGCGCTCGAAGCCTTTGTTAAGGAAGCCGAAAAGAAGATCCGTCAGCCAGCGGACGAGTCGCATACTGGATACGTCGTGGGGCAGGAGGCGCAGCCTCAAACCGAAGAGTGCACCCTTCGACAGAAGGCCGTAGACGCGGGTTTCCCGCATTCGGTTCTATTCGAAGAGAACCCAGAGAAGTCGGAGACGGTAGAGCGGTTTTGGCAATCGGTGTACGGCCTTCTCGAATGGCTGCGCGCTGGATTCCTCATGGCGACGGAGCTCGACGAGGAGGTCGTCGGGACACGCTCTGTACTCAAGTTCGAGTACAGAGAAAGCGTCAAAAACTCGGACACATGGACGGGCAGACGGCGCTTCGACATCGCGGAGTTTGCCTCAGCGGTGAGCACTCACTTCGAGCTTGTGGCCCCGCCGCCGTTGGTGATGGAGGACGCGAGCGTGTTCGAGAAGACCAGCACTGGCGAAGTGGAGTGTCAGTGGTTCGCCAAGCGCCGCGCGACGCTTCATTTTGTGGGGGCGACCCAGGCGCGGTTTTCCACGGCTTACGTTGATCTGCGGTTTGCTCCGCGCCGGTTCGGGGCATACGCGGCGGCGCTCTACGGCCCCGCGGCGCTGTTCGTGGCGCTCGCGTGTGCCGTGGTTCTTCGGACGTTTCGCACTGAGACAGACACCCCGCCAACAGGATTGCCGACACTCATGCTCACTGCCGCAGGCCTGCTGCTGTCGTGGGTCGCGCGGGCACCGGAGGATTGGACGACGGCACGCATACTGCGCCGTGCACGTGGTGTTCTGTGGCTGGCCGCCACGCTCTGCGCGGTTGTGGCAGTCTTCCTCGCCTTTCCCAAGCTTCCACCCAGCGAAGATGGCCGTACCTGCTGGTGGTGGATCTTTCTGGTTGCCTCATTGCTGCTGCTCGTGGTGGCGTGGTTCGTGCACGGGCGTGATCCGTGGCTGGGGCTGATCGGAGGAGTGTTCGCAGTCTTACTGCTCTTGGTGACCGTGGCAGTGGCTCCTCCACGTGACTTGTGGCAGGCGTGCATGCTCTACTCCTTAGGTGAGATCGCCGCCGTGTGGATCGTTGTCCTTGCAACCGTCAAGTTGAAGCGTCACCGCAAGTCGCTAGAACACCGAGAGTCGCTGAAACACCAGGAGGCGACTACACGCCAACTGTCGGGTCAGACGACTACACTCGGAGGCACGCCCAGCAAAAAGGAGATGCGTGATGAAGGGTCTTCTACATTGGTGGAAGGCGAAGCATGAGCCCGCCCTCTACGAGGGAATTGGCCTGTCGCCGATGAAGTTGGAGAAGGCCGCCCTCGGCCAGACCTCCAAGGATGCCGATCTGATCGGCATGATGCGGGGCACGGTCCCGATCCCGCGATAGTCCAAGCTTCAACCCGAAGCCCTGCACTCCGCGTGCGGGGCTTCGTCGTGTATGTCGGCGTCGCCCCACTCGTTGCCGTCGTGTGGCCACCTGGCCGCGTCGGGCTGAGCGCGAGGTCGTCCACGTGTCGACGGTAGAACACGGCGGGGACTGTCAGCGCAGTGATGCGTCACGTTCTTGGTGTATCGCCGGCAGGCGGACACTTTCCAGCGCATATTGGGGGTGATGTAAAGAGCCCCGAAACCGGTAGTGCCTCACCCGCATATTTGCAGGTGAGGCACTACTTTCAGTCGGGGTGGCTGACGGGACTCGAACCCGCGACAGCCAGGATCACAACCTGGTGCTCTACCAACTGAACTACAGCCACCATCGCCGCTGGCGCCTTCGGCGCGTATGCGGCTCGTAGATACTAACTGCTCGGGTGCTCGGCAGACGAATCGGTTTCGGGCGCGTCGTCCTTGGGCGGGCCGAGCTCGGCGGCGATCTCGGCAATGTCGCTGGTAGACGGACCGGGCTGGGCGACGAACGCGGTCGAGCGGTAGTACTTGAGTTCGCGGATGGACTCGTGGATATCGGCCAGGGCGCGGTGGGCGAGACCTTTTTCGGGCTGGCCGAAGTAGATCCGGGGGTACCAGCGGCGGCACAACTCCTTGATCGAGCTGACGTCGATCATGCGGTAGTGCAGGTAATCGTCGAGTTTGGGCATGTCGCGGGCGATGAAGCCGCGGTCGGTGGCGATCGAGTTGCCTGCCAGGGGAGCGGCCTTGGCCGTCTTGACGTGGCCGCGGATGTAATCGAGCACCATCTCTTCGGCCGTGGCCACATCGACGGTCGAGGCTCGCACTTCTTCGATCAGCCCGGACCGGGTGTGCATCTGTTTGACCACGTCGATCATGGACGCCAAGGCCTCGTCGTCGGTGTGAATGACCACGTCCAGGCCGTCACCGAGGATGTTCAGGTCAGCGTCGGTGACCAGAACCGCAATCTCGATCAGGCGATCGGACTTGAGGTCTAGGCCGGTCATCTCGCAGTCGATCCATACCAGTTCGTCTCGCACGAAGATCCACAGTATTCCTATACCGGTGATGGGCCGCCACACCCACCGCGCGCGCCGCCCGGCAAGTAGTGTCAGACCCCGATTGGCTCGTTCGCGAAAACTGGGAGGACCGCGGCATGACCACCGAATCGACAGCCACCCCCGCGCAGCAGATCGCTGCCGGCTACGCAGTCGAAGGCCAGGCATTGGAATTGGGGACGGTCGTGGTCGACGGCGCCGTCGATCCGGCCGCACAGGTCCGGATCCCGCTGGCCACGGTCAACCGGCACGGGTTGATCGCGGGCGCCACCGGCACCGGTAAGACCAAGACGTTGCAGGTGATCGCCGAGCAGTTGTCGGCCGCCGGTGTGCCGGTGGTGATGGCCGATGTCAAGGGTGATCTGTCGGGCCTCTCGGCGCCGGGCGCCACCGGCGAGAAGATCGATCAGCGGGCCAAGGACACCGGTGACACCTGGACACCAACCGGCTTCCCGGTGGAGTTCCTGTCGCTGGGCACCGAGGGGATCGGGGTTCCGGTGCGGGCCACGATCACCAGCTTTGGGCCGATCCTGCTGTCAAAGGTGTTGGGACTCAACACTACTCAGGAGTCCACCCTCGGGTTGATCTTCCACTGGGCCGATCAGAAGGGCCTGCCCCTGCTGGACATCAAGGACCTGCGTTCGGTGATCCAGTTCCTCACCAGCGATGAGGGCAAACCCGAACTCAAGGCGCTGGGCGCGGTGTCGACCACGACGGCGGGCGTCATCCTGCGGGCCCTGGTCAACCTGGAGGCCGAGGGCGCCGATTCCTTCTTCGGCGAGCCCGAGCTCGAACCCAAGGATCTGCTGCGCACCGACTCGCAGGGTCGAGGCATCATCAGCCTGCTCGAGCTGGGCGCCCAGGCTGCGCGGCCGGTGATGTTCTCCACCTTCCTGATGTGGGTGCTGGCCGATCTGTTCACCACGCTGCCCGAGGTCGGAGACATCGACAAACCCAAGTTGGTCTTCATCTTCGACGAGGCCCACCTGTTGTTCGCCGACGCGTCCAAGGCTTTCCTGGAGCAGGTCGAGCAGACCGTCAAGCTGATCCGCTCCAAGGGGGTCGGCGTGTTCTTCTGCACGCAGCTGCCCACCGATGTGCCCAACGAGGTGCTCTCGCAGTTGGGTGCACGCGTGCAGCATGCGTTGCGCGCCTTCACCCCCGATGATCAGAAGGCCCTGTCGAAGACGGTGCGCACCTATCCCAAGACCGATGTCTACGACCTGGAGGAGGCGCTGACGTCGTTGGGGATCGGCGAGGCGGTCGTCACCGTGCTTTCCGAGAGGGGTGCGCCGACGCCGGTGGCCTGGACCAGGATGCGGGCACCGCGGTCGTTGATGGACACGATCGGTAACGACGCGATCACCGCGGCCGCCAAGGCCAGTCCGCTGCAGGCCACTTACGGCCAGACGGTCGACCGGGATTCTGCGTACGAGCGGCTGGCGGCCAAGATGGCGCCGCCGGTCACCGCCGAGGATCCGGGCGGTTTCGCCGGTGTCGAGGCCTCGGGTGAGATCGAGGCGATGCCCGCCCCCGCGCAGCCTGCCGAGCCGGGCATGCTCGAGCAGGTGCTCAAGAGTTCGGCGTTCAAGAGTGCCATGCGCTCGGCGGGCACCGTCATCGGCCGCGAGATCACCCGCAGCATCTTCGGGACGGGCCGCCGCCGGTAGTACCTCGACGCGAGTGGCCACTTATTGCACGGGCTTGACGCTGAAGCGTGCGATAAGTGGCCACTCGGCGGCAAAGCCGAAAATCTAGCCGCCGCCGAGCTTCTTGTAGACGGCGCCGACGATCGGGGTGACGATCGCGCGCGGCGCGTAGCCGCTGGCCATCGACATGGCCTTGGACGTCACGCCCGGCACCACCCGCATCTTGTTGCGCTCCAGGCCGTCCAGTGACAGCTTGGCGGTGTATTCGGTTGAGATCCAGAGGAAGTCGGGGATCAGCCGCTCGACCAGAGACTGGTCGGACTCGTCGGGCAAGTCGGTGCGCACCGGGCCCGGCGCCAGCACCGTGACGTGTACGCCCGCACCCTTGAGCTCGCCGCGCAGCGACTCGCTGAACGTGTTGGCGAACGCCTTGGAGGCCGCGTAGGTGGCGTTGTTCGGGATCGGTGAGTTGCCCGCCGCCGATCCGGAGATGAGGATGCCGCCGGAGCCGCGATTGACCATTCCGGGCAGCACGGCCAGCACCAGGTCGTGCACGCCGAGGACGTTCAACTGCACCTGCGCCTTCTCGCCGTCCGGGTCGAGGTCGATGACCGGGCCGAACGTCGCGGTGCCCGCATTGGCGCACAGGATCGAGATCTCGCGCCGGGCCAGTTCTTCGCACAGCGCGTCTCTGGCCACCGGGTCGGCGAGGTCGACGGCGCGCACCTCGACGGTCACGCCGTAGCGCTCGGTCAGGCGCTGCGCCAGCGACGTCAACACATCCTCGCGGCGCGCGGTGATGATCAGGTTGTGGCCGCGGGCGGCGAGTTCGGTGGCCAACGCTTCGCCGATGTTCTGCGAGGCGCCGGTGACGACGGCACGGGCATCCGGACTGGGTGCGGGGACTGGCATGCGGCCAATCCTAAGAGGAGCGCCAGGCCATAAGGTGGCGGGCATGACGAACCCAGGGCGAGCGAGGGTGCTCGCGTGGGCATTGTGGGACTGCGGCGCGACGGGCCTCAACGCCATCGTCGTCACCTTCGTATTCTCGGTGTACCTGACCGGCAGCGTCGGTGCGGATCTGCCCGGCGACACCACTCCGGCCAGCTGGCTGGGCCGGGCCATGACGGTCGCCGGTCTGGTGGTGGCCCTGCTGGCCCCGGTCACCGGCATCTGGGTGGACGCGCCGCAGCGGCGGCGCCGCGTGCTGGCCGTGATGACCGGTGCGGCCGTCCTGTTCACCGCGGCGATGAGCCTGATCCGTGACGACCACCGCTATCTGATGCCCGGCTTGGTCCTGCTGGCGTGCACCGCAGCCTGCAACGAGCTGGCGACGGTGCCGTACAACGCCATGTTGCGGCAGTTGTCCACACCGAACACGTCCGGCCGGATCTCGGGGCTGGGCCTGGCGTTGGGTTACGGCGGCAGCGTCGGGTTGTTGGTGCTGGCCTACGTCGGTTTCATCGCCGGTGACGGGGATAGCCGTGGGGTGCTGGGCATCCCGGCCGCCGACGGGCAGAACGTCCGGGCGGTGATGCTGCTCACCGCGGTCTGGTTCGTGTTGTTCGCGCTGCCGATCTTCGTGATGGTGCCGCGCGTGACCGATGCGGCCCCAGTCGAGCGCATCGGCTTCTTCGGCGCCTATCGCAAGTTGTGGACCGAGATCCGGGGCGAGTGGCAACGGGACCACAACGTCGTCTACTACCTGGTGGCGAGCGCGGTGTTCCGCGACGGGTTGGCCGGGGTCTTCGCGTTCGGCGCGGTGCTGGGAGTCAACGTCTACGGCATCTCACAGGCCGACGTGCTGTTGTTCGGGATCACTGCGTGCGTGATCGCGGCGGTCGGGGCGGTCACCGGCGGTCTGCTCGACGACCGGGTGGGTTCCAAACCTGTCATCGTCGGATCGCTGTTCTGTCTGATCGCGGTGGGGTTGGCCCTGCTGGTGTTGTCCGGGCCGGTCGCTTTCTGGGTGTGCGGCCTGCTGCTGTGCCTGTTCATCGGGCCGACGCTGTCGGCGGCGCGCAACTTGATGCTGCGGATCACCGCGGACGGCAAGGAGGGTGTCGCGTTCGGGCTCTACACGACTGTGGGACGAGCGGCCTCGTTCCTGGCCCCGTGGCTGTTCTTCACCTTCATCGACATCTTCGGCGCAGACCGGGCCGGGATGGGCGGGCTGGTCCTGGTGTTGGCCGTGGGGCTGGCGGGCATGCTCGCGGTGCGGGTGCCCGCGCGGCAGCCCAGCCCGGCCGTACCGACGCGCTGAGCCGACAGCTCAGGGCGAACCCACGCAGATCGTGATGCCGGTGCCGGTGCGGTGCTGGGTTTGCACACCGTTGACGGTCACGGTGCAGGCGACATCTGGGCCGAAGTTCACGACGCTCACGCTGGCCGTTTCGTCGGCGGGTGCGGCGAGTTCGACCTGTTTGCTCCACGGCAGCGGCACGTTGAACTCGGTCTGCAGCATGTTGCCGGTGTCCAGGTAGGTGATGTTGATGGCCCGGCCTTGACCGGTCACCTCATAGGTGACGGTCTCGGTCGGCCCGGGCGAGGTCTCCGTCGGCGGAACGGTGCTCGGCGGGGGCAGCGGCACCGGCCGGGGTATGCGCGATCTGGTGGTGGGTGCGGTCGGCGACGTGGTGAAGCCTGGCTGCGGGCTGACGGGTTGCGGTGCGACCACTGTTTCCTGGCTTGACCCGTTGGCGATCACCAGTGCGATGACCAGGCCCAGAACCACCAGGATCGCCACTGCGGCCAGGATCCACAGCCAGAGCCGGGGTTCGTGGTTGTCGGGCTCCGGCGGGGTCGGTTCACCCGGCGGCGGTGGGGATCCGGCCCCGTAATGGCCGCCGGTTGCGTTCGGGTCGTATCCGTAGGGAGGGTAGGGCGGCAGCTGTTGGGTGGGATTGGGCTGCGGTGCCGGAGCGGGCACGGCCGGGTACACGCTTTGGTACGGCGGTTGGTTCGAGTACGCCGGATCCGGATAGTCCACGGGGTAGCCGCTACCGAGAGATTGGGTCGGCTCGGACCCGTCGCGGCGTGGTGAATCGGTCATGCCCACCTCATGGCTGCGAGGGTACCTGTGCGGATGCTCAGTCCGCTGCCGCCGAGGTCCCCGGGTATCGGCCGGTGATGAGAGATGCTGAAGGGAACTGCGGAAGTGACGGGAGGACGCGAGGTGGCCGTAGACCGGCATGTGCGGGTGAACTACGGCGCGTCGTTGTCACCGGACGCGACCGCGTTTGCCCATTTGGTCGACGACGGCGGCTATCCGCGCGCGGTGCAGAGGTTCCTGCGCGGATGGCGGGCCAGTTCCTCACGCGACGTCGAGCTGCCAGTGGTCGGGCCAGTGACGAAAGTCATTCATTCGGCCGACGGTCACTGGCTGGCCTGCCAGGTGGCCCCCGAAGGCGGGACACGCAGCCAGATCTGGGTGGTGACCACCGATCCCGACGACCGCGACGCCCGCCGCATCGACTATTGGCCGGCCGACGCCGAGGGCACCGCCGAGCTGATCGGTTGGGACGGCACCCAGGTCGCGGCGATCCTCACCGGTGAGGACGGGGTCGGTAGCTCGTGTCTGATCGATCCGGCCACCGGGGACACCCTGGTGCTCGACCGGCGCTCGGGCGGTCGACTGGTCGATGCGTGGGCGGGCGCCTCGCTGGTGCGGGTGGGTCCGCGTGGCTACCAGGAGCTCATCATGTTGTGGGGGCTCACCGAAATCGCGCTGCTGCCATCGGATCCCGGTTCGGTCACCGACGCGGGCGTGATCCTCGACGATCACACGCCGCGCCGGCTGCGCAGCGGACTCGACGGTGAGACCGCGCTTTACTACCCGGCGAGCACCTACGGACCCAACAGCACCGAGGGTTTTGTGCGGGCCCTGATCCGCAGTGACAACGGCGCTGCCCATGCCAGGTTGCTGGAGGTCACCGTCACGGCCGAGGGCGTGACGTATCACGTCGTCGCCGAACGTGCCGGTTACGAACTCGACGAGTTCGTGGTGAGTGACGATCTGTCGACGGTCGCGCTGTTGTGGAACATCGACGGCCGCAGTGAGCTGCAGATCCTGGAGTACGCCGACGAGACGCTGTCGGTGCCGGTCCCGCTGCCCGGCCCGGTTGCCGGCGAGCTGACCATCAGTGCGGGCGGGTCCATGGTGGCGATGACCGTGCAAGGGCCGTCATTGCCACGCACCGTCGAACTCGTCGATCCGCGGTCGCTGGAATGGGAGCGGATCGACCGGGAGCCCAGCCGCGGGCCGCTCACGTCGTTGCCCACCCTGGAGCGGATCACCGCGCGCGACGGGCTCGAGCTCACCGGGTGGTTGTACCGGCCGCAGGACGAGGTGGTGGGCGCAGTGATGTTCTTGCATGGCGGCCCGGAGGGACAGGCGCGGCCCGAATACAACGAGATCTTCCCGGCGCTGCTGGATGTGGGTTTTGCGGTGTTGACGCCGAACGTGCGCGGCTCGGGCGGGTTCGGTCGGGCATTCGTACACGCCGATGACAAGGAGTTGCGCTTCGCCGCGATCGACGATGTCGCCGACTGTGCGCGGTACCTGGTGGACCGCGGCATCGCACCGGCCGACCGGCTGGCCTGCACCGGATGGTCGTACGGCGGCTATCTGACCCAGGCGGCCTTGGCATTTCACCCGGAACTGTTCGTGGCCGGCATCAGTATCTGCGGGATGAGCGACCTGAACAGCTTCTACCACACCACCGAGCCGTGGATAGCTGCGGCGTCCTACCCCGAGTACGGCCACCCGGTGGCGGATCATGATCTGCTGGAACGCCTTTCGCCCCTGTCGAGGGCGGACCAGGTGATCGCGCCACTGTTGCTGGTGCACGGCGGCAACGACACGAATGTGCCGCCCGGCGAGTCGCGTCAGATGTTTGACGCGCTCACAGCGCTGGGACGGACCGTCGAACTGCTCATCTTCGACGACGACGGGCATGAGATCGTCAAACGAGAGAACCGCGCGACGCTGGTCGATGCCGCGACCCGCTGGTTGTCCAAGGCGTTCGGCGTCTAGCCGGAGGTCAGTGCCGCCAGCGTCATCCGGCGCAGCACCGCACGTGAATGTGTCTTGGGTGCAGCGGGTCTCACGCTGTACGGGGTTGAGTTCAGCAGGCCGAACGCGGCATGCGCCATCACCCGGGCGTCCTCCTCGGCGAGGTCTGGATCGAGCCGGGTCAGAACCGTCACCCAGATTTCCACGTACTGCCGCTGGGCGCGGCGCACCTGTCGTCTGGCGGTGTCGGGCAGGTGGGCCAGGTCGCGGTCCTGGATGCGGATCAGGTCGGATTCGCCGAACACGAAGTCGAGGTGGAAGTCCACCAGGTCGTTCAACGTGTCGGCCGGGTGCTCGCCGGCGGCGATGACTTCCTGTGCCCCGGCGAGCAGGCGGGTACTGATCCCGACGAGCAGCTCGACCAGCAGCGCTTCCTTGTTGGGGAAGTGCCGGTAGATGGCGGGCCCGCTGATGCCGACGGCCGCGCCGATGTCTTCCAGCCGCACTGCGAGGTAACCCCGTTCGGCCACAAGCCGTTCGGCGGCGGCGATCAGCTGGCTGCGGCGGTCGGATTTGGCCTTGCTGCGACGGGTGACGGCGCTGTCGGGCATGGCGCCTCCGGAGGGTAGACAACTCAGTTAATGAAAACTAACCTATCACGAGTTAGTTGTCATTAACCGAAATGGGAGCTGCCTTGTCATCGCACCGCGACGAGCATCTGGCGCTGGTCGAGCAGCTGCGCGCCAAGCTCGCCACCGCCGCCCTCGGCGGCCCCGAGCGGGCCCGTCAACGTCACGTCGACCGAGGCAAGTTGCTGCCCCGCGACCGCGTCGACGGCCTGCTGGACCCGGGCAGCCCGTTCCTGGAGATCGCCGCCCTGGCCGCCGACGGGATGTACGACGACGAATGCCCCGGCGCGGGGATGATCGCCGGCATCGGCCGGGTCTCGGGCCGGGAATGCCTGATCATCGCCAACGACGCCACGGTCAAGGGCGGCACCTACTACCCGGTGACGGTGAAGAAGCACCTGCGGGCGCAGGAGATCGCACTGCAGAACAAGCTGCCGTGCATCTACCTCGTCGACTCCGGTGGTGCATTCCTGCCGCGCCAGGACGAGGTGTTCCCCGACCGTGAGCACTTCGGCCGGATCTTCTACAACCAGGCCACCATGAGCGCACAGGGCATCGCGCAGATCGCCGCGGTGCTCGGCTCGTGCACCGCCGGCGGGGCCTACGTGCCAGCGATGAGCGACGAGGCTGTGATCGTGCGCAACCAGGGCACCATCTTCCTCGGCGGCCCGCCACTGGTGAAGGCCGCCACCGGCGAGGTCGTCACCGCCGAGGAACTCGGCGGCGGGGACCTGCACTCCAAGACCTCTGGTGTCACCGACCACCTGGCCCACGACGACCGCGACGCGCTGCGGATCGTGCGCAACATCGTCGCCACCCTGGGTCCGGCCGAAGCGCCGCCGTGGGCGGTGGCGCCGACCGTCGACGCCACCGCCGATCAGGCCGAGCTCTACGACGTGGTGCCGGTCGACGCCCGGGTGCCGTATGACGTGCACGAGGTGATCAGCCGGATCGTCGACGGCGGCGAGTTCAACGAATTCAAGGCCGAGTACGGCACCACCTTGGTCACCGGGTTCGCCCGCATTCATGGCCACCCGGTCGGCATCGTCGCCAACAACGGTGTGCTGTTCGGCGAATCCGCGCTCAAGGGAGCCCATTTCATCGAGCTGTGCGACAAGCGCAAGACACCGCTGCTGTTCCTGCAGAACATCGCCGGGTTCATGGTGGGCCGCGACTACGAGGCCTCGGGCATCGCCAAGCACGGGGCCAAGATGGTCACCGCGGTGGCCTGCGCCCGGGTGCCGAAGCTGACCGTGGTGATCGGCGGCTCCTACGGCGCGGGCAACTACTCGATGTGCGGGCGCGCGTATTCGCCTCGGTTCCTGTGGATGTGGCCCAATGCGCGCATCTCGGTGATGGGCGGTGAGCAGGCCGCGTCGGTGCTGGCCACCGTCCGCGGTGACATGAGCGCCGAGGAAGAAGAACAGTTCAAGGCGCCGATTCGGGCCCAGTACGAGCACCAGGGCAATCCGTACTACTCGACCGCGCGGCTCTGGGACGACGGGGTGATCGATCCTGCTGACACCAGAACTGTTCTAGGACTGGCTCTTTCGGTTGTCGGCCAGGCTCCGCTGGAGCCGGTCTCCTACGGCGTATTCCGGATGTGATGATGACTTCAAGCATGTTCGACACAGTCCTGGTTGCCAACCGCGGCGAAATCGCGGTGCGTGTCATCCGCACCTTGCGGACCATGGGCATCCGGTCGGTGGCGGTCTTCAGTGACGCCGATGCCGGGGCGCGGCACGTCCTGGAGGCTGATTCGGCCGTACACATCGGTCCTGCCGCGGCAAGACAGAGCTACCTGAGCATCGATGCGGTGGTTTCGGCCGCACGGAGTTCCGGTGCGCAGGCCGTACACCCCGGCTACGGATTCCTTTCCGAGAACGCCGAGTTCGCTGCCGCGCTGCAGGCGGCGGGCATCGTGTTCATCGGGCCGCCGGCCGCGGCGATCGCCACGATGGGCGACAAGATCGCCGCCAAGGCCGCGGTGTCGGCGTTCGGCGTCCCTGTCGTGCCCGGGATCTCGCGTCCGGGCCTGACCGATGACGAGTTGATCGCCGGGGCGCCCGAGGTCGGTTTCCCGGTTTTGGTCAAGCCGTCGGCTGGTGGCGGCGGCAAGGGCATGCGGGTGGTCGAGCGGGCCGCCGATCTGCCTGCCGCGTTGACCAGTGCCCGACGTGAAGCCGCCGCCGCATTCGGCGACGACACCCTGTTCCTGGAGCGATTCGTGTTGCGGCCCCGCCATATCGAGGTGCAGGTGCTCGCCGACACCCACGGCAACGTGATCCACCTCGGCGAGCGGGAGTGCAGCCTGCAGCGCCGCCACCAGAAGGTCATCGAGGAGGCGCCGTCACCCCTGTTGGACCCGGCCACCCGGGCGCGTATCGGTGCGGCTGCCTGCGATACGGCGCGTAGTGTCGATTACACGGGCGCGGGCACCGTGGAATTCATCGTGTCCGCCGATGCACCCGACGAGTTCTTCTTCATGGAGATGAACACCCGGCTTCAGGTCGAACACCCGGTCACCGAGATGGTCACCGGCGTCGACCTGGTGCAGCAGCAGGTTCTGATCGCGGCCGGCGAGAAGCTCGCGATCGGCCAGGATGACATCGTCATGACCGGCCATGCCGTCGAGGCCCGCGTCTACGCCGAGGATCCCGCCAACGGCTTCCTGCCCACCGGCGGTCCGGTTCTCGGGCTGCGCGAGCCCGGCGGGCCCGGGGTGCGGGTGGACTCCGGGCTTCTCGCGGGCACGGTCGTCGGCAGCGACTACGACCCGATGCTGTCGAAGGTGATTGCTCACGGCGCCGACCGGACCGCGGCATTGCACAAGCTGGATCGCGCGCTGGCCGACACCGCGGTTCTGGGGTTGACCACCAACACCGAGTTCCTGCGTTTCCTGCTGGCCGATCCCGATGTGGCGGCGGGCCGATTGGACACGGGGCTGCTGGACCGTCGCGCACCGGATTTCGCGCCGTCGCCGCTCGGCGACGGTGAGCTGATCGCGGCCGCGGCCTATCAGTGGATCAGCAACTGGGAGCAGGCCGGTGACGATCTGTGGGCCAGGCCGACAGGCTGGCGGGTGGGGGAGCGCGCCCCGGCCGCATTCCGGTTGCGGGCCGGTGACCGCACCGACCACGTCTACCTCACCGGGACCCCAAACCAGGCCACGGCGACCGTCGAGAACGGCGAAACCCACACGGTGAGCGCCTCTTTCGCCGGCGGCCGATTCACCGTGACGCTCGACGGTATGCGCACCGAGTATCTGGTCGCCGCCCAGCTGAGTGGGGGCGTCGGGCAGCTCTGGCTCTGCGGAGCCGGACGCAGCTACCTCGTCGAGGAGGTCCGCGAGGCGCCGGTGCGCCCAGACGACGAGCACAGCGGCGATGCCGAACTCCTCAGCCCGATGCCGGGATCGGTCGTCGCGGTGGGAGTCGAGAACGGTACCGAGGTGGCGGCAGGCACCACGGTGGTCACCGTCGAGGCGATGAAGATGGAGCACGCCCTGACCGCACCCACCGATGGTGTGGCCGAACTACTCGTCGCCGTCGGCGACCAGGTCAAGGTGGGTCAGCTGCTGGCCCGAATCACCGTTGCAACACAGGAGAGCGAGCAATGACGGACTTTCTGTCCACCGGCACCCTGCCGGACCACTACGCGGAGCTGGCCAAGACCGTCCGCGACTTCGCCCAGAGCGTGGTCGCTCCGGTGGCCGCCAAACACGATGAGGAACACTCGTTCCCGTACGAGGTCGTCGCCGGCATGGCCGACATGGGGCTGTTCGGTCTGCCGTTCCCCGAGGAATACGGCGGGATGGGCGGCGACTACTTCGCGCTGTGCCTGGCCCTGGAGGAACTCGGCAAGGTCGACCAGAGCGTGGCCATCACGCTGGAGGCCGGGGTGTCACTGGGCGCGATGCCGGTCTACCGCTTCGGTGACGACGCCCAGAAGCAGGAGTGGTTGCCACTGCTGGCCAGCGGCAAGGCCCTGGGCGCTTTCGGTCTGACCGAAGCCGGCGGCGGCAGCGACGCCGGTGCCACCAAGACCACCGCCAAGATGGACGACGGCCACTGGGTAATCAATGGCTCCAAGCAGTTCATCACCAACTCCGGCACCGACATCACCAAGCTCGTCACGGTCACCGCGGTGACCGGCGAGCGCGAAGGCGGCAAGAAAGAGATCTCGTCGATCCTGGTGCCGGTGCCCACCGAAGGGTTCACCGCAGAACCGGCCTACAACAAGGTCGGCTGGAACGCCTCGGACACCCACCCGCTCAGTTTCGACGATGTGCGGGTGCCGGCCGAGAACCTGCTCGGCGAGCGGGGCCGCGGCTACGCCAACTTCCTGCGCATCCTCGACGAGGGCCGGATCGCCATCGCGGCGCTGTCGGTCGGCGTGGCCCAGGGGTGTGTGGACGAATGTGTGAAGTACGCCAAGGAACGTCAGGCCTTCGGCGCCGCCATCGGCACCTACCAGGCCATCGCGTTCAAGATCGCGCGCATGGAGGCGCGTGCGCACACGGCCCGCGCGGCCTACTACGACGCAGCCGCACTGATGCTGTCGGGCAAGCCGTTCAAGAAGGCGGCCTCGGTGGCCAAGCTGGTCTCCAGCGAGGCCGCGATGGACAACGCCCGCGACGCCACCCAGATCTTCGGTGGCTACGGGTTCATGAACGAATACCCGGTTGCGCGTCATTACCGGGACAGCAAGATCCTCGAAATCGGTGAGGGGACAACCGAAGTGCAGCTGATGCTGATCGCGCGGGAGGCGGGTCTGTGACCTCTGAGAAGAAAGTCATCGAGCAGCGCGGCCTCTGGTTCGAGGAGTTCGAGATCGGTGTGCGTTACCTGCACCGGCCCGGGCGCACCATCACCGAAGCCGACAACGTGCTGTTCACCACGCTGACCATGAACACCCAGGCGCTGCACCTGGATGCGGCGTTCTCCGATGCCTTGCCGCCGTTCAACGCGCGGTTGGTGAATTCGATGTTCACGCTGTCGACGCTGGTCGGCCTGTCGGTGGCACAGCTGACCCAGGGCACCATCGTCGGCAACCTCGGATTTTCCGAGATCGCTTTCCCCAAGCCGCTTTTCCACGGTGACACGCTGTACGCGGAAACCGAGATCACCGAGAAGCGAGTGTCCAAGAGTCGGCCCGGGGAGGGCATCGTCACCTTCGCCCACACCGGCCGCAATCAGCACGGCGACATCGTGGCCACGGCGTCGCGCAAGACCATGGTGCGGATGCGTCCGGAGGGGGAATCCTGATGGCACTCCAGGCACCGGGGCCGGGCTGGTTGTTCTGCCCGGCAGACCGTCCCGAGCGGTTCGAAAAAGCCGCGGCAGCAGCAGATGTGGTGATCCTCGACCTCGAGGACGGATGCGCGGCCAAGGACCGGCCGGCCGCCCGCCAGGCCCTGATCGACACCCCGCTGGACCCGGCCCGCACCGTCGTGCGGGTCAACCCGGCCAGCACCGCCGACCACGAATTGGACCTGAAGGCGGTGGCCGCCACCGGCTACACCACGGTGATGCTCGCCAAGACCGAGCATGCCGATCAGGTGCGCGCCCTGGCGCCGCTGGATGTCGTGGTGCTGGTCGAGACCCCGCTGGCCGCACTGAACGTGGTGGAGCTGGTGCAGCCCGACAACGCCTTCGCGGTGATGTGGGGGGCCGAGGACCTGTTCGCGGTCACCGGTGGCACCGCCAACCGCTGGCCCGACGGCACGTACCGCGATGTCGCCCAGCATGTGCGGTCGCAGACCCTGCTGGCCGCCAAGGCCTACGGGAAGCTCGCGTTGGATTCGGTGTACCTCGACATCAAAGATCTCGACGGCCTGCGGGCCGAGGCCGATGACGCGGTCGCCGTCGGTTTCGACGCCAAGGTGGCGATCCACCCGACGCAGGTCGCCGTCGTGCGGTCGGCCTATGCGCCTACCGAGGAGCAGATCGTCTGGGCGCGGGCCGTGCTCGACCGGGTGGCGACAGAACGAGGGGTCTTCCAGCACGACGGACTGATGGTCGACGCTCCGGTGCTGCGACGGGCCGAGCGGATCGTCGCGCTGGCTCCGTAGATCCTGCTCGCGCGTAGCCGACACGCGTCCGATCCGTGACCCACGATGAACCCGGTCGCCTCGGTTCGAAGCGCATAATGGCGATATGCCCCAGTGCTGCGACGGGCCGAGCGGATCGTCTGACTAGCGCCATATCCAGGCATTAGCCGGAGGCCTCTCACCAGGGGTTTTGCTCGTACTGCCGTTGCGCTGAGCACCTCATGGACTGGCGGCGCAACATGCCGCCACCCGAGAAGGAGGCGGTATGGCTGGGTTATCTGCAGAGCCGGCCCCGGTGCGTTCGAGGGTCGATCTGGATCCGGTGCGTCTGGTCGACGCCGACGGGTCGCCCACCGACGAGACGCGATACAGCCGCGATCTGCCGCCCGAAACGCTCGGTTGGCTCTACGAATCTATGGTCGTCACCCGCGATCTGGACGCCGAGTTCGTGAATCTGCAGCGCCAGGGTGAGCTGGCGCTCTACGCCTCGTGCCGCGGCCAGGAGGCGGCCCAGATCGGCGCTACCGCCTGCCTCCGCAAGACCGACTGGTTGTTCCCGCAGTACCGCGAGATCGGGGCGTTCCTGCTGCGCGGGATCACCCCGGGCCAGATGGGTGCGGTGTGGCGGGGTCAATGGCACGGCGGTCGCGAGTTCACCAGCCGCTGCGTCGCCCCGATTGCGATTCCCATCGGCACCCACGGGCTGCATGCCGTCGGGGCCGCGATGGCCGCACAGCGGCTCGGCGAGGACTCGGTGACCGTCGCGTTTCTCGGCGACGGCGCCACCAGTGAGGGCGACGTGCACGAAGCGCTGAACTTCGCCTCGGTGTTCGGCGTGCCGTGCGTGTTCTTCGTGCAGAACAACCAGTGGGCGATCTCGGTGCCGGTCAGCAGGCAGCAATCCGGACCGTCGATCGCACACCGGGCCATCGGGTATGGCATGCCGGGGATCCGCGTCGACGGCAACGATGTCCTGGCCTGCTACGCGGTCATGGTCGAGGCCGCCGAACGCGCCCGCTCCGGCGCGGGCCCCACGCTCATCGAGGCCGTCACCTACCGGATGGGGCCGCACACCACCTCCGACGACCCCACCCGCTATCGGTCTGCCGACGAGGTAGACGAGTGGCGTTCCCGCGACCCGATCGCGCGGTATCGGACCTATCTGCACAACGCCGGCCTGCTCGATGAACGACTGGAGCAACGGGTCGAAGCGCGTTCTCGGCGGCTGTGCGCCCAGGTACGAGAGGCGCTGGTAGGGGCGGCGGATCCGGATCCGGCCGAACTGTTCGACACCGTATATGCCGAGATCACCCCGGATTTGGTACGCCAACGCGAGGCGTTGTCGGCCGAACTGGCGAAGGAGGCGTGAGGTTCATGACCCAGATCATCGATCGTCCTGCCGCTCAAGGTGATTCGCCAGACCCATGGGAACCGATACTGGCTCCGGTCACCACGCCTGTGTCGCCGGGTTCGGTACCGGTGGCCGCCGAACTGACCATGGTGGCGGCCATCAACCGGGCACTACACGACGCGATGGCCGTCGACGAACGCGTACTGGTGTTCGGTGAGGACGTCGCCACCCTGGGCGGGGTCTTCCGGGTTACCGACGGACTGTCCGAGACCTTCGGCTCGGAAAGATGTTTCGACACCCCGCTGGCCGAATCGGCCATCATCGGGATGGCCGTCGGCCTGGCGATCCGCGGATTCACCCCGGTGCCGGAGATCCAGTTCGACGGGTTCAGCTATCCGGCCTTCGACCAGATCGTCAGTCACCTGGCCAAGTACCGGATGCGCACCCACGGCGACATCAACATGGGTGTGACGGTGCGAATCCCGTCGTTCGGCGGTATCGGTGCGGTCGAACACCATTCGGAGTCCACCGAGTCGTACTGGCTGCACACCGCGGGACTGAAGGTGGTCGCACCATCGACCCCGTCCGATGCGTACTGGCTGCTGCGGTATTCGATCAGCAGCGCCGACCCGGTGATATTCCTGGAGCCCAAGCGACGTTACTGGACTCGTGAACTCGTCGACACCACGGCGCCGGCGCCACCGCTCGGCCGGGCGGCGCTGCGGCGGAAAGGAACCGACCTCACGCTCATCACCTACGGCGGCCTGGTGGCCACGGCGCTCAACGCCTCGGATCTGGCGGCCGAGCAGGGCTGGAGCCTCGAGGTCGTCGATCTGCGCTCACTCAACCCGCTCGATTTCGACACGGTTGCGGCGTCGGTGCGGCGGACGGGCCGAGCCGTCGTGATGCATGAGGGGCCTAAAACCCTGGGCTTCGGCGCCGAACTGGCGGCCCGGATCTCCGAGGAATGCTTCTACGACCTTGAGGCACCGGTATTGCGTGCCACTGGCTTCGACACTCCCTACCCACCGGCTCGGTTGGAGAAGGTGTGGCTGCCCGGCGTCGATCGCGTGCTCGACTGCGTCGAGCGTGCGATGGTGCAGCCGTGAACCGGGAATTCCTGGTCCCCGACCTCGGTGAGGGCCTGGCGGACGCCACCATCACCAGTTGGAGCGTTGCGGTGGGCGACAGCGTCGAGCTCAATCAGACGCTGTGCACGGTAGAGACCAACAAGGCCGAGGTGGAGATCCCGAGTCCGTTCGCCGGCCAGGTGCTCGAGCTCGGCGGCAAGGCGGGGGATACCTTGACCGTCGGGTCACTGCTGGTCCGGATCGACACCAGCGAGCCGGCCGCGAAACCGACTGAGACGGTGAAAAATGGTGCAGTCCATGGCAAGTCGGTGCTGGTCGGATACGGCACGGACGACACCATGGATGCCAGCAGGCGGGCGGCGACCGAGAGTCCGCGGGCCCGGGCCAAACCTGCGGTGCGGAAGCTGGCCGCCGACCTGCATATCGACCTTCAGCAGGTGGCGCCCGGATCCGGACCCGAGGGCATCGTCACACGTGACGATGTCCTGGCCGCCGCGGGCAGCCCGGACATCATCGACGTCACTGGTGTCCACGCCGCGATGGCGCGACGGATGTCGTTGTCGCGTAAGGAAATACCTGATGCCCATGCCAGGGTGGAGGTGGACTGCTCGGCACTGTTGCAGTTGTGTGAGCGCATCAAGGCCGCGGACGCCGGACTTCCTGCCACGCCGTTCGTTTTGACGCTGCGGATGCTGGTTCTGGCGCTCGGCCGGCATCCGATGTTGAATTCCACGTGGCTCGAGACCACCGAAGGCCCTCAGATTCACCGACACCCGGCCGTACATCTGGGCTTCGGTGTGGCCGCGCCGCGAGGGCTTTTGGTCCCGGTGATCCGCGACGCACACTCGAAGACCACCCGCGCATTGGCCGCAGAGGTGGCCAGGCTGATCGACCAGGCGAGAGCCGGCACGCTCGGCCCGGCTGAGCTGAGTGGCTCGACTTTCACTGTGTCGAACTTCGGCGCGCTCGGTGTGGACGACGGTGTGCCGGTGATCAACTACCCGGAGGCCGCCATTGTGGGTATGGGCTCGATGAAGCCGCGGCCGGTCGTGGTCGACGGGACGGTGGCGGCCCGGCCGACCATGTCATTGACGTGTGCGTTCGACCATCGCGTCGTCGACGGTGCGATGGCTGCCGCGTTCCTGCGTGACCTGCGATCGCTGGTCGAGGCGCCCGAACTGGCTGTGCTCGACCTTTAGCGCACAGCCGGCTATTTGCGTTTGGCGGCAGCCAAACGCTCGGCGAATTCCGGGGATTCGATGGAGCGGGCCTGCGGGCCGAGTTCGATGTCGACGGCGGCCCCATGCTGGGCGATGTCGACCGTCCCCGGATGGGCGGTGGCCCGCATCGAGGCCTTGGTGGCGATGACCACGTCGCGTGGCGCGCCGGCCGGTCCCGCGGCGAGCATACGAGCGGCGCCCACCGGATCTTCGGCGATCGACAGGGCCAACCCGTGACGCACCGCGGACTCAGCGTCGAAACGCATGCCGAACAACAGGGCCGCCCGCGCCACCTGTGGGCCGACGCCTCTCTGCAACATCCACGTCGCACCGCCGCCGGGATGAATGCCCAGCTTCTGGAACCGCGGGTCGAACAGTGCATTCGGGCCGGCGATGCGGATGTCGGCGGCCAGCGCCAGGTTCAGGCCCGCGCCTACGGCGGCGCCGTTGACCGCAGCGATCGTCGGCAGCGTGCAGTCGGCGACCGCGAGGAACCCGTCGTAGATCTTGCGCAGTCCGTCCTCGGTGGCCTCGCCGAGCGCGGTGAGGTCGGCACCGGCGCAGAACGCCTTGCCGGCACCGGTGACGATCACCGCGTGCACATCGGGGTTGGCCTCGGCGGCCTCGACCGCGGCACGGAGGGCCGCCGACATCTCGAACGTCACCGCATTGCGGCGTTCGGGATCGTTGACGGTGATGACTGCGATGTGATCGTCGACGCTGACCAACACTGAATCTGCCACCAGGTCACCCTAGCTGTTTCGGCATCCCGCCGATGGGTGTCACGCCGGAGTGGCCGCCGAGCGCGGGCGCCACTTTGGCGTGACACTCGAGGGTGTGGCGGAAGTGGGCGCAGGCGCTGTCTCGGGGCTGGGCTTCAGGAATTCGAGCCCTCGTCCGGGCACTGCACGTCCACATACACCGTCACCGAGGATTTCGGCAGGGGCGGGACTCCACGGTTGGGGTTGTGGATCGAATTGACCCGACAGCGGTCCAGCGACAATGTGCTGGTTCCGCCGACCCAGTTGATCGCCACGTTGTAGCCCTCGGAGCTCAGCGCTGAGATGGTCTGATCGGCCGGCTGTCCGCTGCCCGCGGTCGGCTCCGCAATGGCCAACGGTGCGCATCCGATGGCGATGGCCGACATGGTCATGACAAATCCGGTGAGCTTTGGATATCGCATGTACGCCGGCATCCCGACCCTCCTGGCGGTCGGATCTCATGTTGTCGCACTCACGGAAAGCGCCGCCCGCCATCCGTCAGTGTATTCCAGGTGGACATCAAGTGAACGGAAAGTTGCCAGAGTCTGTCTGGCTGATGCGGAGGGCAGAAAAAATCGGGCAGCGTCCGGGGTGGACGCTGCCCGACGGGCTCGGTGTTACGGAGCGGGGGGTGCGGGGACGGGAGGTAACGGAGCTCCCGGCGCCGGCGACGCTGCTGCCGGATCCGGGAGATTCTCACCGAGGCCCTGCGGAATATTCGTTCCCGGCGGTGGCACGGTTCCCGGAAGTGGTTCGCCGAGTTGCTCTTTGGGTACCTGGCCCAGCAGCGAGCCGCGCAGGTTTCCATTGCGGTACAACGTGTGCATCTGTCGCACCCAGTCGAGCCCGGAGATATCCGCGTTCTCCTGGCCCGGTGCGACGCCGACGATGGTGCCCTCACCGGGCGCCGACGGTTTCTCGTTCTGCGGGAAGAAGTTTCCGTTGTTGAACGCCCTGAGGTTGGGTGCCTCCGTCGGTGGTGGCACACCCGGCGCGGACGGATTTTCGTACTGCCCGAGCAGGGCGCCGGGACTCATGTCGACCCCGTTCGGGACGCCGAGCCTGCCCGGCGCGGTCTCGGTGCCGGTCTGTCCCAGAACCGACAGCCCGCCGGGACCGAGTGGTGCGCCCACCAGCGGTACCTCGGGCCCGGGTGGCGGTGGCGGCTCCGGTGCCGGTGCGGCGACCGCGGGTGCACCCGGAACCTCTGGCGGTGCCGGATCGGCGGCGGCGGTTGCCGAGCAGGCAACCGCCGCGCCGATCACGAACAGCCCGGCGGCGGCGAGGGTGGCCATCGCATTCCTGCCTGCGAATGGACTGTCCGAGTTCTCGCTCATACCTTCGTGTTTCGCTGTCACAGCCAGTCCGTCAGACTGCCTTGGTGACGCCATAGTAGGCCACCACATCGTCGGTGTCGGTGGTGGAGCTGGTCAGCGTCGCATAGGACCGCAGGAAGGACTGGCCGACGCAGCCGTCGATCTTGATGTGAACATCCTTCACGGTGACGCGCACGGGCGCGGCCTTGAACGACTTCTTGTTCACCGAGACATTGGTGACGGTTCCGGGCTTTGCGTGGATCTCGATGGTGCCCGAGATCGGCATGCTCACCCCGGTGGGGATGATGCCGGCCAGGGTCGAGCCCGAGGTGCTCAGACCGATCGACCCGATCAGGCGGACCTGTCCCAGCTCGATGCCGCAACCGATCTGGTAGCCGGTATCCAATGTGCCACCGGTCAGTGACGTGGCTCCGCTGCCGGTGACGGTGCCGGTGAAGGTGGCTCCCACCATGTACTCGCGTGACGAGGCAGCGGTGGTCAGAGGTGCCACCGGCAGCTGGCTCTCGTCTTTCGCCGAGACGGTGAGCGTCCAGCCGTCCGGGGTGGTGACGACGCCCGGCTCGGCGGATGCGACGAGTCCGTTGTCCGGTGGGGGGGGCCGGCATCGACAGGTTGTGCGGCCGGTTCCACCGGTGGCGGTGGTGGATCCGCCGACGCGAGGGGCGGCAACGCAACCGGGGCGAGCAGGCAGGCAGCAGCCAAGATGGCGAAACGATTCAACATGTGGGAACTTGTGCCTCTCGTGGGGTTCGAATCCGAGGGATCGGCGTGGTGATCAGTGCGGATCATGGTCGGTGTGTTTTCGGAGGAGGGTCAGACGACCTTGGTGACACCGAGGTAGGTGATGACGTCATCGGTGTTGTCGGTTGAGCTGGTCAGCGTCGCGTAGGTGCGGATGAACGACTGGCCGGCGCACTGATCGAACTTGATGCGGACACCCGTGATGGTGACGCGGGTGCCGGTGCCCTTGAACGACTTCTTGTCGATCGGAACGATGGTGACGGTGCCCGGCTTCAGGTACACCTTGCCCTGCAAGCTGATTCCGGTGCCGAGGCTGGCGTCGCCGGCGGAGCCGGTGAACGGAATCTTGATGCCCGGCGAGAAGCTGAGGCCGGGGTTTATCTCGGTTTCGTCGCTGACGATGCCGCAGCCGATCTGGGCGCCGGCCTCCAGTGTGCCGCCGGTGAGCTTGGTCTTGCCGCCGCCCGAGACTTTCCCGGTGAAGGTGCCGCCGACAAGGTATTCCCGGGATGACACCGCGGTGGTCAGCGGCGCGACCGGCAGCAGGGTCTCGTTGGAGCCTGCCACTGTCACGTGCCAGCCATCCGGGGTGTCCAAGACGCCGGGAGGAGAAGACGGCACCGCGCCGGTATCCGGTGGGGGCGGTGCCGGCGCGGCGGCCGCTGCAGCTGCGGCCGGGTCCGGCGGCGGATCTGCGGATGCAAGGGGCGCAATCCCTACGGGGGCCAACATGCAGACTGCAGCCAGGGGGGCAAAACGACTGAACATGCGTGAACTTGCGCCTCTCGTGGGACTGGCCCCTGTCGTCCTGCGACACGTCGTGGTCGCCAGAACCCAACGGGGCCAAGGAATCTGTCGCGACGAATCATGAACCTATTGCGTTTCGGTTCGGTGAACAATGCCCCAACAGTCGCCGCCGCATTCCCGTCCGGCTGGGGGTTCGCTCAGCTGTGAAGTTGCTGGGAAATCCCCTGTGCTGCAGCGCATTCCACAATTGAGGAAAGCGGGGCGCCAGCGGCACGCGATGGACGACGTGTGGAGGGGGCAGATTGGCAGGCTGTTCACTTTCTGGACATGTGAACCCTCAACGGTGTGGTGACTCGGAGGTACGGCGAAAGCGCCGGAACTGCCACCGACTGAAGGAGGAATCGTTGAGGTCGTTTCAGGTGTACCAGCGAGGGCTGGTATCGCTGATCGTTGCCTTCAGCATCGGTTTCGCTGCCACGCCGATGGCTGTCGCCGAACCTGGTGATGAGGCCGGTGCTCCCGGCCCCGTGCTGCCCGAGTTGCCCCCGGTGCCGGCCGCCGGTCCGGTACCGGTGCCGGTCGCCGGCACCGATGACCCCGGTGTACCTGCGGTTGCGGCCTGCTCGACGTTCGCCGACGCGCTCGATTCGGCGTCGACGTTCTACGGCGACTTCGCTGATTCGATCGAGGGTGTGGAGCGGCCCGACTACCGGGATCCGACCATCAGCACGACGAACACGAGCGGTCGGACCGCGCTGCGCGAAGCGGCCGCGTCGGCACTGAACGCTGCCGGCACGCCGGGACTGCCGCCCGATATCGCAAACCCCATGCGGGCATGGTCCTTCGGCGCCACCAAGCTGCTCTTGAAGATGGGGCTGCGCAGCGGCGGTCAGTCGCTCAATGACACCGCCACCCAACTCAACAACGATGCCACCAATGCGCAGATGGCTTGCGCCGCAGCGGGAACCCACGCCTGATGCGCGTGGTCACACCGTGCTGTAAGCAGAGGACTACCATGCTCCGCGTTGTGTTTTCGTTGATCATGCTCGTGCTGCCGGCCACCAGCTGTGCCGACAACGGCGACAAGGCTCAGGGGCCGCCGGAAGAAGTGCCCAAGTCGGCCCTCGAGAGGCTGCTGCTCACCACCGGTCAGGTCAACGCCATGATGACGACCGTTGGGATGGTGGCACATCCGCCGGTCACCGAGATGAGCGACCATCGCAACCTGCTGCCCAATCTGAACTGCCTGGGCGCGTGGCAGGTGAACGAGTCCGCCATCTACGGCGACCGTTGGACCGCCATGCGCCAGGTGCTGCTACGCGGCCCCGACAGGGACAACTGGGACAACCTGCTGGTGCAGTCGGTGGTGATCTTCCCTTCGACACAAGAAGCCGCCGGCTTTCTCGATCAGTCGGCCGATCGCTGGTCGAACTGCACCAACCACAATGTGAACATCACGCTCAACGGGAGGCCGCTGCCCAGGTGGCGCAGCGGCGATCTGACCGAGACGGATTCGGAACTCATCTTGCCGTTCACCCGTACTGACGGGGACCAGACCCGCGCCTGCCAGCGTGCGCTGGCGGTGGCCGCCAACCTTGTGATGGATATACAAGCGTGTAAGCCGGGAGGGTCCTCGGTGACCCAGGCCGCTGAGGTGGTGGACAAGATCAAGGCCGCGATGGCGCGCTGACCGGTACCCGCGGCAGTGCGGCGGGTAGTCTGAGGCGCGCAGCTGGTTTGTCGGTACCGGGGTGTTTGCAGTGCCGACATCGAGCGCCGCAGGCTGACTGAGATGCGACGTGAGAGGGAACCCGGTGAGAATCCGGGACTGTCCCGCAGCGGTATGCAGGAACGACCGCCGTCATCAGCACTGGCACGCAGGGATCTGCGGCTGGGAAGCGACGGCCAGTAGGTGCACGGTCCACGTGCGTGCCTGTGAGTCCGAAGACCTGCCAGCCGTACCGGGCGCGCCGCGCCCGGTGGTTCATCGCCTCGCGGAATGGGCAGTGGCCGAATGCGGTTCACTCGTGGTGGATGGCTGCGTTCGGTTCGATGTCTCCTGGCGGTGGCCATCCCCGTATGTCGAAGGACGTCGTCATGAGCACAACCGCAGTACCCTTCACCTCCACCATCCTCGGATCGCCCCGGATCGGACCGAATCGCGAACTCAAACGCGCCGTAGAGAAGTACTGGGCCGGCCGCATCGATCGCGACGAACTCGAATCCGTGGCCGCCGGCCTGCGTCGCGACACGTGGGCGTCGCTGGTCGCAGCCGGGCTGGACTCGGTCCCGGTCAACACCTTCTCGTACTACGACCAGATGCTCGACACCGCAGTTCTTGTCGGCGCACTGCCGCCCAGGGTGGCCGATGTGCCCGACGACTTGGACCGCTATTTTGCCGCGGCGCGAGGCAACGATGACATCGCGCCGCTGGAGATGACCAAGTGGTTCGACACGAACTACCACTACATCGTGCCGGAGATCGGGCCAGAGGCCACCTTTACCCTCAACCCGGACAAGGTGTTGGGGGAGTTGGAAGAGGCACGTGCACAGGGGATTACGGCGCGACCGGTGGTTGTCGGCCCCATCACCTTTCTGACGCTGTCGAAGGCCGTCGACGGTGCGGACGCGCCACTGGCTCGCCTCGATGATCTCATCGATGTCTATTCCGAACTGCTGGGATTGCTGGCAGATAGGGGAATCGAGTGGGTCCAGCTCGACGAGCCGGTGTTGGTGACCGACATCGTCGACAATGCGGCCGAACTCGCCGAGCGGACCTACAACCGTCTCGGTGGACTGGCCAAGAGACCTTCCGTCTTCGTCGCAACCTACTTCGGTGAGCTGAGCGATGCGCTGCCCGCGCTGGCGCGCACGCCGGTCGAGGCCATCGGCGTCGATCTGGTTGCGGGAACTGGTGCTGCCCTGGGCGCAGTGCCGGAGCTCGCGGACAAGCTCCTGGTGGCGGGTGTGGTCGACGGGCGCAACATCTGGCGCACCGACCTGGAGGCCGCTCTGGGCACCTTGTCCGCGCTGCGGGAAGCGGCCGCGGCGATCGTCGTTTCTACGTCGTGCTCGACACTGCATGTGCCCTACGCCCTCGATGCCGAGGACGACCTCGACCCGGCGCTGCGCAGCTGGCTGGCCTTCGGTTTCGAGAAGGTCACTGAAGTGGTGGCGCTGGCACGTGGTCTCAAGGACGGACGCGACGCCATCTCGGCGGAGATCGCTGCGTCCCATGCGGCCATCGAGTCGCGCAAATCCGATCCGCGACTGAACAACAGCCGAGTCCGGGAACGGATCTCGGCGATCGTCGCCTCGGGCGCCAAGCGTGGATCGGCCGATCACCGTCGCGCTGCACAGCAGGACCGGCTGAAGCTGCCTGCTCTGCCCACCACCACGATCGGGTCATACCCGCAAACCTCGGCCATTCGCATCGCCCGTGCCGACCTCAGGTCGGGCAAGATCGCCGCCGCGGAGTACGAGCGCAGGATGAAGGCCGAGATCGCCGAGGTGATCAAGCTGCAGGAGCAGCTGGGCCTGGACGTGCTGGTGCACGGTGAACCCGAGCGCAACGACATGGTGCAGTACTTCGCCGAGCAGCTCGACGGGTTCTTCGCCACACAGAACGGCTGGGTGCAGTCCTATGGCAGCCGCTGCGTGCGACCGCCGATCCTCTACGGGGACGTGACGCGGCCGAAGCCGATGACGGTGGAGTGGATCATGTACGCGCAGTCACTCACGGACAAGCCCGTCAAGGGCATGCTCACCGGTCCTGTCACCATCCTGGCCTGGTCGTTCGTCCGCGATGATCAGCCGTTGGCGGATACGGCTGCGCAGGTGGCCCTGGCGATTCGGGACGAGACCGTCGATCTGCAGTCTGCCGGCATCGCGATCATCCAGGTCGACGAGCCGGCTCTGCGCGAGCTGCTGCCGTTGCGCTCGAAAGACAAAGCGGCATACCTGAACTGGGCGGTGGACGCGTTCCGGTTGTCCACCTCCGGAGTGGAGGATTCGACGCAGATCCACACCCATCTCTGTTATTCGGAGTTCGGCGAGGTGATCGGCGCGATCGCGGATCTCGATGCCGACGTCACCTCGATCGAAGCGGCTAGGTCGCACATGGAAGTGCTCGGCGATCTGAACGCTGTGGGGTTCTCCAACAGCGTCGGCCCGGGTGTGTACGACATCCACTCGCCGAGGGTCCCCGGAGTCGAGGAGATCGCCACATCGTTGCGGGAGGCACTCGATGCGGTTCCGGCCGAACGACTCTGGGTCAACCCGGATTGCGGCTTGAAGACCCGTACCACCGACGAGGTGACCGAGTCGCTCAAGCACCTGGTCGCCGCGGCCGCCGAGGTTCGCGGGCGATAGCGGTCAGCTCGTGGCGGCCTGAGCATCCAGCCAGGCCGCCAACGAGCGCCCGGCCTCCAGGACGTGGCGTTCGGCGATGGCCCGGGCAGCCTCGGCGTTCTTGGCCTCCAAGGCATCCAGCAGCTCCTCATGTTCGTCGAGCGAGTGCTCCTCATGCTCGGGAAACACGGTCAGGAAGTTGGACGGCACCACCCGCGCGGCCTGCCTGATCTGGGTCAGCAACCGGGGGGAGTGCGCGGCCCGGTGGATCTCCTGATGGAACAGCCAGTTGGCCTCGCCGATGCTGTCCTCGCCTGACCGCTGCGCGACATCGGCTGCGAGTTCGCGCAACCGGCCGAGTTCGTCGGCGGTGATCCGCTCGGCAGCCCAGGCGGCGGCCTGGCCGGTGAGGACGCCGAGGATGGTGAAGCTGTCGGTGACGTCGTCCGAGTTGACGCCGATGACGGTGATCCCGCTGCGGGGAGCGACCCGCACCAGCCCTTCGAACGAGAGTTCCAGGAGAGCTTCGCGGACCGGTGTGCGACTGGTCGCGAACTCTTCGGTGATGGCGTCCAGGTCGATGCGGCTTCCCGGGGCCAAAGTGCCGGTGATGATGCGGTCGCGCAGTTCGCGCGCCGCGCGTTCGCGCACGGTGCCCGCGATGTCCAACGGCGACGTCATCCGTGCAGCGTACCTGTATGACGTACGGTATCCTTGATATCTAATATATCAGATGTTAGATTCCAATCATGCGTACCGATCAGATGTCTCTCGTGGCGTTCATGCAGGCAGGAAGCACTTCGGTGTACGCCGGCTCGTGGCGCCACCCCGCGACCGAACACAGCTACCTCGACGCGTCGTACTACGCGAAGATCGGCCGCCAGCTCGAGGAGGGTTGCTTCGACCTGATGTTCTTCGATGACCGGCTGGCCATGCCTGGGATCTACGGGGGTTCGGTGGCGGAGGCCGTGCGTTACGGGGCCCGCCCGGTCAAGCTCGACCTGAGCGTCATCCTCGGAGTGCTGGCGCAGACCACCTCGCACATCGGCCTCGGCGCCACGTACTCGACCACCTACTACGCGCCGTTCCATGTGGCCCGAACCTTCGCGACCCTGGATCACCTTTCCCGCGGCCGCGCGGCCTGGAACGTGGTCACTTCGGTCAACGACAGCGAGGCGCAGAATTTCGGCCTGGACACCCACCTTGGACATGACGAGCGCTACAACCGCGCCGATGAGTTTCTCGACGTGGTCGCCGGCCTCTGGGACACCTGGGAGGACGACGCGATTCAGCACAATCGAGCTTCCGGGCAGTACGCCGACCCCAGCAAGGTTCATGAGCTCGGCCATGTCGGTCAATACTTCTCGTCGCGTGGCCCGCTGACCGTGCCGCGCACGCCGCAGGGCCGACCCGTCATTCTCCAGGCCGGATCGTCGGGGCGTGGCCGTGAATTCGCCTCGCGTTGGGCTGATCTCATCTTCACCGGTGATCCCGGCATCGATGTGGCACGGTCGCACTATCTGGATCAGAAGGCGCGCATCGCCGATGCCGGCCGCGATCCGGCTTCGGTGCGGATCTGCCCGATGGCCTATGCCGTGGTGGGGGAGAGCGAGTCTCATGCCAAAGAACGCGAAGACATGTTCCTCAACGATCTGGTGGACCCGATGGCCTCCCTGACCCTGCTCTCGGAGCTGATGAACTACGACTTCGCTCAGCACGACCTCGACGATCCGGTCACCGATGAGCTCATCGCCTCGGTTTCGGGAATCCGGGGACTGGTGCAGAACCTGCGCAGCCATATCGGTGGGGACACGGTGACAGTGCGCGACCTGGCGGGGCACCGTGCCACTCTGCTGCAAGGCCCCCGCTTCGTCGGTACCGGCAGGCAGGTGGCCGACCAGATGGAGGAGTGGTTCACCAGCGGTGCCTGTGACGGATTTGTCATGGCTGCAACGCATTCCCCGGGGGCCTACGAGGACTTCGTGCGGATGGTGGTGCCTGAGTTGCAGCACCGTGGTTTGTTCCGTACCTCCTACACCGGAACCACTTTGCGCGATCATCTCGGGCTGGACCGCCCGGCTCCCAGCTTCGCCAGTTCGGCCTCGTAGATGGTCGGCATGCTCAGCGGCATCCGGGTGCTCGACCTGGCCACGCTGGCCGCAGCGCCCTTGGCCGCCACCTATCTCGGTGAGTTCGGCGCCGACGTCATCAAGGTCGAGCAGCCTGGTCAGGGGGATCCGATCCGAACCTGGGGCAACCAGCGCGACGGCGTCGGGCTGATGTGGAAGTCGGTGTCCCGCAACAAGAAATCCGTCACTGCGAACCTGCGGGTGGCCGAAGGGCAGGACCTGGTTCGGCGGCTGGTCGAGAAGTCGGATGTCGTCATCGTCAACACCCGGCCGCAGACGCTGGCCAAATGGGGCTTGGACTACGAGTCGTTGCGGGCCCTCAACGACCGCATCGTGATGCTGCACATCACCGGTTACGGGCTGACCGGACCCAAGAGTGCGCGGCCAGGGTTCGGGACGCTGGGTGAGGCGATGAGCGGGTTCGCCCACGTGACAGGCGATGCGGAGGGGCCGCCGACGCTGCCACCGTTCATGCTGGCCGATGGGGTGGCCTCGCTCAACGCCGCCTATGCCGTGATGATGGCGCTCTATCACCGCGACGTGCACGGGGCCGGCGGGCAGTTGATCGACATCAATCTGATCGACCCGTTGGCGCGATTACTGGAACAGAACCTGCTGGGGTATGACCAGCTGGGTATCGTTGCGCGCCGGGCCGGCAATCGCTGGGACATCTCAGCTCCCCGCAACACCTATCAAACCTCCGACGGACGCTGGCTGGCGATGTCCGGCAGCTCACCGGCGTTGGCGCTGAGGGTGTTTCGGGCCATTGGACGCGACGATCTGGTGTCCGATGCCGATTTCTCCGATCCGCAACGCCGGCTGGCGCGTGCGGCCGAGGTCGATGCGGTGGTGGCGGAATGGGTTGCCGCGCACACCTTGTCGGAGGCGATGGCGGTGCTCGATGCCGCCGAGGTGGCCGCGGCACCTGTCTACGACATCACTCAACTGGTGGACGACGAACAACTGCGCCACCGCGAAGTGTTCGTCTCGGTGTCCGACAGCGAGCTCGGCGCGATGACGGTGCAGGCACCGGTCCCGCGGTTCTCGGGCGACGCCGGGAAGGTGGACTCGCTGGGCCCCCGCCTCGGTGAACACAACGCCGAGGTCTACCACCAGCTGCTTGGCCTCACAGCTGAGGAAATCGATGATCTGCGCGCCAGTGGCGTGCTGTAACACTCAGTGATGCAAAGGAATACAAATACGATGACAAACCTCGTTCGCCGCTCTGAGCTCGCCCTCCCCGCCTGCAACGACCACATGTTCGTCAAGGGAGTCACCTGCGGTGCTGACCTGGTGTTCCTCGACCTCGAGGACGCCACCCCGGTAGGGCTCAAGGTGGAATCCCGTGCCAAGGCCATTCGGGCGCTGACCGAACTCGACTGGGGACGGACTGCGCGGGCAGTCCGGATCAACGGTCTCGACACGCCGTGGTGCCACGACGACATCATCGACGTCGTCACCCACGCTGGTTCCCGACTCGACACCGTCGTGATCCCCAAAGCGCGCACCGCCAAAGATGTCTGGTGGGTCGACGTGCTGCTTACCCAGCTGGAAGAAAAACTCGGACTCGACCGCAAGATTCGGCTGGAGGTGCTGATCGAGGAGGTCGAGGGGCTGGCCAACGCCGAGGAGATCGTGCGGGCAAGTCCGCGCTTGGACGCGGTGATCTTCGGCGTCGGAGACTTCTCGTTGTCCCAGGGGGCGCGGGTGGACACCAACTTCGTGCCGATGGGTGAGTATCCGGGTGACTTCTGGGCATACGCCCGCAACAAGATCATGGTCGCGGCGCGGATCGCCGGCATCGACGCCATCGACTCGCCCTACCCGGACTACGCGGATGTCGCGGGCTACGAGGCAGAAGCGCGCCGATCATCGCTGTACGGGTATACCGGCAAATGGGCCATCCATCCCAGTCAGGTCCCGATTGCCAATGAGGTCTTCGCGCCTACCGCCGAGGAGATCGCGCTTGCACAACGCAACGTCGCGGCGTACCGGGAGGCCGAGGCGGCGGGCCGCGGCGCTGTCGGCGTCGAGGGGGTACTCGTCGACGCCGCACACGTGAAGAAAGCCGAAGAGGTGTTGGCGCGGGCCGCGCTGATCGGTGTCGGCTAAGGCGGCTGTGGTTCCTGGGCGTCAGCCGAAGTCGACGACGTTGGTCGGTGCGCGGAAACGTTGTAGCGAAGGCGACCGATACACGAGTGCGGCTACACGCGACAAGACCCGGCCCCTGCCCGTCGGCATGTCAAGTTCGTGCACCGCGAGAACCCCTGGAATAGCGCGCAACTCGTCGTAGCGGTCGGCAGTGAACGAAAACGGCATCGGCGGTGCGGTGTAGTGCCTGCTGAGCCGGATGCCGCGGCGTTGCGAGTACCAGCTCAGAATGCGCGGGACGCTGTCGAAGATCAGCTGCCCGCCGGGGAACCTGGCGGCGCAGGCGGCAATGAGGTCCAACACCGCGTCGTGCTCCAGATACTGAAACAGACCCTCGGCGGTGATCAGCACACCGTTGGTGGCATCTACCTCATCCATCCACGAGTGATCCAGTGCCGACTGCGCCAGGTGGCGCAGTCGGCCCGAGGTCGGAAGCAACTGCTCGCGAATCTGTACGACAGGCTCCAGATCAACTGAAAGCCAGTTGATCTCGCCGTTGTCAAGGCGCCAGAAGCTGGTCTGCAATCCCTCGGCCAGGGCGACCACGCTGGCCCGCGGCTGCATCTGCAGATAGCGGCCGGTGGCATTGTCGAACGCGACGGCCCGCAGGGCGGTGGCCTGGTGGGTCCGGCCGAAACGGCGGTAGTCGTAGCCGAGGCTGTCGCGCAACGTGACCGCCAGCGGGTCCTCGATGATTCCGTCGGGCCGGGCCGCCTCGGTGGCTCTCTGGTGCAGAGTCAACAGCGCGGTTTCGGATATCGCGGTCAGATGACGGGCGTCGACGACTGGCATGGCACGACCGTACCTGTCAGCCGATTCCCGCCGCACCCGCACGCCGGCACCGAGAGTCGTTGCCCCGGTTCAGGCATCACCTTGGCCACACCGGGAACTTTCTGGCGACCGTGACCGACCAGCACTAAGACAGGGCGACGTATGCCCGTCCGCGCGGTGCCCGTCGATGCTCATGCGAGGAGGTGATGACGTGACCGTCCCGTACTGGCTGGCGGTACCCCCAGAGGTACATTCTGCGCAGCTGAGCACGGGGCCGGGGCCTGGATCTCTTCTTGCCGCAGCCGCTCAGTGGGAAGCGCTGAGTATTCAATACAGTTCGGTGGCAGCCGAACTCACACAGATCCTGACTGACGTGCAGGCAAGCAGCTGGGAAGGGCCCAGCGCAGCACAGTACGTGGCTGCCCATGGCCCCTACCTGGCTTGGCTGGAAAAGGCGTCAGCCGACAGTGCCGTCACAGCCGCACAGCACGAGACCGTCGCAGCCGCATATGTCAGTGCTCTGGCGAGCATGCCCACCCTGGTCGAACTCGCCGCCAACCACGTCACTCACGGTGTGCTCGTGGCCACCAACTTCTTCGGTGTCAACACCATACCGATCGCGCTCAACGAAGCCGACTACGTGCGGATGTGGCTGCAAGCCGCCGAGGTGATGATGGCCTACCAGGGGGCCGCGGTGAGTGCCTCCGCGGCGACGCCGACGCCACAGCCGGCGCCCTCGATCCTGGCGCCGGGAGGCGAAGGGCAAAGCGGGCAACAGAACACGTCGAGCTCAACCCCGGGCAGTCAACCACCCAGCGATATCTGGCGGCTGATCTCCGACCTCATATCGGGTGCCGGCAATCCAGCACAACTCCTCGAGACGTTTCAACAGCTGTTCGGGCAACTGGGGTTCAACCCGGCGGAGGCCGCCATACTCGCCGCCATCGCGCTGGTGCTGTACGACATGCTCTGGTACCCGTACTACGCCTCGTATTCGCTGCTCCTGTTGCCATTCTTGGCGCCTGCGCTCAGTGCCCTCAGCGCGCTGAGCGCATTGGCGCTCCTGCAGCCCAAGGGGCCACCGTCGGGTATGGCAGCCGTTCCCGTCCAGGTCGACACCGACCACCGCGTCGCCTCGACTTTCGGCACCGGCACGGCATTGGGCCCGTCGGGAGTATCCAGCCCGGTGTCACAGGCCGGGGGTTTGGGCTCTGGCACGCCCGCGGGCAGTAGTGCAACGAGCTCGGCTTCCTCACCGTCGGCCGGCTACGCCGTCCCCGGTCTGGATCCGCCCGCGGTGGCATCGGGACCGAGATCGGACGCGAAAACCCCTGATGGCATGGCAGATATCCTCGGCACCGTTGCCGCGGCAAGAGCGGCTGTTGTCGCTCGCAACCGTCGAAGAAAGACGGGCCGCAGACCAGACCATGCCCGAAGCTACCGGTACGAGTTTCTGGTCTCTACCGACGGCGCGGACGCCACCATCGACGACGCGGACCTGAATCGATCCCCGTCGCCGAGCGACACGGGGGCCACCACCATCCTTGGTTTCTCCGGGGCTGCGCCGGTCGCCACGAGTGCGTCTGCCGCTGGAATGGTCCGGCATGGGCGTGCCGGTGCCGGGGAATCAGTCCCGATGCTTCCCGGTACCTGGATGTGCGATTCAGATGAGCGACGTGGATAGCGGGAACTTTCAACCAATTTGAATCGACCAATGCTTCAGTCGCACAACGGCGCAGCGCAGTGCCGCACGAGGAGAGGTCATGACGCTGAATGTGAAAGGGGAGGGGCTCGGGGCGCAAGTCACGGGAATCGACCCCAAGAATCTCGACGACATCACGCGGAAAGAGATCCGGGAGATCGTCTATCAGCACAAGCTGGTCGTTCTGAAAGACGTCCATCCGGCTCCCGACGAATTTCTCCGGCTGGGGCGCATCGTCGGCGATGTTGTGACGTACTACGAGCCGATCTACCACCACAAAGACCACCCGGAAATCTTCGTCTCTTCGACAGAGGAAGGGCACGGCGTGCCTCGTACCGGGGCCTTCTGGCACATCGACTACATGTTCATGCCGGAACCGTTCGCATTTTCGATGGTGGTACCGCTGGCAGTGCCCGGAAGCGACCGCGGGACATACTTCATCGACCTCAACAAGGTGTGGGAGGCCCTTCCAGAGACCGTACGGGAGCCGGTCCGGGGTACGTTCGCGACCCATGACCCGCGGCGTCACATCAAGATTCGCCCACACGACGTCTACAAGCCGATCGGTGAGGTCTGGGACGAGGTATCCAGGACCACGCCTCCGATCAAATGGCCGACGGTGATCAGGCACCCGAAGACCGGTCAGGAAATCCTCTACATCTGCGCGTCAGGCACCACCAAGATCGAGGACGGGCGCGGGAACGCGCTGGATCCTGCCGTGCTGCGACAACTCATGACTGCCACCGGACAACTCGACCCGGATTTCACATCGCCGTTCATCCACACCCAACACTATGAGGTCGGCGATGTTGTGTTGTGGGACAACCGGGTTCTGATGCACCGGGCGAAACACGGCACCACGCCGGGCACGTTGACGACTCATCGGCTGACCATGCTGGACGGCCTCACGACACCGGGATATGGGGTATGACCATGAGCACCGCCGAGATGCTGTCTGTCGCGACCAGTGGGGACGGCGTCACACAGATGGCGCCGATTCCCGAAGATCTGCTGGTGAAGGTGCTGGAGCCGTACTCCTACAAAGGGTGCCGCTATCTGCTCGACGCGGAGTACGAGGCCACCGCGAACTCTGTGTCGGCGCTCGGGAACTTCAGCATCAAAGAGCCCGCATACATTCGCGACACCGGGCACTTCAACGCCGCCGAATGGGTCCTGTGCTTCAACCAACTCGCCTACAGCGCGTTCGCACCGGCGATCCTCAACGAGGTGATACCCGAATTCCGGGGCTGGTCGATCGAGGACTACTTCAATTATCAACTCCCCAGCATGCTGATCAAGACCACGACATCACGGTTCAAGCGCCCGATCAAGTCCCACAAGTTCTCGGCACGATTGCTGTGCAAGGACTTCGAGGTCATCGATCGGACGATTCGGTATCTCAAGATTCCCTGCACGGTCGAATTCTGGGATGAGGACGGTGGGTCCGCATCCGGTGAAGTCGAACTGGCAGCACTCAACATCCCCTGACATCGGTAGAAGAGAACGGCTTCACACCTATGGCACACCCGCCATTCACAGTGCTGGAACGCATCGGCGCGACCGCGAGGCAGCGTCCCGGGGCGATCGCTCTACGTCGCTGTGACGGATCCAGCGTCGTTCTGTACCGAGATCTCATGGCCGAAGCGGACAGGCTGGCAGCCGATCTCGGCTCCCAGTCGGTCACTCGAGGAAGCCGTGTCCTCGTCATATCGGACAACGGTCCCGAGACCTATCTGGCGGTGTTGGCCTGCGCGAGAGTCGGGGCCATCGCAGTCATGGTCGACGGCGGGATGCCCGCTGCGACCATGAACCGCTTCGGGGAGATCACCACTCCCGCTGCAATTCTGGTGGCACCGACTTGCCGGCTGCACACCGCTGAGCTCTCGGAGGCGCTCCGGTCGATTCCTGCCTTCACGGTTGAGATCGGTGATGGCTCTGCCGACCGCACCGGCGATTCGACATCAGATCCATTGCCCGCCTTACCTGTTGGGGGTGCGGACGATCCGCTGGCGATGATCTTCACCAGCGGCACCACAGGCCAGCCGAAAGCTGTCCTGCTGCCCAATCGAACGTTCTACTCGGTTGCCGACATTCTTCAGCACGAGAAATTGACCTGGGTCGATTGGGTCGTCGGCGAGACAACCTACTCACCGCTGCCCGCGACCCACATCGGCGGACTGTGGTGGATCCTCAACTGCCTGATGCAAGGCGGATTGTGCATCACCGGCGGCGAGACGACATCGTCCGTCGCGGAGATCCTCAGTGCCAATGACGTCGCGACGACATGCCTGGTCCCCACTCTGCTGACCCGGGTGGTGAACGAACTTCAGTCGACTGGAAAGCCGGTCCCGCCGTCTCTGCGCATGGTGGGTTATGGCGGATCCCGCGCAGTCGCCGCCGATGTCAGATTTGTCGAGTCCGCGGGTGTCCGTACTGCGCAGGTCTATGGACTCAGCGAAACGGGCTGTACCGCACTGTGTCTGCCCACAGACTCCGGGTCGATCTCGAGAATCGAAGCCGGTGCGGTGGGCCGGCCGTATCCCGGCGTGGAGGTCCATCTGGATGGCAACGGCAGCGGCCCACCAACACGTTCCGGTGCGAATTCAGCCGCGTCAGGCACACTGTGGATAAAATCGCCGGCGAACATGCTCGGGTATTGGGGAAATCCCGAGCGGACTGCCGAAGTCCTGGTGGATGGATGGGTGAACACCGGAGACCTTCTCGACCGTCATGACGACGGCTTCTTCTACATCCGGGGCAGGTCGTCAGAGATGATCATTTCCGGTGGTGTGAACATCGCGCCCGACGAGGTCGACCGAATCGCTGAGGGCGTGGTCGGTGTACGGGAAGCCGCCTGCTACGAGATCCCCGACGAGGAGTTCGGTGCGCTGGTGGGGCTGGCCGTGGTCGCCTCGACCACGCTGGATGAATCAGCAGCCAGGAAGCTCCAACACGCGATTGCCGCGCGCTTCCGGCAAGAGTCGGAGCCGATGGCCAGGCCGTCGACCATCGGGTTCGTGCAGCAGATCCCACGAACCCGGTCCGGCAAGATCATGCGGACGTCGCTGGGTGCAGCAACCAGTGGCTGAGACGCTGCGGAACCGAATCCTGGCTGCGCTCTCGGAGGTGCTCTATGTCGACGAGTCGGATTTCCTCGACGGAGATGCGACAGACCTGAGGGACCTCGGGCTGGATTCGGTTCGATTCGTGCTGCTAATGAAGCAACTCGGCATCGATCGGGAATCGGAATTGCCGCGGCGGTTGGCGGACAACTTGTCCGTCGCGGGCTGGGTCCGGGAGTTGGAAGAGGTGGGTCATTCTGCCTGAAGCCCCTGATACCCAAACTATTACGCTGAGCCGGTCACAGCAGAACATCTACAACGGCGTGTCTGCACACGACGACCCCCAGTTGTATCTGATCGGCAGGCGCTACCGGTTCCGGCCGCTGGCGCAGACAGAATTCCTGGCCGCTTTGCGGAAGACCATCCTCGCCACGCCCATTCAATTGTGCGTTCTGGAGGCGCCGTCGGAGCCCGGTGGTCGCCCCGGTCTGGTAGCCCGACTCGACATCGATGACATCGTGCAGCTGTTCGGTGACGAGGACCGGGCAGAGCTGGCCGAGGAGTGGGAATCAGGGCTTCTCGCAAAACCGTTGGTGCGCTACACCGTTTATGTCGACGCCGGTGGCCTGGTGTGTGGCCTCGACGCCCAAGCCCACCACATCCTGCTCGACGGGGGCGCGATCAGTGTCATCGAAGCCCATTTGGGTCGGTTCCTCGTGGGCGGTGGCTCGGGCGAGACCCCCTGTGCCCACGACGGCCTGGCCGCCGTCGCGACCGCGCACCGTCGCGAGGCGTACCGCGTCGACGAATCACTCGAGCGGCTCGCCTCTGTGGTGCAGACAGAACTCACCGCGGCGGCCGAGGAGGGCGGACACGGACATCCCGCCGCCGACGCGCAGCCGACGGTCGCACAGGGCACTCTCATCGAGTCCGCCGTGATCCTCGGCGAAGATTACGAACAGATCGTAGATCTGGCCGGCCGCGAGAACGTCCCGCTCAACGTGCTCGTCGCGGCGGCGGCATTGGCGGTGGACGCGAGCATTCATCGCACCACCGAGCGCCTGCTGGTACATGCGGTCGACAACCGCTTCGGTGACCCCGACCTCGGCGCCGCGACGTGCCTGGTCAATTCGATGGCGCAGCCGGTCCGGTTCTCACCGTACGCATCAGTGGCAGAGGTGGTGCGCGGGGTGGATCGGGGTTATGTCAAGGCCGGTCGTCGCCGCTGGTTGCGTGAAGAGCGTTACCGCCGAATGTATCTGGCGATCAATCGGACCACCTCCGTGCAGACCTTGACGCTCAATTTTCTGCGTGAACCCTGTGCGCCCGAGCTCGTGCCGTTCTTGGACGAGGCGCCCGTGACGTCGAATATCGGCCCGGTCGAGGGTACGACCGTGGCGGCTGTGCTCGACGGGCAACGGCGCGCGCTCACCGTAAACATCTGGAACCGACCTGATCTGTCGCGGCAGAACAGCACCGGCATGGCGGGCCGCGTCGCGGGGGCCCTGAAATCCATGGTGAGCATGTGGGATTCCCCGATCGCGATGACCGTCGGTGAATGGTGCGCGATCGCCGATGACGGTTCCTTGGGCGCTGTTCCGGTGAAGCGCGACCCCGAGGACCCAGTGGCTCGCGCGTGGTTTGTCGATCGGCCCGAATCCGTCGCGCAATGTCGTCGCCGTCCTCACGTCGATTCCTGGATCGCGTGGCTCGTTGAAATCAACGTGGCACCAGGCGATGTGGTGGTGTTCACCGACGACGGCTCCGACAAGACGATCGCGCTCTTGATCGCCTGCCATCTGGCGGGCTGTGGCTACAGCGTCTGCGACCGCGATGATCAGGTGACGGTGCGGGCCCAACGAATCAAGGAACCCGACAACGGCATCTCAGTACACACCGTCGATGTCGAGTCGGCGAACATCCCGCGAAGCCTCGGCGCGCACCATCGGCGTCTGGTGGATGTTCGTGTCGAACAAACGGTGGCTGACCCGCAGCTTCGGGGCAGGACCGCCTACGTGATGCCCACGTCCGGATCGACCGGAGAACCAAAACTCGTGCACGTCACCCATGGCTCGCTTGCGGCGTTCTGTGTCGGCATGGTCCGGGCCTATGGCTGGGGACCGGACGACACCGTCCTTCAATGCGCGCCGCTGACATCCGACATCAGCGTCGAAGAAGTCTTCGGCGCCGCCTTCAGCGGGGCCGCGCTGACCCGCTCGACGGCAGTGAAAACCGGTGATCTGCAGGCGCTTGCCGGGGACCTGGTGGCATCCGGCGCGACTGTGGTGGATCTGCCCACCGCGGTGTGGCATCTGTGGTGCGAGGACGTCGACGCGGTCACCCGCGTCGGGCGCTCTCAGGTGCGGCAGATCGTGATCGGTGGAGAGCCCGTGCGTCCCGGTGCCGTCGACAAGTGGGTCGATACCGTTGGCACCGAGAACATCTCGTTGGTGTCGAGCTATGGCCCGACAGAGACCACTGTCGTGGTGACCTACCTACCGATCATCGATCGCGGACGGGTGGTGGAACACGGTGCGCGCCTTCGGCTGGGCAGGCCGCTGGTGCCGGACACGGTGGTGATCGCATTCGGCGAAGTCGTGGTGGTGGGGGACATGGTGTCCGACGGCTACCTGGATGCGGACAGTACCGGTTTCGGGCTGGTCACCACAGCCGACGGTCGACGGCAGCGCGCGTTTGCGACTGCCGACCGGGTGACGATGGACGGTGCCGGGCACCCGATCTTCGCGGGCCGTAAGGACGCCATCGTCAAGATCGCCGGCAAGCGGGTAGACACCGCCGCGATCACTCGACGCGCGGCAGCAGACCCGGCTGTGGTCGACGTCGCCGTCGAGCTGCACAACGGCGGATTGGGGGTCTGGTTCGAGACCCAGCGGACTCGTGGTGGTCACGAAGATCTCGATACGGCAGCACGCATCAGCAATGTCCTGGTGGATTCGCGGGTCCCGTCGTTCGTCGTTTCGGGTGTGGCGAACATCCCCAGAAAGCCCAATGGGAAGACCGACACCGCAAGACTGACAACATCGCTCGGTTCCGGGCCGGGACAAAGGACGGGCCCCGGAGGCGAAGATCGCGCGGCCGGCCTCGCCGGAATGTGGAGCACCCACCTCGGCCGGGTGATCACACCGGCCACGTCTCTGCTGCACGAAGGTATCGGCTCGCTGGACCTCGTCCGAATCCTGCCCGATACGCGCAGATATCTCGGCCGGCAGGTGTCGATTCTGGACCTGATCGGTGCCGATACCGCGGCGAACCTCGTGGATGACGTGGCGACGAGCGACGGGTGGATGGACAACGGCACCGCAGCGGAGATCGAACGTGACGTCAGCGTGCTGACCACGCCGAGCCCACGCGCGGCGGTGACCCCGAAGCGACCCTTGGCTACCCGAGATGCCGGACCGATTCTGGTGGTAGGTGCGTCGGGGGTCCTGGGATCCGGGTTCGCGGAGGCGATCCTGACCGGTGATGGTGCACAACGCCCGGATGTGGTGTTGGCCATGAGGTCGGTGCCGCCCGTCGACCCGGTCTGGACGGAGCTCCGGAACACGCCGGGGGTGCGGATCGAGCGTCTCGTCCCCGGGTTCGGGCCGGTCGAGCTGAGCGCGCTGATCCGGGAAACCGGAGCCCGGACCCTCGTCAACTGCATCGGCAACACCAACGTGGTGGTCCCGTATCGCGAAATCCGTTCAGCCAATGTGGAAATGGTGGCCGCCATGGCGCAGGCGTGCGCGGCTTCCGGCACCAGGATGGTGCACCTCTCGACGTATGTCGTCAGTGGGGATGTCATCGCGCCAGAAGTGGTCGACCCACGTCAGGCCCCATACCCGTATGCGGCCTCCAAAGCCCTCGGCGAATTGGCGGTGTGCCGTGCCGACCGGGAGCTCGACTTCACGGTCGTACGCCTGCCCCGGGTCCTGGGCACCCCCGACCAGCTACGGCGGTCTGCCGACATCTTGGTGTCGATTGTCGATGCCTGCCGGTCGCTGAATTGCTGTCCGGCAGTGGAACTGACCGAAGAGGTGACCATCGGACGCGCGGCGGCCGACAGCATTCTGCGCCGATTGCCGGAGTTCGGCGGCCCCGGCGAACTCGGTTGCGGGATCGAGGTGTTGCGGGGCCGGACAGTGGCGTATCAGGAAGTGCTCGGCGCGGTCGCCGACAACCGGGTCGGCATCGAGGACTGGAAGCGCCGTCTGGATGAGAGTGATTGGGCGAAGGCCAATGCGCGGCGGTGGTCGGTGATCGACGCCTGGATCGGTTTGGGACGTCGGCTCGGGGGACGCTCCTATGCGGAATACCTGGCCGAGTTTCCAGTCCTCCCGCTTCCGGTGCGCGCCGTCGGCGAGCTCGTCGCGCCTCCGCCGTCGTTGTCGGCGCTGATCTGTCCGGAACAGGCGGGAACTGGATGTGGTCGCACGACGACCAATCAACAAGACAGCACCAGACAGTGAGGTATGGCAGTGACAGACCTAACGGCACACAGTGCCAGGCAGATCCGACTCGACGTGACCGGTATGTCCTGCGGAGCGTGTTCACGCCGGGTCGAGAGCAAGCTGAACAAAATCGACGGAGTACACGCTTCGGTCGACATTTCCAGCAAGATCGCGACCATCGAAGCCCGCCAGGACATCACCGTCGCCGACCTCTGTGAGGCCGTTGAGCAGGCCGGCTACCACGCCGAAGAGCGCGCCGCCGGCAACGACGACCAATCCTCACCGGACTCGCCGGCCCAGAAAAGCCCGTCGATGGTGGCGAGGGCGATCCGCTGGATCACCGTCGGGCACATGGGCGGCTGAAACAGCCGAACATCTTTCGGGAACCGTCGAGGCGGCGCGAACGACCACTCTTATCGAGGACCGTTCGATCACTGAGGAGCCATGGGCGAGAACCCGTCGACAGCCACCGATGCGAGCGCGACGCCGGAGTCGCCGCCTTCGCCCCCGGTGGCAGCCACGCACTACCGCGCATTCCTGCAGCGGCTGCATTTCTATGCAGGGCTCTTCGTCGGGCCGTTCCTGCTGATCGCTGCGATCAGCGGTGGCCTGTACGCCATCGCACCCACCATCGAGCAATTCGCCTATCGAGATCAGCTTCAGACCCACAGCACCGGCGACATGCTGGCGGTCACCGAACAGGTTCGGGCCGCCCAGGCACAGCGTCCCGACCTGACGGTCACCGCGGTGCGTCCCGCGACCGGTCCCGGTGAAACCACCCGGGTGATGTTCGACGATCCGTCGTTGGGTGAGTCCGAACGCCACACCGTGTTCATCAATCCCGTGACGGCGTCCGCACAAGGCGAGCTGACGGTGTACGGCAGCAGCGGTGCGCTCCCACTGCGAACCTGGGTCGATCAGTTGCACCGCAGCCTGCATCTCGGTGAGCCCGGGCGCCTGTACAGCGAACTCGCGGCGTCGTGGCTGTGGGTGATCGCGCTGGCCGGGGTGTTCCTGTGGTGGGGAAGATTCCGGCGCGCCGCACGGCACGAAAATGCGAACGCCAGACTGCTGACGCTCGACCGCTCGAGCCGGGGCCGGGCCCGGACCGTGAACTGGCATGGGGCGGTGGGGATGTGGATCGCCGTCGGGCTCCTGTTCCTGTCGGCGACCGGACTCACGTGGTCACGGTTCGCCGGTGACAACATCACCGATCTGCGGACGGCGTTGGACTGGACGACCCCGACCGTGTCGACCGCGATCGACAGCACACCTGGAGCCGGCAAGGCCGGCCCCACGCCCGGCCACCACGGGCATCACAGCGCCGTGGATGCGACTGCGGCCGGTACGGGCGAGGCCTCGTCGGTGCTCGACATCGATCGGGTGCTGAAGGCAGCTCGCGATGCCGGTGTCGCAGGCAAGGTCGAGGTCAGCATTCCCGCGCGCGCCGGCACTGCGTTCGTGGTGGCGCAGACCCGCCAACCGTGGGTGATGTCGAACAACGCGGTGGCCGTCGACGGGGCCACGGCCACGGTGACCGATACCTCGTGGTTCGCCGATTGGCCTTTGGCGGCAAAGCTTTCCGCGTGGGGCATCCAGCTGCATATGGGGCTGCTGTTCGGGTTGGCCAACCAGCTCCTGCTGCTGGGGCTGGCGCTGGCGTTGGCCACGGTGATCGTGCGTGGGTACCGGATGTGGTGGCAGCGTCGGCCCACCGTCGGCCGGCGCCCGGTGGGCAGGGCGCCGCGTCGCGGGGTCCTCACCGATCTGCCACCGGCCCTCGCGGTGGCAGTGGTCGTCGTGGCGGCCGCCGTCGGCTGGTTCGTTCCGTTGCTGGGAGCCAGCCTGGTCATCTTCGTCGCGGTCGACGTCGCCCTGGGATGGCGGCAAGACCGCCGGCAGCAGCGGCTGCGCTAACCGGTCAGATCGTCGCGCTCGGTTGCGGCAATCAGATCCTCGCGGGCGCGTGCCACCCGGGAACGGATCGTGCCGACCGGGCAGCCGCACACCTCGGCCGCCTCGGCATAGGACAAGCCCAGCACCTGGGTCAGCAGCAGGGCATGCCGCCGGTCGGGGTCCAGGCCGTCCAGCAGGAGGCGGATCTCCACCATCTTCTCGAACCCACCGACCGGGCGGTAGCTCTCGAGGACCTGCTCGACATCCACTCCGTGCTGGGTCCGCGGCCGGCTCTGCTTGTGCCGGATCTGGTCCACCACCACACGCCGGGCGATCGACAGCAGCCAGGTGCGGGCGGACGATCGGCCACTGAACCGGGGCAGCGCCGTGATGGCGCGCATGAACGTCTCTTGTGTGAGGTCATCGGCGGAACCGGCATCACCGAGGTAGGCGACGGTTCGCCAGACGTCGGTCTGGGTGGCCCGGACGAATTGCTCGAGCGCCGCTGAATCACCGCGGCCGGCGGCGAAGGCCAGCCGCGTAACGTGGTCCTCGCCGCGTTCGGTAGTCACGGTCCTCGACATTATTCGATGCCGCCCGGGAACTCGGCATCGGGCCGGAGCGACTATCTCTTCGGTGACGTATGCCACCGACGTGGTGAGCGAGCAATTGGAGTAGTGGTGACCACAGCAACTGTCCCCGACAACGCGGCGACCCAGCGCATTGCGCTCGACGTCACAGGGATGTCGTGTGGGGCCTGCGCTGCCCGCGTGGAGAACAAGCTCAACAAGGTCGACGGGGTGCGCGCGTCAGTGAACTTCGCCACACGCGTCGCCACCGTGGAAGCCACCCCGGACGTCGGCGTCGAGCAGCTGTGTGCGGTCATCGAGCGGGCCGGCTACCAGGCGGCACCACGAGTCGAGCGTGCCACGACCGACGTCGACCCCGATGCCGACCACGCCCGCAGCCTGCTGCTGCGCCTCGCGATCGCCGCCGTGTTGTTCATCCCCCTGGCCGATCTGTCGGTGATGTTTGCCGTGGTACCCGACACCAGATTCACCGGATGGCAGTGGGTGCTCACCGCGCTGGCCGCACCGATCGTCACCTGGGCCGCCTGGCCGTTCCATCGCGCGGCCCTGCGCAATGCCCGGCACGGAACCTCCACCATGGAGACCCTGATCTCCATCGGCGTCACCGCTGCCACCGTCTGGTCGATGTACACGATCTTCTTCGATCACCAGACCTACCACGCCGCGGGCGTGTGGCAGGCGCTGCTGGGCAGCGACGCCATCTATCTTGAGGTCGCTGCCGGGGTAACGGTTTTCGTGCTTGCCGGCCGGTACTTCGAGGCTCGGGCCCGCTCGCGCGCCGGGGGAGCCCTGCGGGCCCTTGCGGCGCTCGGGGCCAAATCGGTGACCGTGCTGCTGGCCGACGGCGGCGAACTCGTGCTTCCCGCCGACGAACTCAAAGAAGGACAGCGATTCGTCGTTCGCCCGGGTGAGGCCATCGCCGCCGACGGCCTTGTGGTCTCCGGATCGGCCGCCGTCGACGTCAGCGCGATGACCGGGGAATCGAAACCGGTACAGACGCACGAAGGTTCGAGCGTGGTGGGCGGTACCGTCGTTCTCGACGGCAGGTTGATCGTCGAGGCAGCCGCGGTGGGCTCCGACACCCGGTTCGCCGGGATGGTCCGCCTCGTCGAGCAGGCGCAGGCACAAAAGGCTGACGCACAACGCCTCGCCGACCGCATCGCCTCGGTGTTCGTGCCATGTGTGCTCGTGATCGCGGCGGCAACCGCGATCGGTTGGCTGCTGTTCGACGGCGACATCAATCGAGCCGTCTCGGCCGCGCTGGCGGTCCTGGTGATCGCCTGCCCGTGCGCGCTGGGGCTGGCGACCCCGACGGCGATGATGGTGGCCTCGGGGCGCGGTGCCCAGCTGGGGATCTTCCTCAAGGGGCACCGGGCCTTGGAGGCGATCCGCGCGGTCGACACCGTGGTGTTCGACAAGACCGGCACCCTGACCACCGGCCAGCCTCAGGTCATCACCGTCACCTCGGCCGACGGATGGACCGAGGACGACGTTCTCGCACACGCGGCGGCCGTCGAGTCGGCATCCGAACATCCCGTCGCGCACGCGATCGTCACTGCTCGCGCCGGACGTGAGGGCACCGCCGTCGAGGACTTCCAGGCGTTCGCGGGGCACGGGGTGTCCGGCTCGGTGGACGGCGTGGCCGTGGTGGTCGGACGGCCGGCCTGGGTGACCCGCGACCGCGTGGTGCCGGCCGGCCTGGCTGCCGCCCGCAAGGCGGGTGAGTCACAGGGCCAGACAGTCGTGTTCGTCGCGTACGGTGACACCGTCTGCGGCGCCATCTGCATCGCTGACGCCGTCAAGGAGTCGGCTGCCGGTGCCATCGCACGACTTCACGCCGAGGGCATGAAAACCATGCTGTTGACCGGTGACAACGCCGCGACGGCCGCCGCGATCGGGGCGGCCGTGGGCATCGACGACGTGGTTGCCGAGGTGCTGCCCGAGGACAAGGTCGGCGCGATCGAGAAACTGCGGGATCAGGGCCGGGTGGTGGCCATGGTCGGTGACGGGATCAATGACGGTCCCGCCCTGGCGTGCGCTGACCTGGGCCTCGCCATCGGCCGCGGGACCGACGTCGCCATCGGCGCAGCCGACATCATCCTGGTCCGCGACAACCTGGATTCGGTCCCGCAGGCGCTCGGCCTGGCCCGCGCGACGATGCGGACCATTCAGGTCAACATGATCTGGGCTTTCGGCTACAACGTCGCGGCCATACCGATCGCCGCGGCGGGCTTGCTGAACCCGTTGATCGCGGGCGCGGCGATGGCGGTGTCATCGTTCCTGGTGGTGTCGAACAGTCTGCGGTTGCGCAATTACGGTACGGCCCAACCGAATGCGTTCGGCGATGCTCAACCGGAAGTGCGGCCCGCGGCCCGCATGTCCGGCTGAGACGAGTCCAGCGGGGCCAGGCACACCCCCAGCCATCCCGCTGTCAGTGCCGCAACGGTGAGCGTGCCGAGTGCCGCCGGAACCCACGAGGTGGTGTGCGCGGTGTGATGCCACCAGAATGACCCGGCGCCGCCCACAGTGGCGACAGCCGATGTGCAGGTCGCCATGCAGCACCACCGAAACCGGCGACGTACCAGGGCGAAAGCCGATGCCACCGACGCCAGGGCGAACAGCGAGATCGCGACCAGCGATATCCAGTGCCCGTTGCGGGTGGGGCCGGCGGGAATGTCGCCGGTGACGCGCAACGCGATGGCCGCCCCCGCCACCGCGATGGCAAGTGCTGTCAGCACTCGGGCTCGCGCGGCGCCGATCCAGACATCCTCCAACACCCGGCGCTCGATGGCCCGCAGTTCGGCCTCGACCGTCGCGGCCATCTCCTGAGGAGTCACTGAAAATACCTTTCGGACAGCCGGTGTGGTGTGGATCTCGATGGCCCCTTTTGATTGGTCGGCGGCACGCCGGGATTAGTTCCGTTGCGGCCTGATCAGCAGGTATCGGGCGTAACCTCATATGCATGACCAGCAATGAAACAGCCGGATCGACGAAGTGTGACAACCCGAACTGTACGTGCGAGAACTGCACCTGCGGGAGCAACTGCACCTGCGGTTCCGACCAATCCGACTGATCGCGTAGCCTCGCGCATCCGGTGAACTGCGATTTCAGCGCCGGGTGCGGGAGAGTTCGCGAAGCATCGCGTTGTAGGCGTCGAGTTCGTCGTCGTACCCGCGGTCGCTGTGGCGGTCCTCGCGGGCTCCCGCCCGGCGGTCCTGACGTGCCCACTGGGCTACCAGCGCGACCACCACGATGATCACCGGCACCTCGCTCGAACCCCACGCGATGGCGCCGCCCATGTGCTGGTCGTCCGAGATGCTCTGCAACCAAGGCAGATTGACGGATCGGTAGAAGCTCTCGCCCAGAGAGGACGTCATCGTCATCGTCGCGATGCCAAAGAAAGCATGGAAGGGCATCACGGCGAACAGCAGGCCGAGCCGCCCCAGGAAAGGCAGCCGCCGCGGCCCGGGATCGATACCGATGATTCCCCAGTAATACAGATAGCCGGTGAGCAGGAAGTGCACGGTCATGAACTCGTGGCCCCAGTGATACCGGATCAAGGTGTCGAACAGGGGCGTGAAGTAGACGAGGTACAGCGACCCGACGAACAAGACGAACGCCGTCACCGGGTGCGACACGAATCGCGTCACAGGTGAATGCACGAACCAGATCAGCCACTCGCGAGGGCCCGGAGCCGCATCTTTCGGCGCGGACGGCAGCACCCGCAGGGCCAGGGTCACCGGTGCGCCGAGCACCAGAAGCACGGGGACGAACATGTTCAGCGCCATGTGTTCGCCCATGTGCACGCTGAACATCGCCGATCCGTAGGCGCGTACTCCGGAACTGGTGGTGATCAGCAGGGCCGCGCACCCCAGTGTCCAGGCAATCGTGCGTCCTACCGGCCAGTGGTCGCCGCGCCGCCGCAGTCTTGCGGCGGCGACCAGATAGCCCAGTGCGACCACGATGGCTGCCGTACCGATCAGTGGATCGAACCGCCATGCGGTGATCAAGCTGAGCGGGCTCGGAGGCGCATCGAGTTGGTAACCCAAAAAGACGTCCCACGTGGAGAACGGGTGAACCGTGAACCGGGGCGGCACGCTGTTCGCGGCCAGTGCCACCGCAGCGGATGCGACGATCATCGCGGCGGCAGACATGGTGTTCGCCAGGCGTGAGGGCTGTCGGTGCTTCAGCAGAAGTACGCCGTCGCCTATCCAGGTCAGCGTGAGCAGTGTCCCGGCGGCCAGTACGGCCACCCCGTACGTCGATCCCAGGACCGGTGTCCCGCCCAACATCAGTGTCGCCAGCGCAGCGCCGTAAACAACGGTCACCGCCCCGCAAGCGACATGCATCATCTGGACGCGACGGCCGAGCGCGGCGTCGGGAAGCCCGGCGGCGACGATCTTGGTCCCCGCCCACACCGCGACGGCGACGGCGAAGACGATCACCGCGCTGGTGGCGATGTCATGATCCGGACCCTGCCCGGCATTTCCGGTCACCGGAACGGCGAGTACTGCGATCAAGGCGGGCAACAGCGCCACGCAGTGGCCGATCCAGCGCAGTGTGAACCGCACGCCGACGGCCAGCACCAGTGCGCAGATCGCAGCCACGCACCACCCGCGCGCGACCTCGGACGCCGCGATGGTGCTGCCGAGGCCGGGACCGGTGACGAGGCGGGTGACGGGGATTCCCGCGTCGGCCGATGCGGAGATGACCACCATGGCGCTCGCGCAACAGGCCCAGAGGACCGCGGCGCGCTCGACCAGGAGGTGCGCTGAAAAGGATCCGGCGTCGATGCATCCGTCGTCACGCGGTGTGGCGGTCGTCACGATCCAGACCAGCGCCCCGGTGCACACGGCCGCGGCCAACGTCGCGGTCCAGTGGCCGAGCAGCCGGGCTGCGCTCGTGGCCGTTCCCGGATCGGCGATTCCCGCGACGGCGAGTCGTTGTGCGCCCAGCTGGACCGCACACAAAAACAGCGCCACCGCGCAGGCGGCGACGGTGGCGAACAGCGCCGAGCGAGCCCGCCACACGCCGGTGCCACCGGGTATTTGCACACGCGCCATAGTCGAACCGGCCTTCCGCCGCGGAACACAAACATCGCGGCCAGGCGAGTCTACGACAACATGTCGTAGTGCTGATGGGTGCGGGAACTTTGGCGCAGGCGCCCGCGACCAACAGAGGAACGGCCGCACCCCGACACTCTCACGGACAGGACTCTGGATGATCGCCGATCTCACGCTCCGGTGGGTGGTAACGGTGTTGTTCGCTCTGAGCGCTGCTGAATACACGTATGCGTGTGTGCGCTCTCGTGGCCGGTTGGGCATTGCGGCGAGCGAGGTGCTCCACCTGGCAATGGCCGTAGCGATGCTGGCGATGGCCTGGCCGCGCGGCGCACAGCTGCCGACAGTGGCGCCCATGTTGTTCTTTTCGGCCGCCGCCGTCTGGTTCCTTGTCCGCCTGGCGCGGTCCGCCGCGACGCACAGCCGCCTGCTCGACGGCTATCACGCCGCGATGATGCTGGCGATGGGGTGGATGTATGCCGCGATGAACGGCAGGCTGCTTCCACGCGCCACCGAAACGATGTCCGACGGTGACCATGCCATGTCCACGATGCACATCCACCACGACGGCGGTGCGGCGAGCGCCATGGAGCCCATGTCGGTGCAGCCGCAGTGGATCCCTGCGATCAGCTGGCTGCTGGCGATCGGATTCGGGACCGCCGCAGTGGGCTGGCTGTACCACTACTTCTCGGCGCGTCACCGGTCCGGAACATCGTCGTTCTCGCATTTCGCCACGTTGTGCCGGGCGATGATGGCTGCCGGCATGGCGATCATGTTCGGCGTCATGGTGTAGCGGTTCAGGCAGCGGGATCGTCGGCCGCGCGCAGATGGCGGCCGGCCGGGGAGGCCGGTCCCGAATTCTCATCGTCACCCTGGGCTGTGGGTGACGGATCGTGCGGGCGTCCGGTGCGCGACGCCCAGACCGAGACGATCGCCGCCAACGCCACAGGCAGGTGACTGAGTACCCGGATGGGGGTCACGAGGCCCGCAAGCGCGTCCGACACCACGTAATAGGCGAGGAATCCGCAGTAGATCACCAGCACGCAGGCGAGACCGGATGCGATCCGACGGCGAAAGGCCATGGCAATCGTCGCGATTCCCAGCGCCGCCGACCACGCCGTGGACTCGTTCAGCAGGTGAGCTCCGCTGGCCGACCCGTGATGTGCGGCAACCATTCCGAAATTGATGCCGACTGCCTGTGCGATCGCCAAACCCACCTGGGCGACTCCGGCGACGACAATCGCGGTGGCCAGCAGGTGCCGGTTCAGCCGCACCCAGAGGCCGGCGAACGCACTCGTCCCGCGGCTCGGGCGGCCACTCACCGCGCCCATCAATCCGGTGTTGGCCAGATCGCGCAGTTGCAGGGCTTGAACGCCGGCCCGGTCATACCAGTCGGCGCATTCCCGGCAGTCGCGCAGATGCTCGTCGACGCGCGCGGAGGGGACCGGCTCACGCTCCCCATCGAGGCGCGCCGAAAGCGCCTCTCGTGCCACCACGCAGTCCACCGGGCCATTGTCCCGCATCGACCGCGGGGATCGCACACCTGCTCAGGCTGTCGGAGAGTAGGGCAGATTGCTGCTGGTCCGCGGGTCGACGTGGACTGGCCTGCCGACATACGGGAAGGCGCGTTGCGGGCAGGCCGGGCGGTCGCAGATCCGGCAACCCGCCCCGATGGGCACCGTGGCTTCGGGGTCGCCCAGGTCGATGCCCACCGAGTACACCAGCTTGTCGGCGTGGCTCAGGTCGCAACCCAGCCCGATGGCGAAGCTCTTCGGCGTACCCAGGTACCGGCTCGGTACCGAGCCCGACGTCCTCGCGACCCAGAAATAGCTGCGGCCGTCGGGCATCTGAGCCACCTGGGTCAGGAACTCGCCGGGGCGAGAGAACGCCTGGTGCACCACCCAGAGCGGGCAGTTTCCGCCCACCCGAGAGAAGTGAAAAGCTGTGGCGGACTGGCGCTTCGAGATGTTTCCCGCACTGTCGGTGCGGACGAAGATGAACGGGATTCCGCGCGCATCCGGGCGCTGCAGGGTCGACAGACGGTGGCAGATCGTCTCGAAGCCCATCTCGAAACGCCGGGCCAGTTGGTCGATGTCGTAGCGTAGATCCTCGGCGGCCGACAGGAACATCCGGTAGGGGAGCAGCAGGGCGCCGGCGAAGTAGTTGGCCAGCCCGATGCGGGCCACATCCCTTGCCTCTGAGCTCAATTGGTCATCGGTGGCGACGATCGAGTCGATCAGTTTGGAATGCAGTAACAAGGCGATCTGGGTGGCGAGTTGGAACGCGCGCTGCCCGGGCAACAACCAGCGCGCCACGTGAAGCGTCCCAGCTTCGGGCTGGTACCGACGTTTCACGTTGGCACCCAACACATCTCCGTCGTCCACGATCACCGAAATGCCGAATTCGGTGGACAGCAGATCGGCCAATTGCCGGTCGAGGCCGCCGATCTGCAGTCGGTACCGGGTGAAGAGATCCTCGGCGGCGCGGTCAAGCGCGTCGACGTAGTTGCGCCGGTCGTAGAAGAAATCGCGCACTTCCTCGAACGGCATCGGCTGCTGCGCGCCCGACTGGGCGTCCAGGTTGGCGCGTCCGTGAACCGCCTCCAGTTCGGCGGTGGCATCGTGCAGCCGGCGGTGCATGCTCACCATGGTCTGACCGACCTCGGGCATACGGGCGACAAGTTCCTCGATCTGCGAGCTGGTGGCGCTGTCGGCCAGGATCTCGCGCAGGTCCGACACCAACCGTGCGTCAGCATCGGGGGCGAAGTACTGGGTCGGCAGATCGAAGCGATCGGACAGAGCCAGCAACACGGGGACCGTGATCGGCCGCTGGTCGTTCTCCAGTTGGTTGACGTAGCTGGTCGACAGTCCCAGGGCACGCGCCAGCGCGACCTGTGTCAGGCCTCTCTCATCGCGTAGCCGTCGCAGACGGGCGCCGGCGAATGTCTTGGTCACCGCTGACGAGATTACGCCCATCCGCTTTCGCAACATTCGCAAAAAATGCCGCATAGAGGACACGAAAGTACGCATTTACAGGTACTACCGCTGGTCAATCGCTGTGCGTACCGTGCGGATCATGCTTGAACACGAGGTCAAAACCCGACGCAGCGCCGAGGACTTCCCGCGTAGCGAGCACCTGGCTTGGAAGATCGCCGAGATCGCTGCCGATCCGGTCGCCGTACTGCCCGAGACCGAGGCGATGGTGGTCAACCGGATAATCGACAACGCCGCGGTGTCGGCGGCGTCGGTGATTCGCCGTCCGGTGACGGTCGCCCGGGCGCAGGCGCTCGCGCACAAGACGCCGCGGGGTGCTTCCGTGTTCGGCGTCGAGGGCACGGTCTCGCCCGAATGGGCGGCGTGGGCCAACGGTGTGGCAGTGCGGGAACTGGATTTCCACGACACGTTCCTGGCCGCCGAATACTCCCACCCGGGCGACAACATCCCGGCTCTGGTCGCGGTGGCGCAGCAGCTCGGCGTCGGCGGAGCAGACCTGATCCGCGGTATCGCGACCGCCTACGAGGTGCAGGTCGACCTGGTCAAGGGCATCTGCCTGCACGAGCACAAGATCGACCATGTTGCGCACCTGGGGCCTTCGGTCGCAGCCGGATTGGGCACCATGCTGCGGCTCGATCCCGAAACCATCTATGCCGCAATCGGTCAGGCCCTGCACCTGACTACCGCCACCCGGCAGTCGCGCAAGGGACTGATCTCCAGCTGGAAGGCCTACGCGCCGGCCTGGGCCGGCAAGGTGGCCATCGAGGCCGTCGACCGGGCGATGCGCGGCGAGGGATCGCCTGCGCCGATCTGGGAGGGCGAGGACGGTGTGATCGCCTGGCTGCTGTCCGGTCCGAACCACACCTACCAGGTCCCGCTGCCCGGGCCGGGTGAGCCCAAGCGCGCCATCCTCGACACCTACACCAAGGAGCATTCGGCGGAGTACCAGAGCCAGGCGCCGATCGACCTGGCCCGCCGGATGCGCGAACGCATCGGTGACCTGGACCAGATCGCCACGATCGTGCTGCACACCAGCCATCACACCCACGTGGTGATCGGCACCGGATCCAACGACCCGCAGAAGTTCGATCCCGACGCGTCCCGCGAAACGCTCGACCACTCGGTGATGTACATCTTCGCCGTCGCGCTGCAGGACGGCACCTGGCACCACGAACGGTCCTACGCCCCAGAACGAGCACACCGGCCCGACACCATCGAGCTGTGGCGCAAGATCTCCACGGTCGAGGATCCCGAGTGGACCCGGCGCTACCACTCGAACGATCCGGCCGAGAAGGCGTTCGGCGCCAAGGCCGTGATCACCCTCAAGAGCGGCGAGACCATCGTCGACGAGCTCGCGGTCGCCGACGCTCACCCACTGGGCGCCCGGCCTTTCGAGCGCGAGCAATATGTCGCCAAGTTCGCCGAACTGGCCGAGGGTGTCGTGGAAGCCGAAGAGCAGAAGCGTTTCCTGACTGCGGTCGAGAACATCTCGGCGACCAAGGGTGGCGGCCTGGCCGGCCTCAACGTTCGGGTGGATCAGCGGGTGTTGGACAAGGCGCCGACGATTCCCTCGGGGATTTTCCGATGAGTGGGGGCGGGTTACTCGGCTCCACCACCCCGGCCGCGGAGAAGCGCCGGAAGCTGCGCCGCGGGCTGGAATCCGGTCGGCTCCTGCGCTTTCCGGGGGCATTCTCGCCGCTGGTGGCCAAGCTTGTTGCCGAGATCGGCTTCGACGGCGTCTACGTCTCGGGTGCGGTCTTGTCCGCGGACTTGGGCCTGCCCGACATCGGCTTGACCACGTTGACCGAGGTGACGGGGCGTGGCGCCCAAATCGCTTCGGCCACCGATCTTCCGACGCTGATCGATGCCGATACCGGGTTCGGCGAACCGATGAGCGCGGCCCGTACCGTAACGTTGCTCGAAGACGCGGGCCTGGCCGGGCTTCACCTGGAAGACCAGGTGAACCCGAAGCGGTGCGGCCATCTCGACGGGAAGGCCGTGGTGGAGACCGCCGAGATGGTCAAGCGACTCCGTGCCGCTGTCTCGGCCCGCCGTGATCCCAATTTCATCATCTGCGCCCGCACGGACGCCGCCGGGATCGAGGGGATCCCCGCGGCGATCGACCGGGCCAAGGCCTACGCGGATGCCGGCGCCGATCTGATCTTCACCGAGGCTCTGTACACCCCGGCGGATTTCGAACAGTTCCGGGAGGCGGTCGACGTTCCGCTGCTGGCCAACATGACCGAGTTCGGAAAGTCTGAACTGCTCACGACGCAGCAGTTGTCCGAGATCGGCTACAACATGGTGATCTACCCGGTGACTACGCTGCGGCTGGCGATGCACGCCGTCGAGGTGGGACTACGTGAGATTTCCTCGGCAGGAACACAATCCGGTCTTCTTGGTCAGATGCAGCATCGAAGCCGGCTGTACGAGCTCCTGCGTTACAACGACTACAACCAGTTCGACTCGGATATCTACAATTTCTCGCTGCAAGGGGCGACACGATGACCGCTATCGCGAACGACACGATCAAGCCGAGCATTCACAAGGGCCTGGCGGGCGTGGTGGTCGACACCACCGCGATCTCCAAGGTGGTGCCGGAAACCAACTCGCTCACCTACCGGGGTTACGCCGTTCAGGATCTGGCCGTGCACTGCAGTTTCGAGCAGGTGGCCTACCTGCTGTGGCACGGGGAACTCCCCACGGATCAGGAACTGGCCCTGTTCTCCCAGCGTGAACGGGCGTCCCGGCGTATCGACCGGTCGATGCAGTCACTGTTGGCCAAGATCCCCGACAACTGCCATCCGATGGACGTGGTCCGTACCGCGATCAGCTATCTGGGCGCCGAAGACCCGGAGGAGGACGACAGCGCCCCGTCGGCCAACTTCGCCAAGTCGCTGCGGATGTTTGCTGTACTACCGACCATCGTTGCCGCCGATATGCGCCGGCGCCGGGGCCTGGAACCGATCGCCCCGCACAGCCACATGGGCTATGCGGAGAACTTTCTGAACATGTGCTTCGGCGAGGTGCCGGATCCGGTGATCGTCAAGGCCTTCGAGCAGTCCATGGTCCTCTACGCGGAGCACAGCTTCAACGCCTCCACGTTCGCGGCCCGCGTGGTCACCTCGACGCAATCCGATATCTACAGCGCGGTCACGGCCGCCATCGGTGCCTTGAAGGGCTCGCTGCACGGTGGTGCCAACGAGGCAGTCATGCACGACATGCTCGAGATCGGCAGCGCCGACAATGCCGCGGAATGGTTGCACGGCAAGTTGTCCCGCAAGGACAAGGTGATGGGCTTCGGACACCGGGTCTACAAGAACGGCGATTCCCGGGTGCCCACCATGAAGGCGGCTCTGCAAGACGTTGCGGCTGCGCGCGATGGTCAGCGCTGGTTGGACATCTACAACGTGCTGGAAAGCGCGATGTTCGCGGCCACCAAGATCAAGCCGAACCTGGATTTTCCGACCGGGCCGGCCTACTACCTGATGGGATTCGACATCCCCAGCTTCACACCGCTTTTCGTGATGAGCCGGATCACCGGCTGGACGGCACACATCATGGAGCAGGCGGCATCGAACGCCCTCATCCGGCCGCTCAGCGACTACAGCGGTCATCCGCAACGGGCTCTGGCTTAGCTTGCGTTTTTCCGACGAGCAGATGCGTAGGTACCCGGAAAGCACCCCGGATGGGGTACCCAGGGGACTGCTCGCGGGATAGGAAAGGAAACAGTGGTCGACAAGGTTCTGGTCGCCAACCGAGGTGAGATCGCCATCCGCGCGTTTCGCGCGGCATACGAGCTCGGACTCTCGACGGTGGCCGTCTACCCGTACGAGGATCGAAATTCTCAGCACCGGCTGAAGGCCGACGAGTCCTACCAGATCGGTGAGGAAGGACATCCGGTCCGCGCCTACCTCTCGGTCGAAGAGATCATCCGGGTGGCCAGGGAGGCCGGCGCGGACGCGATCTACCCCGGGTACGGCTTTCTTTCCGAGAATCCGGATCTGGCGAGAGCGTGTGAGCACGCGGGGATCACGTTCGTGGGGCCGTCGGCTGATGTGCTGGAGCTGACCGGCAACAAAGCCCGCGCCATCGCCGCCGCCCGCACGGCCGGCCTGCCGGTGCTGGCTTCCTCGGCCCCCTCGAGCTCGGTCTCAGAGCTGCTGGCCGCAGCCGAATCGATGAGTTTCCCGGTGTTCGTCAAAGCCGTTGCCGGTGGCGGCGGCCGAGGGATGCGGCGGGTCAACGAGCCGACGGAGCTGAAGGAGGCGATCGAGGCCGCCAGTCGGGAAGCGCAGTCCGCCTTCGGGGATCCCACGGTATTTCTTGAGCAGGCAGTGATCAACCCGCGTCATATCGAGGTGCAGATCCTGGCAGACACGCAGGGCAACGTGATCCACCTGTTCGAGCGGGACTGCAGTGTGCAGCGCCGTCACCAGAAGGTCATCGAGCTCGCCCCGGCGCCGAATCTGGATCCCGATCTGCGGGAACGGATTTGCGCTGACGCTGTGGCATTCGCCCGGCAGATCGGGTATTCCTGTGCCGGCACGGTGGAATTCCTACTCGATGAGCGGGGCCGGCACGTGTTCATCGAGTGCAACCCTCGGATTCAGGTCGAGCACACGGTGACCGAGGAGATCACCGATGTCGACCTGGTGTCGAGTCAGCTGCGCATCGCGGGCGGGGAATCACTGTCCGATCTCGGCCTCGCGCAGGACGCGTTGAAGATTCGCGGTGCTGCCTTGCAGTGCCGGATCACCACCGAGGACCCCTCCAACGGCTTCCGTCCCGACACCGGCCGCATCACCGCATATCGCTCCCCAGGCGGCGCCGGCGTCCGACTGGATGGTGGGACCAACCTCGGGGCCGAGGTGTCGGCGCATTTCGATTCGATGCTGGTCAAGCTGACCTGCCGCGGTCGCGACTTCTCGACGGCGGTAGCGCGGGCGCGACGCGCGGTCGCCGAATTTCGGATTCGCGGAGTCTCGACCAACATCCCGTTCCTGGCCGCAGTTCTGGACGATCCCGACTTCGTCGCGGGGCGGGTCACGACATCGTTCATCGAGCAGCGACCCCAGCTGCTCACCGCGCGCGGCAGCGCCGACCGCGGTACCAGGATCCTCAACTACCTGGCCGATGTCACCGTCAACCAGCCGCATGGCCCGCGGCCGTCGGCGGTGTATCCCCGCGACAAGCTGCCCGAGTGCGATCTGAGCATCGCCCCGCCCCCGGGCTCCAAGCAGCGCCTGACCGAATTGGGGCCCGAAGGGTTCGCTGCGTGGTTACGCGACAGCAGGGCAATCGGCATCACCGACACCACCTTTCGCGATGCTCATCAATCGCTGCTGGCTACCCGGCTGCGGACCAGCGGACTGCTGCGCGTCGCGCCGTACATCGCCAGGACGATGCCGCAACTGCTCTCCGTCGAGTGCTGGGGCGGCGCGACCTACGACGTCTCGCTACGGTTCCTCAAACAGGACCCATGGGAGCGGTTGGCGGCGCTGCGCGAAGCGCTGCCCAACATCTGCCTGCAGATGTTGTTGCGGGGACGGAATACGGTGGGCTACACGCCGTATCCGGAGACGGTGACACGTGCGTTCATCGATGAGGCGGCGGCGACCGGTGTCGATATCTTCCGGATCTTCGACGCACTCAACAATGTGGATTCGATGCGTCCGGCGATCGACGCGGTCCGCCACACCGGTACGACGGTCGCGGAAGTCGCGATGTCTTATACCGGAGACCTGTCCGACCCGCGTGAGTCGCTTTACACGTTGGACTACTACCTGCGGTTGGCCGAGCAGATCGTCGAGGCCGGAGCACATGTGCTCGCGATCAAGGACATGGCCGGCTTGCTGCGGGCACCCGCGGCCGCGAGGCTGGTGTCCGCCCTGAAGTCGCGGTTCGACCTCCCGGTGCACGTGCACACCCACGACACTCCGGGTGGGCAGCTGGCCACCTATGTGGCAGCGTGGATGGCCGGTGCCGACGCCGTCGACGGTGCCGCAGCTCCGTTGGCGGGCACGACAAGTCAGCCGGCACTGTCCTCGATCGTGGCCGCCGCCGCGCACACCGAATACGACACCGGACTGTCGCTCGATGCGGTATGTGACCTTGAGCCGTATTGGGAGGCACTGCGCAAGGTCTATGCGCCTTTCGACGTTGCGGCGTCGAGTCCTCCGTCTCCGACGGGTCGGGTCTATGCCCACGAGATTCCCGGCGGTCAGCTGAGTAATCTTCGTCAGCAGGCCATCGCCCTCGGACTCGGTGACCGCTTCGAGGACATCGAGGCGAACTACGCTGCCGCAGACCGGATGTTGGGCCGGCTGGTGAAGGTCACCCCATCGAGCAAGGTGGTGGGAGACCTGGCACTGGCCCTGGTCGGGGCGGGCGTCGATGCCGATGACTTCGCCGCGAATCCGGCTCGCTACGACATCCCCGACAGTGTGATCGGATTCCTGCGTGGCGAACTCGGGGATCCTCCGGGCGGCTGGCCGGAACCGTTGCGCACCAAGGCCCTCGACGGCCGGGCGCCGGCCAGGCCGGTCGAAGAGTTGACCGCGGAGGACGAAACCGTACTGGCCGCGCCGGGACCGAAACGCCAGGCAACTCTCAACAGGTTGCTGTTCCCGGGCCCCACAGCCGAATTCGAGGCCCACCGCGACGCGTACGGCGACACCTCACGGCTGAGCGCCAACCAGTTCTTCTACGGCCTGCGTCACGGCGAGGAGCACCGGGTCAAACTGGATCCCGGTGTCGAGCTGCTGATCGGACTGGAGGCGATCTCAGAACCCGACGAGCGGGGAATGCGCACGGTGATGTGCATCCTCAACGGCCAGCTACGGCCGATCGTGGTGGCCGACCGCAGTATCGCCGGCGAGGTTCCGGTTGCCGAGAAGGCCGACCGGGCCAACCCGGCACACATCGGCGCTCCGTTCGCCGGTGTGGTCACGGTCAACGTCGCCGAGGGGGACACCGTCGAAGCAGGCCAATCGATCGCCACCATCGAGGCGATGAAGATGGAAGCGGCGATCACCGCGCCCGAATCGGGCACGGTCGGCAGAATCGCGGTCGCGCGGACCGCTCAAGTCGAAGGCGGCGACCTCCTCGTCGTTGTCGGTCAGTAGGTAGTTGTGGCCATGAATACCGTTGCGCTCGAATTGGTCCCACCGAACCTCGAACGCGGAGTAGGCGCCGCCGTGCAGGAAGCGCAGAAGGTGGCGCGGCTGTCCGTCGAGAGCGGTGTGGGAGAGCGTCTCGGGCACGTGATGATCCCGGCGATGATCGCCGAAGACGGCGATCGGCCGATCGAGATGAAGCCCAAGATGGACGTGCTCGAGTACTGGTCGGTGATCCAGCCCGAGCTGCCGGGCGTGCGTGGGTTGTGCACCCAGGTCACCTCGTTCTCCGATGAAACGGTATTGCGCGATCGATTGACCGGTTTGACTGCGGCCGGGTTCGACGGCGTGATTTTCGTCGGTGTGCCGCGCACCATGAACGACGGCGACGGTACGGGTGTCGCACCGGCCGACGCATTGTCGAAATTCGACGGCCTGGTCGCGAACCGCGGGGTGATCCTAATCCCGACCCGCACGGGCGAACAGGGCCGGTTCGCCTTCAAGTGCGACAAGGGCGCCACCTTTGCCATGACCCAGTTGTTGTATTCGGACACCGTGGTCGACTTCCTGCGCGAGTTCGCCCGGGAAAGCGATCACAGGCCCGAAATTCTCTTGTCCTTCGGGTTTGTACCCAAGGTGGAGAGCAGAGTTGGCCTCATCGACTGGCTGATCCAGGATCCGGGCAACGAGGCCGTCGCGCGAGAACAGGCTTTCGTCACATCGCTGGCAGCCCGCGAGCCCGCCGTCAAACGGCGGCAACTGGTCGATCTCTACAAGAAGGTCATCGACGGCGTGGCCGACCTCGGATATCCATTGAGCCTGCATTTCGAAGCGCCGTACGGTGTTTCCCGGCCGGCGTTCGAGACGTTCGCCGAGATGTTGGCGTATTGGTCGCCGGAACAGGCGTCCTGATCGGACCGAGATGAACGCACGGTCCAGTCCCACCCAGATGCGGGTGATGGGCGTGTTGAATGCCACCTCCGATTCTTTTTGGGTTGACAGCAGATTCGATGTCACTGCACTCGCGATTGCGGCGGGACGCCGCATGTTCGAGGCCGGCGCGTGGGCGGTGGACGTCGGGGGCGAATCCACTCGACCGGGCGCCGTCCCGGTATCGGTCGACGAGGAACTCGCCCGCGTGCTCCCCGTTGTCGCCGGGCTGGCGCACCTGGGCACGGTGTCAGTGGACACTCGCAATCGGGAAGTGGCCGAGGCGGCCGTACCGGCCGGTGCGCAAATCATCAACGATGTCTCGGGCAAACTCTATGACGTGGCCGGGCAACTCGGCGCCGGGTATGTGAGCATGCACTCGCACACGGTGCCCGTCCTGGCAGGAGTGTTCCCGCAGTACGACGACGTGGTGAGCGAGGTCACCAGCTTTGTCACAGGCGTCGCGCAGACAGCTATCGCCGGTGGTGCGCACCCCGTGTGGATCGACCCCGGTATCGGGTTCGGAAAATCGGCCGACCACAACTTGGAGTTGCTGCGTCACCTTCCGGCGATCTGCAGCGGGCGCTTCCCGGTGCTGCTGGGTGTCAGCCGAAAGTCATTCATCGGGCACGTCACCGGCCGCGGAGTCGAGCACCGGCTGGCCGGATCGTTGGCCGCGGTCGCGCCCGCCTGGGCCGCCGGCGTCGATGTCATCCGGGTTCACGATGTCGTGGAGACACTGGACACCATCGCGATGCTGCAGGCGATCTGGGGCTGACCACCGCCGCACGAATCGGCCCTCGACGATTGTTTTCTGAACCGAGACCGTCGTGGGCGCCGGTCTGCGTCCGCAGGCTTGGCTGTGACGAGCCGTTCGGTGCCGAAAGCCGACGACAACCACCCTGGCTGCCGCGCAGTGCCGTTCGCCATGATCCACAGGCCGCACGGCAATGACCCTCACAGCCAATTCACAGATAGCAACGTCGGCAGGAAGCCTGAGGGTGCCTTTCCTGGGGCGCGAAAAGCACTGTTGTGCTGCAGTTTTGGAAATTGACGCCGAATATTGACGGTGGTTTTGAACTGAACCGGGCATCGCCACGGGTCCCGAAAGGGGCGCCCCACCAACGGAAAAGTTTTGGTTAGTGTCACCCTCGCTGATCTGAGGAAGCCGCGGGTCCGGGGTGGCGCACACACAAGGTGGCGCCTCCCGGACCTGTGCGGGAGACAGGGGGATGGGCAGTTGGCGTGGGTGTCATCGCGGGAGGGCTTCCCGGTCCTGCCGCGGGAACTGAAGAACGTCTCCGACGCCGTGCGCCTCACGCCGGGACCGCCCGTACCGCAGCTGTTGCGACCGAGCAAGATTCGAGTGGCAACCGATGGCGATGCCGCGATGATCGCCGAGTGGATGAACCGGCCGCACCTCGCCAAGGCCTGGGAGTACGACTGGCCGGTGGAGCGCTGGCGTAAGCATCTGAATGCCCAAGTGGAAGGCGACTATTCACTGCCGCTCGTGCTGAGCATCGGTGGAGTGGATCGTGGCTATCTCGAAATCTACCGCGCTGCGAAGGATTCCATTGCCGACCGGTATGACAGCGAGCCCCACGATCTCGGTCTGCACGGCGCGATCGCCGACGAGGAGTTGGTCAACCGGGGTCTCGGCCCGATGCTCTTGCCCAAGATCGTCGCCAGTGTCCTGACCGCCGATCCCCAATGCCAGAGAATCATGTTCGACCCCGACCACCGCAACACCACAGTACGTGGGTTGTGCGAGTTCGCTGGTTGCCGGTTCCTCGGCGAGCATGAGATGTCCAACCGCAGGATGGCGCTCTACCAACTCGACCGGGACACCGCCCGGAAATGGATGGCTTGAGCCAAGTCATGTCAATCCGGCTGCCTGACAGTCGGTTCCAACGCAGTCAATTGATCCTTCCCGGAAATGAAAGGTGTGGCTGGGGCGTCTCGACCAGCCGGATGTTCACATATGACCGCTACCAATTCATCGACATCGACCACTGTGAGCGACGGACTGGTGTCCGTCTTGCGTGACGATCTCGAACTGCCATGTCAGTCGCTGAGCGCAGGTACACGTCTGGTGGACGACCTCGGCATGGATTCGGTCTCGTTCGCAGTCGGCCTGGTCGCGATCGAGGAGAAGTTCGGCGTGCAACTCAACGAGGAAGACCTCATTGCCTGCCGCACGGTGGGTGATCTGCAGTTCGCCATCGACGGCAGGAGTGCGGCATGAACCCGCTCGCAGGCGCCCTGCGGGAGGCGATGGTCAGCTCGCCGCATGACCTGGTGGTGCTCGATCGCGACACCGACACCTGGCAGCGCCGGCCCTGGCCCGAGGTACACGGCATCGCTGAACACATCGCGGCCTACCTACTGGGTCGGGAACACCCCGGCGCGGTCGGGCTGGTCGGTGAGCCGACCGTGGAAATGATTGCCGCCATTCAGGGTTCGTGGCTCGCCGGCGCAGCGGTATCGATCCTTCCACGGCCGCAGCGGCGCGCCGAGCCGTCGGAATGGGCGCACGCCACGCTGTCCCGGTTTGCCGGTATCGGAGTGACGACGGTGTTCAGCCATGGCAGCGCCCTGCACCTGCTGCAGGCCGCGGACTCCCCGCTGACGGTGTGCGACACCGCCGACGCCGCACGCACACCCATGTCGGCCCAGCTGCGGTATCCCGACCATGCCGACGTCGCGATCCTGCAGGGCACGGCCGGCTCCACCGGGTCGCCGCGTACCGCGACCTTGGCGCCGGAGGCCGTGCTCAACAATGTCCTGGCGGTCACGCAGCGATTGTCGCTGAGCCGCAACGATGTCGGCTGTTCCTGGTTGCCGATCTATCACGACATGGGCCTGGCGATGGTGTTGGCGTCGACGATGTCCGGGATGCCGCTGTGGCTGGCACCGACCGGTGCCTTCTCGGCGGCGCCGCTGCGGTGGGCAGAATGGCTGTCCGAATCGTCGGCGACTTTCACCGCTGGGCCGAACTTCGGATACTCGGTGCTCGGCCGCTTCGCCAACCGCGTATCCGACGTCGACCTGGGCGCGGTGCGGATCGCGATCAACGGTGGCGAGCCCGTCGACTGTGCCGGCGTCGATCGCTTCACCATCGGCATGAGCCGGTTCGGCTTCGACGCGGCAGCGATGGCGCCCGCCTATGGGATGGCCGAGTCGACGTGCGCGGTCACCATCCCCGCCCCGGGGGAGGGTCTGCGCATCGACATTCCGGATGCCGCTGACACCGACCGGCGTTTTGCATTGCTGGGTCGTCCGGTACCGGGTATGGAGGTCCGAATCGTGCCATCGGCGCACGACGAGTCCGGCGCGGCCGGCGAAGTCGAGATCCGCGGCTCGTCGATGATGACGTCGTACCTGGGGGATGCCCCCGTCGACGCGGGCAGCAACGGCCAGTGGTTCCCGACCGGCGACATCGGCTATCTCGTCGACGGCGCGCTGGTGATCTGCGGGCGCTCCAAGGAGATGATCACCATCGCCGGACGCAACATCTTCCCCACCGAGATCGAGCAGGTCGCGGGTGAAGTGGACGGTGTGCGAGAAGGTGCGGTCGTCGCGGTGGGCACGGAATCCGGTGCCGCGCAGTCGCGGCTGCTGGTGGCAGCGGAGTTCGTCGGTACCGAGCAGGACACCACTCGCAGTGCGGTGATCCGGCGAATCGTATCGGTGTGCGGCGTGACGCCTGCCGACGTCGTGTTGATGTCGCCGGGATCCTTGCCGCGGACGTCGTCCGGAAAGCTCCGGCGGTTGGAGGTCCGTCGCCAACTGGAGGACGCGCGGCCCGTGCGATGAGTTTTACCCTCGTCCCGAGTCAACTCAGCATCCAGTGCTGACCGAACGGGAGAGAACTCGTGGCCCAACTACTCAAAGTCCAGAATTTCAACGTCTCCAGCGACGGATTCGGCGCAGGAGAGAACCAGAGCTTCGAGCGTCCGTTCGGCCATGCCGATCCCGGAACGATGTTCGCCTGGGCCGGCGCCACGGCCAGTTGGCCCAACCGTACGGACCCGGGCGGCAGTCGCGGGCTTGACGACTACCTGACCCGGGACTTTCATCACAACATCGGTGCCGAGATCATGGGCCGTAACAAGTTCAGTCCGTACCGAGGCGCCTGGGAGGACCACGAATGGCAGGGCTGGTGGGGTGACGAACCGCCGTTCCACACCCCGGTTTTCGTGATGACCCACCACGAGCGGCCGTCGTTGACCCTGTCGGACACTACGTTCCACTTCGTCGACGCCGATCCGGCGACGGTGCTCGAACGGGCCCGTATCGCCGCGCGGGGCAAGGATGTCCGGCTGGGCGGGGGAGCGTTCACCATCCGGGAGTTCTTGGACGCCGACCTGATCGACACCCTGCATGTGGCGGTTTCCCCGGGAGAGCTGGGCAGCGGGTCTCGGCTCTGGGAGTCACCCGAGGAGTTGGACGACCGCTTTCACCATGACGTGGTGCCGAGCCCGGGCGGCGCGGTCACTCATCACTTGTTCTGGCGGAGATGAACTTTCAGGGGCGGCAGTAGTCTGACGCGCGTGCGGACACTGTCATGCCGTGGCCGGACACCGAGGTGTCGACATGCAGGTGTCCGTCGGTGGGAATCGGGACGCCGTCGAACAGAATGGTGTCCAGCCGGGCATGGTCGATGAAGTATTCGATATGTCGTAGGTGCGCGGTGGCGGCGGCGACGGGCAGGTGCAGCGCGGGAGCGCAGTGGGCGGAGACCTCAAGGTTGTGGGCAGCCGCCACGGATGCGGCCGACAACCAGCCGGTGTAGCCGCCGCAACGCGTGACGTCGAGTTGAAGGCAGTCGACAACGGGGGCCAAGCGCCGGGCCTCGTAGTTGTCGGAAATGTACTCGCCTGCGGCCACATCACATCGCATCGTGTGCCGCAGCAGGCCGAGTGAATCGGTGTCGTCGCTGCTGACCGGTTCCTCGAACCAGGTGATACCCAGCTCGTCGAGATGATGGCCCATCCGCCGAGCCTGTGCCGGAGTGTAGGCGCCGTTGGCGTCGACCATCAGCTCCGCGCCGTCGCCGGCCAGGTGCCGTAGGTCATTGATGCGCGACAGGTCGCGGGCGATGTCGCTGCCCCATCCCTGGCCTATCTTGATCTTCATTGCGGTGCAACCGGCAGCCTGCCATTGGTCGATCTGTTCGGCGAGCTGTTCGTGGTCGAGGTTGGTGAATCCGCCGGAGCCGTAAATGGGCACGCCCGAACGTGCCGGGCCGATGAGGCTGCCCAACGACTGGCCGTACAGCCGGGCCTTGAGATCCCACAACGCGATGTCGACGGCGCTGAGCGCCTGCATCACCAGGCCCCGGGTGCCGTAGTTTCGGCAAGCCCGGTGCATCGCGGCCCAGGCGCCGGCAACGTCATCGGGATGTCGGCCGAGCACCACGTTCCGTAAGTGGTGCGTGACGACACCGGCCGCAGCCGGTGAACTGTAGGTCCAGCCGGTGCCGGTTTCTCCGGCGGCCCGGACCTGCACGACAACCGCGCTGGTGGCATCCCAGGTCAGGGTCCCGTCTGACTCCGGCCCGGGGGTGGGGACGGTGTAGGTGGTGGCCTCGAGCCGTGCGATCGAAGTGGAATTCATTGGTGTGCATACCTTTTGCGGAAGCAGGTTCAGGATTTTGCGGCGTGTTCGACCATGATGTCGGCGGCCCGCGCGGCCAGCGCCATGATGGTCAGGGCGGGGTTTGCCGCGCCCTGAGTGGGCATCACGCTGCCGTCTACCACGTAGAGGCGCTGCACGCCGAAGACTCGATGCTCGCGATCGATGACTCCGCCCTCGGGCCGGGCGGCCATCCGGGCGCCGCCCACCAGATGCGCGTAGCGCTCGATGGAGATGACTTCCTGCGCTCCGGCGGCGCGCAGCATGTCGGACATCACCTCGGTGGCGGCGGCGATGAGCAGTTTGTCGTTGTCGCACTGGCTGTAGCTGAAGTGCGCCACCGGAAGGCCGTGCCGGTCCTTCTCGTCAGCCAGCGTCACCCGGTTCTCGGGTTGCGGCAACAGTTCGCACAGCGCGCCGAGGGTCGCCCAGTGCACGTAATCGCGCATGTACTCGCGCAGTGTCTGTCCCCAGTGCCCCTGTGCAGCCACATGTTCAGACCAGGTGATCGGCAACGGGCTGACGTTCTGAACGGAGAACCCCCGTCGATAGCGTTTGGTGGGATCGGTTTCGTAGAACTGCTCGGTGCTGGCCTCTGGCGGCGGAGCCTTGTACATCCGGATCTCGTCCTCGAACCGTCCGGCCACCTGCGGGGCGCCCTGCACCATGATGTGGCGCCCGAGCTGATCGTGGTCGTTGCCCAGTCCGTCCGGATAGGCGTTCGTGGCCGAAAGCAGCAGCAGCCGGGGGGTTTCGATGGCATATCCGGCGACCACCACGGCACGCGCGCGCTGCCGGTACAGGGTCCCCTTGTGTAGGTATTCCACGCCCGTGGCCTGTCGGCGATCGTCATCGACAAGGACTCGGGTCACGTGGCTGTCGGGCCGGACCTCGGCGCCGTGGGCCAGCGCGTCTGGGATGTGGGTGATCAACGGGCTGGCCTTGGCGTTGACCTTGCACCCCTGGATGCAGAAGCCGCGATAGATGCAGTGAGGACGGTTCCCGAAGCGCCCGTTGGGGATCGCCACCGGTCCGACGCGCATGTCGATGCCCAGCGCCTGGGCGCCGCGCAACGCCACCAGTCCATTTCCGCTGACCGGGTGGGGGCGGTGCGGGTAGGTGTGCGGATCGCCCCAAGGCCAGTCCTGCCCGGCGACTGGCAACTCTGCCTCGATCTGTTCGTAGTAGTGGCGTAGGTCCTGGTAGGCGATGGGCCAGTCCGCCCCGACCCCGTCGACGCTGTAGGTATGGAAGTCCGAGGGGTGGAACCTGGGCGTGTAGCCGGCGTAGTGCACCATCGAACCGCCGACGCCGCGTCCGGAGTTGTTGGACCCCAAGGGAACCGGATTCGTACCACCGATCTGGCGTGGCTCCGTCCAGTACAGACCGTGGGACGCTCGCTCGTCGCTGACCCAATCGGAATCTGGACTCCAGAACGGGCCGGCATCGATGAGCACCACGCTCCAGCCGGCCCGCGTCAACCGCTGACCGAGAGTCGCGCCCCCGGCACCGGCCCCGACGATCACCGCATCGACCTCATCGTCGTTGCGGTAGCGGCGCATGTCGGCTCTCAGCCGGTGGTTGGTCCGAGAACCGTCGTTGGGGATGAGCCACGCCGAGGCATTGCGGTGCCGTACCGCGCGCGGGCTATCCATCGGTGTCCTTTTCGGGCAGGTCGTCGTCGTGCCGGCGGGCTCGCTCGACGCGGCGGGCGAACGGGACCGGGTCGGCGGCCCGTTGGTCGCCCACTTCGAAGGACTCCCGCGCATTGACGCCGGGATTGAGGTATCCCCGCGGATAAGCCGGCCCGGGGAAGCCCATCTCATTCCACGCCCACGGATGCGAATAGAACGCGGTACAGGCGTAGCGAGTCCACAAGCCCCACACACGGCCGGCCGTCACCCCGTGCCAATCGTCGCCGCGGCCGGCCAGGTCTTGGACGTCTTGCAGGAGCCGGGCCTGCCGGCGCTCGTCGAGTTCGGCATAGCCGCGGCCGTAATGCGCATGGGCGTCGGCGTCGAGGCCGGCCAGGCTGTCCCGCCAGGCCTGCCCGTCCTCAGGCATGTCGTCGTAGTGCCAGCCGTCGGTCTCGAAGGTGGCCAACCGCTCGTCGATGAGCGCCAGCACCGGCACTCGCGGCTCGCTGTCCTGGGCCAGCATCAGATCCAGCATGGGGCTCGCCACCGCCACTTCTGCCGGGGTGAAAAAGGACAGGCCCGGCGGAAGCGTCAACCGGGCCAGCACTGCTCCCGCGGTCACCTGGTCCCACTGGTCGGCCCGGGCCAGCACATCGAAACCGGCGAATCTCCCTCGCCCTTGCGGGGTGATGCCCTGCTGTCCGGGAGCGCGAAACCGCATCAGTCCGAACGTCCTTCACCCAGTGGGTTCTCCCGGCGCAGGACCGCGGCGAGCAAACCCATGCCGCCCACCAGTGAGGCCAACAGGGGAGCGAAGGTGGGAGGGCCGGATTCCATGTTGTATTTGGTGATCCCACCGGGGCGCTGCCGTACGCCCCGGAGGTGCAGATAGGTTCCCTGCAGTCCGTTGGCGACGATCAGGATGCTGGCGGCGGGTAGCACCGTGTGCGCGGCACGGGGTGAGAAGAATGCCGCCAGCCCGGCAGGTACCGCCGCGGGCACGATGACGATCGGCCAGTACATCATCCGGTTGCCGAAGCTGGCCGCATCGTGCGACAGATAGATCTCGGCGGTCGTGATGGCTGCGCCGGCAGCGGTGAGTGCCGAGAGCGTCCGCTCGAACCGGCCCGTCCGGATTGCCCGTACGGCAGCTCCGACGGGGTTCATGACCGGTCCTGCTTTTCGTTCGGAAGGTACTGCTGCAGTTTCTGTTTGATGCCTTGCTTGACGAAACCCTTGGTGTCCTCGTCTCCGCCGATCACCGCCTGCACCAGGGACTTTGCCTGTTCGTAGGTGGCGTGCGGCGGGATCGGCGGCACGTCGGGGTCGCACCGCACATCGAGTACGGTGGGTCGATCGGCCGCCAGAGCCTGGTCCCAGGCCGGCCCGAGTGCCTCGGGATCGTCGATGTTGGCGCCGTGCAGGCCGAGACTGCGGGCGAAAGCGGCATAGTCCACATCCGGAAGATTCTGGGATTCCGGGAATTTGGGGGAGTTCTCCATGGCCCGCATCTCCCAGGTGACCTGGTTGAGATCGTTGTTGTGCAGTACGGCGATGATCAGCCGCGGGTCCGACCACTGCTGCCAATATTTGGCGATGGTGATCAACTCGGCCAGACCGTTCATCTGCATGGCGCCGTCGCCGGCGAACGCGATGGCGGGCCGGTCGGGGTGGGCCCATTTTGCGCCGATCACATACGGCACACCCGGGCCCATGGTGGCCAGGGTCCCCGAGAGTGACCCTCGTACTCCGGCAGGGAACTTGAGATGACGGGCGTACCAGTTCGCCGCGGATCCGGAATCGGCGGTGACGATGGCGTCAGCCGGAATGCGTTGGGAGAGCTCCCAGAAGATGCGCATCGGATTGATCGGGTCGGCCCCTGTCATCGCGGTGCGCTGAACCGTGGTCCACCAGCTGCTGACCTGTTCCTCCACGTGTTCCCGCCATGATCGGTCGGATTTGCGGTGTAGCAACGGGATCAAGGCCCTCAAGGTGGCTTTGGCGTCGCCGACGAGGTTGAGCTCGTAGGGGTACCGCATGCCGATCCACGCCCCCGAGCGATCGATCTGCACCGCCCGGGCCTGGTCCAGATCGGGAAGGAACTGGGTGTAGGGGAAGTTCGATCCGACCGTGAGAAGCGTGTCGCAACGCGACATGAGATGCCAGCTGGCGGTGGTGCCCAGCAACCCGATGGATCCGGTCACCCAGGGCAGGTCGTCGGGAAGAACATCCTTGCCCAGCAGTGCTTTCGCGGCGCCGGCACCGAGCAGGTCCGCCACCTCCGCCAGCTCGGCTTCGCAGCCTCGTGCGCCCTGGCCCACCAGCATCGCCACCTTGCTGCCCGAGTTGAGCAGATCGGCGGCCTTGCGCACCGCGTCCTCGTCGGGAACGACCCGCGATCCGGACATGCCCATGCTGGACGGGACCTGCTTGAAGGCGTGCGCGGGCGGCTGGTACTCGAGGTCGAAAACGTCGGAGGGCACGATGATGCCGGTCGGGGCATGCGAGCTGGCCGCGATACGGATCGCCCGATCGATCAGGTTGGGCAATTGTTGGGGAACGGTGCACATCTGGATGTAGTCGCTGCACACGTCCTTGTAAAGGCTCAGCAGATCGATCTCCTGTTGGTAGGACCCGCCCATCGCCGATCGTTCGGTCTGGCCCACGATGGCGACCACGGGCACGTGGTCGAGTTTGGCGTCGTAGAGACCGTTGAGCAGGTGCACCGCACCGGGCCCGCTGGTCGCGACGCAGACTCCCACCTGACCGGAGAACTTGGCGAAGCCGACGGCCTCGAATGCGGCCATCTCTTCGTGGCGCGCCTGCACGAACTGCGGTTGGTCACCGGCCCGCTGCCAGGCCGCCAGGAGCCCGTTGATGCCGTCGCCGGGATAGCCGAATACCTGCGAGACGCCCCAGTCCCGTAACCGGGCCAACAGGACGTCGCCGACTGTGTCTGACATGTTTTTCTCCTTCGGTGATCAGGGGCGGCGAATAGACCAACCCGCCACTGCTGCGGTGGCGGCCGCGCCGGCGGCCACAGCGCTCAGCGAACCGGCGTGCTGGGCCACCCACTGTTGCGGCGAATGGTTGTGCGATTGTTCGTCGAACCGGCCGTGGGCGCCGTGGTCGGTGCCGGAGTCCTCATCGCGCGGTGCGAACAGGTTGTCGACGCGGTCTTCGTCGGCGGGTTGGCTGGTTTGCTGGCTGGAGTATCCGGTTCTGGCCAGGTATCGATCCAGGACGGCCGGCATCAGCCGCTGTCCCAAGGTGGTCGCGACGGTGCTGGCGCCTACCCAATACTGTTTGCGTCGCGGATGATCGGCTGCGAACAGGATTGCCCTGGCACCGATTTCGGGTTGATAGATCGGAGGAACCGGTTGCGGTCGATGCGGGAGCCGCGACCGTACCCACGAGAATTGGGGAGTGTTCAGTGCCGGCATCTGTACGACGGTGACATGTACGTTGCTGCGCTCGTGGAGCAGCTCGGTGCGCAGTGACTCGGTGAAACCGTTGATGGCGTGCTTTGCACCGCAATACGCCGACTGCAAGGGAATCGCCCGGGTGCCCAGCGCGGAACCGACTTGCACGATCGTTCCCGCGTCGCGGCGACGCATGCGAGACAGTGCGGTCATGGTGCCGTATACGTAGCCGAGGTAGGTGACCTCGGTGACCCGGCGGAATTCCTCGGGGGTCACGGTGGCGAACGGTGCGAAAACCGAACAGAACGCGACGTTGACCCAGATGTCGATCGGCCCGAAGGCTTCCTCGACCCGGTCGGCGGCCGCCTCTACCTGCGCGGGGTCGGACACGTCGGTGGGCAGGCAAAGTGCTTGTCCGCCAGCCTGTTCGACATCGTTGGCCGCCCCGGACAAGCCGGCGGCACCACGGGCCAGCAAGGCCACGTGATCACGCCGGGCTCCGAACGCGCGCGCTGCGGCACGCCCGACGCCCGCGCTGGCGCCGGTGATCACGACGGTGCGAGGCGATCCAGCAGATGTGGTGGACACGGCGGCTCCTCTCTGTAGGTGGTGGACGGACTGTCGGCCAGCCGTAGTGAGGCCTCGACGAGCAATGCGTGGGTGAATGCCTGCGGGATGTTGCCCCGAAGCTGGTGCTCCTCGACGTCGTATTCCTCGCACAACAGCATGGGTGGCCCGCAGGCGGTGCGGTTGCGTTCGAAGTAGCGGACCGCCGCGACGGGATTGCCCTGCTGCTGGTGTGCCAGGGCGCTCCAGAAGCCGCACAGCACAAACGCGCCCTCGGCGGCGGCCAGCGGACGGTCGTCGTGCCGGAACCGGTAGACGAAGCCGTCGTCGGCGAGCTCGGACTCGACCGCGCGCAGGGTGGCGATACTGCGCGGGTCATCGGCCGGCACCGCGCCACGGATCGCCGGCAGTAGCAGCGCCGCGTCCACCCGCCGGTCGTCGGGTGCGCGCTGCCAGCGCCCGGACGGGTGTACGCAGTCGGCGGTCCCGGCCAGGATCGTGTCGGCAAGCGACTCGGCCGCAGCCGCACGGTTACCGGGCAGATAGGCCGCAATGGCGCGTAATCCCGCCACGCAGGTGAGCCGCGAATGGGTCCACTGGCGCTGTTCGAGTTCCCAGAGCCCAGCACCGCGCTGTTGCCAACGGGATTCGATGGCGGCGACCGCGACCCTGATGGCATGGTCCAGCTCGGTGTCGAGGTGATCGTGGCGGGCTGCTGCGGCGAACAGCTGCAGCGCCTCACCGAAGACGTCCAGCTGGAACTGGCGATGCGCCCGGTTGCCGAGTACGTCGTTGCCTCCGGGATACCCGGGCAGCCGTAGTGATCGTTCGCCGGGCACCGGGCCTCCGGCGACCGTGTACGCGGGTTTGAGATCGGGACCGTCGGCGAGCACCCGCTGCGCGATGAAACCGGCCGCATCGTCGAGTAGGGGATGCGGGCCGTCGGCAGCCATCGCCTGCCCGACATAGCACTGGTCGCGGATCCACACGTAGCGGTAGTCGTAATTGCGCCCGGTGTCGGCGTGTTCGGGCAGGCTCATCGTCGCCGCGGCGACGGTGCCCCCGCCAGGCGGGGTCATGCCTCTGAGTACCGCATAAGAGTGTCGGGCATCGTGGGGCGCGATACTGGTGTCCAGGGAGGGAACCGCGGCGCGCCAATGGGTTTCGGTGCGTTCCCACAGTTTCCCCGCATCCGGCAGCGGATCTGACGGGGCGGCCACCGATAGTTCGACGACGATGTCGAGGAACCCACCTTCGGGAACGGTGAGGCCGGCGCGCAATGCGAGGCCATCCTCGCGCGACACCGAGGCGTGCGGCACGCCGGCCAGCCGCAATCGCAAATCGCCGACATAGGCATGCCAACAGCCCTGATCATCGCGTGCGAGGTGGGCCATCGTGCGACGGTCGAACTCAGCGGTCGGTGACAACACCAGCTGCACATCGGCGTCTCCGCGGACTGCCAGGAGGCGGCGGAGCAGGATTGCCCGTTGCGGGTCACCGGGAAAGGTCAGCGCTTCCCGACATTCGATGATGCCGTCGTTGGTCACCCAGCGAGAGCGCCAGATCAAGCTGCCCTCTTCGTAATGCCCTCCCCAGACGAACCGCTGGGTGGGGGTGATCGCGAAGACGCTTCGTCCGCCGATCAACGATGCGAAGACCGCGTCGTCATCCCAGCGCGGCGCACACATCCAGCACACGTCTCCGCGCGGTCCGATGAGTGCACCGCGATGCCCGTCGGCGAGCAGTGCGTACTCACGCAACACATGTGGTTCGTAGATGGACTCGGTCATGTTCGATGTCCAGAGGCGCCGCGCGGCGTGCGGGACGTGTTCCGACGCGGAATCCAGGCTGGGCCGCCGATGCGGTCCGGCACCAACCACATTCCGACCGCAAGGTGATAGCAGAACAGCAGTGCCCACAACAGGATGGCCGCGTTGGTCAAGGCCAGAGGGCCCGGCTGATGGTGCGCCGCGGCAACCGCCGAGATGATCACCAAGAACAATGACGCAGTGGCCAGCGTGGCGCTGAAGACCAGAGCTACGCGCCGCCACACCGAGGCGAGCGCGGCCGCCACCCCGATGCCGAGCAGCGTTGCGCTCAACGCGGGAGTCAGTGGCAGCCACGGCGTTCCGTCGTACGCGTCGACGAGGCCGACCACACCGATCACCATGGCCGGGACCGCCTCGATGCGCAGCATCCATCTCGCCTGATGCCAATGGGAAGGATTCAGGCTCACCCGGCGCAGACCGCCCTGTTCTGACGTCTTGCTGCGAGCACCTCGCGCCATAGCCCTCCGCTCTGATCACTGCTGGGATGGGGATAGCGCAAGGGTTTCCACTGAGGGATAGGTCCAAACCGGCAAGTTTTGCGAGCCGCACAATGTGCATATCGCAACTACACTGGCCTGATCGTGAAAACCGACTCATCGATGAGCGCGGGCGACACCGACGGGTATGCCGCCCAGCTCGAACGTGCCACCCGCGGCCTGCTCGCGCTCAACGTCATCGCATTGGAGCACTTCGAGAAACGCATCGGGCTGTCGTCGCTGCGCGCCCTGCAGTCGTTGGGTCGGATCGGTCCCTGTTTGGTGAGCGCGCTGGCTCAGGACCTACAGGTGGCGGTGTCGACCGCCAGCCGGCTGGCCGACCGGCTCGCCGAGGCCGGGCTGATCACCCGCTCCGTATACCCGCAGAACCGCCGGGCCACCCTGCTGGATCTGACCGATGACGGCCGGGCCATCCTGGACGATCTGGTGGCGTATCGCGTCGAGCTGTTCGAGGGCGTGACCGCGGCCCTCGGACGCGCCGAGCGCAACAACCTTCTCCGCGGAGCTACAGCGTTCACCGCGGCATACCGCGCCCTGTCCGACGGTGGCAAACCGGGCGCCCCGTAGTTCGTTGCGCAGCTAGTCGCGGCAACGCATCCCGCGCTCGAAGGTGCGGATGACGGCGGGAGCGGCGGCGTGTTGGGGCATGAGGCCGTTCTTGGAGTCCTGGCAGGCCCACATGACCAACCCGTAGAGCGCGTGTTCGAGCCACTGCGTGCTGGATTCGGGATCGAACACGCCTTCGGCCTGGCCGCGTTCGATCAGACTCGTGAGATAGGTGTTGTCGGGCATCGCCTCGGCCGGCAGGTCACGGAGCACATTGGGGTCGTCGAAAAGAAACAACAGCCGGTTGCCGACCGAGATCATCGCGTTGATGACGCGACGCATGGCATCGACCGGGCAACCGTCTTCGGGCGCGGCGGCCGCCACCGCGTCGGACACGACTCGCACCGAGTCGACGATCGTGGCGTTGACCAGGCTTTCCCGGTCGGGAAAGTACCGATGCACCGTGGTACGGCCGACGCCGGCGGCCTTGGCGATGTCCGGCAGTGTCGCGGTGCGGTCATCGGCCAACACGGCGGCGGCGGCTTCGATGATCGCGGCGCGGGTACGCGCCTGGGTGGCCGAGAGCTCGCCGGTGCTCATCCGTCGATGGTATCGGCGACCGTCACGACGGTCGTGCCACCGGTATCGGCCTGGTCCGGTCCGAAAGGAAACGTGCCGGACGTTGCCGGACCGGCAGCGGCCACCAGAACCACCGCCCGAGGATCGCGGCGATCGTCGGAGTCATCAGCGAGCGCACCACCAGGGTGTCGAACAACAGGCCCAGGCCGATCGTCGTACCGCCCTGGCCGATCGCGATCAGATCGCTGGTGGCCATCGAGGCCATCGTGAAGGCGAACACCAGGCCCGCTGCGGTGACCACACCGCCCGTGGCCCCCATGGCTCGGATGATGCCGGTGTTGATCCCGGCGCTGACCTCTTCCTTCATCCGGGACACCACCAGCAGGTTGTAGTCCGATCCGACGGCCAGCAGGATGATGACCGAGAACGCCAAGGTCATCCAGTGCAGGTCGATTCCGAGCAGGTACTGCCACACCAGGACCGACAGGCCGAACGATGCGGCCAGCGACAGGATCACCGTGCCCACGATCACGAACGACGCGATCAGCGCGCGGGTGATCAACAGCATCACGATGAAGATCAACGTGATCGCGCCGCAGGCTGAGATCAGCAGATCCCATTGCGCGCCGACCTGGATGTCCTTGTACGTGGCCGCGGTGCCGCCGAGGTATATCTTGGCGTCGGCCAACGGCGTCGTCTTGACCGCCTCGCGAGCAGTCTTCAGGATCGGGTCGACGTGCGAGATGCCTTCGGAGGTAGCCGGATCCACGTCGTGAGTGATGATGAACTGGGCCGCCTGACCGTCCGGTGAGACCATCAGCTCCAGCCCGCGTTTGAAGTCCGGGTTGTCGAACGCCTCGGGCGGCAGGTAGAACGAATCGTCATTGCGGGCCTCGTCGAACGCCTGGCCCATCACCGACGCGGTGTCGGTCATCTTGCCGATCTGGTCGACCAGGCCGTTGAACGTGCTGAACATCGTTTTCATGGTGCCCTGCATGGACTTCGAGATGGCGATCATCGGCGGCAGTTGCGCCACCAACTGCGGCATCAGCTGATCCATGTCGTTCATGTTCTTCACCGATTCCGAGAGGGTCTCGGTCATGGTGTCGATACCGTCGAGCCCGTCGAACATCGAGCGCATCGAATGACACATCGGGATGTCGTAGCAGTGCGGCTCCCAGTACAGGTAGTTGCGGAGCGGGCGCATGAAATCGTCGAAATCAGCCATGTGATCCCGCATTTCGTTGGTGCTGGCCTGCATCTCGTTCATGCTCGCCGTGAGTTCGTGGGTGATGTCGGTCATCCGGTTCATCAGGCCCAGCATGTTCTCCATGATGGCGATCATCCGGCCCAGATCATCGGTGAGCGTGTTCATGTCGCCCATGCGTTCCCGCAGGAACTGCAGGTTCTCGGTCATCGACACCGACTGCATGCTCACCTGGAAGGGCACCGAGCTGTGTGCGATCGGGCGGCCCAGCGGGCGGGTGATGCTCTGTACGCGCGCGACGCCGGGCACGCGGATCAGCTCGCGGGCGATCTTGTCCAGCACGATCATGTCGGCCGGGTTTCGCAGGTCCCGGCCCGCGTCGACGAGCAATAGATCCGGATTCATGCGGGCGGCGGTGAAATGTCGTTCAGCGGCGGCATATCCGACGTTGGAGGGCAGATCCTTGGGGATGTAGAGCCGCTCGTTGTAAGACGTCTGGTATCCGGGCAGGGCCAGCAGGCCGACGAGTGCCACCGCGATGGCCGCCGCCAGGATCGGGACCGGCCAGCGCACCACCGAGGTGCCCAGGCGGCGCCAACCGCGGGAACGGATCTCGCGTTTGGCATCGAACCGGCCGAATCTGCTGCCGACGACCAGCATGGCCGGCGCCAATGTGAGTGAGGCCAGGACCACCACCGACATCCCGATGGCGCTCGGGATTCCCATCGAGCTGAAGTAGTTCAAACGGGTGAAGTGCAGGCACAGCATGGCGCCGGCGACGGTGAGACCTGAGCCGAGGATGACGTGCCCGACACCGTGAAATGCGGTGTAGTAGGCGTCTTCTCGTTCCTGCCCCTTCTGGCGGGCCTCTTGGTACCGGCCGACGAGGAAGATGGCGTAATCGGTTCCGGCCGCGATGGCCAACGATGTCAGCAGGCTCACCGAGAAGGTCGACAAGCCGAGCAGGCCGGCGTGGCCGATAGCGGCGACCACACCGCGGGCAGCTGACATCTCCAGCAGCACCACGATGAGCATCAGCAACATCGTGGCGAACGACCGGTAGACCACGATCAGCATCACCGCGATCACGGCGATGGTGACGAAGGTGATTTTGACCATGCTCTTGTCGCCGGCTTCGTTCATGTCCGTAGTGAGCGGACCTTGGCCGGTGACATAGGCTTTCACGCCCGCGGGCGGGTGGGACTCGTCGATGATCTTGCGGACCGCGGCGACCGATTCGTTGGCCAAGGTCTCGCCCTGGTTGCCGGCGAGGTTGACCTGAACGTAGGCGGCCTTGCCGTCGGTGCTCTGCGAGCCCGCCGCGGTGATCAGATCGCCCCAGTAATTCTGCACGTGCTGAACGTGTTCGGTATCCGCCTGCAGTGTGCGGACCAGTTCGTCGTAGTACCGATGGGCCTCGGTGCCGAGCGGCTGATCACCCTCCAGCACGACCATCGCGATCGTGTCGGAGTCGAACTGATCGAAGCGCTCACCGATCTTCTTCATCGCCACCAGTGCCGGCGCATCCTGCGGTGACAGGGAAACGGCGTGCTCGTGCCCGACGACCTCGAGCTGGGGGATCAGGGCGTTCAGGACGACCACGAGCGCGACCCACAGCAGGATGATCGGGATCGCGGCGACACGGATGACACGGGCGACGCCGTTGTGGCCAGGAGTGGCACTGTGGTTGCTCATCACGCGGCCTTGTCCAAGCAGAACGCCTGGGCGTTGTGCTGGTTCACGGTCTGGTCGTCACGGACCTCACCGTTGACGATGATCCGGCAGCTGATCACTTCGCTATCTCCTTGGGCGACCACGTTGGCGAACACCGTGGGCAGGGTGGTGACCACTTCGTGCCGCCACGGCAGCGAGCTGAAGCTCTCGGTGTGGGGCTGGGCATCGGCGTCCAGGTAGCTGACGTGGCCACTGGTGCCGCTGGGTCCCTCGATCTCGTAGATGACGCGCTTCGGGTTGAACTCGACGATGTCGTCGCCGGCGGACGGGCCCGGCTCGGTGTCGATATGGGTGCCGAAGATCCCGTGCATCCGGCTCATCGTGAAACCGCTGACGGCAAGGGCGGCTACCAAGACCAAAGGGATCCAGAAGCGTTTGGCGAGCCGAAATAGCGTAGCCACGGCAAAATCCACCTCTCCGGTTCGGCGCATACCGACGGAAACCCCATCCGACCGCGATTTGATCGGCTGAACGTAACAGTCCCTTAGTGGATCCTCAACGTTCCATTAAGGGATTTTGAGATACCTCACAGTTGTTTGCGAGGTGGAATTTTTTGGTGACCTATCCAGTGAGCAGACGCACCGGGGAACCCGTGCAGTACGCGGCGATGTCCTCGACGATGTCGCGGTAGAAGATCGACATCACGGTCTGGGTGACATAGCCGAGGTGCGGGGTCAGCAGTGTGTTGGGCAGGGTGGCCAACGGGTGTCCCGAGGGCAGGGGTTCGTGCTGATACACATCGAGTGCCGCGCCGCGAATCTTCCTGCCGCGCAGGGCGTCCACCAGCGCCTCCTCGTTGATGAGACCGCCTCGTGAGGTGTTCACCAGGATCGCCGAGGGCTTCATCGCGGCCAATTCGACGGCACCGATCAGGCCACGGGTGGAGTCGGCGAGCACCATGTGCAACGACACCACATCGGCGTCGGCGAACAGCGTCTCCCGCTCCACGCGGACCACGCCGGCCTTGCCGGCGCGCTCGTCGGTAAGGTTCGGACTCCACGCGATGACGTTCATGCCGAACGCCTTGCCGATCGCGGCGATCCGGCTGCCGATCCGGCCGACCCCGACCAGGCCCAGCGTCGCGCCGTGCAGATCGCTGCCGATGGTGCTCTGCCACTGCCCATTCCGGATGCGTTGGTCCTCGGTGACCAGGTGCCGCTGCAGGCCCAGGATCAACGCCCAGGTGTGCTCCACGGTCGGGGTGACGGCGCCGCCCGTGCCCGACACCGTGATACCGAGGCGGTGCGCGGCGGCGATGTCGATGGCGGCGTTGAACGGGCCGGTGGTAACCAGCAGCTTCAGGGCGGGCAGCTGGGACAGCAGGGTCGCGTCGAGCGGGGTGCGCTCGCGCATCGCGACCACGACCTCGTACTCGGCCAGGGCTTCGACCAGGGCGGGGCCGGGTCCGATGTGGTCACGCAGTGCGGTGATCTCGGTGGTGCGGGGGATCGATGACCAATCGACCGTAGCGGCGATGCCCTGGTAATCGTCGAGGACGGCGATGCGAAGCGGTTCGGCCATCGCTCAGTAGGCGTTCGGGTCGGTCTGCACGGCCGCGGGCACCGGATGCTGATAGAGGCGGGAGGCGTTCTCCCAGGTGATCTTGCGGATCGCGTCGGCCGGCAGGCCGTGAATCTGTTCGTGGATCGTGCGCTGGGTGTGCGGCCAGGTCGAATCGCAGTGCGGGTAGTCGGCTTCGAGCAGGATGTTGTCGGTTCCGATCCGCTCGTGCTGGATGAACGACGACTGGTCTTCGACCGCGCAGAACCAGAAGTTCCTCGCGAATACCTCGGCGGGGGAGAGCGTTTCACCCAACGCCTTCCAGGTTCCGTACATCTGGTGGTAACTGAGCATGTGGTCGAGTCGGTCGAGCAGACCTGCCACCCAACCGATTCCGCCCTCGGACAGACAGATCTTGAGATCCGGGTACCGGCTGGGCAGTCCCGAGTACAACCAGTCGACCGCGGCGGTGATGGCGTAGGCGAAAAACAGCACACCTTGAACATCCGGTGGGGCGTCATCGGTGGTGGACGGAGCCGAGCCCGAGGATCCGATGTGCAGATTGACCACTGTGCCCGTCTCGGCACACGCCGCCATCATCGGTTCCCAGTAGCCCGAGTGAATGGTCGGCAGGCCGAGCATGGCGGGGTTCTCACTGAAAGTCACAGCGTGGAAACCGCGTTCGGCATTCTCGTAGATCATCTGCGCACCGACCTCAGGGTCGAGCAGCCAGGGCAGCTGGCACGGAATGATCCGATCGGGGTAGGCCCCGGCCCACGCCTCCAGGTGCCAGTCGTTCCAGGCCCGCACCGCAGCCATCGCCAGATCCCGGTCTTTGGTCACCTGCTGCAGCCGCTGACCGGCGAACCCGGGCAGGAACGACGGGAAGTTCAACGATGCGTACACGCCGTTGAGGTCCATGTCCCTGACACGCTCGTGAATGTCCCAGGCGCCGCGGCGCATCTCGTCGAACCGCGCAGGCTCGAAACCGTATTCGGAGACCGGGCGCCCGACGACAGCGTTGAAGCCGACGTTGGGCAGCGACTGTCCGTCGTACATCCAGGTTTGACCACCGTTGTCGGTGTCGACGACCTTGGGGGCACGGTCGGCGAACTTGCGCGGCACCCGGTCGGTGAAGGTGTCCGGTGGTTCGACGATGTGATCGTCGACGGAGATCACGGTGTAGACCCGTTCGGCCCGTTCGGGTTCCGGCAGGAAGGTCACCTTCCGGTCGGCGCCCTTGTTCGCGGTGGTGAAGTCGAGATTGCCGGCGAGCTCGTCGATGGACTTCATGAGGCAGTCTCCTTCTAGGTCAGCACGTCGGGGTCGGCCTTGATGGTCATGCGGGCCGCCCCGGCCCAGTACACGTCGGCCGCCCGTTCGATGAGAGAGGCCTTCATGCCGTACATGTCGGAGCGGTTCATCGCCGTGGGCTCACGGCCGGTGAGCATCACCTGGTACGCCAGCTTGCAGACCCGGTCGATCGAGGCGGCCCGGTACACGGCCTCGGCCACGGTGCCCCCGGTGGTGATCACTCCGTGGTTGGCCAGGATGGTGAGGTTGGCCGTACCGATCCGCTCCGCCAGCTCGCCGGCCCGCGGTGCCGAATCGACCTCGCCGTCATAGGTTTCGACGAAACACATGTCATCGAGAAACAGCGAGCCGGTCTGGTGGACGAGCTCCGGCAGCTTCCCCAACGCCGCGATGAGACTCACGTAGTACGGGTGATTGTGGATGACGACGCGGGCATCGTCGCGCACACGATGCAGTTCGGTGTGGATGTGGATGGCCGGGGTGACATCCCAGCGTCCGCGAACCACCGCGGCGTTCTCGTCGACCACACAGATGTCGGATGCCGTGAGCTCCTGCCACCACAGGCCCCACGGATTGACCAGCATCTCGGTGCGGCCCTCGGGTTGCCAGGTGATGTGGCCGGCCATGTTCTCGGCGAACCCGATGGCGGCCAGGTGCCGGAACGCCACCGCCAGTGCCTGCTCTTCGGTCAGGTCGACGCCGATCGGTGGGGTCACCGACGGCGACCACACCTTCAATCCGCCCTGACGCATCTCACCGACGCTCATAGCCGTCTCCCATCCGCGTCCAGATATCTTCGCGGAGTTGACCTTTGGCGATCTTTCCACCCGAGGACCGGGGTAGCTCGCCGAGCACGATGAGCTTCTCGGGAAGCAGCTCCTTCGACATGCCCTGCGCCAGAAGGTGCTCGACGAGTCCGGGCAGATCGACGTCCTGGCCGTTGGCGCTCTCGACGTAGACGCACACCTTTTCGCCGAACACCGGGTCCGGCATCGCCACGGCCGTCGCCACCGCCACGGCGGGATGCGTCGTCACCGCATCCTCGACCTCGACGGCACTGACGTTCTTGCCGCCGCGGAGAATGAAATCGGAGGTGCGGCCGGTGACGGACAGGTAGCCGTCGGCGTCGACCTCGCAGACGTCACCCATCCGCATCCAGCCGTCAGGCGTGTAGAGCTTGTCGTGGTCCACCCCGCCGAGATAGCCGAGGCTGGTGGCCGGCCCCCGGCAGGCCGGTTGACCACGGCCCGTTGAGGTCACGTCTTCATCGCCGTCGAACAGGCGCACCGCCATCTCCGGCACCAGCTGCCCGGCGGTCCGCAGCCTGCGCTCCCGGGAGTCCCGCAACGTCGTCCCGCTCAACAGGCCGGTTTCGTTGGAGCCGTAGAACTGCAGGATGGTGGCGCCGGTGAGTTCTTCGAAGTCGGCAGCCCGTCGATACGGCAGCGCCTCACCGCCGGTGAACACCACCCGCAGCGAGCTCAGGTCGTTCTCGCGCGATGCCTGGTCGGCCATGATCATCAGCAATTGGGTACTGACACAGCACAACACGCTGACCCGGTGGCGGGCGATCACCTCGCATGCGGCCTTGGCATCGAACTTCTCGAGCAGCACGGTGGTGGCCCCGAGGTAGATCGGCGTGGTGTGGGCGGTCCAGATGCCGAACCCGAACGGGGCAGGGATGACCGGGAGGAACACGTCCTCGGAGCTCAGGGCGCCGTTGGCGACGGCCCGTTGATGGAAGTAGTGCCACCGGTTCTGGGTGTGCACAACGCATTTGGGCAGGCCCGTGGTCCCTGAGGTCGAATTGATCAGGAATACGTCATCGGCACCGACACTCGTTGCCGGTGGCCGCGGCGGGGCATCGGTGTCGAGGGACAAACCGTCGAGCACCAGTGCGCTGACCGCAGGCATCAGTCCGGACACAGTGGTTTGTGCCGACGACCGCCGCGCCGGGTCGGTGATCAGCAGGCGCGGCTGAGTGGTCCGCAGGATCTGGCCGGCCTCGCGGGTACCGGCGCGCGCACCGATCCCGACGACGACGGCGCCGCAGCGTTCGATGGCCACGAACAGCACGTGGATGGCGGCGGTGTCGCCGTGCCACACCGCCACCCGGTCACCCGCGGTGACCCCGGCGCCCGTGAGCTGGGCGGCGAGCAGTGTTGCAGCGGAGTCGAACTCGCTCCAGGTATGCGCGCCGGCGGGGTGGTCGACGTAGGCCGGCTTGTCTGGGTGGGTCAACGCGTGTTCGTTGACCGTCTGCGACAGGGTGCGGTCAGACCACCAGCCGGCTGATCGGTAGCGGGCCGCGTCTTCGGCGTCAATGACGGCGTCGCCGACCTTCATGGCCAAATCATATGAAAATAAGAGGCTGTGTCAACGGTCACAGCGTCCATCGGAGCTCACGGCCTTCGAGGGGTGGTCTGTGCCCAGGTGCGCACCATCGTCGGGTCGACGACACCCTCGACGCCCGGATACTGCTGAGCGTTGACCAGATGTGCCGCGGCCAGATCGCGGGCCCGCTGCGCGTCGCCCATGTCGATCGCGTCGATCACCTGCCGGTGGTCTTCCAGTACCGCGCGGCGCTCCTCGACGGGCACCGTCGAATGATCGGTCACCTGTGCGGACCAGTTTTGCTCGTGGGCGGACCACAGTGCTTCGAGCGCGCCCGCCAGGATGATCATCGTCTCGTTTCCGCAGTGGCGCACCAGCGCCTCGTGATACCGGCGGCTCGCCGAGGTGGCTTGCCGGAGGTCCGATACCGAGAGGACCGATTCTTCATGCAATTCACGGAGAATGGGCACCACCGTGCGCTTGCGGTCTGGGCGCTGGGCGCACAGCGCCGCACACGCCGGCTCGACCTGCAGCAGCGCCGTACCCACATCGGCGAGGCCGACCTGCCCGGCGCCGAGTACCAACCCCATCGTGTAAGCGAGGTTTGCCGCATCGGGGCGGTGCACCACCGCGCCGCCGAGCTTGCCGCGCCGTACCGTCAACAGCCCCTCGGCCTCGAGGATGCGCATCGCCTCACGCAGCGACGGTTTGCTGATCGGATACTCGACGAGCAGTTCGTCTTCCTTGGGCAGGATCGTGCCGTCGGGCAGTTCGCCGGTCAGGATCTGGCGCCGCAACTGATCGGCGACCTGTTCGGCAAGTCGCTGGAACCGGACGTTTGGCTGCGCCACGCATCGAGTCTGCCAGATGGCCGACCGATTGACGGTGCCTGCCGAGCCTTGTTTCCAAATGATTTGTCTCATACGGTGAGCCATGCAGAAGTGGACCATCGGCACGCTGACAGTTCATTCCGTCCTCGAGACGCTGGTGCCGACCCGACCCGACCGGCTGTTTCGCGGGCTTCCGTCGGACCTCCCGAGCTGGCTCCAGCCGCACTATGTCGATGACGCGGGCAACCTGCTGGTGGCCATCCAGTCGTTCTTCATCGAATCTGGTGACGAGCTCGTGGTCGTGGACTGCTGCTTCGGGGAGGGCCACGACCTGCCGTACCAGATCCCGATGGACCCGGACCGGTATGGCCAGTCGCTGGCCGCAGCTGGATTCACCCCCGGCGATGTGACCACCGTCGTGTGCACCCACCTTCACCTCGATCATGCCGGGCGTAACACCACGCGGCACGACGGCGCCTGGATACCCACCTACCCCAACGCGACCTACCTACTGGCCGCCGATGAGTACGCGTCCTGGCGGCAATCCTCGGCGCCGAACCGAGCTGCCGCCGAGACCGTCGAACCGCTTGTCGCACACGATGTTCTGCGGCTCACCGAGATGGACCATGCGATCACCGAAGAGATCCGGCTGATCGCGACACCGGGTCATACACCGGGCCACACGGCGGTGCGGCTCGAATCCGGCGGGGAAGTGGCGGTGATCAGCGGAGACGTCATCCACCACCCGCTGCAGATCACGCATCCGGAGGTGCAGCCGTTGCCCGACGAAGATCCAGGTGCGGCCGCGGTTACGCGCGCGCGGCTGCTGCAGAGTGTCGCCGACGAACAGGCCCTCCTTCTCGGAACCCACTTCGCCGCACCCACCGCAGGCACCGTCGTCTCCGACGGCGACCGGCTGATGTGGGTGCCGTTGTAACCTGTGGCGCCTCAGTCCGCGGTGTGCACGATCAGGATGTCGATCTTGACGCGGCGGGCAATGGTGTCGGGCACCGAACCCAGCAGACGTCCGGCGACGGAGTTCAGTCCGATGTCACCGACGACGATCAGATCTGCCTTGACGTCGGTGGCCAGTTTGACGAGTGCCTCGACCGGCGCGCCCTCGATTGCCTTCTCGTTGATGTCGCCGGCACCGGCAGCCTTTGCCCGGTCGCGGGCCACCTGGAGGATCTCGTACACGGGCGCGGCCCCGTGCAGCCGGTAGCCCTCTCCCTTGAGGCTGTCGGCAGCACGCGTGTCGACCACATGGTCGTGCGACGGCGCACGTGACCAGCCGCCCTTCTCCACCACGGGCTGATACGCGCTCGCGATGATCAGCTTGGCGTTCTCCTGCGCGGCGATCTCGCCGGCGCGGTGGACCGCGCGCAACGACGAGTCCGAGCCGTCGGTCCCGACCACGATCGTCCGATACGTGCTCATGTTGTCTCCGAACTGTCGGCTTAGCAGGACGACCAGGACATTAATGCACGTCAATCTTTCGCCGGTGGAGTTTCGGCCGCGTGCCGTGTCGAGGACAACCGAAGCAGGTGTCAACCGTCAGCCGACCTCACACAGATGGAGAGCGGTTCTCGGGCATAAGCGCAGGAAACGGCAACGTCGACGGTCCCTGCCAACTGAAGCCAACCGGAGCTGCTAACGTCACTTAAGCAATAAATGAAGTTACACTGGGTCAGTGACTTCACTTCGGCCCGTCACCTACGAGGACGTCCGCTGGGAGCCGCAGGGCAGGCGGTATGCGAGCACGGCGCCGCCCAGGTACGGCACCTATCATCCCGCGGTCCCAACCAGCATTGCCGACTTGGTCCTAGAACTGCCGTCATCTGTGTTGGCCGACGCTGAGTTGGCCAGTCGCGAGATCGGACGGTTTGACGCCGAACTTGGCGGCGAGATCGCTCCGTTTGCTGCGGTGTTGCTGCGGTCGGAGTCGGCCGCCAGCTCGCAGATAGAGAACTTGACCGCGTCGGCGCGCGCTATCGGTGAGGCTGAGCTGCCCGGTGGCAAGGCTAAGCGCAACGCGGAGGTGATCGTCGCCAACACTGCCGCGATGCAAGCCGCGATTGCTTTGTCCGACGCCGTGGACGCCAACGCCATCCTGACCATGCACCGCGCGTTGATGGTCAATGATCCGCGCCATACCCCAGGCGAATTCCGCACTGAGCCGGTGTGGATCGGCGGTGGGTCCACTCCGATCGGCGCGACGTTTGTCGGTCCGCGCCATGAATTGATCCCTGGGGCGATCGGCGATCTGATCGCGTTCGCGCAGCGCGCCGACATTCCTGCGCTTCCGCAGATCGCAGTAAGCCACGCACAGTTCGAGACCATTCACCCCTTCACCGATGGCAATGGCCGCACGGGCCGTGCGTTGGTACAAGCGATGCTGCGCAACAAAGATATGACCCGTCAGGTCACGGTTCCGGTCTCCGCCGGATTGCTGGCCGACACCGGCGCATACTTCGCGGCGTTGACGAGCTACCGCGACGGAGACGCAGCGCCGATCGTCGAGCGCTTCGCCGAAGCTACCGTTCTGGCTATCGGCAACGGGCGACGACTAGTCACCGATCTGCGCGAAATCCGGGAAACGTGGAACGACGTAATCGCCGCACGGTCCGATTCCGCGGTGTGGAAGGTCGCCGATTTATTGACCCGCCGCCCTGTCGTGAACGCTGCGCTCTTGGCGCAAGAGCTGAGCATCGAATCTACCAACGCGCACCGCTACCTCAACCCACTCGCCGAGGCGGGAATCCTCGTCGAGACAACAAATGGACCGCGCAACCGAGTGTGGCGGTCACCTGAAGTCCTTGCTGCGATTGACGCTTTCGCCGAACGCGCCGGCCGGCGAGGCTAACCTCGAAACGAGCGTGCTCGCTAAGCGTGTCCGCCGATCAGACGAGCTACGTGAGATGCAGGCTCACCTATTGTATTGAGCTTGTTTTGAGCGAGCGCTCGACCGACATGGAGTTGTCGGATGTGCGGGGTCCGGTGCGCTCAAGAACAAGACGCACACGTCAAACGAACGAGCCATGGCACCCCCGACAGGATTCGAACCTGCAACCGACCGGGTAGAAACCGGATGCGCTATCCGTTGCGCCACGGGGGCAAGTCGGACCACCACAATTTACACCGCGTTGGGTGTCGCTACCGAAACGGATGTGCACCACGTGGGCTGCTCGAACCGCAGCCGATGGCGGCCGCCCCGTTTCGCGACCTACCGGACAAACACCTCCCACCGATCGACGAAACCCGTACCTCGGCGTGAAGGGGCGGTGACGCGCGTCGGACGCCCGGCAAAGCCCTACGCGGCCACCGGTGGCGGACTAGCGTGGACGCTGCACTTGGTGGCCAGGGGAGGGGAGAGGGACCACGCTATGAGCGACGTGCCGGAGTTGGACGCGGCCGGACTGCCCGAAGAGCTGAGCGCAGTCGATCAGCTGTTGCATCGGGGTGAGGCAAACCCGCGAACTCGATCCGGGATCCTGGGTGTCGAGATCCTCGACACCACACCGGATTGGGAACGATTCCGCTCCCGGCTCGACCAGGCGTCGCGGAAGGTGCTGCGGCTGCGCCAGAAGGTCGTCATGCCGACCCTGCCCACCGCCGCTCCCCGCTGGGTCGTCGACCCCGACTTCAACCTCCACTACCACGTGCGGCGGGTGCGGGTTCCAGAGCCCGGAACGCTGCGCGACGTGTTCGACCTGGCCGAGGTTGCGCTGCAATCGCCGATGGACATCAGCCGCCCGCTGTGGAGCGCGACCCTCGTCGAAGGGCTGGCCGACGGCCGCGCGGCGACCATCCTGCACCTGAGCCATGCGGTGTCCGACGGCGTCGGCATCGTCGAGATGTTCGCCAACATCTACGACCTCGAACGCGATCCCGAACCGGCTGCGTCCGCGCCACTGCCCATTCCGCAGGATCTCTCGCCCAACGACCTGATGCGTGAGGGCATCAGCCGGCTGCCGGGATCGATCGCCGGCGGCGTGCTCGGTGCGCTCGGGCAAGCGGCCCGCGCGGTGACCAAGGTGGTGCGTGATCCGGTCTCCGCGGTCAACGGTGCGGTCGACTACGCGAGGTCCGGCGCGCGGGTGATGGGGCCTGCTGCCCACCCCTCGCCATTGTTGCGGCGCCGCAGCCTGTCGTCGCGCACAGAAGCGATCGACATCCCGTTCGCCGACTTGCACCGCGCGGCCAAGGCGGCCGGCGGTTCGATCAACGATGCATATCTCGCCGGACTCTGCGGCGCCCTGCGGCTCTACCACGATGCCAAAGGCATCTCGATCGACACGTTGCCGATGGCCGTGCCCGTCAACCTGCGGTCCGAGGACGATCCGGCCGGCGGCAACCGCTTCGCCGGGGTCAACCTCGCCGCACCTGTCGGGATCGTCGACCCCGAGACGCGGATCAAAGCCGTCCGGTCGCAGATGACGAGCAAGCGCGAGGAGCGCGCCATCGACATGGTCGGCTCGATCGCGCCCGTGCTGAGCCTGCTGCCCGACGCCGTGCTGGAGACGGTGGCCGGCTCGGTGGTGAATTCCGACGTGCAGGCAAGCAACGTTCCGGTCTACCCGGGCGATACCTTCATCGCCGGGGCAAAGATATTGCGTCACTATGGGATCGGCCCGTTGCCCGGAGTCGCGATGATGGTGGTGCTGATCTCCAGATCGGGATACATCACGGTCACCACCCGCTACGACCGGGCGGCCATCGCCGACGACAAACTGTTCGCCAAGTGCCTGCTGGACGGCTTCGACGAGGTGCTGGCGCTCGGCGGCGCCGGCCGAGCGGAGCCCGCCTCCTTCAGCAGCGACGCGTCGGCGACGAGCGGGAGTGCTGCACAGTGACTTCGAAGGATTCGGACGCACAGGCAACCCGGCAGATGCGGCTGCCGGGCACCCTCGCCGAGATCGAGGGCAGTCCGGAGGGCCCCGAGATCGGCGCCTTCTTCGACCTGGACGGAACTCTCGTGGCCGGGTTCACCGGCGTGATCATGACCCGGGACCGGTTGCGCCGTGGCCAGATGGGCGTCGGCGAGTTCATCGGCATGGTGCAGGCCGGCCTCAACCATCAGCTGGGGCGCTCGGAGTTCGAGGACCTGATCGGCAAGGGTGCCCGGATGCTGCGCGGCAACTCGCTGAGCGACCTCGACGAGCTGGGCGAGCGACTTTTCGTCCAGCACGTGCAGGGCCGCATGTACCCGGAGATGCGCGCGATGGTGCGTGCCCACATGGCCCGTGGGCACACCGTGGTGTTGAGCTCGTCGGCGCTGACAGTTCAAGTGGAGCCCGTCGCGCGGTTCTTGGGCATCGACAACGTGCTGTGCAACAAGTTCGAGACCGACGAGGACGGTCTGATCACCGGCGAAGTCGAGACGCCGGTGATCTGGGGCCCCGGCAAAGCCCGTGCGGTGCAGAACTTCTCGTCGGCCAACGGAGTGGACCTGACCAAGAGCTACTTCTACGCCGACGGCGACGAAGATGTCGCCCTGATGTACCTGGTGGGCCACCCCCGGCCGACGAATCCGGCCGGCAAGCTGGCGGCCGTGGCCGCCAAGCGCGGCTGGCCCGTGCTGAAGTTCAGCAGCCGCAGCGGCAGCAGTCCCGTTGCGCAGCTGCGGACCCTGGCCAGCCTGGCCACCATTCCGACGGTGGCCGCCGGGGCGATCGGACTCGGGTTGCTCACCCGCAACAAGCGCACTGGTGTCAACTTCTTCACCTCGAACTGGAGCAAGCTGCTCATGCTCACCACGGGCATCGAACTCAACGTTCTAGGCGAGGAAAACCTGACCGCCCAACGCCCCGCGGTGTTCATCTTCAATCACCGCAACCAAGCGGACCCGATGATCGCGGGCAGACTGGTCGGGGTTGATTTCACCGGGGTCGGGAAGAAAGAGCTCGAGCGCAATCCGCTGATGGGTCCGCTGGGCAAGGTCATGGATGCAGCCTTCATCGACCGCGACGATCCGGAGAAGGCTGTCGAAAGCCTGCACAGAGTGGAAGAGCTTGCCCGCAAAGGCCTCTCGATCCTGATCGCGCCCGAGGGTACTCGCCTCGACACCACCGAGGTCGGCCCGTTCAAGAAGGGGCCGTTCCGCATCGCGATGGCCGCCGGTATTCCGATCGTGCCGATCGTGATCCGCAACGCCGAGGTGATCGCGCACCGCGATTCCAGCACGTTCAACCCTGGCAAGGTGGATGTCGCGGTGTACCCGCCGATATCGGTGGCGGACTGGACGGTCGAGAACCTCTCCGACCGCATCGCCGAGGTCCGGCAGATCTACCTCGACACGCTGAAATCCTGGCCGCACGACGAACTGCCCACGTTCGACATCTACTCCCGCGCCACGCCGGCCAAGAAAGCGGCGCCACGCCGAGCCGCCGAGAAAGCACCGGCGAAGAAGGCGCCGGCCAAGAAGTCGCCCACGAAAAAGCCTGCAGCCAAATCGGATACCTCATCGCCGCGGTCGACTCGCAAGGGCCGACCGTGACCGCGGGTATCGAGGATTACCCGAGCTTCAGCACCACCGACGATGCGCTGGTGCTGGCATCGGTGTCGTCACCGGCCGAGCTCGAACTGCTCAACGACTGGCTCAAGGCGCAACGGCGCGAACACCCCGACACCACCGTCGAGGTACTGCAACTGCCCGCCACCGACGAACCCGCCCCCGGTGTGGTGGCCCGCTTGGTCGAGGAGTTGGAATCGGACGAGGACCGCCTGGTGGTGCCGGTCCGGGTGTTCTGGGTGCCGGGCGGGTTACCCACCCGGCTGAAAGTGGTGGGCCTGATCTCCGGGCGGGACACCTACCGGCCTCCGGAAATCCTGCAGCGGCGCATCCTGCGTAAGAACCCGACGCGCGCCCGGATCGTCGCCGGTGAACCGGCCAAGGTATCGGAGCTGCGCAAGCAGTGGAGCGAGACCACGGTCGCCGAAAATCCCAGGGAATTCGCGCGATTCGTCCTTCGCCGGGCGGTGCTGGCGATCGAGCGGGTGGAGCTCCGTCTGCTGGGCCCCGAGTACAAGTCGCCACGGCTGGTCAAACCCGAGATGCTGGACTCGGCACGCTTCCGTCAGGGCCTGGAGCAGATTCCCGGCGCGACGGTGGAAAAGGCCGGGGAGATGCTCGACGAGCTGTCCACCGGATGGAGCCGGTTCTCGGTGGATCTGATCCCGACCATGGGCCGGGCCATCTTCAGCCGTGGCTTCGACCCACGCATCGACTACGACCGCGGCGAGATCGAGTCGATGCGTCATGCCCTCGAACAACATCCGGCGGTGCTGCTGTTTTCCCACCGCTCGTATCTCGACGGGGTCATCGTGCCAGTGGCCATGCAGGAGAACCGTCTTCCGCCGGTCTACACGTTCGCCGGGATCAACCTGTCCTTCGGCCTGATGGGGCCGCTGTTCCGGCATTCCGGCGTCATCTTCCTGCGCCGCAAACTCGACGACCCCTTGTACAAGTACGTGCTGCGCCAATACGTCGGGTACATCGTGGAGAAGCGGTTCAACCTGAACTGGTCCATCGAGGGCACCCGGTCGCGGACCGGAAAGATGTTGCCGCCCAAGCTCGGACTGCTCGCCTATGTCGCCAACGCCTACCTCGACGGGCGCAGCGACGACATCCTGCTGCAGCCGGTGTCGATCAGCTTCGACCAACTGCACGAGACCGCCGAGTACGCCGCCTACGCCCGCGGCGGTGAGAAAACGCCCGAGGGCCTGAGTTGGCTGTACAACTTCATCAAGGCGCAGGGGGAGCGCAACTACGGCAAGATCTATGTCCGCTTCCCCGAGGCGGTTTCGATGCGCGAGCACCTGGGCGAGCCAGGCGGTGAGACGGCCCACGACGAGGCGGCGAAACGCCTGGCCATGCAGAAGATGGCCTTCGAGGTGGCCTGGCGGATTCTGCGGGTCACCCCGGTCAACGCGACCAACCTGGTCTCGGCGCTGCTGCTGGGCGCCCGCGGGGTTGCCCTGACTCTGGATCAGCTGCACCACACGCTGCAGGATTCGCTGGACTACCTGGAGCGCAAGAACACCCCGATGACCAACAGCGCGCTGCGGCTGCGAACCGCCGAGGGCGTGCGCTCGGCGGTCGACGCCCTCTCCGGCGGGCACCCGGTCACGTTGGTGGACAGTGGGCGCGAGCCGGTGTGGCGCATCGCCCCCGAGGACGAGCTGGAGGCGGCGTTCTACCGCAACTCCCTGATCCACGCCTTCCAGGAGACCTCGATCGTCGAACTGGCGCTGGCGTACGCGGCCCGAGTCGCCGGCGACCCGCTGCAGGCGTTCTGGACCCAGGTGATGCGGCTGCGCGACCTGCTCAAGTTCGATTTCTACTTCGCCGATTCGGCGGCGTTCCGCGACAACGTCGCCGAAGAGATGTCCTGGTACGACCGCACAGCGGAAGGACAGGCGGCCGGCGGCTGGGAAGCGAAGGTCTCCGCCGGGGGCGACGATATCTATCAGATGTTGCGCCGCAAACGACCGCTGTTGGTGGGTGCCATGTTGCGGCCGTTCTTCGAGGCCTACGGAATCGTCGCCGACGTATTGCGGGACGCGCCGCCCGAGATCGGTGAGCGGGATCTGACCAAGCGGGCGCTCGGCGTCGGACGTCAGTACGTCGCCCAGGGCAGGGTGGGCAGCAACGAGTCGGTCTCGGCGTTGCTGTTCGCCACCGCGCGGCAGGTGGCCGCGGATCAGGACCTGCTGGTCAACGGCCCCGACCTGCGGGCGCGGCGCAACGCCTTCCGGGACGAACTGCGCGGGATCGTCTCCGACATGGACAAAGTCGACGAGATCGCCCGGGAGCAGTTCTATATCCGGGATAAACAGCTGCGCGCCCAGCGAGACCTTTCCGACTAGCCCACCCGGCTGCCGGCGGGGGCATGGCGGTGTCCACGCCATACCCTTGGACCATGACTTCTGCCGGCCAGGTGGCCGCATCCGGTGTGCGGAACAGCGCGGTGTGGCCCGTATTGGTCGGCGTGGGCGTGCTGGCAGGGGCGGTGGCCGCGGGCATCGGCGCGCTGTCATTGGCCGAAGCGCTGACCGCCACCGGTTTGCCCGATCCCGGCCCGGTCACCACCTACGGCCTGCCGTTCGTGCGGGCCGCCGGCGAGATTGCCGCCGTAATCGCCGTCGGGTCCTTCCTGTTTGCGGCGTTCCTTGCGGCACCCCAGAGCAACGGCGTCCTCGACGTCGCCGGTTACCGGGCACTGCGCCTCGGCTCGGCGGCTTCGGGCGTATGGACGCTGTGCGCCGCGCTGCTGGTTCCGTTGACGGTTTCCGATGTGTCCGGACAGCCGTTGCTCGACCACCTCGGACCGGCCGATGTGTGGTCGGCGTCCGGAATGGTCGATATCGCAGTCGCCTGGCGGTGGACGGCGCTCCTGGCCGCGGCCGTCACCATCGCGAGCCTGCCCGTATTGCGGTGGGGGTGGACACCGGTGCTGCTGGCGGGGTCACTTCTGACGTTGATGCCGCTGGTGCTGACCGGACATTCCTCGGCCGGCGGTGCCCACGATCTGGCCACCAACAGCCTGTTCATCCACCTGGTGGCCGCCGCACTGTGGGCCGGCGGATTGCTGGCGTTGTCGGCCCACGCCCTTCGGGCCGGGGGCGGGTCTGACGGCCCCAACACCGCACTGGCTGCGCGACGCTTCTCTGCGCTGGCCCTGTGGTGCTTCGTCGCGATGGCCATCAGCGGTGTACTCAACGCGCTGGTGCGCATCCAGCTGCCCGACCTGCTGCGTACCAGCTACGGCTGGTTGCTGGTGGCCAAGGTCGTCGCGCTCACCTTGCTCGGCGCACTGGGCTGGCGTCAGCGACGGGTCAGCCTGAGCGCCCTGGCCGCCGACCCCGGCGCCCGCACACCGCTGGTCCGGCTGGCGCTGACCGAGGCCGCACTGTTCGGCGTCACGTTCGGCATCGCGGTCGGGCTGGGGCGCACCCCGCCGCCCCCCGAACCGAGGATCCCCAGCGCCACCGAAGTCGCCATCGGGTACGACTTCGCCGGGCCGCCGACGGTGGCTCGGGTGCTGTTCGACTGGCGATTCGATCTGTTGTTCGGCACCGCGGCGATCGTCGGGGCGGTGGTGTACCTGGCCGCGACGCACCGGCTGCGCCGACGCGGCGACGCCTGGCCGACCGGCCGCACGGTCGCGTGGCTGCTGGGCTGCGCGGTCCTGCTGTTCACGACCTCATCAGGGCTCGGTCGCTACATGCCGGCGATGTTCAGTGTGCACATGATCGCCCACATGCTGCTGTCCATGCTGGTGCCGGTGCTCCTGGTGCTGGGCGCCCCGGTGACCCTGGCGCTGCGCGCCCTGCCCGCCGCGGGCCGCGGATCGCCACCGGGCCCCCGGGAGTGGCTGCTGGCGGCGTTGCACTCCAGGGTGTCGCAGTTCCTGACCCATCCGATCGTCGCGACGGTATTGTTCGTGGCCGGCTTCTACGGCCTGTACTTCGGCGGCATATTCGACTCCGCGGTGAGCAGCCACGCGGCGCACATCCTGATGAACGTGCACTTCCTGCTTTCGGGTTACCTGTTCTATTGGGTGGTCATCGGAGTGGACCCGACCCCCAGGCCCGTTCCGCACCTGGTGAAGATCGGGATGGTGTTCGCCTCGCTGCCGCTGCACGCGTTCTTCGGCGTGGTGATGATGGGCATGGACACCGTCCTCGGCGAAGGCTTCTACCGGTCATTGCACTTGCCGTGGCACACCGACCTCGCCGGGGACCAGCACCTGGGCGGCGCCATCGCCTGGGCGGCCGGAGAGGTTCCGCTGGTCATCGTGATGCTGGCACTGCTGATTCAGTGGCGGCGCAGCGATCAGCGCACCGCCAAGCGGCTGGACCGGGCCGCCGACCGCGACGACGACGCCGATCTGGCGGCCTACAACGCGATGCTCGCCGAGATGGCGCGACGCGACCGTCCTTCCGGCTGACCTCGCGGTTATCCCCAGCCTGAGTTTCATCCACAGCCGACGGGTGCGTCGGGCCCCGGGGCATCGTTCCTGTCGGGCCGCCGACGGTCAATGGCTGCGTAAGGCGGTCGACGCTTCCACATCGGCCGCCGGAGCCAGAGTGAAGCGAAAGGAACCAGAAATGTTCGAGACACCGATCACGATCGTGGGCAACATCATCACCGACCCGGTCCGGCGGCGGTTCGGGGATCAGGAGTTGTACAAGTTCCGGGTGGCCAGCAATTCACGCAGGCGTACCCCCGACGGGACGTGGGAGCACGGCAACACGTTGTACGTCACGGTCAACTGCTGGGGCCACCTGGCCACGGGGGCCAGTGCCTCGCTGATGAAGGGCGACGCGGTCGTGGTGGTCGGCCACATCCACACCAGTGAGTACGACGACAAGGAAGGCGTGCGCCGCTCCTCGGTGGAGGTCCGGGCCACCGCCGTCGGCCCGGACCTGTCGCGCTGCACGGCCAGGGTCGCGCCGCTGCCGAAACCCGCACCGGTCGCTGCCGAGTCCGAGGATGCTCTCGACGACGCCGAAACCGAGCCTGACGAGGGCGACCTGCCACTGTCGGCCTAGCCACATTCGGTCACGCCTAGGATGGGCGCGAGTGAGTTGGGCTTGACGCGACCCTTCGCGCAAGCGCCCATCCGACGTTCCCGAAAGCTTCAGAAAGGCACATCACGGCATGGCCGAATTCATCTACACGATGCGCAAGGTTCGCAAGGCGCACGGCGACAAGGTCATCCTTGACGACGTCAGCCTGAACTTCCTGCCCGGCGCGAAGATCGGCGTCGTCGGTCCCAACGGGGCAGGCAAGTCGAGTGTGCTGAAGATCATGGCCGGCATCGACCAGGCGAACAACGGCGACGCGCTGCTGGCGCCCGGCGCCACCGTCGGCATCCTGATGCAGGAGCCACACCTCGACGAGAGCAAGACCGTCCGGGAGAACGTCGAGGACGGCGTACCGATCAAGGCCAAGCTCAATCGGTACAACGAGGTCGCCGAATTGATGGCCACCGACTACTCCGACGAGCTCATGGAAGAGATGGGCCACCTGCAGGAGGAGTTGGACGCGGCCGACGCCTGGGACATCGACTCCCAGCTCGAGCAGGCCATGGACGCGCTGCGCTGCCCGCCGCCGGACGAGCCGGTCACCCACCTGTCCGGCGGTGAGAAGCGCCGGGTCGCACTGTGCAAGCTGCTGCTGAGCAAGCCGGACCTGCTGCTGCTCGACGAGCCCACCAACCACCTCGACGCCGAGAGCGTGCTGTGGCTGGAGCAGCACCTGGCCAGCTACAAGGGCGCCATCCTGGCGGTCACCCACGATCGCTACTTCCTCGACAACGTCGCCGAGTGGATCCTCGAGCTCGACCGCGGCCGGGCCTACCCGTACGAGGGCAACTACTCGACCTACCTGGAGAAGAAGGCCGAGCGGCTCGAGGTCCAGGGCAAGAAGGACCAGAAGCTGCAGAAGCGGCTCAAAGACGAGCTGGCCTGGGTCCGATCGGGCGCCAAGGCCCGTCAGGCCAAGAACAAGGCCCGCCTCGGCCGCTACGAGGAGATGGTCGCCGAAGCCGAGAAGTCGCGGAAGCTCGACTTCGAGGAGATCCAGATCCCGACCCCGCCGCGGCTGGGCAACGTGGTGGTCGAGGTGGAGCACCTGGACAAGGGTTTCGAAGGCCGCACCCTGATCAAGGACCTGTCCTTCACGCTGCCGCGCAACGGCATCGTCGGTGTCATCGGCCCCAACGGCGTCGGCAAGACCACCTTGTTCAAGACGATCGTCGGGCTGGAACAGCCCGACAGCGGGACGGTCAAGGTCGGCGACACGGTCAAGCTGTCCTACGTCGATCAGAGCCGCGCCGGCATCGACCCCAAGAAGACGGTGTGGGAGGTCGTCTCCGACAAGCTGGATTACATCGAGGTCGGCCAGAACGAGATCCCGTCGCGGGCCTACGTGTCCGCCTTCGGGTTCAAGGGACCGGATCAGCAGAAGCCCGCGGGCGTGCTGTCCGGTGGTGAGCGCAACCGGCTGAACCTGGCGCTGACCCTCAAAGAGGGCGGCAACCTGATCCTGCTCGACGAGCCGACCAACGACCTCGACGTCGAGACGCTGTCGTCGCTGGAGAACGCGCTGGAGCAGTTCCCCGGCTGCGCGGTGGTGATCAGCCACGACCGCTGGTTCCTGGACCGCACCTGCACGCACATCCTGGCGTGGGAGGGCGACGACGACAACGAGGCCAAGTGGTTCTGGTTCGAGGGCAACTTCGGTGCCTACGAGGAGAACAAGATCCAGCGTCTCGGTGCCGAGGCGGCACGGCCGCACCGGGTGACCCACCGGAGACTGACCCGCGACTGACCCGTGACAGGGTAAACGGCGCAGCGGGCTCGATGACGCTACTAATGTCGCAGCTATGCACCAGTGCCGGTGTGTGGGCGTGAGTAGGGAGTGATCCGTATGACGGCCGAACCGGGAGCTGTTAGGGGACAGGGAATTAGCGACCGGGATCGCGCACAGGCACCACCTGAGGTGATCCACCGGCTCGCCAAGGCGTTCCTGTCCACCTACCGGGCTCCGCAGGCCGGTGCGCCGGGGGTGGCCGCCACCGGTCCCCAGGCCGCGGTGGCCGAGCGCCTTGTCTCCGATGGTGTGGTGGCCGCCCACCATGCGTTGGGCGGCCAGCGGGCGCCGGGCGAAACCAAGGTCATCGTGTACCCCGGTGACGCCGACTCCGGCCCGGCCCTGCAGATCGTCACCGAACAGGCGGCGATGCTGGTGGATTCGGTGACGGTGTTGTTGCACCGCCACGGCATCGCCTACCCGGCCATCATGAACCCGGTCTTCCGGGTACACCGCGACGCCGAGGGTGTTCTGCTGGATTTCCAGCCCGCCGCCGAAGCCACCGGCGTCGACGGCGTCGACGAATGCTGGATCCTGGTCCCGGTCCATGGCGCGGCCGACGGACCGGCACTGACCGACGTGGTCGGGCTGGTGCCCCGTGTCCTGGCCGAGGCCCGGCAGATCGGGGTGGACGCCGCGGCCATGGGCGCGGCGCTGCACGGCCTGGCCAACGATGTCGCCACCGATGTCGAGGGCCGGTTTCCCAACACCGACCGCAGGGATGTCGCCGCGCTGTTGCGCTGGCTCTCCGACGGGCATTTCGTGCTGCTGGGCTACCAGCAGTGCTCGATCAGCGACGGGCAGGCCGCAGTCGAACCGTCGAGCCGGCTCGGCGTACTCAAGCTGCGCGAGGACGTCCTTCCGCCGCTGACCGCCGCCGACGATCTGATGGTGCTGGCTCAGGCCACCATGCCGAGCTATGTGCGCTACGGCGCCAACCCGTACATCGTCGTCGTCCGCGAGAGCGGCGGCGAGCGCCGTGATGCCACCGCCACGGAGCATCGTTTCGTCGGCCTGTTCACCGTGGCCGCGATGAACGCCAACGTGCTGGAGATCCCATTGATCTCGCGCCGGGTCGAGGAGGCGCTGGCCATGGCGCGCCGCGACCCCAGCCACCCCGGGCAGCTGCTGCGCGACATCATCCAGACCATCCCGCGCCCCGAACTGTTCGCGTTGAGTTCCAAGCAGCTGCTGGACATGGCACTGACCGTGGTGGATCTGGGCTCGCGGCGCCGTACCCTGCTCTTCCTGCGCGCAGATCAGCTGGCGCATTTCGTGTCCTGCCTGGTGTACCTGCCGCGAGACCGTTACACCACCGCGGTGCGGCTGGAGATGCAGGACATCCTGGTGCGCGAACTCGGTGGCGACAATATCGACTACTCGGCGCGGGTCAGTGAATCACCTTGGGCGGTAGTCCATTTCATCGTGCGGCTGCCCGACGATACCTCTTCGCACTCGGTGGACACCTCCGCGGAGAACGAGAACCGGATCCAGGATCTGCTGACCGAGGCCGCCCGCAACTGGGGGGACCGCATGACCAGCGCCGCAGCGCACGCGGCGTTGAGCCCGGCCGCGGTCGAGCACTATGCCACGGCGCTTCCCGAAGATTACAAACAAGCCGTCGCTCCGGCCGATGCCATCGCCGATATCGCGATCATCGAGGGGCTGCAAGACAATTCGGTGAAGTTGGTTTTCGATGAGGGCGGGGAAGACGGTCCGGCCCAGCTCACCTGGTACCTGGGCGGCCAGTCGGCCTCGCTGAGCGAGCTGCTGCCGATGCTGCAGTCGATGGGTGTGGTGGTTCTCGAGGAGCGTCCGTACACCGTCCGCCGGGCCGACGGCCTGCCGGTGTGGATCTACCAGTTCAAGGTGATGCGGCAACGCGGCATCCCCGACGCGCCGGATGCCGCCGCGCGCGAGGCGACCGCGCAGCGGTTCGCCGATGCGGTCACCGCCATCTGGCACGGGTGGGTCGAGGTGGACCGGTTCAACGAACTGGTGCTGCGTGCCGACCTGACGTGGCAGCAGGTGGTGATCCTGCGCGCATACGCGAAGTACCTGCGCCAGGCCGGTTTCCCGTACAGCCAGTCGCACATCGAATCGGTGGTGAACGAGAACCCGCACACCACACAGTCATTGGTTCAGCTGTTCGAGGCGCTGTTCGATCCGTCCGAGGAGACCGCGGGCTCCCGCGACGCCCAGGGGGCGGCCGCTGCGGTGGCCGCCGACATCGACGCCCTGGTCAGCCTCGACACCGACCGGGTGCTGCGCGCCTTCGCCACCTTGATCCAGGCCACTCTGCGCACGAACTACTTTGTGCAGCAGCCTAATTCGGCCCGGCAACGTGGCGCGGTGGCGATGAAGCTGAACCCCGGCCTGATCAACGAACTGCCGTTGCCGCGGCCCAAGTTCGAGATCTTCGTGTACTCGCCGCGAGTGGAGGGTGTGCATCTCCGGTTCGGGTTCGTGGCCCGCGGCGGGTTGCGCTGGTCGGACCGTCGTGAGGACTTCCGCACCGAGATCCTCGGCCTCGTCAAGGCGCAGGCCGTGAAGAATGCGGTCATCGTGCCGGTCGGGGCCAAGGGCGGGTTCGTGGTGAAGCGACCGCCCGTACCGACCGGCGACGCCGCCGTCGACCGCGAGGCCACCCGGGCCGAAGGCGTTGCGTGCTATCAGCTTTTCATCTCCGGACTGCTCGACGTGACCGACAACGTCGACAAGGGAACCGGTGCCGTCGTCACCCCACCCGATGTGGTGCGGCGGGACGGGGAGGACGCCTACCTGGTGGTCGCGGCCGACAAGGGCACCGCCACGTTCTCCGACATCGCCAACGAGGTCGCGAAGTCCTACGGGTTCTGGCTCGGTGACGCGTTCGCCTCCGGCGGCTCCATCGGCTACGACCACAAGGCCATGGGGATCACCGCCAAGGGCGCCTGGGAATCGGTGAAGCGCCACTTCCGGGAGATGGGCGTGGATACCCAGAGCCAGGACTTCACCGTCGTCGGTGTCGGCGACATGAGCGGCGACGTGTTCGGCAACGGCATGCTGCTGTCGAAGCACATCCGGCTGATCGCCGCTTTCGATCACCGACACATCTTCGTCGATCCCAACCCCGACCCGGCGGTGTCGTGGGTGGAGCGCAAGCGGCTGTTCGAGCTGCCGCGGTCCAGCTGGGAAGACTACGACGCCAAACTGATCAGCGAGGGCGGCGGCGTCTTCAGTCGCCAGCAGAAGTCGATCGCGCTCAGCCCCCAGGCCCGCGCGGCGCTCGGGATCGACAGTAGCGTCGAGGAACTCACCCCGCCGGCGTTGATGAAGGCCGTCCTCAAGGCGCCCGTCGATCTGCTGTGGAACGGCGGGATCGGCACCTATGTCAAGGCCGAGACCGAGGCCGATGTCGGTGATCGGGCCAACGACCAGATCCGGGTGTGCGGTAACGAGGTGCGGGCCAAGGTCATCGGTGAGGGCGGCAACCTCGGAGTGACGTCGCTGGGGCGAATCGAGTTCGACCTGGCCGGCGGTCGGATCAACACCGACGCGCTGGACAACTCGGCGGGCGTGGACTGCTCCGACCACGAAGTCAACATCAAGATCCTGATCGACTCCCTGGTCACCGCGGGCCGGATCGAGCCCAGCCAGCGCACCGATCTGCTGTTGTCGATGACCGATGAGGTCGGCGCCCTGGTGCTGACCGACAACAAGGATCAGAACGACTTGATGGGCACCAGCCGGACCAACTCCGCGAGTATGTTCTCGGTCCACGCCCGGATGATCAAGGAGTTCGCGGCCAACCGTGGGCTCAACCGCGAGCTGGAGGCGTTGCCCTCGGAGAAGGAGGTCCGACGCCGCGCCGATGCTGGAATCGGTTTGACCTCACCCGAATTGGCCACCCTGATGGCCCACGTCAAGCTCAATCTCAAGGATGACGTGCTGGCCAGTGACCTGCCCGATCAGGAGGTGTTCGCGTCCCGGCTGCCGGAGTACTTCCCAGAGAAGCTGCGCGAGCAGTTCACCAGCGAGATCCGGTCGCACCAGCTGCGCCGGGAGATCGTCACCACCATGCTGGTCAACGACCTCGTCGACACGAGTGGCATCAGCTACGCCTACCGGATCACCGAGGATGTCGGCGTCGGCCCCGTCGACGCGGTGCGCAGCTACGTCGCCACCGACGCCATCTTCGGAATCGGCAAGGTATGGCGCGAGATTCGTTCCGCCGGTGACGACGGAGTGCCGGTGGCCGTGACCGACCGCATGACGCTGGATCTGCGCCGGCTGGTCGACCGGGCCGGCCGCTGGCTGCTCAACTACCGTCCGCAGCCGCTGGCCGTCGGCGCCGAGATCAACCGGTTCGCCGCCCAGGTGTCGGCCCTGCGCCCGCAGATGCCGCAGTGGCTGCGTGGTGACGACAAGGCCATCGTCGAAAAGGAGGCGGGTGAGTTCGTCGCGCACGGCGTCCCAGACGACCTGGCATATGCGGTGGCGACCGGTCTTTACCAGTACAGCCTGCTCGACGTGATCGACATCTCCGACATCGTCGACCGCGACGCCGCCGAGGTGGCCGACACCTACTTCGCGCTGATGGACCGCCTGGGCGCCGACGGCCTGCTCAGCGCGGTATCGCGGCTCGGCCGAGATGACCGATGGCATTCCTTGGCACGGTTGGCGATTCGGGACGACATCTACGGTTCTCTTCGCGCGTTGTGCTTCGACGTGCTCGCGGTCGGCGAACCTGACGAGACCGGCGAGGAGAAGATCGCCGAGTGGGAGCTGACCAACAGCTCGCGGGTGGCCCGCGCCCGACGCACGCTGACCGAGATATACCAAGATGGTGAACAGGACCTGGCGACTTTGTCTGTGGCAGCGCGTCAGATCCGCAGCATGACACGAACGAGTGGAACGGGAACGACTGCGTGAGTTTTACAACGCCGGTGCATGTGCGCTGGTCGGACATCGACATGTACCAGCACATCAACCACGCCACCATGGTGACGATCCTCGAAGAGGCCCGGATCCCGTTTCTGCGTGAGCCCTTCGGCGCCACGATCGACACCATCGGCCTACTGATCGCCGACGTGAACATCTCCTACAAGGGGCAGCTGCGGCTGGTTGACTCTCCGCTTCAGGTGACCATGTGGTCCAAGCGGGTGCGTGCCGTCGACTTCACCATCGGTTACGAGGTGCGCTCGGTCAATGCCGCCGCGGACTCCAAGCCTTCGGTGATCGGTGAGACTCAGCTCGCCGCCGTACACATCGCCGAGCAACGACTGGAACGGCTGACCCCTGAGCAGCGTGGCTACCTGGAGAGCCATCTGCGATGACCGCCCCGGAGCGCGGCCTGTGGATCGACGATCCGCGCGACCGTAGGGATCTCGCGACTTTCCTCGACCGTGCATTGCGGCTCGACGATGCTGCGGTGGTGCGGTTGCGGGAGCGTACCGGCGGGCAGGCCGTGGCCTGGGTGGCGACGGGGCTGGAGGTGCTGGCCAGCCGCGTGGTGTCCGGTCGCCTGCGTCCGTCGGATCTGTCCGCGGGGGCCGACGCGCTGGTGAACGGGCTGTCCTCTGCAGCAGAGGGATACGTCGACCCCGGCTTCCCGATGGACTCGGCTTGGCGAGGTGGGTTGCCGCCCGAGGACGGGTTCGTCCACCTCGACGACGTGCCCGCCCGGCTGATGCTCGATCTGGCCCGGCAGGGTGGCGAATTGGCCCGCGAACACGGCAGCGCCCACGGGCCGCCGGCCTCTCTGATGGACCAGGAAGTGATCCAGGTCAGCGCAGGCGATTTCAGCGTCGGGGTGCCGATGCGCTGCGTATTTGCGTTGACCGCCATGGGTTTTCTGCCGCCGACCGGCAATGAGGTCAGTGAGCAGGAGATCGTGCGGGTCCGCGCGCACCCGTCGTGGCTGCGCATCGACGCCCGCTTCGGCTCGGTGTACCGCCGTCGCGAAAGTGCCGCATTGATCCTGGGCTGAGTCCCGCCGTGTCGCGCCAGAGTGGCTCTCGGGCCCGAGCGTCACGCTGGCGTGGCGCCTGCGAGGCTTGGCTTGGCTTCCAGCGCTGCTTTGCCACGCTGGAGTGGCACTGGGAGGCGACGGCCACTCTGGCGTGACCATGCGTAGGGGCGACCATGCGTAGGCGTGACAATGCGTAGGGGCGACGATGCGCCGGTGAACATGCGGCGGACGGCCATGTGCCGAGTCGCTATTGCTAGACCACCCACACGGCGGTGTCGGGGGGCAGTCGCCCATCGATCAGTTCGCCGCTGTTCAGCAGCACCTCGCCGGGCGGTAGCGGCATGGGCACCGCGCCGGTGTTGAGGACACACACCAGGCCGCCTCCGCGCCGCAACGTCAGAACATCGCCGGCGGTGGCCAGCTCGACCCGGCTGCCAGTGAATTCTCCACGGCTGGAACGTAATTCGATCGCCCGCTGGTAGAAATGCAGTGTCGAGGACGGATCGTCCTGTTGGCGCTGCACGGTCAACGGGGCCCAGTCGGCAGGGGCCGGCAGCCAGGTGTCGGTGTTCGAGGAGAACCCGAACGGCGGGGTATCGCCCGACCACGGCATCGGCACCCGGCATCCGTCGCGCCCGCGTTCGGTGTGACCGGAGCGCTCCCACACCGGATCCTGCAGCACCGCATCGGGCAGATCGACATTGGGCAGCCCGAGTTCCTCGCCGTTGTAGACGAACACCGCTCCCGGCAGTGCCAGCATCACCAGGGCCATCGCCCGGGCCCGCGCCAACCCACGGGCGCCGCCACCGTAGCGGGTGACCTCACGTTCCACATCGTGGTTGGACAGCGTCCACGTGGGTGCCGCCCCGGCGAGATCGGCCGCGACGATCGCGTTGTCGATCGCGTCGTGAACCTCGGTGGCGTCGAAATCTGCTTGCACAAGACGGAAATTGAAGCCCAGGTGTAGCTCGTCGGGGCGCAGGTACTTGGCGAAGCGCTCATTGCCGTGCACCCAGACCTCGCCGACGGCGACGGCATCGGGGTAATCGTCGAACACCCTGCGGATGAAGCGATGGATGTCGTGCACGCTGTCGTTGTCGAATCGTGGGTCGTCGTCGCTGTTGCGCAGCAGCGCGCTGTCGGTGACCACCATGTCGGGCAGCTCAGGCGGTTTGGCCATGCCGTGGGCCACGTCGATGCGGAACCCGTCGACTCCGCGGTCCAGCCAGAACCGCAGGGTCTTCTCCAGATCCTCGAACACCTCCGGATGGTTCCAGTTGAGGTCGGGCTGGCCGGGGTCGAACAGGTGCAGATACCACTGGCCCAGCCTGCCGTCGGGTTCGGTGACCCGGGTCCACGCCGGGCCGCCGAACACCGACACCCAGTTGTTGGGTGGCGCGTCGCCGCCTGGGCCGCGGCCGTCACGGAAGATGTAGCGGTCGCGTCGCCGCGGATCGGCCAGCGCCTCGACGAACCAGGGATGCGCCGAGCTGGTGTGGTTGGGCACCAGGTCCATGGTGACCCGGATGCCGCGGGCGTGAGCGGCGTCGAGCAGGCGGTCCAGCGCGGCGATGCCGCCGAACAGCGGATCGACATCGCGCGGGTCGGCGACGTCGTAGCCATGGTCAGCCATCGGCGACACCATGACCGGATTGAGCCACAGGGCGCCCACGCCGAGCGCGGCCAGGTAGTCGAGCCGGGCGCTCACCCCGTCGAGATCACCGACCCCGTCGCCGTCGCTGTCGGCGAACGAGCGGGGATAGACCTGGTAGAACACCGCGTCTGCCCACCACCGGCGCATGTCAGAACGCCGAGTTCACCATCGAGTCTGCGGCCATGTTCAGGTAATCCAGCAGCGCGCGCCGGTGCGGGTCGTCGAGCGTCTCCGAGTCGATCGAGGCCACCGCGGTGTGCATGCAGCGCAGCCAGGCGTCGCGCTCGAGGTAGCCGATCCGGAACGGGGCGTGCCGCATCCGCAGCCGCGGGTGGCCGCGCTGGTCGGAGTACGTCCGGGGCCCACCCCAGTACTGCTCGAGGAACATCCGCAGCCGCTCCTCGGCGCCGTCGATGTCGTCCTCGGGATACAACGGCAGCAGAATCTCGTCCTCGCGGACCAGCTCATAGAACCTTGACACGATCGCTGCGAACGTCTCGTGGCCCCCGACTTCGTCGTAGAAAGATCGCTGCACCTGTGTCACGTCACTCATTGTGGTCCATTGTGGCCCGACGGCACGTCCGGGCCGGTCACGGCACTGTGGTCACCTGGTGTTCATTGGACTGACCTGCGAACACACAAAGAATTTTCGTGCGTATCTCCTTGATCCGTGGTGGACTGTCTCCTCGGAGGCTCCATGGCGCACAGCAAAAAAAGCCATATGCGACGGACCGGCCACATTCCCGGCCCATCGGGACCCCATGTGCCAAATCGGCCCTTGCACAGCGTCGAGGCCCTGCCTACGACCAATCCCGACGCCTCCCTGTGGGGCCGCCGCCGGGTGCTGCTGCTGAACTCCACCTACGAACCGCTGACCGCATTGCCACTGCGGCGGGCGGTGATCATGGTGATGTGCGGCAAGGCCGACGTCGTGCACGACGACCCGTCCGGGCCGGTCATCCACTCGGCCACCCGCACCATCGTGGTGCCCTCGGTGATCCGGCTGCGCACCTACGTGCGGGTGCCGTATCGGGCCCGCATCCCGATGACCCGCGCTGCGCTCATGCACCGTGACCGCTTCCGCTGTGCGTACTGCGGCGGGCGGGCCGACACCGTCGACCACGTCATTCCGCGTAGCCGCGGTGGCGAGCATTCCTGGGAGAACTGCGTCGCGGCGTGCGCGGCGTGCAACCACCGCAAAGCCGACCGGCTGCTGGCCGAACTGGGCTGGACACTGCGGTGTGTGCCGATGCCGCCGAAGGGTCAGCATTGGCGACTGCTGTCCACGATCAAGGAGCTCGACCCGGCCTGGGTGCGCTATCTCGGAGAAGGTGCGGCCTGACGTCGTGTTGCCGGGCACTCTCGGCGCGTCGGCGCATTGCGGCTGATACGGTTTGCGCGTGAGCACAGCACTTACCCATTCCCTCCTCGGAGGGGTTCCGCTGGTGTTGTTCGTGGTCCTGGCGTTGATCTACCTGACCCGCAAGGGACCGCACCCGGCTACCTACAAGATGTCCGAGCCGTGGACCCACGAGCCCATTCTGTGGGCTGCCGAGGAGCCGCAGGATCACGGGCACGGCGGGCATGATTCGCACGGCGTGACGATCGGAGGCGGCGCAAGTGGCAAGTGGTGAAGTGACAACTGCGACCCGGACGTCCTCGGATTTGGACCTGCCCTACGGCTACGCGCTGACCTACAGCGGTCGGATCTCCGGGGTTACCGAGCCCGGTGAGCTCTCGGTGCACTACCCGTTCCCGACGATGGATCTGGTCGTGCTCGACGATGCGCTGAAGTACGGCTCGAGGGCGGCCAAGGCTCGGTTCGCCGTCTACATCGGACCGCTGGGCGCCGACACCGCGGCCACGGCACGCGAGATCCTGGCCAAGGTCCCGACCCCCGACAACGCGGTGCTGCTCGCGGTCTCACCCGACCAGCATGCGATCGAGGTGGTCTACGGCGCCGACGTCAAAGGCCGTGGCATCGAAGAGGCCGCCCCGCTGGGCGTCTCGGCGGCTGCCGCCTCCTTCAAGGAAGGCAACTTGATCGACGGTCTGATCAGCGCCGTACGGGTGCTGTCGGCCGGCGTCTCGCCTGCCTAGTCCTATTCACCTTCACCGCGAGCGCGCGTGTCTGTTGCCCGACACGCCGCTCGCGGTCGGCGTTTTGCGCACGCTCGCGCAGCGCCGCGATCACTGCGCCAGGCCGGCCCGGATCTCCACGTAGCGCGTCAAGAACGCACGCTCGTCGAGCCGTTTGCGCCGCATCCAGGTGCTGACCTCGAAGTTGCACTTGCTGGCGTTGCAGGATGCGCAGGCCGGCACCACGTTGTCCGCCGTGTAGCGCCCACCCCGCGAGATCGCCATCACGCAATCTTTCTGGAACGGCCCGCCGGTGCTGCCGCAGTACGCGCACCCGCCCCAAGCGGCCTTCAGCGTCTCCCACTGGTCGTCGGTGAGATCGTGCACCACGAGATCCATCCGGCGCTTGCGCTTGCGTGCAGCCCGTGCCGCGCGGGTTCGACTGACTGCCATCGGCACAGCGTATGACCGCGAGCGTGCGCAGAATGCTGCTCTGACACGGCGTGTCGTGCAGCAGACGCGCACCCTCGCGGTGCCGGGGAAACTAGCTGACGTCGAAGGCGCGGGCGCACAGGGAACGCTCCACACCGGCACGGCCTTCGACCACCAGGCGGCGCAGCGCCGGCGGCACCTCAGGATCGGACAGGAACGCGTCCGCCGCGTCGAGCCCGTTCTGGCTGATGTCCCAGGACGGGTACAGCCCGATCACCACGGTCTGGGCGACCTCGCTGGACCGCCGCTCCCACACCCCGGAGATCGCCGCGAAGTAGCGCGTGGTGAACGGCGCCAACAACTCTGACTGGCCGGGCTGCACGAAACCGCCCACGATTGCACGGGTGGTGATGTTGGCGATCGTGTCGTCCTCGATGACCTGCTCCCACGCCGCGGACTTCACCTCGTCCTGCGGGCGGGCGGCCGAGGCCGCCGCGGCGTGCCGCTTGCCGGCCGCGGTCGGATCGTTGGAGGCCTCGGCGTCGATGAACGGCGTCTCGGGCCCGTCAGCGTCGATCTCGCCGGTGCGGGCCAGTGCGGTGACGATCCGCCAGCGCAGATCGGTGTCGATCACCAGGCCCGGCAGGTTCACCGCAGCGGGTTCGTTGTCGAGCAGACTCGACAGCACCGCGACGTGGTTCGGTGACAGGACCGAGGCGCACAGCGCGTTGACGAATGCGAGCTGGTGGTCCGAACCCGGCGCGGACGTGCCGGCCAGATCGAGCAGTGCGTCTCCGAATGCGGGCCAGCCGATTTCGGCCGACCAGGAGGGATCGGCGTAGGAACTCAGTGCGGTCTGTGCCTGCATGAGCAGTCGCTGCGCGACACCGACCTCGGTCTCGGCGTGCACTCCGCTCATCACCAGGGCGACGAAGTCACGGGCCTTCATCTCGGCCTCGCGGGTCATCTCCCAGGCCGCCGACCAGGCCAGCGTGCGGGGGAGCGGATCGGCGATGTCGGCAATGCGTGAGAGCACGGTCGACAGCGAGGCCGGATCCAGCCGCAGTGAGCAGTAGGTCAGGTCGTCGTCGTTGACCAGGATCAGCTTTCCGCGCGAAACGCCTACCAGCGCAGGAACTTCGGTGATCGGGCCTTCGACGTCGAGCTCTTCGCGGTGGACGCGCACAAGCTTGCCCGAGCCGGCCGGGTCATCGTCGTAGATCCCGACGGCCAACCGGTGCACCCGGGTCTCCCCGCCGCCCGGAGTCGCACCTGACTGGGCGACGGCGAACCGGGCGAACGCACCCGACTCGTCGACGTCGAAGTCAGCCCGCAGCGTGTTCAAACCGGTTGTCTTGAGCCATTGTCGACCCCAACCCGACAGGTCACGGCCGGATGCCTTTTCCAAGGCGCCCAACAGATCTCCGAACGTGGCATTGGCGAACGCATGGTCGCGGAAGTAGTCCCGCAGCCCGGACAGGAACTCTTCGAGCCCGACGTAGGCCACCAGCTGCTTGAGCACCGAGGCGCCCTTGGCGTAGGTGATGCCGTCGAAGTTGACCTCGACGGCGGCCAGGTCCGGGATGTCGGCGGCCACCGGATGGGTCGAGGGAAGCTGATCCTGCCGGTAGGCCCAGGACTTCTCCACGTTGGCGAATGTGGTCCATGCCGTGTCGTATTCGGTGGCCTCGGCCTGACACAGCACCGACGCGAACGTCGCGAAGGACTCGTTGAGCCACAGGTCGTCCCACCACTGCATGGTGACCAGGTCGCCGAACCACATGTGCGCCATCTCGTGCAGCACGGTCTCGGCGCGGCGCTCGTAGGAAGCCCGGGTCACCTTGGACCGGAAGACATAATCCTCCAGGAAGGTCACCGCACCGGCGTTCTCCATGGCGCCGGCGTTGAACTCGGGCACGAACAACTGGTCGTACTTGCCGAACGCGTACGGTGTGCCGAAATTGGAGTGGTAGAAGCCGAAACCTTGCTTGGTCTCGGTGAAAAGCCGCTCGGCATCCATGAATTCGGCCAGCGAGGCCCGGCAGAAGATACCCAGCGGAATCTCGCCGTGGGTGTCGGAGTAGGAGTCGCGCCACACCGCGTACGGACCGGCGATCAACGCCGCCAGGTAGGTGCTCATCTTCGGGGTGGTGGCGAAGGTGTGCACGGTGCCCGCCCCGGCGGGTTCGGCGCCCACGGTCGCCCCGTTGGAGATCACCTGCCAATGCGACGGTGCGGTGACCTGCACGTCGAACGTGGCTTTGAGGTCGGGCTGGTCGAAGCAGGCGAACATCCGCTTGGCGTCGGCGGTCTCGAACTGCGAGTACAGGTAAACCTCGTCGTCGACGGGGTCGACGAACCGGTGCAGGCCCTCACCGGTGTTCGAGTACAGGCAGTCGGCGTCGACCACCAGAACGTTGTGCGCGGCCAGGCCGGACAGCGCGATGCCCGTCGACTCGTCGTAGCCGGAGACGTCCAGTGCGACGCCGTTGAGCGTTGCGCTGCGAACGGTCTCGGCCGCCAGGTCGATGACGGTGTCGGCGCCGGCGAGTGCGTCGAACGTCACAGTCGTGGTGGACCGAAAAGTGCGTTCGCCGGGGTTGCCGTTGCCGTCGGTGAGGTCGAGCACGACGCGGTAGTTGTCGACAGTGACCAGAGCGGCGCGCTCGACGGCCTGATCGCGAGTGAGATTGGGAAGTGCCACCCGTCCAACCTAGTGGCTGGACGTCGACAAGATCCGGCCTACTGCGGGAAGCCGGCGATCCCGGCGAGTCCGTTCAGCGCGCCGAGGTTGTTCAGGATCGAACCGTCGCTGATCGACGACATCATCTGCGGGCAGTACATCTGGATGGCGATGCCGGTGAAGAATGACGCCATCTGTGGTGACATGCCGCCGTCGCCGCGCATCTGGGAAGCCACCGACGCGAAATCCTTGCCCGGTTCGACCAGCATCGGGCACACGTCCTGGCCCATCTGAACGGCGGCGTTGGGATCGCCGTAATTCACTCCGGCCGTGTTCAGCGCGTCCAGGAACGAGGTGTCGGTCGGATCGACCGGGGCCGGGACGGGATCTGCCTGCGCGGGGATTGCCAGCGCGAGGGCGGCGGCAACGGCGCCTGCGGTCGCCAGGAAGGCACGAGCGGCCATATTGAGCTCCTCAGCTATCACGCAGAACCCTTATATCGCTCTGCTCACTTGGGCAACAGTGGTTTACCAGGGTCACAGGAACAACACGTTTCGATAAAGGTTCACGCACTATGCGTTTCCTGTGCTGCTGCCGTGACTTCGACATGCTCGCCGGCATGTCAGCCACCAATGTTGTCGTAAACCGCCCCCGGATAGTTACTCGTGTCGGGAACATCCCGGTGCGGGTACACAGTTGTGCTGGGTGCAGTTGTGCCCTGAACCACATCGAGAGGACGCATAGATGGCTCAGAACGATGTCGCGGGATTCTGGTTCGACCCGCTGTGCCCGTGGTGCTGGATCACCTCCCGGTGGATCCTCGAAGTCGAGAAGGTCCGCGACATCGACGTGCAGTTCCACGTCATGAGCCTGGCGGTGCTCAACGAGGGCCGCGACCTGCCGGAGAACTATCAGGAACTGATGAAGAAGGCGTGGGGCCCGGTCCGGGTCGCGATCGCCGCCGAGCAGCTCAAGGGACCCGAGATCCTCGGACCGCTCTACACCGCGATGGGCGTCCGGATTCACAACCAGGACAACAAGGACCTCGACCAGGTGATCGCACAGTCGCTCGAGGAGGTCGGCCTGCCCGCCGAGCTGGCCGAGGCCGCCACCACCGACAAATACGACGAGGCGCTGCGCAAGAGCCATCACGAGGGCATGGACGCCGTCGGAGACGACGTCGGCACCCCGACCATCCATGTCAACGGTGTCGCGTTCTTCGGACCGGTGCTCTCGAAGATCCCGCGCGGTGAAGAGGCCGGCAAGCTCTGGGATGCGTCGGTGACGTTCGCGTCGTACCCGCATTTCTGGGAGCTCAAGCGGTCCCGCACGGAGGCACCCCAGTTCGACTGAGGGGTGAACCGCACCCAAAATCGCGATTCCGGTTGCGTAACACCGCGGCTCACGCCACGGTGTACGGATGACAGCGGCTGAGCCCAGTACCGACGGTTCCTACCGCGACCGGATCGCAGCTGTCGAGCCGGGCGGCAACGAGCACATCGCCGAGGCCGACCGGCACGGTAAGCCCAGCCAGTTGTTCTGGACATGGACGTCGCCGAACCTGGAGTTCGCCACGATCTTCCTGGGCGTGCTGGCGGTCTCCGTCTACGGCATGACGTTCTGGCAGGCGGTGGCCGGACTGGGAATCGGCACCGGTCTGGGCGCGCTCGCGCACTACTTCCTGTCCAAGCGCGGGCCCCTGCACGGTGTCCCGCAGATGGTGCTGGGCCGGTTGGCGTTCGGCTTCAGGGGCAACGCCGTGCCCTCGCTGCTGATGACGGTGACCGCGGGCATCGGGTGGTTCGCCACCAACAGTGTCAGTGGCGCATTCGCGCTTTCCACGCTGTTCGGTGTCGCGCCGGTGCTGGCGCTGGTGCTCGTCGTCGTGGTGCAGACCGCGCTGGCGGTGTTCGGGCACAACCTGGTTCAGGCGTTCGAGCGGTGGGCTTTCCCGGTGCTCGCGGTCATTTTCGCGATCACCTCGGTGGTGATCTTGGCCAAGGCCGACCTCGGCGCGCCCGCGGTCACCGGTGGTGTCGGCGGCATGGGTGGCTTCCTGCTGACCGTGGGCACCGCGTTCGGATACGTCGCCGGGTGGGCGCCGTACGCCGCCGACTACACGCGCTACCTGCCGCGGGCCGAGGCCCGGCCAGGCACCGGGTTTTTCGCTGCCGCAGGGCTGTTCGTGTCCTGCATGGTGCTCCAGACCGTGGGTGCGGCCTCGGTGACCATCGGCCCCGCGGTTTCGGACAATCCGACCACGGCATTCACCTCGGAGCTGGCGCCGTGGCTGGCGAGCCTGACCCTGTTGGCGATCGCCATCGGCGCGGTGGCGGCAAATGCGATCAACATCTATTCGGGCGCAATGGCTTTCGTGACCATCGGGATCAAACTGCCGCATCACATCGCCCGGGCCCTGGCGACCGCGTTCTTCGGGGTGGTCGGCTTCCTCATCGCGTGGTGGGCGCTGGCCGACGCCGCCGCGAGCTACGAAGCGTTCCTGCTGATCATCGCGTACTGGATCGGACCGTGGCTGGGCGTGGTGTTCGCCGACGAGTACCTGCGCGGCGATGCGCCGGTCGCGCACTTTCTCTACGACCGGTCCTACACCAACTGGCCGGGTTTGGTGTCGTTCCTCATCGGCCTGGTGGTGTCGGTGACATTGTTCTGCAACCAGGCGAAGTTCGTCGGCTATATCGCGCGGGAGGTTCCGCAGCTCGGCGACATCACATTCTTCGTCGGCTTCCTCATGGCCGGTGCCTGTTACCTCGTGCTGTGCCGGTCGAAACTCACCGCGGAACGGACGGTGGCCGTATGACCCCCGAACAGATGCTCGACATCGCCGTCGAGGAGGCCCGGAAAGGGTTGGCCGAGGGCGGGATTCCGATCGGCGCGGCCCTGTTCAGCTCGGACGGAACCCTGCTGGGCGCCGGTCACAATCGGCGCGTGCAGAACGACGACCCGTCGATCCACGCCGAGACCGACGCTTTCCGCGCGGCCGGCCGTCAGCGCGGCTACCGCACCACGACCATGGTGACGACGCTCTCGCCATGCTGGTACTGCAGCGGGCTGGTGCGCCAGTTCAACATCGGCGCCGTGGTGATCGGCGAAAGCCGGACCTTCACCGGCGGTCACGACTGGCTGGCCGAGCACGGGGTTGCCGTTACCCTGCTCGACGATGAGCGCTGCGTGGCGATGATGGAGGACTTCATCGCCGAGCGGCCGGACCTGTGGGCGGAGGACATCGGGGAATGAGTGCCATTGTCACTGTGGACATGTCGCGCTGGTACGCCGGCGGGGCCGAGGCCGACGCGGTTGCCGCCGAGGTCGACGCCGGGCTGCAGCGCGCCGGGTTCATCGTCGTCACCGGCCACGGCGTGGACCCCGACCTCGCGGCCAAGGTTCGTGCAGCCAGCCGGGAGTTCTTCGCGCTGCCCGACCACATCAAGCAGGGCTACTCGGTACCGGTCGGCGGGCACGGCTGGATCGGGCCGGGGGCCGAGGCCAACGGCTACGCGGAAGGTACCGAGACGCCGCCCGACCTGAAGGAGAGCTACAGCCTGGGCGCCGAAACGACGACGGGTGACCCCGAGGTCGACCGGACCTGGTTCGCGCCCAACGTGTGGCCGGCCGAGGTGCCCGCGCTGCAGGCATTGGTCGACGAGTACACCACCGCGATGCGGAAGCTGTCCGACGACCTACTGGCCTTGTTCGCCCACGCTCTCGGGCTGACCGTCAATCCTTTTGTCGCCCTGGCAGACCGGCCGACCTGGACCATGAACATCAACCACTATCCGCCGGTCAGCGTGGTGGGGGAGCCTGAGCCGGGCCAGTTCCGCATCGGCCCGCACACCGACTTCGGCACGGTGACCGTCCTGGACCGCGAACCGGGGGCCGGCGGACTGCAGGTCTACTCCGAGCAGGAGGGCTGGGAGGACGCGCCGTGGGAGCCCGGATCGCTCACGGTCAACATCGGTGACCTCTTGGAGTATTGGAGTGGACGGCGCTGGCCGTCGGGCCGCCACCGCGTACTGCCGCCGCAGGCGTACGCTCCCGAAGAAGACCTGGTTTCGCTGATCTACTTCTACGAGGCCAACCACGACGCAGTCGTCACCCCGCTGGAGCCGCCCGTCGGCAGGGTCGGCGGCCTGGAGCCCGTGACGTCGTCGGCCTTCATCAAGGAACGCCTGGACGCCATCACCCTCGGTTAGCTCTGGGCGTGCGGTGGCGTCTGCGAGAATGACCGCCATGCGCGTTTATATCGGTGCCGACCACGCCGGATTCGAGTTCAAGCAGACCATCATCGAGCACCTCAAGAAGACCGGTCACGAGCCGATCGACTGTGGTGCCTACACCTACGACGCCGATGACGACTATCCGGCGTTCTGCATCGACGCAGCGGTCAAGACAGTCGCCGATCCGGGCAGCCTGGGCATCGTGCTCGGCGGTTCCGGCAACGGTGAGCAGATCGCCGCCAACAAAGTGCCCGGTGCCCGCTGTGCCCTGGCCTGGAGCGTCGAGACCGCCAAGCTGGCCCGCGAACACAACAACGCGCAACTGATGGGTCTGGGCGGACGTATGCACACCGAGGAAGAGGCGCTGGCGATCGTCGACGCGTTCCTGTCGACGCCGTGGTCGGAGGCCGAGCGCCACCAGCGCCGCATCGACATCCTGGCCGCCTACGAGAAGGATCACGTCGCCCCGCCGGTTCCCGGCGCGCCCGCCTGACCCATGCCCGAAGGGCACACCCTGCACCGGCTGGCCCGGCTGCACCAGAAGCGGTTCGGCCGGGCGCCGGTGGTGGTGTCCAGTCCGCAGGGCCGCTTCACCGACGGTGCGGCCGCGGTCAACGGCCAGGTGTTCAAACAGGCCGACGCCTGGGGCAAGCACCTGTTCCACCACTACGCCGGCGGACACGTCGTGCACATCCATCTCGGTCTGTACGGGACCTTCACCGAGGCACCGATTCCGCTGGGGCTGCCCGTCGGCCAGGTGCGGATGCGGATCGTGGGCAGCGAGTACGGCACCGACCTGCGTGGCCCCACCGTGTGTGAGGTGATCACCGAACCCGAGATCGCCGATGTGGTGGCCCGTCTGGGCCCCGACCCGCTGCGCAAAGATGCCGATCCCGCGCTGGCCTGGAAACGAATCAGCAAGTCGCGCAGGTCAATCGGTGCCCTGTTGATGGACCAGGCGGTGATCGCCGGCGTCGGCAACGTGTACCGCAGCGAGCTGCTGTTCCGGCATCACATCGACCCGTACCGACCGGGCACGCTGTTGGGGCAGGACGAATTCGGCGCCATGTGGACCGATCTCGTCGAGCTGATGAAGGTCGGGGTGCGCCGGGGCAAGATCGTCGTCGTCCGCCCCGAGCACGATCACGGTGCCCCGTCCTACGGTCCGGGCCGGCCCCGCACCTACGTCTATCGCCGGGCGGGCGAGGCCTGCCGGGTGTGCGGCGCGACGGTGCGCACCGCGGAACTGGAGGCCCGCAACCTGTTCTGGTGCCCCGACTGCCAGGTGTGAGCCGGTTGCTCGGCGGAGGTCAGAAACCCCCGAAATCGCCACCGAAGTCGCCGAATCCGCCGCCGTCGAAGCCACCGCCATCCCAACCGCCGGTGTCCGTGCCGCCCCAGTCGCCACCACCGTCAGCGCCGCCATCGAATCCACCCGAGTCCTGACCCGCGGCGAAACCGTCGGAATAGCCGTCGCCGTAACCGCTCTCGAAACCCTGTGCGCCGTAGTCGACTCCGTGCATACCGGAGAACATCGCGTCGAACAGCAGAACCGAGCCCAGACCCCAGGCGCCGGCCACCAGGGCCGGCTTCCACCAGGGTTCGGAATACCAACCGGCGGGCACCGGGCGTCCGGCGACCCGGCCGCCGGGGTAGTAGTTCGGGGTGCGCTGTGACGGGTTCGGCGAGGCCTCGACCTCGCGGCCCTCGAAGTTGATCCGACGGTCCTCGGTCACCGCCCCGGCCGAACGCTGCCCGGTCAACGACTCCAGCTCGGGGCCGGGATCCATGCCCATGGCGGTACGGGCCGCGCGCACATAGTAGAGGCCCTCGATGGCACTCTCCTTGGCCAGCGCGGCCTGCTTGGCGGTGGTGGCCTGATCGATCTGTGAGGACGCCGCGGTGTAACGCTCGGAGGCGTCGGCCAACGCCTGCTTGGACGCATCGTCGGAGCCGGTCAGATTGAGCACCTGGCCGCCGAGACGTTCGATCAGCCTGCGGGCGTCGGCCTTGGCGTCAGCCAGCGACTCCGCGGAGCGACGGCCGTTGGCCTTCGACGAGCTGTAGACAGCGAACGCGATCGCGGCGACGACAAGGATGATGAGTACCAGCAAAATGCTGTTCATGGCGTCCAGCGTACCGACGGAAAACGACGCTGCCGGGCCCTCGTAGAGAACTCAAATTACGCCGAGAGCGGAGTACACCTCGTTGGAAAGCGCGACCGTGCGGGGGTCGGCATTGCACTTGGTGGCGTCGAAATAGTTCATCACGTACGCGTAGCCGATCCGATGCTCCAGGTCCACGAATGCGAACGAGCCGCCAGACCCGCCGTGGCCGAAGATGCCGGTGTTGGGCCCTGCCACACCACGCTGGTTGAGCATGTAGCCCAAACCCCAGCCATGGTCGGCGACCCGTGCACCGAGCACCACATCGGCGTCGAATCCGCCCTGCGAGATCCGGCAGCGCTCCATGTGCTCGCGGGTCAGCAGTTTTTCCTGGGCCAGCGCGTTGTAGAACGTCGCCATGCCGAGCGCGGACACGTGCGCGTTGGTGCTCGGAAACTCCGCCGCGCGCCACGCGTCCAGCGCCTGCACGCCCAATTCGTCGTCCGGCACGAAGTCCATCGACACCGCCCAACCGGCCATCGGATGCTCGTGGAGGGAGGCGGGCGGTCGGTGCACCTGATTGTCGGCCAGCAGGCTGCGTACCGACGGTTTGTTCACCATCTCCGCACACCGGTGGTGCTGCCAGGCGGGTAGGCCGATGTGGATGTCGGCGCCCAGCGGTTCGGCCACCTCGGTGCGCAGATAGTGACCGATCGTGCGGCCCGTCACCCGGCGCACGATCTCGCCGAGGATGAAGCCGAAGGTCACCACCTGGTAGCCCTGCGCGCTGCCCGGCGGCCACCATGGCGTCGCGGCGGCGATCCGGGCGCACACCGCATCCCAGTCCGTGACCTGCTGCCAATTCATCGGTTCGCGTGGGCCGATCACACCGGAACGGTGACCCAACACCATCGCGATGGTGATGTCCTGCTTGCCGGCCTGGCCGAACTCGGGCCAATAGCGCGCTACCGGAGCGTCCAGGTCGATCTCGCCACGGTCGGCCAGAAGGTGGATGCAGGTGCTGGCCAGGCCCTTGGAGCCGGAATAGACGCTGGCCAGGGTGTCTTGCTGCCACGGCCGGGTGCCCGCGGCATCGGCCGATCCGCCCCACAGGTTGACCACCAGATCACCCTCGACCCAGACCGCGACCGCGGCGCCAACCTCCCGGCGGTGGGCGAAGTTGTCCTCGAAGGCATCGCGCACCCGGGTGAACTCCGGCGCGCAGGTGCCTGCGATGACGGTCGTGGCGGGCATTCGTCTCCTGCACAGGTGCGGTGGTATTGCGGCAGCGGTGCGTTGTCTGTCAGATTTGCGCTGCCATCTTCAAGATCGGTCGACAGTCCCCACCTGTTACTCACGGTAGGTGGCCGACACCTGTGAAGCACCCCTCCGGCACGGATCGCAAGCCATTCGAGACGGGGGCGTGATGCTCGGGGGCGTTGCCGGCCGCTGATTTGTCGCCGGTTTCGCCGAGAAGATGGCGAGTCGGCGGGCGGTTCAACGGGCGTTCAGCCGCGCCAGACCGGGACCGCCCAACTCGGATGTAACCGCATGGATGCGCCCGGTCATCGCGAGCAACAGCGCTTCGCCCGGTCCGTGCACCTCAGGCCCGCGGCCGGCCGACCAGTCGAGGTCGGTGGCGACCAGGCGCAGACCCCGGGTACGGCGGGCCCCGCCGATCACCGGGCTGACCCGCGCGAACGTGAGGCAAGCCAGCAGCGCATCGGCCGGAATGAGGCGGGGAAGGCTGAGCGGACGCCGGATGTCCTGCTGGTGGATCACGCATTCGATGAGTGCGACCCGGCAGCCGTAGAGTGCGCCCGCGCCAGAGGGGTCTGCGCCCGCCCGCATCAGGTAGCGAAGTTCGTCAGGTCCGGATCCGGCGTTGGCTCGAAGCGCGCGGTCGTTGATCCGGTTCACCTGTCCCCGCGCGGCCAGCATTGCGGCGGTGAGCTGCAGCCGGGTCTGTCCGAGATATGCAATGGTGTGGGCGGCGACGTCGCGGACAGTCCAGTTCGCGCACAATGTCGGCGCCTGCCACTGCCGAGGGCTCAGTGCGTCCAGCAGATCCGCGAATTCCTGGCGTTCCTTGCGGGCCAGGGCGTGGACACTGATCATCCGGTTACCGGAACCGGCTCGCTTCGGGGGTGAACCCGAAACAAACCGCCTGAGAGCCGGCCGAAGAAGTGTTGCTCGTGACCACTTTGCCGTTGACGCGCGTTTCGCACGTAACGGTGTCCCTGCCTGCAGCGGGGAATGCGTCCAAGATGAGTGCTGTAGCGGTGGCACCCGTGAACGTGAGTTCCTTGGTCCAGGGCAGCTGTACGTCCTCCCGAGTGGTGTTGTCGCCGGGCACCGTGTACCGGACCGTCGCGGACTTGCCCGTCCCGGTGACGTGATATGTCACCGTCGCAGGATGGTTCGCTGTCACGACGATGAATGCGATGCCTCCGCCAACGGCCACGACGATGACCGTCACGAGCGCGAGCAGGACCCACAGCCAAGTCTTTTTCTTCTTGGGCGGTAGCGGCGGCGCGTAGTAGCCGGGCGCGTAAGGCTGCCCGGGATAGGGCTGGGGCGGCATATTTGGTGGCGGCATCTGCTGCCAGTCGTTACCGCCCTGCGGATAGTTCATCGGCGCCCCGTTGCTCGAAAACCTGACTCAGTCAACGAGATCTAACCAGATCGTCGTCGAAGCCGGGGTCCAGGCGCCGGCAATTCCGTCGCATGCGCGGCCGAGAACCGCATATTCGTATTCGCGGGCTGCGGTGCGAATTTCGGGATCCGAGATTGTCTGCGGAAAACCACTTGGAGAATACGTATTTTGCTCGGGCGCGGCGTCTGCATAAGCGACTCCGCCGATCGAGGGGGCGAGATCGGCGGAGTCGGTGGGGTAGTTGTTCAGTGGCCGACGGGTGTGCCGCGTCGTCCTGTCAGCGAGGTGTAGATCGCGATCAGCACAATCGCGACGACCACGCCCACCACGAACGGAATGATCGCGAACCCGCCGTTCGAATTGGTGTATCCGACGACCGCGGTGAGCCACGAACCGATCAGGGCTCCGGCAATGCCGAGCACAACCGTCATGAGTGTGCTGACGTTCTGCCTGCCGGGCATGATGAGCCGCGCCAATGCGCCGATAATCGCGCCCACGATGACTGCGGTGATAATTGCTCCGATCATCTCGTTGCCTTTCGTTCAAACCGACTTCTTGCAAGTGGTGTGATACACATCACTGTCCTCCGATTTTCGATAGTCGGCCACTATTGAGACGTGTGCGATATCCGGCAGTGGCCTACTCGTGGGTAATCCGCCGCGGTGCGCGGCGGGGGCGGGATAATGCGGTGCCATGGACGCCGTGCTGTGGGTACTCGTCGCGGTATTCGCCATCGGCGTCGTCGCCGGTGGGTTATTGCGCATTCGTGCCTGGTTGCAAAAGCCGGTGCCGCCCGAGGTGATCGAGGCGGCACACCGCGATGATGAAAAGGACGGCTAGCGGCGTGAGAACCACGCTCGGAGTAGCCCTCGCCGCAGCCGTGCTGGCGCTCGGGTCGCCGGCCGCCCGCGCCGATCGGGTCGAACCGCCGCCGATATACAAGTCCTACGACTTGTCCATCGACTTCTCGAAGCAGACATTCGATGGAACGCCGACACCGATGAAATCGATGACGGTGCCCGCCGAATTCACCACGCATTGTGACCGGATTCTTGGGCGCAAGCCTCGGACTTCAGTCCGGGGTGAGCCCATCCCGTTTGTCGGCGGGCGTAGCCCGGCGTTCAAGGTGGTCGGGCTTGTCCGTCGATGTATTGCTTGATGATCGACA
>NZ_MLCL01000081.1 GCF_001942625.1 Mycobacterium syngnathidarum
CCCGATACGACAACGAGACACCCTCGAAACACACCGCCACCGCATCCGCAGCACGCTGCACCTGAGCCCCGAACAACACCGGAACCGAAGACTCCACCACCGGCCGCATCAACACCGCCCGATGACCCCACCCGAACAGCTCCTCGTGCTCGTCTTCGTCCAGAAAATCCAGCGACGACAACCGTCGAGTCAGGTCGGCGGTCACGAGAAAGCCCCGCGAATTGTCAAGGCGAGAGGACGACGGTCAGCGTCGCCCAAGGGGTGGATGCACACCTGGCCTCCCTCACACCGAGTCGACCAGCAATAAATCGTTCGGCGATCAGGTTGCACGGCGGTTGCCCCTACCGCGCGTCCATGTTAAACGTGCCTTTGGCCCACTCCAGCTATTTGATGTCTAGTTGCAGAGCGTCAGCATAGCCATTTCGAGCCGACGTGGACACCGATTCAGCAATCCGATGAGGAATCTGTCGCCACACCACGTTGAAGAACCCGTTTTGGACACATTCGCCAGTATTTGGCAATCGAGATGGCATCACCGATGTGCATACTCGGCTCCCTCGCCTCCAGGATCCGCACAGTCCGTACGGCGCGCAGCCGACCCGACCGCGCATCCGAGTCCGCGATCGTCCACCACGTGGGCCGCAACGACCTTGCCGGCACCGAGTACGTCAACAGCGCCACGACAAGGACCGATATTTACGCTGGTGACAGCACTATTCGACCAGAAGCAGGTGAAGCGACGTCCCCAGCACCTTCCCGTCGTCAACGATGGCATCACACCGACACTCGTACGACAGCGGCGTAATTCAATTCAGCGAAGCAGGCTGAGTCCGTACTGTGCGACAGGCCCAGCGGAACTCGCCTCTTCACTGGCTGAGCGAAGATTTAGCAAACTATGCTGCCCGTTATCCAACATGGCCGCCGTCACATTCTCTGGACTCGACGGCGGGGTTAAGTGGGCCAGATCAAGCGGGACGTCCGTCGCCTCGACACTCCGCAATAGAATTTGCGACTGCAAGAATGGCAAACTTTCAAGATCACAGCCGCGGCAGGCTTTGACCAGATTCGAATTCACGCCGCAGGAAAGAGCACTGCAGGCTGACACATTCAAGATCGGCCTCAGGGCCGGCGTCGGTCGGTAGCCGTCTTTGCGGCGATGACCGATCGGTATTCTCCTCGGTGATAGCCAACGTCAGTTGATCTGTGGGGATGGAATCACATGTCTGCAAGTGTCGAACAGTTGGAGTTTCAGGCGGAGGCACGCCAACTCCTGGATCTGCTGGTTCACTCGGTCTACTCCAACAAGGACTCGTTTCTGCGAGAGCTGATCTCGAACGCGTCGGACGCCTTGGACAAGCTCCGCCTCGAGACGATGCGGAACAAAGACCTGACCGCCGACATCTCTGACCTGCACATCGACATCGAGATTGGGCGGAACCCGCGGACACTGACCGTGCGCGACAACGGCATCGGGATGACGCGCGAGGAGGTCGTCGACCTGATCGGCACCCTCGCCAAATCCGGGACCGGGGAGCTTCGCCGGCAACTACAGGAAGCCAAGAAGGCGGCCGACTCCGAGGAATTGATCGGGCAGTTCGGCGTCGGCTTCTACTCCACCTTCATGGTGGCCGACAAGGTCGAACTGCTCACCCGCAAAGCCGGGGAGAGCGGCGCCACCCGGTGGGTGTCGAGCGGTGACGGCACCTACACCATCGAATCCCTCGATGATGCACCGCAGGGCACGTCGGTCACGCTGTACCTCAAACCCGAGGATGTCGAAGACCAGCTTCACGACTACACCGCTGAGTGGAAGATCCGAGAGCTCGTCAAGAAGTACTCCGACTTCATCGCCTGGCCGGTCCGGATGCAGGTCGAGAAGCACACTCCGGCCGCCGAGGAGGGCGGTCCGGACACGGTCACGGTCGAAACCGAAACGCTCAACTCGATGAAGGCGTTGTGGGCCAAGCCCAAAGACGAGGTATCCGAAGAGGAATACCACGAGTTCTACAAGCACATCGCCCATGCCTGGGACGATCCGCTGGCCGTCATCTCGATGAAGGGCGAAGGCAGTTTCGAATATCAGGCCCTGTTGTTCATCCCCTCGCACGCCCCGTTCGACTTGTTCACCCGGGATGCCAAGACCGGGGTCCAGCTCTACATAAAGCGCGTCTTCGTGATGGGAGATTGCGAAGAACTCATGCCGAGCTACCTGCGCTTCGTCAAGGGCGTCGTGGATGCACAGGGCATGTCACTCAATGTCTCTCGCGAGATCCTGCAGCAAGATCGGCAGGTCACCGCGATCCGTCGCCGGCTGACCAAAAAGGTTCTGTCGACAATCGCGGATCTGCAGTCCAGCAAGCCCGAGGATTACCGCACCTTCTGGACGCAGTTTGGCGCTGCCCTCAAAGAGGGTCTGATGTCCGACATGGACAACCAGGACACGCTGCTGCGGATTTCGTCCTTCACCTCCACGTTGTCCGCTCCAGAGGATGACAACGGAGTCACCACGCTGCCCGAGTACGTGGAACGCATGAAGGACGGACAGGAACAGATCTTCTACGCGACCGGACCCTCTGTCGAGCAACTCCAAAAGTCGCCGCACCTGGAGGCGTTCAAGGCCAAAGGGTACGAGGTGCTCCTGCTCACTGACCCGGTCGACGAAGTCTGGGTGGGCTCGGTACCCGAATTCGACGGCAAGCCGCTGCAGTCGGTCGCCAAGGGTGAGGTCGACCTCGACTCCGAGGAAGACAAGGCCGCGCATGAGGCCGAGCGAGAGGCTCAGAAGCAGGAGTTCGCCGACCTCATGGCCTGGCTGAAGGAGACACTGAGCGAACGCGTTTCTGAAGTGCGCTTGTCCAGCCGCTTGACCGAGTCGCCGGCCTGTCTGATCACCCCGACGTTCGGAATCACGCCGGCGCTGGCGCGCATGTACCGGGCTTCCGGACAAACCGTTCCGGTCGGGAAGCGGATCCTCGAGCTCAACCCGTCCCACCCGCTGGTCATCGGCTTGCGTCAGGCACATTCGGCGAGCGGCGATGATGCCGGTTCAGATCGACTCGCCGAGACCGCCGAATTGCTCTACGGCACAGCTCTTCTTGCCGAAGGCGGGGTGCCCGACGATCCAGCCAAGTTCGCCGGAATACTCGCCGACCGCTTGGCCAGCACGGTGTAAATGACGCTATAGCAGCCGATTCCGGGCATTTGCTGCAATTGCCAAGTGAAACGGCGCTCAGGCTCGTACCGTACAAAAATGGGCAACGTACTCGACCTGCTCGATCAGACCATGTACGACATCGGCCAAGCGACTCGCTCGAACACGCTGCTGCAGTGTGTCTGGGTCTACGACCGCCCCATCGACATCGACGGGCTCCGCCGGTTCCACGGCCATCTTGTGCGGGGACGGTTGTCTCGCTGTATCGCCCGATCACCGTTGCCGTTCGGCCGCAGCCGCTGGGTAAAGGCCGACAACGTATCGGGCCTCGAGATCGTCGAGTCGGCCCGCCCGCGCGAAGAGTTCGACGACTGGCTGGGTGAGCAGGTCAACTTTCCGTTGGACTCCGAGCAGGGACCCGCATGGCACCTTGCCACCCTGCCCTTCACCGAAGGCGGCGCGGGCGTGAGTTTGGTCATCTCACACTGCCTCACCGATGGTGTTGGGTTGTGGGAAGCGATGGCGGATGCCGCGCTCGGCCACGACGACCCGATCAGCTGGCCCGAGGCCGCGTCGCGCGGGCGATGGCAGGCCATCCGCCAAGACGCCGGCCAAACGGTAAGAGATATCCCTGCCATCGGCCGTGCCATCGTCGGTGCGATTCAGATGGGGCGACAAGGCCGTAACGGTGCCGCAGCCGCCGCGCCCCCCGCCGCCTTGTCATCTGAGCCGCCCCCCGAAACCGACGAATCCCACCTTCTACCAACCGCAACGATCTTCGTCGATGCCGAAGAGTGGGACGCCCGAGCCCGCGCTCTCGGCGGAACGCGCAACACGCTGCTTGTGGGACTCGCAGCTCGGCTCGCCTACCATGCGGGGCGGGTTGCGGCAGACGGATCGGTAGTGGTAACCCTCCCGGTCAACGAGCGCACCGCCGACGATACCCGGGCCAATGCGATCAGCGGTGTTCGTGCGACGGTCAATCCCGCATCCGCCACCACAGACCTGGGTGAGATCCGGGCCGCGGTCAAACAAGAACTGATTCGACACTCCCAGGAGCCCGACCCTCAACAGGTGATGAACGCCCTGGTACCCCTCATGTCCGAAAGGGTTCTCAAAGCTGCCCGCAGTGCGACCAGGGGCAATCCCTTCAATCTCGTGGGCGCATCCAATGTCGGAGAGATGGATACCGCCGCTGGACGGGCAGACGGCACCGACGCAGCTTCGTTCGCCCTGAGACTGCATCACCTCGGTGTGGCCACGTCGACGTTGCACCGCTATGGCGGCGTGCAGACCATGTTGTCGGGCACGATGAACGGGCAGATATTCATCTCGCTGATTTCGTATCTGCCGGGCCGGGCCAACTCCAACGACGAATTGCGCCTCGATCTTTCGACCGCACTGAAGGAGTTCTCCCTGAGCGGCAGCTATCTCTGACCAACGGGATCACGCAGGCGCAGCCGTCACCAGACGAGTGGCACCAGTCGGTAGTGCACCTTCTGCATGTATTCCCGATAGCCGGCGAGCTGCTGTCGGAGCAGCTTCTCCTCGTCCTGGATGCGGAACGTGTACAGGGTCAGGACGGGAATGAGAACAGCCAGCCCCCACCAGGAGCCGAGCGCCAGCGGCATCCCCGCCACCATGAGCAGCGCCCCCATGTACATCGGATGCCGGACCAGGCCGTAGAGGCCCGTGGAGACCAGCTTCTGCTCCGACTCCACGGTGATGTTGGCCGACGCGTAGCTGTTCTGGATGATCGTAAAGATCGTGATCACGAGGCCGACTGCGAACATCACGTTGCCGATCCAAGATACGGCGGTGGGTACTGGGGACCAACCGAAGCGGTGGTCAAGGCCGCAGAACACCGGCAACGCGACGGACAGAACTGCGATGACGCCGATGACACCCTTTTGCACCGGTCTCGACTCCGCCTTCTGTACGACGCGCATACGCCGCTCCACGACCGCCTTGTCCTTACTCAACAGGTAGACGGTAGAGGCAATTGCCATCACCGCGTACACCGTCAGGAAAACCCACGCCTGCCAGTAGTTGAATGTCCCCGCCGGCACGAAGAGCAGCGCGCCCAACGCCAACAGGCCGAATACGGATTGGACAGCCACCCGAATGTTGGTGTTCATGTGATTCTCCTACATTGTGATTGCGGGACGCTCACAGAAGCGAGCCGGTCAGCGAAAAATCGTCAAGTGCACTTGAAAGATCTTCTTGCAAACGGTCATTCGTGTTCACCCGACCGGGAAGATAGGAATGGGCCGAGACGAAGACCTGGCCGTTCGCTCGCCCTGACAGAAACGACTGCGTCCCCCCAAAGCGGTTGAGCATCGCCTCCGAGAGCCCGAGGTGGGGAAGAACCTTGATGGCGAAGTGGTCGGACTCTGTGCCATCCGGCCGACTGGCGGCCGGGTTGACCACACCCAGGTTGGATGAGCCGACCTGATTGGGTGAACCGACACGAGAAGTGGCGCCCAAGAGGCGCTTGGGCAGCAGGGGAATGATGGCATTCACCGCCTGTTCCTCGTCGGGCACCTCCCGGTGGCGAATCAGTGCTTGTTTGACCGCGGCCCGGATCGCGCGCAGGTCTGTGGTCGCAATTGCGGGGTCGACCGTAACGGCAACACTGCTTCTCGCATTGGCCCGGGTATCTCCGTCGGCACGTTCATTGACCGGCATCATCACGATCACCGAACCGTCTGCGCCGACACGTCCGGCTCGATGCGCAAGCCGAGCAGCCAGCCCCACGAGCAACGTGTTGCTGGTGCCCCCGAGCGCTTCTGCGCGGGCATCCCACTGCTCGGCATCGACGAGGACCGTTGCCATCGGAACTGCGACTGTTTGGTCGGAGCCCGCGACGGATGCAGTCGGTGTGGTCGTCGGGGAAGCAGTCGGGCTGGCGGCTCCGGCGTTCGCGCGGCTACGCCGGGCCAACCGAACAGAGGCGATCATGCCTCGGCACATGGCGGGGATGTCCCTTAGGGTCTGACAACCGTCTTGCCACAAGGCTTTCCATTGACCGCGCGACGCGGGCGACGGCCAACTGTTCGGGTCGTCGCAGCCCAGTGCCGCATCAGCCAACGCCTCACAGAACCCGACGCCATCGATGAGGCAATGCGAGACGACCAAGCTGATGCCCGAGCCGCCGTCGGTGAACGGAAGCACTGCAAGGTGCCAGCCGGGCCCGCTCTCGCAATCAATCGGAGTATTGATCTGCTCGTCGAGCCAATCGTCGAATTCTTCCCGTGGCCGGGCGGTCTCGACAATCTCGAGCTCGGAATAATTTTCGGGCGCTACCCAGCGGTGGCGCCCGAACGGCAGTGGTGAGCGTTCGATGGCGCGGGACAACCGCCCGCGACGAAGGTGGTCGTGGAACTGCTGAAGACCACCCACGTCGATTGGGCGGTCGTAAATCCAGACACTCTGCAGAAGGCTGTTGACTCCGATCGCCAGGCCGAGGTCAAACGTGCGCTGGTCGAGCACATCGAGAATGTTGCTCACCTTCGGAACTGCAGCCTCGTTGGCCACGCGCGCGTCGTTTGTGTACGTGGTCCGCATCTGCGATCACCGCCCCCAGTTTCAGTCGCTCGAGTTTCCGCGCCGGCGCATCGGCACGAGTTATTCCGCGGCACTTTCCAATTGCGCCTTGAGTTGTTGTGCGTATGTGTTCAGTGCTTGGGGTAGGAACATTTCGAAGTGGGTGCAGCCCACCGGTAGCACGGTGATCTCACCGGAAACGTAGGGGCGCCAACTATGCAGAAGTGAGCGCGCGGC
>NZ_MLCL01000031.1 GCF_001942625.1 Mycobacterium syngnathidarum
ACCGTGAGCACGGGCGTGCCTTCCCGCCAGCGCGCCAACGCTGGTCTTGATCAGAATTCGGATTCCTTGCAGATCATCTTCCGGGAAGGCACGCCCGCCCGGGATCCACAGGTTCTGATCATTGCTCCGCTCTTTCTGACCTCTACCAACTCGGCGCACAACTGGGTGAGGGTGCTCACTGAATTCTGGGTGAGTTGTTCCAAATTTGGGTCAGGGTACAGTTTGTGAAGCTCTTCATCGGAGAAGTTGGCAAGCATGGCCTTACCGGTCGACGTGCAGTGTGCAGGCATGGTCCTACCCAGGCGCGATACCACCCGCACGGCGGACGGGCTCTCGAGCGCCGCGATGAAGCGGACCGACGTGCCATCCAGCATCCCGATATGCACTGTTTCCTGCAGCGCATCGCTGAGCTGGCGCAGAATCGGAGCTGCGATGCGCGGTATATCCATTCTGGCGAAAACAGCGAACGCCACCCCGGTCAAGGCCGGTCCGGGCAGATAAGCCTTGCTGATCGGATCCTGGCGGACGAAACCGCGATACTGAAGCATCGATAACAGCCGATGCGCAGTCGACGATGCCACGTCTAGATAGACGCTTGCCTCGGTAAGACGGACCTCTGATCGTTCACCCAGGAGGAGCAATGATCAGAACCTGTGGATGAGCCTTGGTAGGGCGGCGTGAATGTGGGCGCGCCTTCCCGGGGATGATCACAAGTCCAGTTCGTTTCTGATCAAGACCGGCGTTGGCGCGCTGGTTGGGAAGGCACGCCCGTGCTCACCGTAGTTCACGATGTCGCGCAGGCCAACGACACCCGCAGCGGTGCCGGTCGGTCGTTGTTGGATGAGATTGTCCGCGACGGTGCCCGGCAGATGCTGGCCGCCGCTTTGCAGGCCGAGGTCGCCGCCTATGTCGACCAGTTCGTCGATCAGGTCGACGAGAATGGGCACCGGCTGGTGGTCCGCAACGGCCACCACAACGTCCGGGAGGTGCTCACCGGCGCTGGGGCGATCGAGGTGAAGGCGCCGCGGGTCAACGACAAACGGGTCGATCCGGAAACCGGTGAGCGGCAACGATTCTCGTCGAAGATACTGCCGGCGTGGGCGCGTAAGTCCCCGCAGATGGCCGAGGTGCTGCCGTTGCTGTACCTGCATGGCCTGTCCAGCAGCGACTTCGGTCCGGCGTTGGAGCAGTTCCTCGGCTCGGGGGCGGGGCTCTCGGCTCCGGCGATCACCCGACTGACCGCGCAGTGGCAGGACGAGGCCGCCGCGTTCGGCCGCCGGGACCTGTCGGGCACCGATTATGTGTACCTGTGGGTGGACGGCATCCATCTCAAGGTCCGCCTGGAGCAGGACAAACTGTGCCTGCTGGTGATGCTGGGGGTGCGCGCCGACGGCCGCAAGGAACTGGTCGCGCTGACCGACGGGTACCGCGAATCAGCGGACTCGTGGGCGGATCTGCTGCGGGACTGCCGGCGCCGTGGCATGCGCGCCCCGGTGCTCGCGGTCGGGGACGGTGCTCTGGGGTTCTGGAAAGCGGTCCGTGAGGTGTTCCCCGATACCCGTGAGCAGCGGTGCTGGTTTCACAAGCAGGCCAATGTCCTTGCCGCACTACCGAAGTCGGCGCATCCGGGGGCGATCGCGGCGATGCGGGAAATCGCGGGCGCCGAGGACATCGACCACGCGCAGGTCGCGGTCAAAGCCTTCGAACTGGACTACGGCGCCAAGTTCCCCAAGGCCGTGGCCAAGATCGTTGACGACCTCGATGTGCTGCTGGAGTTCTACCACTATCCCGCCGAGCACTGGGTACATCTGCGCACCACCAATCCGATCGAGTCGACCTTCGCCACGGTCCGGTTGCGCACCAAGGTCACCAAGGGGCCGGGTTCCCGCGCGGCGGGTATCGCCATGGCCTACAAGCTCATTGACGCCGCACAAGCCCGCTGGCGGGCGGTGAACGCCCCGCACCTGGTCGCCCTGGTCCGGGCCGGAGCGGTGTTCCACAAAGGCAAACTGCTCGAACGACCCGTCGACATCACCCCACCCGAACCGGCCGACAACCCGGCCACCCCGACCGGAACGGAGGTCGCCTGAAAAACACCAATCCACAGGTATTGACAATTACTCCCCAGGAGTAGAAGTAGGCGAAGAGCGTTGTCGACAGCCTTGATCGGATACTGAGGCGGTTTAGCGGTACCGAGTTGATCCATTTGTCGCGTTTGCGCCGGTCTCTGCATGGCAGAAAGGGTACCTCCCCTGAGGAACGAGTGAGGCCTGCCGCGCAATTGGTGACTCTTGCGCGATCGGAAGCCCGGGTACCTGGAGTCAAGTATCGTCAGCGCCGCCCGGATCGTTCCGCTCAGCCTCGGGTGCATTCGCGTTCGGCGAAGGCTACCTGGCCACCCAGGACGCCTCCCCTTGATAGCGGGCTCGCGGGCGGTTGGGTCATCGGCTTAACGGTCTCGATCATGCGAAACGCGCTCGTGAACTCCACGTCGAGCAGCGCGAGTTCTTCGGTATGCTCTCGCATGAGTGTCGCCAAAGCTCGCAGCATGGTGCCGCGCTGCCGCGGCGTCCGGAGTGCCCAGTCACGTTGGGCAGCATGCGCAGTCGCCACCGAGCAATGATCAGAACCTGTGGATGAGCCTCGGCGAGGTGGCGTGAAAGTGGGCGCACCTTCCCGAGGATGATCATCACGGAAACAGGATCTCGATCAAGACCGGCGTTGGCGCGCTGGTTGGGAAGGTACGCCCATGCTCACGGTAGTTCACGACGCGGAATCAGCCAACGAGAACGGCAGCGGTGCTGGTCGGTCGTTGTTGGATGAGATCGTCCGCGACGGTGCGCGGCAGATGTTGGCGGCGGCACTGCAGGCTGAAGTAGCCGCCTACGTCGACGCCCATGCCGGTGAGGTCGACGACAACGGTCGGCGTCTGGTGGTCCGCAACGGCTATCACCACGAACGTGACATCCTCACCGCCGCGGGTGCGGTCACGGTGACCGCCCCGCGGGTCAACGACAAGCGCATCGACGCCGTTACCGGTGAGCGGCAACGGTTTTCCTCGGCGATCCTGCCGGCGTGGGCACGCAAGTCCCCGCAGATGACCGAGGTGCTGCCACTGCTGTACCTGCACGGGCTCTCGACGAGTGACTTCGGTCCGGCGCTGGAGCAGTTTCTCGGCTCGAGTGCCGGACTGTCGGCCACGACGATCACCCGGCTCACCAGCCAATGGCAGGACGAAGCGAAGACTTTCGGCGAGCGTGACCTCTCGGGCACCGATTACGTCTACCTGTGGGTCGACGGCATCCACCTCAAGGTCCGCCTCGAGCAGGAGAAGCTCTGCCTGCTGGTGATGATCGGGGTCCGCTCCGATGGCCGCAAGGAACTCGTCGCCCTGGCCGACGGATACCGAGAATCGACCGAGTCGTGGGCCGATCTGCTGCGGGGCTGCCGCCGCGGGATGACCGCGCCGGTGCTGGCCGTCGGCGACGGTGCACTGGGCTTCTGGAAGGCGATGCGCGAGGTCTTCCCGGCTACCCGCGAGCAACGCTGCTGGTTCCACAAACAGGCCAATGTCCTTTCCTGCCTGCCTAAATCGGCGCACCCGGCAGCATCAGCGGCGATCAAAGAGATCTACAACGCCGAGGACATCGACCACGCGCAGGTCGCCATCAAGGCCTTCGAGATCGACTACGGCGCCAAGTACCCCAAAGCGGTCGCCAAGATCGTCGACGACGCCGACGTGCTCCTGGAATTCTACAAATACCCAGCCGAACACTGGATCCATTTGAGAACCACGAACCCGATCGAATCAACGTTTGCCACCGTCCGCTTGCGGACCAAGGTCACCAAGGGCCCGGGATCCCGGGCGGCCGGAATTGCCATGGCCTACAAGCTCATCGACGCCGCGCAAGCCCGCTGGCGGGCAGTCAACGCACCCCACCTGGTCGCCCTCGTCCGTGCCGGCGCCGTCTTCCACAAAGGCAAGCGAGGTCTTCCATCGGTTGATCGGCGAGGTCCGCCCAACGGGTGTAGTGGGGCCGATAGGTGGTTGCGGCACGGCCAGGCAGCCGAGCGTACGGGATGGCGATCGAGCCGATCTCTTCCAGGCCGGGAACCATGGACGCGAACGTAGTGTCGCGTCCAATCCACTCAGTGGGAAGCGGCGGCACGGGTGGTCGGGTCCTTTCGATACTGCGGACGGGGCGGGGTGACATCAGGCGGCGATGCCGGTGGCTCCACGACGTTGCGCGTTGTCGGACATGGATTTACCTACCATCCGACGTAGGAGACCAAAAGGTCGGCAATCACCCGGCAGCGGGGTTCATCCAGGTGCGCCGAGATGCCGGCGAGGCCGGGGGCGTCGAGCTGGGCCAGCATTTTGCCGCCGGCATTGTCGTTGTAGAAGCTGTACATCGCGGCGAGGAACACCGCCTCACCGGAGGAAAGGGTGCCTAGGTGTTCTTCACGGGTAGGTTGTGAACGCGTAGGCGCTCGATTGGTGTCATTCCGCCGATGCCGGTGTGGGGTCGGTGGTGATTGTAGTGATGCAGCCAGTGCTGGTAGGTTCCGGCGCGTTCGGCCTC
>NZ_MLCL01000069.1 GCF_001942625.1 Mycobacterium syngnathidarum
GAGGCCGAACGCGCCGGAACCTACCAGCACTGGCTGCATCACTACAATCACCACCGACCCCACACCGGCATCGGCGGAATGACACCAATCGAGCGCCTACGCGTTCACAACCTACCCGTGAAGAACAACTAGCCGGTGTACGTCTCCGGGTCCGGGCGGTACCGGGTGCCGTCGTCCAGGCCGTTGAGCGCGGCCATCTGGTCGTCGGTGAGCTCGAAGTCGAACACCTCGAGGTTGGCCGCCAGGTGCTCCGGCGACCTCGACCGGGTGATGACCGAGTTGCCCAGCTGCAGGCTCCACTTGATCAGCACCTGCGCCGGGGTCTTGCCGTGCGCCTGGGCCACCGAGACGACGGTCTCGTTGTCCAGCAGCCGGCCCACGCCCAGCGGGCTGTACGCCTGGGTGACGATCCCGTAGCCCTTGTTCACCTCGCGCAGGTGCGCCTGGTTGAGCAGCGGGTGCAGCTCGATCTGGTTGACCGCGGGGGTGAAGAACGACAGGTCGATGACGTTCGACAGGTGCTCCTCGTGGAAGTTGGACACCCCGATGGACTTGGCGTCGCCGAGCTCCTTGTTCTTCATCAGCCCGCCCCAGCTGTCGATGTACTTGCCCTGCTCACCGGCGGGCCAGTGGATCAGGTACAGGTCGACGTAGCCGAGACCGAGTTCCTCGACACTCTTGCGGCAGGCGTCCTGCGCACTCTTGAAACCCTGGTCGCGGACGTCGAGCTTGCTGGTGACGAAGATCTCCTCGCGGGGCACCCCGGACTTGCGTACCGCGCGGCCGACGGCGGCCTCGTTGCCGTACGCGGCGGCGGTGTCGATCAGTCGGTAACCGGCCGACAGCGCCGCCAGCACCGCCTGCTCGGCGTCGGCCTCGGACAGCTCGCCGACGCCGATGCCGAGCACCGGCATGGTGTTGTCGTCGTTGAGCGTGACCGTCGGAATGGACGAGGAGGTCATGTCACCTACCCTGTGAACTCGAAATTTCTCGGGTCGGGACCCAGGCGAGTGCCATCGCCGAGCGACGAGATCGACGCCATGTCCTGCTCGCTCAACTCGAAGTCGAACACGTCGAAGTTGCTCACAATCCGCTCGGGGGTCACCGATTTCGGGATGACTATATTGCCGAGTTGGATATGCCACCTAATCAGTACCTGCGCCGGGGTGCGTCCGTGCGCCTCCGCGACTGAGGTGACGGTCGGATTCGCCAGCAGCGATCCCTGCCCCAGCGGGCTCCACGCCTCGGTGGCGATGCCCAGTTCGGCGTGTACCTCACGCAGCTCCTGCTGCTGAAGCAGCGGGTGCAGCTCGATCTGGTTGACGGCGGGCACGACGCCGGTGGCGTCGATCAGCGTGCGCAGGTGTTCGGGCTCGAAGTTGCTCACCCCGATCGAGCGGATCCGGCCCTGGTCACGCAGGTAGGCGAACGCCTTGAAGGTGTCGACGTACTTGTTGGTCTTCGGCATCGGCCAGTGCACCAGATACAGATCGAGATACTCCAGGCCCAGCCGCTCCATGCTCTTGTCGAACGCGGCCAGCGTGCTATCATAACCCTGGTCGGCGTTCCACAGCTTGGTCGTGATGTAGACGTCCTCGCGGCGCAGACCCGACTTGGCCAGCGCCTGCCCGACCTCGCGTTCGTTCTGGTAGGCGGCGGCGGTGTCGATGTGCCGGTAGCCCGCCTCCAGCGCCGTGGCAACCGCGCGCTCGGTGGCCTCCGGCGGCGTCTGCCAAACTCCGAGTCCAACCTGGGGGATCGCATTACCGTCATTCAGCGTGATCAAGGGAGATGCCATGACTGCGAGTCTGCCAGCTGACGGCGCGTACAGCCCGGGACGCAAGGAGGCGCTCGTCACCGCGATGGCGGGTGTCACCCTGCGCGCGTTGCCGCGCATCCCCGACCCGGTGAAACGCCTGCTGCTGGCGGGCCGCACGGTGACGGTGGACGGCAACACCCTCGACACCACGGTGCAGCTGATGCTCGCCGGGCAGAAGCTGGTCGGGATCGACGGTGGCACCAACAACGTGGCGGCGGCGCGGGCGCAGCTGCGCGACCTGTCCGGCGGGTTCCGGCAGGCGATCCCGGTGGCCGCGGTGAGAGATCTCACCGTGACCGGCGGGGACGGTGAGATCCCGGCCCGCCACTACGTTCCGCCCACATCCACCGCCGACACGGCCGCCCCGCTGCTGGTGTTCTTCCACGGCGGCGGCTTCGTGATCGGCGACCTCGACAGCCACGACGACCTGTGCCGGCTGATCTGCCGCGACGCCGGGGTGCACGTGCTGTCGGTCGACTACCGGCTGGCCCCCGAGCACAAGGCGCCCGCCGCCGCCGACGACGGGTTCGCCGCCTACCGCTGGGCGCGCGAGCACGCCGCCGAACTCGGTGCCGACCCGGACCGCGTCGCGGTCGGCGGGGACAGCGCCGGCGGCAACATCGCCGCCGTCGTCGCCCAGCGCGCCCGCGCCGAAGGAGTGCCGCAACCGGCGCTGCAACTGCTCATCTACCCGTGGACCAACCCCAGCGGCGAGACCCGGTCGCAGACCCTGTTCGCCTCCGGCTACTTCCTGACGAAGGCCGACATCGAGTGGTTCGCCGACAAGTACGTCACCGGTGCGTCGGTGCAGATCACCGATCCGGTCGTGTCACCGCTGCTGGCCGACGACCTGTCCGGGCTCGCGCCTGCACTGGTGCTGACCGGCGGCTTCGACCCACTGCGCGACGAGGGCGTGGCCTACGCCGAGGCACTGCGCGCCGCCGGGGTGGCCGTCGACCTGCGGCAGGCCGGTGCGCTGATCCACGGCTTCGCCAACATGTTCCCGATCGGGGGCGGTTGCGCGGCCGCGGTCGCCGACATGATCAGCGCGCTGCGCACCCGTCTGCGCGGCGTCTGACGGGCCGCGAAAACGCCGCCGGTACGCTTGTCCCCGTGGCCTCGAAACCGAAGAAGACCCCGAAGTACGACCTGAAGGCGGCCGACAAGAAACGCAATCTGGCCGTACAGATCGGGTTGACCGCGATCGTCGTGATCTTCGCCGTCGCGCTGGTGCTCTACATCGTCATGACCAAGGAGGACAAGCCCGGCGAGGGTGAGGCCAAGCCGATCCGGGTGGCGTCCAGCGACGTCATCACCGGTGACGACGGCGAGCCCAAGGCCGTGCTGTCGCTCTACGAGGACTTCCTGTGCCCGGCGTGCGGCAACTTCGAGAAGGCCTTCGGCCCGACGATCAACCGGCTGATCGACAGCGGCGCCGTGGCGGCCGACTACTACATGGTCTCGATCCTGGACCGGGCCGGCCAGGGGTACTCGACCCGCGCCGCGAACGCCGCCTACTGCGTGGCCGAAGCCGACACCGAGGCGTTCCGCCGCTTCCACGCCGCGCTGTACGCCCAGCAGCCGCCCGAGGGCGTCGGCCCGTTCCCGGACGAGGCCCGGCTGACCGAGGTGGCGCGCCAGGCCGGCGTCGTCGGCGACGTCCCGAACTGCATCGAGAAGGGCCGCTACGACGACATGGTCAAGGGCATGGCCAAGGCGACCGAGGTCAAGGCCACCCCGACCATCCGCATCAACGGCAAGGACTACAAGCCGACGACCCCCGACGCGCTGATCGACGAGATCAGGAGCATCGTCGGTGACCTGCCCGTGCTCGACGCCGGTGCGCCGCCGCCGAATCCGGATCCGACGACCCCGGCGCCCGCTCCCGCTCCCGCTCCATGAGCGTGAGCGCGCCAGGGGAGGTGTCCCCGGCCGAGCCGGACAGCCCCGAGCACGGTGGGGTGCACGTCGGGAGGCTGAGCGCGCTGTGGGTCCTGATCGCCGGCGTGGTGGGCCTCTCGTCGGCGCTGGCGCTGACCATCGAGAAGGTCGAGCTGCTCAAGAACCCGGCCTACGTGCCGACGTGCAGCCTCAACCCGGTGCTGTCCTGCGGTTCGGTGATGGTCACCCCGCAGGCCGCCGTGTTCGGTTTCCCGAACTCGCTGATCGGCATCGTGTCGTTCACCGTCGTGCTGGTGACCGGGGTGCTCGCGGTGGCCCGGGTTCAGCTGCCCCGCTGGTACTGGGCCGGGCTGGCGGTCGGCACGCTGCTGGGCACGGTGTTCGTGCACTGGCTGATCTACCAGAGCGTGTTCACCATCGGCGCGCTGTGCCTGTACTGCATGGTGGTGTGGTCGATGACCATCCCGCTGCTGGTCGTGGTGACGACGATCGCGGTGCAGCCGCAGCGCGGCAACGCCGTGCTGCGCGGGCTGCACACCTGGCGCTGGTCGATCGTGGCGCTGTGGTTCACCGCGGTGATCCTGTTGTGCCTGGTGCGGTTCTGGAGTTACTGGTCCACTCTGCTCTGAGGATCTAGGTGTAACTCCCAGACAGGTTGTGAACGGCGTGGTGAGCGGAAGTAGGTGAGGACCTCCGGTATCGGTGTGGTTACCAAACACGCACATCCGATTACCGAGAGGTCCTCATGGTCCACGCTAAT
>NZ_MLCL01000043.1 GCF_001942625.1 Mycobacterium syngnathidarum
CTTAATTTGTGTTCGGCGGTGTCCTACTTTTCCACCCGTGTGGGTAGTATCATCGGCGCTGGCAGGCTTAGCTTCCGGGTTCGGGATGGGACCGGGCGTTTCCCTGCCGCTATGGACCGCCGTAACTTTATTCACCCGTTTGTGAGTGTACATCTTGTGTTTTGGTGGTGGGGTGCGGTGGCACGCCGACACACAAGTGTGTGGGTGTTTATGGATGTGGTTGCGAGGTCAGGATGTGCGTCTTACGTAACTCAAACATGGTGGTGTTTGTTGGTTGTTGTAAGTTTTCGGCCGGTTAGTGCCAGTTCCCTGCACCCATTGCTGGGCTTCTAGGTCTGGTCTATCAATCCCGTGGTCTGCGGGGGGCCTTATCCCTCTAAAAGGGTGAGAAGCCTGGTCTTGGAGGGGGTTTCCCGCTTAGATGCTTTCAGCGGTTATCCTGTCCGAACGTGGCTATCCAGCGGTGCTCCTGGTGGAACAACTGGTGTACCAGAGGTTCGTCCGTCCCGGTCCTCTCGTACTAGGGACAGATTTCCTCAAGCTTCTGACGCGCGCGGCGGATAGAGACCGAACTGTCTCACGACGTTCTAAACCCAGCTCGCGTGCCGCTTTAATGGGCGAACAGCCCAACCCTTGGGACCTGCTCCAGCCCCAGGATGCGACGAGCCGACATCGAGGTGCCAAACCATCCCGTCGATATGGACTCTTGGGGAAGATCAGCCTGTTATCCCCGGGGTACCTTTTATCCGTTGAGCGACACCCCTTCCACTCAGAGGTGCCGGATCACTAGTCCCGACTTTCGTCCCTGCTCGACATGTACGTCTCGCAGTCAAGCTCCCTTGTGCACTTACACTCAACACCTGATTGCCGTCCAGGTTGAGGGAACCTTTGGGCGCCTCCGTTACATTTTAGGAGGCAACCGCCCCAGTTAAACTACCCACCAGGCACTGTCCCTGAACCGGATATACGGTCCGAGGTTAGAGGCCCAATACGATCAGAGTGGTATTTCAACAACGACTCCACCCACACTGGCGTGTGAATTTCACAGTCTCCCACCTATCCTACACAAACCGTATCGAGCACCAATACCAAGTTGTAGTGAAGGTCCCGGGGTCTTTTCGTCCTGCCGCGCGTAACGAGCATCTTTACTCGTAGTGCAATTTCGCCGAGTCTATGGTTGAGACAGTTGAGAAGTCGTTACGCCATTCGTGCAGGTCGGAACTTACCCGACAAGGAATTTCGCTACCTTAGGATGGTTATAGTTACCACCGCCGTTTACTGGGGCTTAAATTCTCTGCTTCACCCCGAAGGGTTAACAGGTCCTCTTAACCTTCCAGCACCGGGCAGGCGTCAGTCCGTATACATCGTCTTGCGACTTCGCACGGACCTGTGTTTTTAGTAAACAGTCGCTTCTCACTGGTTTGTGCCACCCCCTCCCGCTGCCGGCCGCAAGAGCCTTGACGATATGGGGGTCCCCCTTCTCCCGAAGTTACGGGGGCATTTTGCCGAGTTCCTTAACCATAGTTCACTCGTACGCCTTAGTATTCTCTACCTGACCACCTGTGTTGGTTTGGGGTACGGGCCGTGTATGTCCTCGCTAGAGGCTTTTCTTGGCAGCATAGGATCACCGAATTCGCCTCAAACGGCTATGCATCACCTCTCAGGCACATGAAACGCGGATTTGCCTACGTTTCGCCCTACCGGCTTACCCCAGTACAACCACTGACTGGTACGGCTACCTTCCTGCGTCACCCCATCGCTTGACTACTACCCACCGGGGTCCCACGCAGCCCCACCAACGCCGCACCCCGAAGGGATTGGTCACGGTGGTTTTGGATGGTTAGCACAATGGATTCATCAGGGACGCACATACACGGGTACGGGAATATCAACCCGTTGTCCATCGACTACGCCTGTCGGCCTCGCCTTAGGTCCCGACTCACCCTGGGAGGACTGGCCTGGCCCAGGAACCCTTGGTCTTTCGGCGGGCAAGGTTCTCACTTGCCTATTCGCTACTCATGCCTGCATTCTCACTCCCACACCCTCCACAGCTAGATCACTCTGCTGCTTCACCGGATGCAGGACGCTCCCCTACCCAGCCACAAAGTGGCTGCCGCGGCTTCGGCGGTGTGCTTGAGCCCCGCTACATTATCGGCGCACAATCACTTGACCAGTGAGCTATTACGCACTCTTTCAAGGGTGGCTGCTTCTAAGCCAACCTCCTGGTTGTCTTCGCGACTGCACATCCTTTTCCACTTAGCACACGCTTAGGGGCCTTAGCCGGCGATCTGGGCTGTTTCCCTCTCGACGCACGGAGCTTATCCCCCGCCGTCTCACTGCCACACTCTTGGACTTGTCGGCATTCGGAGTTTGGCTGACGTCAGTAACCCTGTGGGGCCCATCGGCCATCCAGTAGCTCTACCTCCAACAAGAAACATGTGACGCTGCACCTAAATGCATTTCGGGGAGAACCAGCTATCACGGAGTTTGATTGGCCTTTCACCCCTACCCACAGCTCATCCCCTCAGTCTTCAACCTAAGTGGGTTCGGGCCTCCACGCGGTCTTACCCGCGCTTCACCCTGGCCATGGGTAGATCACTCCGCTTCGGGTCCAGAACACACCACTACACCACACACTGTTGTGTGGATACGCCCTATTCAGACTCGCTTTCGCTGCGGCTACCCCACCCGGGTTAACCTCGCGACATGTCCCTGACTCGCAGGCTCATTCTTCAAAAGGCACGCCATCACCCCACGCAAAGCGAGGGCTCTGACGGATTGTAAGCGCACGGTTTCAGGTACTATTTCACTCCCCTCCCGGGGTACTTTTCACCATTCCCTCACGGTACTAATCCGCTATCGGTCACTGGGAAGTATTCAGGCTTACCGGGTGGTCCCGGCAGATTCACAGCAGATTTCACGGGCCCGCTGCTACTCGGGAACACCATTAAGGTAGATGTCAGGTTTTCACGTACCGGGCTCTCACCGTCTACGGCAGGTCATCCCAAACCATTTCCGCTAACCACAACATTTTCTCACTACCCTCCAGTCGGATAGAACTGGAAAAACAGGTCCCACAACCCCGCACACACAACCCCTACCCGGTATCACATGCATACGGTTTAGCCATCCTCCGCTTTCGCTCGCCACTACTCACGGAATCACTTTTGTTTTCTCTTCCTACGGGTACTGAGATGTTTCACTTCCCCGCGTTCCCTCCCGACACCTATGTATTCAGTGACGGGTAACACGACATCACTCGTGCTGGGTTTCCCCATTCGGACATCCTCGGATCAACGCTCGGTTGGCAGCTCCCCGAGGCATATCGCAGCCTCCAACGTCCTTCATCGGCTCCCAGTGCCAAGGCATCCACCATGCGCCCTTAAACACTTACAACACAAAAACCAAAAAATGAGTTTCAAAAGAAATTGCACATCAACACACA
>NZ_MLCL01000017.1 GCF_001942625.1 Mycobacterium syngnathidarum
CCTCATGCACCGCCTGGACCGCATCCCACCGATCGAATACGAGGCCGTCTACTACGCTACAAACACAGCCCAATCCGAGGCTGCACACCAGTAACCACGTGTGCATCAAACCCGGGGCGATTCACTCACAGACACTGCCCCGGGACGGTCCCGAGCCGATCTCGCCGAACCCCTCGACCACAACGTAATTCCTGATAATCGAGTGAGGCTGCCCTACGACCTGGTTCGAACCCTGACAGACGGGACCGATCTCACACTTCGGGTAAACAAGCAAACAACTGGCCGCAACTCAGGCTCATGCTGAGTGTCCGATTAAATCGAAGAGCCACCCTACCTGGGAAGCCAATCTCCCTGGTACACAGGGTATCTCGTGGTTCCATCGCAATGGGTGGCACTAGCTCGCTAGATGCCGGCCGGAATAACACCAAGCTGCCGCAGCACACGGGCGCTGTCCTCTTCGCCCCATTCCTTGGTGACCTTCCCATCGGTTACTTCCACAATCGAGATGCCGGTCCAGTGGAGCGCACCCCCAGTACCGGGAATGCCCATAATCTCGCCCTTGTGCGTGCCTCCCCCTTCCCAGCTGAAAACTGCAGTGTTGCCTTGGGTGGCAACGTGTACGAACTTGATGTAAATATCCTCGAGACTGGCACGGGTCTGGCGAAGCAGGGCACAATATGCTTCTACGCCCTCGATCGGTGCTGGCATCAATGAGTACTTCACGGAGAACTCGGGCGCCGCAAGGGCCTCAAGAGTCGCATAGCCGCCACTGTTTGACCAGGCCGCCTCGACGAACCGGCGGGCCAATTCTGTGGTCTTGTCTTCCGACATAGGATTCTCCTTTGCACTGTGCAGGTTTATCTAGATGGAATCAAACACTTTGGAGGTCGAAGTGTGAAACGCACTGCCCATCAGAATGCTTGGCGTGGTCAGCCGTTCGACCAGTCATCCAAATCGTGCATGTTTTTCCGCGAGGCACCACCGAGGTTTTTTGTTCCGATGAATCGATCGGGTCCTCATGCGGATGCCGGTGGAATGTTGGCATGTCGACCGCGGACGGTGAAAATACGACCGGGGTCACGTCGCGCATCCGCCATCCCTCGCTAATCGTCAAGCGCCACAGCCAGGCTGGTACCTCTACCACGCAGATACTAACCGCTTGTACGGTCAGGTTCAAGGTTTCTCGCATTTCCTCCAATGGGGGGAACCGGCCAAACAGCAGCACTGGGTTACGACAGGACAACCCGACCGCGAGGTTCATCGACTCCCAAAGGAGCCCGAGCGCATACTGCGGAGGTTCCGCGCATCGCTGCCGACGATGGTCAGCCATGTCGCCGTTTCTGCCTTCTCCGAGAACTGTTCTCCGGCAGAAAGGTCGGGCTGGAAGTTCGCACTCGCAGCGTCAAGGTGTGGGCCACAGCGTGAGTATTGCCGCGAGCATTTACAGCCAAACAGGTCGGGCGTCGCTCCAATCAAGAGCGACCTGATCGGCGTCTACGACTTCGAGTTGAGCGCGATTTGACGCGTAGCGCCAATAGGAAGCTGGCGATAGAAGAGATCATGTAGCCTGAGTGACTGACCGTTCGTACAGTCATGATCGCATGCTCGACATCCGGACCAAACGTTCTGGTACCCGTCGCGACCCACCGGGAGCCCATCAGACAGGGCGGGCCCGACCGTCGCGTCACCATCAATACACCCGGCTGACCATAAGAGGCCCGCGAATGCAGACCGAAATCCCATCCCCCTCGACCATACCGACTGAAGTCCGTACTATCGCCCAGATAGTTGCGGACGATCTGCTGCTTGAAGGCGCAGAAGTCGACGCCATCGTGTGCAGCCTCACCGACGAACAGTGGTCGACGCCAACGCCGGCGGTCCCGTGGACTATCGCACATCAAATCGCACACCTTGCTTGGACTGATCAAGCATCGCTCATGGCGCTCAAGGGGCAGGGGGCTTTCGCCCCACTCGCCGAAGCTGCACTGCGGGATCCAGTACATGCAGTTGATGATGCCGCCTACGAATGGGCCCGTATACCTCGCACCGAGTTGCTCGCTACCTGGCGGTTGGGGCGAGTTAGATTGCATGATGTCCTAAGCAGGGTCCCGGCAGGTCAACAGATTCCATGGTTCGGTCCTTCGATGAGTGCCGCATCGATGGCCACTGCACGCTTGATGGAGACGTGGGCACACGGGACCGATATAGCTGACGCGCTGTCATTGCGATTACCTATCACCGACAGGATCAAGCACATCGCTCACATGGGCGTGCGCACGCGAAACTACGCATACGCCCTGCACTCCCTCACGCCGCCAGAGGACGAGTTTCGGATCGAACTCACCACCGCAACCGGCGCAGATTGGACATGGGGACCGCCAGGCGCTGCCCAACGAGTTTGCGGAACGGCGTGGGACTTCTGCATGTTGGTCACCCAGCGGCGACACCGCGATGACCTCTCGCTCGTGGCGGTCGGCGAAGACGCTGAACGTTGGCTGGCCATAGCACAGGTGTTTGCTGGCCCGCCCGGCCACGGTCGAGCCTCACGAGACTTACCTTGAGCGGAGGAATTAGCGGCGGGACTGGAGATCCGATATTTATGTTCTAGGAGGTTGCGAACTAGCGGCCGTCGGTGACAGGTGTTTTCGAGGACCACGGTCAACAACCATGGTCGAGATGCCGAATACTGTCATGGCGGAAGCCCGGACGTCGGCCACAACCGATCATGGCGTCTCACCATGTCGCCGGGCCCACCCATAGGCTCTGGCGGCCGCACGCTAGACCTACCAATGCTGTACGGCTACGCCGTGTAGTCGAACTGACCGCCTGTCTACGTATAGACGAGCCCCAGTTGCAACTGGCAACTGGTTGAATCGCCCCGAATTTGATGCACACGTGGTTACTGGTGTGCAGCCTCGGATTGGGCTGTGTTTGTAGCGTAGTAGACGGCCTCGTATTCGATCGGTGGGATGCGGCCCAGGCGGTGCATGAGC
>NZ_MLCL01000057.1 GCF_001942625.1 Mycobacterium syngnathidarum
TGAGTTGTTGTGCGTATGTGTTCAGTGCTTGGGGTAGGAACATTTCGAAGTGGGTGCAGCCCACCGGTAGCACGGTGATCTCACCGGAAACGTAGGGGCGCCAACTATGCAGAAGTGAGCGCGCGGCCCGCCGGTTACGCACGCGGGCGAACCTCGCCGCGAGCCCGTCACCACCGGTGCCCTCACACCGCGATCGCGCAGCCGAAAACATCACCACATCGCCATCGAACACATCCGGTGCATGATCGAGAAGCATCAACTGACCCGCACCGACACTACGCGCCATGAACCGAACCAACTGCGGCGACGGAGGACTAGCCCCATGCCGGGCAATGATGTCAGCCACCCGCGAATACGTCAGCAACCCCACATGCAACGGAACCCGAACCCTGTTGGTGCGCAAGATGTAATCCAAAACCCAACCCTCAGCCACCGCCTGATTCCCGGCGATCTTGCGGGTAATGCGCTTCCAGAACCTGTTCGGGTTCAACAACCCATCCAACAACACCAAACGCTGCACTTCACATCCTCGTCGTTGCAGCTCGACCGCGAGCGCATGGGCCACGACACCACCAAACGACCACCCCAAAATCCGGTAAGGCCCAGTCGGATAAAGCTTCTGGAGCCGATCGGCATAGTTCGCCGCCATACTTCGGATCGATTGCGTCTGAGGCTCTGGAGTCTGATTGATCCCGATGATCGGCCCGTCCACGTACTGTGCCAGAGCCCGGTATGACCAACTCAGGCCGAAACCGTCATGGATGCAACACAGCGGGACACCGTTGCCCTGTTTGAGGATCTCGACAGGGACCACTTCCTCGGCGCTTTCGGCGCGCCCCACCTGTTGAGCCAGGCTCCGAACCGTCGGCGCATCGAACATGATGCGCACCGCCAGGTCAGTATCGAGGCTGGCGTTGATCGAAGCGACGACCCGCATCGCCGACAGGGAATCGCCACCCAGGTCGAAGAACGAGTCGTCGACCCCGACGCGCTCCAGACCGAGAACTTGGGCGTAGATGCCGGCCAGGACCTGTTCCATGGGCGTTTCCGGGGCACGGTAAAGCTCACCGGCGGTGTAGTCCGGGACCGGCAGGGCCCGCACGTCAAGCTTGCCGTTGACTGTCAACGGCAGGCTGTCCACGACCGTCACCGCCGCGGGCACCATGTAGCTCGGTAGCCGCTCAGCGAGCCGGACCCGAATTTCGGCCGGATCAGCAGAACCCGTCACATAGCCGACCAGACGCTTGTCACCGGGACGATCCTCCCGAGCGATGACCGCCGCCTGCTCCACACCCTCCAGACCGGCCAGCACCGCGCGTACGTCACCCAACTCGATCCGATACCCACGAATCTTGACCTGCTCATCAGCCCGACCCAAATACTGCAACTCACCGTCGGCACCCCAACGCACCACATCCCCAGTCCGATACATCCGCTGCCCCGCGGCGAACGGACACGCCACAAACCGCGACCCCGTCAACCCACCCCGACCCAAATACCCACTCGCCAGACCCGCTCCGGCCACATACAACTCCCCCACCACACCCGCGGGCACCGGACGCAACCACCGATCCAACACAAAAAACGCCGCACCCGGTATCGGCGCACCAATCGGCACCACCTCAGAGCCAGCCGTCAACGGCGCACTAAACGACGTGTACCACGTCTCCGTCGGACCGTAACCATTGATCATCAACCGGCCCGGCGCCCACCGATCCACCAACTCCACCGGACACGCCTCACCGGCCACCACCAACGCCGCAGACTCCAAACCCTGCGACGACAACGCCGCCGCAGCCGACGGCGTCTGGTTCAACACCGTCACCTGCTCGGCAACCAGCAACGCGTGCAACTCATCCGGCGAACCCACCACCGCATCAGGCACCACCACCAACCGGCCACCACTGAGCAACGCACCGAAAATCTCCCACACCGACACATCAAAGGCATACGAATGCCACTGCGACCACACCCCCGCGGTCGGCAACCCCACATCCAACGACGTCAGCAACCCGGTGACGTTGCTGTGCGGCACGGCCACCCCCTTGGGCACACCCGTCGTGCCCGACGTATAAATCACATACGCCACATCATCGGCAGCCGGCATGGACAGCGCGCCGCTCGGTTGCATGCCGATCCGCCGATCCGCCACATCGACAACGGCCACACCCAACTGATCCAACCGCCCCACCAACACACCTGCAGTGACCACCGCCACCGGCCGGGCATCACCAACCACCACCGCGATCCGTGCGTCGGGATACGCCGGATCCAACGGCAAGTACGCCGCCCCCGTCTTCAACACCGCCAAGATCGCCACAATCGCCTCAACCGAACGATTCAGCACCAACGCCACACACTCACCAGGCCCGGCACCACAACCAACAAGCAAATGCGCCAACCGATTCGAAGCCTCATCCAGCTCCCAATACGACACCGACCTGCCCTCGAAGGTCACCGCAACCCCATCCGGCACCCGAACCACCTGCCGGGCGAACACCTCCGGAATCGAACCCGCCACCCTCGCCGGCGCGGTCAACGCCGCCCGATTACCCACCTCATCGAGACGAGCACGCTCGACCACATCCAACACATCAATCGACGACAAGCGTTGGGCCGGATCAGCCATCATCACCGCCAGAATCCGCTCCAACCGCCCAACCATCACCCCAACCGTGGCCGCATCAAACACATCAGTCCGGAACTCCACCGAACCACCGATCCCGGCCCAGGCGTCCTCCGCGTCGTACTTTTCTCCAAGAGCGAAGACCAGATCCATACGTGCGGTATGGGTTTCGGCCATCTGTGCCGCAGCCTGCACATCACCCGCCGCCGACTCGGAACCGGACGCATTCGCCGGGTTCTGCCAGGCCAACATCACCTGGATCAGTGGGTGATGACTCAAGCTACGACTCGGGTTGAGCCGGTCCACCAACACCTCGAACGGCACATCCTGATGCTCATACGCTGCCAAACTGCGCTGACGCACCTGCCCCAACAGCTCGCCTACGGTGGGGTCGTCGGCCAGGTCGACCCGCAGCACCAAGGTGTTCACGAAGAACCCGACCAGATCATCCAACGCCGGATCATTACGCCCCGCGATCGGAAAACCCACCGCCACATCGGAACTGGCACTCAAACTCGACAACAACACCGCCAACGCAGCCTGCACCACCATAAA
>NZ_MLCL01000035.1 GCF_001942625.1 Mycobacterium syngnathidarum
TTACACGGCTACCTCAACGACGTCCCACCCGCCGAGTACGAAGCCACGTTCTACGATGCACAACGGACCGACCAACCACTGGTCGCAATCCAATAGCCCGAGCCTCCGGCAAAACCAGGGCGATTCAGGTTGTTCAGGCCGATGCTCCACCCACCACGGATCGTCCGGCCCGGCAAGCCAAGAACATCACAGTCACAACTGCTGCCAACCACTTCGGCGGCTGGCCCACTACAGTCTCCCGCATCGAACGCGGACTACAACGCGACGACACCTTCGCCGAGAACTACGGACACTGGCTGCAAGCCGCTTGACGCCAATTGGAGCATCAAGTTGCCGACGTGAATCAGGCCCTAGCGAGCGAAGGCGGCTTCACCGCATCCGGATCGGGGTTGGCGATCGGCAGGCCCATGAACCGGCGGGCGTTGTCGCCCATGAAATCGTAGGTGCGGCGAATGTCCATGCCCTCGGCGTACTTCCAGAAGCCTTTCGGCTCGGCCAGCCCCTCGGGGTGGGGGTAGTCGGATCCGAACAGCACCTTGTCCCACCCGACGGTTTCGACGACGTCGGACACGCAGCCCTCCCAGAACGGGCTGACCCAGATGTTGCGACGGAACACGTCATGCGGATGTTCGGGGAAGTTCTGCGGCATCTTCTTGTAGAGGTCGGCGAAATCGTGGAACAGCGGGAAGATCCAGCTGCTGCCGTTCTCGACGCTGGCGATGCGCAGCTTCGGGAACCGTGTCAGGGTGCCGTGGCAGATCAGTGCGGTAAGCATGTCGGCGATCTCGCGGTGGCCCAACACCATCCAGCGGAACGCGCTCTGGGCCATGAAGTTCTGAGTATGGGGCGGTTCCCACTTGTTGACGTACTCGTCGAGCGGCGGGTAGCTGGCGTGCAGGACGATAGGCAGGCCGGCGGCCTCGACGTCGCGCCAGAACGGGTCGAATTCGGGCAGCGCAGGGGAGCGCCAGCCGTGCAGGCCGTTGACCGGGCCGGGCTTGATCAACGCAACTTTGGCGCCGTGATCGAGGATCCATGCCAATTCACGTTGTGCCGCATCGACTTCGGAAAGGTTGATGATCGGTGTGGAGAACACGCGGTCGGCGTGGTTGAAGCTCCAGTGTTCGAGGATCCACTGGTTGAGGGCGTGGACGATCGCCAGGGTCAGCTGTGGGTCGTCGGCGCTGGAGTGCTCGACGAGGCTGCCCAGGGTGGGATAGTTCAGGGCCTCGACCACGCCCTGCCGGTCCAGTTCGGCGATCCGGTCCTCGGGGTTGCGGGTGGCCGCGGGGGCGTCGATCGCCTTGCCCTGCATCTCGCGCAGGGTCAGCCCTTCGGTGTTCTCCCCGGCGAAGAACTTTTCGTGCGCACCGGGGGCGGCAACCCGCTCGAAGGTGGGATTGGGGATGAAGTCGGTGACCCGGTTGTTGATCACCACCCGGGTCTGCCTGCCGATCTGGGCGTACTGCACGGCACGTGAGTACTTCTCCGGCAGAAACTTCGTCAGCGCTTCACCGGTTTCGTACATGTGCTGGTCCGCGTCGAAGATCGGTGCGTCCCTGAATTGTTCAGTCATGTTGGTGGTCTCCCTATCCGGCGAGCAGACGCAGACTCATATGTTTCCGTCGGCGACGGTGCGATTCTGTGTCTGCGCGCGAGATGCAAGTCAGAGTGTCAGGACGGTGGCACCGGCGGTACCGGGCGCTCCATAGAGCTGGGCGAAGCCGACGCGTGGGTTGCCGGGCACCTGGCGGTCGCCGGCTTCGCCGCGCAATTGGCGTACCAGTTCGTGAATCTGGCGCAGGCCCGAGGCGCCGATGGGCTCGCCGTTGGCGATCAGACCACCGTCGGTGTTGATCGGTAGCGAGCCACCGATCTCGGTGGCCCCGTCGGCCAGCAGCTTCTCCTGGTCGCCATCGGCGCAGAATCCGCATTCGGCCATGTGGATGATCTCGGCGCCGGCATCGGTGTCCTGCAGCTGCACGACGTCGACGTCTCCGGGTGCCACCCCGGCCTTTTCGAATGCGGCGCGCGCGGCGTACACCGTCGGCGCCACATCTTCCTCGACCGGCGCGCAGGTGGTGTTGACCTCATAGGCACCGTAGCGGCGGGTACGGACCTCGACGGCTTTGAGGTAGACCGGCTTGTCCGTGTATTTGTGGGCGATGTCGGCCCGGCACATCACTACCGCGGCAGCACCCTCGTCCGGGGCGCAGAACATGTATTGGGTCAACGGGTAGTTGAGCATGGTGGAATCGAGGATGTCGTCTTCGCTGATCGGCTTGCGTCGGAACGCATTCGGATTCAGCGCACCATTGCGGAAGTTCTTGTTGGCCACCTTGGCCAACGTGCGTTGCGAGATGTTGTGCTCGTGCAGGTAACGATTCGCCTTCATCCCGAAGAACTGGGTGGTGAGGTACTGGCCGTTCTCGGCGTACCAGCTGGGCATGCCGACCAAGGCCGGGTCTTCGGTGAACGCGCCGCGCGGATGCTTGTCCAACCCGACGGCGATACCGATGTCGTAGTCGCCGAGCCGGATCCCGTCAGCGCAGGCCTTGGTGGCACTGGCCGCCGTGGCACACGCGTTGAACACGTTGGTGAACGGGATACCCGTCAATCCGACCATCCCGACGATCGCGTCCGGGTTGGCCACCGTCCAGCTGCCTCCGGTCGCGGCACCGATGTCCTTCCAGTCCACACCCGCATCGGCAACCGCGGCGAAGATGGCGTCCACGCCCATCTCCATCGCGGACTTGCCTTCGAAGCGGCCGAAGGGATGGATACCGACTCCAATGATGGCTACGTCGTTCATGGTGCTCCTACGGGGGAGAAGGCGAAGGTG
>NZ_MLCL01000015.1 GCF_001942625.1 Mycobacterium syngnathidarum
GCGCAGTGTTCCACCAGGGCAAGCTCCTCGAACGTCCGGTCGACATCACCCCGGAACCATCGCCCGACACCCCAGTGTCCGAGGTCGCCTGACGACCCTCGATCCACAGGATTTGACTATTTCTCGACGCCACTTCCGGCTTACGACAAGACGGCATTCCTCAAGGAGGTCTATCTGCCGGAGGAGCGATACGAACGTTTGCGCTCTCTGCTGGCGCGGAAGAAGAGCGTCATCCTCGCTGGCCCGCCCGGTGTCGGGAAGACCTTCGCCGCAAAGCGCCTGGCATACTCGATCATGGGGGTGAAGGATCCGAGTCGGGTCCAGATGGTCCAGTTCCATCAGAGCTACTCGTACGAGGACTTCATGATGGGATACCGGCCCACCGAGACCGGTGGTTTCACGCTCACTGAAGGGCCGTTTTATCGCTTCTGCGAGAAGGCCCGCGCCGACGACACCGACCGGCCGTACTTCTTCATCATCGACGAGATCAACCGCGGCAACATCTCCAAGATCTTCGGCGAGCTGCTCATGCTCATCGAAGCCGACAAACGCGGACAAGACCTCCGACTGTTGTACAAGAACGAGACGTTCTCCGTCCCCACCAACGTCCACATCATCGGCATGATGAACACCGCCGACCGCAGCCTTGCCGTCCTGGATTACGCACTGCGTCGTCGCTTCGGATTTTTCGAGATGACCCCGGGCTTCCACTCTGCCGGATTCACCCGTTGGCAGCAAGACGCTGGAAGTCCCACCCTCGACCGCCTCGTCGAAGTGGTCATCGACCTCAACAAGACCATCGCCGACGACCCCGCACTCGGCCAGGGCTTCGCCATCGGACACAGCTTCCTCTCCAGCCCTCCAGAAGGCGCCACCGACGATGAATGGCTGTACTCGGTGGTCGAGGACGAACTCATCCCCCTTCTCGACGAGTACTGGTTCGACGAGCCGACCACGGCCGAGGAGTGGGCCAGCAGGCTCAGGGCCGCCGTCGCATGACCGAGAGGTCCATCGCTATCCGTAACGTGTACGTGATGATGGCCTATGCCTTTCGAGCGATCCGCAGCGAAGGCAACGACCGAATCGCGGCCGAGGCCTTCGACCATCTTCACGATCTGTTCGCGGAAATTCTCGTGCGTGGCGTCGGCACACAGGTCAAGCGCGGTCTTCATCGCGACTACCTGCACCGCAGCGAAGCGCTCGCCACCATTCGCGGACGTATCGATATCACTCGCACCGCAGCCACTCGCTCTACGTTCCGAGGAAGGCTGGTGTGCGAGTTCGACGAGTACGAGCTCGACACGCCCCACAACAGGGCGCTGAAGTCGGTCATCGTCCTACTCCTCCGCCACGGTGATGTCGCCGCGCCCCGCCGGGCTGCGCTGCGTCGGCTTCTGCCATACCTGGACGCGGTGACGCTGATCGCGCCGACATCGATCCGCTGGCGCACGCTGACCTACCACCGCGCCAACGCCACATACCGGCTGTTGCTCGGTGTCTGTGAACTGATCGTCCGCGGGCTCCTCCCCACACAGGATGCCGGAAGCACCAAGCTCACCTCATGGGTCTCGGACGACGCGATGAGCAGCTTGTATGAACGATTCCTGCGCGAGTACTACATCGTCCACCACCCCGAACTCTCCCCCACCGGCTCCACCGTCAAGTGGGACTACGACGATGCAGGCGCACTCGGAGCCGAACAGCTCCCGGCAATGCGCACCGATGTCACACTGCGGCGTGGACACCGGGCACTCATCATTGATGCGAAATATTACGGCCGATCGATGCAGGCCGGGATGTGGGGCAAGCCGACTGTCCACTCGACCAATCTGTACCAAGTATTGACGTACGTGAAGAACGCCGACGTGAACCGCGACGGCTCGGTCAGCGGGCTATTGCTCTATGCGCGTACCGAAGCACCTGCGCAGCCCGGACTGGACGTCGTCGTCCAAGGCAACCGCATCGGCGCTCGAACACTCGACCTCAACCGTCCATGGAACGAACTCAGCACTCAGCTCGAAGACATCGTCACATGGCTTCAGAACTAACACATTGTTCCTACAAGGACGTAATGCATCGAAGCTGACTTCCAACCCCGTATTTCCACCACAAAGAACTCTCGGCGGCGGCAGGTAAGGCGGAGAGCAGGGCACTGATCGACATCCACCGCGGGCTGACGTCATCGGCGCCGACCTTGTCGAACTTTGTGACACATCCGTACAGCGCAGAGCAATGATCAGAACCTGTGGATCCCGGGCGGGCGTGCCTTCCCGGAAGATGATCTGCAAGGAATCCGAATTCTGATCAAGACCAGCGTTGGCGCGCTGGCGGGAAGGCACGCCCGTGCTCACGGT
>NZ_MLCL01000013.1 GCF_001942625.1 Mycobacterium syngnathidarum
TCGGCACCGGCGCCGGACTGTCCGCATCCTCGATCACCCGGCTCACGGCCCAGTGGCAGGACGAGGCGAAGGCCTTCGGCACCAGGGACCTCTCGCAGGTCGACTACGTGTACCTGTGGGTCGACGGAATCCACCTGAAAGTCCGCCTCGAGCAGGAAAAACTCTGCCTGCTGGTAATGCTCGGGGTCCGCGCCGACGGCCGCAAGGAACTCGTCGCACTCACCGACGGCTACCGCGAATCGACCGAGTCGTGGGCCGATCTGCTGCGCGGCTGCCGCCGCCGCGGGATGCGCGCCCCGGCGTTGGCGGTCGGCGACGGTGCGCTCGGGTTCTGGAAGGCGCTGCGGGAGGTGTTCCCCGACACCCGCGAGCAACGCTGCTGGTTCCACAAGCAAGCCAATGTTCTTGCTGCGCTCCCGAAGTCGGCGCATCCGGGCGCGTTGGCGGCGATGAAGGAGATCTACAACGCGGAGGACATCGACAAGGCCCAGTTGGCGATCGCGGCGTTCGAACGCGACTACGGCGCGAAGTACCCGAAGGCGGTGAAGAAGATCACCGACGATGCCGACGTGCTGCTCGAGTACTTCCGGTATCCAGCCGAGCATTGGGTGCACCTACGCACCACCAACCCGATCGAATCCACCTTCGCCACAGTGCGATTGAGGACCAAAGTGACCAAGGGCCCGGGTTCGAGGGCGGCGGGGATGGCGATGGCCTACAAGCTGATCGAGGCCGCGCAGTCCCGGTGGCGGGCGATCAACGCGCCACACCTGGTCGCGCTCGTACGGGCCGGCGCTCTGTTCCACAAGGGCAAGCTCCTCGAACGGCCCGTCGATATCACCCCCGAACCGTCACCTGATTCGCCGGTGTCCGAGGTCGCCTGACGACCCTCGATCCACAGGATTTGACTATTTCTCAACCGCGTTCAATCACCCGGGCAGTCAAACCCATTCTTCGGGATTTGATGAGTTGGTACAGGCCACTGAAGCCGGCTCCGACGATCAGCATGTCGATGTACTTGGGGCTGTGCATAGTTGTTGTCCTCAGTGAGTGGTCGATTCGAGGGGTGCAGGTTACGCGGAAAGTGCAGTGCGCAGGCGCTGTCCGATCTCTGCGGCAACATCACGCGCAGCGCCGATGGCCGCGGGAAACGAATAGAAGCCATGAATCAGAGACGGATAGGGCAGGTGTTCGGCAGGGGTGCCGGATCGCTGTAGTGCAGCGACGTAGGCAAAACCTTCGTCGCGCAGTGGGTCGAAGCCAGCTGTGATCACCGTGGCGGAGGGGAGGCCGGCGTGGCTCTCTGCAAGAAGTGGAGACGCGTAGGGTTCACTTGCCCTGTCTGGATCGGGGAGATAGTGCGAGTAGAACCAATCAATGTCTGTTTTCTCGAGCATGTATCCTTCGGCATTGTCCACGCTCTTGGAGGGGTACTCGGTATCCGTTAGATCGACGTTGGGGTACAGCAGTGCCTGGTGCGCAATCTCGGGGCCGCCGCGGTCTCTCGCCATCAGAGTGACTACAGTGGCCAGGTTCGCACCTGCACTGTCGCCCGCCACAGCGAGTCTCTTGGGGTCGACGTTAACCTCCGCAGCGTGTTTAGCTACCCAGGTAATTGCAGCGAAACAGTCTTCAGGCGCTGACGGGTACGGATGCTCCGGAGCTAGGCGGTATCCAACGGATATGACCACCGCCCCAGCTTCGTTGGCAATCAGCCGACAGCCTTGGTCGGCAGTTTCGATAGATCCGATTACGAATCCTCCACCATGAAAGTAGACGACGGCGGGGAACGGGCCCACTCCCTGCGGGGTGTAAATCCTGACGGGAAGGTCTCCTGCGGGTCCTGGGATTGTGCTATCGATTACCGAATGCAAAGGCAGGCGCTCGCCCTGGGCGAAGATCGGGTCTGGAACTCTCAGACGAGCCTCCAGGACACTTCCTGCACATAGGGGAGGAAGGTTTTGACTGGCAACAACTGCCAGGATGGCGGCTGCATCCTTATCCAGCTTCACAGGTTACTCCTTGCAAGTTGTTCGTGTGGACAGCAACACCGACTCCGCTGTATGTCACGCGGAATCTGATGCTTGTCAGCGCTTCTGGACAGATCTCAAGGATTGGATTTCGACGAAACTGTAGTTTCGTACGAGAAATAGTCAAATCCTGTGGATCGAGGGTCGTCAGGCGACCTCGGACACTGGGGTGTCGGGCGATGGTTCCGGGGTGATGTCGACCGGACGTTCGAGGAGCTTGCCCTGGTGGAACACTGCGCC